>CAVYFO010000029.1:0-179816 GCA_963767755.1 uncultured Acidobacteriota bacterium | reverse complement strand
AGCGACCATCGGGAGCGCGGCATCGCCCAATCGTTACCTCGTTACGTCATTACCTCATTCCCTCACCCACGGCGCAAAGGTGGCTGCTGGCTCAGGAGGGCACAATACAACTGTTTTGTCTCGCCAGCGCCGCGCATCTCAATCGTTGGAACTGCCGTGCGAAACCGCCCGCGTGGAATCCCGAATCACCAGTTCCGGACTCATCTTCTGCTGCACGATATTCCACTCGCGCTTCTCGATCCCGGCCTTGATTCCTTCCATCACCACGTTGACGGCATACGTTCCCATGGCTTCGAGCGGCTGCCGCACCGTCGTCAACGACGGCGCGCTCAACGCTGACAGCGCAATGTCGTCAAAGCCCGTCACCGAGCAGTGTTCCGGCACTTTGATACCCGCTTTTGTCAGCGCCCGAATCGCTCCCAGCGCCGTCAAGTCGTCGAACGCCATCAGCGCCGTGAACTTTTTCTTTTTCTGCAGCAATTCTTCTGTCAGCCGGTGCCCGCCCTCGAACCCCGAATTGGGGTCAAACGAGTCGGGCAGTTGGAGCACCAGCGCCGGGTCGATTTCGATCCCCGCGGCATGCGCAAATTTTTGCACGCCGCGCCACCGCGGCGCGCTGTCGATAATCATCTTCGGCCCGCGAATGAACGCAATTTTGCGATGGCCAAGCTGGTGCAAATGCTCCAGCGCCATGCGTCCGCCGATCTCGTTGTCCACCATCACGGAGCTCACCGTGTCGGCCGGCAGCTCCCAACCAATCGTCGCCGCCGGAATATTGCGTTTGCTCAAGTCCGCAAGGAGATTGATGTCCACCACGAGCCAGTTGGCCACCACAATCAACCCCTCGACGTGGTGTTCGAGCAGCATTTCCAGGTAGCGCTCGAAACGATTCCGCTGGTTGTGCGCGTCGGCAAAAATCGGCACGTAGGACGATTGATACAGCGCATTCTCAATGCCGCGCAAGACAGGAGTGCAGAAAGGATCGGTGATATCGAAGAACATCAAACCAACCGTGTGGCTGCGCTTGCTCCGCAGAAACCGTGCCATGGCATTCGGCCGGTATCCAAGCTTTTTGGCCGCATCTTCAATCCGTTTTTTTGTTGCGGGAGCGATATACCGCGCCAGCGGCGCGTTATTCAAGACAATCGAGACCGTCGCGGGCGAGAAGCCGCTATCCTCTGCGACGTCCCGCATCGTCACCGTCTGGTCCTTGCCGCTCGCGCGCTTCACCGGCGTGCCTCCGGTCTCCATCATTCTGCCAGACTCTCCCGATTTGTACGAAGTTATACGGCGCCAGCCGGCTCACTCAGCGGGCGCGTCAAACGACAGTGGTTTGCGGAACCAATCGGTCTTCCAAATACCAAACGCGATTCCCGCGGCCATCCAAGCTGTTCCGAGATATTTCGCCGGCGTACTCAAGGTCCACCACAAGCGCGCGCAAACGACAAACCCGACAACCGGCACAATAAAACTCCACACCGTCTTTTCCGCGCCCTTCCAGAAATAATGCACGAACGAGGAGGCGTTGACTCCCATGAACGCAAGCAGCGCTCCGTAATTCAGCAACTCGATTCCGCGCCCGAACGTCAGAAAAAAGGATCCGATCAGCACAATCGCGCCAATAAACAAAACATTGTTCCGCGGAATCCCGTGTTTCGGATCAATCTGCCCAAAGAACGATTTCGGCAGCGCGTTGCTCTTCCCCATTCCATAGAGCAGCCGCGCCGCGCCGATCTGCGCGCCCATACCCGAGCCGAAGTTCGCCACCAGAAGCGTCGCCCCGACAATCGTGAACATCGGCGCCCAGGCCCGTGCCGCCGCGAACACATACGCCTGGTCCTGATTCGGGAAAGGCTGCGAAGCAGGCCACACCAGCTGCGCCACGTAGACTTCCGCAGCCGAAAGAATTCCCACGGCGAGGCAAGTCATCACCGTCGCCAGCATGATATTCCGCCGCGGATTTTCCGCCTCTTCCGAAAGTGTCGAAATGCCGTCGAAGCCGATATAGGTCAGGACCGCGATGGACGTGCATCCGGATAGGTTGTCCCAAGTGAACGTCTGCGGATCGTAGAAAGGCCGCGTGAAAAATCCCGGATCGCTGTGCGGATGCCCGAAAATGTAGCGAATTGTCGTCACAAAAACGACCACCACGACCGCGCTCATCCCCGCCGCCAGCCCCGCGTTCACCCGCGCCGAAGTCTTGATGCCCTGCAAATTCAGCAGGGTGAACACCACCGCAAAAAATATCTTCCAGCCCCACACCGGCAAAGCCGGCGCGAATTCATGCGCTTGCCCCGCGCACCAGATCGTGCAGATCAGCGGGTTCACGATGTAATCCATCACCATGCTCCATCCGGTGATGTATCCGGCCGCGGGATGAATCTCCCGCGCAACATAGGTAAACGCCGAGCCCGCGCTCGGATAAACGCGCGCCATTTTTCCGTAACTCACTGCGGTCGCCAGCATCGCCACCATGGCGATCAGGATCGCCGTGACCACATGGCCCCGGCCGCGGTCGCTGAGGGCGCCAAATGCAGACATCGGCGCCACCGGCTGCAGCACGATGATGCCATAGAGCAGCAGATCCCACAGCGTCAGCGTCCGCCGCAGGTGCGGCCCGCTGTTCGTGCCCGCCTCATTGCTCAAGCAGTTCTCCTTTTCGCCGGCACATGCTTCTTTGCATCGAGCACCACCGCCCGCGTCAAATTTTTCGGCTCATCTGGATTCAGTCTCTTGCGCAGGCCGACCGCCAGCCCCAGCAACTGCGCCGGAATTGCCGTCATCGCCATGCGTGCAAATTCCGGTTCATCCGATTCAAGTTCAACCACCAAATCATGCTCGCGCCGCAGGGCATCCTTCGCGCGATTCGTAACAATCATCGTCGCCGCTCCCAGTTTCTTAAGCTCCGCGGCGAGCAAAATCTCTTCATTGGCCGCGGCCTCCGACAACAAAAACGTAATCAGCGTCTCGCCGCTCGCAATCGACTTGGGCCCGTGGCGAAATTCCAGCGTGTGATACGCTTGCGCATAAGACGAAGACATCTCCGTCATTTTCAGCGCTGCTTCCTGCGCCAGCCAGTAATGCGCGCCTTGCCCCAGAAACACGAAATCTGCGAATTTCCTCTTCGCTCCAAACGCCCGAATCTTATCAGCATTGGCACCGAGCCACCGCGTTGTCTTTTCTGGCAAGCCATCCAGCGCCGGCAGCAGCCCTGCATCGCCCACGAACCTCACGCCCAGCCTCTCGAACAGCAGCAGGATCGATGTGAACGAGCGCGTCATCACCATGCTCTTCTCATCGGCCCACGGCAGCGTCACCAGATGAGTGCACAAATCTCCAAGAGCGCTACTTTCGCTGCAAGTCACGCCCAGCGTGCGAACGTCTGCCCACTTCTTCAGCATCTCGGCGGCTCGCAAAACCTCGGTCGTTTTCCCGGAACGTGACACAAACACAACCTGCCGAGCCTCGGTCCGTCCCAGCACCTCTTTCGGCGCGAAGAGCACTTCCGACGCTGGCACCGCCGCGCATGTCACTCGAAGCAATTTCGTCCACTGAGCCGCGATCGTCTGCGAAAGGTAGTAGCTCGATCCGCAAGCCACAAACAGCCAGGGTTCTTTAGAAGAAAAGTTTCTGAATGACTCGAGAATCGCGGCGTTCTGATCAAATTGCCGCGCGGTTTCCAGCCACGTGGCCGGTTGCGACAGGATTTCCGCCAATGTTTGCTGTCCAGGAGCTCGCAGCGCGGCCCGTCCGTCGCGCGAAGATGGTGCGTTTTTTCTCGACACTCTTGGCATAAGCTTTTTCACGCGCGCCACAAGTTCCTTTTGCCCGCCAGGCTTCTGCCCGGCAGTGACCAGCCATTCTAAGGAGAGGAGCGAGGCCATCACCCGCAGTTTGCCTCACTCATTGAACCGTTTTAATCAACGCATTTTCTAGGAATCGCCGCGTTGGCGCAAGCCAAAACTTTGCCCCGTTTCGTGACCTTGCGAACAAATCTGGCTCGGTTTCTCCCCGCTTCGCGCTCGGCCACCTGTCCTTTCGTACAGTACGTAAGATTTCCACATGCAGTGCCTCTTCGTTAAAGCCTTCTCACTTTGCCGGCAACGCCCGCTTCGCACACGTAGTCTAATTAGACAGCACCTCGTCCCGGTCGAGGGCCATCAGCATGGGCGAGGAAACTCGTATGAACGGTCGCAGTCCCACAAAGGTCGTGATTTGGCATGTCGTGGGATTCTCGTTCGCCTTCCTGGTAGCGTTCTGGCTCCGTCCCATCTCCCTCGCTCCCGATCCGGTTCTTCAAGGCTATCTACAAGTCATCAGCGCACTCTTGGCATTTGTCTTTGCCGCTTTGGCCTTCGTCCGTTTCCAGGGCACACAGGATCGCATCGCGCTGATTCTCGGCGGTGGCTTTCTTCTATCTGGCGCCGTACTTTCGGCCTCCAGCGTGCTGTTCTTTCAGTTTCTGCAAGTTACTCCGGTGCGGCCCACCTGGGCGCCGATTGCCTGGTGGCTCAGCCGCATGGTGCTGGCGCTTTTGCTTCTGGTCGCTCTGCTTGTGGAACGCTTCATTCCGCGGTCGCGGCACACAAAGGGAGAAATCGCCGGCGCGCTTTTGGCCGTCGTCGGATTCACCTACCTCATCGCTGTCGCCCTTCACCGCCTTCCCCCGGAAGTTTCCCGGCATCCGGGCGCTTTCATTCCCAGTCCCGATCAGCTTTTACCGGGCGTTATTTTCTTCGCCGCTGTGATTTGGTATCGCCGCCGTCTTGACTCCGAGGACTCAGCCTTCGATCGCACCATCTATGCCGCTGCCTGGATGAACTTCGCCGCACAGCTCGCCGCTTGTCAGTCCGAGCGCCTGCTCGACGCGCCCTTTGTGTTGGCTCAGGTGCTTACCGTCAGCAGTTACGCCCTCGCTCTCGGCGGCGCTCTCTACGACAATGCCAAGCTCTTTGAACAGGTCCGCCATCTCGCCGTCAGCGACCCGCTCACCGGCCTCGCCAATTATCGCCGGCTCCTCGATGTCCTCGAAAACGAGACCGAACGCACCAACCGCACCGGCAGGTCCTTCGCCGTTCTGCTGCTCGATCTCGACGGTCTGAAAAAAATCAACGACCGCTTCGGCCATCTGGTGGGCAGCCGCGCTCTCTGCCGCCTGGCCGCCATTCTGCGCATTCATTGCCGCGCCATCGACACCGCCGCGCGCTACGGTGGGGATGAGTTTGCCCTTGTTTTGCCGGAATCGCAGGACGCGGAGGCGCAGCACGTTGCGAATCGCATTCGCATCGTTATGGCAGAAGACGACGAAGAACCGCGGCTCTCCGCAAGCATCGGAATCTCGATTTATCGCGGGGAAGGCGAACGGATCGAAAAGTTGCTGTCGGAGGCGGACCGGGATCTCTACGCGGAGAAATCGCGACGCGTGAAGCGCGGCATCGCCGCGTTTCACGCCCGCCGCCGCGCGCCGAAGAATTAATTCCCATCAGAGCGTTGGACACCGAAGTTTCGGATGCTACACAGCGGGCCGGTGACTAATAAACGGCGCGCCGCTGCACCGTTTGCTTGGTGGCCAAAGAAAATCGCGGCTCCGGCGGGGCCTTGTCCAATATTTGGCGCGCAACATATTCGCCCACCGCAGGTCCGTGTTTGAACCCATGGCCCGATCCACCGCCCACAAACCAGACGTTTTCCATTCTAGGATGCCGATCGATCAGAAAATCACCGTTCGAGGTGTTTTCATACTGGCACACGCGCGTTTCGACCACCGGCGCGTTCCGCAGCGCTGGAAAACGGCGGGCTACATATTTCTGCACGACAGCCGCTTCGGCGGCCGTTGGCAAGCGCGATTGCGTATCGGGATCGACGCGCTCTCCGTGATGGTCCAGCGCAATCTTCAATCCGCGGCCCTCGATGTCCGGCATCCCGTAATACTCATCCTCCTGAAAGAGCCACGTCGGCAAAGCTGGCGGGGCGAATCGCTCGTCACCCGGCGGCACACCGAAAAAGAAAACTTCCTGCCGGCTGGGAAAAATTCTCGGCCCCAGAATCTCAGGAAAAACTTTTCCGAGCCACGAGCCGCAGGCAAAGACGAATTGCCCCGCCGCGACGGATTCGCCGTCGCTGCATTTCACGCTATTCAGTCGCCCAGCTCCGCGCGGCGTCTCGACCAGCGCAATGCGAAATTCCGCCCCTTGCCTCACGGCGTCCTCGACGACGGCCGCAACCGCCCTCCGCGCCAGCAGCACTCCGCTTCTTGGCTCCAGGAATCCACGCGTGACGTGTTCAAACGAAATTTGCGGATAACGCCGTTCGAGCGCTGCACGATCCATCTCTTCAAATGGCACTTCGCAAAGCTTTAGCGTGGCCATGGTCTGGCGCACTCGCGAGCCGTCTGCTCCCGCGAGCCAGAGCACGCCCGTTTCGTGAAAAAGCAGCTGCCCCGTCGCAAGGCAAAAACTTTTCCATTGCGCCAGCGATCGCTGCGATGATCGCGTGTAAATTTCGTCCGTCCCATAGCCCATTCGAATGATGCGCGTCTCTCCGCCGGAGCTGGCGCGCGCGTTGGACGGTCCATACGCGTCCAGCAGCACGACGCGCTGGCCGCGCCGCGCCAGGTGCCACGCCGTCCAAGCGCCGAAAACCCCCGCACCAATCACTGCCAAATCATACGTTTTCGAAGTATTCATCTCGCCTGCATCCTATCGCACCCTGCCCTCCGTTCAAAAAGCCGAGTGCGGCCGTGAGGGGGCATTTCGGGAGCTAGGACCAAGGGTCCGAAGTTCACCGGAGCGCAGCTTGGCTGTAACGCGACAGAAATAATCCTGACCTAGCATCTCCGCGTTCGGGACTATGCCCCGCTGTCGTTCCGAGGCTCTTTACAGAAAAAAAAGGAAGGTCGTTGAAATGATAAAAAACGCCGCAATTTTGTGTCTATTGGCCGCAGCCCTGGCAGGATCGGCTTCTGCGCAAGAGAGGGATGTTCCGCAAGGTATTCCGCATCTAGACCATGTTTTCGTCATCATGATGGAGAACCATGGATTCTATCAAGTCATCGGCAACCCAAACGATCCCTACCTGAACAGCCTGATCGCGAATGGAAAAGTCAATCTCGCGACCAACTATTTCGCCGTCGGGCATCCCAGCCTCACCAATTACCTGGAAATCGTCGGAGGCTCGAACTTCGGAATCCGCAGCGATAATTCCCCGAATTGGCATAGCACGTCCTGCACTCCGAATCTTCAGAGTGGGCTGGTCAACGCCGACAATAACGCTGGTGGCAATCCGCCTCCCCCCGTTCCCATCGAGACCACTAGCATTTGCCCAATCTCCGGAACCGGCACAGATGCCGCGACGCCTGCGATCGACAACTGGAATGAAATATCACCGGAGCCGAGCGGCTTACAGTTTCTGTACCTCGCCGATCTCGATGGCGTGAAGTCCGTGCCGGCAGCCAAGACGAGCGGAAAAACGATTGCCGACCAACTTGCAGAAGCCGGTTTGAGCTGGAAGAGTTACCAGGAGAATCTGCCGCTGATCGGGGCTGACAAGGTGAACTACAGCAACGGCACCGTGACCAATCTGGACTTCGACGCCAACGGAAACAGCACGCTGCTCGCACCGTTGACCTCGTCCAGTGTCGTGCAAGACTACGCTGTGAAGCACAACCCGTTTGCGTATTTCCAGAGCGTTCAGGAAGGAACGCTACGCAACAGCAGCTTGGCCAACGTAGTTGGTTTCGATGGGCCGCGGGGCCTGTATTCGGACCTTAAGAGCGGCAACGTTCCCTCGTTGGCGTTCATAGCTCCCAACCAGTGCGACGATCAGCACGGTCGCGGCAATGCTGACGCTTTCTGTGCGTTCGATTTCGGCATCAGCAACGGTCTAACCGACGGGACAACACAGGGTTTGAACCCCGGGTTGAATCAGCAGGGCGATGTGACCATCGAGCGGCTGGTCAAGGCCATCCACGCCTCGCCGATTTGGCGCGACAGCAACACCGCCATCGTGATCGTGTGGGATGAAAACGACTACAGCGGTAGCCCCACGCAGTCGAGCGGTCTCTTCCCGCCGCCGAATCAGAACAAAGTCGTGCTGACCGTCGAGACAAACCACAACGGCCAATCCGGCGTGCAAAGCGGAACCTACTACGACAGCTACTCTGTGTTGAAGTCCATGGAAGCAGGATTTGGGCTTCCTTGCCTCAACCATGCCTGCGATGCGGGCGTCAACGTGATGTCGGATCTGTTTGGCGGGGGCCATCACGGCTGGTAGGAAGTTCTGCCGATGGCATAAAAGGCCGTCCGCCCTCTTCAAGCGGATGGTTTAACAAATCAAAAAGACCTGGGAGCCGCGCTCCCAGGGCTTTTTGTATTTGCTTTTTGTCTGGAATGGCCGAGCGGCAGGAGTAAACGAGCCGTCAAGAGCCGAAACCGTTTGTGGGTCTTGAAGATGGATAGGGAAGTTTGCGTCGCCAGATAAACAAAATGCCCGGTCCCCAGCGATTTTTCTCGTGGAGACCGGGCGTAGGTTTTGGGATCAGGCGGGTTAATCAGCGTTAGCAGATTGAGGAACGCAGCCGCCCATGGCTGGATCGGTCACGCTGTCTCTTCCCGTTTCCACATGTCCGGCAAGTTGGCGCTGGAAACTTGCATCGGATCCCGTTTGTACGGTGAAGTCGTACCACCCGAAGGAGCGTTCGAGCTCGCTGAAATAGGTGAAAATGCTGTCTGGCCGGACAGAGTGGGTGGTTGCCTTGCCGGAGTACGCGTCGGCAATCTCCACATGTGCACTGTCTGAGCCGTGATTGTGGATCAGCAGGGCGATGCTTTCTGATTCCCTGTCGCGGATGGTTCTAACGCTGAGGTTAGCGCTTCCGGCCTCAAAGCTACCAACGAAGGTGCGCAGGAAGCCATTGGGGCCGAAGACGGCTAGATTATAGGAAGAATTGCCGCTGGCTCCGAATGTGTCGGAGACTTCGTCTTCGGCGCCGATGGTGTAGATCCAGGGCCCGGTTAGGCCATCGCCTGAGCGGACTTGAAAGACCGCCGCAGCCTCGCCTGAATTGCGGAAGCGAAGTCGGATAGTGCCCGCCCCAGCGTTTGTTTCCGAATCCACATGCAGCTCATACGGCAGCGCACGGGCAGGCCGTGTGCCAGGTTCCTGCTGGGGCAGCGCCTGGTCGGCCGGTGGAGTCGGAACGTAATCGGGGTGACGAACGTCGTCGGGTGGAATGTAGGCGACGGTGCTTGGCAGGGGAACCGTTGCATCATTGGGAGATGCAAAGTTGAACGCCGAGGTCAGGTCGCCGGTGACCGCGCGCCGCCATGGCGTTATGTTCGGCTCCATAATGCCGAACCGGCGTTCGATAAAGCGGATCAGCGAAGTGTGATCAAACACTTGCGAGTTAACCCAACCACCCTTGCTCCAAGGGGAGATCACGATCATCGGGACGCGCACGCCGAGTCCATACGGCCCTGGCGTGTAGCTCGATGCTGGATAGGAGGGCGCGCCCTCGAACAACTCATTGGTTGTGGGGACGGTCGAGATGCCCTCGGCCCGCGACTGAGGCGGAGTGGCTGGCACCATGTGGTCGAAGAAGCCGTCGTTTTCGTCCATCATGTAGAAGAAGACGGTCTTGCTCCAAACTTCGGGGTTGGCAGTCAGCGCGTCAAGCATTTGCGAGATGTACCAGGCGCCGTAGTTCGCGGGCCAGTTGGGATGCTCGGTGTACGCTTCGGGCGCGACGATCCAGGAGACTTGCGGCAGTTGGCCGGAGAGTACGTCGGCGCGGAACATGTCGAAGAGTGTTCCGCTCTTCAAGATGTTGGTTCCAACTTTTGCCCCGTTAGCGAGTGGGCTGCCTGCGAGCGCGTTCTGGTATTGGAAGAAGTAGAGCAGGGAATTGTCGCCGTAGTTGCCGATGTAGGCGTCGCCGGTCCAGCCCCAGTAATCGGGGGCGTCGAGTCCGTCGCCGACATCCTGGTACACCTTCCACGAGATCCCCGCGTTCTGCACCAATTCGGGATAAGTCGACCAGCCATAACCGAGTTCGGCGTTGTCAATCACAGGCCCGCCGCCACTTCCGTCATTGCCTACCCAACCCGTCCACATGTGATAGCGGTTCGGGTCGGTCGGCCCAAGCAAGGAGCAGTGGTAAGCGTCGCAGACAGTGAAAGCATCGGCGAGAGCGTAGTGAAAAGGAACATCGCTGCGCGTGAGGTGCGCCATGGTGGTCGTGCCCTTTTGCGGCACCCACTGGTCGTACTTGCCGTTGTTCCAGGCAGCGTGGGTGCTATCCCAGTCGTGCGCCAAGTCTTGCAAGAACTGGAGGCCGAGGTTCGGGGCGCCGGGATGGAAGGGAAGAACATAGCCATCAGGGTTGTTTGTGTCGGGCTGATACCAAGCGCTCTTGCCCGAAGCCAGTTTGACGGTGCGGGGGTCTCCGAAGCCACGTACACCGCGAAGTGATCCGAAGTAGTGATCAAAGGAGCGATTCTCCTGCATCATGAAGACAATGTGTTCGACGTCGTTGATAGTTCCGGTGCGATGATTGGCCGGAATCTGAAGTGCGCGGGTGATGCTTGCTGGGAAGGCTGCTGAAGCTGCTGCCGTAGTCAAAAGTTTTAAGAAGTCGCGACGGTCTGTGCTCATACTAAATTTCACCTCTCTGGATGGCCTTGGCGGCAATCGCGTCCGGCAGGGTAGTCGGCGAGCATTGCCACAGCGTGACGATTGAGTTGCGATTGTGTAACTTGCTTGGAGAATGGAGTCTCCTCACAGAGACGGTTCTAGAAAGACGGGGGTACAAACTTGATATGGGCGCTCACCGGCGGGAACCGGTCCGGAAGCAGGGTAACTCTCCGCTAAGTCTTTATCTTCGCTCGTGATACCATTCAGCGTTTTCGTGACGCGTTCCGGGAGGTTCGTGTGAGATTGCTTCGCCAGCCGGTCTCTCTTCTGCTTGCTCTCTGTGCACTATGCTTTGCGGCTTCGATTGCCGCGAATGCCCAGCAAATTGATCCCAAGACTTACGACGGGATGAAGTGGCGGCTCATTGGCCCCTTTCGCGGCGGTCGCGTTCTCACGGTTGCCGGCGTGCCCAGCCAACCAAACACTTATTATTTTGGCGCGGTTGGAGGCGGCGTTTGGAAAACGACCGACGGCGGAAACTCCTGGGATCCGCTTTTTGACAAGGAACCAATTTCCTCGATTGGCGCGCTTGCCGTCGCGGATTCCGATCCCAACGTCATTTTTGTAGGCACGGGCGAAGCTTGCATCCGCGGCAACATATCTTTCGGCGATGGCGTTTATAAATCGAGCGATGCGGGCAAGACCTGGACGAATGTCGGCCTCAAGGATACGCGCCACATTGGCGCCGTGATCATTCATCCGACGAATCCCGATATCGTCTACGTCGCCGCACTGGGACACGCTTATGGCCCGAATGCCGAACGGGGCATCTTCCGGACACGCGACGGCGGGAAAACGTGGGAAAAGATTTTTTATTTGGATGACCGCACGGGCGCTATCGACATCGTGTTCGATCCGCACAATCCACACGTTCTTTTTGCAGCGATGTGGGAGGGCTGGCGCACACCGTGGACGCTGAACAGCGGCGGCGCGAAGGATGGGCTCTTCCGTTCGAGCGATGACGGCAATACCTGGAAGCGCATCGAAGGCCACGGCATGCCGGAAGGCACGCTCGGGCGCATCGCCGTCGCGGTTTCAGGCGCGGATTCAAACGTTGTTTATGCGCTGATCGAAGCGAAAAAGGGCGGGCTCTATCGCAGCGAAGATGGGGGTGAGAACTGGTCTTTTGTCACTGACGACCATCGCTTCACGCAGCGCGCGTGGTATTTCACGCATATCTGGGCCGATCCGAAAAACGCGGAAGGCGTCTACATTGCCAACACCGGTCTCTACGGGTCAACCGACGGCGGCAAATCCTTTGAGCGCATCAATTCGCCTCACGGCGACAATCACGCGCTGTGGATCGATCCCAACAAACCCAATCGGATGATCAATGGAAACGACGGCGGCGCCACCATCAGCGTGGATGGCGGCAAAAATTGGACCACGCAAAACAATCAGCCGACCGCGCAGTTCTATCACGTCGCCGCGGACAATGATTTTCAGTTCCGCGTTTATGGTTCGCAGCAGGACAACTCTTCCATTGGAATCCGCACGCGCAGCGATCATGGAGCGATCCTGGACGGCGACTGGGATGCGGTCGGCGGCGGCGAAAGCGGCTACATCGTGCCCGATCCGCGCGATTCAAACATCGTTTATGCCGATGACGAAGGACCGATCTTGACGCGCTTCGATCGCCGCACCGGTCAAGCGCAGAGCATCGAAGAGTGGCCCGAAGATCCCAACGGCTATGCGGCCGCCACGCGAAAATACCGTTACACCTGGACGATGCCGATCGTAATTTCGTCGCACAACCCTGATGTGATTTATCACACGGCGCAGTACGTTTTCCGCTCGACGGATGCCGGACGCACTTGGGCCACCATCAGTCCTGATCTCACGCGCAACGATAAATCGAAGCAGCAGGATTCTGGCGGGCCGCTGACGAAGGATCAGTACACCGTCGAATACTACGACGTCATTTTTAGTCTGGCGGAATCGCCGAAGCAGGCGGGCGAACTCTGGGCGGGTACCGATGACGGGCTCGTTCAATTGACGCGCGATGACGGCAAGAGCTGGGCCAACGTCACTCCGAAAGAGATGCCCGAATGGGCGATGGTCAGCCTGATTGAAGCTTCGCCTTTTGATGCGGGCACTGCCTACGTCGCCGTCGATGCGCACAAGCTCGACAACTTCAAGCCTTACGTTTTCAAGACCAGCGATTTCGGCAAGTCGTGGACAAAAATCACGACAGGTCTGCCCGACGATTCCTACGTGCACGCCGTTCGCGAAGATCCGAAGCGCAAAGGCTTGCTCTATGCCGGAACGGAAACTGGAATCTGGGTTTCGTTTAACGACGGCGGAAACTGGCAGAAGTTGCAGCTGAATCTTCCGCCCACGCCGATTCACGATTTGATCGTGCACGACGACGCTCTGATCGTCGCCACGCACGGGCGATCGTTTTGGGCTCTCGATAGCCTCGGCCCGCTTCGGCAAGAGGCCGCTTCTATCGCCGTGGAAGATGCCCATCTCTTTACACCCGACACCGCCTTTCGCACGCGCGAGGGCCACATGAATCCGCGGCGTTATCCCATCGGCGAAAATCCGCCGTCTGGCGCAATCCTTTATTACTATCTGAAAGAAGCGCCGAAAGATCCCGTCAAGCTGGAACTGCTCGATGCCGATGGCAAAGTCATCCGCTCTTTTACGAGCGCGGAGAAGAAAACCGACACCGGCCCCGACGAAGGCGAACGCGACATCCCTCCCGAGAGCATTCCTGCAAAATCAGGGATGAATCTTTTTGTTTGGGATTTGCGTTACGAAACGCCGAAGAAAGTTCCCGGACTGATTTACGACGCTGGCGAACCGATTGGCCCGCTCGCGTTGCCCGGCAAGTATCAAGTGCGCTTGACGTTCGCGGGAAAATCGCAAACCGCGCAATTTGAAGTGAAGATGGATCCTCGCGTCCAAACCTCGCCCGAGGATTTGCGCAAGCAATTCGACCTCATGCTCAAAATGAGCGAACGCCAGCATCTAATGAACAAGACCCTCATCGCCATCCGCGATTTGCGCGCGCAGTTGCTGGCTTTCGAGAAGCGCATCGGCTCCGGCGCTGAAGTAAAAGCTCTTGCGACGGAATCCGCGGATTTGCGCAAGAAAATCAGCGCGATCGAAGAGGAGCTGGTGCAGGTAAATTCCAAATCGAGCGAAGACCAGGCCAACTACCCGACGAAGCTCAACAGCAAGTTGGGGCATTTGCAAAGTCTCGTCGACAGCGCCGATACCGCGCCCACGCCCGCGGAAGACGCCGTCTTCGTCGAACTCGATCAGCGCCTCGAAACGCAACTAACGGCCTGGCGCGAAGTCCTCGCCAAGGATCTTCCGGCTCTTAACGAAGCGATGCATAAAGACAAGATCCCAGCCGTTGCGCCAGCGGCGACGCCCAGCCGCTAACTGGCCCCGGACGGGCACGGCACGCCGTGCCCGTCCGCGGAACAATCACGACCGTCCATCCTCGTTTTTTCTGGATTGGTATTTCAGAAGAACAATTCCGCCAAACAACTGATCAGCGCCCGAACGCACTCCCAATCGCTTTTCCCCAATGCGAAAGGTGATTCAGCGACGCGGTATCCGTCGCATCCAGATGCAACGGCGTCACGGACACCGCTCCGCCAAAAATCGCCGCATAATCCGTGTCCGGCTCGACGTCCTTATCAATCCTCTGCTCATACAGCCAGAAATAAATTCGCCCGCGCGGATCTTTGCCTTCTGTTAGTTGGTTCCGCGTAATTTTCTTCGATTGCCGCGTGAATTTCACGCCGCCCCGCCACGGCTCCGGCACGTTCACGTTGAGCAGCACCTGGTCCGGCAATCCTTCCTTCAAAATTAATTCCGCCGCCGCACGCGCCACACGCGCCGCCGGTTCAAAGCTCACTTTCGGTGTCTTCGAGCACAGCGACATCGCCAGCGCGGGCATGTGATGCAGCGCCGCTTCCCGCGCCGCTCCGACCGTCCCCGAGTAGTACGCGTTCTCTCCCAGATTCGCCCCGTGATTGATCCCGGAAATCACCAGGTCCACTTTTTCCGTCAGCAATTTGTGGAGCGCTACAATCACGCAATCCGCCGGCGTCCCATCCACCGCCCACTCGCGCTCCCCCACCGGATTGCACACAATCGGTTGCCGCAGCGTCAACGATTGTGCCGTCCCGCTCTGCTCCCGGCTCGGCGCCACAATGCTCACGTCGGCAAACCCCGCAAACGCCGCCGCCAGCACGCGCAGTCCTTCCGCGTGAATCCCATCGTCATTGGTCAATAGTATGTGTGGCATGAATCTGTTCTGGCGGGGGAAGGGAAAATGGTCGGGACGACTGGATTTGAACCAGCGACCTCACCCACCCCAAGGGTGCGCGATACCAGGCTTCGCTACGTCCCGACCGACTGCTTGCGAAGTGGGCTTTACTGCATTCTCAGGCTATCACTTGCGTTCGAGAAGCGTCAAGAAAGCGCGCAGCGTATCTCGCAGGTCCAGCAACATCTTCCGGCTCAAAAGCTGCGCCGCGCCGCCGGCGGCAGAGCCGTCCGCTGCGCCGCCAGAACCAGCCGCGCCTTCGCTCTCGCCTGTGCCATTCTGTTCGCGCAAATGCCGCCGCGCGCCGGCAATCGTGAATCCTTCGTCGTAGAGCAGCCGCTTGATCCGCAGCACCATCTCGACGTCTTCCTGACGATACAGCCGGTGCCCGCTCGCGCTCTTCACCGGCTCGAGCATCGGAAACTCCGTCTCCCAGTAGCGCAACACGAACGGCTTCAGGCTCGTCAGCCGGCTGACTTCGCCGATGCGATAGAAGTCCTTTTCAATCGTGGGTTGCGTCGCGGTAGCGGTGCTCGGCATAGCGAGTTCCTATCGGAGGGGGACGCGGCTATCGTAGCAGTTTCCAGGATTTTCCTGTAGGGGCACGGCATGCCGTGCCCTCTTTTCGCCGATGGCCAGTGCCGGCGCGCCGCCGTCATTCTTCGTCCTTATTTTTCCGCGGCCGTGGCTCACGCTTCCTTAATCTCTGAACAAATCTCACCGGCGCTCCAAGAAACTCATACTTTCTCCGCAGCTGATTCTCCAAAAACCGTTCGTAGCTAAAATGCATCGGCTCTTTCTGGTTCGTAAAAATCAAAAACGTCGGCGGCGCGGTCTTCGCCTGCGTGATGTAATAAATCCGCACTGGCCGCGCTTTCGGTGTGGTCCCGCGCTGCAAATCCACGTCCTCCTTCAACCAGCGATTCAATTCCGGCGTAGGAATGTGCTTTCGCCGCGCCGCCGCCACCTGGTCGATCAACGGAAAGAGTTTCCCCGCGCGCTCCCCGGTCTTCGCGGAAAGAAATACAATCGGCGCGTAACTCAAAAATTTCAGCTTTCCTCGAATCATTTTCTCGTAATCGAATGCCAGCCTCTCCGGGTTGAAATCCTCCGGCCGGTGCCGTTCCCCGGCAGGCCGCCTGGACTTACCCTTCGCGCTGTCTGCGTCTCGTGAAGCCGCATTCCGCGCCGCAATCACCGCCAAATCCCACTTGTTAATCACAATGATCACCGAACGCCCGGACTCTTCCGCGTAACTCGCAATCTGCGCGTCGCCCTGCGTCACTCCCTGCTCGCCATCCACCACAAGCAACGCCACGTCGCAGCGCTCGAGCCCCCGCCGCGCCATCACCACGCTCAATTTTTCTGCCACCAAAGTCGTCTTCGCCTTGCGCCGAATCCCTGCCGTATCCACGAACCGATAGGTATGGCCCTCATGCACCACTTCCGTATCAACGTTGTCCATCGTGGTCCCCGGAATCGGCGAAACAATCGAGCGGTCCTCTCCCGCCATGCGATTCAGCAGCGTGGACTTGCCCACGTTCGGCCGCCCGATGATGGCCACCTCGACGGCGTCCTCCTTCGCCACTTCCTCCTCTGACTCAACGGCATCCACTTCCGCCAGCGCTGCGTCCAGCAAATCGTCCACGCCCGTGCCGTGCTCCGCAGCGATAGGAAACACCGGCACACCCAGCGAATGAAACACCGCCGCGTTCACTTCCTGCGAGACCGCATCCACTTTGTTCACCGCCACCACAAAAGGCTTTCCCGTAGTACGCAAGAGCCGCGCCAGCTCCTGATCCAGTGGCGTGACACCCGCCTGGCTGTCCACCACCAAAACCAGCAGCGCAGCCTTCTTAATCGCCACATGCGCCTGCCGCAAAATTTCTGTCGGGATCAACGCCTTGTCGTCCGGAACGATCCCGCCCGTGTCAACAATTTCAAGCGCCTTGCCGCGCCACTCCGCCTTGCCATAAATCCGGTCGCGCGTAATCCCCGGCTCGTTCGTTACAATCGAGCGCCGCGTCCCGGTGAGCCGGTTGAACAGAGTGGACTTGCCCACATTCGGCCGCCCGAGAATCACCAGCGATGGAAGTATTTGAGTCATTTAAGTGAGGCGCAAGCGGAAGGAGCAAGACCGCAACAGCGCTGCAATCTTCAACTTTACAGTATCCAGCGTCATTTCGCTTATTCCGTACACGCGTACTGGCACGCAGCCGAGTGTCACCAATCCTTCTGAACGAGCGCAGTCACGTACTGAGCGGAATGTTATTCCAGGTTGGATTCGCCGACAGAGAAATACGTGCAGTCCGGATGGTGAAACACCAGCGCGCTGACGCTGGCCTCCGGGTCCATCATGAAGCCCTCCGTTAATTGCACGCCGATTTCCTCCGGCCGCAGCAGCTTCCACATCCCCGCCTGGTCATCCAGATTCGGGCACGCCGGATAGCCAAAGCTGTATCTCTTTCCGCGGTAGCGCGAAGTAAATCGTTGCGCCATGGTCATCTCCGGCGGGTCGGGGAAGCCCCAATCCTCGCGGATGCGCCGGTGCAGCCATTCCGCGCACGCTTCCGCCGATTCGATCGCCAGCGCCTGCATGCCGTGCGACTTGAAATAGTAGCCGTCGTTCTTCGCTTTTTCCGAACGCTCGCGCACGCCTTCGCCCGCCGTCACCACAAAAAGTGCGACGTGGTCGCGTTTTCCATCCTGCGGAGGCAGTACATAATCGCTCAAGCACAAGAAGTCGCCCACGCGTTGTCTTGGAAACCGGAACGTATGCATCGGCTTTGTAGCGCCCGGTGCAAACAGATGCATCGCCTCGCCTTCCGCCTCCGCTTCAAAGAATTGCCAAACGGCGCGCGGTTTCATGAATTCCGCAGCTTCTCGTTTCACTTCCTCCATGCTTTCGAAAAGCTCGACGGCCTTGGCGTCGCGTTCCGCAAACCGCTTCTCGAAATCTCCGCGGAACCCCATGTGCCGTCCGTACAACATAAAAGGATTGATATAGCTCCACACTTCATTTAAATCCGGCACAAGTCGGGCTTTGCGATCCAGATACGCCACCTGTGGAATCGGCAAGTCCGCCCGCACCTTCGGTGAACGCACAACTTTCGGCAATTCGGCGACTTTTACTGTCGTCGATACGGCAAATCCATTTCCCGATGCCGCGTGCTCGTGCAGAACCTGCTCTCGCGTGGCCGGATCCATCAGCTGATTCATCAACCGCAGCCCGGTCATCGCATCTTTCGCGTAGCACACAGCTTTGCCATAGCTGGGCGCAATCTTCGTCTGCGTAAATCTCGCGGACAGCGCCGCTCCACCCACCAGGAGCGGGACCTCAATCCCCGCTCCCCGCAGATCGCTTGCCGTGATCACCATTTGCTGCGCGCTTTTCACCAGCAGTCCCGAAAGCCCGATCGCATCCGGATGATGTTGCAGATAAGCCTTGATCAATTCTTCCGGCGGCACTTTGATGCCGAGATTCACCACGTCATAGCCGTTGTTTTTCAAAATAATCTCAACAAGATTTTTCCCGATGTCGTGCACGTCGCCTTTCACCGTCGCCAGCACGATCTTGCCGCGCTTCGCCGTGTCCGCCTTCTCCATAAATTGTTCGAGATGATTCACCGAAGCCTTCATGGCCTCCGCCGATTGCAGCACTTCGGCCACGATCAATTCATTCGCGTTAAACAGCCGCCCGACTTCCGCCATCCCGGCCATCAGTGGCCCGTTGATAATTTCCAACGGTGTGACGCCTTCCGCCCGCTTGCGCTCCAGATCCGCGATCAACCCGTCGCGCGTCCCTTCGATGATGTAATTCGCCAGCCGCTCGTCCAGCGGCAAATCCGCCGCGCGTTTTTTTTCCTTCTTCGTCGCCGTCCGGAAATATTCCGCGATCGCCGCGATGTGATACTGATTCACCGCTGCGCGCTGCTCTTTCTTCTGCTCGCGCCAATCCGCGGGAACGTCTCGCAGCAGCTCGGACTGCGAATGATCGGCAGGCACGTCCTTAGGCGGATGCGAGAACAGGAGATTTTCGGCCAAGTCGCGCTCGTGCTGCGGAATCGAAGCGAACCGTTCCAATTTCTCCGTATTCACGATCGCCAGGTCCAGCCCCGCTTTCGTGCAGTAGTACAGAAAAACCGAATTCACGACTTCGCGTGCCCCCGCCGGCAATCCGAACGACACATTCGAAATTCCCAAAATCGTCCGCGCATCCGGCAGAGCCTGCTTGATGAGCCGGATTCCCTCTATTGTCTCGACCGCACCTCCAATATAATTCTCATCTCCTGTCGCGCACGGAAAGACCAGCGGATCGAAAATGATGTCTTCCGGCCCCAGCCCATATTTTTCCGTCAGCAGCACATAGCTGCGCTTGGCCACCGAAAGCTTCCGCTCGCGCGTAAACGCCTGTGCCTGTAGCTTATCCTCATCGATGCATCCAACCACCACCGCCGCGCCAAAATCATGCGCAATGGGCACCACGCGCTCGAATTTCTCTTCGCCATCTTCGAGATTGATCGAATTAATGATCGCTTTGCCCTGGCAATACGTCAGCGCCAGCTCGATCGCCGTCGCGTCGGTCGTGTCCACCATCACGGGCGCTTTCACTTTGCGAATCAGCTTCTCGTAAAAAGGCGGAATATCCTTCTTTTCGTCCCGCTCCGTGCTCTGCAGGCACACATCCACGATGTGCGCCCCGCCCTTCACCTGCCTCCGCGCAATCTCGCTAGCCTCTTCCCATTTTTCTTCCGCAACCAAATTCTTGAAAAGCCTCGAGCCAATCACGTTCGTCCGCTCGCCCACCAGCAGCGGCCGTGTACTGTCCTCCGCCTCAATGGTCTCGATTCCTGAATACACCGCCCGGTGCGATTCGCTCGGCCGCACGCGCGGTTTCTTGCCTTCCACCATCTGCGCGATCGCCCGGATGTGCTGCTCCGTCGTCCCGCAGCACCCGCCCACAAAATTCAGCCAGCCATGATCCACAAATTTTTCGAGTTGCGCCGCCAGCGAACTTGGCGTTTCCAAGTATTTGCCCTCTTCGTCTGGAAGTCCTGCGTTCGGATAGCACGAAACAAACTCACTCGAGAGCTGACTCAATGTCCGGATGTGATCCGTCATGAACTCCGGCCCCGTCGCGCAGTTCATTCCAAACGCCAGCGGCTTCGCGTGCCGCAGCGAGGCCCACATGGCCTCCACGGTCTGCCCGGCCAGCATTGTGCCCATCGGCTCAATCGTCACCGACACGATCACCGGCACTTGCATTCCAATTTCCTTCGAAAGTTTCTGAATCGCCAGCAGCGCCGCTTTGATGTTCCGCGTGTCCTGGCAGGTCTCCACAAGCAACAAATCCACTCCGCCTTCCACCAATCCCTTCGCCTGCGCGTAGTACGCGTCGAGCAATCCTTCAAACGTCACTCCGCCCGTTACCGTGATCGCCTTCGTCGTCGGCCCTACCGACCCCGCAACGAATCTCGGTCTCCCGGCTTTGGAAAACTCATCCGCCGCCTGGCGCGCCAATTCCGCCGCCCGCTTGTTCAAGAAATGCGCGTCCGCCGCCAACCCGTACTCTGCCAACACGATCGGCGCCCCGCCAAAGCTGTTCGTCTCGACAATGTCCGAGCCCGCCTCGAAATATTTCCGGTGAATATCCAGCACCACATCCGGTCGCGTCCGCACCAAATTCTCATTGCAACCTTCCAGCGCCGCCCCGCCAAAATCTTCCGCGGTTAAGTGCCGCTGTTGCAGCATCGTCCCCATCGCTCCATCGAGCACAAGAATGCGCTCCGAGAGCAGCTCTCGCAGAGCTTTTGCGGATTCATTCAAATTGCGCATGCGCAGGAAACTCACAACTCCTTATCGGACTTACTCTTGATTGGGGGACACCAGCAGAGAAGGCCGCGTTTAGGGTACACCTCTATTTTACGCAGGTTCCCCGCAGGAATCGAACGGCTTGCAGCGAAGTAGTGTATTTTAGGCGCGAACGGCCTTCCCAGGGCCCTGAACGGTCTAATCTCAAATCCTAAACTGCTGTTCTTTGACGTTTTCGACCGTCTGATGAGCCGCAGCCTGAAAATCATCAACATCGCCGGCGCCCGTACCAATCGCCTGAAGATCACGCCCATTGTGAGCGAAATGCAGCATGACCCGGAGATTGACTCGATCCTGCTCTGTACCGGCCGGTAGTACGACGAAGCCCTCTTCCGCATTTTCCACCGACAAATGGACTCCCAGGTCGCCAAGCGCGAGCCGAGGTTTTGCCAGAATTCCGCCCCTTTACCCCCGGGGAAAGCGCCCTACCTGTTACGTAACAGTTCGAGAACAACCTCTTCCAAGAGACTTGCCCCTTAGGACAGTTTTCACTACGCTGGCTGACAGTGGCTACCAAGCGTGCATCTTCAAAACTGACGGTCTGTGTCCTGTCGCCGCACCCTCTGGTGCTGAGCGAATTCGAACGCGTTTTGGCGAAGGCTCAGTTCAAAGTCGTCGTCAAACAGCTCGAATCCACGCTCGCGCCAGACATGCGCAATCTCGAGCCACCCGTTGCGCAGGTCTATGTGATCGACGGCCACGCTTCTCGCCCTGCAACTGGCGCTCTTCTGGCCAATCTGCTCGAACGACATCCCGAAGCTCGACTGATCGTCGTCGGCGAACAGCACACCGATGCCAACAGCTACCAGCTTTTGCGTTTGGGAGTTAAAGGTCTCCTCACCTACACCGAAGCCCGCGATCAGCTCGTCCGCGCCTTGCCTCTCGTCGCCAATGGCGGCTTCTGGGTTCCGCGCTCCGTCCTGTCCGGCTTCGTCGATTCCGTCCTGACTAGTCAAGGCCGCCGCCTCAAAACCGATTCCGTCACGAATCTCAGCCGCCGCGAGCAGGAAGTTCTCGATTCGCTCCTCGAAAATCTCTCCAACAAGGAAATCGCCAGCAAACTCAATATTGCCGAGCGCACCGTAAAATTTCACGTCTCCAATCTGCTCAGCAAGTTCGGCGTCCGCCGCCGCGCCGATTTGATCCTGCTCACCTTTCAGCGCCGCATGTCCACCCCGTAGCTCCACCCTTCGCCCTTACTCCCAATTCACCGCTGACAACGCGACGCCATCCTGATACTTTTAATTGTTGCCCGCTGATCGCGGCTGCACGACAGTACCGCTCAATCTTCGCAAAAAAAAAGTGAGGTTACTTCCTTGAACGTTCTCGTCACCGGAGCCGCAGGCTACATCGGCAGCATCTGTTCCGAAGTTCTCCTAGCCCGCGGCTACCAAGTCGTCGCTCTCGATAATCTTCAGGAAGGCCACGCCGCCGCCGTCCCTCCCGGCGCCACCTTTTGCAAAGCCGATCTCGGCGTCCGCGCCCAAATCGAAGAAGTCTTTTCCAAACACAAAATCGACGCGGTCATGCATTTTGCCGGCGAAGCTCTCGTCGCCAAATCCGTCCGCGAGCCGAGCACTTTCTACGCCGCCAACATCGCCTGCGGCGTCAATCTACTCGACGCCGTCACTCGCCACGGCGTAAAAAAATTCATCTTCTCTTCCACCGCGGCCACCTACGGCGAACCTCACATCGTCCCCATCCCCGAAGACCACCCCAAAAATCCCATCAATCCCTACGGCAAATCCAAACTCCGCTTCGAAGAAATCCTCTCCGACTATCGCGCCTACACCGGCCTCCACTACGCCACTCTCCGTTATTTCAACGCCGCCGGCGCTTCCGCCGAGCGCGGCGAAGCCCATCGCGTCGAGACCCATCTCATCCCTAAAGTTCTCGACGCCGCTCTCGGCATCATTCCGCAGCTCGAAGTCTTCGGCTCCGATTACCCCACGCCCGACGGCACCTGCGTCCGCGATTACATCCACGTCCTCGACATCGCCGATTCCCATCTCCGAGCTCTCGAATCCATCGAAACCGTTTCCGGCGAAGCCTTCAACGTCGGCAACAGCCGTGGCTTTTCCATTCTCGAAGTCCTTGACGCCGCCGAAAAAATCACCGGCCGCAAAATCCCTCGCAAACTCTCCCCGCGCCGCCCCGGTGATCCTGCCGTCCTCGTCGCCAGCAAAGACAAACTTCACCGCATGCTCGGCTGGCAAGCCCAGCATTCCTCTCTCGAGGAAATCATCACTTCAGCTTGGTCTTGGAAACAGAAGCATCCGCACGGCTATGGGGAAGCCGCGTCCGTCTAGCTCTCAATCGCTGATTTTGTAGCGAAAAATGCACCACAACGCCTGCACGCCGTCTTTCCACGTAATTTTCTTCCCCTCTTCATACGTCCGCCCCGCATAGCTGATCGGCACCTCATAGATTCGCCACTTGCCCTTAGAAATCTTCGCCGTAATCTCCGGCTCAAACCCAAACCGGTTCGAGCGCAACGTGATTCCCTGCAGCACTTCTTTTCGGAACACTTTGTAACATGTCTCCATGTCCGTCAGCTTCAAATTGGTCATCAAATCCGAAAGCAGTGTCAGCATCTTGTTCGCCACATAGTGCCAAAAGTAATGCACTCGCTGTGGCCCGCCCAGAAATCTCGATCCAAACACCACATCCGCCCGTCCGTCAATAATCGGAGCCAGCAACGTCGGATAGTCCTTCGGGTCGTACTCCAAATCCGCGTCCTGCACCAAAACAATGTCGCCGCTGGCCTCCCCAAATCCGCGCCGCAGCGCCGCGCCTTTGCCCTGGTTCTGCGTCTGAAACAGAATCCGCAATTCCCGCACGTCCACCGGATCTCCGCCGTCATGCGCTGTCGCCCAGGTTTCGCCGCTCGCCTGCCGCTGCATCATGCTTTCCAGATACTGCCGCGTCCCATCCGTCGAACAATCGTCCACGATAATGATTTCCTTGCGCATCGTGGTCTCGGCCACGCGCCGCAAAATCTCCTCAATCGTGTTTTTTTCGTTGTAAACGGGTATGACTATCGAAATCTTGGGGTTGTCCAGCGCAGAAGGGTGACGCCGCAGAGCGCACATTTTCGCAAAAGATTGTAGCGGTCACTCCCCCGCGAGTAAAGCCGCCGCCGAATGCCCCCTCCCGCTCCCCTTTCCGCCAATCCCATACTCCGGTTATCCTATTCGCTGTCCACGGATTGTCCGCCGACCGCGCCCCTGTCGAGGATCTCTTTCTCCTCCTCTTCTCTGTGCCCCCGGCGAACTCTGTGTTGAAATAAACTCGCTCCATTTTTCGAATCGAGCGCCTCGAGGAAAATGTCCACTTTCTTTATCCAACAATTTGGCTGCCGCGCCACGCAAGCCGACGGTGCCGCCCTCGAGCGCCAGCTCCTCGATCGCGGCTGCACTCCCGCCTCCGATCCCGCCTCCGCCTCTATCGTCGTCCTAAACACCTGCACGGTCACCGCCGCCGCCGACGCCCAAGCCCGCGACGCCATCCGCAAAATCCACGCTGCGAATCCTGCCGCCCGCCTAATCGTCACCGGCTGTTACGCCCAGCGTGCTCCCGAAGAACTAGCCGCCCTCCCCGGCGTCTCTCACGTCGTCGGCAATTCCCACAAGCCCCAAATCCCCAGCCTCGTCACGTCCATCGACTCTGTAGGGGCGGGGCTTGCCCCGCCCTCCGCGGCACACGTCGCCCCACTTGCCGTGACTGGCGCATTGCAAGGCGTAAATGTCGTCCCGAGCGAAGCGAGGACCTCCGCACCTCCGAGCGTTTTTTGCGAGGAGAATCCGCTTTTTCCCTCAGCCTCGCCCGACGTTCCCTTCCACTCCTTCGTAGGGGCACAGCACGCTGTGCCCCTTCTTGGTAAGTCTTCCAATCTCGCCGGCGCTTCCCTCCGCCCCGCCCAAATCCTCACCGGCGACATCTTCGACCACCCCGAATTCCTCTGGGCCCCCATCCAAGGCGGCGAATCCCATCACACCCGCCCCATCCTCAAAATCCAGGACGGCTGCAACAACCGCTGCTCCTTCTGCGTGATCCCCTACGTCCGCGGCAAATCCCGCAGCCTGCCTCCGAACGAAGTCATCCGCGAAATCCAAAAGCTCACATCGCCGCACCCGCCCGCACCGCCACAGCCATTCCTGTCTTTTCCCTCTTTTGTCGAACGGACCCCCGCATCGCTCGTAGGACAGCCAATCCTGCCCGTCTTCTCCTCTACCTCCTCTGCCTCCTCTACCTCCTCTACTTCCTGTACCTCCTCCATCTCCCCCGCCCGCGAAATCGTCCTCTCCGGCATCAACCTAGGCACCTACGGCCGCGACCTAACTCCCCGTGTAGAACTCCTCGCCCTAATCCGCCGCATCCTCGACGAAACCAGCCTAGAGCTCCTCCGCATCAGCTCCATCGAGCCCCAAGACGTCACTCAGGACCTTATCGACCTCTTCGCCAGCAGCCACCGCATCGCCCACCACTTCCACATGCCCCTCCAGTCCGCCTCCGACCGCATCCTGGCCGCCATGCACCGCTGGTACCGCTCCGAACACTACACCCGCCGCGTCGACCTCATCCACGACCGCCTCCCCAACGCCGCCATCGGCGCCGACGTCATCGCCGGCTTCCCCGGCGAAACCGAATCCGACCACGCCGCCACTCTTGACTTCATCGATCACCTCCCCTTCACCTACCTCCACGTCTTCTCCTACTCCCCCCGCCCCGGCACCAAAGCCACCTCCATGTCCAACCAAGTCCCCGCCGCCACAATAAAGCGCCGCGCCCGCGAACTCCGCGCCCTCTCCGATTCCAAATCCGCCGCCTTCCGCCATTCCCAACAAGCCCGCACCCTCCGCGTCCTAACCCTCCACCGCGACGAACATGCAATCTCCGACCATGCAGGCGTCGAATACACCCCCGCCCTCTCCTCAAATTATCTCCGCGTCCAAGTCCCAGGAATTTTCGCGTCGAATCTCTGGCTAGATGTTTTCGTCACATCCGAAGAAGGGAACTACCTGTTAGGCGAGCCTGCACAAACTCTCTGCCAATCCTCCGCGTCCTCTGCGTCTCTGCGTTAGATTCTTTTTGTCTTCGTCTTTACTTCATTACGTCCTTACTTCTTTACTTCGTTTCTCCTATCCCTCAAAAATCACCTGCGCCAACGCCGTCGCCTCCGTATGCGTAATGCTCAACGCAATCCTCTTCACCCCCAACTCCCCCGCAATCTTCTTCGCCGCGCCATCCAACCGGATCGTCGGCCGCCCGCCCTTCTCCCGCACCACTTCAAAATCCACCCACCGCACCCCGCGCCTCCAGCCCGTCCCCAAAGCCTTCATCGCCGCTTCCTTAGCCGCAAACCTCCCCGCATACCGCTCATACTTATTCCTGAATCGTTCACAATATTCCCGCTCCCCCGCCGTATACACCCGCCGCAAAAACGTCTCCCCATACCTCTCGATCGCGCCGCGAATCCTCTCCACCTCCGCCAAATCCACTCCCATCCCAATAATCAAAGTGTTCCCTCGTAGGGGCACGACATGTCGTGCCCTCTTTCTTTTCTCGCGCCCTCTTTCCTTTCGCGTGCGTTTTTCCACAAATTGTCATTCCGAGCGAAGCGAGGAATCTGCTTTTGCTTTCTCTCTCTCTCTCTCTTCTCTGTGATCTCCGTGTCTCTGCGAACTCTGTGTAATTCTTTTTCCGTCCTTCTTTCTACACAGGGTCCCACCCACCCCCGCCAAAATTATTTCTTGACGCTCGCCCCCGCCAATTCCGCCACCGCCGCCAGCGTAGTCTGCGTCGCATTCAACCCCAGCCGGAAATCCGCATCCGAGTACGTCCTATACAAATCCGTCGGCTGGTGCCATTGCGGATCCCACCCGTTTCCAATCTGCGTCCCGCGCTCATTTTCCCGCACGCTCAGCGAAGGCACTACGTCCATGAACGAGCTCGAATCCGTATTCGTCATGTGGCTGCTCACGCTCGCCGGAGAATCCGTCGCGTACTTCTCATCGGCCCGCTCCAGCACCCACGCCAATTCCTGCGACTCCGCCGCAAACTTCGACTTCGACTGAAACTCGATGTTGAAGTCCGCCTCCGGCCGCTGCTCTTTGCTCACCGTTCCATCCGCGCGCGGCATCCCATGATCGAAGAGCATCATATCGTGCGTAATCATCCCCAGCCATTTCGGCTCCGGGTACCGCCCCGAGCCCGGCGGATCCTCCTTGCCTTGTAAACTCTCCCGCTGCTCCACGTACGCCTTGCTGCCATTCAGTCCCGTCTCCTCGTTGTTCCACAAGATGAATCGCACCGATCGGTCCGTCTTCACGTCCGGGCTGCTCAGCACGCGCGCTACTTCCATCACCAGCGCCGTGCCCGACCCATCGTCATTCGCCGCCTCGCCCCAGCCAATCCCGTCCATGTGCCCGCCGACGATATACATTTCGTCGGGATGGCTCGTTCCAATCTTCGTGCAATAAACTTCTTCGCGCGCTCCCGGCGTCGATGTCTGCGAGTCCAGCGCGCGCACTTCCGCGTCCGGTTGCCTCTCCGGATCGGCATTCACTCCTGTCGGGGCGCGATTCCCTCGAGGCCGTCCGCCGCCCACCGCCACCGGCGTCTCCCCCGCGGGTGGCCGTGGACGCCGCTCGCGCGGAGGCCCCGGCTCATAGTCATACTTCAGCCGCTCCGTATTCGTGCACCCATAACTCTTCAGTTGCGCTTCAATCCAATCCACCGCCTTGCGATTCCGGTCCGTCCCCTGCCGCCGGTCCCCAAACTCCGTCAACCCCTTAATCGTCGCCTTATACCGCTCCAAATCCAGCCGACCCACCAGCCCCTTGATCGACTCCGCGTTGGCACTCTCGCCCGCCGCCGTCTGCGTCGCCGTCCCGCCCGCCTGCACGTGTGGGGATTCCGCTCGCTGCGCCCAAGCCCCCGGACTCACCGCGACTCCAATCACCCCCACCGCCGCAATTACCAATTTCCATCCCATGCCCACTCTCCTCCACTTCACCCGGTTCAAACTTCAATCCCCAACCTGCATTCTTGCGCGCGCTTGGCCATCTAATCGCTCGACCTCGTCACTTGTGCTGAGCAGCCGTATCGATTCCTAGTAGATGCGCGATATTCAATGCATTTGAGTGTTTCACCACTCCTTGGCGAAGCTTATAGTCGAACAATAGGTTGCCCAGCTCGCCTGTATCCTCAAAGCAAACATTTTGTCCGGGCAAAGCATTGTTCGCGATCTCTGTCAATGCGAGGTCATGAGTTGTTAGCGCTCCGATTGCCCCGCGCAGCATCAAAGCTTGCACCACCCATTCAGCCGCGATCCTCCGGTCATGCGAGTTCGTCCCGCTCATAATCTCATCAGCTAGGAATAGCAGCGGCCCATGGTCCGCCGCTTCGATCATGCGTCGCAATCTCTGCATTTCAGCGAGGAAATGCGACCGCCCATCCACCACCGAATCCTGCACCCGAATCGCCGCGCCGATAGCCAATGATGATATCCGCATCCTTGCGCATCGAACCGGCGCACCCATGTAAGCCAAAACTGCATTGGCTCCTATCGCGCGCAGAAAGGTGCTCTTACCCGACATATTTGATCCGCTCACGATCAGAAATAGGATGGCGCCCCCAAGTTGGAAATCGTTTCGGACGCAAGTGTTCTCCTCAAGAAGTGGATGCCCCAATCCCTCGGTCTCGAACGCCGGCCCTGCCTCCACCAACTCTGGAAATGTGTCCGCGGGATGCTCATAGTAATAAGTGGAAAGAGAAATCAGCGCCTCAAATTCCGCAAGGGTCGTCATCCATTCGAGCAGTTCCTTTCCATGACTGCTACGCCATCGTTCGATTGCCATCGCAAATTGAGTCCCCCACAACAGGCAAAACGAAAAATAGGCGAACCATTCCTTCTCGCGTTGCTGCGCTAAACGGGTCAGGCGCAACAACCGCTCCACGTGGCCCGAGGCCGCCGGCCTGCTTCGGCCCAGCCTGTCGGCCATGGTTTTGAGTTTTGTTGATAAAAACTGTTCCCGTTCCGCGATACGGAGCAATTCACGAAGGATAGGCAGTTCGATAATCAGCGTCGGAAGTGATTCGAGTAGAACTTTGACTCGGCTTCGCAAAGCAAGTGCGAATGCGGCATCCACGGCAAGCAGTGCGCTGAACATCGACCAAAACCCGCGCCCATCCACCAACCGGAACCAGAACAAAAAAGGTGCTGCAATAGCCGCAAGGGCTAAGACAAGGGCCGTCGGCCCAGCCAAAACAGAAAATTCCGCGCAGGGTTCAGTGACCCACATTTTGAAGAACTCGGCCCGGAAATCGCCCGCCTTCATGGCCCCCGCTGCTGCGATGGATTCGGGCAAGTCTCGCCTTGGCATCAGTTCCGAAATTGCCTCTTGCCGTCCACGAATTTCGTCCCGTTCTGCGGGCGATTTCATCCAACTGGCGAGAGTTTGCTGTGCTATGTGTGTGCGGGCCGAACAGAGCAGCTGATATAGCGAACCCTCTCCGAAGAGGTTCAAATCTTCTGCATAAAAGTGATCCGGCTCTCTAAACCTGTCACCGCCTTCGAGCGAATCCCACTTCCGTGCAAGTCGTGCGGATCCCTTTTCGTAATATTCAAGGAGATTGTCGAGTTCTATAGACTTGAGATGGCATTGATGTCGGCGCTGTACCACCCACGCTGCCACGGGAATCACGAGAATTGCCGGCCAAAGAGGGAGCTGCTTTGCAATCATAGACTCGTAAAGCAACATACATCCCAGGAATCCCAGCAGCATCAAAATTTGTGAATATCGGGAGTAGCGCGCCGCGCTATCCTTCACCGAGACGCGCAATTCGCCGCTCCGCCTGGCATAGAAATCAGACGGATGCTGAAGCTCTTCCTCTCTTAGGTTGGCCACACCGAAGAGACTATCACCAACGCGCGCCTAGCGAGCCTACGGTCTGAGGTTCCGGTCTTGACCTGCGTTACCTGCTTACAAGTCCTCTTCGCGCCCCTATACTATGCTTATGTCCCTCGCGAAATCTCCAGCAAAACGGTCCCGCAAAAAACCTCATCCATCATCTCCATGGTTGATCCGGACCTCGCGCGGCCTAAAAGTACTCCAAGCTCCGACCTTCTCCAAACTTCCCCGGCTAATCCACGCCTTCAGCACCGCGCCCGGTGGCGTCTCCTCCCTCGAAAACGAAAAGGCCCTAAACCTAGGCTTCACCGACTGGGACACCCCCGAAAACGTCCAAGAAAATCGCCGCCGACTCCAATCCGCTGCAGGCGCCGAAGATCTCCCCCTAATCGCCCTAAAGCAATTCCACTCCGACGTAATCCACGTCTTCGACACTCCCTCCACCGATCCCTGTCGCGGCGACGCCAGCATCACCAACCGCCCCGGCCTCCTCCTAGCCATCCAAACCGCCGACTGCGTCCCCATCCTCCTCGTCGACCCCAAAAAACGCGCCATCGCCGCCATCCACGCCGGCTGGCGCGGCACTCTCGCCCGCATCGCTGCCAAAACCATCGGCAAAATGCAAATGCACTTCGCCACCAACCCGCGCGATCTCCTCGCCGCCATCGGCCCCAGCATCGGCCCCTGCTGCTACGAAGTCGGCACCGAAGTCGCCACCCAATTCCTCTCCCAATTCCCCGACGCCCCCACTTACTTCGACGAATTTCGTACCGGCGACGAGCCCAACCCCATCCAGTGGCTCAACATGATGCCCCCCGGCCACCAGCCCCCACCCAAAGGCGTCCTCCTCGACCTCCGCAAAGCCAACCGCTCGCAACTCCAGTCCGTCGGCCTCCGTCCCGAGAACATCCACACCATCGACCTCTGCACCGCCTGCTGCCCCGACCTCCTCTTCTCCTACCGCAAACAAGGCCCCCAATCCGGCCGCCTCATGTCCGTCATCGCCCTCCGCCCCTAACCCGGAATCCTCCCGCGCTTGGTCCGTGCTGTTTGCAAACCCTCTCGTCATAAGTCTGTAGGGGTCGGGCTTGCCCGGCCCTCAGGTGGCACAGACTTCAGTCTGTGCTTCCGGCTGCCCACCAACGCGCGACTCTAATCGCAAGAAGAAAACAGTGTACACTGGACAGTGTACACAAAATCGTGTACACTTCCATCCGTGAAGAACATTACCCTAAGCGCCGACGCCGACCTCATCGAAAAAGCCCGGGCCATCGCAAAGTCCGAAAACACCACTCTCAACGCCGCCTTCCGTGAATGGCTTGCCTCCTATGCCCGACGAAGAGGCGATGTTGAGGCTTTTCGTGCAGTTATGAAGCGTCTCAAGCACATCAACTCTAAGGGACCCTACACACGCGAAGAGATGAATGAGCGATAGATTCTTCCTCGACACCAACATCCTGGTCTATGCTCTCAACAAGAGCGACCTCTCGAAACAAGCTGTTGCCGTCCAGCTCATCACCGATGCCATCGATTCCGGCGAGGGCCTAATTAGCTTTCAGATCGTCCAGGAATTCTTTAGCGTTGCCTTTCGGCGATTCGACCCCCCGATGACGCTCGTCGAGTCCGAAGAGTTTCTAGCGATGCCTCTCCGCCCTCTGCTTGCCGTGCATTCCTCGCACGCATTGTATTCCCGAGCCCTTCATCTCACTCACCTTCATTCTCTCTCCTGGTACGACTCCCTCATCGTAGCCGCCGCCCTCGAAGCCGACTGTCGCATCCTCTACACCGAAGATCTGCAACACGGCCAAAAATTCGACAACCTCCGCGTCCAGAACCCGTTCCTTTAACCCCAACCCCCCTCATTTCATCAGCGCCTGCGTTTCTCGATTTGTCGGGAGAACCCTGCGCTCCATCCTCGCCGCAAGTCATCTTTTTTTTATTTTCCCATTTTGGTCCTTGACAAATTCTTACTTTAGGTGTCTAAGTACATTTAGGTAATTTTGTGATTCGTTTCCTGTGCCGCCAGCGTCCCGCTGGCTTTTTCTTTTCCGAGGCTATCTTGTGGCGAGAATTCTCAGCTCTGCTCGGAGTGCGCATCAATATCATTCGATTACACTGAGCCGTCCTTTGTTTTCATACTCTTACGCACTCTTTTGCACTGCCCAAAGTCACAAATCCTATCTTTTCATGGGATTCCGCACTCTTTGCACAAACACCCGGGGTGGGGTGCCGCCACATTTCCGCGCCTTTGCTGTGTGGCCCACACACGAACACCCCGCAACTCCAATCCCTGCATGGGTTTACTTCACAGTTCTCTGTATACCCGGGGGTGGGGGTCGGAGTTGGGGAGAGGACTGCGCAGCGCGTGTTTCGAGGACTCTCTACCCGGCGACCGGCGCAGAAGCCGAGGCATTCTCAATCTGCGTCAACGCCAACTGCCCGCAAGCGGCCATCACGTCCCGGCCCCGCGAATATCTCGTAAACACCGGTACGCCCCGGTCCAGCAAAATCTTATGAAAGGCAAGCACCCGCTCCGGCGTCGGTTCCGCAAACGGCAGCGCCCCCGGATTCCACGGAATCAAGTTCACTTTCGCGCGTCCCATCTCGCTCATCAACTTCGCCACGCGCCGCGCATCTTCCGGCGAATCGTTCACCCCGCCCAGCAGCACATATTCAAACGTGAGATACTCCCGCGATCCCCGCGGAAACTTCTTGCAAGCCTCCAGCAAAACGCTCAGTGGATACTTTCTGTTGATCGGCATCAAAGCATCGCGCTGCTCGTCGCTTGACGCATTCAACGAAATCGCCAGCTTCGGCCGCACCTTTTCCGCCGCTAGCCGCTCGATCCCCGGCACAATCCCGCTGGTCGAAAGCGTGGCATGTCTCGGCGCAATCCGCAGTCCCGCCGGATCCAGCATGATGCGCAAGGCCGCCATGACCGCTTCAAAATTCAAAAGCGGCTCGCCCTGCCCCATCAAAACGATATTCGTCTGCGGAGCCAGTCGCTCCTTGTGTTCCTCCAGCGGCAACAACACCTGCGCTACAATCTCCGCCGCCGTCAAATTCCGAATCAACCCAAGCTGCGCCGTCAAACAAAACTGGCAATCCACCGCGCATCCCGCCTGCGTAGAAATGCAAATCGTCTGCCGACCCTCACTAGGCATAAACACCGCCTCGAGCGACGCAGCCCGTAAGGGTTTTCTCTTCTCTGCGCTCTCTGTGTCCTCTGTGTTAAAACCCCCACTCCCCGCCTTCGCGGTCTCAGCCAACGAGAACAAATACCGCACCGATCCATCGCTCGACGCAAATCGCTGCTTCACCACCGGCAACGTAATCGTCGCCTCTTTCGCCAGCCGCTCGCGAAAACTTGCCGGCAAATTCGTCATCTCTTCAAACGCGAATTTCCTCTCCGCGTACAGCGCATGGTATATCTGTCCGCCGCGATACGCCGGCTCTCCCATCGCCGCGCAAATCTCGCGCAACTCTTCTTTCGATTGTCCCAGCAGTTCCATAAGTTTTTCCGCGAGCCCGACCTTAACTCTTAAACTTCATCCGAATCACCCTACAGAATATCGTGTTTCTTCACTTTGTTCCTTGTTTACATCATCGCTTCCGCTGTTCAGCGTTATAATTTTCCTGCCATGCCAAAACAACTCGCCGTCGAACAACTCGCCATCGCCGACTGGGTCAAGGGCCTCGCCGCCATTCCCGAGCGCAACTTCACTCTCGAAAATGTTCAGGACTACATCATCCAGCACGCTGTCCGCCCTGAAACGCTCGACAAATACTGCTTCTTCTCGAAAGGGAATTACACGCGCAATCTCATTTTCAAGAACGATCTTTTCGAGTGCATGACCATCTGCTGGGAACTTGGCCAGAACAGCCGCATCCACAATCATCGCGACCAAAACTGCTGGATGTCCGCGCCCATCGGCCGGCTGAAAGTCCAGAATTTCCGCGTCGAAAACAAGGACGCCTCATGCGGCACCTGCAAAATCGTTCCCACCGAAATCTACGAAATGGACGCCGCCCATCCTGTCCACGTAAATCCCCTCGAGCCCGTTCATCAGGTTTTGAACTTGCCCGAATTCAACCAGCGCGCCGTCAGCATCCACGTCTACTCGAAGCCCTTCGACAGTTGCGAAATATACCAGCGCGAAAAAGGCACGTACGGCGACGTCCCGCTCCATTACACCAGCGAATACGGCAAACTCCACCCCGACGAAAAGCTCCTGTAGCACAGGCACTCTTGCCCGTGCGTTTTTTCGCGGAGTAACAAATTCGCGCAGCGCGAAGCAAAGGCATCCGCCGGCCACAGATAGTTGCAAACACCTATAAACAAATAAGTTATTTCAGTCGCGGCTTCCGTTTCTCTCCGCCACCCGCCTATGTCACAATTGAGTCATGCCAACGGCCCCGGAAACTCGTGACATTCAGAAGCGCGTGCTGCCCAACGGCCTCGTGGTCATCACCGAGACCATGACTCACGTGCGCTCCGTCTCGATCGGCGTGTGGGTCCGCAACGGCTCTCGCCGCGAAGTCCCCGAAGAAAACGGCCTTGCGCATTTCATCGAGCACATGGTTTTCAAAGGCACGGAGCGCCGCTCCGCCGAGGCCATCGCCCGCGAAATGGATTCCGTCGGCGGCATGCTCGACGCGTTCACCTCGAAAGAGCAGATTTGCTTCAACGCCAAAGTGCTCGACGAGCATCTCCCGATCGCCTTTGACGTCATCGCCGATCTCGTTCTCCGCCCCAAGTTTGACTCGGTCGACGTAAAAAAAGAGCGCCAGGTCGTCCTCGAAGAAATCAAGATGGACATGGACAACCCCGAATATCTCCTCCACGACATTTTCACCCGCGGCTTCTGGCCCGAGCATCCTCTCGGCCGGCCGATTCTGGGCACGCCCGAAACTGTGCGTGGCTTCAACCGCGAACATTTAAATGAACGCTTCCGCGATTGGTTCGCGCCTGATCATCTGGTCATCACCGCCGCTGGCAACGTCACTCATGAAAGAGTGCTGGACCTCGTCCAGCGCGAATTCGGCGATCTTCGTCCCGCGCGCACGCTCGAGGATCACACCGCTCCAATCACGCAAGCGCCGATCCATCTCGAAGCCAAGCGCGAGCTCGAGCAAGTCCACGTCTGTATCGGCGTCCCCGCGCTCCCGCTCGGCCACGAAGCGCGTTTCGCGGCCGCGGTTCTCAATAATCTTCTCGGTGGCGGGATGTCCTCGCGCCTCTTTCAAAATATCCGCGAAAAAGAGGGCCTCGCCTACGCAGTTTTCAGCGAGCTCACACCGTATTCCGACGCAGGGATGTTCACCGTGTATGCGGGCACGGCCAAGGAAACCATTGGCCAGGTCATCGATCTCACCATCAAGGAATTTCGTGCCATGAAGGAATCACCTGTCAGCGAAGAAGAACTGACGCGCGCCAAGAATCACCTCAAGGGTTCGCTGATGCTCTCTCTCGAATCCACCAGCTCGCGCATGTCAAATCTGGCCCGCCAGGAACTCTACTTCGGCCGTTTCTACTCGCTCGACGAAATCCTCGCTTCCATCGAGACCGTCACCCTCGACCAGGTGCAATCCCTGGCTCACGATTTTTTCCACCCCGACCAAATCGCCGTCACCGTTCTCGGCCCCCTAAATGGCTTCACCCTCGACCGCTCCCGCGTCGCGTGTTGAGAATTCTCTTTTCGCGTTGACGCGCGGGAATCGCTCTGCCATCATTCTGAAAATTCGATTGTGGGCTTGAGCGCGGCGCAGCAACGTAGCGCCGGGATTTAGCCCGGCAGCTTTTCCTGGCGGTACAGAGGAGCAACCGATCGGCTTGCGGGTTTCCATTCTAGCGTCAGGCAGCTCGGGCAACATTACCTTGCTCGAGACCGAGCGCACCCGACTCCTCGTGGACTGCGGCCTCGGCAAGCGCGAAACGCTGGCGCGGCTGGCGGCCATCGAACTGAGCGTCGACCGCATCGACGGCATCCTCATCACGCACGAACACACCGACCACTGCAACGGGTTGCCTCAGATGTTGGGGCTTTGGAAAGCGCCGCTCTACGTCACGGAACCGACGATGGACGCGCTTCGCCGCACGCTTCCGGACACGCTTGGGAAGCGGCTCTGCGCGCTCGAAACGATTCAAGCCGGGCAGCATTTTTCCATCGGCGATATCGATGTCCACGCGTTCCAAATTCCGCATGATGCCGCCGATCCCATCGGCTTCACGTTCCGCACCAACGGCACAAAGATGGCGCTGGTCACCGATCTAGGCTACATGCCAGAACTCGTCAAAGTTCATTTACGCGACGCCGACTGTCTTATGCTCGAATCGAATCACGATCTGGACATGCTCAAGGTCGGGCCGTATCCCTGGGTCGTCAAGCAGCGCGTGCTCTCGCGTACCGGGCATCTCTCGAATCATGCCGTCAGCGAATATCTTTGCGACCCGGAAGGCTTCGACGCGCGCGCGCGCTATCTCGTCCTCGCGCATCTCTCACTGGAAAATAATAATCCGGACCTCGCGCGCCTTTCTGCTGAAGAAGCGCTCAACCGCCGCCCCGCCGAATGCGCTTTTCGCGGCGAACTACTGATCGCGTCGCAGGAAAAGCCGCTGAGGCCCCTCGAACTCTAGCAGAAGGAAAAAGCAGATTCCTCGCTTCGCTCGGAATGACAATTTCTTAGGCCCCGTCCGAAATTCTGCTCGCTTTTTTTGAGGCCATCTTTTAGACTTAAAGAGTTCTTGGTAGAGGTGCGGAGGCCATGAGTAGCCGGGCGAGGAGTTCCGATCAGCTTCGGAGCGCCAGGCGAAAGGGGCAAAGTTGTTGCAAGGAACTCCGCCGAAATCGCAGCGGTAGCTGACACCGTCGCGATTGGCGAACAAGTCCAAGGCTTGTTCACTGTCATCCGATTAGATGGCTGCGTTTTTTGCGGCCAGAGCTAAAGCCGGATGGAGCGCTATCGAGAGGCAGCAGCCTCGAGCAATTTCCTCGCGGTTCCTTCCTTTCGCGTCGCTCCTTCCAGAAAAATTCGAGCCGAATGAATCTTTTCGAACTGACGCGCGCGCTCGTCGACATCGAGTCGATCACCAACCACGAGAAAAACGTGGCGGACTTTTTGTTCGCCCAGCTGTCCTTTTTGGCCGCGCAGCATTCTGGCAGCCTCGAACGCATGAACGTCGAGCCGCACCGCGACAACATTTTCGCCGCGTGGGGCGAACCCATCGTAGTCCTTTCCACGCACATGGACACCGTCCCGCCATTCTTTCCGTCGCTGGAAGACGCCGAATTCATTTGGGGGCGCGGCTCATGCGATGCGAAAGGCATCATCGCCGCGATGATGGCCGCCGCGGAAAAGCTCCTTGATTCCGGCGCGACAAATTTTGGGCTGCTGTTCGTTGTCGGCGAAGAGCGCAACAGCGCGGGCGCAAAAGTTGCCGCCGCCAATCCGCGCGGCGCGCGATTTCTCATTAATGGCGAGCCCACCGAAAATGTTCTCGCGCTCGGCACCAAGGGTGTGCTGCGCTTTGAGATTACCGCGCACGGAAAACTGGCGCACTCTGCTTATCCCGAGCTTGGCCACTCCGCGATTCACACGCTTCTTGATGTTTTGCGCGCGATTCGCTCGATCGAGCTGCCGCAGGATGCGCTCCTCGGCGAGAGCACGCTGAATATAGGCGTCATCGCGGGCGGCCGCGCGCCGAATGTTGTCGCCGACCACGCACAAGCCGAAATTATGTTTCGCACTGTTGGCGATCCTGTGCAAACGCGCCAGGCAGTGCTTGCTGCCGCCGCGGGACGGGCCGAAGCTCGTGAAGTCTTGCACACGCCTGCGGTTCATCTTTCGGGCTTCGATGGTCTGCCCACTACGGTGGTCGCTTTTTCTACGGACATTCCTACCTATGAGAGCGCGTGGGGCCAACCGTTTCTGATCGGACCGGGCAGCATTCATTTGGCGCACACGGCGGAAGAGCGCATTCCGAAGAAAGAATTGTCGGACGCTGTCGATATTTACGCGCGGATGGTCCGGCAACTTCTTGCGACGGGAGGCGCGGCAGCATGAGCCAGAGCCTCGCCATCATCGGCTACGGGAAAATGGGCAAGCTCATCGAGCGGCTGGCGCCGGAGTATGGTTTCGATGTGCGCGCGAAATTTTCTGGTGGCGACAATTCCGGCGGGCGGGGCTTGTCGCACGAAACGCTGCGCGGCATCGACGTTGCCGTGGAATTCACGACACCCGATGCCGCGCCGGAAAATATCCGCCGGCTTGCCGCTCTCGGCGTCAACTCGGTTGTTGGCACGACCGGCTGGTCAGGACATCTTTCGGCGGTGCGCGAAGCTGTCCTCCATGCGAAGACGGGCCTCGTTTGGGCCGCAAACTTTTCCGTCGGCATGAATATTTTTTTCGAAGCCGTTGCTCGAGCGACGGCGCTCTTTGCGAAACATCCGGAATACGAAGCATGGGGCTGGGAGATTCATCATTCGGCAAAAAAGGATGCGCCGAGCGGCACGCTGAAAAAACTTGCCGAAGAAATGCGCGCCGCGGGTTACACGCGCCCGGTGAGTCTCAGCTCGAATCGGGCCGGCGCGATTCCCGGCACACATGAAATCGGTTTCGATTCCGCCGCCGACACCATCACGCTGCGGCATACGGCGCGCAGCCGCGAAGGATTTGCACGCGGGGCGCTGCAAGCAGCGCGATGGGTCGCGGGCAAAAAGGGTTTTTTTGAATTTAAGGAAATTCTGGGCGAGCTGAGTTCGGAAGAGGCCCATCAAGGGGCGCAAAGCTCGTTCCAGAGAGTTTGAGTTTCGGCAGTGAGCAGTACCACGTTTAGAAAAGAAGGAGAAACACCATGTTTACCGGTACAGGCACGGCGCTCGTCACTCCGTTTCGGCAAGATGGTTCGCTCGATGAACCGACACTGCGGGCGCTGATCAAGCGGCAGATCGACGCGGGGATCGATTTTCTGGTGCCGTGCGGAACAACGGGCGAAAGCCCGACGCTCACGCATAAAGAGCATCTGCGCGTCGTGGAAATCGCCGTCGAACTGGCGAAGGGCCACGTGCCGGTGCTGGCGGGCGCGGGCGGATACAACACCGCCGAAGTGATTGCGCTGGCGCGCGAACTGGCGGAGATTGGCGCGGACGGAATTCTTTCCGTTACGCCCTACTACAGCAAGCCGACGCAGGAAGGACTCTATCAACATTACAAGGCGATTGCCGAAGCCGTGGCGCTACCGATTGTTGTGTACAGCGTGCAGGGACGCACCGGTGTGAACGTCGAGCCCGGCACGGTGCGGCGGCTTTCCGCGATTGAGAACATCGTTGGGATTAAGGAAGCTTCGGGAAATATTTCGCAGATGGCGGCGATTCTGAATGTCGTGCCCGACGATTTCGTCGTGCTGAGCGGCGACGATGCGATCACGCTGCCTGTCATTTCGCTGGGCGGGCGCGGCGTGATTTCCGTGGTTTCGAACGAGATTCCCGCGCAAATGACGCAGCTCACGCATCTCGCGCTCGACGGCCACTTCGAGGCGGCGCGACGAATCCACCGGCGCGTGCATCCGCTGATGGAGGTAAACTTCGTCGAGTCGAATCCAATTCCGGTGAAGGCGGCGATGGCGCAGATGGGTTTGCTCGAACCGGTGTGGCGCCTGCCGCTCGTTGCGCCGAAAGCGGAGAACGACGCGCGCATCCACGCCGTGCTCGAGTCGCTCAACCTGCTTCACGCGGATGCGCCATCACTTGAGAGAGTGCATGCTGCAGCAGCAAATTGAGCGGCTTTTCGACGAGCCTCCGGCTCGATATAACGAATCGCATTTCGCGCTGTTCCGCGACTTCAAGAGCGCGTTGAATCGCGGAGAAGTGCGCGCGGCCGAGCCGGATGCGGCTTCGCCGACGGGCTGGCGAGTCAACGCATGGGTGAAAAAAGGAATTTTGCTTGGATTTCGCATGGGCGCGGTCATCGATATGTCCATCGATCGCGCGCGGCAGCCGTTCATCGACAAATCCACATATCCGGTTCGCACCGTTACGCCCGCCGACGGCGTGCGCATCGTGCCAGGGGGCTCAAGCATTCGCGATGGCGCGTACGTAGGGCGCGGCGTGGTGTGCATGCCGCCGATGTTTGTCAATGTGGGCGCGTATATCGGCGAGGGCGCGATGATCGACTCCCATGCGCTGGTCGGAAGTTGCGCGCAGATTGGGAGCAATTGCCACATTTCCGCCGGATCGCAGATTGGCGGCGTGCTCGAACCGGTGGGAGCGATGCCGGTGATTATTGAAGATGACGTGCTGGTCGGAGGGAATTGCGGCGTTTATGAAGGAACCGTCGTGAAGCACCGCGCCGTTCTCGGCACCGGCACGATCTTGAATCGATCAATTCCAGTTTACGATTTGGTCCTCGATGCCGTGTACACGGCGAGCGAAGATACGCCGCTGGTCATTCCTCCGGAAGCGATCGTCGTCCCCGGCTCGCGCGCCGTGTCGCATCCCGTCGGCGCGAAGCACGGCCTGAGCCTGCAATGCGCCGTCATCGTAAAGTATCGCGACGCGAAGACCGATTCGCGCATCCAGCTTGAAGATTTGCTCCGCTGACGCGCTAGCGCGACAACACCTGCTCGAAAAATTCCAGAGCACGGGGATCGTTCGATTGGCCGAGCCAGAACATCGCTTGCTTGCGCACCTCCGGGTTGCGGTTAGTTTTTGCTACTTCGATGAGTTTCGGAACGCCTTCGTCTTTCGGCATCTGGCTTAGCGCGAAGACGGCTTTCTTTTTTACTTCGGTGTCAGGATCATTTTCGATGGCGCCCGTGATTGCGCCCATGGCTTTTTGTCCTGCTTTTTGCGCCAGCCAGAAGAGCGCTTGCCCGCGGACGTGCGCGCTCTCGTCGTCGTGCGCCATGCGAATCATTTCGCTCAGCGCTTCCGGCTCGTGGCTCACGGAAAGCGCGAAGGCCACTTGCGAGCGCACCTCAGGGCTGGGATCGCTCTTCGCCATTTTTTGAAGCAGTAGTTCGCCGGTTTTGTCACGCGACGCGCCCAGCCAGAAGGACGCGTGTTTGCGCAACTGCTCCGGCTGATCTGCGGCGACGAAGGACTCGAACGCGCGGTCCGCCGAAGCGTCAGCGTGCAGCGCGATCGCAGTCAGCGCACCTTGGCCAACTTCATGCTCGCCATGGCCTTCGAAAGTTGCTTGATGCACGAATTCCGTGAGCAGCGCAACGCTCTCGGCCGGCTTCACGCCGGTCAGCCAGAGAAACCGCAAGCTGCCCGCGTCCAGCGTGCAGTCTTCCGACGCTTCGCGAATCTTCGTCACCTGCTTGCCTTCCAAACGGAAGAGGACCACAAGTTGGCGTGAACCTTCCAGCTCCACGGTTCCATTCTTTGCCGCGTTTCCGGAACCTGTGCTCGTTATGTCATTTTCTTTTTCGAGCCGGCACGTTCCGCAGCCGCCGTATCCATCATTGAAATTTCCGCAACAGACTGTGCGGTCGCCCGCGATTTGCGGAACGCTGTAGCCGACCCATTCCGGCTTGTCGGCCTGCCCTTCGATGCCGTGAAGAGTTGCGGCAAGCGTCCCGCTCACGGCATGCGTCTCCATCTTCACGTTTACGACGTTAGGCGTTTGCGCCGATTGTCCCGCCTTCGCTCGCCACGCCGCAAAAAGTGTCATCGCCAACATCGCCAGAACGATTGGAATCCTCCGCCGCGTTTTCATATCTCCCTCACAATTGCTTTCGCTTCCCCAAGTCACCAGCCACTTTTTCCGTCACTTCTGCAAAATCTCCATCAAGTAATCGTTGCCCTCTTTCGAATTCATCAGCGCAAGCTTGGAGACGGCCACTTTCTTCAGCTCCGGATCTTTTTCCCCTCGCGCAATCGTCACCAGTCCATGAGCATTCCCTTGAATGAACAGCGCGTTGATCACGGCTTCCTTGTTTTCGCGGTCGCTCTCCTTGGCGTAAATCGCCAGCAGAGCCTGGCGCGCATCTTCCGAGCCGATGAGCCCGAGATTGCGGATCGCCGCGCGGCGCACTTCCGGGTCTTTTTCTCCTTGCGCCGCTTCCGCCAAAAACTTCGCATCGCCCGAGAGGAAAAACGCCTGCAGGATGTCCTTCTTCACTTCCGTCGAAGTCTCCATCTGATAGAGCTGCCGCAATTCGTCCGGCGCATGAACCAGGCCGAGTTGCCGAATGGCGTCAGCGCGCAAGGCCGCATCTTTTTCGCCTTTTGCAGCGGCAAAGAGGTGCTCTTTGTCGCCCCCGATCATGTAGCTGCGAAGAATCGCGCGCTTCACGGACTCATCGGTCGTCGACGCATAAATTTGCGCCAGTGTCTGCCGCGCCTCTTGGCCGCCAAACAATCCGAGATATTCCACGGCTTTCCGCTGCAAGTCTGGATTGCTCTCGCCTCTCGCAATCCGCGCGAGAATTTCACGTGATTGCGGAGAACCATTCTGTGCCAGCACGAAAAGCGCTTTCGATTTCTCTTTCGGTGTACCGGTGCCGTTCAAAACTTTTTCGAGCAGCGGCATGGCGCGCTGGGGATCGCTGTTCATCAGCCCTTGAATCGCCAGCATCTTCAATTCTTCGTCCGGTTGTGACTCCGGATGGGCAGGCTGACCGGTCGATTGTTTCACTTCGATTTCCAGCGCTTTCGCATCCTTCAACCACTTGCTTTGCGCGTATTGTTTCTCCAAATCGGCGATGGTTGTTAGCGCGGCATCCCTCTTGCCCAGCTTGTTTTCCGCGTAAGCCTTCCAATACATCGCCGCGTCGGTTTGCGGGCCATTCATCCCCGCCAGTTCGCTGAATTTTGCGTCGGCTTGGTCATAGCGGTCTTCGTCCAAAGCTTCGCGCCCTTCGCTATAGAGCTCGTCGAGCCGCTCGAGACGCTCCTGCTCCCGGTCTTTCTTTTCTTGTTCCCGGTCTTGCGCCTCTTGCTCGCGATCTCGTTTTTCTTGCTCCTTGTCCTGCGCTTCCTGATCGCGATCCTGGCTGTCCTGGTCCTGCCAAGCCGTCCTCGCCAATTCGCGCGGGGACCGGAGCCGCCGCGGCCTTCGCCAATCCCGGCCCAATCAGCAACGCCGCCGCGATGATCCATACTGTCGTTCCTCTGCTTCTTCGTTCTCCCATGCTCATGCCTTGTTCCTCTCTCTTGGGTCCGCTCCTGGTGCCGCTGCGGGCGCGGAAATGTCCGTCTTCTGCTTTTTTTGTAAATCCTGCCCGACCACTCGAACTTTGAACAAAATTCCGTGTGCCTCGATGCGCTTTTGCAGCGATTCCAGCTTTGCCGGAGTCAGCTCGTCCGGGCTGTGCGCCACGTCCAGCAGCACGCGTTCGAGGTCGTCCAGCACGCTGGCCAGTGCCGCATCGCCATCATGGAGAGCCGTTTCGCGGTAGAGTCGGTTGGTGTCCAGCAAGTCTTCCGCGCGCTTTCTGTTCCGCGGAAATATTGATTTCCTTTTGCCCGCGCTCTGCAGGCGCGGCGTTCGCCAGTTCCATCAAAACCATTTCCGATTTTCCCAAGATGCTCACCGACCGCCAGGACCAGCACCCGTTGCCGCACTTGCGCCACGCTCGCTGCGGGCACTCCAGCTCCGGGCTCGGGCTTCTTCGTCCAGCGTCCGGCGACGAACGCCGCAATCACCACGCCCGCCATCACGCCGACCGCCGCCCAGCGTCGCGGCTCGAGCCACGCTCGCCATCCGCGCCCCGCTTTTTCCGGCAATCGCGGCGCAATCTGCTGCCACACGGCGCGTCCATATTCCGGGCCGCGCTCAGGAACTGGAAAATGGTCGAGCGCGCTGAGCACAGCTTCGATGCGTTCGAGTTCCGCGCGGCACGCGGTACAGCTCGTCAAATGCTCGGCGATAGCTTCGCGTTGCGTAGGCTCTCCTTCTCGATAAGCAAACAATTCTTCTTCTGTCAGGTGTTTCATAGTTCCGTTCCCTTGGGCTGTGGCGCAGCTCCCGCGGTTTTGGCTTGCAGAGCGCCTCGCGCCCCCACGTACGGCTCCAAAGCCCGACGCAATTTCTGCACCGAACGAAAAACCGTATTCTTCGCCGCGCTCGTCGTGGATTTCAGCACGGTCGCGATTTCTTCGATTGCGCAGCCTTCCCAATGCCGCATCACGAACGCCGTTCGTTCCGAAGAACTCAGTCCTTTGAGAGCTTCTTCCATTTTTCCCCTGAGCTCCGTATTCACCGCCAGTCGGTCTGGAGTCGGCCTTTCATCAGGCGTCAAATCCAGCGGATCCTGGTCCTGTTCTTCCGCGAGACTGCTCGGCGTTTGCCGCCGCGAGTCTTCGGTCCGTTTTTGTCGCATCCGGTCAATCGCGTAATTCGCCGCGATGCGATAAGCCCAAGTCCCAAAATTCGCGCGCGATCCAAACTGGCCGAGGTTGCGATAAGCCCGCAAAAACGCCTCTTGCACCACTTCCTCGGCGTCGTGCTCGTTTGCCGTCATGCGGTACGCCAGCCGAAAAAGTTGCTGGCTATGCCTTTCGACCAGCACGCGGAAAGCATCGCGCTCGCCCGCAAGCGTGCGCTCGACAGCGATGGCATCGCTCTCTCGGGCCGCGTTCTGGGCTGCCTCGCGGTCTTGCATGCTGCCGGCGCTTTCGCTCATCCGAATCATTAGACAGGAAACGGGCCTTGCGGTTAGGTCTGCGCGGGTAAGCCTACGGCACGCGCGGGACCAATCTATCGCCGCGCCGTAAGTGCCGCAATATCATGACAGTGCACGGACGTTTGCGGGGGACTGGATCGCAGGAGACAAAAACCGCCGGGATCCAACTTAGAAGCCGCGAAGCCAAACTCCGTGCGAACCAGCAAAATCTCGCCCTGGTCACTTCCTTATTTCATTATTCTTGTGCTTCGCTTCTTCTTTACTCGTATCTCAGAGCGGCCATCGGATCGACGCGCATCGCGCGCATGGCAGGCACAAATATCGCTGCGATGGCAATAAATGCAAGTAATACGGCGACGCAAACGAAACTCATTGGATCATAGGGACCAACTTCAAACAGCAAACTTCGAAGCACGTGAGCAGTGGACAGAGCTGCTACCAGCCCAATGCCACCTCCCAGAAAGACCAGCCGCAGTCCCTCAAGCATGATCATACGGAGTACGTCGACTCGAGTAGCCCCTAATGCGATTCGGATTCCGATTTCGTTAGTGCGTCTAGTGGCAGCGTACGCAGTAACACCATACAAGCCGATTGAGGCCATGAGCAGTCCTGCTGCAGCAAAAAAGCCGAGCAGGGCTGTCTCAAAACGAGGACGGTTCGCAAGCGTGCTGATCTCAGCTTGCATACTGTGCAGTTCGACCGGCATCAAAGGATCGATCTCCCCAACCCGTTGACGGATCCACGGTGCAGCGGTTTTTGTGGACAACGCACTTCGGATGACTAGCGTCCCAGCGTAGGTATTTCGAGCCGTCCACTCGTCCGGAATTGCTCCGAGCAAAGTGTCGTACTCAGGTAGAGTTTGCTGGGTTAATCCATCGTTCCGCACGTCGGCCGCGATGCCGATGACGCGATAAGAGGGTTCATCCTTCTCTGGGCGAATCTGCTGGCCGAGCGGGTCTTGATCCGGGAACATCAACGCTGCCAGTTTTTGATTTATGACCATCAGGTGCTCGGTAGATTTAGCGTCCGCATCGGAAAATCCTCGACCCCGAACGATGCGTATACCCAGAGCGTTGAAATAGTCTGTCGTAACAGCTCGTGCACTGACTACATCGTCCGATGAAAGCGGCGGCTTTCCTGCAATCGCCATTGAGGAGTACCAATGGCGCGTGCCTTTCGGTGGCAGCGAATCCGCCATCGCGACAGAAGTGACTCCCGGAATGCCATGCAGAGCCGCAATGGCACGGCGAAAGAAATCGATGCGCTTTTCAGTCGTATTGTAGCGACGGGGCGATAGTGACGCGGATACGGTAAGAACATGATTTGAGTTCACACCCAAATCCTGTCGATCGATATTGCTCAGGCTTCGCAAAAGAAGAACTGCACCGGATAATAAAACAGCGCTCGATGCGATCTGCGCAACGACGAGAATTCGGCGAAGCTTAGGCCGATTGGTGGGCTGCGCCGATCTCGCGGCAATCCCAACGGAGCGCAGCCCCAAGACTGGCAACAAACCGCACGCGATTCCGCAGGCGACAGCTACTACCAGCGTTGCCACAAGGATACGCAAATCGAGCGTGGCTTTTCGCAGGAATGACAAGCCGTCGGGTGCGAGCGCAATGAACGTCCGGAGTAACGCTTCTGCCAAAATACAGCCAACCACGGCGCTTACAAGACACACGAGCAGTCCCTCGGTAAGGGTTTGACGTAAGATCCGCCTCTTGTCAGCGCCCAATGCGACGCGGATTGCGAATTCCTGCTCACGTGCGGCTGTGCGCGCAAGAAACAGGCTGCCCGCGTTCGCGCAACACACGAGCAACACGACTACTACGGCACCGAGCATAATCCAGGCTACGGGGAGCACGTCGTGCATTTGACGATCGCGCAAAGAGCGCACAACTAAGTGAATATCGCTGCGCATTTGAGGGGGAGCGGATCGGAGGCTTTGCTCAAATAATGGCTGCAAAGAGGCATCGGCTTGAGTTGCTGTAATTCCGGACTTGAGACGAGCGAAAACTCGCATGTTTTCTGGCACTGAACCGGCGCGCACAGCAGAGACATCGACCTGCTTGGGAAGCAACAAATCAGTCGGCTGCGCAGATGGCATTTCGAAATCCTGGGGGAGGACTGCTTTTACCTGTGCCTTGACCCCATCAATTTCTATGACCTGGTTAACGATTGAGGGCTGTTCGTTATAACGGCTCTTCCAGAGCTCGTATGACAACATCACGGTCAGCGGCGCGTCAGGGAGCATGTCGCCTGTTGTGAAGTTGCCCCCTACTACAGGTCTGATGCCTAACACGGGAAGGAAATTCTGATGCACGTAGCTGCAAGTGAGCCGCATCGGATCGCGGTCCGTGAGGTCGCAAGGCCTCGGCACAGCACTCTGTGCCGTCATCTCGGTGAAGACGGTTTGGTGATCGGACCAATCATAGTAAAATTTTCCGAACATGAACTCGAAAGGCTCGACCGCGTGTCTGAAACCGACAGATACGAGTCGATCGGAGTTGGCATAGGGCAGCGGCCGGAATAAGACGGGGTCAATGATGCTGAGGATCGCGGTCGTGACGCCGATGCCCAGAGCGAGAGTGAGGACGGCGATAGTGGTGAAGTCGGGAGAATTGCGAAGCATGCGCAGGCCATAGCGTACGTCCTCGAATAAATCCTCCAGCCAGCGCCAGCCCCAGGCATCTCGCGCCAGCTCTTTTACCAGACCCACGTTGCCGAATTCGCGCCGCGCTCCGGCCTGCGCATTCGCTGCGACGCTCCTCTCTCCATGCGCTCCGTCTTCCGCCATCCGCAGATGGTGCTGAATCTCTTTCTCCAGCTCCTGCTCCGCTTCCGCCAGTACCACCACATGCTTCATGTCTGGTTCTCCTTCTTCGCCGGATTCAGCACTCCCGCGATTGCGTCCGTGATCTGCTCCCACCGCGTGCGTTCTTGCGTTAGGCGTTTCCTGCCCGCAGCCGTCAGCTTGTAAACCTTCACGTCCTGCTTGTTTTCCGAAACTTTCCATTCCGCGCCGACCCATTTTTTCTTTTCAAGCCGGTGCAGCGCCGGGTACAGCGACCCCGCATCGACTTGCAGCAGCTCGCCGGAGTTCGCACGAATCGCCTGCGCAACGCCATATCCATGCCGCGGACCCCACATCAGCGTTTGCAGGATCAGCAGGTCCAGCGTCCCTTGCAGCAATTCCATCCGGTTTTGATACGGCACAAATGTTCTCCCCTGCAACATGGCTATAGAGCGGCTATACCCTACCATATAGACTGCCTATATCCTAGAGCATTTGCGCTGGGACCAATTCTCCTCGAGGTTTCGTGCTGTGCGCGGACTTTCCGGGCAGCCACTTACGGTATGATGGAAAAAGAAGCACGGCGCATGTCCCGCTAAGCTGAGTGGAGGGCCGCATCGCTCGGCGTGGCTCCGCGCCTCGATTCCGGGGAGAGTCGCTTTGATTCCACGTTACACGCGCAAAGAAATGGGCCACGTCTGGAGCGATGCGAACCGTTTCCAGAAATGGCTCGACGTCGAGCTGGCCGCCACCGAAACGCTTGCTGAAGCTGGCCAGGTGCCGAAAGACGCGGCGGCGATCATCCGCGAGCGCGCCAAAGTTGATGTCGGACACATTCACGAACTCGAAGCTCGCGTGAAGCACGACGTCATCGCGTTCACCATGGACGTCGACGAATCCATCGGCGATCCCGCTGCGGCGCGCTGGCTGCACTATGGATTGACATCGAACGATGTCGTTGACACCGCGCAGGCGCTGATGATTCGTGACGCTTCCCGCATCATCGAGCGCGATCTGGTCATCTTCGGCGAGATTCTCGATCTTCGCGCGCACCAATTTCGCCACACGCCGCAAATCGGCCGTACCCACGGCGTTCACGCCGAACCGATTACTTTCGGGCTGAAAATAGCAAACTGGTTTTCGGAAAATCAGCGGAACATCGCACGTTTTCGCGAAGCGGCCACGGAAATGGCCGTCGGGAAAATTTCCGGCGCCGTCGGCAATGCATCGCATCTCGGCCCGGAAATGGAAGAACGCATTTGCAAGAAACTCGGTCTCGCCGCCGTCGCCGTTTCGACGCAAGTGATTCAGCGCGACCGCCACGCTCATTATCTCAGCGCGCTAGCGCTCATCGCCGCGACTCTAGAGAAAATCGCCCTGGAAATCCGCCACTTACAGCGCACCGAAGTTCGCGAAGCGGAAGAGCCATTCAGCGGCGAGCAGCGCGGCAGTTCCGCAATGCCGCACAAGCGCAATCCCGTGGCGTGCGAACAGATTTGCGGGCTCGCGCGCCTCGTGCGTTCGAACATGCTCGCCGCGTATGAAGATGTAGCGCTTTGGCATGAGCGCGATATTTCGCACAGCTCCGTCGAGCGCATCATTCTGCCGGACTCGACGATTCTCGTGGACTACATGCTTGGGAAGATGACCACGATCGTCGGCGAAATGCGCGTCTTCCCGGAGCGCATGCTGCGCAATCTCGAATCCACGCACGGATTGGTGTACTCCGGCCAACTGCTGCAAGACCTCGTCGAGAAAGGCATGCCGCGCGACGACGCGTACAAAGCCGTGCAGGAAAACGCGATGGCCGCTTGGGAAACGGAATCGAATTTTCAGGAGCGCGTGGCCAGCGACACTCGAATCACAAAATATCTCGATGCGAAAGCGCTGGCGCATACGTTTGATTTGCAGCGCCAGCTTCGCTACGTCGACGCGATTTTCGATCGCGTGTTCGGCGCGCATCCCGCCGGCGAAAAATCCGCCGCTAGCAAAGCCTAACGAAAAAGAATTCCCGAAGACCCTTTTCGCCGCTTGGAGTGCGGCAGCCCTGCTGCCGCTTTTCTTTCGCGCCGTTTTCTGCCGATCGCAAAATTCGCAATTCAAAATGCGCGACGCGGGAGAAGTGCGGCGTGAAGAAAGCTCCAACAAAATCAGTTTTCAAAGAACGAAGAGCCCCGGTTGCCCGGGGCTCTTTCGCCTCTTCTAATTTTCGCTCGCGCGGAAATTAGCTGCGGAGGCGGAAAATCGAAATGCAAAACTCGAACCGCGAAAATCAAAACTTGACAACCAAAGTTCAGCGCGAGCGCCGAATGTTTATTCGACGCGCTGGACGTAGCGCGCTTCCGTGGTATCCACCTTTACCCTGTCGCCGGAGTTCACGAACGGCGGCACCTGAATGACAAGGCCCGTTTCGAGAGTAGCCGGCTTCATCACCGCGCTGGCCGTGGCTTTCTGCAAGGTCGGCTCCGTTTCCATGACCTTTAATTCCATGGTGTCAGGCAAGTCGACGCCAATCGGCTTTTCCTCGAAGAATTCGATCTTCACCGTGGTGTTCGGAATGAGATAGTACACCGTTTCGCCGAGCTCTTCGCGGGTCATCTGCATCTGCTCGTAGGTTTGCGTGTTCATGAAGTGAAATTCGTCGCCCTCGTTGTAGAGGTATTCAAACTCGACTTCGTCGAGGATCGCGCGGTCGACGAATTCCTCAGCGCGGAACCGGTAGTCGATCATGACCCCCGTCCGGAGATTCTTCATGCGTGTTTGCATCGAGCCGCGCTTGTTGCCGGGCGTGCGGTGATCGACGCTGAAAACCGTAAAAAGCTGGCCCTCGTGCTGGACGACCATGCCGGGGCGGAGTTGTGTGGCTTTAACGCTGCTCATAAGCTCCCTGAACGATTGCAAATTTCGGAAATTCCTGCAGGCAGCCCGCTCTGCGATGCGGTGCACGCGGAATGACTCGAGGCACGCCGGGCGAAAGTTCGCGCCCAACGCGAATGAACAGTATAAGCGGGGGACTTCGCGCGGGTCAATCGCAAGCGTGCATTGAACAGTGAAGTTAGTTGCAATGTCGTTAAGAAGCCGCTATTGTTGCGAACTTTGAGCATGGCGAACGAGGCAAAAGACGACGACATCCGCGACGTAATGGCACAGGAGTCTCGTCGAGGCAAACGACCCGCGAGCGCCGAGGCTCGAAGGTTACAGAAGGAGCGGTTGGAAACAATGCGAAGGATACTCGGGTTCACGAACGAAGCTGACGTGATCGCAGCTATCGACTTGCTAGGACGCGGCGACGACCCGGACGAACTCCAGAAGATTTTGAAGCTTTGGCGCGTTCTTTCCTCTTCACGGAAGAGATGAACTGCTTGGTCTTGCGAAGTCTTTCTGCTTTTTCTTCCGGAGTGAACTTCGACCACACCGGCTCCAGAAGAGCTGCGAGCTCGTCGACGGCTTCGTCCATGGTCAGAGACTTTTCTTTGCGCTTCATAGGGCCAATTCTCCCTTGAAAAAAGGGAAACGGCAAGAGGTTTGCCGCGTGTTTGCCCTAAAGCGCGCATAGTCATTGGTCGTCGCCCTTCTTGGGATCCCTTGCGCGCTGGGCGGCGGCTTCGGCCATGATTTTTTCGATGGCGTCGGGGTCACGGGGGAGGCGCTCGCTCAGGAACTTGTTGCCGGTATCGGTGATGAGGAAATCGTCTTCGATGCGCACGCCGAGATTTTCTTCGGGGATATAAATACCTGGCTCAATGGTGACGACCATGCCGGGCTCGAATGGTTTGCAATAATCGCCGGGATCGTGGACCTCGAGGCCGATGTCGTGGCCGAGGCCATGAATGAAATAGCGGCCGAGCGATTTGCCGTGAAGATCCTTCCCATGGGTGTTGATGTAGTCGTAGGCGATTTTGTAGACGCTTTTGGGGCCGCGTTCGCAATAGTTCATTCCGGGTTTGAGCGCGGCGATGGCAGCATTCTGCGCGCCGAGGACGATGTCATAGATTTCGCGCTGGCGCGGGGTGTACTTGCCGTTGGCCGGAAGCGTTCGCGTGATGTCGGCGGAGTAGCCGGAATATTGCGCGCCGACGTCGATTACGACGATGTCGCCGTCTTCGATTTTTCGGGCGAGCTTGTCGTAGTGCAGCGTAGTGGAATTCGGGCCGGCGCCGACGATGGGAGCGTAGCCTTCGGCTTCCGAGCCGCCCATGGCGTGAACTTCGACCATTTTTGCGGCAATCTGATATTCGTGCAGGCCGGGGCGCATCATGCGCATGGCGGCGAGGTGCGCGTCGAGCGAAAGTTCAATGGCTTGGGTCAGGAAGTCAATTTCGCCGGGCGATTTGATTTCGCGCAACGCTTCAATTTTCGGACGAATGTCCTTGAGATTCAGTTGCGGGGCGACGGTGCGAATCCAATCGACAACTTGTTTTTCGTGCGGGTAGCCGCCATTTTCTTTTTCATAGGGGAGGATGGTACAGATCGAGGAATAGATTTTTGCCAGCCGTTCAAGAGTGGCGCGCATTTCGGGGAATGGCAGGACCGTATCAAAACCAGTCCGGGCTTGAATGCCTGGATCGGACGGGGACATGCGAAAACCGTTCCATTTTTCCTGTTCGGGATTTTTGGGCGGCAGAAAAAGCATTTCCTGGGGGCCGTTCCAAGAGGCTGGGTTTGCGCCGTTTTTCTGGGACGGGAGAATGATCAGGCCGGCGCCTTCTTCGTTGTGGCCGGTGAGGTAATAAAAGTTGTTTTCCTGCTCGAAGACGTAGGCCATCGAGAATTCTTCGCGGCCGGTAAGGCCCCAGAGGAGGATGGGGGCGTCGATTTCGGAAGCGAGTCTGGCGCGGCGGGCGGCGTAGACGCTGTTGGGTTCGCGCTCGCGACGTTCCTGGGCTTGGGCGGGGGGCGCGGAGCAGATAGAGGTGAGAGAGGCGAGTAGGCAGAGGGCGAAGAGGGCACGACGTGTCGTGCCCCTACAAAGGCGACAACCTTTCGGCAAGACGTTGAACCTACCGGTCATGCGGTCTCCTGGATAAGGACGAGCAAAGGATTGTACCGGAAGGGGAGAAGGGGGCCAAGGAAGCGATACAGGAGTGGGCAAAGACCCCACAGCGGGTATACAGGGAACTGCGAAATAAACGCAAGAAAGGAATGGAGCTGCGTACGCTGGATGCTTGCTCGATGTGGAAAAAGAGGGGAGAAATTGGGCGGGCAGACTTGACGTTGGAGGGTATACCCCATGTGTGACGGAAAGTGTGCGTAAATGACTGAGAGGAAAGGGGTTCCGCCGACACTGCTGTGTCGGTTTTGGTGATCGGTGCGTAGTGATGAGTTGTAAAACTTTGCGGCTGGGAGGACGCCCTTCCTCCCCGGTTTTTTGTAAACATTGTATCTAGGGGAGTTGAAGTGGAGTGGAATCAGCAGTTGCAGAAGTGTTGATTCTGAACGGGTTTAGGGGGACGGTTTTTATAGAATGGTAAACGGGGGGAGCGGGAAGATTTTGGGGAAGTTTGGGGGACTGCGTGGCGGAGGCGCATCGCTTTCTGGGGCACGGCCAGAGACCCGCCCCGAAAATACTAAGCTACTATAACATATTGCTACTATTTATTAAGGATAAACTATAAGTCGTATGTTTGGCGCGAGTTGGTGAAGCTGAGAGGGCAAGGAGATTTGGTGATCGAAGTAAAACTCCAGGCTTTAGTTTTGAGGGAACAAGATCTCAACGTTACGACGGGAGGTTCGTACCTGCTGCTTCTCGGCCTTGCCTACCTGAGGCGTGGGTTCATAGGTCAAGACATAGGCTCCTTGCAGCTCGTTGTGAAGTCTATGGAAAGCCGTGTCGAGGTCTTTTTCACTGGACTGCGAGGACGTTCCCACCCGTCTTCCTAGCTACCTTCTGGGCGATCCCTTGCAAGTGCCTGACGATGTTTGCGCGCCGTTCGTCATCCTCCATGCGAAGTAGAGGAAAAACTCGAATTTTCTCTTCCTGAAGCACTTGGATCATTTTGTCCGCAGAGCTGCGGCTGGAGTTATCCTCGAAGTCGCTGATCACGATGAACAGATTCTCCCCGCGTCCCATCTGTCGGAGAGAGATGTGAACCGAAGATAGAGCATCGTACACGGCAGTGGACCCCCCGTAAGTGGCGTCAGGAATCTTTTGCAGGGCAGATTCAATCTGGTGCAGGTCGCCGATCGGACTCGCTAGGGTGACGGGGACTTCGCCAAAAGCTATCACGAAAGCGACATTGTCGCGGCGCCAAACTGACTAGAGAAATTTTGAGGTCGCCTGGACCTCAAGAGGGATCAATTTGTCTAAGCGGCGGCTGCCGCTGATATCAAAGAACACACCGATGCCCAAGGGCGCAGAGGCGGCTGAAGAAAGAGAAACAATCTTGTGCGGTTGCCCGCCCACTATTACGGAAAGGTCTTGCGCTTGCAAGTCGGTGAGGGGATTACCGCCGCTGTCCACAGCCAGGAACCTAAGAGTGTTTGGAGTTGGCGTATCCGCAGCGGTTGGGGACGAAGGAGCCACGCCGGGAGCTGGCTCTTGGGTGGGGGAGGGTTCTCCCAGTGCGACCGAGACCGCGACGACGCAAGACAGCAAGAGTTTCATGTGGAAGAGGGTTAACTTCTGCACTTTGTTCGCTCCGCTTGAGTGATGTTAGACGCCGGCGACAGGAGCCGTCAATTGAAGATGAGTTCGCTGACGCAGATTCGTACGAGGGAGCGGCGATCACGGTCGTCCTTGCTGTGTTATAGCAATATTGCTATAATGTGTGCTGGATCGGGAGTGGCTCCTTGAATGGCGGGTTCGCGAGTGACTATGTGGAATTGCCGAACGGGCGGGTGCCGGCGCGGGAATTTGTGGATTCACTTGATGACAAGGCTGCGGCAAGAATCGATGCGTTTATTGAACGCCTGCGCAATCATGGCAATCGCATGGCGGGAAAGTTCGTTAAGAAGCTGACTGGCGAACTCTTCGAGCTACGGGTCAAACAGTTCGACCGGATTTTCCGAGTTTTGTACTTCTATCAGCCGGGCAGGTTGGTCGTGATCACCTCGGGGTTTCAGAAAAGACGGAACAAACGCCGCCTTCCGAGGTCGCCAAGCCAGAACAGTTCAAAAGGCTTTGGTTGAGGTACCGGAATCGGTATCCGGATTCGCAAAAAGAAAAGGATGCACTGGCAAAGGAGTGGGGGATATGAAGAAAGACCGGCACGGTGAGGTTGTGGAGAAGCGATCGCGGAAGAGCGCGAGGTACCGGAAGGCGTTTGCGCGAACGCTACACCAGATTGATTTGGCTCTGTTGGTTCGAGAGATGCGCGAGGATGCGGGCCTGACGCAGAGCGAACTGGCGAAGAAGGCGGGCACCGCGCAATCGGTGATTGCGCGGCTTGAAGATGCGGAGTATACGGGGCATTCGCTGCCGATGCTGGAGCGAATTGCATTCAGTTGCGGAGTTGCGCTGAGGCTTCATGCGGAGAAGAAGCCGGACTTTAACCGGGAAGTGGCGTTGGTTTGACGCGGTGGGCGGCAGATGGCGAACTTCGGAGATCTTGGCGTCGAGTGGCGAGTGACGAGACGCTGAGAAACGAAAGGATAAGAGAGATTTCTCTCTGCGCAGGCCGACACGTTTGCAGGAGCAAAACGTGAGGGGAAAAGCGTCGGCCTGCTCCGTTCGAAATGACGGTGCCGGGAGGGCGGCCCTAAGGAAAAAGCAGATCCCTCACTGCGTTCGGGATGACAGTCCCAGGCACGACGCTAAGAGATTTTGTTGGCTTGGAAGGTTTGGGGGCCGGCGTGGAGGATTAGGCCGGTGATGGCGCCATTGGTGTCTTTTTGGAAGGTGAAGGTGATGTCGCTGGAGAGGATGAAGAATTGGGTGGGGGAGTCGGGGAGGAGTTCGATGGGATCGGGGCCGAGAGGGTCTGCCTGGATGTAGAGAGCGGCGGGCTTTGAGGTGACGGTGAGTTTGCCGATGCCGGGGATTTCGTAGGTGCCGGCGTAGGCGGGGAATTGCGCGGGATTCATTTTTAGGAGGGCGTGCTCGGTGGGATGGAAATCGGGCCAGGCGTATTCTTTCGCGACGGAGCGGTAGATTTCTTCAGTGAGTTCGCCGCCGGAATCCGAGTTAGTCATGACGGCGAAGCCCTGGCCCAAGTGGGTATAAGCGAAGAGATTGCAGCGGAAGCCCTCATTGGCGCCGCCGTGGCTGAAGCTGGGTTGGCCACCGGTGGATTCGATATCGAAGCCGAGACCCCAATTGCCAAATTGGCGAGTGAGCATCTGGCGAGCCATGTCCTGGGAAAGAATTTTTGAAGATTTTCCAGCATATTCGTTTTGGATTTCGATGGCTGCGCGAGCGAGGTCGGAGGGAGTGGTCCAAAGGCCCGCGGGAGCCATTTCTGGATAGGTGTGCCAGCCGCCTTTGACGGGGTCGCCGTTGGGGCGATAGGGAGTTGCGGCTTCGGGCCAAAGATTTTTCGGGAGCGGCTGCTCGTAAGTGCTGTGAGTCATGCCAGCGGGATGCAAGACTAAATCACTCATAATTTGCGGGAAGGGTTTTCCGGTGACGTCGGAGAGAAGCGTTTGGAGGACGACGTAGCCGCCGCCGGAATAGCGCCAGAGAGTGCCAGGGACAACGTCGACGCGGATGGGATCGGTGTTGGCGGGCTTTTCACCGTTGAGGATTTGGACGACGGTGGGAAGAGGCTCGCCGGCGGCGTAGCCGGGAAAACCGTGGACGGTGAGGCCGGCGCTGTGGGTGAGGATGCGGCGGATGGTGACTTTTTCCTTTTCGGTGAAGGCGTTATCGGGGACTTTCCAGGTTTTGAGTTTGAGGTTTACGTCTTCGTCGAGACTGAGCTTGCCTTCTTGCACGAGATGAAGGGCGGCTAGCGCGGTGACAGGTTTGCTGATGGAGGCGGCCTGGAAAAGCGTTTCGGGAGTGACGGGTTTTTGGGCGGTGACATCGGCTAGGCCGTAGGCTTCGGTCCAGATAATTTGGCCGTGATCGAAGAAAGCGACGCTGACGCCGGGAACTTTGTAGTGCTCCATACGGGCGGCGATGGTCATGGGCGCGGGTGGCTGGCCTTTGATGATGACGGCGGGGAGGAGGCCGTTTTCGATGCGGGCGATGCGTGCGGCGAGGGCGGGGTCTTGGGCGGTGGAGGATTGCGGCACGGTCGCTGAGGCGATCGTTGTGAGCGGGCGGTCGGGTAGCAAGAAGAAGAGGAGCGCGGCTAGAGCGGCGAAGGCGAGTAGAAACTTTTTGATGATTGGGCTCATGGGCGAAAATCGTATCACTTTTGAGGGCTGGACGATTTGTCTGGTTGGCTGATGGTCGGGCGAAATTTAGGCGTGAACGGTCGAGTTCGCCCTTGGGCAAAAAAGAGGGTGGGGCAAGCCCCACCCCTACAGTTGCCTTTCTGCTACGTTGGCCGGCCGCGGAAGAAATCGATGAGGAGCTCGGAGACGCGGGCGGGCTCTTCGTGCTGGAGCCAGTGAGAGGAGTTGGCGAAAGTGTAGAGTTCGGCGGAGTCGCAATAGCGGAGGCTGTCGTGGGCCATTTCGGTGAGGAGGAAGGCGTCGCGCTCGCCCCAGAGGATGCGCGTGGGAACGTGAACGGTGGAGTCGGGGAATTTGGCGCGATGGCGGGCGGCGGCGCGATACCAGTTGATCATGGCGGTGAGCGCGCCGGGTTGGGACCACGCGGCGCGGTATAAGGCGAGGTCGTTGGAGGAAAAAGTGTTGGGGCGGCTGGAGTTGAGGAGCGCGTTTTTGCCGAGGCGGAAATCGAAGGCGGAGAATGCGAGTTCTGGGAGCCAGGGAAGTTGGAAGAAGAGCATGTACCAACTGCGGCGAATTTGGCGGAGATTGGATTTGAGATGGCGGAGCATGACACTGGGATGCGGGACGTTCAGGATGGCGAGTTTGGCGACGCGTTGCGGATGGAGGAGGGCGACGCTCCAGGCGACGGCGGCGCCCCAATCGTGGCCGGCGAGGAAGAATTCTTCGACGCCGAGTTGGCAGGCGATGGCGAGGACGTCGGAAGTGAGATGGGAGAGCGCGTAGTTGGCGGCGCCGCGGGGTTTGCTGCTGGTGTTGTAGCCGCGCTGATCGGGGACGACGACGCGGAAACCGGCGGAGGCGAGGGGCTCGATTTGTTTGTGCCAGGAATACCAGAATTCTGGAAAACCGTGGAGGAGGATGGCGACGGGGCCGTTGGGAGGACCTGCGGCGACGGCGTGGAGATCGATCGGGCCGTTGTGAAACGTCAAGTGCTCGAGCTCGGTGGGCACAGATGGAGAGTTTACGACGGATGGGAAGCAATAGAGAAAAGTGCGGCTAGGTGATCGAAGTGGTTTCGAGGCCGTAGGTGGTTACGTAAGAGGCGGTGTCTGCGATTTCCGAGACGCGAGCTTCGGAATCGCCGTGAGGGACCGCGGTGTGGGGCTCGGCGGCGGAGTCGGGAGCGAGAGCGCCGATAGCCAGGTTGCGGCCGGCGTTTTTGGCTTTGTACATGGCGCGGTCGGCAAGGGCGAGGACCTCTTCATAGCTGACGTCGACGGGCGAATTCATATTCCACGGGAAGGCGGCCCAGCCAATGGAGACGGTGCGGTGCAGAGAAAGGCTCGCGCCCTTGATTTTGAAAGGTTCGCCGGAAACGGCGGAGAGAACACGAGCGGCGAGAGTGGCGGCTTCTTTGCGCTCGCAAAAACGGGAGACGACGAGGAACTCTTCGCCGCCCCAGCGGACGAGCACATCGGAATAGCGGATGGCGCCGCTGATGCGAGCGGTGAGGTCGATAAGCATCTGATCGCCGGCGTCGTGGCCGAAGCGATCGTTGATTTCTTTGAAGTGGTCGGCGTCGATGAGATAGAAAATGATGTCGCGATTACGGCGGCTGCGCGTGGGATCGGTAGCGGTATAGGCGCGGATCGCCTGGCTGATGTCGCTGGCGATAGTGGCCTGGAAAAAGCGGCGATTGCGCGCGGAGGTGAGCGGGTCGGTGAGAGACATTTCCTCGAGTTCTTTGTTGGCGAGCGCGAGAGCTTCGCTGCGTTCGGCGACGGCTTCTTCGAGGCGCAGGCGCTCGTCCTGGAGCTTGCGCGTGCGGTAGTTCACGAGTCCGTAGAGAGCGAACAGGCCGAGGAGTATGACGAAGCCTCGCGAGTACCAGCGCTGCCACCAGGCAGGGATCACAGTGAAAGAAAACTGTGCGGGGAAACTGAGAGTGCCGCGGGCGGAACGGCAGGCGACGGTGAAAGTGTAATCGCCGGGGGGAAGAGCGGGATAACGAGCTTCGCGGCCAGCGGTTTCGTTGAACTCGGTTTCGAGACCAGCGAGGCGGTAGGAGCAGCGGACATTTTCCGGGTCGCGATAGGTCAGCGCGGCGAAATCGACCAGGAAATAATTGTCACTGCGTGGGGCTTGGGGATGGCGCTCGCCGAGGCGGCTGCGTGAACCAAGTTGCGCGGAAGTGATGACGACGCGGGGCGGAAGTTCAACGCCATCGTCAGCGGAGATAGGATTGTATCGTGCCAGGCCGCCACTGGTGCCGAAAAGCAAAGTGCCGTCTTGCTCAGCGAAAAAGCCTTCCTCGCTCAAGTCGTTCCAGATAAGGCCATCGGCACGGGTGAAACGGGAAGTGCGTCCATTGCGGGAAAATTCGGTGAGGCCAAGAGCGCTGCCAGCCCAGACATTGCCATCATGATCGGCACCAAGCATATAAACGTCGAGAGTGGGTAGCCCGCTCGCCAAACCGTTGTGAGTGAGCTGCGGTTTTCCGTTGACGAGCTTCAGGCGGGTGAGACCGAGAGCATCGAAGTAGCGAAACCAAACTTCATCGCGGCTGACGGCGGCAGCTTCGACAACGTCGTCTTGAAGCATGCCGTTGGCGGTTGTGAAGTGCAGCCAGTGTTGGCCGTCAAAGCGACAGAGACCATTCCTTCCAACGGTCCAGAGAACGCCGTCTGGGCTTGATTCCAAGCGGCCAAAGCCTTGGTGGATTTCAGGAGGCAGAGGCACATCGACGAAATGAAAAGGACGTTCAGAAGGCCGAGCCGCTTTGAGGTACTGAGAGTTGGCAATCCAGATGCGGCCATCGGGTCCCACTTGAATGCCGGTGGGGATGGAGCCTGGGGAGGAAATTTTTTCTGGGAGAAGCGATTCCGGGTCGAACCGGGTGAGACCACCGGCGTAGGTAAGAACCCAGACAGCATGGTCGGGCGCCAGGATCAACTGGCGGGCCACGGTGCCATTGAGGCCGTCTTTCGCTTTCCACACGCGCCAGCGATTTGCCTGAGGATCCCACATGGCGACGCCATTGTCGGTGCCAACCCAAAGTCGTTTGCGGGAATCGCGGATCTCTGACCATACGACATTGTCCGGAAGGCCTTCAGTTTGCGTCCAGCCGGACCAGGTCTTTCTTCCAATCCAACGCTGAATGCCGGCTCCGCCGAGGCCAATCCAATAGGCGCCCTCGCGATCTTCCGTGATGGCAAACGTAGCGTTGACAGCCATGCCGCGGCTTTGATCGATGACCTGCCATTGGCCGGAGACATGACGATAGAGGCCTTCTACGGTAGGAATCATCAAGTTGCCGCCACGGTCCAGCGAGGGAGTGCCATATTCGTTGGCGGGAGGAAGATCGGGCAATTCGGGTACGAAATGAGTGGAACCTGGATTAAGCCGGAAGAGATGAGCACTGGTGCGAACCCAGAGTGTCTTCTCGAAATCCTGGAGGATACTGACGATCTGCTCATGAGGGAGGCCGCTCTGAGCAGGAAACATGTGCACATGGCCTTGCGAATCGAGCCAGCCCACGCGGTGACCGGCGGCGAACCAAACGCGGCCTTCGGAAGTAATGCTCACGGTTTCTACTTCGAGGTTGGGAAGCCCGTCGGAGATGCTCCACAGGCGGTGATCATTCGGACGATCGGGATCGACCCAAAGGAGGCCGCCGTCGGTAGCAAGATAGACCTTACCCCAGGAATCGAGGGCCAAAGCGGAGGGACGCCGGAAGGAATTGTAGACTTCGGCGAGGGGAAGTCTGTGAATGACGCCTTGTTCCATGTAAGCGATGCCACGAGATGTGACAATCCAGATTCGTCCGCTGGGAGCGAGAACGAGTTGATTCACATTGGTGCTGGGAAGGCCTTGCTCGAGGCCGAAACGAACAACGCGAGTGCCGTCGAAGCGCAGGAGGCCATCAGGTGTGCCGATCCAGATGAAGCCATCCTGATCCTGGAGGATGCAAGAAGGGGTCAGTGAGCTTAAGCCGAAATTATCGCCGACGCGCTGGAAGACGTAATGCGGCTTCGGTGGCAAAGAAAGCACAGGCGTCTCGGTGGGCTTTGCCTGAGCGGCAAGGGAACCGAGAAGCAGAATGACCGGGGTAACCACGAAAAAGGCGGCGGAATTCTTACTCCGCATGAACACTCCAAGTAATGCAGTCCAAATAGTTTAGCGTGGGAGTGGGAGGGGCGGGGGGTGTGGTCCCAAAACGATAATGGCGGATTGGGAGGACTTGGAACATCTGAACACCGCGGGCAAGACGGAGTTCCGTAAGCACTTTAGAGAGCCCTGGGCAGGACGCACAGGACGCAGAGGGTGTTATTTGCTCATGGGGTGATCGGCTGCGATTTTGGGCTAGAAGAAGAATTTTGCTCCCAGCTGAATGAGGCGCGGCGGGGCGGCGCTGAGCACTTGGCCGAACGTGGAGCTGTCGATATTTCCGTCAACGGCTTGCGGGCCGAAGAACTGGGCGTGGTTGAAGGCGTTGAAGGCTTCGACGCGGAATTGGAAAGACTTCGACTCGTTCAGACGCACGTTTTTGAGAAAGGCCATATCGTAGTTGTCCATACCGGGTCCGTAGAAGAAGCGGCGCTGGGCGGTGCCTGCCGAGCCCAAGGCATTCTCGCTGAATTGAGCGGTATTGAAATAGGAGAGGCCGTTGCGCGGATTGTGATTGAGATGGAGCGGGCCACCGTTGTAGTCGGGTTCGTCGACTCCAAAGTTGTTGATGCCATTGGGCTCGGAGCCGAGGAGAGAGTTGTCCCCGAAATTGACCAGAGTTACTGGAAGGCCCGTACTGAAGCGCGTTATCCCCGACAGTTCCCAGCCCTCCGTCCAACGGTTCGTGGAGCGGAACAATTTTTCAATAGGAAGTTGATAGCTATAACTCACGACAAAGTTATGCTTCACATCGAAGGCCGAGAGAGCTTTGCTGAGCGACGGATCGAGCGGATTGACCTCTTCGCCGATATTCGAAGACTGGTCCTGCGATTTGCTAAACGTGTACCCCGCCAGTATGTTCAGACGTTTGCTGACATGCCGCAGCGTAATTTGCAACGCGTTGTAGTTGGAATTGCCAATGGTGGACTGATTGGCATTGCTGCCGAAGTTCGAGCCCAAGGGACCGCGCGTGCCGTTGTAGACCTGTCCCGTGGAAGTGGTGTAGGTGGTGTCTTCGCCGAACGGGCCGCAAGGAACTTGACCCGGTGCGAGATTGGCCGGATTGCTCAACTGCAAGCAAAGGGCGGGGTTGCCGGGGTTTGCCTCTTCCAGCACCAGCAGTCGATGCCCCTGCGTACCAACGTAATTGAAGCTGAGTACGGTATTAGCTCCAAAGCCGCGCTCGAGCGAAAGCATATATTCCTCGGTGTAAGGAATGCGATTGGTCGTGGGGTAGTTGGGGAGTCCCGTGATGGGCTCGAATTGCGACCAGTCTATGTTGGAGTCGGGATGGCTGGCGCTGGAGTTCAGCGGAGCCAGCGTGACCGGGAAAACTTGCCCCAAGTTCTGCCCGTTCGCTGCGGTGACAAACGGCGTGGCAAAGAACGGCGGAGCCGGGCTGGTGTAGGTCGTTCCATAAGGCGCATTGGCGCTCATCACGCCGATGGTGAGAGCCTCGATCGCCGTGTAAAACATGCCGTAGCTGGCTCGAATGCTGGTCTCGCCAGGAGCGCCCAGTATTCTGGCAAGCACACCATCGCCGTCGCTATCGGGCGAATATGCCAAGCCGATCCGCGGTGCAAAATCACGATTCCCCGGAGGCGCCAAAGTACGCGGCACACCCGGATCGATGGGGTAGAGAATACCTGCAGGAGCCCCCGGGAAAACAACAGATTGCTGGCCCGGCACGAAAGTAGCGATCTGATTGTATTTCTCATACCAGGGTTCGATGCGATCCCAGCGCAGGCCGTAGTTCAGGGTGAGGTTTCGCGTCGCGCGCCAACTGTCTTGCCCATAGAGGCCCAGATATTTGTTGCGGCCGTAGAAGGGCTGAAGCTGGCTCTGGTTGTACTGGCTCGGAATCCCGAGCAGAAAATCCGCGAAATCAGAGCCGGTCTCGGTGCCGAAAAAGAGAAAGCTGCCATTGAACTGCGCGATGGCGTTGACGTTTACTTGATCGTCGTGAAATTCGCCGCCAAACTTCAGGGTATGGTTTCCGTACAACTTGGAAAAGTTGTCGAGCCACTGAAATGTGTTGCCGACTTGGTTCAGCTCATTCGTATTCGTTCCAATCGTGAAGCTGTTGAAGCCGACGCTCTCGACTCCTTCTGTTCTTGGAGACAGCGGCACGATTCCCGAGGTTCCTTGACCCACGTCGAATCCCTGGGATGCCAGGCTCACACCCACGCCACCGACAGGTCTGCCGAGATCATTTGAGTTTCGCAGGTAGCTGAAGCGGAATTCATTCACGCTCGTGGCATTGATGGTTTTCGCGTCGCCCAGACTGAGCAGCTGCGCCCGTCCCAGATAGAGCGCATTGAAACCTGGCACATTCGCGCCGCCTTGCGCGATCGGATAAGGATTGTTCTGGGACCAGTCGTCGAGAAAATAGTAGGCGGAGAGCAACCCCCAGCGCGTGTCAGCATCCAGGCGATAGGCGCCTTTATCGTCGCGCAGGGTCAGGTTCGAGGACGAAGTGGAAAATGTGCCGTTGGCATTGGTGGCCACGGGAATGTATTTCAAAAGATTGGTTGCCGGCGCGGACCACGCACCCTGAGGAATAACGGCACCGGGAAAAACGCAGGTGGCGCTGGTGCACCCGGCGGTGTAATACGGCTCGCCCGCCGTGACGGCGTAACCAAGCTTTTGCGAAAGCAGGCTGGCGAAATACGGTCCGCTCACGGTCGTCGGGACCATGTTTCCATTCGCATCGGTAGTCACAAAAGAGCCGGCCAGACCGGACAGATTGCCCAGCCGCTCCTGCGTCGAGGGGACAGGAATCTGGCCGGTGTCCACGCCTTGCGTCGAGCGCGTGCCCTGATAATCGCCGAAAAAGAAAATCTTGTCCCTGCGAATCGGGCCGCCAAAGGTGCCGCCAAACTGGTTTTGATCGAAGGCGCCGCGCGTGGGCGAGAAATAATTACGCGCATCGAGATTGGTGTTGCGGGCGAATTCAAAAACGTCGCCGTGAAATACATTGGATCCGGACTTGGTAACAACATTGACCTGGCCGCCGCTGAATTCCCCGTACTCCGCGTCAAAATTGTTGGTCAGAATGCGAAACTCGGCGATGGAATCGAGATTGGGAACGATGGCCGTTCCCATGTTCACATCTTCCTGCACGTCGCTTCCGTTGACGATAAAACTGTTGGCAAATTCGCGCTGGCCGTTGATGGAAATCGTCCCAGGATTCAAGTCTCCCGAGGGAGAGAGGACGCTGGCGCCCACGTCTTGCACGGTCTCGGAGGTAATGGATGTGGCCGGAGCAACGCCCGGCTGGAGGGTGAGCAAATCCGTGAAGCTGCGGCCGTTGAGCGGCACCGAGGTTATCTGCCCCCCGGTGATTACTTGGCCGTTCTGCGTGCTGATAGTGTCGAAGAGGTACGGAGGGTCGACGATTAAGACAGTGTCCGTCCTGTCGCCGACGTTTAGGACCGCGTCGATTCGCAACGCGCTGTTGGCATCAACGACGACTCCGGTCTTGCGGTAGGACCGGAACCCCGTGCTCAAGACTTCGAGTTCGTACCGACCAACCGGAAGATTCGGAAGGGAATAAAATCCTCTGTCGTCGGTCGCGGTGGTTTGACGGATCCCGGTGTCGGTATTTATAGCTGCGACAACGGCTTTGGCAATCGCCGCGCCGCTCGAATCCGTGACCGTGCCCGAGATGCTCCCGCCCACGCCTGCCCACGAGCTGATGGCCAGGAGCAGCATAAAGGCAGGAGAAAGACAAAAGGCGAGGCGTCGCGAGCGCCTCAAAGTTGAAGGAGAATAATTTGATGAGTGGCTCTGCTTGGTCCCTGACATCCTGAAGTTCCCCTCGTAGAACCCATAGCCGGCTTCCCCCAGTTACCGTACTGGTCGCCTGACGGGTTAGTTTTTGAAGTTAGCCTGGAGCTTGTCCAGAGCTATCCGTCTATCCAAGGATGTGAAAACAATCGCAAAGCTTAATTTCAGATAGATAACAGAACGGCCTCTGTTGCAAAGCATTTGCAAGTACAAAATACGACAAGATTAGTCCTATATCAACGAGAAACCGTGGAATGGCAGTATTCGCGGGTCGAACGGACGCCAAAAGAGGGCGAAACGTCAAAATCAGCAGTGCCAAAGCTGCGGTTGGGCTCAGAAGCCGGCGGCGCTGGTGGCGTCGCCCCATTTCCGGATCGGAGTGTTTACAACATACGGTGTTATCCGTGAAACCCATCAGATTCTCGCTTGTACTCTTTATGGGTGAGGTCGCAAGGCTGAATAAATTTTCTACTCCTCCGTGAGGGCTTCCATCGGGGAGATCCGCGCGGCGCGTTGAGACGGCAGCAGGCAAGCGGCCAGACACACCACTCCCGTCACGCACGCAGCAGCGGCGAGGATTGGCATGTCAAGCGGGGGCACCTGGAAGAGTACCGCTCGCATGGCTCGGCCCGACTGCCACGCGCCGAGCAAGCCCAAGAGCGTTCCCGCAGCGAGCAGGCGCAAGGAAAGAGAAAGAAACTGGCCGCGGATTTGCCTCGGTTGCGCACCCAAGGCCATGCGCACGCCGATCTCGCGGCGACGCTGTGCTACTGCGTAGCTCAACACGCCGTAGGTGCCGATGGCGGTGAGCAGAAGAGCTATGGCGGAGAAGAGACCAGACAGCAGCGCCGGCGAGCGGCGCGCGATAAGGCTATCGGCAATGCGAGTGTCCATCGAGCGGATATCACTGACGGGCACATCGGGGTCGATTTGCCGAACCACCTTCTGCAATGTCAACGCGAGCGATTCCGGCGGCAAGCTCGTGCGGACGGCCACGAAGAAGCCGGAATCAACACGAAAAACATAAGGATAATAAATCGCGCCCTGGGCCTCGTTTTCCGTGAGTCCCGCCTGTTTCACCCCGCCTGCGACGCCGACAACGGTGAATGCATCGGCATCCTTTCCAACTTCGGAGCCGTCCCACAATCGTTGGCCAATCGCGCTGGCGTCGCGGCCAGTAGTATCGGGCGAAGTCTGCATCCACAACGCAGACTCGCGCGGAGCGGCGTGAATCGTCGGCGTTTAGGAATCGTCCCGCCCGCAGCGAGAAACCCATGGCGCGAAAATAGTCGCCGTCGACTCCGTAGGAATAGTGCCCTCGCGCGGATTCGCCGGGGCGGCGAACGTGACCCGCTACCGTGGCGGCGCTTTTGCCGGTGTTGCCGCTGAAAGGCACATTGTTGACCACGCCCGCGGACGACACTCCCGGCAGTTGGTTGAGTTTGTCCAGCAAGCTTTCCATAAATTTCAGCCGGCCTGCCTCCGAGTAATCTGCCCATGGAAGCAGGATTTGTCCGGTGAGGACGTGGCCAGACTGGAAGCCTGGGGAAACGGCCATCACGCGCTGGAGACTGAGGCCCAGCAGACCCGCTCCGGCTAACAGAATGAACACCAAGGCAATCTGAGCGACGATGAAACTGTGACGCAAGATTTGACCGCCGCGCCCGCTTGTGCCGCCCCGGCTTTCCGATTGAAGCGCATTCCCGAGATGCCGCCGAAGATGGAACCAAGCGACGGGCATGGCGAACGCGATGCCCATGAAGATGGCGGCGGCCAGGCCGACCAGTGCCACTCGCGCGTCGAAAACGATGCGACTGCCCAAGGGCAGTCGATCAGCGCCCAACCCGCGCAGGAGATCGATTCCGCCGGCCCCTACGGCGAGTCCAAGTAGTCCTCCGGCCAAGGTGAGCAAGGTGGTCTCGACGACCACTTCGCTTACGAGGTATCTCCAACTCGCGCCAAGCGCCTGACGGACCGCAAGCTCTTTCACCCGGCCGCTGGCACGGACGAGAAGCAGGTTCACAAGGTTGACTGCGCCAATCAAGAGAAGAACAAGTACGGCTGCTTCCAAGAGCAGTAGAGTGGGACGGACGGATGCGACATAATCCGCGCGCAACGGTACCACCAGAGAACGAAAGCCGGCATCGGCAATCATCTTGGCCTGCGGGTCGTCGACTTCCAGCGCCGCGTTCTGCGCGTCGAGCTCAGACTGGGCTTGCGCGAGCGTGGCGTCCGGCCAGAGGCGCGCAATCATTTGGATCACATTTCCGCCGGAATGTCGCTGCGACGGCGCGCGATCTTCCGGGCGCGATGCAAGGGGCAGGAACACCTGGGCATCGGAAGAGAGAAAGTGGAAGCCGGGAGGCAAGACGCCGATCACGGTTCTGGGAACGCTGTTTACACGAAGCTGCTTTCCGATCACATGGGGATCGGCGTTGTATCGATCCCGCCAAAACCTGTCGGAAAGAATGGCAACGTGGTCGGTTTCCGAAGTGGTTTCGTCGTCCGTGAAAGTGCGTCCGAACGCGGGGCCGAGCCCGAGAGTAGAGAAAAAATCCGGAGAGACACGCATGGTGGGGAGGCGATCCGTCGAGCCGGGCTCACCGACAATCTCCGTTCCATACTCGTAGATGGAGAGCGACGCGAAGGCGGGAATTCGGCCGCGGCGTTCGTAGTAATTCGTCAATGAAGAGCCGTCGCGCTCGACGCCGGCCTTCGGATAGGTGTTGAACACGGTAACGAGACGGCTCGGTTCGGGAAATGGCAAGGGGCGCAGCAGCACCGAGTCGATCACGGCAAAAATCGTCAGATTCGCGCCCAAACAAACAGCGAGGGTCAGAAGAGCGGTAGCTGTAAATGCCGGGGTCTTTCGGAGCAAGCGGGCGGCGTAACTCACCTGCCTACGAAACTCATCAAAGAGGTGCAGACCAAATGCCTCGCGGCAATCCGCTTTGATATTGACGGGGCTTCCGAGCTCCATCCGTATCTGGCGGGCCGCTTTTTCTCGCGACATGCCGGAGCGCACCAGCTCGTCGGTGTACTGCTCAATGTGAAAACGAAGCTCATCGGACATGCCATCTTCGAAATCAGGCCGCCGCGTGAGCGCACGAAATAGAGAACGCCAGCGCTTGGACATGTCACACCTCCTCCGACGTGGTGTTTAAGGCCGCAGCAATCGCCGTCGCGAGCCGGTTCCAACCGGCCGTTTCGTCGCGCAGGCGGCGGCGTCCCGCGGGCGTCAATGTGTAGTACTTGGCCCGGCGGTTGTTCTCGCTTTGCCCCCATTCCGAAGCAATCAGATCGTGGTGCTCCAATCGGTAGAGCGCCGGATACAAAGATCCCTGGGGAATCTCCAGCGCATCTCCGGAGATTTGCCGGATGCGCACCATCACGCCGTAGCCGTGCAGCGGTTTCAAAGACACCGCTTTGAGTATCAACATGTCCAGCGTGCCTGGAAGTAATTCCGCGTTTTTGTTCACAGTGGATGCGCCCTCCCCCTAGGCTGACTAGGAGTCTAAGCCACACTCTCCTAGTTTGGCAAGGGGAATGCGCGGCGGCAGGGGCTCCGGCGAAGCGTCGAATGGCATAGACACGGAAATTGATTTTTGATAGGTGGAGCGAGCGGTAGACCGTCTCACAAGCAGTACTCACGCACCCGCGATTGGGTGGTCGATCCTACGGAAGCTAACCGGCTGCTGGAATTTAGAAACCGGGGGCGCCGGTGGCCGCCGGGCGCATTTCTGGGGCGTTGACGCCGAAACGGAGGTGGGCGAAGTAGGTTTGGCCGAGGGACATGAGGCCGGTGTAGAGGTAGCCCCAGACGAAGAGGAGCAGGAAGGGGATGGTGGCGTAGTTCTCGTTGGTGAAAGCGTAGAAGACGGTGCCGGCGAAGTAAATGCCGAGAAGGACTTCGGCGTAGGGCATCCAGCCCGCCTTGTTCCGGTATTTTTTCGAGACGAACGTGCCTTTTTTGCCTTCAATTTTGAATTTGGGCGTGCGAGCGAACTCGCTTCTCTTGCCGACAATCGCTTCCAGGACGGCCTGCGCGTTGCGGACGGAGATGCCAATGCCGACGGCCATCACGAAGGGCATGTAAAAAAAAGTGCGCCACCAGTTTTTTGGGCGGAGCTCTCTTTGCGCGACGAGGTAGAAACTGGAGATGGAGCAGGTGGAAGCAAGGAACAGAGGCAAGTCGATGATGAGCATCTGGAACCAGCCTTGATAGAAACGGACGATCATGGCGGGAAGAAGCATGGCGGAAAAAAGAACCATGAGCGGGTAGCTGATGTTCGCGGTGAGATGGAAAAAGGCTTCGGCTTTGACGCGCAACGGAGCATCAGATTTCATGACGCGCGGAAGGATTTTTTTTGCGGTCTGCATCAGACCTTTGGCCCACCGGGCTTGCTGGGTCTTGAAGCCGTTCATATCGACGGGCAGTTCGGAAGCGCATTCGATTTGCGGAAGATAGAGAAATTTCCAGCCCTTGAGCTGCGCACGATAGGAAAGATCAGTGTCTTCGGTGAGCGTGTCGTGCTGCCAGCCGCCGGCTTCTTCGATGGCCTGGCGGCGCCAGACGCCGGCGGTGCCATTGAAATTGAAAAAAGTGCCGCAGCGGGAGCGAGCACCATGCTCGACGACGAAGTGGCCATCGAGAAGTATGGTTTCGACTTGGGTGAGGAGCGAATAGTCGCGGTTGAGATAGGTCCAGCGAGTCTGGACCATGCCAATTTTCGGGCCATTGGCGGGATCGACGAAATAGGGAATGGTGCGGCGGAGGAAATCGGGCTCAGGGATAAAGTCCGCGTCGAAGATGGCGACGAACTCGCCCTGGGCGGTGTGCAGGCCGTTCTCAAGTGCGCCGGCTTTGTAGCCTTCGCGATTGGTGCGGTGAATGTAAAAGATGGGCAGGCCTTGGGCGGCGTGGCGCGCGACGCAGGAACTGGCGACCTGGCAAGTCTCGTCGGTGGAATCGTCAAGAACCTGGATGTCGAGCAGTTCATGAGGGTAATCGAAGCGGGAGACGGCCTCGACAAGGCGCTCGATGACGTAGCGTTCGTTGAAAATGGGGAGCTGGACGGTGACGCGCGGCCAATTTTTGACTTCGGGCGGCGTGCCGGGGACGTTTTTCGAGTAGGCGTAGTAGTCGTAGACCAGCCAGTAGCGATGGAATCCATAAGCGGCGAGGACGAACAGGACCAGGAAATAGGGAATGGTCATGGCCAAGTCAAAGGCATTGGGGTGATACATTCCCGCGAAGGTGCGGTCGGTGAGCCTGTGCCAGTAATGGCTTAGGGAGGTCTGCGCCAAGAGAATCGAAGCGATGGGCATCGGAATCGTCACGAGGTGGTCAGCTTTGCTTTCCGCAGATGGCGTCCCGGGTTGAATCTTCCGAGACAAAGATTATAAGGTCCAAGCGCGTTCGGCGAAAGGTAGACGACTCACGCCATCGAGCCCCTCAGAGATGATGGCGCCGGCACCTCCGCAAGCTTTCCGCAATTTCGATTACGGTTACGGTATGAGTACGATTTTTCCAGCGGCGCCCGGTTCGAGGATTTCTTTGTGGGCGCGAGGGGCTTCGGCAAGCGGCAGCTCTTTTCCCACAACGGGGCGAAGCGTGCCATTTTCGAGGCCTGCAATGATTGCGGCGTGAATGGAGGTTTCCTCGGACTCGGTGACGGCCCAGAGAGTGAATCCGCGAACCGAGCTGCGGCGGGACATCAGGTCGCGCGGATTGATAGTGATTTCGCCGCGGTTGCCGATGACGATGATTCGGCCATTGGCGGCGAGGAGCTTCATGTCGTTGGCGAGATTCACGTTGGCGAGCATTTCGAGGACGATGTCCACGCCACGGCCGCCGGTGGCCTTCATAATCTCATCTAGATAACCGGGTTTGCCGTGATTGAAAACCTCATGAGCGCCTTCGCGCGTGGCGAGGTCGAGGCCTTTCTGGCTGCTCGCTGTGCCGAAGACGCGCAATCCCATGGCACGGGCAAATTGGACGCCAGCGATGCCGACGCCGCCGCTGGCGCCGTGAATGAGCACCGTTTCCGAAGCGCGCGCTTGCGCGGAGTGAACGAGGGCGTGATAGGCGGTTCCGTATGGGACCCAGACGCCCGCACCCTGGGCGAAACTGGCTTTCTCAGGAAGCGGATGGACCTGGCTTTCGAGGGCGACTGCGCATTCGGCGTAGGCGCCGGTCACTGTTTTTGCCATGTAGATCCGATCGCCGGGCTTGACCTTACTGACTGCGGCGCCGACTTCCTCGATGACGCCCGCGCCATCGGAGCCTGGCGTGTATGGCAAGGGAGGCTTGACGGCGTATGTGCCGTTGCGCATGTAGGTGTCATAGGGATTCACCCCGACCCCGTGAACGCGGACGCGGACCTGTCCGGCGGCTGGTTCGGGCGTTGGAACTTCCTCGTACTTCAGGACTTCCGGACCACCGAATTCATGGACGACGATTGCTTTCATTTTGGCCTCCAGTTCCAGTGAAGCATGACTTAATGTTGCTTGTGCTTTTTGAGTACGCCTCGGATTGCGAAATTCTAGCTGAAGTTGAGCGCCGCGTGTCGTGGGCCTACGAGTGAAATCGGCCGACGCGCTGTTGCAGCGTTTTAAGCCTGCTAGAAGTGATCGTCGGCATGCACATGGGACAATTCCTGCTCTCTTTCCAGGAGTCCGGCGGACTTCCCCCAGGCCGTGGTCTGCCAATTGTCTTTGCCCTTTTTCTGGGGAATCCAGGGCGGCAGAGTTTGATTCAAATAGGTCGCAAGTGCGTAAACGTAAGGCTCATACATGCCGCGAAGCTCGCGGAGGCGCCGGTCAGCCTCGTCGCCATCCCGGAGCTTCAAACCCTGTTGAGCGAGAACGTCGCGGATATGGCGCAGCCCCTCTGCGAGAAGCCGGTCTTGGGCCAGCGGCTTCGGCGCGGTGCCGAAAACTTGTGAGAGATCGACAACGGCATGGCGTGCAATCGCGAAGGTTAGGCCGGCTTGCTTTTCGCAGGCGCCGTCGATACCAACCATGACAAGCGCACATGTATCCAGAATCGCGGTAAGGGAAGCGATCCAGGACTGGTTGTCATGCTGCGAGCGGAAGAAAGCCAGCACCGGGTAGGAGAGATGGCTCTCCATCAACTCGGCGGACCAGCGCTCCCAATCTTTGAGGAGTTCACGCAGGGCCTCTTGTCCGTGGGCATAGGCGTGGCGGCGGAGAAGCTCGCCCGCAGTAGGTGGTGTTCCGGCGCGGGAATCGAGCAGCGAGATGTCCACTTCGCGCTCCGAAAAGGAGCCGTAGATGAAGGGCAAATAGCCGATCACCGCGGCAAGGAAACCAAAACCGAAACCGGCTTCGGTGACGACCAAAGCTCGAGCCAATCCCGAACGAGGGATGACGTCGCCGAGGCCGAGCGTGAAAAAGGTTGTGCCGCTGAGATAAATGTCGGTGAGGAAGCTGGGTTCGCCTCCGGCCATGTTTACGGCTGAACCCGCGCCGTATTGCATCAAACCGAAGCCGAGAACGAGACCGACAGCCCAAACGGCTACCAGGACGAGGAGCGAGAGTGGACCGTAGAAGCCCAGTAGCGCTTCACGCTGTTTTCGCGACGGCACAAGGCACATCACGAACTTCCAGACATGCCAGGTGGACCTAAAAAAAAGGCGTGTGAGCCTAAACTTGCGCGTTACCCGCCGAGGCAGAATGATGGCCTCGAAGGCATCCCATAGCACGATCAAGAATATTGCGGCGCCCCCAATGAAGGTGCCCGGCAATGGAATCATGTGCGGCATTGTACTCGTTTGGGCGCGTTCCAGAGAAGCGCCGGCGTTGTCAGGAATTCAGACTCGAGCTAATAGTTATCTCCGCCTTAAAAAGCTTGGAAACCGGGCAGCCGGTCTCTGCGGCCTTTACGGCGGCGTCAAATTTCGCTTTGTCTGCGCCGGGAATCGTCGCCACGAGGTCGAGATGGCTTTTCGTAATGGAAAAGCCGTCGCCAACTTTTTCGAGTGAGATGGTGGCGGTGGTTTCGAGCTTTTGCGCCGTCATTCCAGCCCCGCCGAGCTGCGCGGAGAGTGCCATGGTGAAACACCCGGCATGAGCCGCGGCTAGAAGTTCTTCCGGATTGGTGCCGACGCCGTTTTCAAAGCGCGTGCTAAAGGAATATTGCGTTTGTTTGAGTACGCCGCTGTCGGTGGATATTGAGCCCTTGCCATCCTTCAAGCCACCTTGCCAGACTGCCGATGCTTTGCGTTGCATGATGCCGCTCCTTTTGGAAAGTTCAGCCGATTTGAATCCCCAGCATTCGATTCGCCAGCAAGAGAGAAGGGTATATGGATGGGAAGATGCTGTCGAGTTGTGGCAGCGGATTCCTTTTGAACCAATTCGGGTGGATCTACCACTTGTGAAAAACGAAAAACACGCCTACAACGACGAAGCCGAAGCCTGCAGCGTAGTTCCACTTGATTTTCTCGCCCAGATAGAGCACCGAGAACGCCGAAAACACCGTTAGGGTGATGACCTCCTGAATGGTCTTCAGTTGCGCGGCGGTGAATTCGTACGAGCCAATGCGATTTGCCGGCACCTGGAAGCAATACTCGAAGAACGCGATGCCCCAGCTAATCACAATCACTTTCCAGAGAGCAGTCGAGCGGAACTTCAAGTGACCGTACCACGCAAAGGTCATGAAGATGTTCGAGATGGTGAGCAAGAGGATAGTTCTCATGTTCTCTGATTCTCTCTTTGCGTTGAAGTTTGTTGCGCGTGAGACGCGGCGTCGCTGGTTGCAGGTACAAAACGACAGTTTCTTGCAGCGAATCGTACGGCGCCAGAGCTGTTTTGGAGGCGCGCCCTAGCCCGCTGCTCGCCTCCCCAAGAAAAACGGTCCTCTTCCAGTTTAAGACTATTTCGTAATCCATAATGGCGGATTCTGCACACCTGCACCACGTACCAGTTCAGCGGAGCCGGAGAACTCTTTTAGAGTTGTCAATGACAGACGATTTGGCTTCCCTCTTTTCGGTTTTCTATCAGGCCCGCGAGGCCTTGGAGGTTCTGGTGGCACGGATATTAAAAATGGTTGGTGTGCTCGGCGTGACCGCGGCGGTCGCTCTCTCGGTCGCAACGCAAGCGCAAGATTCCACGGTTCTGGTGGTGACCGGCTCGAGCATGCCAGAGCCGCTTTACGTGATGTGGAACGACGAATATCACAAACAGCAGCCAGCCGTGAAGGTGCGCTATCTCCCCGAAGGCAGCGGCGCGGGCGCCACCCGCGTGCTCACCGGCACGGGGGATTTCGCCGGGGGTGATGCTCCAATCCCTGAAAAGGAATTAAAGGCGGCTACTTCCAAAGTGGTCGAGCTTCCTACGGTGCTCATCGGAATCGTAGTGATCTACAACTTGCCGGGCGCCCCCCGCGAACTTCGGCTTTCGGGTCCGCTGCTCGCAGGTATTTATCTCGGAAAGATCACGGCTTGGAACGATCCTGCTCTAGTCAAGTCGAATCCGGATATTGAACTTCCAGCGCTTCCGATCAAAGTTGTGCACCGAACGGCGGGGAAAGGTTCGAGCTACATCCTTTCCGATTTCTTGTCGAAGTCCAGCCCGGAATTTCTTACGCGCGTCGGACGCAGCGAATCTCCCGACTGGCCTGTCGGTGCTAGCGCTGGCAGAACCCAGGATATGGTGGACAAGGTGGCGGGCACGTCGGGTGCTATCGGCTACACGGAATTGAATATCGCGGAGAAGTCCTCCCTGCACATGGCCAGCATTCGAAACGCGGAAGGCGAGTTCGTCCGCCCATCCTTACGCACCATTGCCGCCGCAGCCAAAGCTCTGACGGGCAAGACGGCCGACGATTTCCGGATCTCGCTGACGAATGGCCCTGGGAAAGACAGCTACCCCATCAGCAGCTTTACCTGGTTTTATGTTCCGGCGGTAGCCCAGGATTCGCAACGCGGCCGTGCGATCGAAGCTTATTTGAGATGGGTGTATTCCGACGGCCAGAAGATTGCGCAGGAGGAAGGCTATCCGCCTCTTCCCGAGGAGTTACTCGCCAAAGTGGCTGCGAAAGCTGCCGCGATTCGCTGACGGTGCGGCAGAAGTTCTAAACATTCAATGTAAGGGATACCAGGTCGGTTCGCGGCGTCGGGAGAACCGGCGGCATATTCGAGCGGTCCACGGGACGATAAAGCGTGTCGCGTTCGACCGGCATTCGGCCCGCCGCGCGGATGAGGCGCTCCAGTTCCGCGCGAGGCGTGAACTCTGAAGTTTTTGCGCCAGCGTCGTGGTAAATCTTCTCTTCAACAACCGTGCCATCCAGGTCGTTGGCGCCAAAACGCAATGCAATCTGCGCGATGCTCGGCGAAAGCATGATCCAATACGCTTTGATGTGATCGAAATTATCGAGCAGAAGCCGCGCGACCGCGATATTGCGAAGGTCCGCGTACCCGGTAGGCTTCGGAATGTGCGAGAGCGCCGTATTATCGGGATGAAACGCGAGCGGAATGAACGCCACGAAACCGTGCGTTTCGTCCTGCAGCTCGCGTAATTTGACGAGATGGTCGGCGCGCTCTTCCTCGGTTTCGACATGGCCGTAGAGCATGGTCGCGTTGGAACGTAGCCCCGCCTGGTGTGCTTTCTTTGCCGTGTTCAGCCACATCTGGCCGCTGGTTTTGTGGTCGCAGATGATCTTGCGCACACGCGGATGAAAAATCTCCGCACCGCCGCCAGGGCAGGAATCCACACCGGCCTCCTTCATTTTAATTAGGACTTCTTCGATCGGAATCTTTGCGATGCGCGAGAAGTAATGAACTTCGACCATCGTAAAAGCTTTGATATGCACAGTGGGGCAGCGCTGCTTCAGGCCGCGAACCAGTTCGAGGTAATGGTCAAACGTGAGATCTGGATGTAAGCCGCCGACGATGTGAAACTCCGTCGCTCCTTCGCGAACACCTTGCTGTGCTCGTTCGTAGATTTCTTCAAGCGCAAACGTGTAAGCGCCCGGCGCGTTTGGATCGCGGCCGAAGGCGCAAAGTTTGCAATGGGCCACGCAGACGTTCGTGGGATTGATGTGACGGTTGACGTTGAAATACGTGATGTTGCCGTGGCGCTTCTCGCGGACGTAATTTGCGAGCCAGCCGACAGCTAGCAGATCGGGCGAACGATAAAGCGCGATGCCGTCATCCAGGCTTAGACGCTCGCCGGCAAGCACTTTCGCCGCGATAGGTTGCAATCTCTGATCGGTAATTGTGAGTTCGCTCATTTTGAATCCACTGAAAATTTCAAACGCGCCAAACCGCTGCCGCTGCCCCCCAAAACAAAAGAAACAACAAACTAATATAACCGTTCACGGCGAAAAACGCAGCGTCCAGCTTGCTGAGGTCGCTAGGTTTCACAAGCGAATGCTCGTACGACAGCAACGCGGCAACAACCACGATACCCGCCCAAGCAGGCCAAGGCAGAGCAAAGCTCCAAGCCAGCCAGGAGAGCAGTCCGACCACGCCGATGTGCATGAGGCGCGTAATGAGCAGCGCGTTGGCGACGCCAAACCGCTTAGGTACGGAGTAAAGTCCGGTGCGCCGGTCATAATCGATGTCCTGACAGGCGTAGAGCACATCAAATCCGCCAACCCACAGGGTGACCGCGGCGCAAAGAATGAGCATTCGTGGATCAAGTGCCCCCGTAATGGCGATCCACGCAGCTGCTGGCGAGATGCCGAGCGCGAAGCCAAGAAAAATGTGCGACCAGTTCGTGAAGCGTTTGGTGAACGAGTAGAAAAACAAAATCGCAATCGCGAGGGGAGCTAGTTTTAGCGCGAGGGCGTTCAGCTGCCATGCAGCGACGAAAAACAAAGCGACAGCTACAATTGTGAAGACCCACGCGAATTGCAAGGAAAGCGCGCCAATCGCCAGCGCCCGCTGTTGCGTCCTTGGATTCTCGCGATCGTAACGTAGATCGGCGATCCGGTTCATGGTCATCGCAGCGGAGCGGGCCGCGACCATGGCGACGATAATCCAGACGAACTGCCTCAAAGTTGGCCAGCCTCTCGGGGGCTGATGCGTGGCGCGCGCCGCGAGAAGCGCGCCGGTCAACGCAAACGGCAGCGCGAAGACGGAATGCTCGAACTTGATCATCTCGAGAACGGTGCGGATGCGCCCAGCCATGGTGCAGCTATGCCTCCGCCTTCTTCGCGCTCGCCTGGCCGGTCCAGCGATACATTTTTTCTTGCGGAAGGCCTATCTGTGCCAGGACGCGGCAAATATATTGTGTCACCAGATCGTCGATGGTTTGCGGATGGCTATAAAACGCGGGAATCGCCGGCATGATGACCGCCCCGGCCTGCTGCGCCCGAAGCATGTTTTCCAAATGAATGCGATTGAAGGGCGTGTCGCGCACGCACAGCACGAGCTTTCGGCCTTCCTTGAGCATGACGTCCGCAGCGCGCGAAACGAGATCATCGCTCACGCCGCTGGCGATAGCAGCGAGCGTGCCCATGGAGCACGGAACCACAATCATCGAGTCCACGGAGTAGCTGCCGGACGCGATGGCCGCGCCAATGTCTTTGTTCGGGAGCACTTCGATCTTTGAGCTGGGCCGGTCCAAGAGCCGGCTCGGAAGCTGCTTCAAATCGCCGGAAGCGATTCCGAGCTCTTCGGCGAATAAACGCTGGCCTGCTTCGGTAACGACGAGGTGGATGCGCGCCACGCGCGAGTCCGCTTCAAGCAGCAACAATGTTTTCTGCGCGAGAACGGCGCCGCTTGCCCCGGTCACACCTACGGTCACCACTTGTTTTTGCGTGTCAGTCATGCTTCCCGTGCGGATAGAATCAGTCTCGCAGCCGTGTTCCGGCAAGTCAAGCAGGGCCGGCATGCCTGTACGATGATAGAATTTGCCACGGTCAAAGCATATGAATCAGCAGGAATTACTGAAAATCTTGGAATTGGTGAAGCTTGGAGCCTTTTCTCCGGAAAAGGCCGCCGAGCGCATGAAGCATTTGCCTTTCGAGGATCTCGGATTCGCCAAGGTGGATCACCACCGTTCACTCCGCCAAGGTTTTGCCGAGGTCATCTTTGGCAAAGGCAAAACTCCGAAGCAAGTGGCGGAGATTGTTCGCGCCATGCTCGGGAAAAAGGATGCGCACCACAATATTCTGGTTACGCGGGCAAACGCGAACATCTTTGCCGCTATCAAGCGCGTCAACGGGAAGCTAGCGCGCGCCGCAAAGTTTCACGGGAATTCCAGCGTCATCACCATCGAGCGGAATCGAGAAATCACCGGGAAGGGAAACATCCTGGTGGTTTCCGCAGGCACAAGCGACATTCCCGTCGCGGAAGAGGCGTTGCTCACGGCGCAAATGATGGGCAACCGTGCCGAACGTCTCTACGATGTCGGAGTTGCGGGCATTCACCGGCTTCTGGAACATCGCGAGAAACTGACCCAGGCTCGCGTGATCATCTGCGTGGCAGGGATGGAAGGTGCTCTGCCGAGCGTTGTGGGCGGCTTGGTCGCCGTGCCCGTGATTGCCGTGCCGACGAGCACGGGCTATGGCGCAAGTTTTGGTGGTGTCGCCGCATTGCTCGGGATGCTCAATTCCTGCGCATCGAATGTGACTGTCGTCAACATTGACAACGGTTTCGGCGCCGCCTGCGTAGCTTCCTGCATCAACCGCCTGTAGCGATGTGTTAAGAAACGGTCCGAGCCTGTAAATGCTCCGCGCGGCCCGACTTAAGGCGCGGACTGTGAGATTTGAATCGCGCAACCACTGGTTCCGCCCGATGTCGTGCAAGTCTGACCTGCGAGCGCAGAAAAATAGATGTTCGATTCACCCGCCGCCGACCCCGAGTTGTCCACGACGATTCCGCTCGCACCCCCCCCGGCAGGCGATGATCCGGTTGGTGCCGTCGAGCCGGAAATGGATCCGCTCGTCACGTTGAATCCCACCACGCAACCGATACTGATGCTTGGCGTCGTGCCGCATCCCGAGTCATTACTGAACGCGATGGTTCCCAAAAAAATGTAATCGGTGGTGTTATTCAAGAACTCGGTCACGCCAAGCCCCGCGGCGTAATAACCATCCGTATAGTTCAGAGCGACCACCGGCCCCGCAACGGAGGTCGTGCTCATCACGTTCGACGCAATCGATATTTGGTAGAGGGCATTGTTCGCCGGACCTGTGTTTCCCACGACGTAGATGTGGCCGGTCGGACTCGAAGCATTTGCAGACGACAAATACGCGTTATCGAACGTGCCGGACAAAAGAAAGTCGTAGCCAGGCCCGACCGTCGCCTCCGTGCCAGCTGCCCCGCTCGTAAAACTCGTTGACAGTTGAAAGACGGCCGCGCAGGGCGTGCCCGTTCCACATTTCGTCGAAGAGCCGGTTTCCCCATCCGAACCCACTGGCACATAGAGGCGGCCGGCAAACTGATCCAGTATCGGCGCATCCACAATCCCAAAATTGTAATCCAATTGCGCGGATTTCGCGGTTAATGTTCCGGTCGAGGAATTGTAGGCGTAGAGAAAACCGCATGGGCTGGCACTGGTGGAAGACGACGGCGTGCACGCGGAATCCGCCGTTAAATTGTAATCTCCCACAAACACGTTTCCCGTGACCGGGTCGAGCACGGGGCTGCTCAACGGTGAAGCGCTCACCGCCGCCGGCCAGCCACCGGTCGTCACTTCTCCCGGCGAGCCGAAAAAAATTCCCGTAAACTTGTGAAGGTTGCCTTGATCGTCGCCCACCCAGACTGTGTCCGAACCGTAGTCGTACCAAGCGGATGATGCGCTGTCGTTCACGCCGTTGCCGAAACTTATGCTGAACATGCACGGCGCCTCGCAGAGGCGGTACGCGCTTCCGGAAGCTTGATTCGGCAGAGTGTCCGGCGACGTAAGCGTTCCGATGGCAGACCACTTCAGCACCACGAGGCTCGCGACGCCCGCTGAACTGTTCTGCACGAAAGCGATCTGCGTTCCGTCCAGGGAAAGTACTGGCGACGTGAGAACCGTGCTGCCGGTACCCGTGTTGAACGCCCAATTCACGGTTGGGACGCTGCTGCAAGTGTTTGTATACAGGTTCGTGAAGGCCAGGATCGTTGCTTGGCTCGCGCCTCCTGTTACGCCTGTGCCATACGTAACCCAATCCGTGCAGCTGGCGCTCGATGTCGAGAACGAATATTTTGCGGGATAATTTCCCAGGCCCAGACTTCCGCCACTTCCAAGCGTTTCGCTCCAGTCCACTTTTTCACTGTTGCGGTGTCGCCGGCCCCTTTCCGGCGGATGGTTGGGCCAGCGGTTCACCTCATGGTCCCCATCCGTGCCAGCCGGCGGAGCAGGGATGAGCGCCTTCGTTAGTCCCCGGGGAATTTTCCCATGCAGCTCTGGCGCGAAACTCCTGTCCGCTATGTCAGCCGATGGTGCGTCGCTTGTCGCCACGTCACTGTCAGCGTTGAAATTGTTTTGTTGATTGGTCCCCGAGTGCGCTCGCGCAGCCGCAGTTCGTTTTGCTCGCTGCAATTGGTACCGGGGATCGTAGACAGTTCTTATCCATTGCTCGTATTTTCCATTTTGGATGGCCTGCTCCGCCGTGCCCGCATCTCCGAATGCTGCGTGATGGTGAGTCCAATCTTCCGGGAGGCCGACGGGCTGAGACGGGGTATCCTGCGCGAAAAGGGGGGTGGTTACGGCCACAGCAAGCGCGAACGCAATCAGGAACGATCGCCAATTCCGAAAGCGTGAGCTGTGAATAGCATTTTCCATGGCATCAGTTTCAAAAGATCTGGGCTCTCCAAGCCGCAGTGTGTCGTGAACAGAGGCCATCGCTTCACCTACCACGCGCTGCTGAAAACGAGATTATAGGCGTTGACGCTGCCGATGCCGGTTGCGAAGTCCCATCCCGGCGTTGCGCCGTAGGCAGGCTGATATGCCCCCGCGATGGTGCCCATCACCGGTGACACCGAGCACGTCGCTCCTGTCCCTCCTCCTCCGCTCAGCGTACAAGAAGCGCCCCCGGCGTAACCCGTTCCGCCCGCTGTGATGTTGATCGCATTTACCACATGTGTGCCCGCATTGATGGTGGCGGTGCATGTCGCCTGTGTTCCTCCCGCCCAAAGCGTTCCTCCACTCGGCGATGAATACTTATTCAGGTTGCTTGGCGCGCCGATCGTGCAAGTTGGCGCGCTCGTGTACCCGGAGCCGCCTGCTATCACCGTACCCGTCGTCAGCGCCTGAGTGCTGAGAGCCCCATAAGTACCCGAAGGCCGGTAGCAGCCAACACCATCGACGTCACCACCTCCGTTATATCGGCAATCCACAACCGTATCGCCTTGCGTTATGTCATAGAACACGCAGGACGAAGCCAATCCCTTTGGTGGCGGCTGGTTGATCGAGTAACAGGCAGAGTTGCCCGCAGATCCATACTCCGCTTTCGCAATCGAATAATAAGTAGGGTTGGGATTGCCCGACGCGGATCCCCCACTTTTCGTTTACAAGCGCTTGAATCGCCGCCATCGTCGGTGCCGCGACAGAGGTTCCGCCAAACCCGCTCCAAGTACTTGGCGCCCCTGCGCACGAAGTCCCCTGATTCGCCGTGTCCGAAAAACAAATGGTCACGAAATGTCCCCAAAGGCCATTCGCGGCGAACATCGACACATCGGGAGTATCGCGCACTCCATCGGCAGGATTTCCAAAAATCCCGGATTGCCAAGCAGGCTTCGGGTATCCCGTACAGCTTCCGTCCACCACGGTATAACTTGTTTGGTGCATCCCGCCTCCACCCGTGGCGCAGCCGCTTGGACCGCCCGACCCTGCCGCTGTGCTTCGGTACGTGGCGCTCGCACACAGCCCGCCCGAGTCGTAGCCGGTTGCATCTCCCAACAAGTTATAGAGAAGATAACCAGCGCACGAGTCGTTCCACGGGATTTCGGGAATATAAGATTTTGCCGAACTATCCGTGGTGGTGTCTGCCGAATTCCAATAGGTGTTCACCGGCGTCGCTGGCGATCCCTTGCTCGCGTTATACGTGTCTTCAAAATCGGTTCCGCCCACCGAAACGTTGTAAGCGGTCTCGCCCCATCCGGTCACTCCAACGCCTGGATAAGCGTAACTGCTTCCGCCCGTGAAATCAGGTGCGCAGGCAGACGGGCCGGAATCGCCCGCCGAGGCGAAAACGGACACCCCCGCTGCGGCCGCCGTCTGAAAAGCTGAATTAAAAGCCGCGTTCGATGCTGCGCCATTGATTGTTTCGCATTCGCCGTAACTCATGCTGATGATTGACGGAGGCGTACTGCTGTTGACGAGATTTTCCATCGCCAGCAGTCCTCCAAACGTTGCCCCGCCCGTGCAGCTCGCCACTTCAATGGTCGCGTTCGGAGCAATCGCACTTGCCACTTCGGCATCGAGATCTGCCTCGCCATCGTCCCCGTTTGTCCCGGGATCGGTGCAAGCATTGCTACCAGTTGGATGAACCGTCGTAACCGTGCCCGTATAGTTGCTAAGAAATGTGCTGCGATATTTCGCGACATCTGTGCTGTATGTGTCGCTGTCCTCGACTACCACGATGGTCTGGCCCGTGCCGGTCAATCCCAGTCGATAAAGCGGATTCAAATTGTAAATCACCTGGAAATCAGCAGGTGCAAGCGAGTAGCACGTTCCTCCGCACCCTGAAAACGTGTATTCCACGCGCGGCTCGTTCATCGCCTTGGGCTTAAAGTTGTGCATCGAGACGAAGCCCACCACAATGGGCGCGAGCGCCGCCGGTATCTTCGGGTCGCTCATATTGGCGAAGTGGGATTCCCCGCGAACCTCGAGCTTGTGAATTTCCGTATGGAAGGCTTGACGGATTTCCCCGGCCGTGCCAGACACGTCCATCACCATCCCATTCGAATAAACGTAGTCCACTGTAAAGCCGTAGGATTCGAGCCAAGTCTCAACCAAGTCCAGGTCGGCTTGGGCGGGTCCGTATAGCTGGCCTTGTTGCTCGGGCATGATCCACTGGCGAAAATTCGGAGACGTCTTGTCCGTGAGCTGCTCGATGGCTCCCTCGAGCTCCTGCTCGAGTTCCTCAGGACGCCGCAACTGCAGCAGCATGTGAGTCATGGGGAAGTCGTCGTCCACGCGGCCGCGGTCGTTTCTGGGATCTCGCGCTTCTGGCCGCGTGTTGCCTCGGAGTGTGACGAGCCTGTTCTCGTCAATCTTTTCCGTAATCAGAATTCGCGCGCGCTGCCCGATATCTCCCTGGCGAATATGTGCAGAGAATTGATGGACAAACGCCAAGGTGAGGATTGCAAATGCTGCGCCGGAAACTGCCAGCTTTCGCATCGTTCAGCTCCTGTTGTGGAGCAAACTGCCTTTTCGGGCACGCATAACATTTCGCCTTCGCGGAACCTAGCCACAACGCAGCACAAGCTCGGTTAGCTGAGCTCGAACCTCAAACGAAATATGCTTTTAGTTAGCAGTGCCCGACACACCCCACGCGCCACGATTCGGGAACCCCAAGGTGCGCTTATCATAGCCAGAAATTCTCGATCGGCACAATCGGAAATGGGACATGAGTGCCTAAAACGCGTGCCCTTCCCGTGGACAAACACGATGCGAGTCAACAGAGTTCCAGCGCCTGTCGCAGAGCAGTGAAAGGAATCATGACATTTGGCAATGATGTCGCCGAAGGGGCGGGAATTGACCGCGAACTTTCTGCCCAAAAGCTCGAGCGGTCATGCTAACGCAGCCATCCAGGTCGTTGCCGCGAGTCGCGCCTGTGCTTTTGGTTCAAGAGAAACTATGGCTCCCCGGGCTAGATTCGAACTAGCAACCCTTCGGTTAACAGGTTCGATTTCAAATCCATAAGTCGTTGTTCAACCGTCGCTTAGGGTTATTGGGAAGCCAATCTTCTCCCTCAAATGTTCCGAAGTTGTTCCACGATCCATCAAGCCATCTTACGGGCGCGTTCCGATGGTTGCGGGGGCCCGCGACGTACTCAAAATTCCATCAATTCCGTTCCGCGTGGCGATGGTGCGGCCGGTGGCTGCGTGAACTGGTTCCTGAGCACGTCTTTAGATAGATTGTATTTGTTTAGCGTCTAGACACTTTTTCTCAAAAATGTAGTTGTCTGCATCCGTGAAGTGGTTATTTTGTCGGTGTGGCAGAAGAGCATACCGCAGAAGAGTTCGCGCGGCTCGAGCAAGAAATTGAAGTATTGAAGAAAGAAAACGAACGTCTGCGGCGGCTGTTGGAAGAGGCTCTTCGAGCCGCGAAGCGACAAGCGGCCCCCTTCTCGCGGCAGAAACCCAAAGCCCAGCCCCAAAGACCCGGACGCAAAGCAGGAAAGCAGTATGGGCGCCGCTATCGTCGGCCCCTCCCCGATCAAGTCGATGAAATCGTGGAAGTACCGCTGCCGGCCCGCTGTCCGCGATGCGGAGGTGGGTTGGAAGAGTGCGAGACCGTTTCGCAGTTCCAAACCGAGATTCCGGAACCGCGGGTCCAGCTCATTGAGTTTCGCATTTCTATCGGGCGCTGTAGGTGTTGCCGACGGCGAGTGCAGGGGCGACATCCACGGCAAACCTCGGATGCCCTGGGCAGTGCTGCCTCGCAACTCGGACCGCGAGCGTTGGCGCTGGCCACGCAACTCAACAAAGGTTTAGGACTGCCCTACGGCAAGACGGCCACGGTGCTCCAGCAAGCCTTCGGATTACAGGTGAGTCGCGGCGGCTTGTGCCAGGCCCTAGCGCGGGTGGCGAGTCAAGCGGAACCAACCTATAACGCGTTGGTAGAAGAGGTTCGCCGCAGTGCGAGTGTAACCCCGGATGAAACTGGTTGGAGAGTGGGTGGAGAGCTATGGTGGATGTGGGCCTTCAGCACTTCGCAGGTCACCGTCTATAGCATTCAGCCAGGCCGCGGATTCGAACAAGCAGCTATGGTGTTGGGAGCGGATTTTGCAGGATTCTTGGTGCGCGACGGGTGGAGCATCTATCGTCAGTTTATCCACGCTCTGCACCAAACCTGCTTAGCGCACCTGCTGCGGCGCTGCCGGGAGATGATTCTGGTGGCGAGAAGTGGGGAAGCGGAATTCCCGCGCAGCATCGAAACCATCTTGCAGGAATCTTTGCAGCTGCGCGATCGTCGCCAGCAACGACAGATCAGCGAACACGGATTAGCGGTGGCCCGGGGAAGATTGGAAGTGCGGATGGATCGGACCTTGGAACGGCGCTATCGCTCACCGCAGAATCGCCGTTTGGCCAACCATCTGTTGCGGGAGCGGGAGGCTCTATTCACCTTCTTGAGATGTCCCGGTCTGGAGGCGACGAACTGGCGAGCCGAACAGGCCATCCGGCCGATGGTGGTGACCCGCAAAGTCTGGGGCGGGAATCGAACCTCGCGCGGAGCGCACACGCAAGGCATTCTCGTAAGCATTCTGCAAACTTGCCGTCAGCAACTCCGCTCCGCTTCTTCTATTCTTCAAAAGCTAATCTGTGCTTCTCAGCCCAAGCCTTTGGACTTAACTGTCCCTACGCGCTAAACAAGTACGATAGATTTTAGTACCAACTTTACCAGCACGCTTAATCAGGCACTGGACATCATTTGCGCTTATGAGAGAAACAAGTGGAAACTAATGGATAGCGAGGTCGTTCTTCACCACCACTCCGCCCTTCATCACAAAGTTAACGTGTTCGAGTTCGCTCACATCGGCGAGTGGATCGCCAGGTACAGCGATGATATCGGCGTAGTACCCCGTGTCGATTAATCCCACTCTCCCCTGCAAGCCCAACAGGTCGGCGGCGCTCGTGGTAGCGGCGCGAATGGCTTCTATAGGCGGCAACCCAAGCTTGGTCATCGCGACAATTTCGTGTGCATTTTGGCCGTGCTCCTCAGCGCTCGACGGATCGAAACCATTCGCGATCTTGACGCCCAACTCCCTGGCGATCGGGATGTTTTGCCGGGCGCGCTGCAAGACCTCTTGCATATATTCGTGCGCCGCGGGAGATCTCGCGCTATCGACGTGATAGAAGTAGTAGCCCATGGTTGGCACCCAGTAGACACCCTTGGCCTTCATCATTTCGAAGTCCTGTCGATCGGCGCCATGGCCATGTTCAATGGAGTCCACACCTGCCATAATTGCGTTCCGCTGACCCTCAGCAGTCGTCGCATGGGCCGCAACCTTTCGGCCTGCCTTGTGCGCTTCCTCGACAATAACGCTCATTTCTTCGACGGTGAGCGTCGGGTAGTTCCAATCTGCATACACCTTAATGAGATCCGCGCCATGACCGATCTGCTCGCGCACAGCGCGCCTAGCTTCCTCAACCCCGCTGATCATCTGTGCTCCTGTGGGAAATTCCGGCAGGTCGGGTGACACACCAAATGGGTTGTACTGGCCCAGGGCGGCAATCGCTCGAGTGGCCACTTGCATACGCGGGCCTTCGACCAATCCTTGGTTGACCGCGTCACGCAACGCCACGTCAGCGTACCCGGAGCCTTCGTTCTCCACATCTCGGACGGTTGTGAAACCCGCTTCCAAGGTTGCGCGAGCGTCAGCTGCTCCCTCGAGCGCGCGGAATGCTTCTGACTTGGTGGCCAGGTTCACTATGTAGCCATTGGGGACATCCGGGATTCGCGCCATCAAGTGCGTGTGGCAATCCACCAGACCAGGGAGAACTGTCGCACGCGAAAGATCAATGATCACCGTGCCTTTTGGAGCGTGGCCCTCGATGTCGCTGGCTGGTCCGATTTGCTTGATACGATCACCCTCGATCAGGATTCCCGCTGCCTCAAAGTAGGTCCCGGTTCTGACGTCCAGAAGTCGGCCAGCCTTTATCAGGACATCAGCAGCAGGCTTTGCATCTGGCCTCGTCTGTGCATTGACGGAAGCGCAGATCAGCAATGATTCGAGAGCGCAAAGGAGGATTCCTCTTGGCACGGTAAACCTAATAACACATCGCAGAGCTACACTCAACCTCACATCCAAGCCGAAAAGATCGCGCTTCTCTGAAGTGCGTTCGAAGAATTAGCGGGAGCCAGTCAGCTTCGCATTTTCAACCTTACCGGTAAGCGCGTTAATCGCCCAAGTGCCGCGACGGTTTGCTTCGATGACTCTCCTCGAACCCCCTTGTCTCAGCTTGCTCCCCCAAACATAGTTCCCCTGTGACTCCCGAACCAATTTGCGCTAAGATCGCCAAATCGCGACCACTACCCTTACAAGGGCGGTCCGCGCCGATGAAGCTCAGCGAAGCCATTCTCTTAGGCAGTACTCTTGTCACTCCCAAGCCCGGAGCTCTTCAATTCTCCGGCGAGAATGCCGGATGCGCTCTCGGCATGGCGGCAATCGCCAGCGGATGCACCTTCTCCCCTGCGCAGCGCCAGATCCCCGTCAAAGACCTGCGCACAGTTAACGTCGAAGATATCTGGGGGCCCTGGCTACTCCGCGTGGTCATTCGCCCCAGCGACTGCCGCGCCCCTTTCACTCTGAGTAGACTGCGCCTCAAGGAAATCACTGCGTACCTGTTTGACCGCGGCTCGGGCGCTCTGCCGCGCGGGATGCGCATCAAAGACATCATTGCGCACCTCTTCGACCAACACGTCATGGGCAGGAGAGATTGGACTCTCGATAAGCTTGTGGGTTGGCTCGAACGCTGGGAACCCGGCGAACCCGCGCAGAACACATTCATCGACCATGTGAGTCGTAAATCCCTCTCACCACCGCAATCGCACGACATTTCCGACGACGGAACGGAATGGCAAAAGATTTGCGAAGCTTTCGAGGCGAGAGTCAACGCAAAACGTCGCCGCGGCCCGAGCGCCCACTGAACCCCACTCATCGCGCTCTTCTTCAGGGTGACGTTTTTGTTTTCGACGAGGTCCGAGTCAGGAGCCTTCGAACTTGAATAACGTGTATGGCGCCGACACTCCAGCGCACGCCCCGCCAGAAGTCCGGTTACAGCCTTAATGGGGACCTAGGCTAGTGGTGATAGATTATGGCGGCCCGTAAAGATGGAGTATTCCGGCGATGCTGAACTGGCTGTCAGGCAAGAGAAACCGTAAGGAACTTCCCGAATATTCCGCCCTACGCTCGACCCCCACGAGGAGACTTCCTCCCGACCTTGCGGAGGCGGAAAAGAGCAACGCCTTCGCAACCAGTCAAGATGACTTGCAAAGTGAGCTTCGCAAGCCTGCTAGTCCGTAGTTCCATCAATAGCAGAGGGCTAATTCGGGGGTAATCTGTTGAGAACCCGCGGGTTGCGCCAAAGCATGAGTGTTCTTTGGTTCTCATGTAATAGTAAATATTGTGCTTGACAGTGGCAACACGATGTGATTATGTGTTCGCATGTATATCTCCATCGTCCCCAACCGCAACTCCCCGCCCGCCATCCTCCTGCGCGAAGGCTGGCGCGAGGGGAAGAAAACCCGCCAGCGCACCTTGGCCAATCTTTCTGATTGGCCAAAGGAAAAAATCGAAACCTTCCGTCGCCTGCTGCGGGACGAGCGCCTGGTCTCTCCCGAGGATCTATTCGCCTCGCAGAAGACCATTCCTCACGGCCATGTGGAAGCCATCCTGGAAATGATCGGCCGGCTCAAGCTGGATCGCCTGATTTCGGCGCAGCGCTGCCGCGAGCGAGATTTGGTGGTGGCCATGATCGTTCAGCGGTTGATCGATCCCTGCTCGAAACTGGCGACCACCCGCGAGTGGCACACCACCACCCTGGCCGAGGAGTTGGGAGTAGTCGAGGCCACCGAGAATGATCTGTACGAAGCCATGGACTGGCTTTGGGAGCGCCAAGAGCGCATCGAGAAGAAGCTGGCCGCTCGCCATCTGAGCGAGGGTGGCTTGGTGCTCTATGACGTGTCGAGCAGTTTCTATGAGGGACGCACTTGCTCGCTGGCGCAATTTGGACACGACCGCGATGGGAAGAAAGGTCTGCCCATCATCGTGTACGGGGTGATGACCAATGGCGAGGGATGTCCGGTGGCGGTGAGCGTCTACGCGGGGAACACGGGAGACCCCACGACGGTAGCCGACCAAATCGAGAAGCTGCGGGAGCGGTTTGGATTGTCTCGGGCGGTGATGGTAGGAGATCGCGGAATGCTGACTCAGCCGCAGATTGAAAAACTCAAGCAGCATCCCGGTTTGGGTTGGATCACGGCGTTGACGAGCACGGCGATTCGTGAATTGGTGAAGCAGGGGGCTTTGCAACTCTCGTTGATGGACCAGAAGAATCTGGCGGAGATCACGGCACCGGATTATCCCGGGGAGCGGCTGATGGTTTGCCATAACCCGGTGTTGGAGGAGGAGCGCAAGCGGAAGCGGGAGGCGTTACTGGCCGCCACGGAGAAGAGCTTGGAGAAGATCGGCCAGGAGGTGGCGCGGCGCAAGAAGAAGGCGCTCACGGCCGCGGAGATTGGGCTGAAGGTTGGAAAGGTGTTGGGACGCTACAAAATGGGCAAGCACTTTGACTGCAAAATCGGCGAGGGCCGCTTCCTTTGGAGCCGTCGTGCAGAGTCGATCGAGCAGGAAGAGAAGCTGGACGGAATTTATGTGCTGCGCACCAGCGAGCCAGTGGAGCGGCTTTCGGCGGAAGATACGGTGCGCAGCTACAAGAGCCTGGCGGAAGTGGAACGGGCTTTTCGGTGTCTGAAAGGGATCGATCTGTTGGTGCGGCCGATTCGGCATCGGAGTGAGGATCGCGTGCCGGCACATATTTTTCTATGCGTGTTGGCCTACTATGTGGAATGGCATCTGCGCCGGGCTTGGGCGCCGCTGCTATTCGAAGATGAAGAGCGGTGGGAGGAGCGCAAGCGCCGCGATCCGATTCTTCCGGGGAAGCCCTCGGATTCCGTGCAGCGCAAGAAGCGCTCGCATCAAACTGCGGAGGGTCTCCCCGTGCACAGCTTCGAGAGCTTAGTGCGGGAGTTGGCCAGCCGGGCGCGAGTGACTTACGCAGTCAAACCGCAGAAGGCGGAGGAGAAAACGAATCTAACGTTCCGCCAAGTGCCGGAGCCAACGCCGGTGCAGGCCCGAGCCTACGAACTGATTCAGATGTTCCCAGTAACGGGAAGCTGAATCCTGTGCTATCTCTTCGGGAATCAGCAGAATACTTTCTCGGACCTCATGGAACTTCGGCTTAGCGAAGACGTGCCGACGTTGGTGAAGACCGAACACCGGGGACAGCGGTCCAGAGCAAGCGTCTTAATTCCGATCGCCTCAATGTCATGGAGCATCTGGATGAGTTGTGGAGGACTAGAAGAAAGGTAACGCAGCGAAGGGCCTGATGCCAGAAGCGTTTGCACATAGTCGAATGCGCGGAAAGGCGTGCTAAACACTGGGAGACACTGGCCCCCATGATTGGGCAGTGCGATGGTCACCACACCGCTCCCTTTTTCTTCCAGTAGTTCCACGAAGAGCGGCTCATCGTCCAGAGGACGACTAGCGGCAGGTTCCAACGAAATCGCAGCGTTGTTTCCGGGTAGCTCGGGCAGAACCCTGGCGGCATCGCCAGCGAAATGCAGCGGCGACCGATTCTCCGCGATGCCGACTTGTGGGCCCGAGGAAGCGGCCGTATAGAGCTCCAACAATGGAACTTCAAGGAGGTCAGGAATTGTATTTCAACGAGTAGTGCCTCTTGCGAGCAAAATGAATTGCTTCCAAGGAGATAACCTGGCCACCTGGAATCATTCATGCCGCAGCGCGACCAAGGGGTCCACGCGCGTCGCACGCCGTGCGGGGACATAACACGCCAAGAGCACCACCAGTACGAGAAAAACGGCGACTGCCGCGAACGTCATCGGATCGGTAGGTGCAACGCCATAGATCATCGTCGAGATGAGACGCGTCACCGCGAGCGCCGCGAGGATCCCAAGGACCACGCCTACAAGTGTTAGCTGAAGGCCCTTGCCGAAAACCATGCGTAGGACGTCCCGAGACTCTGCGCCCAGCGCCAAGCGGATACCGATCTCATGCGTCTTACGTGTCACGGAATAAGCCATCGTTCCATAAAGACCGATCGTTGCGAGAAGCAGGGCGAGAAGACCAAAGAAGCTCGAGAGGTGGGCAAAGGTCCGCTCCTGCGTCAAGACTTCCGCCGTCAACTGGGTTTGTGTGCTCACATCCATCAGCGGAAGATCGGAGTTCATCTGGTGGACGGCATCCCGCACCTCAGGGACGAGTCCGGCGGGATTGCCTGCGGTGCGCGCTTGAAAATACAACGTGCCTATCTCTTCCGGAAACTGCGCATACGACATGTAGCCCTTTGGAATGGGCTCCGCATGAATGTCGGTGAGTTCTGCTTTCTTAACCACGCCGATGATTTCGAATTCGAATTTGGGGTCAGGCTTTGCATCAGTGCCAAGATAGAATCGTGCCCAATCGGATAGGCATCTCCCAGATAGGTTCGCACGAACGTTTCATCCACGACCGCCACACGAGGAGCGGTGGCGGTATCGCTCTCTTGGATTCCACGGCCTGCAATCAGCGGGATACCCATAGTCCGGAAAAAATCCGCGCCGACGACGAACCAACGAAGATGATTGTTCGGCACATTCTGTTTTGACCCTTCGATCGTAATGTCGCCGTTATTGGACCAATTCGAGAGCGGAACGTTTTCGATCAACGTTGCTGATTGGACTCCCGGAAGCGCTTGCACGCGCTCCAAAAGCTGCTGATAGAAATTCAGCAGCCGGTTGCCCTTGTACCCCGCGCGAGTGGGATCAACGCCAAAAGTAAGGAGATTCTTCTGATCGAAGCCGAGGTCTTTGCGCTCGAAATTCTTTAGCGTGCGGACAAACAGTCCCGCGCCAATCATCAAAACGAGTGAGGCAGATATTTGCGCGACGACCAGCGATTCCCCGAGGAAGTGGCCGCGACGGCCTTCGGAGATATTGCCGGCGCTCTCCTTCATCGCAGGAGCCAGATCCACGCGCGCGGCGCGAAGGGCAGGCGCGAGGCCGAAGAGAATTCCCGTCAAAACGGATGCCGCCAGCGTAAAGAGTAGGACTTTCCAATCGGGTTTGACATCAAGGATCATTTGGTTTTCCCCGCGCGACATTAGCGCGAGGAGCCCTTGCGTCCCCCATCGGGCGAAGAGCAAGCCGAGCACCCCACCGATCGCGCTCAGCAACATGCTTTCGGTGAGAAGCTGTCGGATCAGCCGCCCACGAGACGCCCCGATAGCGAGGCGCACGCTGATTTCTTTATGGCGTGCCGTAGCGCGGGCGAGGAGAAGGGTTGCCAGATTCGCGCAAGCGATCAGGAGCACCAGGCCGACGACAGCCATCAGCAAGTAGAGCGGCCGGGAATAAGCTTCGCGCAAATTATTCACGCTCTGAACAGCGGTAGCGAGCTGCAAATGCGGGACTTGGTCTTGCTTGTCCGGGGTCCACTCCGCGGTGACGAACTGATGGAACGCGATGTCGAGAACAGACTGCGCTTGCTCGCGGCTTACGCCGGGCTTGAGCCGACCCATGATGTTTAGGCAAATCCAATCCCGATCGGTGAATACGGAGTTGGTGTAGGCAGGCTTCGCACCCCAGGGGCGCAGGTTGGGTAGATCGGCGAAAGCCACCCAAAGATCGGGCTCGCCACCCGGATGTTCGCCATAAAAGGAAGATGGAGTTACGCCGACGATTGTCGCGGACGTTCCATCCAGCGTGATGGCCCTGCCGAGTATGGAAGGGTCGCGCCCAAAGCGGCTGCTCCAATAAGCGTAACTTATCACTGCAACACGCGACGCGCCCGGTTGCCCGTCTTCTTCGGTGATCGTACGCCCCAGCAACGGCGTGACGCCCAATCCGGAGAAATACTCTCCGGCCACCATCTCGCCATAGGCCAGCGTAGGCTCGCCGTTCAGGCTCACCGTGACGTTCTGCTCGCTGAAACCGAGGGGCACAAACGCGAAAACGCTGGAAAGCGCTCGGTTTTGAGCTCGGAATTGCTGAAACGCGGGGTAGGAAAAGGACAATCTGGAATCGCCGCCGGTTTGGCTGAAATGCGGAGGCCATTTGTGCGTGTCCCATTTGAACAGCACCAGCTGCTCCGGATGATTCACCGGCAGTTTCTTGAGCATGACAGCGTCAATGAGGCTGAAGATCGCCGTGTTCGCGCCAATTCCCAGCGCCAGCGTCAACACAGCAATCGCGGTGAACCCCGGCTTCTTCGCAAGCATCCGGAGCCCGTACCGCGCGTCTTGCCAGAGCGTGTGCATAACTAGCTTCTTATAGCACGCTATGTTCTAGCCTGCCATCCTCCGTTGGTCCGCCCGGTCCGCCCTGTCACTGCAACTGCGCCTAAATTAGGGGTTCACTGCCGTCACGGCCACACGGTAAATTTGTTCTAAGGGCCGCCGCGGAAATTTATGATCTTGGCGGTTCCCGTCATCATTCCACTGTGCTGCGCGATCGTTTTTGATTCCTCAGCCGACCAGCAGGTCTTCGGCAGCGCAGAGCCTTGCTGCGCGCCGATAGGTGTTCCCTCTGCGGCGCACCAGGAGTCCAGCGAAGTAGTGGGTCGTTCCTTTCCCATGACGCCTATTTCACGTGACAGGCGCAAGAGTTCTCGCTCATCCGCAGGTAGTCGAATACCAAACGCACGTTGCGCGTCAGACGTCGCATCTTCTCCGCCACGTTCCCTCGGCCCTTGGATTTGAGCACCCCGATGGCGAAACGACGAAGCCGGGTGATGTTTTCCGGGCCATGGCCGGTGCGGATGCGACTGCGGTCCTCATCATAGTTCCAGTCGATCATGTAGTGGCAACTCTCGATCGCCCAGTGCCCGCGGTTGACCCGCAGCACGCGTTGCGGACCGGCTTGTTCCGCCGGGCGGCTGGTGAGGCCGTAGGAGATTTGCAGAGAAGGCTTGCCCGTCTTCTTGTTCGCGCTGTGCCGCTCAATGACGAACGCTTGGCCCACATGAGGAAAATCGAGATACCCGTTGAGTTCCGTGGTCGTCCAGATCTTGCGCGTTTCGATGCGTCCGTGGTCCGCCGGGGTAGGCTCGACAAAATGCGGTTGGCCGCGATCCCGAAAATAGAACTCCAAGGCTTCCAGAAGACCGGGTTGGTTTCCTTTCACCGTGAAAGAGTAGTGGGCCTGGCGCTTCTCGACCAGGTAAGTCGCCAGTTCGCGTTGGGTCAGCAGGGCATCGGCACTGACATCTTTCCCCTCAATATCGATGGAATCCAGCAGCGGGATCGCCGTCTTGATCTCGTTCGTGCGTTTGACCTCTTCCTTGGCCTTCCCCTCTACGGGCAGGGTACCGACTTTTTTTGGGTGTAGCAGATCTTGCTTTGCTGACCGACCACACTCATCACGTGCGTTTGCCGGCCTTGCTCATCCAGAGCGTTGCACATGGTCTTGCCATCGATCGCCAGACTTTCATCCCCTGCGCCATAGCGTTGGTTCCAGCGTTGCAAAGCGCCATCCAGATCGGCGGGCGTGACGCGGATGAGCACGTTGCGGATGCTGGACTCGCTGGGCACCACATACTGGCCCTGTTCACGACGGCAACCGAAGCGCTCCCGCGATTTCTGCCCCAGGCTTTGGGCCCAATCGGAAATGGCCTTGTACCCGCGCATCCCGCAGAGTACGGCCCCCGCGGCTATCCCCACGACGGTGGACAAACGATGTCGCCGCCCTTGGGTCCGGCGCGGATCGGGAATCTGCGAAAAGAACGAAGGGAGAGAGCGCATCTGATCAGCGGTGAGCCTCATGCTCGTGCCTCCTAGGCGATACGGTGGGGAAAGAATCGCGCCGCACAAGACTGTGCGGGCGTCGCACCGCAGCGGTTGGAGAAAAACCATCTTGGGAGATTGCGCCTTGGCCGTGTATCCCGCGTGGGTCCGGCGAAACCCTCGGGTGTTCCCTACATAAATCCAGTTCGCCGCCCGGTACACCGTCCCGCGATGACGCTGCGGGTCGACAAAGGTTTCCAGCAACACCACACCGTGCCCGAACGCTTCTTCCCAATCCCTCCCCAAACGCCTTTGACAGAGAGCGAGAAGGCGCGACCCCCAATTGAACAGGTGCCAGTCGGGAAGAATCAGAAAGCGGCTATTGTTGACCACCAGTTTCAAGCGGCCATAGTGCTGGCGCAGGGTCCAACCAATCCAGCCATCGCGCGGGGCGCACTTCAGTGCCGAGGCCGAAAAGCTCAACAGCGCAACCCATTGCTCCCGCCAGCTCGCCACGTACCACAGCGTTTCTCCGATCTTGGGCAAATGGCCCAGGTAGTGGTGCTCGCGCATGAGTTCCTGGTAGCGGGGCTGTTCGTCGGAACGAACCAGCCGGACCACCGTCTCGCGGAGTTCCGGACGCCATGCAGAGTCAACCTTCTCGGGATGCATTGCGCCGTGAGCATACTGAAGCGGAACAGAAAAGTCCAGAGCAAACTATAACTATTTATGTTTTATGGTCGTTAAGTGCCTGGATAAATCCACCCTGGTCACGGCCATCCGTTGCTTGACGTATAACGCGTTGCGTAGTATTCTGTGCGTGTGATTCAGAGCTTTGGCTCAAAAGAAACTGAGGAGCTCTTTCACTATCACCACAGCAGGCGGTTCCGTTCCATCGAACGGGTCGCCTTGCGGAAATTGCTCCAAATTCACGCTGCGACGGAGCTGCGCGTTTTGGCTTCGCCGCCTGGAAATCAGTTGGAAGCACTGCGAGGCAATCGGAAAGGGCAGCACTCGGTTCGGATCAATGATCAATGGCGAATCTGTTTTGTCTGGCGTGAGAGCCATTGCTACGATGTCGAAATCGTCGACTATCACTAGCGGGAAGAAAAGGAAAGTATGAGCAAGTCGGAAGGGTTAATGCCTCCTGTGCATCCGGGTGAAGTCCTCCGTGAGGACTTTATGAATCCGCTCGGCCTGACAGTCAACAGGCTAGCACTCGAACTGCACGTGCCTGCTACTCGCATCGGTGAAATAGTGCACGAGCGGCGCCGAATCACGGCGGAGACCGCGCTGCGCCTGGCACGATACTTCAACACAAACGCCGAGTTCTGGCTGAACCTCCAAATTTTCTTTGATCTGGAAGTTACAAGGCGTTCTGGCAAGATCTCCGAGATAGAACGCCAGGTGCACCCTGCGCCTGCACTCGTTTCCTGAACAGTTCACGAGGACCGCCCTGATGCGGTCGCCTGGAGTTCAACAGTGAACAAGAAAAAACACGTTTACATGACACTATGATTTTCTGGAAGCAAATCGTGAGAATGCAACTTCATAAACGCTTGAATGCAAGAGATTTGGCTCCCCGGGCTAGATTCGAACTAGCAACCCTTCGGTTAACAGCCGAATGCTCTACCATTGAGCTACCGGGGAACCGCGCAACGCACTTGTTTTCATTTTATTACAGGAAGCAGATTCGCGCCATGACCTTTCGGAACCACCGCCAAATGCGCTGGCGTTGAGCTACGCGGAAGCATCCCCATTTTGTGATAGTTAGGCGACCTTTTCAAGCGAAGGCGTTGGAACATTGGGGACATGAACTGATACGACCTGGCAACAAGCCAAAGGAGTGTCCGGCTGCGGACCGAAGACATTTTTCAACTAGGCTGCCGATCGCGGGCGGTTGCAACGCCTCCGCGTCACGCAAGCCCCTTCTTGCTCGACGACACCGTTTTTGTGATAACTTCCGAATTGTCGTTCGGGGGTTGACGGGCTTCGGACAATCCTGCGACGTTGCCCTGGGACCTATTCGCCCTGAGTAAGTTGTACCTCACATTAACGTCGCGACTCTATAAGATTGCCGCCGCGATCATGCGCCCATTTGTTGGGCCAAGTCGATTATGCTCGCGGAAACCACGTCGAAATCTCCAGGTTTAACCTTGTCCGGCACGCCAACGGGACCATTGCCGAACTCGTCGGGGCGATAAATGAATCCTGTACGAAGACCATTACAGCGGGCAGCCTGCAAATCGGAGACGTGGGCCGCGCACATCATCATTTCCTCCGGCTTCAGATCGAGATAATAGTATGCGGAGTCGTACACCTCGCGGTCCGGTTTGTAGTGCCGGGCCAATTCGGAGCCCAGAATCGCGTCCGATGGCAATCCGCCGAATTTAGCCAGGTTTGTCATCAAGGCGATATTGCCGTTTGAAAGCGGGGCGATCACGTACCTCCTTTTTATACGCGTGAGTCCCTCAACGGAGTCAGGCCATGGTCTGAGCCGACGCCAGACGTGAGTCCAGGAAACTTTTTCTTCTTCGGTGAGCCCTTCAATTTTGAATTCCTTGAGCAGTTCTTCCAGGATCAGTCGATGCAGATCATCGAGTCTGGTCCACGGGATCTCGCCCTTGCGCACCTGTGCGATACTGCTAGGGGCACCTTGCCCGCCTTCGATTCCGGTGCGCACATCGAACTACGCCTTTCCCCCGGCCTGGTACGGCGTTATTCGCTCACCTCGGACCCCGCCGATTTATCTCATTACACAATCTCCACCTTCCGGCACGGATAATCTCGGTGTTGACAATGTAGCTTCATGAGGCTACATTGTAATTATGAAAAGCGTGGGACTCCGAGAACTGAAGAACCGTTTGAGCGAGTACGTTCGGGAAGTGCGGTCCGGCGAGGGCGTGCTGGTGACAGATCGTGGTGAAGTCGTTGCAGAACTCCTCCCGCCGGGGCAGGGACTCGATGAAAGCGGAGTCCCTTCCGGGCTGATCGCACTGGTAAGGAAAGGGCAGCTGACGCTCGGCGCCTCAAATGAGGCGACGTTGTATCCAAAACTTTCACCTCTCCTGAAGCGACATCGTGCCGCTGTGCTCCTCGATGAGGAGCGCGATACCCGGTGAACATCTATGCAGAATCCAGCGCGGTGCTGGCGTGGTTGCTTGGGGAAGCGGCCGGCAGCCGCGTCCGCGAGGTGCTCCGCCATGCAGAGCTCGTGATGGCCTCCGATCTCGTGCTCATCGAGTGTGATCGCGTGCTCATCCGCGTGGTCACGCTCGGAGAAATCGATGAAGCGACGGCCGCCGATCGCCGGGCACACCTGAATGCGGCTGCTGCGCACTGGCACCTGTGCCGACTCAGTTTGGACATCGTTGACCGAGCAAGGCGTCCGTTTCCCTCGGAACCTGTGCGCACCCTTGACGCGATTCACTTGGCATCCGCCTTGGCCGTACGTTCCACCATCCCGAGTGTGGAACTCCTAAGTCTTGACGATCGCATTCGGAGCGCCGGTGAGCAGCTCGGATTCCGACTTCAGCCCAGGTGACCAGGGGCAGGGCCCATGGGGACTTTCTGGGGACAAGAAAAGAGCGTTTGGGGATGGTCCGGAAGCTGTTAACTCTGACAAGCCATGTCAGTTACCAAGCTATGGAAACTGCCCAGCGAGAAGCAAGACTACGGCCGTCCCCAGTCGGCTCAGGCTAGCCCTTTGATTCGAGCAAATTCTGAAAGATTTGCAGTAATCAATGTCAGCTTGTTTCGGATCGCCTGCCCGGCAATAAGAAGGTCGTAAGCGCCAATTGGCTTTCCGATGGACTCTAGACCAGCTCGGATCGCGCCAACGATTTCAGCATCCTGATCCTCAAAAGGCAGTGGATGGAGAGGGCCTGCAAAGAAGGCCTCGAGGCGCTTTTTGTTAAAAAATCGACGCGAACTCTTCGCGACACCGTACCAGAGTTCGAACAAAGCGATGGACGACACAAATACCTGGCCCCCGAGGTCTGTGTCGCGTTCCGAAATTTGGCACGGACTGAGGGCGGATTCCCGTTGATCAGTGCGAGGCAAGCATTAGTATCCAGCAGATAGTTCACTTGAAGATCTCGCGACGAGGGGTGATGGGTTGATTGCGTCTCTTGCCCATGAACTGTTCCTGATTGAACCGGTCCAGCTCCTCAAACCACTTAGCGGCATCGGGAATAAGGGGTTCTAAATATGACGCCATTATCGATTCTCCGAATGCGGACCTCTTTCTTCGCCTGTGCCACACACCGGGCGAGAAGGCAGTGGCAATCGGCAATCCAAGCCAGCGTGCCGCTGGACTTTTCCGCGTAATTCTTAGAATTGAGGGCGAAAGCCTGGTAATACTTGCCGGCCACGCTGGCCTTCTGAAACGCCTTGACATCGGCGAGAAGGTCTTCCTTTCTGGCGCCGCCAGGACAAAGCTCGGCCGGATCAAGATATTGTGCAATCAGCTTGCGGAGCTTGGTTTGGGGCAGGAGTGTGATGGCATCGTCCAACATGTGGAAAACGTACTCGCTGCCCATCCTGCGATGGCAGCGCGGAGCTTGTCGCGATCGATAGGTTGGTCGGCCATGGACAACCCTTCTCGCCTGTCTGCTGGCTCTTGGTTTATTATTCTATTCTCAGTCGCCCGAAGGAACCGAGATGGGACATTACTGTAGGATTTGCGGGCGCGAACGTCCGAATGAGCAGTTCTCCGGCAAGGGTCACAAAATCCATGTGTGCAAGCGTTGCCAGGCCAGGCCGAAGAGCGAGCGCCAGGCCATCGAGGACAAGGACCACATCTTCGGATTCCTTGAGCAGTCGCACATCTCTGAAAAGAATGTGGCCCGCCTTGAGCACATGGCGAAGTCGGACGATCCGCAAGTTGCCAGCCTCGCCGCAACTGTGTTGCATGTTGCCCGCGTTAAGCCGTTCAAAACCAGAAGACTCAAGTTCCTTGCACACAAACATCCAGAACTGCTGAACAGGTTGCGGGACAGGGGTTTGATTTTTCCCAACAACTACTGAGACAACGGATATGGATTTAACCGACCTGGATGCTGTCCCTAACGAACATTCCGTGGCGTCCCTGGCGGACCTCAGTTGCCGCCTGTTCATTCGTGCTGAGGATTCAAAACGAAAATTGAGAGGTTCCCCGTGATCTTGTGAGATCCACTCTTCACGGATGTATCCCAAACGGGAGCTTTGTGCAGAAGGAAGGATTGCTAAGAGAGGTATCGCGAGAGTTGGGATATTCGAAACTCGGTCACAACATCCGAAGCATCACAAATAGAATGATTGGCGCCGAAGTCCGCGCTGGTCGCCTGGGGATCGACTGGCAAAAAGTATGGAGAACCACAGGACCCGCAAAAGATACTGAGAATGTCCGCGAATCTGTAGGGATGGGTTCATTGCTTTTCAGGCATAGAATAGCCAGCGTAAATGTAATACCTCATTTGACTTCCCGAACCGTCGGGCTGGCCAAATTTGCGCAATAGCCCAGAATTCTGTGAATACTGCGGAGCGAATAGCCCAATCCTGCGGTCGGGAGCCGAAAGGTTGCCAAATCAAATCCATTTCGGGAGCGCAATCCCGTTTTGCAAGAAGTTGAAAGGCAGCCATTCGTATCCTCGTTGGCGCTTAGGCACAGGCAGAACGACAGTCGCGGAGTCGGTGTGTGTTTCGCTGCGGCGGGATAAAATGAGACCGTGAATTGTGAATGGGATCCAGACAAAGCAACGCAGAATCGGCGGAAGCGCAGGGTTTCATTCCACGAGGCCGCTGCAGTTTTTGGTGATCCGTTGGCGGTAACCTATCATGACCCGGATCACCCGATCTCGGAAGAGAGATTCATCACCGTCGGAATGTCTAGGGCTGGCCGGGTTTAAATCGTTTCTCATTCCGACCGTGGAGGAAAAATTAGGGTAATCTGCGCCCGCAAGACGACGCTGCGTGAGCGAAAACATTATGAAGAAAAGAACTGAGAGACGGAAACTGCGTGACGAACTAATCGACTGCTTTGCGGCGAAACAGCGACCACAGTCGCAGCGGCATCGTTTGAATCCAGTGTCTTGGGCGCATCTCTCGGGCGCGACAAAATGGCCGGATGGTGAGCAGGAAAGGACCGACGCCCCTTCGGCTTAAGCCGTTGCTGACATAAAATCACCCGTTCCTTCCGCAAACAAAAACCGCAGATCCTCCAGCGTCAGGCTTTGCGCGAAGCGTTCCTCGCCCAGCACGTCGTCGGCGAGCGCGGCCTTTTGCTTTTGCAGCGCGCGGATTTTTTGCTCGATGCTCTCGCGCATCAGCAGCCGGTAGGCCATCACCTTGTTCGTCTGCCCGATGCGGTGCGTGCGGTCAATGGCCTGGTTTTCCACCGCTGGGTTCCACCACGGGTCGAATAGGACAACATACGACGCGGCGGTCAGGTTCAGTCCGAATCCTCCAGCCCTAAGTGAAATCAAAAACACCGCGCCGTCTTTGGCGGATTGAAATTCCCGAACCAGTTCGCCGCGATTTTCCGTCTCGCCCGCCAGATAAAACTGCGGCCAGCCGCGCTCCTTCACTTTTTCGCGCAGCAAATCCAACATCGTGACGAATTGCGAAAACACCAGCGCCTTGTGGCCTTCTTCGATAAGCGGTTCGAGCAAATCTTCCAGCGCCGAAACTTTCGCGCTTTCGGCCTTGCGCAATCTTGCGTCCACGAGCGCCGGGTGACAGCAAATCTGGCGCAGCCGCAGCAGCGACGTGAGAATGTTAAAACGCTCCTCGTTGAGTTGCTCGTTCGTCTGGAGGCCGAGGATGAGTTGGCGGGCACGTTTGAGTTCGGCGCGATAAAGTGTTTTTTGCTCGCCTTCCATATCACAGAGAAAATCTTCCTCAACGCGGTCGGGCAAATCCCTTTCGACCTGTGCCTTGGTGCGGCGCAACAAAAACGGTCGCACGCGCGCGACGAGGCGGCGGCGGGCAAGGGGATCGTCCTTGGCGTCAAAGCGGCGGAGAAAATGCGCTCGACTGCCCAGCGCGCCGGCCATGGCAAAACCGAAGATGCTCCACAAATCCAGCAGGCGATTTTCAATCGGCGTGCCGGTCAGCGCGAGGCGATGTTCGGCCTTCAACGCGCGGGCGGCCTGCGCGGTTTGAGAATTGGGATTTTTAATGTATTGCGCTTCATCCAAAATCGCCGCAAGCCATTGCGCGTTTGCGATGTCAGGCGAAAGTGAGCGCAGTTGCGCGTAGTTGATGACGAGGAGGTCGGAACTTTCGCGCGCGGCGGCAAGTTCCGCGGCCGGTTCGCCGCGCCACAACCTGACGCGCAAGTTTGGATAAAACCGCTCGGCTTCAGCGTGCCAGTTGTCCATGACGGATTTGGGACAGACGACCAGTGACGAGTTGAGAGTTGGGGGTTGAGCGTTGAGCGTTGTTTCCCGCAGCCAGGCCAGCCAGGCCAGCGTTTGCAGCGTTTTGCCCAGGCCCATGTCGTCGGCCAGCACGCCACCGAAACGGTTCGAGGCGAGGTAAGCCAGAAAATGAAAACCTTCGGTTTGATACGGCCGCATTTCGGCGCGGATGACCGGCGGCAGCGGCGGCGCGACACGCGTTTTCAATTCGCTCGCGCGGCGCTGGATTTCTTCAACGCGCTCCGGTGCGAGAAACTTTTTCGCGGCATCGTCGGCCAGTTGCAGCGCATGGAATCGTTGCGGTTCGGCAGAGAAATCGCGCGCGTCGAGGCCGAGCCGGGCGAGTTGTTCGTCGTCTTCCGGCGTGAGACTGAATTGCAACCGCCGCCAGCCCCTTTTCCCGAGGCGAACGTAGCCGCCGCGCGCGTTGAGCAGCAATTTCAATTCCTCCGGCGTGAGACTGGTGTCGCTGACCTTGAGCGCGACTTTGAGATCGAACCAGTCAATGCCCGTTTCGGCGACGTCGAGCGAGACGTCACCGCTGACCGGCGCGTCACGCAGCGTGGCCAGTTCCTTGTCCAGCAGCACTTCAATTTCCGGCGGGAGCGATTGGAGCCACGCGACGAACAGTTCGGGCGTTTTTTTGGTGAGCCGCAACGTCCACTCGCGGGAGTAATTTTGCCATTTCAATTGCAGTGATTCGATCGCGCGCGGAAAATATTTTTGCGCAGCGAGGTGGTGGACAACGACGATGCCATTGGCCGGCTCAGAATTTCCTCTCGTCCTGTTTTCCCCTTCCACTTCCCAGCCAGTCGGTGTGAATCGTTCCGATTTCATTCCGGGCGCTCTGGCGGCGACGCGCAGGACGATATCCTCGATTTGGCTGCCGGGATAAAGCGGTCTTAACGTACATGAAATCGTCACCCTGACGGGCACGGTGCGGATGCGTTGCGACAGATGTTCCGGTAACGGAATGCCGGCGGCGTGGAGAAACCGCAGGCCGGCGGCGGTTTCGAGCGCGGGCGCGGGAATGTTCTTAGGCAATTCGGCGTCGAGCGCGTCGGCGACCGGGCCGGCGAACAAACCGCGTTCGGTCAAATACAGAGTCGGCTGGCCGGCGAGCGCGCAGAGAATTTTGGGCGCCGGCGAACCGTCGGAGGTGCCGAGCGCCAGTTCGTAACTGCCGTCGCCGTTTTCGGGCGAGCGTAGATTCAGGCGCAGTGGCTCGGCGACGCGCACAAGCGGCTGGCCGTCGCCGGTCACGACGCGGTCGGGCGCTAGCGGCATTCGCAGCATGCGGTTCAGCCCGGGGCGGGCGGTGGCGTTGGCGTATCTGAACAACCACCAACTTTCGTAATGCCACGGTCTGTAAGCAGCGCTCCACAGCGGCAGCGAATCGGGCGCGATGGCCAGCGCGCCTTTCTCGAATTGCTCGGCGATTCTTCTTGCCTGCGTCCGTTTGAGTTCGGCAAACCCCGCGTTCGCGTGGCTGCGCCATTGCAATCGCGCCTCTTGCGCACCGACGGCCAGACGCAATTCGAGCGCGCCGGATTCGGAAACGGGCGCGCGGCCGTCGAATTCGCGGAACCAATTGTTCCACTGCTCGATTGCCTTGTCGCGCTCCCATTGCTTCATCGCCGGTTCAATCAAATGGAAATTCGTGATGCCGGCGATGAATTGTGGATACTCCCAATTGCGCCGGCGCAATTCCCACGCGACGTAAAGCCAGAAATAAAAATCGTCGGGCGGAAAATCGCGCCAGAGATCGAGTTGTTTCCAGCAGTCGTAAGCGTTGCCACGGCCGGCCATCAAGCCCAAGTCGGTTTCCGTCAGCTTGCGGACGCGCGCATTGGCAAAAAACGTTTGCACCTGACGGACGAAGCTGGCTTCGTCGTCCCGAAATTTGCGCCCGATATTTTCAACGAGTTTATCGCACAGCGGCGAGCGCGGCGGCTGCGGGACGTGTGGCGGTCTATTTGCTGGGGCAAGCATTCCGTTAATTTTCTGCCAGCGCCGTTTTTGGGCTTCGGCAATCCGCGCCCGTGACGCGGCGGACAATTTACTGTTGGCCGACGCGCGCTTTTCCCATCCGAGCATCCAGCATCCACCTAAGCTAGCTAATTCTGCCATCTCCCGAGAGTCATGTCACGGCCTGTTCCCGCACCCCCGCACCCGCCTCACCCGCTACAGCCCTGTTCAATCTTCCGCTCAATCCGAAGCAGATCGTTGCTCGGCGGCTCTGGGGCGGTCTATCTCTTTATCATCGGGTTGGCTGCGCCATTTGCGTCTCCGGCTTTTTCGCAGAGTCTGTCGCTTTCTACTGACTTTGCAGGGAGTGGCAACAGGCGGCCCAATATCCATTGCGAGTTACCTCTCCTCGCCTCGACGGTGAGAGATGCCTTTTCGATTCCCCTAGGCCGGGCAGATCTGTGCCTCGCAAAACTCTAGCGTTGCGTGGCACTGGGCCGGGAGGATTACGTGTTCGGACACGGACCGCGAACGCTCCGCCGCAATCTACAGCCTGATCATTACAAACCTGTGGGGGACATGTAGGGGACACGAATCGGGGTGTTGGGGATGGCCCTGAGGCTGTTAACTGACGCCAGAGAAACGAGTTATTGGATTTCGAGTTCTCTGTTAACCAAACTTCCGCGCTCGTCGGAGCGAACTGATTTGTTTGCAAGGAGTTGCCATTTCATTCCGTCACTATGTCGCGGGTTCATGCCAAGTCTTAACCGGCTTCATGACCTCGGTCGGTATCTGCAGCGTCGAATAGATTTCCCGGTGCATCGGTTCCGGCGTCGTGCCCTTGCGAACCTTCAGCACCTTGCCGTCCTTGGTCGGCAACACCACCGTCACGACCTGGTGCGTGCGGAGTTGTTCGCGCAAGGTCCACCAGGAGGTGTGCACGCCGCGATCCAGGAAGCGCTTCTCGATGGCTACCAGCAGATGGTAGGCCAGGACACAGAGGAAGATATGCGTTTGCGTGCGCTTTTCCAGAGTCGAAAATACTACGCCTGTGCTTGGCTGGCTTGAGGATTCGGTAATTCGATCCGATAGCCCAGACTTCGGAGTTGCCGAATCATTCTCCACGTGCGCTGATATCTGGATCGTTTGGTGACTGCTGGGCCCCGTTCTTCGTAACGGGTTCCCTGATGGAGGATCAGCCAGATCAGACGACACTGTCGATGCGCAATGACCCCAATGGCTTGATTATGCCCGAGGCGCGGGACGCAACGGCGATAGATGATCTCGAAGATGCTTCCTTTGGCTTTTACGGCGGCGTTAGCAGTCTGATTGAGCAAGCGCCGCATGTGACGGTTGCCCTTCGGAGAGCGGTGACTGTAGTTCACGCCGGCGCTCTCTTCTTCGCCGGGGCAGGCACCGACCCACGAAGAGAGGCATTTCTCGGAGGGAAACGTCGCTGCGGCAGGGCCGACTTCGGCAATGATCTGCTGCGCGGAGTCCACTGCGAAACCCGGAACCTCCGCTAGCCGCTGGACCGCATCCTGGTGCGGGTGGAGCAAAGTGGCCAGCTCTTGGTCCAGTTGACCGATCTGCTGCTCGAGGATTTGCAAGTGCTCCAGGGTCATTTTCAGGAGCCGTCGGTACACGGGCTTGAGCTCCGTGCACGCGCCGAGCGCATCACACAATTGTTCCGGTGTAGCGCGCAACCTCTCATGGGCTAAAGCGGCCAGAGTTGCGGGATTGGTTTCTCCGTCAGCCAGTGCCTTCAACATGCGTCTGGCACTGACGCCAAGCAGATCGGAGACCAAGCTGGACAACTTAATATGGGCCTCTTCCAGAAGGGCCTCCAATTGGTTGTGTATCCGCACCACGTCGCGCCGCAACTGGTACTTCTTTCGCGTCACCGTTCGCCATAGACGCTGCTCCGTATCGGGCACAAAGCTCAGCGTCAATTCTCGGGCTACGAGTCGTTTCACCAGCCGCTCGGCATCGACGAAATCTCTCTTTCGCCCGCGCCGCCCGCGATTGGATAGCGCCTGCGCCAGATGCAACGTGCCGGACTTCCGCCTGGCTCCTTCCCGCTTCTCGCAGAGCGGCTTCCAATACCTTTCCAGTGTTTCCCATACGGGTTTCCAATATTGCGCCGTCGACTCCATGACTATTTCTTCGGCCTTTTGCTCGACGAGCCACGCAGCCAACGATCGCAGTTGTTCGGGGTTGCTGCTAAACATCCTCCGCTCAAATTGGTATTCGCTTTCGATTTCAACGTCGGACACAACTACAGCCAGCATCTTCTTGTGGACATCAATTCCCGCTATCTTGTAGGACATAGTTCCTCCTGGCCGGGAGCGGAGAGCGTGCTGCGATTACCTTAACCAGAGTCGCGGGCTATCGCTGCTCCCCCCAGGGGAAGACAATGACGCCCAATTATTCGCTCAACACGCACGCCCCGGATCAGACAGATGGACGGCCTCGAAATCTCCACTGATAAGCTCGACCTCGCCGCTCCAGGCCGTGGCGATCTTACCACCGCGTGATTTTCATAAGGTTTCGCGGGCCGAAGGCCCTAAAAGGACAGATGGTGGAAGATAGGCCGTTCCAGCAACGGACTCTTCATCGCCCGGAAGGCGGCCTCCACGCGCGTGAGTAAGATGTACGTGCGCCAGATCTCCTCCGCGGTCAGGTCCTGCCGGTCGGTCTTCAGCACATAGCCGCCGTCCAGCTTTTTAGCGATGTTTTTTTTCTCGCCGTCCTCTTGCCAGGTTAAGGTGTTGCGCTGGGCTTCATAGTCCATGCGGTAGTAGCGCGCCACCCGCGGGTAACGCTCCTTGAGCCGGCCGATCGCTTGGTGAATCTTTTTCTCCTCTTGCAACTGGCCTTTCTCGATGCGGGCCTGCAGTTTCCCCAAGTCTTTCTTCAAGCGCTGCTCGTGGCTCTCGCGAATGGCGCGGTCCTTCTCTTCGCGTCCCTCGCTCAAGCAGAGAAGGTAAACCTCCTCCCCTTGCTGGCGACGCTTGATGCGCACCGACGATTTCTCCTGAGCAGGATTACGCGGCGAGGGCACTCGCAGCACCTCTTCCCAGTCGTCGCTCGGCTCGAACTCTCCGAGCCAGGCATTGCGCTCCGGCTGCCGCCCCGCCACCAGATAGTGAAATCCACGCGCTCGAATCGCAGCCAAGTCTTCTTCATAGGCTATGCCGCGATCCACCACCACGGTGGCGCCCGGTTTCGAGCCGGTGCGCTTCTCCAAACTATCCAACATCTCTCCCACCGTCGTACGATCCTGGCGGTTGCCGTCGAAGACTTCATGCGCTTTGGAAAAACCGTCGCGGTCCAGCACCAGGCCTACCAGCACTTGCTTGCAATCGGGCCGCTTATCCCGCGAGTAGCCGCGCTTGGCTTGCGGGTTGCTCGCGGCTTCGCCCTCGAAGTAAGTCGAGGTCAAATCGTACAGATACAAAGTGTCGTCGAGATGAAACAGCGTCTTCTCCCGCTCGGCCAACTCCGTTTCGATCCGCTCACGGTTCGGATACAGTCGATCCAAGTTGCGGTACAAAGCATCGTCGTGCAGCGAGGAGAAATCCACGCCCAAGATGTCGGCCAGCGCCGTACGCCGCATCCAATCCGGCATGGCATGCTCGGAGAGAGGAAAGATCAGACGGTTCAGAGTCATCGCTTCACTGAGCTGACAGGCTCGCTCGGACAGTCCAGCGTGCTGTAAAATTTCATGCACTCCCAACTGTTGCCACACCTGATGGGCCGCATGGATGGTCCCGGCTTCGCGGGCTTCCTCCATCGTCACGCGCTCCGGATCGACGGCGATGGTGGACGATTCCTCCGCCGGAGCGGGGCGTCCGCGGCGGACCTTTTTGACCAGCGTCTCGAGGGGTACCTCGGCGGGAGGAAAGGAACTCTGTCCCTGCAAGCCGGCCTCGAGCCGGTGAGCCAGATCCAACCAATGCTCCCGGGGAGCTGGGGCCAGAGCGCCGAGCGAGCAGAGGATGCGCTGGCGGGGACCCTTGGGGGTTTGCTGAGACTCGACGAGGAGAAAGTTGGTGTAGGTTTTGCCCTTGTGGGTCTTCGTGGTTTTGCGGATGTACACAGGCCACTACATATATCATATAACGGAGTTGTGTCAATACAAATATTACAAATATTCGTCACTATTTCCGGCTTTCAGCAAGTTTTTATTGAAACGACAGGATTTGTCTGCCTAAAAAGCGAGAAATTGACTTTCGGCCGCGGAAGTCAGGTTAACAGCCGAATGCTCTACCATTGAGCTACCGGGGAACGGTGCGAGTAGGCTTCCAATTTACAACAACTTGGGAACTCGTGCCACTCCCTGACAGCGCCATGAACTTTTTTGCCGTGTTCTGCGGCGAAGGTGATTCACAACTTGTCGGAGACAGCACGCCGCCCCTTCAACTCAATGCCCAGGTCGATGCGGATCAGTCGATTCGGATCTAAGGTTGGAGGAAGCGAGAGGGTACGCAATCATCCCGGTCAAAGTGCAATTCGTCGAAGGAGGCCGCCACTCCGTACCACCCGGGCATTGCCGCCGGCTCCGTGCGGCTCACTCGCGCACGGGTAGCGATGACCACGCTGCCGTATCCCATGGGTCGGCTGACCAACACGATTTCTAGCTCAATCTGCGCCCCCACGGCAATTCCCTTTGGGCAAAGGAAAAACACGCCTGTTGAGCTGATGTCTCGTGTTACGAGCGTCACCGGAAAATCTTCGGCAACCGAATCCACGCTGCGCAGCCGCAAGGGAAGTTTCAACGTCGCCCGCGGATACTCGCGCTGTTCGTGATTTACGCCCACGGCGTGCGTTGGGACTCGTACAAACCGCCGTGGCCGCCCCGGTGCAAGCAGCGGCGTCACCCGCAGAGCCGGCATTCGCGCGGGTTCGCTAGCCGGTCCCGGTAACGGAATCGGCGCCGCCAGCTTGGCACTGCTCGCTTCTTTTTCCCCCGACTGAATGGGTCTTGCGCGGTTTGTCGCGCCCATCTCACCCTCAGAGATGCCACTTCGTCGCTGCCAAAACTGGCCCAACTGCTCTTGCTATGGCACTTGCCCCGGATCCCCGATCTTGCTGAGTGGGTGCATAAAATGCCATCTAAAGCACCCCACGTCAACCTGTGGGAATCTCCCGAAGTGTCCTAAACTGAAACACTTGGTTATAGTACCGCGATTATTCTAACGTCTCTCAATGTGCTGTGAATATCTTCGTCCAAAATGGTGCTCGACACTTTGCTCTTCTCACTCTAATTTGAATTCTTTAGGCTCCCCAGAATGTCCACACCTTTGGCCGGTCAAGCTACAAATGCGGCGGCGCCTGCATCGATGTCGCAGGGCCCAGCTAAACGCGACGCGAAGCTCATCGTCGCTGCCTTCGCTGCCATCTATTTGATTTGGGGCTCGACCTACCTTGCGATCTCCATCGGGATCCAATCTTTGCCTCCACTTGTGCTTTCCGCTATGCGTCACTTAACCGCAGGGCTCATTCTGTTTCCGCTCCTGCGATGGAAAACAGGAATTCGGCCGACACACGCGCAATGGCGCACGGCGGGCATCACGGGTCTTCTGCTTATTCTTATGGGGAACGGAGGAGTTTGCTTGTCCGAGCGCACGGTTCCGACGGGCGTGGCGGCTTTGATCGTGGCCCTGGTGTCCTTTTGGATGGTATTGCTCGAATGGCTTCGGCCGGGTGGATTGCGACCGGTCCCCAGAGTTGTCGCTAGTCTTGTTTTGGGGTTCGCAGGCTTGGCGGTGCTAGTAGGTCCTGCGCATCTGGGAGGCTCGCTGCGCATCGATCTCACAGGGGCGGGAATTCTGGTCGTCTCCTCTTTCTCATGGGCCTGCGGCTCCATCTACTCGAAGCATCACGATCTTCCAAGTTCGCCGATGTTGAGCGTCGCCATGCAAAGCCTTGTCGGCGGGATCGCCCTTTGGATTGTGAGTCTCGCTTCCGGTGAGGTCCGCGATCTGCATTTTACTGCGATTTCCCCGCGTTCCTGGATGGCGCTTGCATATCTCATCGTATTCGGATCGGGTATCGGCTTCACGGCGTACGTCTATCTATTGAAAAACACTTCCGCGGCGCGCGTGGGGACCTACCCGTTCGTCAATCCTGTGGTGGCGCTGTTTCTTGGCTGGCTTTGGGCTGGTGAAAAGATCACATTGCGCACCGGGCTTGCTGCCGCTGTCATTCTTACTGCCGTTCTCTTGGTGATCACCGCGCCGCATAGGACTGCCATTGAGGCCGCCGAAGTTTTGCCCAATCCTGGCGAAGCCTGAGCTAGTCTCTTGAGCGCGTTTCGCAGTGGCTGTACGCCATCGTGTTTGTGTCCACTTTGGCGCACGTTTGCGGATAGATTTGATTTGAAGCGTGCGCTATTTTCTAAGCATGCAAACGATGAACAATTCGCGCGGGGATGCGACGGGGCAAATTTCGCCGCGAAAGGCCGCGCAATTCTGGCGCGCAACCCTCGCACGCGATGCCCGCGCCGATGGCAAGTTCGTGCTGGCGGTGCGTTCGACTCGCATTTATTGCCGGCCGTCCTGTCCGGCTCGCCGGCCACTACGGGGCAATGTCATTTTTTTCAAAACGCGCGAAGAAGCTGAAAACCGAGGATTTCGTCCGTGTCTTCGCTGCCGCCCGGACCAGATAGCCGCCTCAGCGGCACTCGTAATGCGCGCCGCATGGATTCTCGGAGAATCCGTGGAAGAAAACGTGCCGCTTTCCGCACTCGCAGGGGAGCTGGGCTCAAACGCGACGACTCTTCGCCGGGCCTTCCGCCAGGTCACAGGGCTTGCGCCGCGCGAGCTTGCTGAAGCGTTACGCGTCAAGCGTTTCAAGAAGTTACTTCGCGCCGGGAAGAACATCACTGACGCACTCTACGAAACAGGATACGGCTCGTCCAGCCGCGTTTATGAACGCAGCAACGCGCAGCTGGGAATGACGCCTGCAACTTATCAAAAGGGAGGAAAAGGTATGAAGCTCGAATACACGATCGCGCAGTCACCGCTAGGGAGAGTTCTTGTCGCCGCCACGGAGCGAGGTGTCTCCGCAGTATATTTGGGAGACGCCGAGAAAAAGCTGGTCGCCGAATTGCGAGAGGAATATCCGCACGCGGAAATTTTTCCGGCGACGGGCGGCGCCCAGCGCTGGATCCGCGAAATTGTCCAGCGGATCGAGGGCAAGCCCGCTCAAGTAAATCTTCCGCTCGATTTGCAGGCCACGGCATTTCAGCGCCGCGTCTGGCAGGAACTGCAGCGCATTCCCCGCGGGAAGACCCGCACGTATTCGCAGGTGGCGCGGGCCCTGGGTCGTCCAAAGGCCGTCCGGGCCGTTGCCCGGGCTTGCGCCACCAACCCAGTATCGATCGTCGTGCCCTGCCACCGCGTAGTCCGCGAGGATGGCAGCCTGGCTGGCTATCGCTGGGGGATTACGCGGAAACAGCAGCTACTGGCGACGGAGCGTGCCGCAACGGAATGACTCAAGCTCATTCTGTAACCCTTTAGAAGCGATTCAAATCTTTGAAAAGTAGGCAATTAGAAGACTTTCCGCTCGCTGATCAGACCGTTTCAGACGATCCGTTGACCGAGGCTGAAAGTCGAGATTAGCGGTGGCGAAGGCCTCGTATTTAACCTATTGGTTGAATGAGAAGGAACCTCAAGGCCGGGAGGGAAGCCCCTAGATGGGAGCTAAGCTCCATGTTTTTAGGGGATTCCAAGAGTCGGAAGTTGCAAGCTGGAAGTGAGCAGACGAACCTAGACTCAGCTAGCGCGGGGACGCACTTAACCTAAACGTGGGGCTTTTCGCGAGTAGCGTCTTTCGGCCAGTCTTGCTTGAACTTGGAATCGCTGATTTTGAGATTCTCTATCAGATTCGAGTAGTGGAACAATATATAGTCGTCCGAACCCGTCTCATAGAATTTCTGTTGAAGAGGCAGCCAGGAAGCCGCGTCGATCCACATCTGGATGCGCGAAATCTGGCTGCGAATGTGATCGGATTTTGGAGTGAATTCGACCACAACGGTTTTCCTGTGATCGAATTCTTCCTGGCCGGTGACGGTGACCAGATAGCTTTTCTTGATGTCTTCGCTCTTGGTGCCGAAGCCCAGGCGGATGTACTGGTCCACCATCGAGCGATTCTTACCGAGATCGTATTCTTCCACGCGATTGATCTTGGGATTGTATATAAAGAGAGAGTCGCCGGTGCGCAAAATCGTTCGTGGCTCTGGTTTCGTAATTTCAATGAGCATTTTCTGGTCGTGGCGGACCCAAATTTGTCCCGTTTCCTTCGACGTATCTTTCACAACGGCCGTGTATTTTATGTTTTCGATATCCGCCGTGAGGCTGCGAAATTCCTTCGCGGACCTATCCATCATTTCAAGCACTTGGGCGGTCGTCCATTGCGTGCTGGTCTGCGCAGAGGTCACCGCGGCCGCGACGATGGCCATGCCCAACCCTAGAATGAACGAGACGAAATGCTTTCTAATCAATGGATGCCCCTGTAGATGCTCGATCCCGCGGCTGGCTATGCTCACTCAAATCCTAGCATATAGAGAGAGATGCGCGCGCCCGAGCCCAAGTTACGCAAGAGAGCGTGAGAGCTGGCGCGCGGTTCGATTCTAGCGATGGATTTCAACGTGATAGGCGATCACCGTACCCTGGTCGTCGCGGATGGGCTCGATTTTTGAGATCGTAAAGCGCTTGTCGCCTAAGTCAGGAAGCGCCTTCTGCAGAGCGTTGTGCAGCTCATTTTCAAGCGCCGGCGTTTGCACGGGAGGAGCGAGGATTCGAGCATCGACCCGGTAGGTCTTGCTCGCGCCTTCGTCGTTTAGCAGCAGGACTTGGCCGGGGGCATTGGCGGGTAGGCCCATCTGTGGTTGGTCGTGGAACCAGCCTCGCGGCGTCGCCAATACAAAGATTAAAATCAGGATGACCGCGGCGTCATATTGCCAAGTGCCGCGCTCGTAGGCCCAAAAGAAGGTCCTCGAGAGAATTTGTCCGAGGCTGGCCATCTCAGTCTGCCGGCACTCCATCGACAATCACGCCGTCGCGCATGTGCACGACGCGATCAAAATACGTTGTGGCTTCGGGATTGTGCGTGATCATGACGATCGTTTGGCCGAGGTCTTTGTTCAGCTGGCGAAGCATCTGAAGCACGGCTTCGGAGTTTTTTGAATCCAGATTGCCGGTGGGTTCGTCGGCCAACAGAATTTTTGGTTCATTGATAATGGCCCGTGCAATGGCCACGCGCTGCTGTTCGCCGCCCGAAAGTTCCGAGGGCTTATGCTGCAGGCGTCCGTCCAGGCCCAGGAGACTTGTGACGACCTCGAAGCGGTGGGGGTCAAAACCGTCACCATGAATGAATTGGGCGATGGCGATGTTGCCCTTGGCGGTCAGAGTGGGCAGCAAGTTAAAGCGCTGAAAGACAAACCCAATTTTATGACGGCGCAGCTTGGTACGCTCGGCGTCGCTCATCGCCGCCAAGTCGTTGCCATCCACTAGGACACGGCCTTTGGAGGCCTTTGCCAGTCCGCCGATCACATAGAGCAGCGAAGATTTACCGCAACCGGAGGGACCCATGACGGCCACGGATTCCCCGGGTGCCACATCGAAATTTACGCCACGAAGTGCGGGGACTTCCACCTTCCCGGCGTGGTAGAGCTTCCACAAATTTTCTGTTTTAAGTATCGGCTCCAAGCTCTTTTTTCCTGCGACAATTAGCCCTTCGGCGGGTGTCGGTATTGTAGCTGCGATTCCCATCTGTGCCTAGCCGCAGCGTCCTCCTGCGGGCTATTCTCCCTTCTTGAATTCGTTGGTCGTCTGCGCTTCCGAAGCCACTCCGCCGCCGATTCTCAATCGTAGGAGAGTGCCTCGACGGCATCCTTCCGGCTGGCCAACCATGCCGGATAGCAGGCACCGAGAACCGCCCCTGCCAAGGAGATCGCCCCGGCACGAAGAATCCAATCGGTTGTTATGTCTATTGGTAGCGTCGGGAATCCGAGATGAAACGCCGCCCGTCCTAAATAACTCAGCCCGATTCCTGCCAATATGCCCAGCAGACAAAGCCCTGCGGACTCGGTCAGAAGCGCGCGGACGATGAATACCCGGCTCGCCCCAAGCGACTTCAGCACTCCAATGTCACGCGTCCGTTCGAGCACGGTTGTATACATCGTCAGAAAAATCATCAGCAAGCCGATGGCGACCGCCAAGCCAATCATGGCGTTGATAAACGTCTGCAGGCCGGGAATGTTAGTCGAAGTCATCAACGACAACAAGGAGCTAACCGGCCGGACCGTGTAGCCCGGCAAAAGGTGGCGAATCTCGTCCATGGCGTCTTCCGTATGTTCTGGCCGGGTGCATTTCAGCCAAAAAATGGACGCTTTATCGGGCGCACCGACCAAATCCTGGAGCGTGGCCAGCGGTACAAACAAGCGACCGCCTTTTCCGTGCTCGATGATGCCGGCGACATGCCAGTCGTGGTTCAGCAGTTTGTAGGTGTCACCAACTTTGATGTGTTTCGAGGCTGCCGCCAGATCGTCTACCAGGAGATCGTCGGGACCCTCCATGTCGTGTCCCTGGCGAAATACAAATCCTCCCGAAACCGCGCGGAAGCTTTCCGGATCGATCCCGTAAACCACGTCCACGCCACCTTGCGAGCTGAATTGCAAGAGAGTAGGCGCGACGGCTTGCACATATTTCAATTCCGCCAGCTTTTCGCCAATCTTTATAGGCATGGGAGCGCCGGTTATCCCTATCAAGAAGGAAGCCGCAGGCGGCTGGACCATGATGTCCGCTCCGATGCCCTCAATCCGTTTGGCCGTCTCCGCCAACATTCCCGATGTCAGCCCCACGATCAGGATGATCAATGCGACTTCCACCGCGACGGCAAGAAGCCCAATGAACGTGCGCAATGGACGGTGCAACAAGTTCCGGACGATTAACTCGGCCATCATGGCTGTTTCTCCGGCGCATCCTCGCCCACACTGACAAGTTCGGAACCCACAGGCTGCTGGAGGTTGAAACGTTCCGGCGGAATGTCTTCGTTCAGCATCAATTTTGTGATTTGCAATTCCAGGCGGTAGTCATCGTGCGGCCTATCGATTTGGATTAGGCGCGGAAATGCGCTGACGCCGGACGCGGTGATTCCTGCTGGCTGTTCCGCGGGGGTGAGAGGCTCCCAATCGGAGTAGCGGACATCGGAGAGCAAAATGCCATTTGGCCCAAAGCCTTCCAAGCGCGCTACCTGCAGGTCGGCGCGGTCAAACCAGATTTTGCGCAGAATTTCCATTTGATAGCCGCCCCGCAAAACAGTCAGGACATAGTAACGCGCCTGCTCGCCATCGAACTCCTCGAACAGCACAGCCTCTTGTTTGCGAATCTCGCTCCAGAGGAGAGCGTTGAGAAGATGTTGCGGCCTGAGGTTTTCGATGGGCTTGCTGCTGGTGCGTTCCAGCGCGACCGGCCCAACGAGGAATTTATTTTTCGAGGGGACCCAGACGTGGAATGTTTCCCCGTCGCTGGTCATATCGAAGACCGTTTTGCCGATCACCGGCGCTTGCCCGATCACGCGTATGTAGGCCGGCCTCTGCTCCAAGAGGAATGCTTTTACGTCGTGATATTCCTCGATCACGCCGCTGTATTTTGAGCCGGCTGTGGGTTTTAGTTGGACAGTAGCGTCCAGGCTCTTCACGCCGTTCGCGATGGCGTTGTACTTGTCGATCAGCTCTTCGCGCGTGGCCACTTGCGCGACGACGATCTGTGTGGGAGGCACAGCTTGTTTGTGGCTGACCGCGCCGCCGCAACTGCAGCAAATCGCCGCCACTGTCGCCGTTAGAGTGCATGTCCACGCACGCTGCATCAGTCGTTTCCGTCCCTTTCACATAAATGAAGCAATCTGACGACCATGCCGGGGGGGCGTCCATCAAACGCCGATGAATTGGCGTCCATGGCCTGCTCACACTATCCATTATGAACGAGTCTGAGCGAAGACTGCGAATCAACGGGCAGTCCATGTCTATTGTGGGCGAGCGATGTAGATGTCGAAGGGTTGGACAGCCGGGCGAACGCGCCGGATGACTTCGCTGGCCCAGAGCGTGGCGCTGAGGAGCGTCACCCAGCCGTCTTCCGGCTCGCAGATGGCGCAGAAGGAGTAGCGTTCGTAAGCTGGCTGGTAAGCGTCGACGCCGCGCTTGGAAAGATCTCCTTCGAGCGCGCCATCGGGAGTTTCTGCCGCGGTTCCGGCGCGGATTCCGAAGGTTTCGCCCTCGAAGCGTTCGAAGAGCTGGAACAATTGCGCTTGGTGCGGCTGCGGCAGAACCAAGCAACGTCCGGCGGCCTCACGGAACTCAATCTTTCGCGCTTTGCAAAACTCTTGAACGCGGTCGATGTGGCTGAAAAAATCTACCGTGTAGAAATCATCTGCCGCCAGGGCAGGGAAGAGCGCGGACCAAATCTCGGCCGCTTGCTTGCCGCGGACGGGCTCGCGATTTTCCGTTTCGACTAGCTCCAGGCCCACCGCTTTCACGCCCGGGCCGAGGTCCAACGTTTCCACATCCAGGGAATAAGGAGGCAAATCCAGCGCGCCAGGCGGCACGCCCGGGGGAACGCTCATTCGAGGGACTCCACTTCCGGAAATCTGCTGCGAAAATCGGGCGATTGCTTGCGCACGTCCAGCCAGTCGAAGAAAGCATCTGGTGTTTCCAGCCAGATGCGGAACCAATTGGCGATCTCTTCTTTTTCAGCGCGCTTATGGGGTTCGACTTTGTGATTATGCGAAATCATTTCCGCGCGGCGCTTGCCGAGGCGCGCAATCCCTAGAACACGCTCGACCGCCGCATGTTCGCCGTGCGCCTGGAATTTGCGCATCAGCTCGTCCAGCCGCATGATGCTGACTTCCGCGTCTTCGAGCGTTTTGAAGTGCAGCAAGTCTTCAAATTCTTCTTCGTACTGCTCTTCTGCCTCTTCCTGCAGGGTGAGAAGCACTTTCCAGCCCGCCGTTTTCAGAACTTCCCCGATGTATTCCGAGCTGGTCTTTCCGGCTTCGCCGTGCTCCGCCTGGAGCCGCCGGCGCAACTGATCGATTTCCGCGAGCGTCCACCGGGAAGCGCCAATTTCTCGCGCCGTTTCGAGGATCAGGTCTTTCTTTGACTTTTGCGAATCGGTCATCAAGCTCTGCTTCTGCGCGACTTCGCGCGCGATTTCGCGTGCGCCTTCTTGTTGGTATGCGCGTGCTTCTGCGGCGGGGGAGGCGGAGGATCGGCCGGGAGGCCCGCCAGCAGACGGCGGTACTTTGTCACATTTTTGTTGTGTTCGGCCAGTGTCGAGCCAAAAAAATGTCCGCCCTCGGTATTGGCGACAAAATAGAGATAGTCGGTCTTCGCGGGGTCGAGCGCTGCGCGCAGCGATGCCTCTCCCGGATTGCCGATGGGTCCCGGGGGCAAACCCGTGTGCTCATAGGTGTTGTAGGGCGAGTGGATGTGCAGGTCGGCTCCGGTCAGCGTGCCGTTGTACTGGCCTTCTTGTTGCAGAGCGTAGATTACCGTAGGGTCGCATTGCAGCATCATGTCTTTGCGCAGGCGATTTTCGAAGACGCCAGCGACGAGCGGACGCTCGTCCTTCTTCGGCGTCTCGCGCTCGACGAGCGAGGCCATGGTCACGATCGAGCCAATCGGGTAGCCGGAGGCCAGCCGCGTTTTATCGCCGTCGGCCATTGGCGGCGCGATGCGCGTCCACTCGGACTTGAACTTCTTCACCATTAGAGAGGCCAGTTCGTTAGGCATGGGATGACGCGGCAATTCATACGTTGCCGGGAAGAGAAAGCCCTCGAGCGTCAGCGCTTGCGGAAAGATGTCGCGGACAAGCGTGGGATCGCTCGCGGCTTTCACGAATTCTTCGGCGGACATGAAATGCCCGGCTTCGAGGTCGTGCGCGATGTCGTAGAGAGTCTCCCCTTCGCGGACGGTGAAGGGAACTTCATAGACTTCGCCCTTGGCGAGCTTCCAGAAAACGTCGCGGCCAGTGGCGGGCTTGTTGAAAAAATATTCGCCGGCTTCGAGGGTGCGCTTGGGATGACGCCGGGCGTAAATTTCAAATGCAAAGGCGCTGCGCACCACGCCGTTTTGTTCGAGCAAGCGCGCCACGCCGCGCCGCGAAGCGCCGTGCGGCACGGTCACGAACACGCCTTCCGAGCCGAATCCCTGGTACGGGTGCGTGAGGGTGTACCACATCCAAGCGCCCACTCCGCCTGCGGCGAGCAGCACCAGCACAATGAGTATGAGAGCTTTCTTCAAATCAGCCTCGCCATCAGTTTCGTGAGTTCCTCGCGCTCCCTTTTCATTTCGCCTCTGGCTCGGCGTGTCTTCGGTCCAGATATTCCTTCAAGATCAGCGCAGCGGCCATGGCGTCGACGCCTGGTTTTGTGCTTTCTTTCTTACGTTTCTTGTTCGATGCGGCATGCATGGTTCTGCCTTGATGTTCTTCGAGCAAACGCTCTGCTTCCCAGCTCGTCAGACGCTCGTCGACCATCTCCACGGGCAAACCAAGCTGCTTGCGCACGCGTTCGCCAAATCGCGCCGCTTCTTCGGCCATCTCCCCGCGCGTCCCATCAAGGCGCAGCGGCAGCCCCACAACGATCTGGTTCACGCCATGCTCGCGCACCAGTTCGCGCAATCGCCGCATGTCTTCATTGCGATTGATACGATCCAGGGTCGCCAGCGGTTGCGCCAGCGCGGCTTCCGCACCGGCAATCGCCAGCCCGATTCGCGCGCGCCCATAATCCAACGCAAGAATGCGCGCCGGCTTCGATTCTTTCAGGTTGAGAGAGGTGCCCCGCACACTTACAGTATACCGGGAAGCAATTGGCAAGACCTGCGGTGCTGCCTAAGAATGGACTACCTTTCAGAGCACCGCGGGTCTCTAGTTTCGGGTCATAAAGCGGCGTCAGGGCGTTCTTCCGCGGGCGCCGGACTGCCAGGCGTCCCAGTAACCGAGCGTTTTCATTTGCTGGTTGAGGCCGGTTTCTCTGAGGAGTACGTCGAGTTCGGCGCGTGTCAGGCGCTTGCCGAGCGGCTCCGTGCGGTCCGCGATACCCCAGGCGGTCAGCGCGGCGATGGCGGTGCTCAGCTTCAGCTCGCGAATATCGACTTTGTCGAAAGTGTCGGACGCCGCGTCATAGTTCGGCAGATAGTTGGCTTCCTCCTGATTGGCCACCAGCGTTGGCACGCCTTCCAGCAGGAAATCGAAATTGTCGGTACCGAACGACGCATCGTACGTGTCGTGGTTCGCGCCCCACGATTCGAGCGGCTTCAGCACTTGCTGGACACCGGGTTCCATGTCGCGCCGCCCGCCCAGCGAATAGCCGGTGACGCGGCCGGTACCGGCGTCGAAGGCGATCATCGCGCGAATCTTGTCCATCTCGGCGCGGTGTGCCTGCACGTATGCCAAAGAGCCGATCGTGCCTTGTTCATCGCCGCTGAAGAGCACGAAGCGAATCGTCCGCCGCGGCAGCAGTCCGGTGGCTTTAATGGCGCGCGCCGCTTCAATGACTAACGCCGCGTTGCAGCCGTCGTCCAGCGCGCCGGTTCCCAGATCCCACGAATCGAGATGCGCAGCGAGAATAACGCTTTCCTCGGGCTTCTCGTACCCGCGAATCTCGCCGACAACATTCTCTTGCTGGATGGGGCCGCCGATTTTGTTGGGCATATCAAGACGCACAACCACTTTTCCTGGATTGGCCGCGACAAGGCGCGCGAGGCGTATGGCATCCTCGCGAGCGACGATCGCCTGAGGAATCCTGCCGATTTCACCATTCAAAGAATTTGTGTGGCGATAAAGTAGAAGCCGTTCGCGAGCCGCCATCCAAAGGATCGCGGCGGCGCCGCCATTGAGCGCGCGTTGGATGATCCGCGGCGGCCGAAGATATTCATCAAAAAGATCAGCCCAAGTCGAGTCGATGTCGGTATGGACAAGGAGAATCGTACCTTTGAGAGACGAACCGGCTGCCGCGAAGTTTTCTTCGTTGCCATAGCCGACGTCAACGACACTTGCTTCGATCCCGCCGGGAGGCGTCGGGTGGCCCCAACCTTCCGAAACTGCGCGTAGAGTTTCGTGCTTGACCAGCAAGTATGTTTTGCCGTTGGCCATTCGTGAGAAATAGGGTCCATGAGGTTCCACGATGGTCAGCTCGGTTTCGCTCTCGCTCCAAGTTGTGGGGAGGGTGAAGTTTTCCGGATGAACGTCGATTCCGGCATTTCGAAAAGCGTCTTCCGCCCATTCGACAGCCTTGGCCATTTGGAGAGAGCCGGAGAGGCGGCCGCCAATTTCATCTGTCAAACGACGCAAATTTTCTTCCATCGGCGAAGGGCCTAGCACCTGCGGCAGAATTTTTGCGGCCGCCTGGGCGCAGCTCGAAGCGTTCGTAGCGGAACAAGCAGCGGCGCCCTGGCCGGCTTGCGAGGAGCTGAGAGAATCCGTCACGGGAGGCAGTTGCGCCGACGCAGAGATCGAAGCAAAGAAATAGAGAAGGAATGAGGCAAAGAAAGCCTTCGTGTCGCGCTTCGATTTACGCCCGGCAATGATTCGAAAGCCCATGGGACAGTTTCCTTCCAGCAGCAAGCCCGTGCATCGCGGCGAGGATTAGTATAAGCTCGCGCCGTTTCCGCGAGAAATTAAGTGGGATAAATTATCCAGTCGAGAGAATCTGTGATCAAAAATCCGGCGATGAAGAAATCTGTTTCCATTTTTGTACTGAGTCTGGCGCTCGCGGGCTTGGCGTTGTCGCAATCGGCGACTCAGAAGGCTCCTGCGAACCTCGAAGCCCGAGCAAAAGCCGTCCTCGCGCAGATTCGCGGAACGCTCGAGGTACCCGGGCTTCAGCAAAGTGTGCGGGTGCAGCGCGACCGCTGGGGCGTCGCCCACATTTACGCGCGGAACGAGCATGACCTTTTCTTCGCGCAGGGATTTGTCGTCGCGCAAGACCGGCTCTTCCAAATGGAGCTTTGGAAGCGCTCCGGCGAGGGCCGGCTCGCGGAAATTCTCGGGCCCTCTTTCGTAAAGCGCGACACCAATGCGCGCCTGTTGCAATATCGCGGCGATATGGACGCCGAATACAAAAGCTACGCGCCCGATACGAAAGAAATTCTCGAAGCGTTCACCTCCGGTATCAACGCCTACATCGATGAAATTCAAGAGCCGCGTGGCCCCGGTCTTCCTATCGGATTTCAACTTGCCGGCTTCAAGCCCGGGCATTGGAAGCCTGCGGACTGCCTTAATCGGCTCGCTGCCTATTCCATGACGGGAAACGGCGCCAGCGAACTTCACAATGCGCAGTTGGTCGCTCTTCTCGGCGCGGCAAATGCAGCAAAACTTCTCGAGCTCGATCCTCCAGTGAAACTCGACCCTGCGCCAGGGATTGATTTTTCCGGTCTCTCACCTGCCCTGCTCAAAAATCTCGTCGGCAGCGACGTGCCTCTTCATTTCCCGGAGACGCCCGTTCAGGGCAGCAACAACTGGACCGTCTCTGGTTCTCTCACGGCCACAGGTAAACCGCTGCTCGCCAACGATCCGCACCGCGTCATCGCCGAACCTTCCTTGCGCTACATCGTTCATCTCGTCGCGCCGGGATGGGACGTTATTGGCGCAGGCGAGCCAGGTTTGCCCGGCGTCGCTGTCGGCCACAACGAAAATATCGCCTGGGGATTCACGATTTTCGGCCTCGATCAGCAGGATCTCTATCTCGCGCAGCTGAACCCCGCCGATCCAGACGAATATAAAACCGAGCACGGCTGGGAGCGCATGCAGGTTGAAACGGAAACTATTAACGTGCGCGGCGGCGTGCCGGTCACCGTGAAGCTGAAATTTACACGTCACGGCCCCGTTCTCTGGGAGGACGGAAAGCGCGCCTTGACACTGCGCTGGGTCGGCGCCGAACCCGGCACGGCCGGATACCTCGGCTCACTTTCGGTCGATCGCGCGGAAAACTGGCAGGAGTTCGAGCAGGCCATGGCGCGCTGGAAAGTGCCGTCGGAAAATATCGTTTATGCCGACCGCGATGGAAATATTGGCGAGCACTCCACCGGTCTCGCGCCGCTGCGCAAGAACTGGACTGGCCTCCTCCCCGTCCCCGAAGACGGAGGCTATGAATGGAGCGGTTTTGTCCCCAACGGCGAACTTCCGCACACCTACAATCCATCTTCAGATTTTGTGGCCTCGGCCAATCACAAAATGATCCCGGAAAATTATCCCTACGCTGTCGGGTTTCAGTGGGCCTCGCCCGAGCGGTTCCAACGCATTTCGGAAGTGCTCAGCGACGCCGCGAAAACCGCGCACAAACTAAGCGTAGAAGATATGGAAAATCTTCAGAACGATGTTGTTTCGCTGCCCGCGCGCGAATTGCACAGCCTGCTGAAGCGTGCCGCCGGAAACTCACCAGGCAGCTCGGCCAAACTCTTGCTCGATTGGGACTGCGCGGTGACGGGGAATTCCAGCGCGGCTTCGCTCTACGAATATTGGGTCGAAGAACTCCGCGAAGCGGTCACGAAAAAAGTGGTCCCTGCGGAAGCACGAGCGGTCGTAGGAAAACTGTCGCTGCAGAAAACCGCCCAAGAACTATCTGACCCCACCGCCAGCGTCTTCGGCGAAAACCCCGAAGCTGCCCGCGACGCGCTCCTGCGGCAAACTCTCGAAAGCGCAAAGCAGAAACTCGCGGCGAAATTGGGTCCGAATCCCCAGGAATGGGCCTGGGGACGCTTGCATCGCGTCTCGTTCATTCATCCTCTTGGCTCAATGCCACAAGCCAATTCACTTTTCGACCGCGGCCCGATCCCCCGACCCGGCGACGGCACCACGGTTGACGCTACTTATTTTGGTGGAACTTCCTTCGACCAATTGGCAGGTGCGAGCTATCGCGAGATCTTCGACCTGAGCGATTGGGACAATGCCCTGGGAGTGAACGTCCCCGGCCAAAGTGGCCAGCCCACCAGCCCTCACTACGATGACTTGCTCGCGCTGTGGACCACCGGCCGCTACCTTCCGTTGACCTACTCCAAACCAGCCGTCGACCACGTAACAACAGATGTGTTGGAACTGAAGCCTTGAGCGCAGTGGATCGCATTCGACCAAGTTGGTGGTACTACGTCCTTGCTCTGGCGGTATTTGCCGGCGGAATGGTCTATTTTTTCTACGACCTATGGCATGAGCTTCCGCATATCGCCGATTCTCTGGTTCAGGTCGTGGTTCCGGGCGAAGCGCAACTCGAATTGAAGCACGGCCCAAACTACACGATTTTCCTCGAACAGCGGTCGGTGCTGAACGGCAAGGTTTATTCAACCGCGGATTCCATCGGTGGACTGGAATGCAAGGTGAACGGAACAGATGGAGAAGTGATTCCTGTTGGATTGCCAAATGTATCGACGACCTACGAGCTCGGAGGGCGGTCCGGCCATTCGGTTCTGGAATTTCGCGTTCCGGCAAATGGAAATTACAAATTTGCTTGTCGTTATGGACATGGGGCAAGCGGCCCCAAAGTCGTGCTTGCCGTTGGCTCGGGAGTGTGGGCAGGCATTCTGCGGATCGCGCTGACGGGCTCGTTAGCATTCTTCGGCGGGATTGGCGCGGCATTCTTGATTGGCTTGGTGACCTTCCTTCGTCGCCACCAGGCAAAAACCCGCGCTGCAGCCTCCTGCCAGCTTCCTCCGGTTCCGAGCCTTTAACCTGAGACTTTGATTTGCTCGTCGGAACCGTCGCGAAGCGAGCGAAGACTCCGCTTCTAGTTCAAGTTAGTCGCCGTTAGTACAGCGTCGGCGACCCGTGCGACTTGCACCATTTCCGCAACGTCATGCACGCGCACGATATGCGCGCCGCCCAAAATGCTCGCAGTGACGGTCGCGGCCGTACCCCAGATTCGCGCTCCCGGCGGCGCAGGTTTCCCGTCGTGCGCCAGCGTCGCTCCAAGAAATCCCTTGCGCGAAGTTCCCACGAGCAGCGGATAGCCCAGAGCAGCGAGCAATTGCAACTTTTGCAGCAGCTCGTAATTTTGCGAATGGCTTTTTCCGAAACCAATTCCCGGATCCAAAATGATCTGTGATTTTGCGACACCAGCCTTGCGGACCTTCGCAACGGATTCTTTCAGTCCGCGCATTACATCGTGGACAACGTCGCGCGCGAACGGCCCCATCTGTATGGTGGCTGGCTCGCCGCGCATGTGCATCAAAATCAGCGGCACGCCATTTTTTGCCGCGACTTCTGCAATGCGCGCGTCGCTCTTCAATCCTGAAACGTCATTAATGATCTCTGCGCCGGCCCGGATGGCAAGCTCTGCAATCGTAGACCGCCGCGTATCGACCGATATGGGAATCTTGAGGCGGCCCCGCAGCCCTTCCAGCACGGGCAGAATGCGATCCAGCTCTTCCGAGGCTGGAATTTCCTCCGAACCGGGCCGCGTGGATTCGCCTCCAACGTCAATCAGGTCCGCGCCATCGTGTTCCATCGCTAGCGCATGCTCAATGGCGATTCCCGGTTCCTCGTAATTCCCGCCATCCGAGAAGCTGTCCGGCGTGACGTTCAGCACGCCCATCACGAGCGTGCGTTCCCCCAAAATCAGCGTCCGCGAAGGCAGCTTCAGCCGGAATTTCTTGCGTCGTTTCATGGGAGGGAGAGGCTAACAGTCTAGCTCAGAGGAAGTAGGACAGACACTCTTGTCTGTCCTACGCTTCCAGCGAAGCATCGATAGCCGTTTCTGTTTTTCTGCATCCAGAAACAGAAAGCGACAGGCAAGAATGCCTGTCCCACAATCTAGTCCAAGTCAAAATCGCGCAGCGGCTTGCCGGCGGGAGCGTCCTTGGCCTTCTTCATGGCCTCTTCAAATTTCTTGGCGAGGATGTCTTCTTTGTGCGTTTCCTGAAAGAACGAGTCGGCAAACTTATCCTCGCGCTGGCGGCGCTGTTCCGCAAGAATCCCGTGCGCATTTTCGAGGTCCACGTTGGGCCCGGCCTTTACCGGCGCTTCGTGCGAGAGCACCGCTCCAAACACGGCATCCACCACCAGTTTCGCCTGGCAGCAGGGACAGGTGACGTTCAGATTGTCCGGTTCTTTCTTTCCCATAAACGCATTCTACGCCATCTTGTGCCCGCCGGTCATCCACGCAGCGGATCACCAGTCAGCGAGCGGCCCGTGCAAAAAAGAGGGGCACGATGAATCGTGCCCCCACGCAAACGATAACTTGCTTTTACGCCTTCGCTGGATTTTCTCCACGCGTAAATCCGGGCGCCGGCCGCAGCTCTGGACGCACCACCTTCGGATCGGCGCTAGGCGCCGGCGGCGCCTGCGGAGGCGGCGTCCGTGGCTTTTCTGGCAGAGTCTTGCCTTCCATCAACATCTTCACTTCGTTCGCGTCGATCACTTCGCGCTCGAGCAACGCCTGCGCGATTCGCTCGAGCGTCTCGCGGTTGTTCGAAAGGATTCTCTTGGCGTTGTCGTAGCCACCGTTGACGATCCGCCGCACTTCCTTGTCGATCTGAATGGCGGTGTCTTCCGAATAGTCGCGATGTTGCGTTATTTCGCGGCCCAGGAAGATGGCCTCGTCCTTCTTGCCAAAGGCCAGCGGCCCCAGGTCGCTCATGCCCCATTCGCAAACCATGTTTCGTGCGATTTCCGTCGCGCGTTCGATGTCGTTGCCGGCTCCCGTCGTTATGTGTCCCAGGAAAATCTCTTCCGCCGAGCGCCCGCCCATCAACACGGCCAACATCGCTTCCAGATATTCCCGCGTGTAGGTGTGCTTGTCGTCCTCGGGCAATTGCATCGTCAACCCGAGCGCCATCCCTCGCGGAATGATGGTCACTTTGTGAACCGGATCCGCTCCCGGCGTCATCGCCGCCACCAGCGCGTGTCCCGCCTCGTGATACGCGGTGTTTTTCTTCTCTTCGTCCGAGAGGATCATGGACTTCCGCTCGACGCCCATCAGCACTTTGTCTTTGGACATCTCGAAGTCGACCTGCATCACGAACTTGCGGTTCTGCCGCGCCGCCCACAACGCCGCTTCGTTCACCAGGTTCGCAAGGTCGGCGCCGGAAAAGCCCGGCGTCCCGCGCGCGATGATGGACAACTCGACGTCATCGGCTAGCGGTACTTTGCGCGTATGCACGCGAAGAATCTCTTCGCGTCCTTTCACGTCTGGCCGTGCAACGACCACGCGCCGGTCGAATCGTCCAGGCCTCAGCAGCGCTGGGTCCAGCACGTCGGGCCGGTTCGTCGCCGCGATCAAGATCACGCCTTCGTTCGATTCGAATCCGTCCATCTCCACGAGCAACGCATTCAAAGTCTGTTCGCGCTCGTCATGTCCGCCGCCGAGGCCCGCTCCGCGGTGCCGTCCGACCGCATCAATCTCATCGATGAAAATGATGCAAGGCGCGTTCTTCTTCCCCTGCTCGAACAAATCGCGCACCCGGCTCGCGCCGACGCCCACAAACATCTCCACGAAATCCGAGCCGGAAATCGAAAAGAACGGCACGTTCGCCTCGCCCGCAATCGCTCTCGCAAGCAAAGTCTTGCCCGTCCCAGGCGGCCCAACCAGCAACACGCCCTTGGGAATTCTTCCGCCAAGCTTCTGGAATTTCTGCGGGTCCTTCAAAAACTCGATGATTTCCTGCAGCTCTTCCTTCGCTTCATCCGTTCCCGCAACATCCTTAAACGTCGCTTTCTTCTGCTGCGCCGAAAGCAGCCGCGCCCGCGATTTGCCAAAGCTCAGCGCTTTGTTTCCGCCGGCTTGCATCTGCCGCATCAGGAATAAGCAAAATCCCACCAGCAAAATCAAAGGCGCCGCGTTCAACAGGATCAGAATCCAATCCCCGCTGCGCACTTCCTTCATCCCCTGGATCATCGCTCCCTTGTCCCGCAATTCCTTGATCAGATCGGGAGCCGCTTCCTTGAACACCGTCACCGTAAACTTGGTGTTCGGCGGATTCTTGTATTCACCCTGAATTTCATAACTGTTCGGCGAAAGGTACAGCGTGACTTCCTTGATGTCTCCCTCGTCCACCTTAGCCATGAACTCGCTGTAGCTGGGCGTCTGCTCGTGCGTCTGGCTTCCGTTCGCGGACACCAGCTTCCACAGCATCACGCCGAGAAAGACGATCGAGATCCAAAAAAGAATTGTTTTCGCCGTAGAACTGGAATTCACTTTGTCCTCACCTTTGTCCTTGGCCTCGCGTAAATTCTACCCGCGAGGAAGCGACGCGCGAACCTTTCGATCTTACTTCGTACGTCCCTGCCGTCGCTTCACCTGCGCTGCTCCCGTGGAAAGAGCCCGGTAGTTCCGTCCCGTTCCGTTGGCCGCAGCCAGGCCGTAACCGACCCACATATCATTAGATGCCGTCCGGAACCCAAAGTAATCGGGCTCCAGTCCCACGCGCCGCCGCGCGGGCTTGTCCAGCAGCACTGCCAATCGCAGCGACCGCGGCTGGCTTTCTCCCAATCGCCGCAACAAAAATTCTTGCGTCACGCCGCTCTCCAACACCGCATCGAGCAGCAGCACGTCGCGCCCTTTCAATTCCGGCCGCGCACCAAAATATACTTCGCGCCGTTCGTTCCCGCCGTCGTTCACGTCCCGCACATCCTCGCGAACGAAATGACAAACGACGCCGGTGTTGATCTCGCGAATCAAATCGGCCGCGAAAACGAACCCGCGGTCCAGCGTTACAACCACATCCACGCGCCGCCCCTGGTACGCCCGCGTGATTTCGCGCCCCAGCTCCGCGATCCTGACGGAAATTCGCGCGGCCGAAAATGCCGCTCGTCCTCGTGCGCTCGACTTGACCGCTGGGCGGTCACGCATCAAGACTTTTCCTCGACGATCAGTATTCCCGTTCTGGTCCCTTCGCCCGCCGCAAACTCCGCCCCAACCGGAAAGCCTCGCGCCCATACCAGCACGCCGCCGCTTGTCAGTACCGGCCAGCCGTCCCGCTCCCACCGGCTCACGTGTCTCGCGTTCAACAAGCGTTTCAGCTTGTGCGCTTTCTGATGCCCGGCGGGCTGCAGCTTGTCCCCGAATCTCCAGTTGCGCAGCACCAATGGCTCACGCAGTCGCTCGCGGTCCAAAACCGTCCCTGATTCTCTAGTTTCCTCTCTCTGCCCGGGCCAGTCAATCACCCTGAAGCGGAAGACGCACCCCGCTTGCGGCACGCGCAATTCCTGTCCCCCATCTCTAAAATCGATTTTGTGCTCGTATTCCGTTGCGCCAGATTGTTTCGCCCCGAATTTTCCATCAGCTCCGCCGCGCACTCTGCCCGCGCCTGTAAGCCTTCCTTCGCCGCCAAACTTGTCCGCCTCGCGTTCGCCGCCGGCGCCGCTTTTCGATCTCGTGCAAAAAACCAACTCCTCGCGTTCTCTGCGTATTTCCACGCCGCCCGGCAATTGCAGCATCTTCCCGTTCTCTCCATGCCGCGCCAAGTCCAGTGCCGCCGCGATATGCGTCGCGCTGACCTGTCCGGTACCTCGGTTTCTCTCCCCAATTAGACGAAACAGCATCCGCTTTGTCAGTGCCGCGCATTTGTCTTCGCTCTTCTCTGTGTTCTCTGTGCCCTCTGTGTTGAAATCCACCTTTCCCATCGGCGACAACAAATCCACGATCGCGATCCGCACCCCACCCGCTTCTTTCCTTGCTGACCTGTTGCACCGCTCCACCGCGACCCATACTAGGAACCGTTCATCCTCCTGCGCGAAGTCCGCAAGCGACCCAAGATGCTCCACCACGCCGCTCTGAAATTCTCTCTCCAAAAGCGGCAGCAATTTCTTCCGGATCCGCGCCCGCGTTCGCGACATATCTCGATTCGTCGCGTCCTCGCGCCACTTCTGTTTTTTCGCGCGCAAGTAATCTCGTAGTTCCGCTCGTCGAAAGTGGAGCAATGGCCGTACAACACATTCCGTCCGCGGATGAATTCCCCCCAGTCCCGCCAATCCCGTCCCGCGCAAGATGTGCGCCAGCACCGTCTCCGCCTGATCGTCCGCCGTGTGCGCTACGGCTACACACCCGGCTTTTCCTTCCGCCACCAGCCTGGCGAAAAACTCGTACCGCGCCCGCCGTGCCGTGTCCTCAAGATTCGCTTTTTCCCGCCGCGCTTTCGCCGCCACGTCCACGCTCTCGCTGTAAACCGTCAATCCATGCTTCTCCGCCAGTTTCGCCACAAACTTCTCATCCGCGTCCGAAGCCGCGCCGCGCAGCTTGTGATTCAGGTGCGCCACGCTCAACACAATCCCAAGCTCGTCGCGCAATTCCACCAAAAGCAGCAGCAGTGCCACCGAGTCCGCCCCGCCGGACACTCCCACGCCGACACGCTCTCCCGCCCGCAACATCCCCGTGCGCCTCAAGCTCGCAAGCAATCGTCGAGCAAGCCCGGAGCTCTCGCGACGCTTCTTTGTTTTTGAAATAACCCTCTTGGCCATGGCTGCTGCGCCAATGGTAGCAATAGCCCGCCAAACAGGTCGAGTCGCGCTGTCCTGGCAAGCTCAGAATTTCTAAAGATTCCGTTGAATAAAATTTTGGTGAACCCAACTCTGGCGCACCGCGCTCCGAGGGATATACTATGCGGCGTGTAAAGTGTAAAAGCGTTTCCAATACAAAGGCGGCGACCATGGAAATCGAGCGGCGCGACTTTCTTAAAACGACCGGCAAGGCCATCACCGTGGGCGCGGCGGCTCTCGCTCTAGGCGGCAAAATTCTCGGCGCCAACGATCGCGTCCGCGTCGCCGTCTGCGGAGTCCGCGGCCGCGGCCAGGATCACATCCGCGGCTTCTCGCACGTCCCCGGCGTCGAACTCGCCGCCCTCTGCGATGTCGATGAAAACGTCCTCAACGAACGCCTCGGCGACGTGGAAAAAATGGGCTTGCCAAAGCCCAAGGGTTACTTCGACGTTCGCAAGCTCCTCGAAGACAAAGACATCGACGCCATCTCCATCGCCACTCCCAATCATTGGCATTCGCTCATCGCCATCTGGGGCTGCCAGGCCGCCAAAGATGTCTACGTCGAAAAGCCTTGCTCGCATAACACTTTCGAAGGCCGCCAGCTGGTCCGCGCCGTAAAAAAATACAATCGCATTTGTCAGCACGGCAGCCAGTCGCGTTCGAATCCCGGCATGCTCGAAGCCATTCATCACGTCGGCGACGGCACCATCGGCGATGTCTACATGTCTCGCGCCATCTGCTACAAGTGGCGCGGCACCATCGGCCACGCCGATCCCTCGCCCATTCCCGCCGGCGTCCACTACGATCTCTGGACCGGCCCCGCTCCCTACAAGCCCTTCACGAAAAATCGCTTTCATTACAATTGGCACTGGATCTGGGACACCGGCAACGGCGAAGCTGGCAATCAAGCCATCCACGAAATCGATATCTCTCGCTGGGGCCTCGGCGTCGGTTTTCCCGTCTCCGTCTCCGCCATGGGCGGCCATTTCATGTTCGAGGACGACCAGCAAACGCCCAACGTCCTGAACGCCATCTATTATTTCAACGATGCAAACGGCAAGCGCAAAATGATGGAGCTCGAAATCCGCCACTGGATCACCAATCACGAAGCCGAAATCGGCACCGGCGCGTACGGCGCCAGCGCCGTCCCTCCCGCCGGACTCACCGCCCCCGCAAAGAAAAAGCCCGCCGACAACCAGCAGGTCCTCGGCCCGCGCGACGCCAAGACCAACACTATCGGCAACATTTTCTATGGCTCAAAAGGCATTCTCGCCATCGACGGCTACGACGCCTACAAAACCTGGCTCACCGATCAGCTCGAACCCGGCCCCCACGGCAAAGCCGCCGGCGATCACTACGCCAATTTCATCGATTGCGTCCGCAGCCGCCGCGCCGAAGACATTCACTCGCCCATCGAGGAAGCCCACATATCCTGCACCCTCGTCCACTTGGCCAACGCCTCCTATCGCCTCGGCCGCACCCTAACCTTCGATCCCGCTACGCAGCAAGTCGTCGGCGACGACGAAGCCAACGTCATGCTTCGCGGCACCTACCGCGCCCCCTACGTCGTCCCCGAAGAAACCTAAGCCGCCCAGGTATCTGCCTGGCAATCCCACAGCGCGCGGAGCTACCGTCTCTCGAGAAATCTGCTTGCTAACGGATCCAGCACTTTGGATGTAATTGCCCGCAAATGGGCCGAATTCCCCCGGCGGTTCAGACTGCCTCGCTTTCAGATTACCCAACTTATCGGACTGACGGCCTGCAATGGCGCACCGCGAAGCAATCGCCTCCCAGCCAGTAATTTCCGGGGTAGCGTTCCTTTGGCTCACAAACTGAGTGAGAATCAAATTGACCCTTTATGTCTCGCTACGACAGGCAATGCCCGGCCTGCGGCAAAATGATTTCCCTCGACAGATTCCTCTATGGGAATCCGGTGGATTCCCCTGCCCTGCATGCAGTCAGCTGTTGCGGTCTAATACCTCGTCATTGAAATGGGCCTGGGCAGTTGCGCTCTTCCTCGTAATTGATACAGGCTTCTTGCTCGGAGCCCGAAGCTCAATCGCAATCGTCGCGTTGTTGACCAGCTCATTGCTACTATCTTTTGTGATATACGCAATTTTTGGTTTAGTTTCCCCACCACGGCTTGAACAGGTTCCAACAAAAACCAAACTCGAAGGCAAAAGCAGGCTACAGCGGCACTTGGCTCGATTCGATAGAAGGTGCCCAGCATGCGATGAAGTGATTTCTCCAAAGCAGATTCCGACATGGCAATCGGTTGAATTCCCATGCCCCGCATGCACAGCAATCCTAAGAATTTCGCCCTTGTCAGTGAGATTGATTCTACCTTTGAGCTTCGCCGCGTCACTTCTGCTTTGCATCGTCTTTGGGTTGCGAGGTCTCGCCGTGATTCTGGCCTCACTGGGCACTACAGTGCCCATGTATTTCGCGGTCTACGCAATTGTTGGCTTAGTCGCGCCGCCGGGGCTCGAGATGGTTGCGAAGAGCGACCTGCGACTCGATCGGTAGTCCCGGACTCGAAAGACGAATCCCAGCCCGTGATTAACGGCAACCGGAAACTGACCCGCTGTGGTCTGTGCTCGAGAGATTTCGCGATCCTCCTAATTACGGCCTAGGCGCCGCTGCCCGCCCTTGCTTCGCCTTCGTCACCATCTCCCGCACGTCGCCGAGCAACGCCTGCGAATCAAACACCACGCCATCCTTGATCGTATACTTCACGCACTGCTCGTGCACTTCCTTGCGGTCCTGGCTCACCCGCGTCACGCCAATCCCATAAAACACTTTCACATCCGCCAGCGGATTTTCCGAAAGCACCACCAGGTCCGCCAAATAGCCCGGCCGAATCACGCCCAGCTCCGGATTCTTCACCACCTTCGCTCCATTCTCCGTAGCCGCATGAAGCGTCTCGAGCGGCGAAAATCCCGCCTCCTCCAGCATTTCCAATTCCCGAATCGTCCCAAATCCCCAGAGCGCAAACAAAAATCCCGTGTCCGAACCCACCGCCACCGTGCCGCCCTGATTCTTATAATCGTTCACAAAGTCCATCCATATCCGGTAAGCTCGCGCCCAATCCGCTTCCTTGTCCGAAGTCCAATCATAAAAATATGAAGCATGATGCGCCGGGTTCGGCAAAAACGAATCCATCACCACCGGCAGCGTGTACGTCGCGTGCCACGGCAAATTCGCCGCCCGCGTCACGTCGCGATTCGCCTCATAAATGCTGAACGTTGGCACCATGATGAATCCCGTCTTGTGCATCGTATCCAGCAGCGAGTCAATCACTTCGCCGTGCAGTTTCCCAACGTCCGCCTGCAGCCACGCCCGCCCCGTCTCCAAAAACCGGTCCGGCTCGCTCGAATAGTTATAGTCCGGCGGCAATTGCTGAATCGTCTGCGTCGTGAATGACGACTCCGGATACCCATAATGATGCTCGATGGTGGAAGCCCCCTCGGCCGCTATCCGCACCGCATTCATTGGATACACGCCATCCTGCGCGATGTGCACCGCCACGCCCATTCCATTTTTCCGCGCCTCGTCCGCAATCGCGTGAAACACATCCGGCCACTCCCCCGGCTTACCCAGCACTTTTATTCCATCCACGCCTTCCGCGTGCCGCTCATCCACAATCTGCCGCGCGCCATCGGGATGGAAATAGCGTGAATCGTCCCCGCGCCCCCAAAATGGATACACATAGATCCGCGGCGCAATAATCTTGTTCTCCGCGCTCCGTTGCTTCTCCGCCACCATCTCCTTCGGCGAATCATTCCCGATGTTGAACGTTCGAATCGTCGTCACGCCATGCCCCAGCAGCAATTTGTAGATGTATTCCGCTGGCACGTCCTTGCTCTCGTTGACGTGAATATGCACGTCGATCAATCCCGGCGTGACGTACAGCCCCTTGCCCTCAATCACCCGGTCCGGCGCCTTCTCCTCCTTCGCGCCCGCCGCCCCGGCATTCCGCGTGCGTGAGATCGCATCCTCCGAAACAATCCGCTCAATCCGATTCCCCTTAATAAAAATCTTCACCGGCCCATAAGCTGGCGCCCCCGACCCATCAATTACGGTAACTCCACGAATCTCCAGCGACCCATACGGCCCCGTCTCTTCCGCCGCCTCCGCGTTCTGCGCGCAACTCCGTGGCACGCAAATCAACGCCGCCGCAAACAAAATTGTCTCCGCACACATCATCATCTTAATTTTCGTCATGTTGTCCGCATCTCTCCGAGTGGCACAGGCATTCAGCCTGTGCGGTTTTGTAGTTTGCGCGCGCCCGCTTCCCATTTGCAGCGCCGACACGCCTCATTCTTGCTGTACCCCTATTTGCTTTTTTCGTTCCGCAAAGTCCGCAAGGCTAATTTCATTGCCCCAAGAAGTCCAGCACTGATTCGCAAGAATCATCAGTGCGAATTCCGTATCCCCTTTCCAACAAAAGCCTTAGCCAGGCCCCCGCTCCGCCCCTGTGGAAGCCTGTGGAAATCATTAATCTCTTGTTGACATTTTCGCCGCCTCGTCGTATTCTCCTTGGGCTGTGGACGTGCCTTTCTGCAAGACAGGGAGGACAAGCTCTTTGACAACCGATACGATGTGCCAGAATCCGTTCGAAACCATTCGTCCTTTTCGAGCACGAATCGTCTCGTAAATCGAGCGACAATAATTCGCTTGGCAGGCTGGCTCTCTGATGCAAATCAGAGGGCATTTTTTTTCGCCAAGCTACCAGTTTCAAACGAGAGTTTGATCCTGGCTCAGAGCGAACGCTGGCGGCGTGCTTAACACATGCAAGTCGAGTGCGCGCCCGTAGCAATACAGGTGGCGCACGGCGCACGGGTGCGTAACACGTGGGTAATCTGCCCTTCGATGGGGAATAACTCCGGGAAACCGAAGCTAATTCCGCATAACATTCCTTGGACCTCGGTCTGGGGACTCAAAGCCGTAAGGCGTCGGAGGAGGAACCCGCGCACGATTAGTTAGTTGGCAGGGTAACGGCCTACCAAGACTTTGATCGTTAGCTGGTCTGAGAGGATGGCCAGCCACACTGGAACTGAGACACGGTCCAGACTCCTACGGGAGGCAGCAGTGGGGAATCTTGCACAATGGGCGAAAGCCTGATGCAGCGACGCCGCGTGGGGGATGAAGCTTTTCGGAGTGTAAACCCCTTTCGACCCGGACGAATGCCCCGCAAGGGGACTGACGGTACGGGTATAAGAAGCCCCGGCTAACTACGTGCCAGCAGCCGCGGTAAGACGTGGGGGGCCAGCGTTGCTCGGAATTACTGGGTGTAAAGGGTTCGTAGGCGGTGTGGCAAGTCGGGAGTGAAATCTCTGGGCTTAACTCAGAGACTGCTTCCGAAACTGCTGTGCTTGAGTGTGGGAGAGGCGCGTGGAATTGCAGGTGTAGCGGTGAAATGCGTAGATATCTGCAGGAACACCCGTGGCGAAAGCGGCGCGCTGGACCACTACTGACGCTGAGGAACGAAAGCTAGGGGAGCAAACAGGATTAGATACCCTGGTAGTCCTAGCCCTAAACGATCAGGACTTGGGTGCCGCACGTTCGTGCGTCGTCCCGGAGCTAACGCGTTAAGTCCTGCACCTGGGGAGTACGGTCGCAAGACTGAAACTCAAAGGAATTGACGGGGGCCCGCACAAGCGGTGGAACATGTGGTTCAATTCGACGCTACGCGAGGAACCTTACCTGGGCTCGAAGCGCACTTGACTAGCTATAGAAATATGGCCTTCCCGCAAGGGACAAGTGTGGAGGCGCTGCATGGCTGTCGTCAGCTCGTGCCGTGAGGTGTTGGGTTAAGTCCCGCAACGGCGCAACCCCTGCACGTAGTTGCCACTCCGCAAGGAGGGAACTCTACGTGGACTGCTCCGGATAACGGAGAGGAAGGTGGGGATGACGTCAAGTCCGCATGGCCTTTATGTCCAGGGCTACACACGTGTTTCAATGCAGGGCACAAACCGTTGCCAACCCGCGAGGGGGAGCTAATCGGAGAAAACTTGCTCAGTTCGGATTGCAGTCTGCAGCTCGACTGCATGAAGCCGGAATCGCTAGTAATGGCGTATCAGATCGACGCCGTGAATACGTTCCCGGGCCTTGTACACACCGCCCGTCACATCACGAAAGTGAGTTGTACTAGAAGTCGCCGCGCTGACCGCAAGGAAGCAAGCGCCAAGGTATGACTCATCATTGGGGTGAAGTCGTAACAAGGTAGCCGTAGGAGAACCTGCGGCTGGATCACCTCCTTTCTAAAGTAGTCGTGGCTCAACCCGCTATGGTGTGCGGATCATGCCACGCAATGTATCCCGCTCTTCTCACGAATTGCAGGGATACACGTTCGGTTTACAACCTGGTTTAGTCCAGGATTCGGGCGGATTCTGTCAGATCGTATCGGTCAAAGAGCAAATCTTCTCGTAGGGGTGGGCTTCGGCTCACCCCTTTTTCGTTGCGCCCGTATGCCTTGAGCTTCCGACGGTCTCTTTGTTTCGCCGTTGAGTCTCCAGCACAGGCTAAAAAGCAAAACAACTTCAGCAGTGCGTCTCAGGGCCGCGTGTCCACTCCGCGGCCCTTTTTCATTTTTGCTCTCCGCGAACAATTCCGAGAATCGCCCGTTCTCCCTTTCGTCTTGTTGTCAACCTGACTTTTTTTGAAGACCATTAACCTTAAGGTGGACATCGCCAGAAAGATCGTTTCCATTCATTGCGCCGGAGCATGTGCAATTCTCGTTTCAGGCCGGTCCAAGTGCATGACTTGAATTCGCCGTCCGAGCGCTGATTCGCTTGGATGAAGATCTGACCGGTACATCAATCATGGCTCGACAAGAACAGGACATGCGCTACTAGTGACGAAATTGGGAGGTTCAAAGGTGAAGAAATTCCTGTCGCATAACCCTCAGCCATTCTGAAGTTATAGACAATCACTGCGGCGCGGTGGGCATTGGTTCGAACTGCCATTTCTTGGCATTCGCAATGGCGGCTTGAATGAGCAGTTCGTGGCCAAAATTGCTGAAGCCCCGGTTACCTTTCCTTGAGCATCCAGCTTAACACGTATAACAACGACTCCTTGAAGACGCGTTTGGCGTGCTAGCGCGGATATTCAATTCCTTCATAACTTATATAGTGAATATCCTTGTCGTAGACCGGAGCATCCTGCGGAGAGGAATCGGAAGCAACCGAACTATTGCCGCTATTCCGGCAGCCAGTAAGAACCTCACAAGAAATGGTTTCATCGTATACTCCTCCCAACTCCACAGTGTAGGCCCCCAAGAGCCGGGTGCCCGATATCGATTCTACGTCTGGGTTCCTCTCCTTCTCGGCCTCTTCATCGCGCGCGTAACGTACCTGCCACGGCGGCAGTGCTATAAGGGGAATTCTATGTCTCGTTAAAAATACTTGACTTTAAGATGGTCTAAATATATCTTTAAGTAATATAACTCCCCGGCAAACCAATGCCGGTTCGGGCAATCTACAGGATTGCCCTTCTTTTTTAATCCCGGCTTCAGCTCTATTTTTCGGAGGCGCGATCAGGGAATCGCACGATTCCGTCATCATCAGGCTTGCTCTTCCGGGCCGATGGCGAATCGACTTTGCTCAGCAAACTCGGCGCTACGTTCCAGTTTTCGCCAGCGTCGGTGACTACCGTGACCGTTTTCTTGTTATAGCGAGTTAGCGTTCCGAACACTACGGGGCAGCCGCGGGATGGAACTTCACTCTTTCGCCGATGCGAAAATCTAGCATCGCGCTGTGCGAGCGCATTTGATGAAGGAACCTGAGTCGAGCTACGACCTTATGATTCAACTCGACCAGTTCTTCTTCGGAAAGCGAGTCGATATGATGCGGCGCATGGCACCCTGCTCGATGGGATGGCGTTAGTGTAGCGGAAAACGTCGGCATAGCGCATGCTGGTGATTACAGGAATTATGTCTCTTTCGGCTTCCAGGAGATGCGCGCCGTTTTGCCGGGTACGCTGCTTCGCTTTTTTGCAGCCACTGGAATTCCACCTCGACGGGCACACGCAGCGTTTTCGCCAGGCGGAAGTTGTTCGACCAGGCGTGCTCCGCGTCCACGTTCTGAATGCAGGCGTTAATTTCGGCCACGTAGCGAAGCCCTCTCTTGGATTGTTCCCAGTTTGCGCGGCCAAGGATCATGTTTGCGCTGCTGATTCGGCGCACCGCTTCCACCGATCCCAGGCGTTGACTGCCTCAATATGAGCGACATGGACCAAGCTATTCCAGCCGTCTGCCTTTGGCCACCGAAGTCGGCGGCAAAAATTCTCGTATGCCGTAGGCTGGGCACTGTGCCGGGCTCAAATTCGCGCTGAGATGCCGCCCTCATGTCCGTGGCCGGCTCGGGATCCAGCGCGATTTGGCCAGCCGGGGGCATGTGATTTTCATAGACGGTGATCAGACGCTCGACGCCGTAGCCGGCGTATCGACAAGCGGGACAGAGAGCTTTTGAATTGTTAGGTACAGGGAATCGGGGATTTCAATCGCAGGCATGTTCATTCACTCAATCATTCTATGAAACTATGATATAAATGTGTCAAGGTGGACACAGTTCAAGCTGGTGTTTGGTTCCCGGGGTTTACCCTACAGAAAGGGCGGGGCAAGCTCCGCCCCTGCGAGGCTTTGAGGCCGCAACGATCATCACGGAATCTCAGAGACAGAATGGCGGAGCGAGCACGCTCAGGCCGTGGTAACCACGTAGGGGCGCATCATTTCATTGTCTTCGTGCTCGAGCATGTGGCAATGCCAGACGTATTTTCCCGCAAACCCTTCAAACTTCACGATGATCCGTGTAATCGTCATCGGGTCCGCACGAACCATGTCCTCCATCCCAGCTCGCCGGGGGCGAGCGGGATTGCGGGGCCGGTCAGGACAATTTTCTTGGTCAACTGGTAGACCTCCAAATCAAACGGCCGCCGGTCCAAAATTTGAAAGCGAACCAGGTGCAAATGGATCGGATGGGAATCGTCCGTTAGATATAAACGACGAGATTTCGGTGGAATTCAGAGCCGGTTTTTCTGTCACAGGCTGTTCCACTGGGTGCCATTCAACAGCATGACCTTCGACATTCCCAGGCGGTTCTGGTATTGGAGAGAGTAAGCTCACGGGTTAGCACGGCGGCCTTTTCCGGGATACGCGGCACAGGCCGCAGGTTCGCTGGCAAAGAGGAAGGATCGGGAGTCTTCCGCGACGAGACGCGAAACTGCATGACGATAGCGACGTCCGTTCGCAGATAGATTTCTTTGCCGCCGTCCGCTGAAATGAAGAATCATGTCGGCGCGTTCTCCGGGGCCCAGGATCAGCATGTTGATTTCCGCGGGAGATGGAAGGAAACCCTGCTCGCTCCCAATTTGATGAAACGCGAGGCCTTCCGAAGTGAACTTTTTCATCCGGAGCAAAATATAGCCGGTAAAAGCTGCCATTTGAGCTGTTTAGCAAGCGGAAGCGGTATTTGCGCGGTTCGACTTCGAGATACGGGGAAATCCTCCATTCACCAGAATGGCGCTGCCGTAATATTCGGAAACCCACGGCGAGCCGGGCTTGCCGGAAACGGGATAATAAATTTGGCCGTCGGGCCGAAACGACCGGTCGAAAATGACGAGTGGAATTTCATAAGCGCCTTTCGGCAAATTCAAGCCATCTTCAAACTCATCTCGAATCAAATAAAGTCCCGCCAAACCGGCAACGCCGTTCAGGCGAGTGATGCCCATGGCGTGGTCATGATAGAAGAGAGCGGCGGCTTCCTGCTGATTCGGATAGTGGCATAGGGCGGACTTGCCAGCACAAACCATCTTCCGGATAGCCATCACTCTCCGGCGGCGTTCTGCCGCCATGAAGATCACGACGGTGCGGACCTCGGGATTGCCGGCCTCCGCGCCGTGAATTGTGTGGGCTACGGGGAAAATATGCTGGCTCGGTAGTTCATTCGCCCACTCGACCAATATCGGTTTGCCGCTTCGCGCCTCTCGTCAAACCAGGGCACGATCCGCCGTATCCCCAGAACGATGTCGGCGGCACGTCGCGATGGACTTTCGTCTGAAATTGCCGCATGGCAATCCAGTAATAAGGGATTTGGAATGAGGGATCTGCGGGACTTGGCCGCGACCCCGCGGGTTTTGCCGAATAGGAATCGGCAAAGGATCGACAAACCTGGGTAGCCGCTGGTATCGATCATTTGCCCAGAAGCAACAGCGTCAGCGGCGTTGCCGGTTCGCGCTCCCGGCATGGCCGCAGCCGCAGTCATCCAGGTTAAGTTTTTCAGAAAGCGCCGTCTCGTCGTCCGCATCCAGTGTCCCCCCACTTGGCGCAATTACCTGCGGCCGCTTTTGAGAGAAAGCGGTCAGCGAAAGGCCGCTGACGAAAAGGGGCCGCCAGCTAAATCGGGCCGTTCCAAGTGTGAATGACAGAGATTGCGGGAAGATTAATTACGGCTCGAGATAAAACAGAGTCGTGCTGCTAAAGTGAGGTGACGAGCTACAAATTTCCCGAGGCATATTATACACCAATCGGAGCGAGGAATAAAAGGGCTGAAATTATAATGTCGTGATTTAAGCTGGGATTTCGTCGCGAGGATTAAAAGGCGGGGCCGAATTTCGGGCATGTGCGGTGCCTTGAAATGCGAAAGTTTTTTCGGCGTCAGCATGCAAAAGCGGGAGCAGGGCTCCCGCACTCCATATTAAGACACCAACCCTGAAATACAAATATTGAAGCCGCGTTCATTCCGCTTTTACGGATGACGATGTACCTTCACGGCCAGCTTCGTGGTGCGATGCTGGAACGGATCTCATAGTCTGCACAGCATTCGCCTGCCGAGTCACTCAAATGCAATCAGGAGATCGTTATGAAATTTCCCCAAGTGCGGGCCTCGTATCAGGGCTCGTTGCTCTCGCCGCAGCTTTATGCATCGCCCTGGCTCCCGCGGCGTCCGCTCAGCAAGTCACTTTCACCCCGTATATCCAGCTGGGCGATAACGGAACCTTCGGTTTCTCCGACCAGATCGTGGTTGCCTGGCAAACCAACGAAACTACTCCTAACGCTTCGGCCTACAAAGTCACGCTCAACGGGCCGGGGCGATTTTCGCGCTTCGTGCGGCCGAGCGGCCGAGTTGTTGATAACTACCTTGCAGCTGATCCAACGCTTCCCACTATTCCTGGAGCTTATGGAGCGCACACGAACTACATTGCAGTGCTCTCCGGCTTGCGATTTGACTCTGTTTACAGCTACACGGTGACGGGGCCGGGTATGCCAGCGGCGGGTTCACAGCTTCGTTCCGGACCCGAAAGCAAGGGCCGACGTATTCGTTTGTTGTCGTGGGGGATGAAGGCTTTTTTCCGACAGTGCCGAATGCATCCTACGTGGTCGACTACGAAGCGCGCATAGCGCACCTGATCAACAACACCGCGAACATCGCGTTGGCAAACCAGCCGTCGCTGCCGTCGGCGGACTTCATTGTGAACACAGGGGACAATGTATACCTACGGATCCGAAGACAGCTACCGCGACTTTTTCTTCCCGGTGTACAACAGCGACACGGACTCGAACGAAACGGGAGCGCCCATTTTGCGAAGCAAGCTGTATTTTCACGTGGATGGGAACCACGATCTGGGCAGCACGGAGTCTCGGCGAATCTTCTGGCCAGCGATTCGGCGCCGCTCTTTGCCGGGAATATCGGCGGAGGCGATGCACTGTCTTACTTTACTGATTTTTATTTTCCGCAGAACGGACCGCAGGGATTTGACATTTTTATGACTGGAATGGCGACACGCCCGCGGCTACGGGCATGACGTTTTCCTATCTGGAAAAGAACTACACATCGCCGGCAGCTATCCAAGCGTTTCGCGACTCCACTAAGGTGGACACCGGCAAAGGTGTGTCATCCCAGATCGATCACCAGAGCAACTACTCCTTCGACTATGGGAATGCGCACTTTCTGTATCGGACGCCAATCCGCACTTGTTCGACTACAATCTTCCGAGCACGAACGCGTACAACGGCGCGCCTCCGGTGTTCACCGCTTATCCTTCGGCTCTGAAGCAATGGGTGATCAACGATCTGGATTCCAGCAAGCAACTTTGGAAGTTTGTCGTTTATCACAGCCCGCCTTCACTTCCGGTGACGCCACTATCGTTAACAACCAGATGCGCGCCGTCGCCAAGCTGCTCGAGGATCACGGCGTCAGCGTCCTGTTTAACGGGCACGACCACAACTACCAGCGCTCGCTGCCAATGGCGCCACGGACCGTACGGCAGGACCGGTGAGCACAACGGCTGGGACGCCTGCAGTTTATGTGGATGATCAGTTCAACGGCACAACGGACACGGTGCCGGATGGCGTGCTCTACATCGTCGAGGGCGCAGGCGGCAACTGCGATTTCGACGGCCACGACGTGTGGCCTCGCGGCAGTGGGGTGGGGCTCGATCAGGATGACTCGGCTACTGGAACGTTCACGGATGAACCGGGGCTGACGGTTCCGCAAGGCCCCGGGTTGTGGCTGGATGTCAATCAGACCACCGGAAATGATCAATTTCGTTCCCAATGCCTGCACTGGGGAAAAGATCGATGCCAAGTTCAAAGCCAAAGTCTTTTCCTTTGGGAAGTTCTGTCCACCACAAAAGCGACACTTTTCCAGATCAGTGAGCCGCTGCAATCGACTTCGTCGGCTACTTCCGCAGATCCGGCGCCGTATGGCACGGACATTAATGGAAGGCCGCCTAACTATTCGATTCCTGAGATGAAAGTGGATCCCACGCGGAACAGGCGATTTCGTCGCCTGCGACGGGGACTTCGGCTCTGCTTGACAAGTGGACCGTGACCAAACCGGATGTTGCCTCGTCGATGGAGGCGAAGCTTTCCGGCCGACGCGTGTTCCACCGGGGGGCACGATCACTTACACGGTGGATCTCAGAAACAATTCGCAGTATTCCTTGAATGGCACACAGGTGAAGTTCTTCCTCTCGCCGAACGTGAGCTTCGCCGGAACGACGAGCGACACCACTACGGTGGAGGGCAATGAAGTGGTGGTCACCCTTGGGCGGCTGGCCTCGGGTGCGGATCAAACCCTATCCGTCAACGCTGCTGTTTCCTCGGAGTGCCGAGAGAACGATTTGGTGGTGGCGCGGGCGGTAATCACTTCATCTACTGCGCTGCCGTTCTTCACTAACTCGGCAGAATCCAGAGCTCACCGTCACTAATTAGCGGCTGGTGGCCGGCTACCCGCGGCAGGATGGAAACATCCTGCCGCGTTTTTTTGGTGCGCAGCTTCTGCTGAATCCGCCGATGGGCGGTTTCCGTCTGTGAATCGAGCGCCTTTCGGACGCGGGTCTAGATGTGTGACTGCTCGGCGCTTCAAAAATCCAAATCTCCTGCATTGCCGGAGCGGCGGATTGCAAACCGCAATTCTTGCGAGTACGCTTTCGCAAGCCTCACCCCGCCGTTCCCACCTCCGCGAGTTGTGAGGCCGGGCCCATCTCTGTGGAGTCCACGCCGGCTCCAGCGATGGAGGACTGCATGTCAACAGAAACAAAGGCTGTGGTTCGCCGCCTCTATGAAGAAGTCTGGAACAAGCGCCGCCTTGAAGTTGCAAGTGAAGTGCTCTCCCCCAGCCACGCGCTTCACGACCCGCATCTCACCGGGTCGGCCGTCGGCCCGGAAGCTTATAAGCGCGTTTGTACGCAGTTCATCGCGGCATTTCCTGATCTGCAGTTCAGTGTGGAAGATTACATCTCCGAGAAAGATAAAGTGGTCGCCTCGTGGACTATTTCCGGCACGCACAAGAGGGAGTTTCGCGGAATAGCCGCGACGAACAAGAAGATCTCGGTCGAAGGGATCACCATCAATCATGTCGCCAATGGAAAAATCATGGACTCCTACGTCAGCTTGGATTATCTCGGCATGATGCAGCAGTTGGGCGTGGCGCCAGCTTTCGGCCAGTCCAAGGGTGCCGCCGCCCGCTAGTGGCGCGGCGAGCTCTCAAAGCCGCTCGATTCTTTCCCGAATCTTTTGGTTTTGCCATTTTCTCGCTGTTCTAGAGCAGCGCGGATGATTCAGCCGTTCTCCTTGCCCCGGCGGTTATAACACGAGAACAAACCTGTACTTCAGGCCAAGTTCGCGGGCAAGAATAACTCCTAAAATTGACGTATGACCAAGCCTTCCAAAGGGGCCGCTGTTTTTTTGGCATTTTTCGGGCTGATGTTTTTGGTGCCGGGGCTGATTGCGCTGTTTACGTTTCTGGCGAATGGGCGCAACACCGCCGCCACTTGCCCCCCCTCGCTCTGCTTTTCTCCGCCATCGGTGCAGGGATTCTATTCGCGGCTTTCTATGGCTACGGCCGCTTGAAGAAGCAAGCTGCGGTGGAAGAAGCAAGTCCGTCGTCAGCCTGGTTATGGAGAGCGGATTGGGCTAGCAGCAGGGCGGAGAGTCTGCACAAGAAAAGTGCAATCACGGCGTGGGTGGTTTGTATCGCCTGCAACATGGTGCTAATCCCCGTGGCGGCGGCCAGCATTCCCAACTCGTCCGCGCCAATGATCCCCGCGTATTTTTGGTCGGCGGTTTTTGCCTCATCGGCTTGATTCCTTTCGTATACGCCGTGCGCGCCAGCCTTCGCCATCGGCGATTTGGCGACACGTATTTGCAACTTGATTCGCTGCCGTTCACTCCCGGCGGCCAGCTCACGGCGAGAATTCATCTGAAGCTTGATAAGGATGCCTCGCACGGCATTGATCTGCGACTAAGCTGCGTTCGCAGAACGATTACCGGTACTGGCAATAACCGCACCACGGTGCAAACCGTCCTTTGGCAAGCCGACAAAAATGTTCCGTCGGGCGCGATCGGGATGGACCCGCTAGGCAGGACAATTCCAGTGGAATTCGCGATTCAGGCGGATGCTTACGTGACCGATCACGACATTCCTTCCGATCAAGTCCTGTGGCTCCTTCACGCTCATGCGGATGTTCCCGGCGTGGATTACAAAGATGATTTCGAATTGCCGGTGTTTCGAACTTCGGCCTCGACGAGCGAGGCGGGTGCAGATTCGTCCTCGCGGAACTCCGGGTTCGCAAGCGGGTTTTCAAGCGACGCGGAAACGTCGCCGATAACCGCGCCAGCGAATCCGAAGGTCATCATCTCGTCGCAAGCGGGAGGCACGGAGTTTTACTTCCATGCTTTTCGCAGCCCGGCGCGGGCGCTTTTTCTAGTGGTATTTACGGCCGTGTGGAGCGGCGTCGTCTATTTTCTCTTCCGATCCAGTGCGCCCTGGCTTTTCGCGGTCGTGTTCGGTGCGTTTGACTTGCTGCTGATTTTCGCGGTGTTTCATTCCGTTTTGGGGACCGCGCGAATCAGGGTAGGCAACGGTGAGATAGTTTCGGTCACTCGCGTACTCGGCGTGGGGAGGACAAAGCGTTTTCCAGTTTCCGAGATTGACGCCATTGTTCCTGTCACTGGCGGGCAGCAAGGGAGCAATTCGGGGAAGACAACGTATGCCATTCGATTGCGGACGAAGGATGGGCGGCGCGTCACGCTCGCGGATGAAATCGACAGCCGCCAGGAGGCGCGCTGGATCGTTTCGCAAATCGAAACGCTCGCCGGCTTGAAAATCGATACGCGCGTCGAGGTCACTGCTCCGCTTGGCGCTCCCTCGGAGCCGCCACAGCCAGGAAGCGGATCCGCTCCATTTGGGACTGCACGCACTGGTTGGCCGCAGTCGCGGCAGCAATCACGCAAGTCCACGATTCTTTCGTTCGCCGTGTTTGCATTGTTCGCCGGAGGTATGTTTGCGTGGCAAGGCTGGCGGTTCGCGAATCTCAAATCGGTGGCGGGCGCGGCGCGCGCTAACCGGGCCCGCACTGCGGCGGTGCTGGCGTTCCGGCACCGCGACATTTTGCGAAGTCCATGACGGACGCGGACGCCGAGCGCGTGCTGGCGCTGCCGGCGCAGGACCAAGCGGAAGAATTGCTGGAACGCGCCATCGGCCACGATCCGAAGGCGCTCGAGCTGTTCGAACAGCAAGTCGAAAGCTGGATGGGCCGCATTCGATTGACGGACCGCATGAAGCAGCTCGAGCGGCGTTCGGAATATTCGAGCGATTTGCGCGTGCGTTACGCCAATGCGGATATCAATCTGACTTTGGACGGCTGGCAGAAAAACGAGCAAGCCGCGGAGATGCTAATCGAACGCGCGCGGACGGATCTGAAATACCGCGCGGCGGCGGTGTATTTTCTGGGCATGCTTGCGGGTCGCGGAGTCGCTTACGAAAAAATTCATCCCGTTCTTCTCGAATATGCGAAGCGCGACCCGGACGCTTACGTCCGCCAGTGGGCGGTCGAAGGAATGCGATATCTAGGGAAGGACGAAGCGCTCGACGAACTCTTTGAATCTTTCACGCAGGATCCTTCCATGAACGTTCGCAACCGCGCGGGATGCAACCTGTCTGATTGCGGGAATTTCACGCGCGCGCAGAGGATGCGCATGGTTCCGAAATTCCTAGAGCTGGTGTCCGATGCATACACCGACGCGCAAACGCGCAGCTGGTCATTTTTGGCGCTGCACGAAATTACAGATGAGAATTTGCCGGCCAATGCGGAAGCTTGGCGAACGTGGTACGGCAAGCACGGCGCGGGGAAGCTGGCAGAATTCGAGCAGCTGGATTGGTGGCAAGTCCGCGGAGACGAGTGAAGTGTTCCTTCTGATCGGAACGGTGAAGTCGGAGAATCCGGTCCGCTTCAGAAGAGGAAAGTTGATTAGCTATTTCTTCTTCGCTAGGATGCCTTCAATCTGCGCAAGGTGATTGAGGTCGTGCCCCGCCATCATCTGCAAGATTCTTTCGAGAGTTTCTTCGCCGCGCTCCGCGTGCATCCCGAAGTGCTTCCATTGTTCCGGGGTTAGGGATTTGTAGAGCGCGAGATTTGTCTCGCGGATGGCGCGAAATTGCTCGAGGCTTTTGCGCGGATCGTGCTTTGCATAATTGCGCGCGGCGGCAAGTGCGTCCTGGTCATAGGCTTGTATTGGCGAGCCGGGCGCGGCGAGGATGGCCCGAAGGCGCCAACCTACGATGATTTCGGCATCGGCCAGATGAGCGAGGATTTCTCCTACGGACCATTTGGCGGGCGCGGGACGTTTGCGGAGTTTGGATGCGGATGCGCCCTTTATCAATTTGGCCAAGGCTTTAGGAGTTGCTGCCTGCGTCTTCAGCGGATCTTTTCCCGCGACGTTTCCCAAAATCCGTTTCGTGTACTCTTGCGCTGTCTCCGTCATGTTGTTGATGTCCCTTCGTCGTGATTCCTGATGATCCGATCGGCGTGAGTTGGCTTCAAAAAGTTGTAAAGAGCCTCTTCCAGCGAATTTCGCTTGGATGAAGCACGGCATTGCCGTAGGCCAGGAATCGCTCGCGGATTTGACTGGGCTCCCAGGCGTCCGGCGAGGCTTGGAGCGACATGTAAATCATCACGGGTGTTCCGATGATGTTTTTTCGCGGGACGCAGCCCGTGAACCGGCTGTCGTAGGAATTTCCGCGGTTGTCGCCCATCACGAAATAGCAGTCGGCGGGAACCTTATAGGGCAGATGCATATCGTAAGGCTCGGTCGGGCCGGTCGTATAATTCTTCGGCGAGTTTTCGTCCATCGATCCACACGGCGCCATCATGGATGTCCACGGTTTCACCGGGCAAGCCGATGACACGCTTGATAATGTCCGACGTTTCCTGCGCGACAAACGGAGTGAAGATAACGATTTGTCCGCGCTTGGGATTCCGCCAAAGCGACACATGCCAGTGCGTGAAAGGCACGCCAGCGTCGTAGCCGATGCGGCTCATGATGAGGTGGTCGCCGATCAGAAGTGTATTTTCCATGGAACCCGAGGGAATTACGCGCGCCTGGCCAATGGTTCCATTGATGAGCAGAAAGAGGAGCACGACCCACATCCAAGCGAAGATTTCGCGCTGGACGCGCTTCGCCCGCGAAAGATTGGCCTCGGGCGTCGCGCTTTGTTGTTTGACGGATTTCATCTCTCACCCTATTGAGTTTCGCCAAATATAGAGTCGTGCGAGTCGCTGAAAAAAGCGGCAGCTGGGCTGCCGCACTCCAAATCGCGTCTTCGCAATATTATGCGGGACTCGATAGCTTACCATTCTAACCGTTCACTCTGCCGTCCTGAGTTAGGACGCGTCCACCGTCACGACGGTAGCGGCGGCTTCGCGCCGAGCGATGTCCGCGACTATAGTGCGCGAGCCCATGTAGAGAACAAACGCAAGCGCGACACAGAGAACCGGGAGGATGAGCATGGCTTGTTGGAGGCCAACGGCGCGGAACGCTTCTGTAATCGAGGCGGAGCCGGCGAGCGTGGCGGCGCGATGCGCGAGAATATCGCTCAATTTGCCGGTTAGGAGCGGGCCGAAGGATGCTCCGCACAGATACATGGCCATGAAATAGATCGCCATGGTGGCTCCGCGCTGATCCGGCGCCACGATGTCCTGGATCGCGGAGTACACGAGACCGTAGTACGTCGTCAGCGCAGAATACGTCAGCCCCAGGAACAGCATCGCCGTATATAAAGAGCCCGCCGGTTGGAGAATCCCCACGCACGCGAAGGGAATCGCGACAAGTGCGAGGACTGCGGCGCAAAGCATGCGGCCGTCTTTGCGGCGGTGAACGATCCAATCGCCAAGATAGCCGGCGAACACGCCGCCACCTACGCCGCCGGAGAGATAGACGATGCCGGTGGCGATGCCCGAGTTGGCAAGCGAAAGGCCATGGACACGGCCGAGAAAGGCGGGCAAGAAGGTAGCGAACGCGTAGGCGTTGAAATTGAGCAGCGCGCCGGAGGCGATGATCCACCACAACGTGGGGATGCGCAGCACGCTCCACATCGAGGAGCGCGAGAGGGGCTGCTGATGAATTTCGCTTGCGCCGCGCGCTGGTTCGCGGAGCATCAGCAATGCCGGCACCAAGAGCAACGCTGGGAGCGCCGCGATAACCATGGCCGCCCGCCAGCCGTAAGCTTGCGCCAGCGGGCCACTAAAGAAATAGCCCAGCGCGCCGCCAACCGGCACGCCGAGCATGAACAGCGCGAGAACGCGCGAGCGTTTTTGAGGCGGAAAAAGATCGCCGAGCCAGCTCGTCGCGGTTGGCGCGCAAGCGGCCTCGCCGACGCCAACGCCCACGCGTGAAAAGAGCAGCAAAGCGTAGGTTGTGACGAGCCCTGCAGAAGCGGTCAGCGCGGCCCAAACGACGACTCCCCAAGCGAGAAGTTTCTTGCGGCTCCCTGTGTCTGCGATGCGGCCGAGGGGCACACCGATGATGGCGTAGATCCAGATGAAGGCGCTGCCGAGCAGGCCAATCTGCGTGTCGTCGAGATGGAACTCCTTGCGCATGGGCTCGACGAGCGCGCCGGGAACGTGCCTGTCGTAGAAATTGAGGATGTTGATTGCAAAAAGGACAACGACGGAGAACCAGAGGCTCTGCTGCTTGGCTTTTTCTGACAAGGTCCAAGAATCCTAGCATACGGGAAGTGACTGGTGACTCGTGACTGGTACATGATAGAGCTCCTCTCTTTTAAGGGCCGCCCTTCGACCATCCTCGGGGCGGGCGGGAATCAACAGGAAAGAGGAGAACCGGGCTTGTGCGTGGCTGGACCAGGATGGAACAAATTGGCGCCGTCTACGTCTACTCTACTAACCAGGGCTTACGGAAATCGTCGAACCAGGGATTGGAGAGCCCCCAGTGAATTCTCTGCTTTCTGATTTGCGCTATGCGGCCCGGGAGGTGCGCAAACGGCCCGGATTTACCCTGACGGCGGTGCTGTCGCTGGCGCTGGGAATTGGAGCTACGAGCGCCATGTTCAGCGTGATTTACGCGGTGCTGCTCGATCCCTTCCCGTACCCGGATGCGGCGCGCATGATGGAGATTCGCCTTGAAGACAAAACTGGCCACGAGCGGTTCGCGGGCCTGAACGGTCCGGAGATACAAATTCTTCGCAAGACCAAGTCGCTCGAAGACGTGGTGGCGATGGGCGGGTGGAATCTCACGACGACCGATGGCGACCTTCCAGAGGATGTTAGAAGTATGGAAATTTCGCCCGAAGCGGCCAAGCATTGGGGCACTCGAGCCTTGATGGGACGCTGGTTGATGCCTTCGGATGCGCCGTTTGGCCAGGACCCTCAGGCTGTTGTCGTCCTGAGCTATCCGTTCTGGCAACGATATTACGTGGGCGATCCGAACGTCGTGGGCCGGACCATTCAATTGGTTCACAAGCCTTATAAGGTGGTCGGGGTGATGCCGCCTCGCTTTCGGTGGGGAGAAGCGGACCTCTATCTTCCTCTAAAGCTCACCAGCGATCCAAAGCTTTACTACGGCGATTCGGTGAAGCTCCGGCCGGGAGTTACGGTCGCGCAAGCGAACGCCGAGCTCCAGCCGCTGATGGAGCAATTCGCCGAGCAAACACCGGATCGTTATCCCGAAAAGTTCCGCGTGAATCTACGCAACATCATCGACATTTATGCCAGGCCGCTGGGGCCGATTTTGTATCTGTTGTTCGGGGCGGTGGCCGCGCTGTTGCTGATTGGTTGCGCCAACGTGTCGATTTTGTTGCTCGCGCGAGGCACGGAACGGCAGCATGAATTGGCGGTGCGCGCTGCCGTCGGCGCCAGCCGCTGGCAAATGATCCGGCAGTTGCTGACGGAATCGCTATCTATCGCTGTGGCCGGAACGGCTTTGGGTGTCCTGCTGGCGTGGAAGAGCCTGGCTCTCATCGTTGCGTGGCTTCCGGAGAATACGTTCGCCGCTGAATCGGTAATCCGAATGAACTTGCCGGTTCTGCTCTTCAGCATTGGTTTGGCGTTTGCCACGACGATGGTCTTCGGTCTTTGGCCGGCACTGCAACTTTCCCGGCCAGACCTTGCCCGGCTGATGCAAAGCAGCACGAGGCGCATTAGCGGGAGTTCGCGGGCCCGGCACACGCACAGCGTGATGGTGGGAGCGCAGGTGGCGCTCACGCTGCTGATGCTGGCTGCGGCGAGCGCCGCGGGCAAAGGTTTTCTCAAGCTGCTGAATGCGAACCTTGGCTACGACCCGCACTTTGCGATGTCAGTCCCGATACCCGTGCATGACAACACGCACATGTCCTGGCAGGACCGTGCGGAATATTTCGAGCAACTGCGCGCGCGGCTGGCGGCGATGCCGGAGGTCGAAATGGCAGGCATCTCGAGCAATGCCACGCCGCCCTCAAACGGCAATGACAATCGGATCGAAATCATGGGGGGCCCGGATGCCGAGAAGCCAACCGTGCGCCTGAATTTCGTCAGTCCCGAATACTTTCCGCTGCTGCACATTCCGCTGGCGCAGGGCCGCATTTGGGATCATGCCGAAACGATGCGCGGGGCGCCGCTGGCGGTGATCAACGAAACCATGGCACGCGAGTTCTGGCCGAACGGCAACGCCATAGGACAGGAGTTGCGCACGGACGGACTCAAGGCTGATTTGCCTTATTCGCCAGCTGCCCCCGGAAGCGACGGCTGGCTGCAGATTGTGGGGATTGTCGGAGATGCGCGAGACGACGGCCTGCGCAAACCGATAAAGCCCGCGGTGTACATCCCTTACACGCTGAAGATGTGGATGTTCACGCAGATCCTGGTACGCACGCGGATCCCGCCTCTGTCGGTGCTGCACGACATTCGTGCGCAGATCGTGAAGGTCGATCCCGACCAGCAAGTGATGGGCGATGCGCGGAATCTGGAAGGTTGGATTAAGGAACTCCCCGAGTATGGCCAGCAGCGGCTGGTTGCGTCGCTCTTCGGGATTTTCTCGGTTCTGGCGCTGGCTCTCGCTGCGGTGGGACTGTACAGCGTCGTCTCCTATGGCGTCGCCACGAGGACCAATGAATTCGGCATTCGCATGGCGCTCGGCGCGAACGCGGGGGATGTGTCACGGCTGGTACTTTCGTCGACGGCGGTCAACCTGGCGGGCGGTGTGGCGGCGGGCTTTCTGCTGTGCATCGCCTTCAATCGACTGGCCATGAAGTGGGTGACTGAGAGTTCGCGGGACCCGGTGATACTCGGCGCGGTAACGCTGCTGCTGGTTGCTACCGCGGCGCTTGCTTGCTTTGTTCCCGCGCGCCGCGCCGCCTCCGTCGATCCGATGGAAGCGCTTCGCTACGAATGAATCGTGATTTGTCGAAGGACTGCGGTTTAGAAGAAGCCGTCCGCAGACATTGAAATTGCTCGAGCAAAGTCTCTCTCTTCGGAATGCCAGCCGCACATTTTTCCATTCAGGAAGAGCAGCACAGACTCATCCACGCGTGATTAGCCGGGAATGATACAGCCAACATAGAGCAAGAGCTTGGAACTCGGAGGACGGGTGTTCCGTGAAGCTGAACGGGCAACGCGCGATGGAGAGGTTGGCATCGCAACATGTGACGTAGAGGCAACATAAAACAACGGCGGAATGAAGAAAACCAGCGGGCTGGATGGGACGAGACGGGGACTGGTCGAGAAAGAATCCTGAATCAGAATCGGTGACCGGGAAGAGCCTGGGAAATGAGTGTTTTTCGCCGGGAAAAAGCAGATGACACTTGCCGTCTGTTGGGATTAAGGAGAGAGACCGTGAAATGGATGGGAGCGATTCGGGGGCGCGTAATTGGCAAGGCGCTCGGAGCGGCGACGTTCGTGGCGATGCTGTGTGGAATGTGCGCGGCCACCGTCCCCGCACAGGACCAGTCCGCAAACGCGGGAGGAGTTGGCACGAAGGTTGCGGCTATCAATCTGCGTGCGGCGATTGCCAACACGGCGGAAGGCAAGCAGGCTGCGGCGCAACTGGAGACCGAATTCCTGCCGCGGCGGAAGGAGCTCGAGGATCTGGACAAGCAGATTAACGACATTCAGCAGAAGCTCAGGGCGGGAGCGGATATCGTTAGCGACGAGGAGAAAGAGAAACTGACGCTCGAAGGCCAGAAGCTCACGCGGCAGCTCGAACGCAAACAGAACGATCTTCAGGAAGACTTGAACGACGCGCAGAACGAAGTGATCACTCGCATCGAGCAAAAGCTCATGGAAGTTGTGAAGAAGTACGCTCCAAGCAACGGTTACGCCGCAGTGCTGGACGATTCCTCACAGACCACGCCAGTCATGTATGCCTCGACGGACATCACGGAACAAATCGTGCGATTGTACGACCAAACGTATCCCGTGAAGAGCGCATCCGAAGCGGGAGATCCAAAACCGGCGGGGAAGGCGAGCGCGCCCCCGGCGGGAAAACCGTCCGCCCATTAGAGCCTGGTGAGCAGTCAAACCGCAGTGAGCTGCGCGGTGGAAGCGCGCGAATAATGCTCGGTTTCGACGGCGTGTTTGACGAGGTTGACGACAGCCTCGCGAGAAAAAGGCTTTTGCAGGAAGAAGGCGTCCTCGAGTAGTTCCTCCGCGCCTTCATTCTTTTCAAGATAGCCGGTCATGTAGGCGATTTTGACGCGAGGCAGAAGAGCGCGAAGGCGCTGGCCAAGCTCGACTCCGCGCATCCTGGGCATGATCATGTCCGTCAAAACTAGATGAATGGATTTGCCCATACGTTCCGCGGTGGCCAGGGCCTCGAGTCCGTCCTCGGCGGTAAGCACGCCATAGCCGGCGGCGCTAAGGAATTCCGAAGCCAGTTCGCGCACTTCCTTTTCATCCTCGACAATGAGAATCGTTTTTCGTGGTGATTTGGCCCTGGCCTCGGTGTATGCCCCGCCCGCGCAATTATTTTCGGTCTGCGCTTCGGTGCGCGGGAAGTACAGCTCGAAGCGAGCGCCTTTGCCGGGCTCCGATTCGAGCCAAATGAAGCCGCCGCTCTGTTTGACGACGCCGTAAACGGTAGCGAGGCCGAGGCCGGTGCCTTTGCCGAGATCCTTGGTGGTGAAGAAGGGTTCAAAGACGCGGGCTTTGGTCGCTTCGTCCATGCCGCAGCCTGTGTCGGTGACGCTGACGAGGATGTAGGGGCCAGGCTGGGCGGTTGGAAGCTTGCGCGCGTAGCTCTCATCTACAACGACATTCTGGGTTTCGATGGTGAGCTTGCCGCCAAGGGGCATGGCGTCACTGGAGTTGACGGTGAGATTCAAAAGAACCTGCTCGAGCTGGCCTGGATCGGCTTTGAAGCGGCCGAGCGAATCGCCGAGGCGGAGGCTGAACTCAATGTCTTCGCGAACGAGGCGGCGCAGGAGCTTGCCCAAATCGGCGATAAGGTCGTTGACGTCGAGCACTTTTGCTTGAAGCACTTGCATTCTGCTGAAGGCCAGGAGCTGGCGGGTGAGGGAAGCTGCGCGATCGGCGGTCTTAAGAATTTGTTGGGAATGGTTGTGTAGAGAGTCGCCCGGCAGAATGCGGTCCAGAAGAAGTTCGCTGTGGCCGCGAATGACGGTGAGGAGGTTGTTGAAGTCGTGGGCCACGCCGCCGGCGAGGCGCCCCAGTGCGTCCATTTTTTGCGCCTGGCGAAGCTGCGATTCGAGTTGGTCCTTTTCGGCGGCGTTCGCTTGGAGGGCGCGGCGCATGGCATCGAAAGCAAGGCTCAGCCGCGCCATTTCGTTGTGCCCGCCGGAGTCGAGGGGATAGGTGTAGTCGCCGCGTTCAAGAGCCTGCACGCCGCGGACGAGAGAAGCAAGAGGGCGAGTGACGGTGTCGGAGATGAGGTAGATCAGTCCTGCGCCGAGGAAAATCGTTACGAGAGCGATCTTCAGAAGCAACTGGTCGAGGCGTTGGAGGTAGGCATCGGTTGGCCCATAAGATTTCAGAAAGAGCAGGCTGGCAGAAGGAGGAAGGCCGCCGCTTAAATCAAGGTAACCCACGAAGAAGCGCTCGCCGCCAAGAGTTATTTGGGAAGCATCGGAATGATTGGGGAGCTGACGCTCGAGCTCGATTTCCTGGAGAGGAGCAAGCGTGCTGATGGCGGTCGCGCCTCCAGAACGAAAGACAACATCGCTGGAGGCAATTCTTCCAAGTTCGGCGGCTACGGAATCATCGATCAACCGGCCGACGACGACGAATCCCCGGGTGTCTTTTTTGCCAGCCGCACCGTAAAGCGGCTGCAAAACTACTTGATACAAATTTTTTCCATCGGACCACCAGCCCGAGCCCTCCCCCCTTTTCACGGAGCGCCGTAACAGTTCTTGTGCGGAGGCCGTGGAAAATTCCGATTCGCTGGAGCGCAACGCGGTAATTATTCCGCTCTTATCGGCAAGGACGAACAGATTGCAGTCATCGGTTTTCCAGGGATCGTCGCTGGCCGCTGTTACCACGGTGGCGTCGCCGTTCCTGATCAAGGCGAGCGTTGCCAGGAGGTCGGCCTTTCGAGACAAAGCCATCAGCTCCTGCCTCTGCATGGCTTGAAAAATCAGGGCTGCGTTTCGAGTGGATTGTTCGATTTGTTGCTGCGCGTGCGCCTGGGCGTTGCTGCGCACAACCACAAGGGTGACGCAGGTGAGCCCTACAGTAAGCAAGACAAAGGACAAAAGGAGTTCCGTGCGAAGTTGGCGGGTGTTCTTCGTCCACCGAATAAGCTTCGCGAGGGTGCGCCGGAACGCGCGGCGAGACCACATCCAGTTGGAATTCACGCGGAGAGTAGAGTAGCGGGAGGCATGCAAAGCGTGGAATGGCCCGAGAGTACCAGAGAGACGGTACGAAGGTGTGAGCCAGTGAACAGGGCTACTTGGACGTGGAGGTGAGGAGTTCGAGTTCGTCGAGGGAGCGTGGCCAGTCTTCGCGAAGGAGGCGGGAAAGGGCGCGGTCGGCTAAGAGTTTGCCTCCGGTTTGGCAGGTCGGGCAGTAGTTTGTTTCGTTGGACGCGTAGCGAATGCGCTGGACCTTTGTGCCGCAGCGCGGGCATGGTTGTTTATAGCGGCCGTGGACAGCCATGCCTTCGCGGAAGGCAGTGACTTTTTCGGGGAACTTGCCGGCAGCTTCGGAGCGGAGGCGGCCAGTCCAGTGGGTGAGCGATGAACGGATGGCTCCGTAGAGGCGCTGGATTTCTGGGCCAGAGAGCTTTTGGGTGAGGGCGAGAGGCGAAAGCTTGGCTTCCCAGAGAATTTCGTCGGAGTAGGCGTTGCCGATGCCGCTGAAGAGGCGCGGGTCGGTGAGAGCGCGTTTGAGAGTGTGGTTGGCAGATAGGAGTGCGGCGGCGAACTGCTCTCGCGTGGCGCCGAGGACTTCCAGGCCGCCCGGATCGAGAGAGCGGAGACCGTCGTCGCCCAGGACGACGTGGAGAGAGGCGCGCTTCTGGGAGCCAGCTTCGGTCCAAAGGAGGGAGCCGTTGGGGAAATCGAAGGCGGCGAGAGCGCGAGGCGGAGAAACTTTGACGCGGCCGGGCTTAGCGCCGAGCGGATGCCAGTGAAGACGGCCAGCGATCATCAGATGGAGGACGAGCCAGAGGTCTTCTTCGAGGCCGATGCAGATTCGTTTGCCGAGGCGGCGGAGTTGGAGGACTTTTTTGCTGGAGGCGTCGGGGAGAGGCGGGTTGGCGGTGCGAAGGAGAAAAGGGCTGGCAATGCGGACGGCCTCGAGGGTTTGGCCAAGGATGCGGGTTTCGAGGGCTTCGATGTAAATGGTAATGTCTGGGAGTTCGGGCATGAAGTCTCCAGCTTGGCGGCCAAGCTCGGTGCGTGATCCATCCTACAACGGCAAGTGAGCGTTAGGGATTCGGAACAGCGGGCATGAGCCACGCGCGAACAAGATTGGTTGTGCCACGCGCAGATGCGGCCCAAAAGCTAATGGTGCTTCGCGCAGAAGGGCACAACAGATTGTGGGCGAGGATGAATTCCATATGAGAACTGGTCCTCGGGACAGGCGAAAATTTTTCGTAGCGATTTGATAAAAAATCTGCATATACAAAAATAGTTCAAAAATGGTCTTGACACAAAACGGCCAGAGGCACGATACTCCTCGGCGCGCCAGTTTTCTGCCTTCCCCAGAGACACGTTCCGGGGTTCCCTCCACTATCCGCAGCCGGACAAAGTCAGCGAGGAGTACCGGTGTCTGTGCAAACTAGTGAAAAAGAAACGATGAGTTCGCTCGAAATGGATAGGGAAGTCATTCGCTGTAAGACATGTGGTCTCGTCCAATACCGGACGCGCACGGGGAATTGCCGCCGTTGCGTGCGCGCCTTGCCTCAGCGTCTGGAATTCCTGATTCCTCCACCGGCACCTCCGGAGGAAGCAGCCGCTGAACCCACGTCCGAAAAGTTCGCCAACCAGGAAACGGTCGAGAATATCGGCCAGCGCATTCGCCAATTGCGCGAATCGCGCGCGATGACCCAGAGCCAGCTGCAGTCGCGCTCGAAGGTCTCGCGCTCCTACTTGTCCCGCATCGAGAGCGGCCAGATGACGCCGAGCCTCGGCACTTTGGAGAAGATTTCCGAAGCGCTGAATGTGGGCTTGAACCGGTTCTTTATTCCGGAATCCGACGGCGAGGCGCTGCTCGAGGATCCGTTCATCCAGGGATTGCGGCCGTTCCTGAGGCAGTTGGATTGGGAACAATGGCAATCCATTTTGAAGAGGCTGCAGGCCATCAGCGATCACGTCCATGCAGCTCCGGTTACTCTCCGCCCTATCGGTAATCCGGCGCGGATGCCGCAGCCCGCGCCGGCGAATGGCAACGGCCACAATGGTCACATTGGCGCCGTCCATTCGAATGGGCATGCGCTTACGCATTCCCATGGGCAGCCGCAGGGCTATGTGCTGCGGCGGCCAGGAGTGGGGTCGGTGTTTCAACGGCCGGTGGCGCGCTAAGTTTTAGCAACCAAAGTTTTTTGTTTCGAGAGCAGAGCACAAATCAACGCGGTGTGGCCGCAACGGTCACACCGCGTTTTTTATGGTGAGGTCAACGAATTTACGCGAGCAAATTGCCCGCCCATTTTCCAGCTTTGGAAAGCTGAACCTGCAAGACCTGGCAGCTACTCTCGTACGACGGAGACTTTGGCGGTGGGGACTTCGAGACGCATCAGGCGATGATTCGCATCGAGGTACAAGTCGATCTCCAGATCCGAGGTAGTGACACGCAGGCCTTCGTAAGACGCGCCATCAATGGTGACGGAGCCGGTGGATTCGGCGGTGATGGTGCCGGGCATCAATTCCTGGGGGATGAAGACAGGGAAAGTTTGCGGGCCGCGCTTGGACCAATCATAGAGGCGGGCGAGAACGCCGTACTGATAATAAAGATTATTGTCGAGCACGGCGATGAGCGGAGTGTTGAAGGTGAAAGTCTGATCGAAAGGGTGCATGCCCTGCATTTGCAGAGTCATTTTGGCGACACCGTTGTCGAAGACGATGTTTGCGGCGTTGGATTTGTCGGCGTGAGAAGTCCACTGGTAGGTGATCGGAGCGCCATCGGGTTGAAGGGTGAGCGCGCCGGTGACTTTACTGGCGGCGCCTTGTGCCGGCTTAATCTCGGCGTTGCCTTTGGCGAGCCAGCCTCCCCCAGCAGGGGTAATTTGAAATTCTTCGTGGCCAACAGTTTTGCCATCGAGCCTGATGCTGAGTTTGCCCTGATCCTGCGCGAAGACCGAGAGGCTGGGGACAGCGGCGCTCTTCTTTTGATCGGCAACGCCGGCGACGGCGCAAGCGAAAATCAACAGCGCTCCAAGACAGATCGATAGTTTGGCTTGAGGGCCGCGCAGTTTTGTTTTCATACAATCCCCCTTCGCAGGCTGCCGCGAAGCACGGCACAAAATTTGCGGAGAAAAGTCTCCGCTGCTCATTCTAGCGAACGTCAATCAAGAATTTGGTTTTTCAACAACAAGGTGTGCTTCGCTGCCACCTCCCGCGACAATGCCACGGCGAAGGATTTCGGCGACAACCTGCGTGGGGTCGCCCGAGCTATCCACACGAAAGTCCGCGAGTTGATACGAGGGAAGCCGCTGCCCGTAAAGAGCCCGAAAGCTGGTTTCATCGCGGAAAAGTGGCCGGCCAGTCATAGTCATGCAGCGGGACAACAGAAGCTCGACGGGCGAATCGAGCCAGAGAACGGGGACGCCAGCGTTGCGTAGAAATTCGGGGCAGCCAGATTGAGCGTATGTGCCGCCGCCAAGAGCCAGCACGGTGGCTTCGTTATGCTCGCCAGCGCGGCCAAGTGCGGCGCGCAATTGATCCGCTTCGATTTGGCGAAAGGCGGGCTCCCCGAAGCGCTCGAAAATCTGCGGGATGGCGAGCCCCGCGGATTGCTCGATCCGTTCATCGAGATCGACGAAGCGCCACGCGAGTTGCCTCGCCAAAAGAGTGCCAATGGTTGTTTTGCCCGAACCCATGAAACCGGCAAGACAAACGACCTGAACACGCGCGAAGGCGCCACGCAAAGAAGAAGGTTGAGTCACTGTCTTGTGTAGAGCGCGGCCACAAGCGGCCAGCTAATCCGGAGCACGAAGAATTAATCGCGCTTCATAATGCGGATTGTACCACTGTAGGAGGAGAGTTCGACCTTCGCCAAGCCCATGCCAACGGTGCCAAAGAGCCCGTGCATGAATTTCGACGGCAGATGCTTCACGCCGTGAGAATCGGGTTTCAAGAACGCGGCTGCCTGATTGTCGACAGTGCCCGTGGAAGTCTGTGCCTTTAAGTCAAACGAATCGTTGCTGGAAAAGCGCACTTCGACGAGGCCTTTACCGCTCTTCATCGAATAAAGCCCCGTGCGGATAAAATCTCCATCAAAGAGAATGTTCCCCGTCGTGGTCATGAGGTTGACGTTATTCAGCTGCGGCTGAAGAATCTGCGCATTCCCGCCAATCGAGCTGAAATCCAGCTTCCCCGCGCATTGCGTGCAAACCAGCGAACCGCCGGTGGTCTTCACGATGATATAGCCCGAAACTTCCTTCAAATGCACGTCCCCGCCGAAGCTTTCGAGCTTCATATCTCCGGTGACCTGCTCGACGTAAATCAAGCCCGTCTCGGTCTTGAGCTGTAGTTCGGTTTCCTCGGGAACAGTGAGCTGCAAATCGGCCTCGAGCTCCAACGGTTGCGCGGCTGAGTCCAGAACGTTCGCGGAAACGTCGACGCGGTCCCCAACCTGCTCGATATCAAATCCGATTTTGTTGGAGGATTGATTTCCGACGACATCCACTTGCGCATTCTTCCAGGACTTAACTTCGATGCGCCCGTTTGCCACGTTATGAATCACGACCACGGGATGCCCCGTAACGTTGAAAAGCTTTTCGATGTGCTGCCCGGCAGCAGCGGCCCGCATTGGCGCCACGCTCGAAAGAAAAAGCCCCGCCGTCAGCACCGGCAAAATGCTTCGCTTTACGTATGAACCCGGCTGGGCCGGACTCACCCCCATCATTCGAAGGCACATGTCAGTTTATGCTCCTTCCGCGTTCGATCATGGCGGACAGTAATTCGGCTTTTTGCTCGTAAGCTGCGGACAGATATTCACGAGTCAACTCGTCGTCCGGCTGCTCCTTCAGGTGGCGCTCGCAGTCGGCTATAAATTCATCCACTTTTTTCAGATTGTCGCGCAAGGAAACGTCCACCGGGGAAGTGCTGGCAAGGATCATTCCGGTAGCCACTGGCTCTTGATCATTCAGCGCCCGCGCAGCACTGGCAAAAACCGGGGGCGCCTCTGGTTGAGTTTCCGGCTGCGCCGGTGTTTTCTGAACAGGATTCTGAACAGCAGTCGCGGGCACTACCCTGGCAACTTGCACCGGCGGCTCAACAACGATAGCTCTGTCGCGCCGAACCTGGAAAACGACGGCAGCAACAATCACGATGCCAACCGAAGCAGTCACCAGCGCCCGGCTACGGAAAAATTCGCCAATGGATTGCCAGAAAGAAGCCCGCTCGACGGGAATGACCTCCGCGGGGGTCTTGATAATTCCTTCTTCTTCCAACTGTGCGCGAAGAGAGAGCCATACCCGGTCAGGTGGGGCAATTTCAGAGGGGAGCTTCTTGGCTGCATCCACGAGGCTGGTGAGATCCGCCACGTAACTGCGGCATTCGCGGCATTCAGCCAGATGCGCACGCGCTTCTTCAGGAAGAGGCTCGAGCCCTTCCTGTTCCAGAACAAGTTCGATGTCTTTACACTGCATGGCGGTTCACTCCGCGGCTAAAGGACCTGGGTAGCCTTCCCGCTCGACAACTCTTACCTTATATGACGCTTCCCCGGGCCTAGCAGTTGGCTGCATTCTAACTCAATCACCGAGCCCGGCTTGTGTCTTTGCAGCGTGACGTTCCGCACGAGCCTGATCGCGCAAATCCTCCTGAAGCAGCTCGCGCAGACGCGTCCTCGCTTTGTGCAACTGCGACTTCGAATTCCCTACTGAACAGCCCATGATTCCTGCAATCTCGTTGTGCTCGAATCCCTGGACGTCATGCAGGACAAATACGGTCCGGTATCCGGGCGGAAGCTTCTCGATGGAGCGCTCCAGATTGACGCGGTCCACCGCTCCGCTGAGCCGCAAATCGGGCGCGCCAATATCTTTTCTTGGGCCGCCTGTCTCTTCATCGGGTTCCGTCGTTTCTTCCAGAGAGGCCGCAGGGAGCGACTTCTTACGCAAACGCATCAGGACCACGTTCACCGTCATGCGGTGCAGCCAAGTCGAAAAAGCCGACTCTCCGCGGAAGGTCCCAATCTTGCGGAAGAGCTGCAGAAAGGCTTCCTGCATCAGGTCTTCCGCGTCGGATGGGTTGCCAACCATCCGCAAGCACAAGGCGTAAACGCGGCGGCTATGGAGTTGGTAGAGCAACTCAAAAGCTGCGGCATCCCCGGCCTGGGCTAGACGGATAGCTTCCGCTTCAGTCGCCGATTTAGGGGACTGAGCGACATTCACCCTATTTGGCGGCTGTAAAGCAGTCGACACACTGGGCTCGCTTGGTCGGTTCCGGGCCAACGGTCCAATTGCGGCGCATCCAACGTCTCGGATGCACCGTGTACCTCCCTGAGTTGTCCTCGCAAAATCGGGCCGTTCTCAATTCGACAAGCGAGGACACCGTTCAATTCTCCTGGCTTTTCAGCTGGGCGGCCAGCCTTCAGGCTGGTTAACTTATTCTCCCCCGATTGGGGCCATACGTCTATGGCGGATGAACCTTTGGCTTAAGGTGAGCTTTTTGGGACGAGGAACGCCCATTTGGGTGCGCACGGTTGCCTGAAAGGACTCTAACTGATCGTCGGGAAGCGCCATGAGGAAGGATTTCAACAGGACGATGGCCTCGCGAAGGCAGGTATTCAGGTCGTAGTGAGCGGCATCCATCGCTTGCCATTCGGCGTCGGTATTGCTTGAGTCTCCCCCGGCAATCTCGGAGGCGGCAGCATAAAAATCCTCATTAAGATCTTCCACCATCTCACCGAGCGTGCTGAGTTTATAAAGAAAGTGGGCGCGCTCACTGAGAAGGATGCGGCAGAGTAAGCTGCCGAGCCGAGCTGCCCGCTGGCCCCGCGCACCCTGAAAATTATCCGGGTTGAGAGGCGCGGCATTCGGAACCGTTCCGTAATGTTTGGCATGTTCGACGAGCGATCGGAGCAGTGCCCCCAGGGGGTGGGCGAACCGGCTGCAAAGGTCAGGCGTTACGCAGACTGCCTGGCTGGCCTTTTCCCGGCGTCCTCCCTGGCGTAGCGAAAGCGCTTCGTCCAGGGAAACGCTCATCATGTTGTAAGAGATCTCAAGCTGCCGGACGTAGGAGCGAAACACCTCGTCTTTCGCTTCCGGCAACCAAGCGCGCCAGTCATCTTTGACAGACATCCCGCGAGTTGAGAGGGCGCGCGCATAGTCCTTCACAAGGGGTCTCCTCGGGGAACAGGACCGGAGTATAACAAATTCCAATATGGGAAGAAGGCTTTTCTTAGAGGCGCCACCAGCTCAAACGCTGGGTCTTTAGATGGCCTAAGACATTCGCGAGCGCCCGGTTGTTGCTCCGATGAGCCGGTGACCGCTATACTCGCCTGCGATTGCGCTGAAAGGATCTCCCTTGCAATTTGAGCCACGCGACCAGTTTGAGCAGCGGCAGAAAAAACTCGAACAAATTCAAGCGTTAGGATATGAGCCATTTCCGCGGGAGTTTCGCTGGACCGAGACTCCCGCAGCTCTTGTGGAAAAGTATGGCGATAAATTAGCCCCGGAATTGGACGCTGATAAACATGAGATTCGCACCGCCGGACGGCTTGTTTCCGTCCGCCTCATGGGTAAGGCGGGCTTTGCGCATATACAAGGGTCAGGCAAGCGCATTCAAATCTATATAAAGAAGGATATCGTTGGCGAGCGCAGTTTTGCGCTGTTTCAGCTGCTGGATCTTGGGGATTTGATCGGCGTCCGCGGTCACCTCTTCCGGACCAAGACCAACGAGCTTTCCATCTGGGTGGAGGAGCTCACCTTTCTGGCCAAAGCCTTGCTCCCGCTGCCCGAAAAATGGCATGGGCTGACGGATGTCGAGCTGCGCTACCGCCAGCGCTATCTGGACTTGATTGCCAACGACAAATCGCGGCAGGTGTTTGTTGCACGGGCGAGGCTTATACAGGAGCTGCGGCGCTTCTTTGACGCGCGAGGATATATAGAGGTAGAAACGCCGATGATGCATCCCATTCCGGGCGGCGCAGCGGCTCGTCCTTTCGTCACCCACCACAATACATTGGATATCGATCTGTATCTGCGTATCGCGCCTGAGCTCTATTTGAAAAGGCTGACGGTCGGCGGATTTGACCGGGTGTACGAGATCAACCGGAATTTCCGGAATGAAGGCATCTCGACGCAACACAACCCCGAATTCACCATGCTGGAATTCTACGAGGCCTACAGCAACTATCGCGACTTGATGGAAATGAACGAAGAGCTGTTCGCGCTTCTAGCCATGAGCATCACTGGCTCGACCCTGGTGAAGTACGGTGAGCACCAGCTGGACTTTGCGAAGATGCAGCGGCTCACCATGCGCGAAGCGATCATCAAGTATTGGCCCGCCGGCGCGGGTACGGTTCCTTCGGAAGCTGAATTAGCGGCGCCCGGCGGTCCGCGCGCTTGCACAGAACGCTATAACGCGCGGGCAAAATCCGCCGGCGCGCCCTACGCCGCAGCAAAGGGCACATTAACGGACGGCGAGTGGACGGGCTTGCTCTTCGAGACCATGGCCGAAGACAAATTGATTCAGCCGACGATCCTCTACGATTTTCCCACCGACATTTCCCCACTCTCGAAACAAAAACCCGAGGATCCCTCCTTGACGGAGCGCTTCGAGATCTACGTCGCGGGAATGGAAGTCGCCAATGGCTTCTCTGAATTAAATGATCCCGCCGAGCAAGAGCGCCGCTTCCTGGCGCAGATCGCGCAAGGCGGCGACGAAGTTTCGAAGCAGCTCGACGTTGATTACATCCGCGCCCTGTGCCATGCGATGCCCCCCACGGCGGGCGAGGGCATCGGCATCGACCGCCTCACGATGCTGCTCACCGATTCACCCTCTATTCGTGACGTTATATTGTTCCCGCTGCTGCGCCCGGAAGCTCGTCAAGACTCCGCTTCCGAAGGACATGGGGCGTAAAGTATCCTTTCACTGATGCGATCCCACAATGCAATTTGAATGGTTCGTCGCGCGGCGGTATTTGCGCTCGCCTTACCGGCCCGCCGTGCTGCGCCTGGTGACGCTGTTTTCGATTCTTGGCGTGGCGGCCGGCGTGGCGACTCTCGTGATTGCCCTGTCCATGAACACAGGATTCCGCGAGACTCTGCAGGATAGATTGCTCGCCGTTACCGCGCATGTCTCGCTCACTCGTCCTGGCTCCGAAATCCACGATTACCGAGCGCTGGCCACGAAACTCGCGGCCATCCCCGGGGTACGTTCCGTTACACCAGCCGTTTATGAGACTGTGCTGCTGTCATTCGGCGGCGAAGATCTTGGCGTCGTTGCCAAAGGCGTCGAACCGGAGCTCGAGCGGCGAAGCGACGAAGCGCTTAAGAGGATTGTTGCCGGTAAGCTGGATTTCGCCCCCGATGCGGATGGCATCGATGCCCTCCTTGTCGGTAAGCAGTTGGCAGACGATTGGAAGATCGAGCCGGGCGACTACGTGACGCTCCTAAGTCCGCAGGGGCGGTTGACGCCTTTTGGTTTGATTCCACGGACACGGCGTTTTCGCGTTAGCGGGATTTTCGATTCCGGCTTTTACGATTACGACAAGAATTGGTGTTTCATGAAGCTGCAAGCCGCACAATCGCTGGCTGGCGCAAGCGACATTGTTAACGCCCTCGAATTCCGGCTCTACTATCCGGAGCGTGCGCCAGAAATTGCCCGGAAGGCCGAACAGATTGCGGGCCAGGGCTATTTAACGACTACCTGGATGGAGCAAAACTTCGCGTTATTCCGCGCGCTCCACCTGGAAAAATTGGTGACCGCCATTTTTATCGGGTTGATTACATTTGTTGCAGGATTGAACATTCTTGTGGTGCTGTCGATGACCGTAACGGATAAAGCGCGCGACATCGCCGTGCTGATGTCCATGGGAACGCGCCGCGCGCAGATTCGAACCATCTTTTTGTGGCAGGGAATCGCCATCGGTTTTAGCGGGACGTTAATCGGTCTCTGCGTTGGTTATGCCTTCGCGCTGATCGCCGGAACGTATCACTTGATTCCGCTGGATCCGGAAATTTATGCGGTTTCTTATGTGCCGTTTCATCCCAGTGTGTCGGATGGCGTGTGGATCACGTTGGCAGCCATGGCCATTTCCATTGGCGCGACGATTCTTCCGGCGCGAGCGGCGGCGAAGCTATTGCCGGTAGAGATTCTGAGGTTCGAATGATAGGCAAGTCGGCTGAGATAGAATCTGGGGGCTTTGCAGAGGGTTTTGGCGCGTGATTTGCACGTGGAAAGGGGCAGAGGCAAGCGGACAAGATTGGGGTGCCGCCCTCAACATCCCAATTGGGCTATGCCCGCTACAAGCTATTGAAATAAAGATGCTTAGGGGTACATCAAACCGGGCATCGATGGCGCCGTTTGGAGACAGGCAAGCGCTAGCCGGAAATAGGAAACTCTTGGGCAATTCTGCGGGCCGTCCGGAACGGGCGAGTAAGTACGGGAATGGCGTGTTTTGCATCTAAGTAAAGAGACAGAAAAGCATCGACCGGGACAGCCGAAGAGTTGGTTCGAGAACGAAATGATCCAGCCGCAAGACAACACGAGACAAGCGGTTCGGACTAGCGATGCAGATGCGCGGGGCGCGGCCGCTGTTGTCATGGAAGCTCGAAGCCTGAAGAAAATCTACGGCGCGGGCGAGAAAAGCTTGTCTGTTTTGTCCGACGCCAACCTGAGTTTGCGCCAAGGCGAGATGGTCGCTATCGTGGCGCCCTCGGGAGCGGGGAAGAGCACTCTGTTGCACTTGCTCGCTGCGCTAGACACGCCAACGAGCGGTACAGTATACTTCGCAAATAAAGCCATTGAAACGATTGATGACGCGGCGCTCGCGGAATTTCGAAACCGCGCGGTGGGTTTTCTCTGGCAACGTCATCAGTTGTTGCCGGATTTTACGGCGGCGGAAAATGTAGCCATGCCGCTGTTGTTACGCGGCGAGAATTTTGCTTCAGCGCTGGAGACGGCGCGGAAGTGGATCGCGGAGGTTGGCCTGGAAAATCGGGCCGATCATCGCGCAGGGGAACTCTCCGGAGGGGAACAGCAGCGCGTTGCGATTGCCCGGGCGCTCGTCACTGGGCCAACCGTGCTGCTGGCAGATGAACCTACCGGGGATTTGGACGAGCAGAATGCTTGGGCCGTGTTTGAGCTACTGGAACGGCTGCACCGCACGCACGGGCTGACGTCGCTGATCGCGACGCACAACCTGGCGCTTGCCGCGCGGTGCGACCGGATACTCGGACTAGAACACGGCGTTCTACAAACTCGCGGAGTTGCGGCTCCAGCGAGCAGGGCCCCAGGGGGAGAAGCGAGCTAACGTGTTCGAACGCTACACAGAAAAAGCGCGTCGCGTCATATTTTTCGCACGATACGAAGCCAGCCAGTATGGCAGCCCGTACATCGAAACCGAGCATTTGCTGCTCGGCTTGATGCGCGAGGACAAGGCGCTGGCCAACCGTTTCCTGCGCCAGCAAGGATCGATCGAATCGATCCGCAAAGAGATCGAGGCGCGCATCACCATTCGCGAGCGCATCTCGACCTCCGTCGAAGTGCCGCTCAGCGCCGAGTGCAAGCGCATCCTTAATATGTCGGCGGAAGAAGCCGAACGGCTCGGGCACAAGCACGTTGGGACGGAACATCTGCTGCTCGGAATCCTGCGCGAGGAAAAGTGCTTCGGCGCGGAGATCCTGATGGAGCGCGGCCTGCGCCTCTCAACACTCCGCGAAGAGCTGGCGCGCACCTCAGGCGAGAAGACCACCACCGCTCGCCCCAAAGAAACCTCGCTGCTCGCGGAATTCAGCCGCGATCTCACGCAGGCCGCCGGCGAAGGCTCTCTCGATCCGCTTGTTGGCCGTGAAGGCGAAGTCGAGCGCGTCATCCAGATTCTCTGCCGCCGCACAAAAAACAATCCCGTGCTCATCGGTGAGCCTGGCGTCGGCAAAACCGCCATCGTCGAAGGCCTCGCGCAGCGCATTTCCGACGGCGACGTCCCGCCCTTCCTCGCGGACAAGCGCATTCTTTCCCTCGATCTTTCTTTGATCGTCGCCGGAACAAAATACCGCGGCCAATTCGAAGAACGCCTCAAAACCATCATGAAAGAATTGATGGAGAGCCAGAACTCCATCGTCTTTATCGATGAACTTCACACACTCGTCGGCGCCGGTTCCGCGGAAGGTTCACTGGATGCCGCGAATATCCTGAAGCCGGCTCTTTCTCGCGGAGAGATTCAATGCATCGGCGCGACGACGCCCGGTGAATATCGCAAATCCGTCGAAAAAGACCGCTCGCTCGAACGCCGCTTCCAGTCCGTCAAAGTTCCCGCCCCCAACGAAGAAGAAGCCATCCAGGTGATCCAGGGCGTCCGTGAGCGCTACGAAAAATTTCACGCCGTCAGCTACACCGACGAAGCTCTGCGCTACTCCGTCTATCTTTCGAATCGCTATATCCCCGACCGCTTCCTCCCGGACAAAGCCATCGACTTGATCGACGAAGCCGGCGCCCGCGTCAAGCTCCGCCAGGCCACCGTTCCCGAAGAAGTTGGCGAAGTCCAGAAGCGCGTGAAATTCATCACCCACCGCATGGAAACCGCCATCGCCCAGCACGAATTCGAAAAGGCGCGTTTCTACTCCGAAGAAGAGCGCAAAGAAAAAGAAAATCTCCGCAGTCTTCGCGAGCGTTACAAGCTCGACGATGCTTCCACCGGCATCGTCTCCCGCGAAGACATCGAAGAAGTCGTCTCCCGCTGGACCGGCATCGGCGTCACCTCCATTAAAGAAGATGAGCAGCAGAAGCTCTTGCGCATCGAGCCCGAGCTTCACAAGCGCGTCATCAGCCAGGACAAAGCCATCACCGCCCTCGCTCGCGCCATTCGCCGCAGCCGCGCAGGCCTCAAATCGCCGTCTGCGTCCCGTGGGCTGCTTCTTTTTCCTCGGGCCGACGGGCGTCGGCAAGACCGAAGTCGCTCGCCGCCTCGCGGAATTTCTGTTTGGTTCGGAGAAGTCGTTGGTACGCTTCGATATGTCGGAGTTCATGGAGAAGCACTCCGTTTCGAAGCTCATCGGCGCGCCTCCAGGGTACGTGGGCTATGAAGAAGGCGGGCAGTTGACGGAGCGGGTCCGCCGGACTCCTTATTCGGTCATCCTCTTGGATGAAATCGAGAAGGCTCATCCGGACGTTTTCAACATTCTTCTCCAGGTGTTTGAAGACGGGCAATTGACGGATGGTCTCGGCAACACCGTGGATTTCCGCAACACCATCATCATCATGACTTCCAATCTCGGCGCGCGGCATTTGCAGAGGCGCACCTCCATCGGCTTCCAGTCCGGCGCCGATGAAGCCAGCCAGAAGTCCATCGAAGAAATGGTGATGAACGAAGTAAAACGCGCGTTCAATCCGGAGTTTCTCAACCGGCTGGACGAAGTGATTATTTTCAACGCGCTCGGCGACGAAGACTTGCTCCGCATCATCGACCTGCTTGTGGGCCAGCTGAACGACACGCTGATCCACCGCCAGGTGCAGATCGTGCTCTCGCCGGAAGCACGCCAGTGGATCCTCGAGAAAACGTGTGCCGACCGCAGCTATGGGGCGCGGCCGCTCCGTCGGGCTCTCCAAAAGTACGTGGAGGACCCGCTCTCGGAGGCGCTCATCCAGGGTGGTATCCAGAGGCCCGCGACGCTGCAAATTTACGTCGCGGGAGAAGCTTTGGCTTTCCGTCCCGTGGTTGAGGCAACCCCGGTTATCCACTAGCGAATCTGACACAACGCACGGGAGACCTCGACCAGGTCGGGGTTGGCAATCGACCGGCCCACACCGGGTCCGGCGGGAGAAAAACAACTTGTGCTTCGGGGGCGCGGCCTTGACGATCTCACAGGCCGCTCATAGGAAAGTCTGTTTGCCATTTGGAGTTTTGGCGTTTCGCTGCACTTGGCTCGCGGTGTTTTTTTTATTGCTTGCGCCTGGTTCGCCGGCAGCGACTCAAACAAATCTCCTCTCGGCCGAGTCTGCGTCCGCGGATTTCGGAGTGGTGTCGCTTTCGTCGGATTCTCGTGGCGACGATTCCTCCCCCGCTATTCAGACTCAAGATTCGCAGCAGCCCGCTCAACCCGCCGCCAACGGCCAGCCCCAGTCCGTCATCGAGCGCATCGAATTTATCGGCAACCGCAGAATCCGCAGCGACACCCTCAAAGCCCGCATTTTCAGCCGCGAAGGCGACCCTTATAACGAAGAAACCTTGCGCCGCGATTTTCAAGCGCTCTGGAACACCCAATTCTTCGAAGACGTGAAGCTGCGCGTCGAAGATTCTCCCGATCGCCCCAACGCCAAGATCATCATTTTCGAAGTCAAAGAGCGGCCCATCATCCGGCGCATCCGCTACGACGGCATCCACTCGATTTCCGAATCCGACATCCTCGACCGCTTCAAGGACCGCAAAGTCGGCCTCTCCGTCGAAAGCCCTTTCGATCCTACCAAAATCAAAAAGGCCGAAGTGGTCCTCAAGGAGTTGCTCGGCGAGCATGGCCGTCAATTTGCCACAGTGACCCCGGAGTACGAGCGCATCGCTTCGAGCAATGCCGTCATCCTGATTTTCAAAATTGACGAAGGCCCCAAGGTAAAAGTCGGCACCATCAAATTTGTCGGCAATCACGCTTTCAGCGACCGCAAGCTCATCCGTTCCATGAAGAACGATCGCCCCTACGGTATTCCCCTCTATTTCTGGGACATCCCCGTTATGTCCAAGACCTATGATCGCGAAAAACTAAACGAGGACCTCGAAGTCGGCTGCCGCGGCTTATACCAGAACAATGGATACTTCCGCGCCGTTTGCGCTGGCAACGGCCCCATTCTCGAAAACGTCGATGTTCACCACGGCGGCGTTCCCATCCCCGGACTCCGCCCGCATACTGGAAAAGCAGTCAACATCACCATCAAGATCGAAGAAGGCGCGCAGTATCGGATGGGTACGCTCAAGATCGTCAGCTCGGACCCCGATAAAGCCTTGTCACTTAAAGTCGAGCCCCTCAAGGCTCTCTTCCCCTTGAAAGACGGCGACGTCTTTAATGTCGACAAACTCCGCAAGGCTCTCAAAAACTACACCGATGCTTACGGCCAGTACGGCTTCATCGATTTCACCGCCGAGCCCGATTTCGACATCGACGACGCCGCCAAGAAAATCAATCTCACTCTCCGCTTCGACGAAGAAAAGCAATACTACGTCCGCCGCATCAATTTCAGCGGCAACACCACCACCCGCGACAAAGTCATCCGCCGCGAGCTGCTCATCGACGAAGGCCAGCTCTTCAACAAGCGCTATTGGGACATCAGCATCCTGCGCCTCAACCAACTGAATTATTTCGACAAGATCGACGCCGATAAAGCCGTCGAGCTCCAGAAGAACACCAAGGAAGGCACCGTCGATATCAATCTCAAGCTGAAGGAAAAGGGCAAGCAGTCCATCGGCTTGCAAGGCGGCGTCAGCGGTCTGGCCGGCGGTTTCATCGGCCTAACCTATCAAACCAACAACTTCTTGGGCTTGGGCGAAACGCTCACCCTCTCCGCTCAACTAGGTGAATTCCAGCGCACCGTGCAATTCGGTTTCACGGAGCCCTACCTCTTCGACCGTCCCATTTCCACGGGCATCACCGTCTTCACCAGTAAGTACAATTTCAATCAGGCTCAGCAGGAAGCCGTCCTCCTGAATCAGCAGGTCAGCTTAAACCCGCAATACGTCCAGAATTACAATCAGAACAGTACCGGCTTCACCACCTTCGCCAGCTACCCGGCGAAACGCTTCTCCTTCGCCCGATTCGGCCTCTCCTATGGCTTGACTCGCACCAATATCCAGGCTTTCAATCAGGCCTCCGAGTTGCTCTTCGAGCAGTTGCAATACCAGAGCATCACAGGGCCGAGCGCCCTCAACGGCATCGTCTCCAGCTCCCTTACCCCCTCGGTCACCTACAACACCATCGATAATCCGATTAACGCCACCAAGGGCAAAAGCTTCTATTACTCCGTCTCGCTCGCGGGCGGACCTTTGGGCGGCAATGTAAATACCCTAACCAACGTCTTCGACGTCAAATATTTCCACCCCGTCTACCATCGCCGCAACGCCGTTGGCTTCCACTTCTCGACTTCCTGGATCACCGGCTACGGCGGCAAGGAAGTTCCTCCCTACAGCCGGTTTTATATGGGGGGCGAACAGGACATTCGCGGGTTTGACATTCGCTCCATCTCGCCGGTCGTCTTCATTCCTCAGGTAACTGCACAAACGCTTTTCTATCATGATCCACTTTCCGGCGGAACTGTAAGATCCTTCAGCCTGCCGGTTTTGGTCTACACCGCTACGTTGCCCGGTGGCGATTATCAAACCTACGGCAACGTCGAATATCGCATTCCTATCGTCGGCCACTATGCCAGCATGTCCTTCTTTAACGACATCGGAACCGATGGAATTCTGAACCGCAGCGCTTTGCGGCTGGCTCCCTCCGGGATTACAAACATCATGACCAATTTCCCGGACGCGCCGCTTGCCAAGACTCTGGGAATTTATCCCGGAACGAATTTCAGGATTCGAGACTCGGCCGGCATCGAATTTGGCATCAATCTCCCGATCATCCAGGCACCCTTCCGGATTTATTACGCCTATAACGTAAATAGGCTGTATTCGCAGATTGTCGCGCCCAATCCGTTTGTTGAACAGAGCACGCTGAATAATTGGAAGAACACTCTCGATGGCTTGGTCCCGAATATTTGGCAGAACGAAATTCAGCCGCAATTGAATTTCTTGAACAATCCGGGCCGATTGAACTACTTCGAGCCCAAGACGACTTTTCGATTTACGGTCGGCAAAACGTTCTAGGTTCGCGGGAGCGGAAGAGAAATTGGATTTGTCTCGGGAAAATGAGACCAGCGTGGCTGCGGAATTTGCGGTCCGCATGAATTTGGGGAGGCTAGGGCAATGAAGTTGTGGAAGATTTCGAGCTGTCTAACGCTGGCGATCCTGGCGCCATGCTTATTCCTTAGCGGATGCGGGAGCGGCAGCAGCGCGACCGTGACCTCCGTATCCCTTACGTCCTCAGTTGGCGACAGCCTCATTTTGGGCCAGTCGACAACACTCAACGCGACAGTTGTCGGCCCGACCAACCTGGATGTTACCTGGGAGCCCACTTTGCCGGCAGGTACACCATGCCAGTACACCACTACCACCACCAATTCTTCGGGCACTCCCACCACCTCGGCGGTGACAAACTGCCCCACCGACGGCTCGCTCGGCACCCTTTCCAACCTGCAAACCACCGGTACTGCGACGTTTCTTGCCCCCTCGGTTCTTCCCGATCCCACCAAGTATCCCGGTCTGACCATCATTATCTCCGTGCAAGCCGTTGGGGACACAAGCAAGCATGGTTATCAGACCCTTGATTTATTTATCGATTCCGGTATCACCGTTTCTATTACTCCAACGACTTCTGCCACCCCCACGAATGAACAGCAGCCCTTCTTTGCCATCCTGACCAATGACCTCCAAAACAAGGGTGTGACTTGGTCGCTCACTCAGTCCACTCCCACCTCCACGACCAGCACGACGCCCAACGTCTACGTGAACCTGCCGACGTGCACCGTGAGTGGCAACGCCTCGGGCTGCGGCTCCATCAGTTCCAGTGGCATTTATAGCGCCCCCGCGGTTGTTCCTACCGACACCACCCCAACCAGCACGAGCACCACTCCCCAATATGTCACTATAGTTGCGACTTCCGTCGAAGATCCCACTCGTTACGCCTTGGGTACCATCACCATCACGCAAGGCGGCCCAATCACATTTAACGGAATCAGTCCCACCATCGCTCCCCAGGGCGCCGCCTATTGGGATATTTATCTCAACGCTCCCAACATGTCTTCGGCTTCGCAAGTCACGCTCACGGATGCGGCCGGCCACGTAACGCCAATCAACTCGGCGACCGGCCAAGTCAAGATTCTGTTTCCGATTCCAACCGGCACAGTTGTAAATCCCCCTTCGACGGGTGCTCGCATCCGCCTCTTTGCCAACAATCTGACGCCGCCCCTTTTTAACCCTGTCACGGTTACCGTCACGGACCCTGGCGAGCCCGTTACGACGTGCACCGGCAATCCCCTTCCAACGGGTTGTACCTCGGCCGGAACATTTTCGTATAACATACTGCCCGTACGCCCTACAACCTTGGACTCGACTCCGAATGATGTCGTACAAGGAGTCACTTCTTCGGGCAACATCCCTCTGACGATTGACGGCGGCTATTTTGGACAAGGCGGCCAGTCTGCTCAGGCGAGTTTTCTGGGCCAGACGCTCCCCGGCTCGACGAATGGTCAGAACCAGCTCCTGTCATCTTCACGCCAGCTTCAGGTTCAGTTGCCCGTCGGTCCCATTAACTCTGGACTCCCGGGACTCTATCCTCTTTCCGTGGGGAGCGGCTCGACGCCACCTCCGTTTGCTAACAATCCCGCCGTATCGGATTTGGCCGTTTTTCCAAGTTATGCCACAAACCCCCCCGTCATGACAGGCACTGTCACGGGAGTGGGTACGAATCCTAGCGCTGTCGATATTGATCCGACTCTGGGCGAACTTGTGGTCGCCGAAACCGGTTCCAACGCTGTGCAGTTTTATAGCATCGGAAATGGCACTTTGACCCCGATCAACGGTCCTGTTCATGTTGGCCTAACCGCCAACAGTGTTCCCACAGGCCTCTCCGTGAATCGCAACACCCATACCGTTGCGGTGGTCAACTATCAGGAACAAAGCGTTACAGTTGTGCCATTTCCCGGCATCACAGACGAGAACTCAACCAAGTAGGTTGTGCAGGGAAAAAAAAAAAAAAAAAAAACGTATTGCTAGCTCAGCGGGTATTCGCGCAGGAACTTCAGCGCTTCGGCGCGTTCGGTGTCGCCGGAGTCGATACCGATGAAGGCTACCCGCCGGCCCAGCTTCAGCGAGACGCGCTGGAAGGCCCCGAACTCGGCTTTACATGGCTCGCACCACGATGCCCACTTGTTGATCACGACTGGCCACCCGCGCAGCGCCGCCAGGCGGGCGTGCAGCGCGCTGCGACCGCCGTCCAGCAGTTCGCTGGCCTGTGTGTGCAGCGCCGCGAGCGGTGCCGGCGAGCCTGCGAGCTGCGCCCGCATCTGAGCGGCCGTGAGCCCGACCGTGGCAGTGCTGGCCCTCGGGGCGCTGGCCGCCCTGCCAGCTGCACGAGCCCCAGCGCGAGCACGGCGCGGAGCACGAGCCCGCCGCCGGCGGTGACTAGTCGCCTCTGGCTCATCGCACGATCCCGCTCGGGAACGGGTGGCGATCAGGTGCTCGCAGACGCCGGCGGGTCATGGCGCTAAGGGTGCCAGATGGCGCGCCCCTTCAACGCCGCCGGGGTGTGCTATATCCTGAAGGCACATCGGGCCGGGTTGCCTTGATGTACCCGGGGGTCCGCCGGCACGGGGTCGGTGCCCTCGAGCCACGCGGAGCCTTTTCTGCGGCGGCTCCATCTCGAAGTCCACAGAGCCTCTATGGCCGAGTCCACCCAAGTGGCCCTCGCGGCCGCGCCCATTCCAAGCTCCGCGGATATCGCGCGTGCGGAGAAGTTCGTGCGCGAGCGCTTCCTGCACGAGGGCGAGGACGCCGCCGTCGTGCTGGCGCCGGGCTGCGCCCGGCGCCGGGCGCTCGACGCGGCGCTGGTGGAGCTCGAGCAACAGGCCAAATACCCGAGCACGGCATGGCGGCGCGAGTTCTCGCTGCTGCTGGGCTTGGAACGGGTGCTCTCCGAGGAGGAGCCGCGGCTGCGCGACGGCACGCTGCTCTCGGCGCACCAGGTCGATGCGCTCTCGGGCACGCTGACTGCGCTGCTGGCCGAGGCCGAACGGAGCGCCGGCAACGGCAACGGCAACGGTCGCGCTGCGGCCGCCGCGATGGCCTCGCCGGAGCTGCTGGCCTCGGCGTCGATCCTGGGGCCGGACGGAGACACGCCGCCGCCGGCGAATCGCGCGCGAACGGATTGCCGCCGAGCGCGCCGCCGAGCGCGCGCGCCGGATGAGGACGCCGAGACGACCGGGAGTGCGCCGAAGGACGATCTGGACGACCTCGACGACGAGGACGACGAAGAGGATGAGGACGACGAGGGCCCCGGGGTGGCGCCGGCGGCGGCGGAGGACGAGGACGACGAGGGTGAGGACCTGGGCGACATCGAGGACGAGCTCGAGCCGCTGCCGGGCGAGGATGAGGAGGAGGACGCCGAGACCGAGGCCGAGAGCGAGGAAGCCGCAGGACTGGGTGACGAAGAGGACGAGGAGGAGGCGCTTCCCGACCAGCCGGAGGACCCCAACGCGGCGAAGCGCTTCTGGTTCGAGCACGCGACGGGCGCCGGCAAGACGGTGGCGGCGCTCGGCTTCGTGGAGGCCTCGCAGACCGGGCGGCATCCTGATCCTGACGCACCGGCGCAACCTGGTCGACCAGTTCCTGGGCGAGCTGCGCCAGCGCGGCTACTCCAAGCGCATCAGCCGCCCGCTGTACGTGGGGGAGGACTCCACGAAGGGCCCGGTTCGGTCGAGACCTACCAGTGGTTCGTGCGCAACGCGGGGCGCATCTCGAGCGCCTACACGATCGTGATCTGCGACGAGGCGCATACGGCGCTGGGCGAGAAGACCAGCGGCGCGATCCGCGAGTGGACGGGCCCGATCTTCATCGGCATGACGGCCACGGGCGCGCTGATCGCGCGCCACGTGACGGACCTGTTCCCGACGCAGACCTCGCGCTTCGACCTCGCGCAGGCGGCACGCCGCGGGGTGATCTCGCCGCTGCGCTGCGTGCGCATCTCCCCTGGCGCGGGGGTGCGCACGATCGCCAAGGTGCCGCTGCGCCGCGGCGAAGTGGACACGGAGTTCGACCAGGAGCAGCTGGCGGAGCTGCTCGACCAGCAGCCGTTCAACCTGGCGATGGCGAACCTCTACAAGACGCGCTTCAACGGCGTCCCGGGCGTCGTCTACGCGGCGGGTGTGCGCCACGCGTACAACCTCGCGGAGGCGTTTCGCGCGGAAGGCCTCAAGGCGCAGGCGGTCTCCGGGGAGACCCCCAAGCGCGAGCTGGCGACGGTGCTCGCGCGCTACGAGCGCGGCGACATCGACGTGTTGATCAACGCGCAGCTGCTCGCCGAGGGCTGGAACAGCCCGCGCGCGACGGTCTGCGTGCACCTCGCGCCGACGGCGTCCAAGCGCATCTACCAGCAGCGCGTGGGGCGCGTCACGCGTCGCCACCCGGGCAAGGAGGCGGGGCTGGTCGTGGACTTCGTGCACCCGGCGACCAAGCACGACGACCCGGTCGTGACGCTGCACTCGCTGCTCGACCGCGACGTGTACCGCGGCGGCGCGATCGTGGTCGGCCCGGTGCGCCGCGGCCGCGGCCGGCGGATGCGGGTCGAGCGCCGCGTGCTGCCGGTCTGCTCGGAGGAGGAGCGGCGCTTCGAGGTCTTCGAGCGCGAGTTGTGGCGGATCGCGGTCGAGCACCTCGACTACGGCGAGCAGCACGTGTGGGCGGCGCTGGCCGGCGCGCGCGTGACGCCCAACGGCTGGCGCCGGGCGCGGGCGATGCTGCACTTCGACCGCGACCGGCGAGCTCAAGAGTCGCTACCTGATGACCGCGGTACAGCGCAACCCGAGCGCGCAGCTGCGCCTGCGGGCGCTCGCGGACATCGCGGCGGGCCGCGACGCGGACGCCTTCGACACGGCGATCGACGTGATCGGGGCCTGGCCCCGCGAGGAGCGCCGGGAGGCTTCGAAGATCATGCTGCGCGCGCTCGTCGAGCGGCGCATCGGCCGCCGCGACCAGGCGAGCGCGTGGATCTGGCGGCTGGCGGAGTACACGCGCGAGCTACACGAGGAGTACGCGGTGCAGCGCTGGCCCGAGACCAAGCGCCTGCTGGGCCTGCTGGTGAACTCCTCGGGCGGCGCGCACGCGCGCAACGCGCGCCGGCTGATCCACGCCTCGCGCAAGCAGGACCGCCGTCTGGCGGCGGCGCTGCTGGCGGCCGCGCTCGCGCACACGCCCGGAGGCCGAGGAGGCGCTGCGCGGCGCGCGCACGCGCATGGCGCGCAAGCCGCCGGCGCTGGCGCGGGAGCTGCTGCGCAACTTCCCCAAACGCCGTACGCGCACCAACAAGCGCCGGCGCAAGGGGCCGAAGGCCGGCGCGGGGCGCGCCAACGCTGCCGTTCAGTCGGCGGTCCAAGCCGCGAGCGTCGAACGGCCCAACGCGGAGCGGTCCACCGTCGAGCGGCCCGCCGTCGAGAGGCCCACTGTCGAGCGGCCCGCCGTCGAGCGGCCCGCCGCGGTCACGGCATGAGGCGCGGTCCGCATCGCCGCAGACGCCTGAGCACCACCGACGGACGCGAGGTCCATGCCGAGCCGCCCGACGTCTCGAGCGCGCTGCGCGGGGGTCCGCGCGACGGACGCCCGCAGGCCGTGCAGGCGGCCGCCGAGCGCGCCGCCCAGGCACGCGGGGCCCGTCGCAGGCCGCCGCGGCGCGACGAGCCGGCGGCGAGCAAGCCCGCGCGGAGGAACCGGCGAGCAGCTCGCAGGCCGCGAAGGCGGACGTCCGCAAGCCGGCGAGGAAGCCCAAAGCAGGCGACGGATGGGGGGGAGGCTAAGGCTGGCGGAGGCGACGGCGGCGAGGCGAAGTCGGCTGAGGCGAAGCCGCGGTACCAAACGGCGGGCGGAACGAAGCTCGTGGGGTCGAAGCCGAGCGGGGCAGAACCGAGCGGGCCAAAGTCGAGTGTCGCGAAGTCGAGCGGGCGAAGCCGTAGGAAAGCCGGCGGGGACAAAGGCGCTGCCGGCACGAAGGCCGCGGCGAAGTCTCCGCGAAGAAGCCCGCGGCCGAGCCGGCCGGCGACGTTTCCTCCTAGACGCCGGCGGCGCCGCCAGGCGACCATCTGCAGATGGACCTCGCCGGCGGCGAGCGCGGTGGGGATCCGTCGGGGAGCCGACGAGCAGCCGGCCCTCGTCGTCGATGCCGGCGGCGCGTCCCTGGCCGTCGACCAGGCGATCTCGCGACCGTGCAGCGCGTCGCGGGCGCGCCAGGCGTCGAGCGTCTGGGCCCGCGGGTCGCCCAGCGGCGCTGGAGCGTGGCGAGCAGCTCGGCGAGCAGCGGCTCGATCTCCGCGCGCCCGCGGCCGAGTGTGGCCGCGCCGGCGCGCAGCTCGGCGGGCAGGTCCTCCAGCCGCACGGCGACGTTGAGGCCGATCCCGAGCACCGCCCAGCCCTGCTGCGGGCGACCCTCGACGAGGATGCCCGCGAGCTTCGCGAGCCCCGGCGGACGCGGGAGTACGGAGGACGATGTCGTTGGGCCACTTGACCGGGCCTCGGGGCCCGCGACGTCGCCGACGGCGACCGCGGCGGCGAGCGGGAGTCAAGGCCGGCGGGGGATCGCGCGCTGCGGGGCCGGCGGGTCCGCGCCGGTCCGGGGTGCTCGCCGGACGCTTGCCGTTGCCGCAGCACGAGCGACATCAGCAGGGAGCTGCCGGCGGGCGCGCTCCAGCGCCGGCCCTGGCGGCCGCGCCCGGCGGTCTGCTCCGTCGGCGGTGACGAGCGTGCCGTGGGGCGCCCCGGCGAGCGCGAGCTCGCGAGCGCGGTCGTTGGTCGAGTCGACGCGGCGCAGGTGGAGCCGGGGTCGGCCGCGATCGGGCTGCTGGCGTCGCGGGGGTCGCCGCGCGCGGGGGCCTCCGAGCTCACGCGGGGCGCACCAGCAGCTCGTCGTCGCGCGCCGATCCCCAGCGCCTGGCGGCCGAGCCGCGGTTGACGGCGAGCGCCGCCATCCGCGCGCGTCCTCGTAGAGCAGCAGCTCTCCGGCGCGACGTCGGCGAAGGTCGTCGCGTAGCGCGCGCGATGCCGCCGGCCGGCGACTCGACGGCGAGCTCGGCACCGAGCCGCAGTCCGGCCTGCGCCGAGCTGCTCGTGGCCGGCGTCGAGCATGACGTTGCCGAAGTGGTCGAATTGCAGTGCGTGTACGCGCAGCTCGCGCTCGCCGACGCACCGCGAGGGGCAGCTCCAGCGCGCGCAGGCTCCTCGACGGCGAGCGGCTCGCCGACACCCGCCAGCGGCGCCCCGCGGCGAGCGCGGCCGCGACGGGGGCGAAGATGTCGCGGCCGTGGAAGGTCGCCGAGACCGGCTCCAGGCGCTCGGCGGAGCGGCCGATCTCGACGGCCTCGCAGCGCTCCCCCGAGTCGCTCCAGCGCGAGTGCGAGCAGGCCGTTGTCGGGGCCGACGAGCAGCTGACCCGCGGCGGCGGGACGCACGGCGATCGCGCGCCTGGCGTGTGCGCCGACGGCGCCGACCTCGGGATCGACGACCGCGAGGTGCACGCCGGCGGGCATTATGGGAGGGCGCCCGCGAGCGTCAGCGCGCCCGCGCGGACGTCGTGGCGAGGGATCGCGTGAGTGATGTCGATCACGCGCGCCGCCGGGCAGCGCCGCGCGATCACACCGTGGCAGACCCCGACGAACTCGTCGTCGAGTCCGTAGTCCGAGAGGAACGTCACGAGTGGGTGCGTGGACACGACGCGAGTGCTATCAGCTCGGCGTGCGCCGCTCCGCAGCTAGCAAGGCCTGCTCGAGCCCGTCGAGGATCGTGCCGCTCGGCTTCGCGATTGCGCCTCGACATGCGGCTCCAATCCGTGCTTGCGCAGCGCCGCGCTGGCTATCGGACCGATCGAGACGATTCGCGTGCCGGGCGAGGGACAGCAGCGGACGGTCCCCGGCACCCGCCCCCGCGGCAGTCGGCCGCGAGCGGTGCGTAGTGCGTCGAAGAAGAAGCGCACCGTCGAGGCGGACGTGAAGGTGACGTAGTCGGCGCTCGCGCCGCCCGCAGCACCTGGTGGGCGCGGCTCGGCGACGCGTCTCGTAGAGCGCCAGTACGTCGACCTGCGCGCCGCGCGCGCGCAGCGCATCGGGGAATACCGTGCGCGCGCCGCGGCGGGCGCGACCAGAGCCCGCTCTACGGGTATCGGCGAGCGCCTCGGCGAGCCCTTCGGCGACGGAGCGCGTGGGCACGACGTCGGCGGTGATCCCGCGCTCGGCCAGCGCGCCCGCGGTGCCCGGCCGATCGCTGCCACCCGGGCGTCGGCGAGCGCGCGCGCGTCGAGCCCGGCGGCGGCCGAGACGCTCGAACAGCTCGGCGACCGCCGTCGGCGCTCGCGAGGCAGACGAGGTCGTAGGGCGCCAGTCGGGCGCCGCGCCGGGGTGCGCCACGGTGCGGATGGCCGGCGCCTGCACGACGTTCGCGCCGAGCTGTTTCAGGGTCGCGCGCGAGATCCACTCGCCTGGGCCCGCGCGCGCGTCACCGCGACGGTGCAGCCGGTGAGGGGGCGCGGAGGCA
>CAVYFO010000028.1:0-95157 GCA_963767755.1 uncultured Acidobacteriota bacterium | reverse complement strand
ACCCGCAGCAGGCTGAACAAAAAACGCAGCGGTGATCCCCAAGAGCGAGGCCACCGTCGCCCATAAGGAAAAGAGATTCAGCGCGGGGAAAGCCATTTCGCTTGCGCCGATTTGGAGAGGAAGGAAATAGTTGCCGAAACCGGCTTGGGGCGCGGTGGTGAGGACGAAAAAAACCATCAGGGAGCCGTGGAGCATGGTTAAGGCAGCGTAGCGGTCCGGAGTAGCACCGAATCCCGAGAGAAATGGAATTTGCACGGCGGGCCAGACGAGATGGATGCGCATCAAGAGGGAAAGAAACATGCCGAGGAGGACGCTGCCGAGTGCGAGCCAGAGGTAGCGGAGACCAATGGCTTTGTGGTCGGTATTGAAAAGGGTGCGGGCGAAAAAGCCGGGGGTGAGAGCTTCCGGGGATGCGCCGCCGCTGTCGAAGGAGAACATCGAGAGTGCCACTATACGCCAGGTGGGTTGAGGCGAAAAGCGGCCGGTAGGTTGGAGGAGCCGGGCTGATGCGGAAGACACGCGAGCTGGGAGGGACGGCTGAAGGAGCTGGCTCGCAGCGAGGGTGAAGCCCGGATGACAGATAAGAGAGATGGGTAGATCCACCCCTACCCCATGTGTGACGGAAGCTGTGCGGAAATGCTTGAAAATGATGGAGTTGCAGGCGTTCCGGTGTGTCCAGTTGTTTGCTCGGTGTCGGAAGTAAGGGAAATGGGTTGGGCCGACGAGCAGTGCTGCCCCCCATGAGAGGCCCCGTTCCCGCTTTGCACGGGGGCGGATGGAAAAAGAAAGAGGAAGTCGAGGAAGACCGGGACGGATGGATCGGAGGCGTGGAAGGCGTTTGACCGGAGCTTGACGGAGGAAGGACGATTATCACGCGGAATGGTAGCACGGAAAATTTAATCTGTCAATAGCTAACTTAGTGGTACTAGTTTCGAACGGCGAAGCATGGTACTAGGGGGTCCGCGGCGAGGCAAAGAGAAGAAAAGAAAGAAGTAAGCGCGGAAAAAAGTGGAAGGCAACGTGCGTTGAGACGATTTGTGAGAATTTTGTTCAGGAGTTTTTCGAGGAAGCTGACCGGGGTTGCGGGCTGGCGCTGGCGCTCTCGAAGGAACGCATCCGATATGAGTTCCGGTTGCCAACAATCGGTCTAGGATCAGGGGTTGTTTGCGGGCAACTTCCCCGAGTCTCCTTTATTTGCGCTAGGGCACTTCTCCGATAAGGCCAATTAAACAGCGGCGCGGAGCGTTGGGCACACTGCAGCGTGAGCAATGGAGAGAAGTCAAGTGAACGACCGCCTGGTGCGAAGTTGAATCTATGAGTTTCAAGATGTACTTTCATAGTGCGGCCCAAAGTGTGGCAAGGGGGCTGAATGAAATCACCTGTTTCATTAATATCCGCCCTGTTAGGCTTCTCCTTAGCCGTCGGTTCTGTCTATCCCCACCACCGAGACCAGGGACCTCAAGGGAAGAACAGTTTCCGCGTTCATTTGGAGTTTTTTCCTGGCTGGTCGCTTTGGGACGACTCGCGCAACGAGCTGATCACCTCGCCTTCTAACATCCGCCCAGTAGGCCCGTCCGCTCGGCTGGCTATGATCTACGATGCTGTGTCCGGAGCAAAGCGCTCAATCGACGTTCCAGAGGATTTTTCCGCGGCTCAGTTTATAAATGTTGATGCGATTGCGGTCGGCCCAGAAGGATCTGTTCTCATGGCCTGCAACGTGAAATTTGGCGATGGTCCTTTCGCTGGGGATCGCCTCCTCTTGTATGACAATCATGCCGCGCTGACCACAAATCTGCTTACAGCCGATTACGATGTGGGCGCTGTGGCCCTGGATAAGCTCGGCAATGCTTACGTTGTCGGGGACCACGACGATGAAGTCTCATCGGAGGAGTCTTATCCTCTCTTGGTTAAGTATGATCCCTATGGGCACATTACATTGGAGACGCTGCCACGCTCGCTTTTTTCAAATGTGGATGACCCAGTTGGCGACGGATTCGGTGATACTCACAGCGGGGCAACACGGCTTACTGTCAACGAAAAGGCCATTGAGGTGTATTTGGCCCCAGCCAACGAATTGATCATCTTGAACCATCGCGGAGAAATCCAATCGCGCGTTAGTGTCGCTAGTCGGCTATCGGAATTCGCAAAGACGAACGGATACAACTCTCTGGACGTGGATTGGGATGAATTCTCGCCATCTGGGGATTTGTGGTTGGTAGGCCGTCTAACGGATGCCGAGGACAAACCTGCTGCGCCGCAGTCCTTTCGCAGTTTCGTTCTCCGGCTGACCTCTGAGGGCGAGCTTCAGGTGCCCTTCAACGAGATCGTCGAAGGGGCTCCCTACCCTTTTCTGCCGCAACTGATTGGGTTCACACAATCGAATGAGCCCGTTGCGTTATTGCATCAAGGATCGGGCTACTTCATCGTGCGGAAAGGGCCATACTAGCTTGTGATTCGCTAACCCCTGATTTACGCCGTGCTCGGACAAGTGTCTTTTAGCTCTCCGGAGGTCCGGTTAAAGGACGCGATGATCACGCCTGGCGTCGGTTCTGGAGGGGTTACGCGCAAACCGTGGATGAGGGCGGTGCATGGTTCAGTGGGGTTGGGAAGTGCTAGCTTTCATTAGGTCGACGAACATTTTGTTGAATCTGGGGAGATCGAGATCCATTTGGATTTCGACGGGTCGGGCGCCCAGGTTGGGATTGTCTTTGTCGACCCAGGTGAGGGTGTTGCCGTAGGCGGCGCCGTGGCTGATGTCGACGCTCATGTAGCGGGTGATCGTTTTGGTGATGAGGGTGGGGTCGAGCCACGCGGCGGCGGCTAGTTCATCCCACATGTAGGAACCGCCCTGATCTTTCATGAAGTATTTGACGACGTACTGGGCGGCGGGGCTGTTGCTTTTGGCGATTTCGGCGAGCATCTCGCTGGTGAAGCGGGTTTTGACGGAGATGTCCACCGGGGTGCAGACGATTTTTTTCCACGGGGCTTCGAGGACGGCTTTGGCGGCTTCGGGATCGAACCAGAAATTAAATTCGTGGCGCGGGCTGCTGATGAATTCGGGATCGTCGGTTTGCAGGCTGAGGCTGCCGCCCATGAAGACGAGGCCTGCGGCGAGTTCGGCGAAATGGGGATCGATGGCATTGGCGAGGGCCAGGTTGGTCATGGGAGCGCCTTCGTAGATGGTGACCTCGTGGGGATATTTGTGGACCATGCGGATAAGGAAGTGCGCGGCGTCTTCGTCGGAGGGGCGAGTGGTGGGCTGGCCTTCGAGGAGCGGAGGGATGACGTCGTATTCGTGCCACCAGCGATCATCCCAGGCGCCGGCGAAGGCGACTTTGCCGTAGCGTGCCTGCCAGAGGAGAGCTTCCTTGCGTCGATGGACGAGAGGAAAAACGGCACCGGGGAGGACGGGAATGTCGGTGCGGCCGATGAGCTCGAGAAGGCGGAGAGTGTGGGCGACTTCCTCGTCGCGCCATTGATTGCCGCTGGCGACGGTGATGCCGAGGACTTGCACTTGGGGAGATTGAATGAGGGTGAGCAGCGTTTGCATATTGCTGCCGCCGGGCCCGGAGCAGTCCTGGTCGATGATGACTTTGCGGGGTTGCTGGGCGGGGGATGGGATGGCGGCCAACAACAAGAATGAAATTAAGAAAGCTCTTTTTAGACTTTCCACCTTGGGCCCCTTGGAATGTTCGTGGTGCAAATTTGGAGATTTGCGGCGGTTGCGCGTGGGATTCGGATTCGCGATGAAAATGCGCGACCGAGTTGAGAAGAGATCATTAAATTCCGGCGTACCAGGCGTAGCCTCCTTCTGGAGCGGCGGAACCGAGACCTTTGCCGAATTTTTTGAGATTGTCGGTGACGGTTAGATGGGTGATGAATTTCACGCTCTTGTAGCCGAGCTGGCGGGGGAGACGCAAGCGAAGCGGCCCGCCGTTGCCGACGGGGAGTTCGCCGCCGTTCATGCCGTAGGCTAGAAAAGTTTGCGGATGGAGGGCGTCGGCCATGTCGATGCTTTCCCACCAATCGGGATCGATGGAGAAATAGACGACGTAGCGGGCATGCGGCTGGGCGCCGGCGAGGTCAAGAACGTGAGAGAGAGGGACGCCGATCCATTCGGCGATATAGGTCCAACCCTCCTCACAGGATAGGCCGGTGATCTGGCTGCGAGACGGGTAGCTCTTGAGCTGGGCTAGTGAAAAAGAGGCGGGGCGGTCGACGAGGCCGTCGACCGTGAGGCGCCAGTCGGCGAAGCCACGGGCTTGGAGGCGCTTGAAGGCGTCGGTGAGGGGAGGCATTTCGTTGGCGAGAGGAGGATTTGAAATGTAGCTGCGCGGGAATTCGCGAGCCAGGGAATGCCTGGTGATGAGGCGCTGGGTGGCGTAGGTGAGCGTTTCGCCGAGGCCGTAGATGCCGCCGTGATCGGGCGGGACGAGGCCGTATTTTTGCGCCAGGCGGGCGGCTACGCCGAGGCCCGCTGCGCCAGCGGTGGCGGCGAGGCCGGTGAAGATTAGTTTGCGGCGGGAGAGATTTTTCATGTGCGCTCCATTGGCGTGCCGGCACGGCCGGTGATCATCGCTCGCATGCGGGGCCAGAATCCTGCAACGAAAATCATTACGACGTGGACGAGAAGGAAGAGGACGAGCGCGACGGAAACGAAGAAATGAAGCGTGCGGGCGGATTGACGACCGCCGAGGAGAGTGACAGTCGCGGGAAAGGCGGAGACGAAGGCGGGAGACATGGCCAGGCCCGTCCAGATGACTAACGGAAAGAGGACGAAGATTACGAAAAGGTAGGCTAGGCGCTGGAGGACGTTGTAGGAGAAAGCTTCTGACTCGCTAGGACGCTTGAAGCGGAGATGGTTAAGGATGGAGGTTGAGAGCGCGCGCAGAGAAAGATCGGACTTGGCGGGGAGCAGGTGTTTGCGGAAATGGCCGGTGAAGAAGCCGAAGATGGCGTAGAGGAGGCCGGTCAGGACGGCAATCCAGGCGGCTTGAAAATGGAGATAGCGGCTCCAGCCGTTTTGGTCGGGGAGGACGTAGCCGTAGCCGGTGGGGACCAAATTTCTCGACGAGGGGATGTGGAGCTTGAACAAGGGCGTGGTTAAGACATTGCCGGTTTCGCCCCAGTAAAAGCGTGGGTGGGAGATTACGATTTCGGCGCCGGTGACTAAGAGGGCGAGAAAACAGAGAGTGGTGATCCAGTGAGTGAAGCGGATGAGAGCGGAGTGGCGCGAAGTAACCGCGGTGGCTGGGACGGCGGAGGCGGAGGTTGGAACGGAAGTTGCCAGCGGCGCCTGCGCGGATTCTAGTTGAGACATTCCTTAGCCCTCTGATGGAGCTCGGACTGGCTGTTCTCGATTGGCTGCCATACTACCACGCTCTGGGGAATGAAATGGATAGGACGTGGTGTCCTAAATTCGGGCGTCAGACGCTGAGGACTGGAAAAGGCGAATCGCGGACCATGGTGTAAGTCAGGTCGCGCAGGCGGCCATTAGAATCGAGCTGCGGACTTCTGCCAATGATGAGGGCGTCGGCGTCGGACTCGCGAGCGGCTTCGAGGAGCGCGGCTTTCACGGAGCCGAACGCAATGCGTACCGGAAATTCCGAACCAACTTTGCGCTGAAGATCGGCGATGCGCTGGCTAGTTAGCTGCCTTGCTGCGGAGTGAATGGGCCCTTCCAGATCCAGTTGGCCCCGGAGGTGGGGATCACCGGCTTGTATCGCATGAATGAGAGTGAGATGGCTGCGAACTTGCGCGGCCGCGTCCTTGGCGATGCGCAACACTCTTTCGGAATCGGGACTCAAGTCGATCGCGCACAGCCATTCGCGATGTTCGAACGGCCTGGGGGCGATGGTTTCAGCGTGGCGGCTGGTCATGACAGGACAGCCGGCGTCGTTGAGGACTTTCGCGGTCGTCGAGCCAAGCAACATTTGGCGGAACGAGGCGGCGTGGGTGGGCATGATGATGAGATCGAAGGGGGCATCTTTGGCGACGCGAGCGATCTGCGTGGCTGCGTCCCCCGCAGCGAGAATTCTGGGATGTTCGGCTGGAGGAAACTCTCGCGCGAGGAAGGACTCGAGCTTCTCGCGGCCCACGGTTCGATGCTCGTCGGACACTTCGGAAGGCGGGCGGACGATGAGTTCGAAACCGTTGTAGCTATTGAGGTCCACGACGTAAAGCAAAGATACGTTGGCGCCTAAAAGAGCGGCGGCTCGTTTGACGTAAGGAGCCATGGCGACGCAGGAGGGCGAGAAATCCACCGGGAAGAGGATGCTTTCAAATAGGGCCATTTCATCTCCGTCAAAGAATCGGCGGCGCCATGGAAAGAGTGCAGAATAGTTTCAACATTTCCAAACCAGCCCAAGACTCCGTTGGCGAACCGGTCAGCGACAAACTTTAGATGCCGGAGCGGCGCGCGAGATACGGGCGAATTTGTATGAAATGATTTGCAGGCGCGGAACGACGTGCGCGGCCGATATGAACAAAACAACCCATTCCGTGGGGACCGACGATCGTAGTCTCTGCGGGCTGGGAGCGGGCACGCGTAGCGCAGGACATGATGAATCGACAAATCGCGGAGCACGCGATTAGTTTGAGAGAGGGTGGCCGGCGAGTTTCTCGAGAATGGCGATGGGAGAGCGTTGCGGCTCGACCATGGCTGAGCGCGAGACAATGAAAGTTTGCTCGAGGGCGTATTGGCCTTCGAGGACGGCGTGGCTGACGCTGTCTGTGAAAACCATCCAACTGGAATTGGGGGGGAATTCCCAACGCTGCTTGGGGCAGGATTCGCGAAAAGCCGTGTCTTCTTTCATGGCATTGTGGCAGCGGTGCATGAAATCGTCGTAGGGGGAACGATGGGAGCCGGGAAGGTGGAGGGCGGCGGCGAGAGTTCGGAAACCGCGGGCCAGCGGATTTGTGCTACGCGGGCCGGGGAGGCCGATGGTCTTTGCGAAATCTGGGCCAATGGCTTCGAAGGTTTGGGAGGTGTTCCAGACGCGGCTTTGCGCGGGATTGATGTTGGTGAAGAAGCGCAGGATGCGGTCGCCGTTGGTCGGACGCGTGGGAAAAGCGTCGAAGTGCGGGAGATCGTTGCGGGCGTGGAGACGCGCGGGACGGCCGCGCTCTTCGAGCGGGCGGAAACTGGCGAAATCGAGTTTCCATTTTCCGGCGTAGGGCGTGAGGAGTTGCGCGAGAAATTTTTCGGCGCTTTGGGAATAACTTCTGAGGATTAGGCGAAGGCGCGCGGCTTCTTCTTTTTCGGATTTGGCGAGGCCGGTGATGCGGTCTTCGACGGGACGATAGGCGATGTTTTTGTGGAGGGCGGAACTGGTTTGCGTGCGGCCGAGGAGAAAGTCGCGCTCGTCCTGCGGAATGACGAACGGAGTATCAGGAAAAAAGAGGATGTTGCTGGCTTCGAGCTGGGCACATAGCTGGCGGCCGCGAGAAGACGGATCGCTTGACGCGGGTGACGACGCGGCGTTTTCTTCCTTCACGGAGACGAGCTGGCTCATTCCCGTGGTTTGTTCCAGCACATGAATCGAAGAGGGAGCGGACATGGAGAAAGTCTCCCACGAGTGATGGGAAAAATTCCAGTGCGAGACGAGACTCTGTGGAGGTCCGGTAAGGCTAAGGATGATTGGAGCGGTAGACGACGCCGCCTTTCATGACAAACGCGACTTTTTGAACGGCGGTGATGTCGGTGAGCGGGTTGCCGGGGACGGCGATGACGTCGGCGAAGTAGCCGGGCTTTAGAGCGCCGATTTGATCTTGCCAGCCGAGGAGTTTGGCACCGTTGAGCATGTCCGCTTGGAGGGCGGCGAGGGGCGTCATGCCGTATTGGACCATGAGGACGAGTTCGCGTGCTTGCGTGCCGTGGGGAAATGGGCCGACGTCGGAGCCGACGGCCATGGGAACACCGGCGGCGAGTTGGCGGCGAAATTGTTCGGCGTGAAAGTCCTGCATCTGGTGTTCGCGTGCGGCTGCAGCGGGGCTGGCGGCGTGATCGGCAAAATATTCGGCAATTGCGAACGTTGGGACGGCGGGAATGTGTTTCTCACGCATGATGCGCATGGTGTCGTCGCTGAGGTAATAGGCGTGGTCGACGGATTCGACGCCGGCTTCAGCGGCATAACCCGCGCCGGGTTCACCAGTGGCGTGAACGGCGACGCGCTTGCCGGTGCGGGCGGCTTCTTCGACGGCGGCGCGGAGCTGGGCTTCGGTGAATTGGTAGGGGGTGATGAAATGGCCGTCGACCAGAGAGTCGCGGCCCGTTTCGTACATTTTGACGAAATCGGACCCTTCTTTGACTTGTTCGCGGATGGTGGCGACGATTTCGTCGACATTATTCGCGTAATCAGCGTTGGAGAGAACGTGCTGCGCGGGATTGAAATGGTTGGCGTCTTCGTGGCCGCCGAGAATGTCGATGGCGTTGCCGCTGATGCGCAAGCGCGGGCCGGGAATTTCGCCGTGATTGATGGCATTGCGAACGGCGGTGTCGGCAGAGCCGGCGCCTTCGGTGCCCATGTCGCGCTCGGCGGTGAAGCCAGCCATTAGATCAGCGCGGGCGGCGAGAGTAGCGGTGATGGTGCGCTGGGGGACGGATTCCTCGACGGTTTGCAAATCTTCAGCGCCAGGATGAAGGAAGAGATGGACGTGGGCGTCGATGAGGCCGGGCATCAGCGTGGTATTGCCTAGATCGAGGACCTCCGCGCCCTGCGGATGCTTGACGGAGCTGCCGACTTCGGCGATGCGGTCGTCTTGAACTAGGATTTCGCCGGGAGTGATGAGTTTGCCGGTTTCGATGTCGAGGAGACGCGCGGCGTGCAGGACGATGGGGTGTTTGGGCGTCGGCGACTCTGATTGGGCAAAAACTGGGGAGAAAATGATAAAGGAAAAGAACGCAAGAAACGCTGCGCTGAACAACGCGGATTTTGTTTTCATAATGTCCGAGATGATACCACTGCATGGTTCGCTGCGATCATCCAGGGCAGGCCAGGAACGAGACCGTTACGTGAGCTGCGTTTGCGGGGGACGAAGCGTTCCGCGAAACGGCAACAGTCAGAGTTTTTGGAAGAAGTGGGCGACCTTTTTGCCGGCGGATTCTGTGTAATAGACCGTAACCTTTGCCGATTTATCCGCGCCTTTGCCGATGGCCTTGGCGGAATCGGCGGTGTCCTGGCCTACGACGTGAAAAGTATGCGCAGTGCCATCCGCTGATTTGACGACGACGGTTTTGCCGTCCGCACTTACGTGCGTGACCGTGCCATCGACGGAATGCATGCCATCCTTGCCAACCTTATCGACTTCTACGGCAGTTTCTTCACTGCCCTTTGCGGTGTAGTGAGCGATAACTTCGGAACCTTCGGTGAGACCGTGGAAAGAATCTTTCGCGCCGGCCGCAGTGGCGTGGGCGCCGTGGACCGCTGTTTTGTCGACGAAATGAAATGTGTGCTCCGTGCCGTCGGCGGTTTTGACGGCGATGGTCTTGGATGCGGCATCAACTTTGGTGACCGTACCATGCACGGCGGTGACGACGTCTTCATCCGAGCGAGCGGAGAAAACGAAGAGAGAAGCAAAGGCAAGCAAACAAAGGGAGAATTTGAACATCGGAGCCTCCATTCCGTCGGTGAGACGGAGGTTTTTTTCCACAAACGATATTATCGTGCGGCAGGGAGGAACGGTAGAAGAAAGAAAGTGCGACCGGAGGCTATCGAAGGCGGCCAATGAAAAGCGGAGGAAGGAGACGTTCACAAATTAGGCCAGGTAGGGAGCAAAGCGATAAGAGGTTGACATCTAACCATATTTCTGCAAATATCGAAATATGACGAGCGGACTGGCCAAGAAGAGCGCGGAGCAGGTGACGAAGTTCGCCGACATGATGTCGGCAATGGGAACGGAGCCGCGACTTCGGATTATGCAATTGTTGTTGTCGGCGCATCCGGAAGGACTTGTAGTTGGCGACATTCAAGAAGAGCTGGAGATACCGAATTCGACGCTCTCTCACCATCTGGACAAACTCAAGAACGAAAATTTGGTGCTTGTGAAACGCGAGAGCACGTTTCTGCGGTATACGGCGAATACGGAGGCGCTGCAGGAATTGATGCAGTTTCTTTGGTCGGAATGTTGCACGCGGAATAAGGCGCTGAGGCCGCGAGACATCATCGAAATCTGTCGATAGGAGAACGCGATGGAAAATACAAACACCGAGACAGCCAATATCAAAAACATTGTGAAAGAGAAATACGGGCAAGCAGCGTTGAGGGCAGGGTCTGGCGGAAGTTCATGTTGTGGAGCGGCGCCTGCGAGCGGGCGCGGGTGCGATCCGATCACTTCGAATTTGTATGACGCGACGGAGATGGAGCAGGTGCCGGAAAAGGCGATGCAAGCTTCGCTGGGCTGCGGGAATCCAACGGCGCTGGCCAAATTGAACGCGGGCGAGATTGTTCTGGATCTCGGCTCCGGCGGCGGGATAGACGTGTTGCTTTCGGCGAAGCGCGTGGGGCCGACGGGCAAGGCTTACGGCTTGGATATGACGGACGAGATGCTGGCGCTGGCCAACGAGAACAAGCGCAAAGCGGGAGCGGAGAATGTCGAGTTTTTGAGGGGAGAGATCGAACAGATTCCTTTGCCTGACAATTCGGTCGACGTAATTATTTCGAACTGCGTGATCAATCTTTCGGCGGACAAAGACGCTGTTTTGCGAGAAGCGTTCCGCGTGTTGAAACCGGGCGGGCGATTTGCGGTGTCGGATGTGGTTACGCGAGGCGAGATTTCCCTGGCGATCCGGCAGAGCGTTTTGTTGTGGGTGGGATGCGTGGCGGGAGCCCTGGACGAAGAGGAATACAGGAGCAAGCTTGGCGCCGCCGGTTTCGAAGGAATTGAAGTCGAACCCACGCGAGTTTATTGCGTAGAAGATGCGCGCGAGTTTTTGTCGGAAAAAGGGCTGGACGTGGATGCGCTGGCGCCGGAAGTGGACGGAAAATTTTTGAGCGCGTTTGTTCGGGCGGTCAAGCCGGTGTCTGCGCCCGCGAAAGCTGCGGAGGCATGCTGCGGGCCAACGTGTTGCCAATGATCTCTTAAATTTGGCGATTTGAGCGAATCGTGGAGGTGGCAGAGATGCAAGGGCGCTATAACGTACTTTTTCTTTGCACGGGAAATTCGGCGCGTTCGATCATGGCCGAGGCTATTCTTAACTATAAGGGCCGGCCTAATTTTACGGCTTACAGCGCAGGTAGTCATGCGACAGGGAAAGTGCGTCCGGAGGCACTGAAGCAGCTCGAGCTGGCGCGTTTGTCTACGAGTGGGCTGCGCAGCAAGAATTGGGACGAGCTTGCAAAACCTGATGCGCCGAAAATGAACTTTGTGTTTACGGTATGCGACAACGCTGCGAAAGAGGTGTGTCCGGTCTGGCCGGGACAGCCGATGACGGCACACTGGGGCGTTGCGGATCCCGCTGAGGTTCAGGGCTCGCCAGAGCAAATCGAGCGGGCGTTTCGCGAAGCCTATATGACTCTCGACCGCAGAATCAGTTTGTTTTTGTGCTTGCCTCTCACGAGCCTCGACAAACTGGCGATTCAATCGGAAATCGAACGTATCGGACACGAATGAGGTTTCAGAAATGAAATCAAGTGGGCGCCTCAGTTTCTTGGACAGGTATCTCACGGCATGGATCTTCGCGGCAATGGCCGCTGGCGTAGTACTGGGATGGCTTGTGCCAGGAGTTGTTCCGTTTCTGGATCGCTTCAATGTCGGTACCACTTCCATTCCAATCGCGGTGGGATTAATCGTAATGATGTACCCGCCTTTCACCAAAGTGCGGTACGAGCAGCTCCATGAGGTCTTTCGCAATAAGCGCGTGCTCGGACTTTCACTTGTTCAGAACTGGGTCGTTGGTCCCATACTGATGTTTCTGCTGGCCATCTTATTCCTGCGCGGATATCCGGAATACATGGCTGGGCTCATCCTGATCGGCCTGGCGCGCTGCATTGCCATGGTTATCGTTTGGAATGAACTGGCACACGGCGATACGGAATACGCTGCGGGGTTAGTCGCTTTTAATTCGCTCTTTCAGGTTTTCTTCTATTCCTTCTACGCCTGGCTATTCATAACTGTCCTGCCAGCCAAGTTCGGACTTCGGAGTGCGGTAGTCAGCGTGTCCATTGCAGAGATTTCAAAGAGCGTATTCATCTATCTTGGCATCCCATTTCTCACCGGATTTGTGACTCGTACAGCGATGGTCCGTGCGAAGGGGCAGGATTGGTACAACCGAAAGTTCGTTCCTCGGGTAAGCCCACTGACCCTTATTGCTTTGCTGTTCACAATTGTGGTGATGTTCTCCCTCAAAGGCGGCTACATTGTTCGGCTGCCATTGGATGTCCTGCGCATCGCCATACCACTTCTGATTTACTTCGTGCTGATGTTCTTCGTGTCCTTTTACATGGGCAAGAAACTGGGTGCAGACTACTCCAAAACAACGACGCTGGCATTTACTGCCGCCTCGAACAACTTTGAACTTGCGATTGCGGTTGCGGTCTCGGTTTTTGGGATCAATTCAGGAGCCGCTTTCGCGGCGGTCATCGGGCCCTTGGTAGAAGTGCCGGTAATGATTGCATTGGTCAACGTGGCGTTCTACTTTCAACGTCAGTTCTTCGCCACTCAGCAACCGCTGACTACCGAGCCGATAGGCTCGCCATTTGCGAAGTGATGCTAGCCATCCGAGGATAAGAAAATTTGGTGCGGTCGAGTGGATTCGAACCACCACGGTATTGCTACCGCCAGCCCCTCAAGCTGGTGCGTCTGCCAGTTCCGCCACGACCGCACAGAGGTGAGAACATCATTGTAGCTGCGGGGCGCTACGCCCGCAAGCCGGATGGAGCACCGAGAAAAACCAAACGTGCCGCCAGCTTAGGGCTTCTTGGGTTGTACCGGAGCGGGTTGCTGTGCCGCGGGCTTTGAAGATGCCGGCGCGGTGTTCGACGCAGGCGGATTGCTCAGCGGCGCGGAAGATTGCGGCGCCGGGATTGGCGTGACTGGAGCCTTCGCGGGTGTCTTCGCTGGTGCCGGCTTGGAAATTTCTTGCAAGACCGAGCCGCCCCCTGTTTCAACCGCTTTGTCCGTGCGCAACACCATGGCGAAGGCGCAAACCATGAACATAACGGCGCACCAGGTAGTGGCTAGAGAAAGAACCGATGCGGCGCCGCGGGGACCGAACGCGGTCTGGCTGCCTGCGCCGCCGAAGGCACCTGCAAGATCGGCTGCCTTGCCGCTTTGCAGGAGCACGACGATCATCAGAACGAGGCAGTTCATCACAAAAAAGGAGGTCAGCAACCAGCCAAACCACCGGAAGCCGATCACGATGATCGCAAAACCAATCAATAGAGCGATGGTCCACTTCATCCAACTTGGCATTTCTATCTCCCTGCGCAATCTCGAACGATGCTCGCGAAGGATTTCGCGTCGAGACTCGCTCCGCCGACGAGCGCGCCGTCCAATTCTTCCTGGGCCATCAATCCCTGAATGTTGTCAGGCTTGACGCTGCCGCCGTAGAGAATCCGCAATTCAGAGGCATGTTTGGCGGAAAATTTTTCCGCGGCGCATTGGCGGATGAAACTGTGCATCTCCGCCGCAATTTGCGGGGTGGCCGTCTTGCCAGTGCCGATGGCCCACACTGGTTCGTACGCTATCAGAATACGGGAGAATTCGTCGGGGGTCAACGAACCGGGACCGCCGAGGAACTGTGTCCGGCAAACCCGCTCGGTGCGGCCGCCCTCACGATGTTCCAGCATTTCTCCGATGCATACGATGGGGGTAAGGCCCGCCGCCAAGGCGGATTTGGTTTTCTTGGCGACGGTTTCGTCGGTCTCGCCGAAGAACTGGCGCCGCTCGGAATGGCCGATAATGACGTAGCGGCAACCAGCTTCGACGAGCATTTGCGGAGAGATTTCGCCGGTAAAAGCGCCTTCCTTTTCCCAAAAGACGTCCTGAGCCCCGATGGCGATTTGAGTGCCGCGAGCGGCTTGGACGGCGGCATGAAGGGCTGTGAAAGGCGGAGCGATGACGATGTCGCACTGAAGGATGCCGTCGACGAGCATGGAGAAGGAGGAGAAAAATACGTCGGTTTCCATTTGCGTCTTGAACATCTTCCAGTTTCCGGCGATGACGCTGCGCCGCCGGGCCTGCGCGAGAATCGAGGCGACCTTCGGCGCTGGTTTGTCGTTCAGGGCTTCGACGCCGGGGAGCTTGGCGCCAGCCAGAAATTCTAGCGACGCGCCGCCGCCGGTGGAGATGTGAGAAATCCTGTCGGCAACGCCGGATTGATGAACGGCCGCAACGGAATCGCCTCCGCCGACGATCGAAGTGGCGCCGGAACTTGTAGCGGCGGCGATGGCTCTGGCGATTTCGAGCGTGCCATTGGCGAAGGCGGGCATTTCGAAAACGCCCATGGGGCCGTTCCAGACGATAGTCTTGGCTTGGGCAATTTCCGCTGCAAACGCGGCGACCGTTTTGGGACCGATGTCGAGGCCCATTTGCTCAGCGGGCGTATCGGCGATGTCGACCGTGGTTGCGGGGGCAGTCGCCTTGAATTCAGGGGCGATGACGTGATCGACAGGGAGCAGTAGCTTGAAGTTTTTTTGCTTCGCGTCGGCGAGAATTTTACGCGCAAGGTCGAGTTTGTCATCCTCGACGAGCGATTTGCCGATGGGCAAGCCCTGGGCTTTGAAAAAGGTGTAGGCCATACCGCCGCCGATGAGCATGGCGTCGGCGATTTTCATGAGGTTTTCGACGACTTCGATTTTGTCGCTGACTTTTGCTCCACCGAGGATCGCGACGAAAGGGCGCGTGGGATTGGAGAGAGCCTTACCGAGATAGTTGAGCTCTTTTTCCATCAGCAGGCCAGCGGCGGAGTGCTGGACGAAGTTGGTGATACCGACGACGGAAGCGTGGGCACGATGGGCGGAGCCGAAAGCGTCGCAGATGAAGACGCCGTCGCAAAGGGAGGCAAGCTGCTTCGAGAAGGCTTCGTCGTTCTTTTCCTCTTCGGGATGGAAACGGACATTTTCGAGAAGAAGCATGTCGCCATCGGCAAGCGTTTTGCTCTTGGATTCAGGAACCGGACCGACGCAATCCGAGGCAAAACGAACGGGCTTGCCGATCAGCGCTTCGAGCTTCTTGGCGGCGGGAAAAAGCGAATACTTGGGATCGGGGCCGCCTTTGGGCCGGCCGAGATGCGAAGCGAGAATCAAGCGTGCGCCTTTTTGAATTGCCAGGCGCAGGGTGGGGATAGTTTCACGAATGCGGGTATCGTCAGTGACCACGCCGTCCTTGAGAGGGACGTTGAAGTCCACGCGAATGAAGACGCGCTTGCCGCGGAGTTCGAGATCGTTGATGGTGAGTTTGTTCATAGATTCTTGACTCGCGATTCTTTGCTCGAGATTCGTACTTCGTTTTTCGTAAAAGGGACGGGGCGGGATGAGCCCGCCCCTGCATGCGCATAGCGGTTAATTAGAACTTTGCGGCCATGAACTTGATGAGATCGCGGCAACGGCAGGAATAGCCCCACTCGTTGTCGTACCAAGCCAGGACTTTTACGCAGCGGTCGCCGACGACCTTGGTGTAGCCGGAATCGACGATGGAAGAGTTCGAGTTGCCCTTAAAATCGGCGGAGACGAGTTCTTCTTCGGTATAGCCGAGAATGCCTTTCATGGGGCCATTGGCGGCGGCTTTGAGGGCGGCGTTAACGGCTTCTTTGGTGGCCGGCTTGTCCACGAAAACGGTCAGGTCCACGACGCTGACATTTGGCGTAGGGACGCGCATGGCGTAGCCATCGAGCTTGCCTTTTAATTCCGGAATGACGAGGTGGAGGGCTTTGGCGGCGCCGGTCGAGCTGGGAATCATGTTAATGGCGGCGGCGCGGGCGCGACGGAGATCCTTGTGCGGCAGATCGAGAAGCTTTTGGTCGTTGGTATAGGAATGGATGGTTGTCATCGTGCCGCTGTGAATACCGAAGGTGTCTTGCAGGACTTTGGCAACAGGCGCGAGGCAATTTGTGGTGCACGAGGCGTTGGAAACCACATGGTGCTTCGCGGGATCGTAGGTGTTGTCGTTGACGCCGAGGACAAAGGTCGCGTCGGGGCCCTCGGAAGGGGCGGAAATGATGACCTTCTTGACCGGGGCGCGGAGGTGCTTTTTCGCGTCAGCGCCTTTGGTGAAAAGGCCGGTGGATTCGATGACAATGTCAGCGCCAACGCCCGCCCAGTCCAGTTCGGCGGGATCTTTCACTTTGAAGACCTTGAAAGGCTTGCCGTCGACGGAGATCGTGTCGTCCGTGTGCGTGACGTTTTGCGTGAGGTTGCCGAGGATCGAGTCGTACTTGAGCAGGTGCGCGAGGGTCTTGGCGTCGGTGATGTCGTTGACGGCGACGAACTGGATGTCCTTGTCGTCGAGCGCGGTGCGCATGATGTTCCGTCCGATGCGGCCGAAGCCGTTGATGCCGACCTTGATGGGCATACTACCTCCGTTGGATTTGTGAAGCGGCGGTGGGCTCTCCGGGGAGAAACGACCGCGATGCCGAACCCAAAATGCTATGGGCTGCGGAAAGAAAAGTCAACGCGAAGCGAGAAACCGAAAATTCGCCGAAAATGAGAGCATCCACTGAAAGAGGAGAACCAAAGCTATTCTGGGTATTGGCGGATGGTGGTAACGCGGTCTCCGGAGAAGCAGACGAAGACGGTTTTGGAAGGAGGCTCTCCGTAGATCCAGTCCTCGATGTCGTTGCCTTGAGGATCGCGTTCGCGAACTTTGTGATCGGGCTTGCCGATGGCAGCTATTACTTCATCGCGGTCCATACCAACTATGGGCCGGCGCTCGGCGATGGCTTTTTTCATGGCGGGAGGCAGAGTATCCACCCACTGAACGGAAGCGGAGCGCTCTCTCGTGAAATCGAGAAACGGTGAGAGGAGCTGTTTTAAATCACTCGGGCTAAGATCGGGAACGCCCTTGCTGAAATCAAGATAGATGGTGCTGCCCATTCCGGGCTGTAGACCCGGGGGCCCCTGTTCTTGCTCTTCCGTGGTCGTTTGAGCCGTTGGAATCCCGCTCAGCTCAATGTGGAAGCGGTCGCGCAGGCTTTTCTTGCCGCGTCCACCGCCGTTCAGGTCAACAATGATCTCGTTGTCGCGAAAATCCAGTTTGGTGATCTGAACCTTGTCCCCATTGTTGACGGCAGCGCCATGAGTTGCCACGGCGCGGTCCAGGAACTCCAGGTTTAGCGGCTTGCCGACGTGAACGATGAGGCCTTCTTTCCCGGCAGGAAGGGATTTCGTGGCCTTGGCGAACTCGCCTGAAACATAGCGAATAAGCTCGAGCTTCGAAGCTTCTTGAAGGGTGGCGCTTTTCGGCTTGGACTGCGATTGCGACGCGTTTTGCTGGTCTGGAGAGGCCGAAACGACATCGGGAAAGAGTGGGATTTCCTCTCCTGGCGGAAAAAGGGCGATGGGCTTAGTGGGCGGAAGTAGACTGTTAACGCGAGGAACGTCCGCGCCAGCGAGAAAGAAAAGAGCCATACTGAGAATGAGCCGAGTCGCCATGACAAAATTGGGCTAGTCACCCATCGAGCCAGCAAACCTGCCGGATTACCGGATTATCCCCCAAAATCTATGATGCAGGAAACGGGAAATACAGCTACGGCCCCCGGCGTGGGCTAAGCCGACCGGACAGTCAGACAGCGGGCCTTCTCAGAATTACAATCCCAGGGAGAGTGCTGGGAAGCTGAATGGTGTCCAAGAAGCGGCATGGCAGACTGAGGCGGCAAAACACGAACCTAGCGGGAGATAACCTGAACCCCCTGGCGGTCAATCGTCACAGGAAGGACTTCTGCCCCAGCCTCGACGATTGCGGTTTCCACGCTCGACCGGGCATCCGGTTCAATTAAAAGAACGACGCAACCGCCGCCGCCCGCTCCGCAAACTTTGCCGGCCAGCGCACCGTTTCGCCGCGCACCCGCAATGACGCGATCAATTGTTTTGGTCGAGATGGTCGGCAGATTCCTCTTTCGGAACGACCATTCTTCCCGCATCAAGCGTCCAGCCTCGTGCCAGTCCGGTTTTTCCAGGGCAAAACGCAGCTTTTGAGCGACGTCGGAGATTCGTTCGAGGCCGTGCTGTACCGTGCGGTTTCCGCCAATCTGCGCTTTGAAGACTTCCCAATTGTTGATGCCGTGCTGGCGGGGCTTTCCCGTGTAGCACACGACGATGCGGCGCTCTAGCTCGTCGAGATTCACCCGCAGCTCGACGCGGTGCTCGCCGCCGGGAGGGAGTTCGATGGCTGCGGCGCCGCCGAATGCGGGCGGGTAATGATCCTGCGTACCGGTCGGAACATTGATGACGATGGCTTCGGCATCGCGGCTGATATGAATCCAATCGACTTTGCTTTTCCCTGCTCCGGTGTAGCGGTCGAGAGCAGCACAGATGGCCACAGCCATGGCGCTCGATCCGCCGATGCCCGCGCCGTTGGGAGCTTCAGAATCGGTCGTGAGCGTGAAGCCGCCTTGCGGCTGAAAAAATTTGACGATTTCCGCGAGCAGCGGTAGCTTGTAACGCCTGGCTTTCACGAGCGCGGCAAAGGACGCGAAGATTTCTTCGCGTTTGATATCGCGAGAGACGAGCTTGATGCGTTCGTCCCACGGCGCATGAGTTTGAATCACACAAGAGGCATATCGCGAAATCGCCGCGTTCAACGTGACCGAGCCCGGGTGAAACAAATAAAGCGGCCAAATATCGAGTGTGCTTCCGGCAAAGTCAACGCGCGTAGGTGCCTTGGATTCAATGATCATGGGTTTTCGCTGTTTCTGTATGCTGTTTCTGTATGAAGATGCCGAAGGATATGGCTCCAGGTATTGGGCCTTAGGATCAAAACCGCCCGATCTAGTCCCCACGCACCTATTTCGAATGACGGCTTAGCGCGCATGCGTGGCCGTGATGGAAAGTTTCAACCCAAGCGCTTGCATTACGCGAATAATGGTGCCAAATTCCGGGTTGCCCTCCGTACTAAGAGCTTTGTAGAGGCTCTCGCGAGACAGCCCGGCTTTCTTTGCGATCTGTGACATGCCGCGGGCGCGAGCAATGGTGCCAAGCGCCTTGGCAATGAAGGCCGGATCGTCTGATTCCAGAGCTTCCTCCATGTAAGCATTAATGGCCTCTACACTGTCCAGATATTCAGCGGAGTCGTAGAGAAAAGTTCTTGATTTCTTTTTTGCCATGCCTAGTCCTCCAGTCTAGCCGCGAGGGTTTTTGCGGTCTTGATGTCTTTAGTTTGTGAGCCCTTATCGCCTCCGCTCAACAGCACAATTAGCGTCTCGCCCCGCCGGACAAAATAAACTCGATAACCAGGGCCGTAGTGAATCCGAAGTTCGCTAATACCTTCTCCGATGGGCTTCACATCTCCAGGATTACCAAAAGCTAGCCGGTCAATCCGCGCGGCGATCTTGGCTCTGGCGCGATGGTCACGAAGCCGCGCCATCCATTCAGAGAAAGTTGCAGTCTTACGAACTTCAATCATCGAGATTGTATCCTATGGGATACAATGCGTCAAGTAGGAAGCCGCTGCAATGAGAGAAAGACGTTGGTGGACAGAAAGTATGCAGCTGTCTACTTCCCCGCACTGTTTGCGGAGGCGGCGCGGTTTCTTATCATAAGCTGCGGCCCCGCATCTTTTTTCTCTTGGGCAAGCGCAGGATTGGGCTCAAAGCAGCGGCGGCAGCGCGCTTCGTACATTCCACCCGCGCCGACGACGATGAGCTCTTCGCTTTCAACCAGCCGTTGCGTATGCACTGCGGGATTTCCGCAGCGCATGCATATAGCCAGCAGTTTTGTGATCTCCTCGGCGATAGCCAGCAAGCGCGGCATCGGTTCGAACGGCCGTCCGCGATAGTCGGTGTCGAGTCCCGCGACGATGACACGCTTTCCCAGATTTGCAAGCTTGGTGCAGACATCAACGATCTCTTCGCCCAAAAATTGCGCTTCGTCGATGCCTACGACTTCCGTCCGCGGAGAAAGCTTCTCCATAATTTCCGAGGCTTTGGTGACATTATCCGAGGATATTCCAAGCCCCGAATGCGAAACGATTTCGTTGGCTGCGTAGCGCTCATCGATGGCGGGCTTGAAGATTTGCACGCGCTGCCGCGCAATTTCGGCGCGCCGTAGCCTGCGAATCAGTTCCTCGCTCTTGCCGGAAAACATCGGGCCGACCACCACTTCGATCCAGCCCATGTTGCCTTTCACAATGTCCACTCTCGCGTCTCCTCTATATCCTCGTACAAAATCTAACCCGCGCTGCGCATGGCTCTGCCGTACATCTTCGCATTATAGAACGGAGCGAAAGCCGTAATTAGTGCAACGCGAAAAGATTCGTCCCGCTGGATCAAATCCGCCGAGAGTACGCCCCACGCGCCCTGCCCATCGCGAATACCAACCGCACCGGCGTAGCGATCGATGGCATCCGACAAATCGAAACCGCGCTCAAGGACCTCGTGCGCGAGTTCCTCGGGCAGCTCGATGCCCCCAGAACGGCCGTAGAAGCCCAGGCTGCCGTCGCTTACGTAAGCCCAGCTCTCCAGGAAAACGCGCCTGGTTCTGTCGTCTTGCAACACTTCGAGGCCGCCTTCGAGGCCGATGAAGTAGCGCCACGGCTGGCGAGTTTCGCGCGCGAGTTGCATGAGCGCATCCACACGCTGGCGCGCGCCGCGCATCAACTCCTCCGACGAGGAAGGCGTAGGGCTCACTCCACTTTCAACTTCCACGCCCACGACTTCAAAATCACCGTCCGGGACAAGCTTGGGCGCGAAAGACTCCAGAGCTTTCGCAACAGCCTGGAGCTTCGGCCTACGAGTGCTGCCGACGGCGACGATGATCTTCTTCATGAAGGCAACAAATCGGACGCGCTGATTCTAACGGGAACCGCATGAGGATATCACGTAGAAACTGCTTGGGTTGAGGAAAACCCACGGAAGCGGGCGGGAGAACCGACACGGTGTTCGCGCGGCACGAACAGCAAAATTATCCTCCCGCGAGCGACGCGCCTAGAGTGGCCACGCGAAGCAGCGGCGTCTCGCGCCCGCGAGCCGACACTCTCTCTACCGACTCGATTTCGCCATTCCTTACGATCATTCCGTGATCGAAATTGTTGACCGTGGGACAAACGTGACGCGGCAAGAGATACAGCATTTCCCCAACGGCTGGGCCATCTCCGCCTCCCTCCACCTGAAAGGGCAAATGTTCTTCGCTCGGTGAAAGCGGTGTCAGTTCAGGATGTCCAACAACAACGCAAGTCGGATTGCCAGCATCGGCTGACACCGCCTTATGCCCGGCATCACCTGTGACAATCCCTGCGCGCGGATGGCTCACCACCCGACTCAGCACCAGCGCGGCTGGCCGGTAGCCATACTCTGGAGGCAACTGCGCGAGGCTGGTTGCATCGTTATAGACGATGGTTCCGGGCGAAATTCTATGGATGAACCTTGCGTCGCGAAAACCGCTGTAAGCCAGGGAAGAGGGAAAAGCCGGCGTTCCTGCCGTGACCACTTCAAGCACTCGAACTCCAGCGCGTTCGATCTCGTTGACGATTTCCAACAATCGATCGTAGCCGTGATGCGCCCCCGCGATTCGTGCGCGCATATCCGGTTCCCGGCGCTGGCCGTCGTAATAATGCAGTCCGCGGAAACTCAAACCTCTAGCCTCTGTGGCCCGCGCCAGGCTGACAATTTCCCCTCCGTATCCTTCGTCGAGGCCAGTTCGGTTCATTCCGGGGTTTATATCAAGAAAAATTCCCAGCCGGCTGCCGTGCCATTGTTTTACTTGATTTTCGTTCTCGGCCAAAACAGAAATGCGGGCCTCTGGAAACTGTTCCGCAATCTCGCGAACTCGCCGCGCATTCGCGCCAATCGATGGATACGCGAGTAGTACATCGGTTGCCCCGGACTGGCAGGCCACCAGGAGTTCCAGCGTGGTCGCGCACTTGAAATTGCGGACACCGCGCTCCGTCAGCATGCGCATCGTGTAGCCTAGCTTGGCCGTCTTGACATGGACGCGCCACCGATCCGCTTTTCCCCCCAGCAACTGTATCGTCCGTTCTATATTTGAAGCTACGAGTTCCGGATAGATCACCAAAGCCGGCGTCATTACGCCATCAAGATCGGCAACCTTATAGCGAGGGTCCCACGCAAACTCTCTGAGGATCGATTTGTCTGTAGCCATATCGGCTTCGATGATAACGCCTAAACGCGCCGAGCTGCCACGAGGCTCGTAAATTCCGTCTGTCCCAAATCTGCACCGAAAGGCAACGATTTATCGGTAGCGGCCGCACGGATTGACCGCCTTTCTATCTGATAGTAGGCTCCCTGAACTTCCATGAGCAGAATTAGCCCCGAGCCGCCAAATCGCTCCCAGTCTCCTCGTTCGGAGCTCGTCCGCGGCCTTGGGCTCTGGTCAGCTGTCGCCATCGTCATCGGCGACACCATTGGCACGGGCATTTTTCTTGTCACTAGCGATATGGCGCGCGCCGTCGGCTCAGCAGCGCTTGTGTTTGCCGCCTGGCTGATCGGCGGGCTCATCGTGCTTTTTGGCGCCTTCTGCTATGCCGAGCTTGGCGCGGCCTTTCCCAAAGCTGGTGGCCCTTACGTTTATCTCACCCGCGGCCTCGGCCCTCTGTGCGGATTTCTCTTCGGTTGGATGAGTTCCTTCCTCGAGCGGCCTGTGGCCATGGCGACTCTGGCGGCGGGGTTCATGCGATTTCTCTCTTTTCTCTTTCCGTTAGTGGCCAGTCCGATCTTTAGCGGGCACCTTGGACGGTTTGATTTCTACTTCTCCGCAGCCCAGCCGCTCGCGGCGCTGGTCGTCGTGGCCGTCACCGCGCTCAATTACTTGAGCGTGCGACTCGGTGGCAGCATCCAAGTGCTCCTGACGTCCCTGAAGATCGCCACTATCCTCGCGATTGTCATTGCTGGGGCACTCCTCGGGAAGCCACATCCGGCTACGCCTACACTCGTGGGCGCTTCCTCGCACTGGGGCCCTCTTTCCATGGGGACAGTCGCTGCCGTTCTAACCGCCATGGTTCCCGCGATGTGGGCTTACAACGGTTTCAACGACCTCGGCGACCTGGGCGAAGAAATTCTGCACCCGGAGAAAAACATTCCGCGCGCCATCATTCTGGGGCTGCTCACCGTCGGCGGTCTCTATCTGCTCGCAAATATCGTTTACTTCCGCACTTTGCCGTTCGCGGTACTAGCGCATTCTCAGCACGTCGCCTCGGATGTTGTGCAGTCTTTCGCCGGCTCTCGCGGAGCAACATGGCTCACGATCGCAATGGCTATTTCCGCTCTCGGAGCGCTTCACGTCGTCGTCTTAACGGGGGCCCGCATTCCTTACGCGATGGCCCGCGATGGCGCCTTCTTCCAGTTCACCGCCCGCATTCAGCCAACTTTTCGGACTCCCAGCGGGTCCCTTCTCCTCCTCGGCTCGATCGGCGCGCTCCTTGCCCTCACGGGGACCTATGAGGAGCTCTATTCGCTGTTCGTTTTTGCTGTGTGGATTTTTTTCGCCCTAAACGCAATGGCCTTGCTCCGTTTGCGTAAAAAGGAGCCTGGCCTCTCTCGGCCTTACCGCGCCTGGGGCTATCCCTGGACGCCACTCGTCTTCTTGCTGGCCGCGATCGCACTGACCGCGAATTTGTGGATGCTCCGCCCCGTGCGTTCCTCGCTCGGCCTTGTCGTCATTCTGGCAGGCATCCCTTTTTTCTACCGCTGGCGAAATTCCGAATACGCACGTGCAGCATCGCTTAAGAACGGAAACGAAGGATAAATCCTGAAGACTACTTGCTCAGGCTACGGGTCTAGAATAAAAAGTACTCAAGGATGCACAGTTGCCATGGTTCTCGGGTGAGGTCTTCGACGGTCCGAACTCTTGTCCGCGACGGTAAAGACAATCCAGCGGCCTCAAGTACCATTCTCAGACAGTCCCGCAATGAGAATTTGTGAGAAAAGCTGTGGTTTCATCACTTTTTGCCTTTACCTACTTTCGCCCGAGGACCCGCAGCCGCGTTCCTCTTCAATTTGATCCGATTGTACTCGATGGCGGCACGGACGAGATTTTTTAGAGCACGCATATTAATCTTATCGCCCTCGAACAAATCGATCGCTCTCCACGCGTTGCCTCCGAGGCCCGCGTTGAAGAGCTTGTCGGGATCCGGGAGGCTGGCCCCGTGAGAAAAAGTAAGCTTCACTTTGTCTTTGTGGGCGTTGCCGACCGCGATCATTCCGTCGCGCGACCACACCGGGCTTCCCATCCACTTCCATTCCTCGATGATCTCGGGGTCGGCCTCTAGGATGGCCTTGCGAATGCCGGCGAGTGTTTTCCCACGCCAGTCTTTGAGTCCTGAGATCAGCTGGTCGATACGTTCCGATGGATTCATTGGATTTTTACGCCTCCAATTCTTGTCCCGTTTTGATGCGCGTAGGCCGTTCTCTTCGAATAAGTCGGCGAACGAGATGGCCTTTCCACATCCACAATCCTGAAAGGACAATTGCAGGAACCATGACATACCGAATACCCCAAGCGTAGTTTGGAGTATCCGCCGGCGAATCATAAATATAACCGAGAATCGGTATGCTAAAGAGGATGTGAATCCAGCGAAAGATGATACGTACCGTGCCTTGCGTCATGATTGGTTGTTGCATGGTCTTGCAGTCCTCCTATTCACGAATTTTGATCCGCCTTAGGCGGCCAATTGGGCGATTCCATACCGAACTGCTTGGCGTACTCGGCGACCAAGCGGTGCCAGGCGCTGGATTTCATGGCGTCAGCACCGGACAGCCGGCCAATGGGAGCTCCGCTGAGAAGGCGATCCAGAACATCGAAAGCAATGTGCCAGCCCGCGGCACCCCAGGAGATGAAGCGTCGGTCGATGTTGGCCCACAGCGTGAGGCGCGTGCCGGTGCCGACGGCTTCGAGTTCCCATCGCGTGTCGTTGTACTCGAGCACTCTGGGAGCTTCGGCGCGCGTTACGGTTGTTTCCAACGGCCGCCCCGTGCCCACCCACGTGAGCTTCACCGTCCCCACCTTGTCTAGGTTCCCATCGGCGTCAAAGGGCGCCCACTCGCGCAAATGCGCCGGATCGGTGAGCGCCCGCCAGATTTTTTCCGGCGAGTGGCGCAGCTCTCTGACGAGAATGAGCGTCCACTTCTCCCCGTCCTGTTTTTGCACCTGCGCCCCGCTGGCCGGACCCGGCGTGTATTGTTCGAGATGGGTCATCTTCTTCTCCTGTTCGACTTCTCCCGCTCGGCTTCTCCAGTTCGAAGGTGCTGCTACCAGCGCTTCAGTTCAGTGAGCTGAACAAGGTTGCCGCAGGTATCCTTCAGCATGGCAATGGTCGAGCCGGTCACGTCGGTGGGCGCCATGGTGAATTCCGCGCCGAGGCTTTTGATCCGCTCGTAGTCGACCTTGATATCGTCGGTGAAGAACATGATCGCGGGCTGGCTCTGTTGAAAAATCGCCTGTTGGTACGCTTTGGCTGCCGGATTGTTGTTCAGAGCCAGTTGCAGCTCGGTGCCGTCCGGGTCCTCTGGTGAGGCCACGGTCAGCCAGCGATAGGGACCCTGGCTGAAATCGGTCTTCTTGGCAAAGCCCAGTACCTCCGTATAGAAGCGCAGGGCCCTGTCCTGGTCGTCCACATGTAAGGTGGTCACTTTGATTTTCATTTCGTTTCTCCTTTTTCATCTTCGCGGTTTGCGCCTCGTTGTCTGTTTCCTGTTCTACTTTTTTTTGGTGAAGGTTCTTCCATTCGGTCGAGGTGCCGTTCCAGCGCATCCACGTGCTCGGACCAGAACCGGCGGAACTGTTCCAGCCAGGCATTCACCTCCTGAAAGGGTCCAGGTTTCAGCCGGTAGAGACGGCGCTGTGCGTCCACCATGGATTCTACGAAACCAGCCTCGCGCAGCACTCGTAAGTGCTTGGACACCATCGGCTGCGTCATGCCAAGCCGCCGCTCGATCTCTCCCACCGATTGTTGTGACGAGACCAGCAGGCCCAAGATCGCGCGGCGGCTTGGCTCCGCAATGATTTCGAATACCGATCCCATGCTCTTTATATACTCCATGTAGCATATACGTGTCAAGGGATATAAAGCGCCATCTGTGGAAAAGTTGTGAACAACGTGTGCAACGCGCAGGGTACCAGGCAGGGGCTCTGTTCCTTGGTGTATCCACGCGGAGGAAGAAGAGTCTGTGAGTGTTTGATTTAATGGAGCGGCCTATCGGAATCGAACCGACACCTGAACCTTGACAAGTCTGCAAGGAACGGAGTGTCAACAGCTTACGAGGCACTTTCAGGAGCGCTAAGGGCCCACGCAAAAATAACTTCACAGATTGGGAGTGATCGTGTAGTTCCAAGCGGGCAGTGTCTTATGGGGGCGAAGACGAAGTGAGCGAAAGAGTGCGGGATCGGCATCGAGGCCGGTAGGATAGTGAGCACGGTCGAGGTAGGCGGACACTGCCAAACCGGTCTTGGTTGTGGTGGTGCGAAGGAAGTTGAGAATCTTCTGATAGCTGTTCAACGGTTCGGCGGCCCAGTTCTTGGAAATTTCGGAAAACAAGCGATGTTCGATGGGATTCCATTTGGAAGTGCCCGTCGGATAGTGAGCCACAGTCACGGCCAGAGCGAAGGGGTTGGAGAGCTGCGCTTGGAGTTCGGTCTTCCAGGCATGGCGTCGACAACTATTGCTGCCACCGGTGTCGGCGAGAATGAGGAGTTGGCGGGCGCGACGGTAACGGAGTGAGCCTTCCCGTTTCCACCAGCCGGCGATGGAATGAGCGGCGAATGCGGAGGTATCGTGAGAGACTCCGAGAAAGACGGAGCCGCGATTGGCCAACAGATCGTAGATGCCGTAAGGAATGGCCACACCGGTGGAATCGGAGCGGAAGTCGTGGTCGTTGACCAGCACCGGAGAGCGATCCCACTTGACCCCGGCGTTGTTGAAGTTGCCCACTAGTTCGCGCTTTTTGGTGTCCACGCTGATCATCGGAAGACCGTGACGCTGGAAGCTATGGCGAAGCGAGGAGATATATTGGAATTGTTGGTCGCGGAAGGGGCTGGCGGCGGAGGCAAGATTCTTGTGATTGGCGCGTAGAGAGTAGTTCATGCTGTGCAATAGGCGGGCCACGGTGTTGGCGGAGACAGGGATATCGACTTGCTCGAGGAGTTGGGCGATCTTCTGGGGGGTCTTGCGGGTCCATTTCAGTCCGGTGGTGGGATCTCCCGCGGTATCGTGTTCCAACAGGATTTCGATGGCGTCGACTATTTCGACGTTTTTTTTTCGGTCCGTTGGCGTCCGCCACCCAGTTTGCGTACCCGAGCGAGGGCTACGTCCTGGTCTAAGAGCTGCTGTCGTCCGCGAGCTACGGTATGCGTGTCCAGATTAAGAAACTCGGCCAGTTGATGATCCCCGCCATGCCCCAGTTTGAGAGATTCCAGTCCGGCGTAGAGCCGACGCTGCTGTTCGTCGAGCAGGCTATAAAACAGGAGGATCGCGGCTTTTAGTTCGTCCGGAGAAATCTCCAGTCGCGACGCATCCACCAGGGTGGGGACGGTCTGGACGCTGCGGCGTGTCAGGAGTTGTCGGCGGCGGCGGACCGGATCGCTGGAGCAATAGAGATACAGGCCGGACACGAGTTGCCGTGCTATCCGGCGCTGCTCAACGAGGTGATAGAGCGCGTCCTGCACTTCGACATGCAGGCACTCGGCCAGTTCTTCGGCAAAATAGCCCTGAGAGGAGTGCTGCACCCAGACCTCGGCGGTGGCGAGCAGCGTGCCGTGACGGGAGAACCACACTCCCTCCTGAGACCAAAGTCCATCGGCGGCGAAGCGGGGGATTTGACGCAGCGTGTAGTAGCGAGCGCGATGGGAATAGCTGGTGAGATAGTCGAGTTGTTTGAGTTTTCGGAAGACGGTCAGGTCGACCTGGGTACCGAGCGCGCGCTTGAGTTCATCGAGGGTGGCCATCTTGTCTTGGAGCAGGTACTGACGCAAGACATCGGCGTGAAAGAAGGTTGGTCTCATAATGTTATAGTACCGACTAAGAGCATCTCTCTATCGACACTATAACAAAACAAACAGACGGACGTCCACAACGGCTGGAGAACGCACAGACCGCTTCTTCATTGATCAGGAAGCAACCAAGCCGTACGAAACAGCCATTTGCCAATCACTTTTTAATGATCAAGAAACGACTATTGTAGGAAAGTTATTTTTGCGTCAGCCCTAAGTAACGTTTGGAGCGGTCAGAAACGCTTAATGGTCCTACAGTTGGTCCCACGCGTAAAGCGGGTTGGCACCCTTTCTTCTTGAACCGCGAACGGGTTCAGGATTCCTATTCAGATCGTACCTTCATTGGTCCGCGAGTCCGTGATTGTTTCCGTGCAGGGGACTGCGGAATTTGGCTAGCTCGCTTCTCTTGGGCGCACGACACTCGACTCCAACAACTTCGTCCATTACTTCTAGCTACTAACGTTTCCAACAAATCGGGGAATCTGCTTTTCGCTCAAAGATAACTCGAATGGACTGAAAACGTTGCATTTTTGTACAGTTGGTGCACAGTCGAACGCACGTAAAGCATTCGGTTAACAGCCCTCAGAGTTCGAGCGTTGGGCCAATATTCACGCGCAGCGCGAGGGTGAATTCCAGTTGCGGAGACGACGTTGGATCAACCATGAGTTACCCCTTCGCTGACTGCGTTCAGCCCCAGACCTCGCGGCCGATTTCAACGACAAGCCGCAACTTGGCCCACTGTTCTTCCTCGGTCAACAGGTTGCCTTCCATGGTAGAAGCGAAGCCGCATTGAGGGCTGAGCGCGAGTTGTTCGAGTGGAAGGAAGCGGGATGCCTCGCCGATTCGCCGCAGCAGATCGTCCTTGCGCTCGAGTTCAGGCCGCTTGGTACTGACGAGTCCAAGAACAACCACCTTGTCTTTCGGAACAAGGCGCAGCGGCTCGAAGGAGCCTGAGCGTTCGTCGTCGTATTCGAGCAGAAACCGATCGACGGCAAGTTCGTGGAAGAGCCGTTCTGCGATGGCGTTGTAACCGCCCTCGGCGTACCAGTGGCTGCGATTGTTGCCCCGGCAAAGATGGATGGCGAGAGTTGCGCCCGATTGGCGGGCGGCCGCGAAACAGGCGTTGTCGGCGTTGAGAGAGGCGGAGAGCATCTGAGCCGGATCGACGCACAGTTCCTTCTCCATCCATGTGGTCCATTTTGGATCGAGGTAGTAGCTGTATCGCGGAGCATCGATCTGCAAATAGGAGATGCCTCCGGCTGCGAGGGTGCGAATGTCGTCGCTCATGATGGTGGTGATGGCTTCGAGCAATGCGAACGGATCGCGATACACCGTGTCCGTGATCCCGTATTTGAACGAGATGGCGGGGAACTGTGTTGCGCTAGGCAGAGTGATCTTGATCGGCCCCGGAGCATGTTCTTTGAGGAAAGGAAGCTCGCGACTGGTGAGGGGTTGGCGTTGCCGCAAAGGGGCAGTAACGATGCCGTTGACGCTGCTGACCTTGGCGGCGGCCGTTTTTGCTTCGTCGTCAGTCCCTTTCCACTGGCGCGATATGGCGCCACCGAAGTCAAATCCCTCCACGGCGTCTGTGAAGTCGCTCATGAAGTTGGTGCGCCGCAATTCGCCGTCCGTATAGATGTTGAGGCCGATCTCTTTCTGGTGCTGGAGAACCCGGAGGATGTGAAGATTTTCGATAGCCTCGATCTCTGAGGGGGCCAATTGCGATGTGCGTGCGTGCAGAAGCTCCGCTGGGCGGAGAAGGCTGCCGACGTGATCTGCGCGAATGAAAGTAGACATATCCCGAGTCCTTTCGTGACTCCTACATTTCGAGTTCAGATGAATATGTTGTGGAGGTTTCGCGCACCTTGCTGGAGAGCAGGGAGGCAGCGTTTCAGGAGTGTTTCGCGGTCAATGCGCGAAACGTGGGTACCGACGTTGATGGCGGCTACGACGCGATTGTCGCGAGTGGAAATCGGAACAGCAATAGATCGAAGGCCGGCTTCTAGTTCCTGGTCCACGATTGCGTAGCCGTTGGCTTGCACCTTGAGAATTGCTTTCTTGATTTGCGGAATGCGAGTGAGAGTCCTTGGTGTGTAGGCATGCGGCTTGAGATTGCGCAAATATGCGGCGAGTTCTTTCTCGGGAAGCGCGGCGAGCAAGACGCGCCCCATCGACGTGCAATAGGCGGGAAGGCGACTGCCGACGGAGAGTCCGGCGGCGAGTACGCGCCTGGCGGCGGAACGGGCGACGTATACGATTTGCTCCCTGTCGAGCAGGCTCATGGAGCACGATTCGTGCAGTTGTTCCGTAATGTGCTCCAGAACTGGACGCGCGGCCTCCACTACCGATGAGGACGAGAGATAAGAAAAGCCGAGACGCAGGACCTGGGTTTTGAGCCTGTAAACCTGGCGGCTTCGCTCCACGTAGCCAAGGAGTTCAAGGGTAAGCAGGAGACGCCGGATCGAAGCGCGGGAGAGCCCTGTGGATCGGGAGATCTCGCTGATGCTGCGGCCCTCGTAATGCCCTTCAAAGCTCTCAATGACACGGAGACCGCGCGCGAGGGAAAGAACGAAGTCGGGGTTCCCTCCCTGCGTTGAGAAATCATCTGCCACGGATGCGGGCGAAGCGGTAGAAGCGAATTTGGTGGGGCTCATGATGGTTTCTCTCTGTACATCACGCCGCTGGTTCGATGAGCGATTATCGCACATCTTGTACAAATATTGACTCTCAAGCAATAATACCGCGTTCGGTGAAAGGAAGGCGAATGAGGGCAATGTTCTGCTTTGGGGAATCCTGGGCGTGCGGAAGGAGGCGGTACTTGCTGCCAAGCGCGCGATCGTGACGGTCGAGGAGAGGGTGCCCACACTGAATGCGCCGCCAAACGCATGTGTACTGCCGAATTGGATGGTGAGTGCCGTGTGCGAAGTGCCACGCGGAGCGACACCTTCATACGCGCATGGGTATTATGATCGCGACAACGTTTTTTATCGTGCGTGGGACAAGATCTCACGCGATAGAATTCAGTTTGCCATTTGGATAAAGCGATACATTCTGGACACACGGGACTTTGCAGAGTACCCGAAGTTTCAGAGCGAGGCAAAGGAGCAGGCGGTTCTTCAGTGAACATTTCCCACACAGCCGGTGAGATGATGACCGTGGCGGCGGCCCGTATGCTGCGGAACGGTGCGGTGTGCTTTGTGGGAATCGCGCTGCCGTCGACAGCAGCGAACCTTGGGCGGTTAACGCATGCTCCGGATGCGGTGCTGATCTACGAGTCGGGCCCGATTGGGGCAAAGCCTACGGTGTTGCCGCTTTCCATTGGCGATGGGAACCTGGCGGAGACAGCGGACACAGTGGTATCGACTCCTGAGATTTTCCGCTACTGGCTGCAGGGCGGACGCGTAGATATTGGATTTCTTGGTGCTGCACAGTTGGATCGTTTTGCGAATATCAACACTACCGTTGTTGGTTCGTATAAGAAGCCGAAGGTGCGTCTGCCGAGAGCTGGCGGGGCGCCGGAGATCAGCTCTTCGGCCAAGGAAGTGCTGTTTGTTGTGAAGCACTCGAAGCGCACACTTGTGAATAAGCTCGATTTTGTAACGTCGGTTGGATTTGGGTCGGGCGGCGATGCTCGGGAGAAGTTGGGTTTGGCCGGGAAGGGCCCCGTCGCGGTGATCACCGATCTTTGCATCCGGCGACCTGACCCGGTTTCGCGCGAGTTGGAAGTTGCAAGTATTCATCCAGGAGTGGATCGAAAGACACTTGCAGACAGTACAGGCTGGCAGACTCGATTTGCAGAGGGATGCGATGTGACAGAAATTCCCGGAACTGTGGAACTCGAAGTGCTTCGCGACCTCAAAGTACGAACTGCTGCCGCACATGGCGTGCAGGGGGACGAGGCATGAGTGCAGTTTTCCTGTGCGCTGCGGTGTGGAGGCCGGTTGGGCGCTTTGGCGAGGTCTTGGCGCAAGTGCATGCCGACGACCTGGCAGCGATTCCGATCCGAGAATTGTTGAACAAGAATCTCAACCTTGGAGTGGGTCAAGTAATTGCTCTAGCGATGGAACACGTGTGAGGCGGGGTATGCCCGATTCGTCGATGGTGGAGTTGGCAGCACCAGGCACGCAGCCTGAATATCATTTCCCTCCTTACGTGTCGACCATTGCGCGTTCGCCACGCATGCCGCTTATTTTGCTTCCGAGGACGCAGATGGAGCGAAGCGGGCCGGTTTTTGGGCATGGGCTGATTGGTGAACGCGACAACGATCTGACAGTACATCGCGCCGGCGACCCAATCGGAGAGCGGATCCTGGTGCATGGCTGGGTTCGGGACGAGGGTGGAAGGCCGGTGCGAGGCGCGCTGGTTGAGGTGTGGCAGGCGAATGCAGCGGGCCGCTATCGGCACAAGGTGGATACATACGATGCTCCACTCGATCCCAACTTTGCAGGCGATGGCCGAACACTGACCGATGAGAATGGATACTACTGGTTCAAGACGATCAAGCCCGGGCCGTATCCATGGGGGAATCATCACAACGCTTGGCGGCCGAGTCACATCCATTTTTCACTTTTCGGTTCGGGGATCCTCTCGCGCCTTGTGACACAGATGTACTTTCCAGGAGACCCCTTACAGCCATTGGATCCAATTTTCAACAGCATTCCGGATGCAGCAGCTAGAGCCCGATTGATTTCAAATCTGGACATGGACCGCTCTGAGTCCAACTACATGCTGGCTTACAAATGGGATATTGTGTTGCGGGGGCACGTAGACACTCCGTTTGAAGAGGGTCATCGATGAGCGACAACTCCGCGCGAACCCCTTCCAGTTCCCAGACGGTTGGACCGTATTTCCGAATTGGCCTTGAGTATCTTATGAATCGCACTCCTGTCCCGAGCATTGTGCCGGCAGGGATGATTGAGATACGAGGCCGAGTTTTGGATCGCGATGGAGTGCCGGTCACGGACGCGATGCTGGAGTTCTTGAGCGGCGCGGGTGTTGGAAGATCGCTCCACGGGAAGGAAGTTGAGAGCGGCATTCCTGAGGGATTCAGACGCGTCGCGACTGATGAAAGGGGAGAGTTCGCCGTGGCGATTTCGCGGCCTGCTACGGAGACGTCCTCAGATGCGCATTTCCTGGTGCTGATATTTGCACGCGGATTGCTGCGCCATTTAAATTCGCGGGTGTACTTGGGAGATGAAGTGAGGAACGACAACGATGCAGTGCTTTCGCGGATTCCCCCGGACCGGCGTGCCACACTCATTGCCCGCGCGGATGAGAAACAGGCGGGACTGTATTGGTGGGACGTCGTTCTGCAAGGAACCAACGAGACCGTATTCTTCGCATGGTAGAGAGCAGGGTGTACGCAGATGAGCAGCGACGGGCTGACCTCGGTTCTCTTCTCGATGCCGAAGATGGCGAATGTATTTTCGCCGCCGGCTCAGCTACGCGCAATGATGCGTTTTGAGTGGGTTTTGAGTTCCGCGCTAGTGGCAAATAGTTCAGCAAAAGAGGGCTCTGCTGCGGTCCTTGAGAAGTTGTTGGACGCGGACTTTGTCGATCAAGTATCTCTTCTGAGAGTAGCGAGGAATGCGGGGAACACCGCAATCCCGTTCGTGCGAAAGCTAACCGCGGCGGTGAAGGCTCAGAGCGAAATTGCCGCTCGATCAGTTCATCTGGGTGCCACCCTGGTGATTACCGGGGCTCATGGCCCTGCCACGCCTCCAGCAGACGGCCGAACAATGCATGCGGCGATCCAGCACCCGAGTTATGTGGAGCTGAAGGCATCGCATTTGTCGGCATTGGAGAGTGAGGAGGAGTTTGCGGGTGCAGTGGTGAAACATCTGACTGCAACGGAGGTTACGCGTGGATGAGCGAGAACGATTCGAGACAGGAATGCAAGTGCGCAGGAGCGTTCTGGGAGACGCGCACGTCGACGGTGCGGAAGCCAAGAAGACCGAACTGGATTCCGAGTTTCAGGACCTCATCACTCGGTACGCGTGGGGAGAGATCTGGTCGCGGCCGGGGCTACCCAGGCACACGCGAAGCCTGCTCACGATTGGGCTGATGGTGGCGCTCAACCGCGGCGAGGAGTTGCGCCTGCACCTGCGCGCTGCCGCCAATAACGGAGTGACAACTGAAGAGATTCGCGAAGTTCTTCTGCAGTGTGCAATCTATTGTGGTGTTCCGGCAGCGAATGCTGCATTCCATGCGGCAAAAGAGATTCTGGACGAAGAGTCCCCGCCAAAATAAAGGTAGGCCCATGGCGCAGCAGGTGAGGATCACGAGGACTCTCGTGCAGATACGTTCCCTACTGGGCAGTGCATCGACTCTTCGACAGGCCCGAAGGCTCAATGCCCTTCCGGGATCCGAAATCAAGCAGACACCGGACGCCCTGCTTCTGCTCTAGCGGTAGTTTACTGCCGGCGGAGTCGATAGATTTCTAAGAGTTCCTTTTTGTGCAGTTTATAGTGTGGGTTTGGTATTACCCACGGTGGGTAATCTGCAGCTCGTCCAGCTTCAGTGCCTTGGCCAACGCCTGCTGCGCCAAAGTTTGTTTCGAGAGCACATAGGCAGCGCGAGGGAAACCTTTCTCGCCTTGCCGTGGGTAGAGCAGAACGAACTGCTGTATCCGTTGCAACTCTTCAATGAGTTGCTCCATCGAAAGATCACTCCAAGCGGCTTTGGCCTGGCGATGCACATACTGCAACAGAGAGATGCCCAGCATGCAGTAAAACGCATGGATGCGGATCTTGCGGTCGGTCCAGTGATGCATTGGTCCCCAAGCGAGCCACTCTCCGTCTTTCAGGCCGCGGAAGACGCGCTCGACTTGTTGCTGGCCGTCATAACCGGTTACAACTTGTTCCGCCGTCCAGTCCATGCGGTTGGTGAGCAGCACCGTGCGGCCTAAGCGACGACCGAGCAGGCGCTCAAACGCGGCCTGATCGAAATCAAACTGAAGCCGCCAATAGCCGTCGCGAGATTCCAATTGATAGCGAATTAAGTCCGCCAGGAATTGGCCGGAAAGCCACGTCTGAATCTTGCGCGTGATACCTTCCTCGGTCCAACGCGAACGAGGTTTATTCAATTCTTTCGAGAAACGTCGCAGGGACTGCAGCGTGCGGCTGATGCTGGTGGTCACGCTGTGCAGTTGCTCGGCGGCAAAAGGCGCCGAATACTTCACCACCGCGAGATATTCCTGGCCGTGCACCAGCAGCTTCTCGGCCACAGCTCGCACACCGGGCTGTTCGGCGCTGCACGGCGGCAGCTCTTCAGTGGCGCGCTCGCGTAACTCCGGCGGCGCTTGATTCCAGGGCAGGGCGGAAATCCATCCCACCCCCGCCTCTTGCAGTTGCACGGTGTTGTCCAGGGCGGCCGTGCCCTTGTCAAAGACCAGCGTGACTGTGTCGCGGGTCAGCTGATTTTGATCCAGCAGTCGCAGGATGCGTGCCAACGCGACGGAGAACTCTTCGACATCGGCTACGTTGCCCGGGTACACGTGGTGGCATAGGCTCAACCCGCTCTCTCCGTCCAGAACATAACTTAGGCCTATTTGGCGCAAGTTGTGGCGACCTTGTTTGTTGTGTCCGCGCTGCGCCAGGTGGTTCCGCGTGTTGGTGCTAGCAATGTAGGTGTAGAAGTTGGTGGTATCGTAGGCCAGTAGTCGACGGCCGACCAGGTGCTTCTCTTTCCACAGACCAAGTAAACGCAACTGCGCTTGATCGAGGGGATCCTCCGCATGAGTCAGAGTCTCACTGGACTCCGGAAGAATCTGTTCGAAGGCATCCCAGAAGGCTTGTGAGGTAAAGCGCTCGGAAGGGAAACCCCACTCGGAAGCAAGGAGGGTCCGCTCGTACCAGCTACTGACTTCGGTTTTCGGACCGGGATCACAGATGCGGTGAATGGCCGCGAGCAGGAGATAGTGACCGGGAGCGGGTCCGGAACGCGGAGCAGGCCACAGGGATTCGAGCAGCGGCCACACGCCGGACTGTTTGGCAGCCAGCCACAAGGCGCCGGGGAGGCCGAAGTCTCGCAACGTGGCGGAGAGGGGAACCGGGGCGGACTTTTGCTCGATGAGTTCGGCGACTTTTTCGGCGGTGCCGAGATAGGCCTGATGAACGATGCGGGGTTTGCCGTCGACGCGAGCGCTTTCGACGAGGTAGTAGTAGAGGCGGTTGCCCTTTTTCTTTTTGATGAGGCTCGCCATCAAGGGTAATACATAAACAAGCTAACAATCATTGTCAAGCATAAAATGCGACAAATATCAGAAGTGTAAGCCTGACAATAGGGGGTAATACATAATCCAAGAGGAGAAAACCCGTTTAAGTTCTACGGAGGGAATGATTTAGTGAAAATGCGCAAGGCTTCGGGAGGGCACTCGCAGTAAACTCCCGCTAGAGAAAACCTTGGGGTAGAGCGGTTTCCTATAGGTGCCTAACGCTCAAGAAGATTCCTACTTGTAATTGCATTTCGAGCAAAGGACCATTAGCGACGCTCGAATGTGGGACGAATTACTTCCGTGCGGTTTGGGATGATGATGGCCGCACGATGCCAAATAGCGCAATAAGGTCGGAGAATTTGCCACCGAAGAACTGGTTGCCAAACGCTCGAAATAGAGCTTCCCCACACGGCGGCGCCGAGACAATCTCAACGCCAAAACCAAAATCAGAGTCCCTGGTTATGAATGGAAGAGAGCTTGGGCGCAGGTCATGGAGACTTTTTTGAAAAAACTAAAACTATCGATCGTCGCGGTGCTTATCTCGATCTTCTCGTCCGGCGTATCGGTCATGGCGCAGGTGCAGAATGCCGCTGTCACTGGAGGGCGCGTGGAAGGCGTGCTCGCTGACGGCGTTGTCTCGTTCAAGGGTATTCCCTTTGCCGCGCCACCGATTCGCGACCTGCGCTGGAGGGCTCCCTATCCTGTCAAACCGTGGAGCGGCGTGAAGAAGGCGGACTCGTTTGGCGTGATGTGCATGCAGGACGCCACTATGGTCAGAATATTTGGGGGCTCTCCAGAGATGGGCGAGGACTGCCTCTACCTTAATGTCTGGACCCCTGCCAAGTCCACTGGAGACAAGCTCCCGGTTATGGTGTGGATCTACGGCGGCGGTTTCTTCGGCGGACTAACCGGGAGTCCCGCCTATGACGGCTTCAACTTCGCTAAAGAGGGTGTTGTGATGGTCAGCATCGCCTATCGGGTGGGCGTGTTTGGCTTCCTCGCGCATCCGGAACTTAGCAGCGAGAGGGCAAAGGTTCCGGAAATTACGCATGGCTCGCCGCACAACGTCGTCGGATCTAGAATGATTCCGTCACTGGTGCATCTCAGTCGCGAACACAGCTGAAACTCGACGAATCATCAACTGATGCTCCCTGTGTTCCTGTGAACTTGGGAAAGGCTGGATAGACGCACATGGGACGTGAGCGATGCGAGCCCGCATTTCCATCAATTGTGATGAGTGTTCCTGGAGCTTTGCCGCCATCAACCCAAGAATCCAGTACGCCGAGGCCATCATACGTGCCAGTGAAGACCCCGCGGCCGTGACCCATCCCGGGCACTATGTAGAACCGGAGAAATGAATCTAGAGCGGGTTGACCAAAGATGGAAACTTGACGATTGTAGTATTCGATCGAGTTATATGGACTGATCAAATCGTCAATCGTTCCGTGCACCAGAATTATCTTTCCGCCCTTATCCTTGAAGGGTCGCAGGCTAGCACTCGATATATCAACTTCTTCAGCCGAACGCTGCACTTGGGACTTCCACACGGCGGCGTCGAAGGTAAGCGGATCGAACTTAGGATCTCGCGTGATGAAGTACTTAGTCACGCCCGATGCGACCAGGTACTGAAATGCCTCTTTGCCCGACGGAGGCGATGATGGTTGCGGCGCCGCACCAAAAGAAGCCATTTTGAACAGCGCTCCTTCAAGTATGGGCCAACGTGGAAAGGAATCGAGGCCCCCTACAGGGTACCCAGGACGATAAGGGGAATTGATGGTCTCTATTGTGGCGATTTGTGCGTCCGAGAGACAGCCATCGCCCGTGTCCGTTCCTCCGGCGCAGCGCAGCGTTGAGCGGACAGTCTCAAGCGTGAAAGCGCGATTGCACGCCGAAATATCGCTTATGATTCCATCCTCTGCGCCGTCGAGTTTGTCACAAGCCGCGTAGACGGCATCTGTCAATAGCTTTACCTTCGCCGGGTTTAGCCAGCCCTTTCCCCCATTGTCGTAAAGTGCCTTTGCTATCGGAACCCCGGATAATTGCAGAAGCGTGATATTGTAGGCCGGAAAATTAACCACCACCCCGTCATAGTCCGCGGGATAGAGAGTGGCAGCTATAAGGGCTTCGTGACCTCCCTGCGACGCTCCGATGAAGTAGGACCGCTTCGGTACGCGCTTGTAATAGGACTTCACCAGGACCATCGCGACATCATGTGTTTTCTTTATGGAAAGCTGCCCGAAATTCAGTCGTGACTCGTCATTCAGCGCAAACGATCCATCGAAGCCCATTGCGCTCTTATGCCCGCTGTCACTTCCGAGGGTGACATATCCGGCGGCCAATGGCGTCGGCTGCCCGACAGGCTCACTCGGATAGGGCGTGAGCCCTGCGACCAGGGTGCCGTCATATGCTCCGCCGCCGAGCTGGAGGGTCCGTCCGTTCCACTCGGAAGGCAAATTCACTTCAAATTCGATGTCGGGAGCTTTCTGGTCTATAGGTTTAATAAGACCGATAACCTTACAAAACTCGCCGTTTCTATTTCCGGGCGCATCCTGGGCGATAAACGCTGCCGATTCAATGACAGCACCTTTCGTTGGCTTACCAATGTCAGACGCAGGAATTGTCAATGCACCGAGTGCCATGCATTGCGCAGCGCTAGGTGGAGTGGGTTCGGACGCGGCGCTTCGAAGCGTCGACCCCAAGAAAGATGCAAAAAATGCGATTGCGAAGAGAATATTTTTCAAGGTTCCATACCTCTGAAACTGCGTACCTGACAAGTTTTCTTTCAATCCTGAGCCATCCGTACGACAGGCTTTACGACCGCCCCAGACTCCGAGTCGGCGATCGCTTGATTGATGTTTTCCATATCGTAGAACTTGAGCATGCGGTCGTAGGGGAACCGGCCTTGCTTCTGGAGTTCGATCAGTTGCGGGATGAAGATTTCCGGGTCGCTGTCTCCTTCGACAATACCGCGCACTTTGCGGCCCGCGGTCATGAGATGCATTACGTCGAGGCAAATCTCAGATCCTGGAGTCGAAGCTCCTACCAATCCACACTGTCCTCGCAGAGTTAGGGAATCCACGGCCTGGCGGATGACCTTGGGGCTGGCTGTGGTGTCCAGGGCGTAGTGAACGCCAGCCCCGGTGATTCGCATAATGCTGTCGACAACATTTTCCTGGGCCCCATTGATCGTGTGCGTGGCTCCGAGTTCGCTCGCCAATTTCAGCCGCTGCCCGTTGAGATCAACTCCAATGATTGTCGTCGCCCCCACCACACGAGCCGCCATGATTGCCGCCAATCCAACCGATCCTGTGCCGAAGGCCGCAAACGACTTTCCCACGCCCACTTTCAGACTGTTGATCACGGCTCCGGCTCCCGTCTGAATACCGCACGCAAGCGGGCCCAGGCGCTCCAGCGGAGCGTCGTTCGGAACCTTCACCACATTGCGCTCGGTACACAAAGCGTAGTTGGCGAAAGACGACTGTCCGAAGAAATTGCCATGAATACTTTCGTTGCCCTTGGAAAGGGGCGAGGTACCATCGGCCCGGCTGCCCGCGAAATTGCGACCAAAGAAATCGTGGCAGTAAGTGGGTTCATCCTCGTAACAGCTCTCGCAGACTCCGCAGGAGTTATAGGTCATCACCACGTGGTCACCGGGTTTGACCTTGGAAACTCCACGTCCAACCCTTTCCACAATTCCTGCGCCCTCATGGCCCAGCACGATCGGTTGCGGCACCGGAAACGTTTGGTCGCGCATGGCGATATCGGTGTGGCAAACCCCGGTGGCGACAACTCTAACGAGGATCTCGTTGTCTCGTGGTTCCGACAGGTCAATAATCTCGAGAGATTGCGGCGCGTGCGGCGCGCGGGTGACGGCTGCCTTTATCTCCACGGTGAACTCCGGTTGAAGTGAATTGCTAAACGCCTTTAACAGCGATCTGCGATTCGTGCTTTCTTAACTGCCAGAATTGAAGGAACTCAGAGTAAAAAATCAAAAATGGGAAAGTGACGCCGAGTAACGCAGACGCGAGCCAGATCTCGAAGTCATTTGCCGGTGGACCTGACCTGAGCGGACCACTGATGGACCGGGAAAGGGCGCCATAGAGCAGCGCAAGCGCGGTGCCAATTAGGGCCGCGGTCAGGGCATTCAGAACCCCTCTCATCGGCTGCGCGAACTTTCTGAACAGAGTTCCATGCAGCATATTCATGACGATGATAGTGCCGAAGATGAACGGGATGGGAACACGGACCATGAATAGGAGCGGGTCTATTCCTAGAGCGAAGATTCCGACGTAAAAAACAATTCCCCCCAGCACCAGGCAGAGCAAACTCCAGGCGAGACCCAGCACCGGCTGCCTCATCAGGCTCGCGGACAGCGTGAAAGGCCAAAGGTCAAAATGAAGCACAAGAAACATGATCGAGTTAAAGGTAATGTAGAAGACCAAAGCGAGGTTCGCATTAAAAAGCCCGTGGGGATCGAGGGACGCAACGTAGACGGGCGCGCCCTGCATGAAGGCATAATTAAAAAATACGCGGAACAGGAGATAGTTCACGACATAGCAGGCGGCCAGCATGCTCAGGCTGGCAGCGACGGGATCCTTGATGAATGACCTGAAAGGCCAGCCGCCAAACATGATGGTCGCCGTGAAAGTCATCACCACCATTGCAATCGTGCACATCATGAGCATTGGCACTGGGGGATTGATATTGCCACCCACGACGGCTCGCGTTGCCGCTCCGCCAAGTGCTCCTACCAGGAGTGTTATTAGGATTAACAGAAATCCTTTGAGCGGTTGGGGGCACGAAGCTGCGAATTCCGGTTTCTTGCATCCCCAGGCGATGCCGATAACGATCTCCATCGGAATGACGGAGATGAGCCAAAAAGAAACCCAGCCCATAAACCTCGGAGCATCAAAGAGTGCGATGAAACCAAGTGAAACCGCGATGACCAGCACGGAAGCGGCGATACCGGCAAGCGGTTGTTTGAGGTTTAGCATGTAGTTGTCTCACTTAATCGAACGCCCATTTGTTCTCGTGGTTTCTGTGTTTCACTTCCGCACAATCGCAATAACGGGCCCCGACCTTCGCCGCTTAAATCGGGAAATGCCCGTCCGTAGTTTGGATCGTGACCCAACGGAGATTTGTGAATTCGGCAATTCCAGCCTTCCCTCCGAAGCGCCCATAGCCACTGGCCTTCGCTCCGCCAAAGGGCATTTGCGCTTCGTCCTGAACTGTGGGGCCATTGATATGGCAGATTCCTGATTCAATCTGCTTTGCGACTTTCAGAGCGCGGTTGACATTGCGGCTGAACACAGCGGCGGAAAGACCATACTCGGTGTCGTTGGCGAGACGAACCGCGTCAGATTCGTTCGTAGCTCGAATAACAGCGACAACCGGACCGAACGATTCGTCGGAATAGAGTTTCATCCTTGCAGTGACGTGATCAATCACGGAAGCAGACATGAGCACGCCGGAGCCCGCGCTCCCCATGACGCGAGTGGCACCCTTGGCCAGGGCATCTTCTATTAAGGCGTTGACAGTTTCAATGGTCTTACAGTCTATGACTGCGCCTAGCGGGGTTTTGCCTTCTCGCGGGTCGCTCGCCACCAAGCTGGCGGCTTTGGCAGCCAGCTTAGCGACGAATGCATCAGCGATAGCTTCCACCACGATGATGCGCTCGGTGGACATACAAATCTGCCCCTGGTGCATGAACGCTCCGAAAGCCGCGGCTTTGACGGCTTCATCGAGGTCCGCATCTTCCAGCACAAGCAGCGGCGCCTTGCCGCCAAGTTCCAGTAACACCGGCTTAAGGTGACGAGCGGCACGCTCGGCGACGATGCGGCCGACTCGCGTCGAGCCCGTGAAATTGATCCGCTTCACCGCTCGATGGTCAATCAGCGCCTCAACAACGGCAGCCGCATCCGGCGGAGCGTTGGTGACAACATTGACCACACCATCGGGGAAGCCGGCGTCACGGAATGCCTGCCCGATCAAGATATGAACTCGAGGACAAAGCTCAGATGCCTTCAATACGACAGTGTTGCCGCATGCAAGAGGCATGGCGATTGCACGCACGCCTAAAATTAGCGGAGCATTCCACGGTGCGATGCCCAGGACTACGCCAACCGGCTGACGAATTGACAGCGCGAGAAGTCCTGGTTTGTCAGATGGAATCACTTCGCCAGTGATCTGGGTGGTCATCGCCGCAGCTTCGCGAACAATACCGGAGGCAAGCGCCACGTTAAATGCCGCCCAGGCAGCGGTAGCGCCAGTCTCTTCGATCATCGCCGAGGTGAACTCTTCGCCTTTTGACTGGATGGCATCAGCGGCTTTGTTTAAAAGCGTGCGGCGAGCGCCGGGCCCTAATTCCGCCCACTCGGGAAATGCTATTGCTGCTGCATCTGCTGCCCTTGCCGCATCTTCAACGGAAGCGGCGGCAGCTCTAGTCGCGCATTCACCTGACATGGGGTTGAGGCGATCGAAAGTCTTCCCGCCGCTGGCCGGAATTTCTTTACCGCCGATTAATAATTGTGTATCCACGCCTTCAACTCCCGGCCTCAGACATAAGATGATGTCTCGATGGTTCTTATCTTCGGGCATCCGTCGCCTGTCGACTTATGCCCTACTTAAAAAAAGATGAGCCTCGCCGAGGGCAGCCCACTAGTCGGGTAATTCTGTCCCCGAAAGCCAATTCGCCCCTCGCACATAAAGTGCTTCAACTTCTGGTCCTGTATGACCCGGCATATCCACCTTGGGATTGAAACCAATTTGAGCTTGTAGATAAGCGAGGTGCCGATAGCCTTCGGGATATTTAGTGAGAAGCTCCGGATCGAGGTGCAGCTTGGCTTCGGGATCGACTGGATCCATTCGGTCCTCCTCGTAAATCGGCTGGCGCAAAACAATGCCCCAACGGCCATCTCGCTTTTCAAGGAAATCGTAGAATCGCCCGATGCAGGCGACGTCACATACTATGCTGTGTACTGGGGCGCGCTGGAGAATTGTCATCTTCGTCTGTGCGATTGCGCGCTTACCCCGGACCTCGATCGAACTGCCGCCCAGCAGGTGCATCACGCGCATTCCGTTGGCGAACGACTTTTTACTGTTCTCGATGAATTCTTCAGCAGTTCCCTGAGCCCAGGTAGCCATCATGCGGCCATCATCGTGCCAAACTGTGCGGAACTTGTCCCACATGCGCGCGTCCCGCCACAAAACCCAATTCTCGATCAACTCGCGGATAAGCAAACGATCCTGAAGCTCCTCATTCACCTCGCGCTCTCCCTAGGATGTGACTTTCGAGCCTCAGCAAACAAGAGAGGCAGTCTCACCAAAATGCATTTACCGCACCCCGTTGTTGGGGGAATTTGATTCGTCAGCGTCATTCATCGAATTCGAGCTACATCCGACCACGCATGGCTGTCGAGGGAGGCACAATGCCCTTCAGGCGCAAATAGACTACCATCTGGCCGTACATCTCGTTGTTGTGTGCGGTGTTCTTCTGTATGTTCCCGAGCTTCGAGCCGCGCATGAATCCCTGGCCGGAGACTTCTGTGGCGTTCGCTTCTGTTACGGTCGCGAACGCCGCATCGCACGTATCAAAGGACTTTTTCAACACCGCAATGACTTCATCCTTGGTGGTTGCGGTAGATGGAGGTTTGCGTTCAAACGGAGCACCACTGATCACGGCGCAAATCCCCGTCTGGACCTGTGCGACATGGGTGAACAGCTCGGCATAGCTGCGAATCTCGGGGGTCGGCTTGAACGAGAAGTTCTCGGCCGGCATTGCCTCGGCGGCCGCGACGATGATCTTTTTGGTCTGGTTATAGCCGGCAAGTGCTTCGTCCACCAGTGACAGCTTTGCAGAATCTGTCGCCGGTGGCGGTACCGGTTGCTGGGCAATGGCCATGCTGGCCGATCCGGCAATCAAAGCCGCAGAAGCCAGTACTAGATAGAATGTGCGCTTCATCGATTTATCCTCCGTGGTTGACAGAGTTTGAAGTAGTCCCGCTTTTCGCCCCAGCAATCATTGCGTGAATCCCGACGTTGTGATTCCATCTTCCATCAAGCCAATGTTGTCCACCATCCGAAGGCGGCCATCGAGGATTTTGAAGACTTCGTTGATCTGCATCCTGCGCGGGTTGTCCCCGTAATAAAGGATGGCGTAGCCGACCACGATTCCGCGTTCCGGATCGATGACTCCGATGCGAACCTCGGTTGCCGGGCCCCAAGGCTTCGGCCCGAGATTGCTCTCATAGCAGCCCACGTCCCCACTCTCCTCAACGCCATTCCGCGGGTTGTGCGTGACGCGGTTTCCACTGTGGTAGCGGTCGCAACGGGGGTCATATTCCGCCTGAATGGGCTGATGGTCCGTGAGACCTTTGAAGTAGTTGGTGATGATGCCCGCTAGCTGTTCACGACTGGATCGCTTCTCAGCGGGTACGATAGTGTCGAAAATCGGATCGTAGGGAACAAGATTCTTGACGTTAACTCGTGGGCCGTCGTCAAAGTTGATTTCGACTTCCTTAACCTTGCCATTCTCCAATTTGAGCCGCGTGCCTATGTAAACGATCTTTCCGGCTCCGGTCTCCGCCGCCACATGCTCAACAACATTTCCCAGGATTGGGTCGGCGAACACGCCTCCTGACAGGATCTTCGTTACCCCAATCCACTTGCTCTCGCCAAGCGTGATGGCCTTGGTGTTCTCGCGGATTTGTGCATCGGGTGCCACCTGGATTTTCTCAGGAGTGTGGGCCAGCATTGCCGCGTTGAACAGCTTGATCTCCTCAAGAAGGCAAGCGCGGTCGCAGGTCGCGCCGAACGATTGTCGACTCAAGGTAAGCAACACAAGAACGAAAAGGGCCAGCCGTGCGGTTCTTTGTGCGATTCGTCCTGTCATCTGGGCTTCATCAAGCATTTGCTCTCCCGTTAATGAGTGATACCCGGTCGTGAGGTCCGACGCTTCGCTGATGATCTTCGAAACATGAAAGTGGGCGCCTCCGGACCGGTCGAGTCAATTTCCTTCCGGGTCAAGGACTGCGGCAACGCAGCTACAACCATTGCGGCAATGTCCTCGACCGAAATGTGACTGGTCTTCCCATCTCCCGGTGCAACATAGGTTGCGTTCTGCTCGCGAATATTCCCCGTGAGGAACCCATCAGAAAAGTCCCCCATAAAAATGTTCGATCGCAAGATCGTGTAGGGCACGCCGGAGTCGTGGACGAGGTGCTCAACAGTGTGCATCGGAGCCTGATTGTTATGGTTCACACCGACGGCCGAAATGAGAACGATGTGCCGGACACCTACTCGCTTCGCTGCGGTGACAACGGGACCGAGCAAGGCTGGAGCATTCTGTTCGACCGGCGGGGCCATTAATACCACCGCCGCCATACCTTCGAGTGCCGGCGAAATAGTCGAGGGATCCCGGTAATCGAAATGCATCGCTTCAGCTTTCGGATTTGCGTTCGCAGGATTGCGAACTCCCTGACGCACAGCAAGCCCCACACCCAGTGCTGACTCGACGATTGCCCTGCCGAGAAGCCCAGTCGCGCCCGTGATCAAAACCTTTTGCATTGAATATCTTCCGGGAGTATCTTCAGATTCTTGGGATACTAGAACAAGTAGGCACCTTTATGAGCGATAGTCACCTTTTGGAAACCACCCCGGTCTGGAACGTCTTTGACCGCAACTGTCCAACGCGCCAGGTGCTTGATCTTATTGCAGATAAATGGACTATCTTGATTATCCGGCGCCTCGCTGACGGGACTCTCCGCTTTGCTCAGCTGCGGCGGTCAGTTAGCGGGATCTCGCAGAAAGTACTTACCAACATACTTCGCAGCTTGGAGCGCGACGGAATCGTGACTCGGCGGGTCTATGCCAGCGTTCCACCCAAAGTGGAGTACTCGCTGACCGGACTGGGACGGTCCTTGTGCGGTCTGGTTGAGGGCATCTGCGGTTGGGCCGAAGCCAATATTGAGCAGGTGCAAGCGGCGCGCGAGATGTACGCACGCACTCCTCGCGAAGATTCGATCCCGCAATAACACGCTGCAGTTGACCTCGTAAAGAACTTGAAGCGAAGAGTTTCTACCGTGCCATGGACGGAGAACCTAGCACTTTCGCATGCAGTTTCAGTTCAGAAGCGAGCCGCCCCCGACCAATACCGCCCATCTTCGAAAGGTTGGAGATGATCTCGTCGTCTTCGAAACTTATAGGCAGTGCAATTAGACTTTCAATTGCTTTGGCTGTTTTCTCAAGGTTCCTTCTTATGCGGGGGCGGTCATTTGGACTGCGGTGAAGTTTTGACCAGAAATCTTCGAGTTGAGGAGACCGTCGAAGGGATGCGAGAACAATTGCTAAGATTTCAGCAACGCATCAGTCACGAATTCCGTCCAAGCGAATGATTTCATGCAAGGATTCGGTGGCTTGATTATCTGAACGAGTCTCGGCGACGCATCTGAACGTGGCGATAAAAAAACGGAGGCCAAGATGAAGAAGCTCTCAAGTCTGACAGTGAAAGCTGGAACGCTCATCATGGCGGCCGTCGTGGCGGTGCCGATGTTGTTTGCTCAGTTTCAGGGAGCGCCGCACCCGAAACATTATCCCTGGTCTGACACCACCTTGTCACCCGATGCGCGCGCCGACTTGGTGATCAAGGAACTCACGCTCGAAGAGAAGATCTCCCTCTTGCATGGACAGGGTTTCTCTTTCAACTCTACAGGTCCAACGGAATCCAACGGCGGTGCAGGATACTCGGTTGGGATTCCACGTTTGGGCATTCCCGCGATACAGATGGCCGATTCGGCATACGGTGTCACCCGGGGCGCCGCTTCCGGACGCTATTCCACGGCGCTCCCCAACAACCTCGCTGCCGCCTCCTCATGGGATCCGCAATCTGCCTTTGAATATGGCGCACTAATCGGTCGTGAGTTGCGTCAGGAGGGCTACAGCATGTCGCTCGGTGGAGGCGTTAACCTGTCTCGCGAGCCCCGCGACGGCCGCACTTTCGAATACCAGGGCGAAGATCCGTTGCTAGCAGGCACGCTGGTCGGCAACTTCGTCAAAGGCGTCCAGTCGCAACACGTAATCGGCGACCTGAAGCACTATGCCATCAACGACCAGGAGAGCGGCCGTAACGCAGTGAATGCGAACATTGACAAGCGGTCCATGCGCGAAACGGACCTGCTCGCGTTTGAGATCGCACTCCATATCGCGGATGCCGGCGCCTTCATGTGCTCCTACAACCGTGTTAACGGGGACTATGCCTGTGAAAACAGCTACCTTCTCACGGAAATCTTAAGGAAGGATTTTCACTTCAAGGGTTTTGTTATTTCCGACTGGGGCGGAACGCACTCCACTGCGAAAGCCTCGCACGCTGGCCTCGACCAGGAGCAGCCGGGCAAGAACTTCTTCGGCGACGCTCTGCAGAAAGCAGTCGAGAGCGGAGAAGTTTCCCAGGACGAGCTCAACGAGCATGTCCATCGGATACTACGCACAATCTTTGCTTGCGGGCTGTTTGATAACCCCGTGGTCAAGCAGGTTCCGGACGTGGAGGGCGGTTACGTGTTGGCGCAGAGCCTCGCAGAGAAAAGCATCGTTCTGCTTAAGAACAAGAACAATGTTCTGCCTCTGGGCGGCGCAGGACTGCATTCCGTTGTACTGATTGGCGGGCACGCCGATGTGGGTGTGCTCACCGGTGGCGGATCTGCGCAGGTCGATGCACCAGGAGGTTCCGTTGTACCTCCACCACCGGCCCAGCCTGGCGCGACTTCCATGGCAGGCTTCATGAGGCGCCAGGTTTGGCTGCCCAGTTCTCCGCTGCGCGCGTTGACCGCCAGACTGCCTTCGAGCAATGTAACCTACGTCTCCGGCGATGACCTGGCTGCTGCCGCCTCCGCCGCGAAAGCGGCCGACATCGCCATCGTCTTCGGATATCAGGCGGAGTCGGAAGGCTCTGATCTGAAGTCGCTGGATCTAAGCGAGGAACAAAACAAATTGATTGAAACAGTTGCCGCCGCAAATCCGAAAACCATTGTTGTCCTGGAGACGGGCAGCCCGGCCACAATGCCCTGGATCGATAAGGTAGCGGGCGTAGTGGAAGCTTGGTATCCCGGAATCCGCGGCGCAGAGGCGCTGTCTAATCTGCTCGTAGGAAATGTGAATCCAAGCGGCAAACTGGCCATCACCTTCCCCAGAAGCGACGCCGATCTACCCCATCCAACGCTGGTGTTACCTCCGCCCGCCTCGCAGCCCGCACGTCCGGCGCCGGGCGCTGATATCTCGAGTTTCATGGCTATGATGGCCAAAGGACTGCCGCCGTTTGAAATCTACTACGACGAAAAACTGAAGGTCGGATACAAGTGGTATGACGCGGAGAAAAAACCCGTCCTCTTCCCCTTCGGCTTCGGCCTCTCCTACACGAGCTATGCCTACTCCGGGCTGACGGTAAAGAGCGGCGAGGCACTTGCGGTTTCCTTCACCGTTAAGAATACCGGCAAGCGTCCAGGAACGGAGATTGCACAGTTGTACGCTTCTTTGCCAGATTCAGCCGGCGAGCCACCCAAGCGCCTCATTGGTTGGGCTCGCGTTGAGTTAGCGGCGGGCGAGTCAAAGGTAGTGACGATCCAGGTTGGTCGCGATCGTCTCACTGTGTTCGATGAAGCAGCTGATGCCTGGAAACTTGTTCCTGGCAGCTACACTATCATGGCCGGAGGCTCCTCGCTGGATCTGCCTCTTCATCAGCAGATCGGGCTGCAATAGCCGATTTTCCGCTTGGGAAAGTCCAAGCCGATTTGAATATACCGTTTGCACCGCGAATATTTTCGTGTTTTTGAATCAGTACCCGCCGGTTTTTTCGTAAACGCTCATTCTAAAGGTAGATAAAGTCGTTTGTTTTTTATCAGTTTTGTAAGTGTTGATTGTGGAAGAGATAGTGGCGAGCGACGAGTGACTGGTAGCACGTTGAGTGTGAGGCTGTGCGAAGAACACGGGGAGTCTTTGGCTTGACGGGTGTGACCCCCACCCGGGGGGTACAGGAAATTGTGCGCAAGCGCATGATGGGAAAGGAGTTGCGGCGTTTCCTGTGTGGGCCGAGGCCCGCAGAGTGTTGAGGACATCGAACGAACTGCATTGGCGCCGGGGCCGAATTGGAGAAAAAGAGATCCTTTCCGACAAGGTCGGAATCTTCGCTCCCGAGCCGCTCGGGATCTTCGATCGCTACGCTCAGGATGAGAACCGTTAGAGTGAAGCGAACGGTGGTGTGGAAGGCGGGCGGGTAGCGGAGGCATTGGGGCGGCTCCTTTCTCCTCCGCGACGAAACATCAAAAATTATAACACATTTCTGACTATTGTCAAGTAATAAATATAAGTCGTTATGGGACAGCGGGTTGCCGACGGGCCGTTCGGCGCTGAGATAGGAAAAAGATGAAAAGAAAGACCCACCCTTTCAACAACCAAGGACGAAAGGGCGGGGCACCCCGACAGGAAAAGACGAATTCAAAAATCGCTTCGGCACGTTTAGGGTGTCCCACCCGCCCGCCGTTATTGTCGAAAGAGGACTGCGAATAACGCCAAGAGTCCGAGGATCGAAATCAACGCAGCGAGCACTCTCGCGAGAGAGCGGCGCCCCCCCGGGTATTCCGCGTTCAGCGCCTTTAAATCCCGCCGATGCTCCAAGGTGGCCATCAGAAGCGACACAAGTCCTATCACGATCATCAAGAGCGCAAACTGTCTCGGCCCTATCAGGCGATTAGTTCTTGGTCCCTCTCGCGCCAGTTCTATCTGAAAAAATTTGTAAATGGTGAACCCAAACGTGATGAGCGAAGTCGCGGTCCTGATCCAGGCCATTAATGTTCGCTCGTAGGCGAGGCGCGTGCGATCCACCGCTAGTGTGGTGGAGGCGTCAAGAGGCTTCTTTGCGGTTTCCACTTGGGCTATCACTTAGGAGGCTCCCTTTGTCTGTGGATCGTGCGTGACTGCCTCATCGCTTGCTATCGCAACTTGGTGTCGTTCCCGGATTCTCTGCCGGAATTGCATGATTCGGTTAAAAGAACCGCGGATCAGGGGATAGGGCAATAAAGCCAGGACAGACGCCACAATCAAGGATTGGCCCGGATATATTCTGTGGAAGACGATGACTTCGTAGACTAAATCGATGACAATTGCCACGATGAAGACTTTGGCAAGCTCTCTCCAGCCCTCGCGAAGCAAGTCACGCCGGTCCTTGGAGTTGAACACAACAGCCCAGCCATACGGCGAGCGCCCGGTCCGCGCATCTCTCAGGCCGCCGAGGATCGCAAGTATAGCCGCTGACAATGGCTGTAAAATCAGCCGAAACGTCAAGGGACCGTGCAGCCGGCCGATTAAATCCAGCCAGATTTGTTTTAGTATTTCTCCCATCGTGGTCCTATTGCGTATATCACGCGGAGTTGCCTTCGCTAAGATGGCCCGGTTCCGTTGCTGATGGCACGTCCACGAAGATCTTTCCGTCAACGACCTTCACCTTGTAGCTGGCAACTCCGTAATCAGGAACATGCATGGTGTTCCCCGTGGTGACGTCATACTTCCAACCATGCCCGCGACACGTAACCACCTTACCTTCGAGGGTGGAAGTTCCCAGAGATACGCCGTGGTGCAGGCAGGAATCATCGATCGCGTAGATCGTTCCATCGACGTTGAAGAGAGCCACTTCTTTGCCCTCCACCGTCGCCGTCGTGCCTTTCCCCGGAGGGACTTGCTCCAGACGCAGGACCTCAACAAAGTTCTCCATAGCTCACGCCGTCGCCTTCTGGCTCGTTGTATCGCGTTCCAACTCTTCGGCCAGGATTGGTACGCCCTTGGAGCAGGCTTGAACGCCGAGCGAGACGCAAATCTGCAGAACTGTCATGATTTCTTCGGGGGTCGCTCCCGCCTTGAGCGCCCCTTGGATATGCCGGCGAGTGCCGGGCGCATACATGTGCGTGATAGAGGCGTCGAAGGCGATGCTGATCAGCTCCAGGAACTTCGGGGAGAAGAGTCCGCTCTTATAGACGCTGGCCCCGAAGGCGAAGAATTGATCGGTCCAAGCGGGAGAAAGGTCGTAGAAGGGATCCCACGCAGTGTTCCACTGACCGATTGCGCGCATCGCATCGCAGGCCGGGGTCTCCGGCTTCGTGCCTCCTGCCGGCTTTACGTTCGCCGCCTTCATCTCCTCAAGGAGGATGGGAGCACCGAGGCTGCACGAGTGGACCGCCAGCCCGACGCCGCACTTCAACACCAGAAGAACCTCGTCGCGCGTCGCGCCGGCGTCCAGCGCAGCGCGAATCTGGCGGCGCGTGCCTGCTTCGTCCAGGTTCGTGCAAGAGCAATTCAGAGCGAGGTAGATTAGCTCGACCTCCTTGCGCGGCAGAACGCCGCTGGTCCATGGGTTTGTGCCCACGCGCAACAGCAGCGCCGCACCTTTGGGATCCCATTCCTTAAGTTTGTCCAGAGTCGAACCCCAAGGGTTCACCGGCTGCTCCGTCTCTGAGGCTTTTGTGGCTCCAATTTGTGTCGCCATTTTGTTTTCTCCTTATTGCTTGGGACACGGAGCGTTATCCGCGGCCCATTCCTTAAATGCCTGCATAAACTCCTCGTGGCTGATAGGTGGAGTCAGACGTTGGTCGCCATTCGGGCGACTGCCGGGACTCCACGCCCACAACACGAACGGATCGGTTGCGACATGGTGTTCCAACGCTGCCAAGTCGCGATTCCCATTTTTCGCCTTGTCCTTGAATGTGGCACAGAGTGCGGAACTGCTTAGCTCAACCCGTGGCGCTGACTCCCAGGCCATGCTCAGAGGCGCTGCATGCCACCCGGGAGCGCCCGGAATACCGGTGTCTGGGTTGTTTATGCTTCCGTGGCACGCAATACAACGCAAGGTCGGTGCCCCCATATTATCTGGCCCTCGAGTCACGCCATAAATGTGTGCATAGCGAGCATCTGTCTGGCGTGGGAAATCTGTCATCGTGTGGCAATTCAAACATCTCGGACTGGAGAGTACAGAGTAGATTTTCTCCCATTGAGGTGTCGGCCCGCCCGTCACGACTTTCATATAGTCGGCGATCATGCGAAGGTCATCCCTGTCGAGCGGGCCGGGGTACAAGCGCGGCATGGGAGGTGGCACAGTCGCGAGGAACCGGCCCAGCGCATCGGGGTCCGCCAGCTCCGGATGATTGAGTAGAGACGGATAGGTGCGGCCCTGTCCTCGATCCCCGTGACAGGCACCGCAAACCAAATAATACCTCTCGGAATTCGCCGCCGCCCCAGCTGACTGAGGCGGAAGCCGTTCCGCCGTCACTATCTTAGGAGGGCTGGCCGCGTTCAATCCGTATACAGTTACCTTCAGCGCTCCGCCCACGCCAGCGGGATTCAACGTGATTCCGCCAACTGCGGCGGCGATATACTGTGTCCCGTCCAACGCATAGCTGATCAATCCGTTGTTGAGCGCTCCGCCGACATCGATACGGTTCAGCACGGATCCGCTTCTTGCATCGAAAGCGAAGAGATTGCCACGGACATCACCGGCGAAAAGAAGGCCGCTCTTGGTAGGCACCAAGCCTGCCAACATTTGCGCGTCGGTCTGGTATTTCCACAGGATGCGCCCCGAATCGCCATCCAGGGCAGTAATCTGGCCCTTGGGCTGCTTTTCGAATGCTACGAAGACAGCTCCACCGTAGTCGTAATTCATAGCTCCTTTTTCAGCTGCGGTCTCTCCTTGATTGGTCTGAGGGGCCGGTTTTGGTCTGGCGTAGTAGGAGCACCAGTCGACCATGCCGACATAGAGCGCGCCAATCTCGGGTTGATAAGCCGAACCGTTAAATTGCGAACCCCCGCCCAAGCCAGGGCAAGTTAGCGTGACAGTCTCTGGCAATGGCCCGTTGTTGAGAATGGTCGTCCCTGGCGTGTGGAAGACAACGGCGTTCGTCTTCCGATCAATTCCTGTCACGAATCCGGTTTTATCGGCGATGATAACCATGTCCTTCCCTCGGCGCGAGCGATACAGAGTTGGCGGCGAACTCGTATCCCAGTCATGGTCATCTTTGGATGTTATTTGGTGGTACCAGTTCAGCTTTCCCGTATCGGGATTCAGGGAGACCACGGAATCCGTATAGAGGTTTTCACCGGGCCGTATGTCAACATCAAAATCTGGTGCGGGGTTGGCGACAGGAATAAACAGCTCGTTGGTCACAGGATCGAGCGAAAAGGAGGTCCAGAAGCCTCCGCCTCCTACGCCTTTCTTCATCTCCCCTCCCCAGGATTTCACAGTATCGTCGCTGTCCGGCGGGACGGTATAGAAGCGCCAGATCTCCTTGCCCGTCTTGGCGTCGAGGGCCAGCATGCGCCCGTGAATTCCCAGATCGCTGATGGAAATGCCGATGAACACTTTGCCCTTCCATGCGATAGGAGCCGCGACGAACGACTCCCCTTGCTTTGGATTGGCGTATTGCACGTCCCAAAGAACGTTTCCTGTCTTGGCATCGAGAGCGACTACGCGGCCGTCCACCGTGCCGCGAAAAATTGCTCCGTCGAGGTAGGCGGGACCACGATTGGAAATATTGGCCGGCACGCCGAACTTCAGAACAGTACGCCAGCGGAGCGCGCAGGTTGTTGTGTCGATGGCGTACGTGGCTCGCATCGTGTCGACATAGAGCGTACGGTCCACCATAAGCAAGCCGCTACTAAACCAGGCTGCCTCATTAAGCTGAAATTCGCAGGATTCCTTCAGACCACTGACGTTCTGCGGCGTAATCTGATCCAAGTCGACGTACCGCTGGCTGGAGTAGTCCTTATTGATGGTGGTCCATTCCTGGCCTTCCTGCGCCGCAACCGAAGCGCCGAAGCCGAGTGCAAGAACGCCTGCCGTGAAGCAAAGACGCGTGTGATAGCGGAGATGCGAAAACATGGTCATCCTCATCATTGGCTGTTGCCGAACATGCGTTTATCGGGACTACACCGCCGCCTTAGCCGCTGCCGCCTCTGGTTTTCCCAAATGCACGCGAACAAAGTCTTGTATCTTCTTTCGCGCCACTTTCGACTCCGGCGCGTCCGGAATTCTCGATGCAAAGTTGTGCGGCATGCCTTCGTAGATATCCAACTTCACCGCAACACCAGCGGTGTCGAGGGCCTGGTACAGCCGAATGAAACCGCTCAGAAGGATCTCCTTCGTCCCACCCTGAATCAGCGTTGGTGGAAAGCCTTTGGAGAAGTCGCCGTACACCGGCGAAGCATAGGGATGTTTCTGATCCTTGGGATCCGCGTAAGCACCAGCCGCCTTGATCGAGTGCTTCTCGTACAGGTAGTTCGGCTCAGCGTGCGCAAGAGTGAACTCCGTATCGCCGGTCCGTGTGACATCAACCCAGGGAGACACGAACACGGCAGCCACTGGCATGCCCAGCCTCCGGCCGCGCATCTTCAGAACAGCTGCGGCTGCTAGTCCGCCACCTGAGGAGTCGCCATAAATAAGGATATCGTTGAGCGCATGGCCTTCCGTCAGGAGAACCTCGATCACTGCAATCACCTGATCGCTCATCTGGTTGAACTTGGCCTCGGGCGCCAGCGTGTAGTCCACGGAAATCACGCGGTGCCCGGTGTCATCGGCGAAGATAGCGGCTCTGCCTAATGTGGATTTGGCGCTGTAAAGTGTGTGAGCGCCACCGTGCACATAGACCGCAACTTTGCGGTTTTCTTTCCAACCTTTGGGACGAACATCCAGGACCTGGACGCCTCCGAGACTGCGCTCCGTAACCGTGGGAGCATAGCGTCTAAGCATTTCCTCAGATTGGGCCAGTGCGCCTTTTTCGACGGATGCTTGCACCTTCTTCCAGCCGGCAAGGTCGCCAGGATCGGGAAACGCAGGCGCGAGGGCCGGGTCCTTCAGACTGCTCAGAAATTCCTGCGCCTCTCTGGAAACGGTTTCTGGAATGTGCAAGAACGGTTTTTCTTCAGTTGCTGTCGCCATATTCTTTTTCCGTTTTAAGTTTGTGAATTCTTCGGCCAACTGATTTTTCGCTGGCCATCAGTCAGGTTCCGGAGTTGGGAACGCCGTGGGATCGTTCTGGTAGATGGCGAAGATGTTTCCTTCGGGGTCCTCCACGATTGCGTACCAGGCTGCTTTAGGCACGGCCGCCTTATCGCGCACGACTTTGCCGCCCATTCGTTGAACGCGGTCGATCGTTTGGTCGATGGAGTCCACCGAAACGTAATGGACCCAACTTCGCGGACCCGGAATCGGGCGGTTCATTAGTCCGCCGCGGATGCCTTGGGCTTCGGGCGCTCCGGTCTGGATATGGAAGTAGTCGATGCCCGGCATTTTTTCGATCCCCCATCCAAACAGCTCTCGGTAAAACTCCGACAACTTGGCGAGATCGTCACCGTAAATTTCAAAGTGGGTTACCGAAGAGGTCATTGTTCTCTCTCAATTATGTGGAGATTGCAGGACTTTAGATCCACCAGGGCCCCGTCTCGAGGGAAGGCGGGGCCCTGTGAATTGCCCACGGCGCTCACTATTTTCTAAGTGCTGTCGCGGCCGCCACCGCCCCTGTTGGGGGTACCAAGCAAGCGGCGATAGGATGCGAGTCGCTTCCGACCACGCCGGCTCGTAGCCTTCCGTCTGTCTCCCAGAGTTGGAGACCAACATGGTAGTCAACCGGGTTCGGCGGCATCCCGAGAGCTTGAAGCGTCTCTTCCACGCTGTTGTACGTAACGCCGACCTTCATGATCTTGCGCGCTTGCGCCGCGGTGGCTACTCTGCGGCCGAACTGCTTGCATACACTGACCGCGCCCTTGACCTGATGAAGCGAGGTCGCGCGCTCCCGGTTTGCGGCCCAAATGTTGTCCTCATTCCCCACTCGCACGTGAAGCCCGAGAATTATGGCCATGGCCTGCAGCGTATGGTTCCCCCGCATGCTGGACCAGATGGTTGGAACGGAGTTCTGCGGGATACGTTGCAGGAAATTGAGGATGTCAAAGGGATTACGCCCGATCGTGCCGCCGCCGTAGGCTGCGATGGCCAAGTTCACTGGACCCATGTAAGCGCCCGCGCGAATCAGCCGCTCGATGATCTCCCACTGGTGGATGTGGCCCGGTACAAAGTAGGGCGTAATCCCGTGTGCTTTGAGCCGCTTGAGGTGCTCTAGGTAGAAGGCCGGGGTCGCGTCAACCACCATGCCCGCCCAGGCGGCCTGGACTTTCGGATCGGCCAGGTGAGTCCCCTTCACGTCGTCCTGGCTCATCATGGAGATGATGTCCCACAGTCCGGTACCGATGGCAATGGTTACAAACTCCGGCTTGGGGGTTAGTTCGGTAAGCATGTGACGCGTGTCGTAATCCAGCCACTTGGCTTTCGACTCGTCGGTTTTTGGAGAGAATGAAATCGAGCCGCCCACCTGGATGATCATATCCGGCACGGCCTTTTTCACCCGCTCGAGGAGGTAACAGTACTGTTCGAAGTCCACGGAACCTTTTCCGGTTGCGGGATTGCGTACGTGGAAGTGCAGCACGGTGGCGCCAGCTTCGTAGCAATCCACCGCCGCCTGGACCTGCTCGTCCCAGCTAACGGGGATGTCGGCGTCTTTCGGTAACCACTGCGGCCCGTAGGGAGCTGCCGTAATGATCAGCGGCTCCATATACTCGGGAAGAATCGAATTGTCTGTGTAATACATACCCTTTCCTCCTAGATGTGCACAGTTCTGTCTATGCGGGCAAAGTCCGCATTCCGTCGGTCGCTTTTTAACGTATTGGGCGTATTTTGAGCAGTGGCCTCAACGACATCCACTGTCAAATGTGACAGGGGTCACAATGAGGCGTGACAGTGGTCTGAGGGCGTGGATTGAAGCTGCTCCTGCTCCTCTGAACCATTCTCAGTGCACTTCGCGATGGCGAGTTTTCACCGTTGCCGAGGCGGCATGATCCTCACGAGGGCTCACCCAGCACCATAGGAAAGATAGTCCAATTCGAGGATTTTCGCCCCGGCCGCAGAGATCGGACTGAGTCCGTCCCTTTCTGACCGGCTGCCAAGTCCCAAAATAACGATTCTAACGGGAAGTTGAGACGGATGGACATGGTGGAACTACCCTGAACATGCCGGGCGAAACGGAAGCGGGCTCTGATCCAGGCTAGGCGGGCAGAACATCTGAAGTTGGTTGGATTAATTCATCCAGCGGCAGAAACAGCAAATGGTCCTTTATGTATGGTCCCAGGCTGAAGACGGAGTCGCTGTAAGAAGTTGAAATTATGGAGCGGCCTATCGGAATCGAACCGACACCTGAACCTTGGCAAGGTTCGAGTAGTTAACTCTAACGCGCTGGAACGGCGGCACTTAACAGATTTAAATGAGGCCTTAATTGGAAAATGATGGAAAACAAAAGCGCGAAGGTGATTCCTAACCGAATTTTCGCAGCTGGGGACGATTTTCGGTATTTGTGCCATCATGTTCGCAGTTAACTCGTGTGTTTCCATCGCCGCGCTCTGAAAAAACCGTAGAGTGAAGACCAAGTGTCTTCCCTTTGCCCCTGGATTTCTGGCACGCTTCCGTCAGCATGTTTCTACGCAGCATCTATCGAAAAAAAGACGGTAAAGATCATCGCTACTTCAGCATCGTAGAAAACCATCGTCTCGCTTCCGACAAAACGGTGCAGCGAACCGTTCTCTATCTCGGCGAGATCAACGATCAACAACAAGTAGCATGGCGCAAGACGTTGTCCGTGTTTGATGAACAGCAGCAAGAGTATGCAAACTTGAGTCTGTTTCCCGACGACCGCGAGATTCCCGCCGATGCCATCGATATTCTGCAAGTGAAACTGAGCGGTCTCGAACTGCGACGTCCTCGCCTATTCGGTAGCTGCTGGTTGGCGTGCGAATTGTGGCAGCAACTGGGTTTGCATGAGTTTTGGGACGCTCGCCTTACGGGAACACGGGAAGAGGTTCCTTGGGAAAAAGTGTTGCAGCTCCTGGTGGTGAGCCAGCTGCTGGATCCGACGAGCGAGTTTCGTGTCCATCGCCAGTGGTACCTGACCACCGCCATGGATGCGCTGTTGGGAACGGACTTCGCCGTGGCCGAAAAGGATCGCTTGTATCGTTGCCTGGACCGCGTGCTCGAACATAAACAGGAACTCTTTCTGTGGCTGCGCCAGAAGTGGGCCGATCTGTTTAAGGCGGAATTCGAAGTGCTGCTCTACGACCTGACCAGCACGTACTTTGAAGGCGCCATGGAAGAGAACCCCAAGGCCAAGTACGGTCACAGTCCAGATAAACGGACGGACTGTTTGCAGCTGGTGATTGCACTGGTGATTACCACCGATGGTTTTCCGTTGGCCTACGAAGTGATGGATGGCAATACCAGCGGTCGCACCACCCTGCGCGGTTTTCTCGACAAGATCGAGAAGACCTACGGGAAAGCAAAACGCATGTGGGTGATGGATCGCGGCATTCCGACCGAAGAGATTTTGCAGGAGATGCGAGACCCGGCACGCGAGATTTTCTATCTGGTGGGTACACCGAAAGGCAAGATCCAACAGTATGAGAAGAAGTGGCTGGATCTGCCCTGGCAGAAGGTTCGAGATTCGGTGGACGTAAAACTGTTTGAGCAGGACGGCGAACTCTATGTGTTGGCCAAGAGTGAAGGAAGAAAAGCCAAAGAGACCGCCATGCGGCGCAAACGTTTGGCTCGCTTGCTCAAAAAACTTCGTGGCATGCGCCGAAACCTTCCTTCTCGCGACCAGTTGTTGATGCGTGTGGGCGCCGCCAAAGCAACCGCGGGCCGCGCATTCCACTTCGTGCACCTCGAAGTGCCAGAGAAAGACCAGCAGGTGACGCGGGAGACCTTCCAGTTCCGTGTGGAGAAGAAAAAGCTCCAGGAGGCGGAATGGCGCGACGGACACTACTTGCTGCGCTCCAACCTTACCGCCGGAGATCCCCGCGTGCTGTGGACGCGCTACGTGCAGTTGACCCACATCGAAGCGGTATTTAAATCGCTCAAAAGCGAACTCTGCATACGTCCGATCCGTCACCAATTGGAGCATCGCGCCGACGCGCACATTCTGATCGCCTTTCTCGCTTACTGCTTGCAGATAACCCTGAAGCAGCGCCTGTTGCTGCACGCCCCGGGGTTGACACCCACGGCGGTGCTGGAGAAGTTGGCGGAAATCAAAATGATCGATGTGTGGATTCCCACGGTCGATGAACGTTGGCTGATTCTGCCGCGCTACACACAGCCTTCTCTCGACACCAAGGTGCTGATCGAGAAATTGAAACTATCGCTGCCGAGCCAACCGTCACCGCGCCTGGTGGCGCAAAAAGAAAGCTACAAAATCGAGAGACAACCCGTCCGGTAGGAGCCAATTTGTGGTGAAGACCTTTCCCTAACCTCGACTGATTCCAAAGCACTTAACCGGCCCAGATGTGCTCAGCTGCGAAAGTTCGGCTAACGCGCTAAGTTGAGGGATGACTATGGTCTTTCGGAGCTGGTCGGAATCGCTTGTACAGCGAGTCAGCGAACCGCTCGGATAGGCAAATTGCGGAGGGCGCGGGTGGACTAGCTGGAGGGCCTACACACGAGCGCTTATCTGTAAAATAGAACCTTCCCGGAAGGATCGAGTTGTTGCAAGAAATCAAAATCAAGAACATTGCGAGTCAGCACGGAGCATCCATGCTTTCTAGCTGTGGCGAATAGCAAGGCATCGTTCAACACCCGGCGTCGCTGGTCGCTCTTGTATCCCTGCAGCCGGGCGAGTGTACCGGACAGAATTCCCGCTTCACGCCAGATTTCGGAATCAGTTGCGAGTGTGCGATGGCTTGGCCGCCGTTCGATCACCGCAACAACCTGTTCCATGATTCCGCGTGTCTGGGCATGTGCGGGGTCAAGTAGACCGCAGGTTGCGGCTAGTTCCGCTTCTGTTACTGGCGAATGCCATGCCTCGGCCGCCCGGAGCATGACGTCTCCGCTTCGCGGAAATCGGTTCTGGAGAATGTCGATATAAACGGTGGTGTCGTACAGCAGTTTGATGGTCCGACTGCCGGTGGACTCGATGAAGTCGAGTTCCGATTCGGCACGCGGTTTGAGCGGTGTTCTGTGCTTTTCGGGCTTAAGGCGTCTAAGGGTGCCCTGAAATTCAGAATTCAAGGTCAGCCTCGCGGTCGATGGTGCCGCGGCGAGCAAGCAGCCAGTCAGCGTAGTCGTCAGCGACCGCAATGTTAGCCAACGCCAGCTCGATGAGATCGGTATCAGAAACAACTCCGGTGCGCTTCTTTGCCTGCGCCACCAGGGCCTTAGGCATTCTACCCCGGACCACTTGGTTCCTTTCCCCGCGCAACAGGCCTTGCTCTTCGGCGATGACCATCACCTCACGGAGCTTACCCGGCCCCCTAGTGCTCGTGCGTTTTCCTATTCTCGGAGCTGCAGATTGAGCAACACGTTTCATACTGTTCTCCTAGCTTTGCGACTCTGTAGCACACGCTAGCCTTTATTGTAGCACACATTTCAACATTCATCTGGAGGTGGATCCAATCCAGCCGTGACCATCGCAAGATCCCTCGAGGGTGAATTCCTTAGCCTTCATGCTGGCAACCCACAAGCATCCCAAGCTTCGGACGCGGCTTCGATTCCCATCGCCCGCTCCATAACTCACGATTCTATTGTCCTTACGCCGCTAACCCCACTGAAAAGGCCCATAAAACAGGGGTTTTTGGTCCCAAGATGGTCCCAACCGAATGAATTGGTCCCAACGTCTCAGCCCGAAGTTGGACGCAGATGGACGCCGGTCCTGGCAATTGGACGCTAGGAAGTTATCGTAGATTCCACATGGACGGTTACCGCGTTTGAACGTAGCCGCCCAGCGGCGGACGCTACGCGTGAGGCAGAGCAGCGTTGGTTGCTTGATGGCTTAGATGTAAGTGTGGGTCACAGGAGGTGTTCCCGTGACCCATCTTCGAAAAATGATGCTGGAAGAACTCCAGCTTCGTAATTATGCACAAAATACCATACGTCACTACCTTCGTGCAGTAGAAGATTTTGCTCGACATTTCAACTGTTCGCCAGATCGCTTAGGTCCTCGACACATTCGCGAGTATCAAGCCGAGTTATTCCAGAAGCGCAAGTTGTCAGCAAATTCCGTAGGACAACACCTGGCGGCGCTGCGCTTTTTCTACATCAAGACTCTTCGCAAAGCCTGGAGCATTGCCGAAACTCCCTATCCGAAAAAGACACGTCACTTGCCGACGATTCTGAGCCGCGAAGAAGTCGCGCAACTCCTCCATGCGGCGCGCACCCCTGGAGAACGCATCCTGCTCATGACCCTCTACGCCAGCGGCGCCCGGAACGCCGAACTGACCCACTTGAAAGTCAGCGACATCGACAGTCAGCGCATGGTGGTGCACATCCGTGGCGGCAAGGGCCGCAAAGATCGCGATGTCATGCTCAGTCCCAAGCTACTCACGGCACTGCGCTCCCACTGGCGTTGCTACCACCGCAGATCCAGCAGCTGGCTGTTTCCCAGCAACTATCGCAAGGATCGGCCCATCGATACGAAAACCGTTTGGTACGCATGTCAGAAAGCCGCCCAGCGCGCCGGCCTCCAGAAACGCGTCTATCCCCATTTGCTTCGCCACTGTTTTGCGACGCATCTATACGAGGCGGGCGCGGATCTCCGCGCCATTCAGGTCCTGCTCGGTCATGAAGATCTGAAAGACACCTTGCTTTACGTGCACCTCGCGATACAACGCCTCCACGCCACCGCCAGTCCTTTGGACTCGCTAACACTGAACGACAAGCCGCCTGACGAGCACTAGATGAGCCGGCCGCCTCTGGAGGTGGCCGACATTATCCGCGCTGCGGGAGAGGCTTTCATCGAACGACACCGCCACTGGCTCCGTTGGAAGCACGTGAAAGTACTGCGGGCCATTGCGCGGTGTCGTACCGCCGCACTCGGCGGGCATCTCGACGAGTGCACCCGTTGCGGACATCGTGCCACCATCTCGTATAACAGCTGTCGCGATCGCCATTGCCCGAAGTGTCAGACCGCTGCGCGGGAACGGTGGATCGCCGCGCGTCGACGTGAACTTTTGCCGACCCGCTACCTGCACGTGGTCTTCACGCTCCCCAGCCGCTTGGCGCCGCTGGCTCTGCAGAACAAGAAGATCCTCTACGATCTCCTGTTCCGCACCACTGCCGACACCCTTCTGGAAGTCGCTCGCGATCCCAGACACCTCGGCGCAGAGATTGGCTTCTTCAGCGTGCTGCACACCTGGAGCCAACAACTCAAACTTCATCCGCATGTTCATTGTGTCGTTCCGGCCGGCGGTCTCTCCCCCGATCACACCCGCTGGATTCGCTCACGAGACAACTACTTTCTTCCCAAGAAAGTGCTGCAGAAAGTTTTTCGCGGCAAGTTCGTCGACGCTCTCAAACAAGCTTTCCAGAATGGCCAGCTCAGCTTCCAGGGTGACTTGAAGCTCCTGGCACAACCCAACATCTTCGCCGCCTGGCTGCGACCACTGTACCGGCAAGACTGGGTGGTGTACTTGAAACGCCCCTTTGGTGGTCCCGACTATGTGCTGCACTACCTGGGCCGCTACACCCATCGCGTGGCCATCTCCAACCATCGACTGCTCTCCTTCGTCGATGGCCAAGTTACCTTTCGCTGGCGTGATTCCGCTGACCACAACAAACAGAAGCCGCTGCCTCTATCGGTCGACGAGTTTCTATGTCGCTTCCTGATGCACATCCTTCCGCAAGGCTTCGTGCGCATCCGGAATTTCGGCTTTCTGGCCAACCGGCGGCGCAAAACGCTTCTGCCGCTTTGTTTTCAGTTGTTGGGTTCAGCCCAAGAATCGCAAGCTGAACAACACCGTGCTTCCACGGAAGACCCGCCCGGTCTTTGGCGCTGTCCCAAGTGTGGTGGCCCCATGAAGGTCGTCGAACGGCTGACGGCGGCCGAAATCCAACTCCGCTCTCCGCCGCTGGTCACCGTGGCAGCATGAACGCGCTCTCTCCAATTCGAATTCTTCGCGTGCCTCGGCACGGTTCGCACTTCTTTGCCTGGTCGTCGAATAACTCTCTTCTTCCAGTTTCTAACACCACCTTTTTCATCATACTTTTTCGCCGTAACCCGATTCCGCACGCCTGGTGTCACGTGCTGCAACCTGGCGTTCACACGCGGCGAACCTACACGCCGCTCCTTCCCATCATTCAATTTCCATAGGGCCCGCGTCCGCCGCAAACTGGGCGGCCACGTTCAAACGGCTTAATCGAACGCGCGCAGAGCACCCTGCCTGCCTTCACGTATTCGCAAAAACGCGCGTCCGATTAAGCGCTAGCGTTTACCAGACTTGAGTGGCTAAAATTCGCATGAACGGTAAGAACTTCATTGCTGGATTCAGCGATTTGCGGTGCCTGAACGGTTTAAACTAACAGCATGAGTTCTAGCTCGGAGAACCTCATGCGACATGCTCGAATGATCTTGTTGCTTCCGGTCTTGATTGGGCTTGTGCCTACGGCTATGGCTCAGCAGTCTCCCGAAGCATTGCCTCAGGTTGTGCAGCACACCCAGCCAATATATCCACCGCTCGCCCGGCAGACTCGCATCGCGGGCGAAGTCCGCGTCAGGTTCACCACAGACGGCGAATCAGTGATAGATGCCACATCTGAGTCTGGTCATCCGTTGCTTCGCACCGCAGCACAAGAGAATGTTAAAACCTGGAAATTTGTCGCTCACGCTCCAGGAACCTTTCATGTGACGTTCCGCTACAAAATTGCCACCGACGCTACAGAGGTGTCATTTTTGGAATCACCAGCGATTGTTCAAGTTGAAGCGCCCGCACCAGTGATTGGGGGAATCGTTTGGGGCTGGCTCGACCTCGGGAGATGGAAAGCCCAACTGAGCAGCGCCCACGGCAAGACTTGGCAGGTCTTCAGCCTGTCGTACTCTGGTCCGAATGAAGACTGGCTTGATGGAAATGCCGTGGGTCCAAAGGGCAAAAAAGAAGAAATCGATTTTGGCCACAAGGAAGGCGATTTCCTTGCCTTCACTATCAATCTTCAACAGCCCGACGGCCAGCATATAAAGACATTTTTTGTCGGGAAAATGTCAAAGTACAAAATCGTTGGAACCTTCGTAGATAATGCTGGAATCAATGGTGAGTGGACGGCAGTTCGGTTTGCCGACTAGCCTACGTCCCGATAAGTCGTGCGAGCTCAACTGGTCGGCGCAACACTTGCGCGCAGTTTACTTGCAGGAGTCTCGAAGCCCAAGGTTTTTCTTGGGCGCTGATTTAGACGCAGCGCGATCTTGTCTAGTTCGGATTGTGTGTAGCCGGAAAGGTCGGTTCTCTTCGGCAAGTATTGTCGCAGCAAGCGGTTGGTGTTTTCGTTTGTTCCTCGCTGCCAGGGGCTGTGCGGATCACAGAAGTAGACTTTCACATTCGTGGCCACCGTGAAGTTTTTGTGTTTGGCCATCTCCAGCCCGCGATCCCACGTCAACGATCGCCGTAGGGATGTTGGGAGCCTGCGGATTTGTCGGCTCAAGGCCGCGACGACCGCAGCCGTGTCTTTGCTTCGCACCTTGACCAGGGCAGTAAAACGCGAATGCCGCTCCACCAATGTCGCGATGTGGCTGTTTTTTGTGCCACCGATGAGATCGCCTTCCCAATGACCGGGAATGGCGCGGTCCTCGATTTCTGCAGGTCTCTCCCTGATAGAGATGGCGTCCACGATTTGACCGCGCGAGTCTTTAAAGATACGAGAGTGCCGCGAGCGGCGGATGCGGCGCTTGGATCGCAGATGCCCCACCAGCTCTTTCTTCAGCACTCCGCGGGCTTGAATGAACAGGCTACGGTAAATCGTTTCGTGGGACACGCGCATGCTCTCGTCATCGGCATAGCGGATCTTCAGCCATCCAGAAATTTGTTCCGGCGACCAATCCAGAATCAGTTTACTAGCAACCACCTCCTGCAGCTCCACATCGATGGCCAGAAGGCACCGCTTGGGCCGCAAGGTCGAGTCCCACGCTCGCTGTTCCGCGTCATTGGCTCGATACTCGGGACGGCCGCCATGGCGGGCCACCTCCCGGCTCACCGTCGACGGAGCGCGCTCCAAGCGTTTCGCGATATCACGAAGCGACGAACCGGAAGCGAGCCCCCGCGAAATGTCTTCTCTCTCCACCACTGTGAGCGCTAGCACCGAGCGCCGACGAACCGCCGGAACAATTCCACCGTGATGCGCCAACAGACAGTGAATGGAGGTATGCGGCCTGTCCAAGGCGCGCCCAATCGTGTGCAACGACTCTCCCGCTTTCCAGCGCCGCCACACGTCCGTCCGCTGCGCCACGGAAAGCTCCACGTATTTCCCTTGCGTCATAGACACCACCTCGGAAGCAAGATTTATATCAGGTGGTGTTGCATCGACCTATTGAATGCGCCCGGATAATCGTACATGTGGTTTTCGTGAAGAAGTCCAGCCCGGTGATGGCTTGGATTCAGATAGCCTTCTCCCGAGTTTTGGAACCCTCCAGGGCGAAGCGATAGATAGTTCAGCCCCAGTGTGTGCCGCCTCAGCTGAAAATGGAGAATGGCGTTCTTCCGTTAATATAAACGGAGAGGACGCATGCGAAAAGAACGCAAGCACTACCCATCAGAAGAGAAGGTCGGCATCCTGAGACGGCACCTGCTCGATAAGGTGCCGGTATCCGAACTTTGTGAGGAACTGGGCCTACAGCCGACGGTGTTCTACCGCTGGCAAAAAGAGTTCTTCGAGAACGGAGCGGCCGCCTTCCAGGGCAAAAGCCGGTCGGACCACCAAGCCGAACAACAACGGATCGAATTTCTGGAGAAGAAGATCCAGACCAAGGACGAGGTGCTGGCCGAATTGATGGCCGAGCACATCGCCTTAAAAAAAAGTCTTGGGGAGCTCTGACCAAAGTGTGGGTGCCGCACGATGTGCGGGACCTGGTGGTGGATTTCGTCCGGTGCTGGTCGGAAAAAACGGAGATCGGCACCGGACGATTCATCCACTGGCTGGGCGTGCGAGCCAGCAAGTTCTACGACTGGCGAGAGCGCTATGGGCGCGTCAATGAGCACAACGGTTGGGTTCCCCGTGATTTCTGGCTACAACCGTGGGAGAAGCAAGCCATCATCGGCTTCCACCGGGAACATCCCTTGGAAGGCTATCGACGACTGACGTTCATGATGCTGGACGCCGATGTTGTGGCCGTTAGCCCCTCCAGCGTTTGGCGCGTGCTTCAACAAGCCGGATTGCTCTCCCGATGGAAGGGCAAGCCTTCGCGCAAGGGGAGCGGTTTCGAGCAACCACCGCATGCGCACCAGCATTGGCACATCGATGTTTCCTACATCAACGTGAGCGGCACCTTCTATTATCTGTGCAGCGTTCTGGATGGCTACAGCCGTTCGATCGTTCATTGGGATCTGCGGGAATCGATGACCGAAGCGGAGATCGAAATCATTTTGCAACGAGCGCGGGAGAAATATCCGGAAGCGAAACCCCGGATCATCTCTGACAACGGACCACAGTTTATTGCCAGGGATTTCAAGGAATTCATTCGCATCGCGGGGATGACCCACGTGCGAACCTCGCCCGGCTATCCGCAATCGAACGGCAAGCTGGAGCGCTGGCACAAATCCCTAAAGTCAGAGTGCCTCCGACCTGGCACACCGTTGACCAGGGAAGATGCGCTGCGTCTGATTCAAACCTACGTGGAGCATTACAACACCGTACGTTTGCACAGTGCCATAGGCTATGTGACGCCGCACGATATGCTCGCCGGGCGACAGGCCGAGATCCACGCGGCACGCGATCGCAAGCTCGAGGAAGCGCGTCACCAACGGCAGCTCCGGCGGGAGGCAAGATCGCTGCTTGCACATTCTTCGAACACGACTACAATGACCTCGCCAGGTGAAACAGAGGCGGGCTCTGCAGGGATGCAACCATGCTGAGGGATAACCTGGTAGGACTCATCGAGCCGATGCGAATCAGCGCGGGAGTTGATCCTCTCGCGCTGAGCATCCAGACACAGGCATCGGACGATAGATCCTCATGCCTTGAAAATCCCCGCCCCGAAGGGGCGGAATCTTCACTAACGGAAAACGTCACCTCTCCATTTCAGGCTGAACCAGTACAAGTGCTCTCACTTATGCGGCGACCGTTTCGATCGGCCATCGGACGAACCTCATTCACTTCTGCGGCCAACTAAAGCGTCCTATCGGATGGGCCGCAGCCCCATAGTGAAGTTTCGACGGTGAGAATGTTACGAAACGAGAAGCCCACCGCGGTTTCACGCGGTCTCAAGTCGCTTGATGGAGTGGCGCGATCCGGAGAGAGGGTTGCATAAACGACGCGAAAGATTTTTCTTTAGTTGCTTCGGTTTTTGCCCCCTTTTATTTTCAACAAGTTAACGGCAAGCGCCGGCGCGGCGCTGTAGAGCGCCCGAAATTTCGTAACTCGCTGATTTCTTGATGGTTCCTATACAGCAACCAAAGTTGCTGTGCAGCACCCTTTTAGGGGTGATCGTATGAAAGCGCGGCGTGTACTTGAAGTGCGATAGGTTACCGCGCTAGGGACAAGGAGCCCTACGATCATGACACTGTTCTTTGGCTGTGATGCTCACAAGCACTACTCCGTGTTCGTCGCCATGGACGAAAATGGAAAGAAGACCAAGCCCGTTCGCATTCCGCACGATCTGGATAGCTACCGCCGTTTTCTCGCGCAACTTCCCGAACACTCTGACATCGCCCTCGAGGCCACCGGTCACTGGTATTGGATCGTCGACGAGATGGAACGCGCCCAGCACATCCCGCATCTCACCGATGCGCTAGAAGCGAAAAAGCGCGTTGGCAAAACGCACAAGAGCGATCCCATCGACGCCGGCGGTCTCTCTCTGCTGCTGCGCTGCGGCACGCTTCCCGAAGTGTGGATTCCTCCCGCGCCGCTGCGCGACCAGCGGGAACTTCTGCGCACCCGCATGGCGCTGCGCGATCTGCGCACCGCTCTCAAGCACCGCATCGGAGCCTCCATCGACCGCTACAACCTGCACTCGCAAAGTTTCAGTGACCTTTTCGGTCTTCGTGGCCGCGAATATCTCAGCACCTGCCTCGCCAAGCTGCCTCCGGTCACCGCCAGCATGATCGTCGTGCAGCTCGACGCTCTCGATCAGCTCGAGATCAAAATCGAGGCCCTAGAAAAACGCATTCGCACCGAAATCGCTTGCACTCCTGCCGTCCAGCGGCTCATGACTCTTCCCGGCGTCGGCGAAACCCTCGGCCCCGTCCTGGCCTTCGAGATCGGCGATGTGGCGCGCTTTTCCCGCGCGGAATGCCTGGCCAGCTATGCCGGCCTAGTCCCTCGTCTCATCTCCTCTGGCGACCACGTCCGCCACGGCCGCACGCCGGGAAAAAAGATCAATCCCTTTCTCAAGTGGGCCTTCGTCGAAGCCGCCGTTTGCTCCCTGCATCCCTCCGGCCCGCGCTACGCGCACGTGAAATCATTGTTCGCACGTCTTGCTCCCACCAAAGGGTTTGGCCGGGCCGTGGTCGCCGTGGCCCGCCATCTGGCCGAGGCCAGCTTCTGGGTGCTTTCCAAAAACCAGGACTACCGGCCTCCCCAACCGCAGCGGATGGTTCCTCGGCAACACGCGGGGCACCCTGCTACGGCTCACGGCGACTTCGTCGTTACGCTGGATTCGTCCAACAACGGGTAAGCGCGAGACACGTCTGGCCCGCTCCGGTTCCTCCGGAGCACTTCCCCCCGCCAGCGAACCACAGGGGAAGGAAGGAAGCCTCGGGGTGAATGCGAAACCCGCGACGAACATGCTCCTGCTCCATCGAGAGCGTATATATGACTACCGGCGATTCATCGCACGGTCCGTCGAGCCCATGGACGATCCATCGCCAGCAGTGGCCTAGTCGCCAAAAGCGAAAAGGAAAAACCAACCGCTGCCGTTTTCAAAAAAGGAGATTCCACCAGAAAACATTTCCGCTCAATAACATCGTTTGGATTAGCGGACCGCGCCAGAGCAGCTAAAGAAAAAACATCTCTCACCAGGCTGGCTACCTTTGTCTGCGCGCGACATGCTCTTGTCATGCCCGCTTGTAGTGTGCCTACCCACTGCCAAAACCAAGAGAAAAAAACCTCTCCTAACAGAATTTGTAGCTTGACACCCGCCGCGCTTTCATACATGACGTGTCCGTCCAACTCCCGGTGCCAAAGGCACCGCTCTGCTCTTGGTCGGCCTAAAACCGACTAGGCGGCGCTCGGCGAATAGCGGACCCCTAATTAGTTTTGCGTATATCGCACTAGCTGCATTCCGTGTTGCGCGAGGAAGGATTTAATCTCTGCGACGGCACTCTTTGTTTCGGGGCTCTCCGGGGGGATGTTTTGCAGCACAAAGGTGGTGCCACCCGGGAATTGGGACAACTTGCGCTGCGCTGGCTCCGTGTTTTCGTAGTTGTATTGCGCGACCATAATCTGAACGTTCGGAAAACCTGAATTGATGATGGTAATCGAAACAGGCTTATTCCTGGCGGTGTCCACGAACTGCTTCGTTTGCTGTTTTTGGTTTTCTGTCACCGCACTCTCCAAAAGTTGCCGCTGGTCTTCTTCCGTCAGAAGCCATCCTGCGCCGGTGGCGATGGCACGAATCAGCTCGTCACCGAGGTAGCGGTCGTCGGTGATCGGGCCCTCGCCGGGAATCCAGAACATATCGTTCTCCCGGCTCATCCATCGCGCGCGCCATTCACTGAGACGCTCAAAGAGAGCGGCTTTCGCCTGAGTATCTCCCACCAGTGCCAGGGCTTGCACGGCGCTCAGAACTACGTCATGGTCCGGGTCGGAGAGAGCGTCGATGGCGATCCCTTGGATGTTCGAACTCGGGGTTCGCTGCGCAACATCGCGAAGGAGATACTTGTACCAACCAGTTCCATCCCTTGTTGCCAGGGCAGCTTTCAGCGCCTGCTCCCCGGCGTCCGGCTGGACCCGTAACAAATAGGCAATGAGGTTGGGCTCGACCTGACCACCAAGATTCCCGAGCCCATGTTCGTCAAGGAACGAAACCACGGCACCAGCGATTCCGCTTGAGGCATACCGCTGGATCAATCCCGCCGTAGTCTCCAGATTTCCGTTCTTCGACTGCAGGTGTTCCAGGAGGATGCCATCCATTTCGGGAAGTTCCTTGTCGGGCAAGATCCCTAGCAGCCGGCTGGGGAAGTGCGGACTGTCTCTTTGGATGTCGGCAAGAATTACTTCCCGCGCGTCGGCAGGCGAAAGTTGATTCAAGCGTGTCAACAGTAGATCCCCCTGCAGAGTGCCGCAACTCACCGTGCTATCGGCCTCGGCGCATCGGCGCAGAACGGGCACCATCGCCGGCCCGGCGATGTCGGCCCACCGCGCGGAGAGCAATGTACTCTGCGCTTGCGAGCTCAACTGATCGAAGACCTCGGCAGCGAGCTGCAAGACTTGTGCGCCTCGCGCGGAGCCTTCGATTCCTGAGTTTTGAAGACTCTCATTGACGAGCGTACTGATTGCAGCGATCCGGGCCAGGCCTTTCTTTTCAGCCAGAAGGGCGAAGAGATCGTCATTGATCTGTTTGCGGGCCTCCGTCTGCCGCTGGTAGAAGTCCGTCTCTCCCTTCTCTTCGAGCACCATCAAGGTAGCCATAGTTTCCACGTACATGGGACTTACGCTCCACTGTGGGCTCTCAAGCTTCTGCTGCATGCAGTCCAGGACTAGTCGCCGATGACTCACGCCAAGCAGCGAGTAGGAGTAGCCGCAACTCATCGTTCCGTATTCATCTTCCAGGGCGTCTACCATGGCGACTTCCGCCTGCGCCGTTCCGAGGGACGTGAGGGTTCGGCAAGCGGTGACGCTGACTCCAGGATGCTTTTTGAGAGCTTCCAGCGCGGAATCCAATTGCTCTTTCTGCCATTCCGGGTCTGCGGCGAGGATGGTGAAGCTTAGCGGCTTCGAAATTAGCTCGAATGCTTGGGGAGGCTCGTTCCACGATCTGCGTACTACGCTCACTCGCCGGTCTCGGAGCGTCAATACGTATTTGCCGGGCTTGGAAAAACGAACATAGTCATTCAAATAGAAGTCGAGCACGACGGGCTCTTTCCCCAGGCTTCCAATTCCGCGCAGTCCTCCGGTATCGAACATCGCATTTCTGGATATCGCCTGGTGATAATCCTCCATCGGATCGCTGGATCCTTCCTTTGGATTGATCAAAAAATCGTCCTGATTACCTTGGAGTGCGGGATAGCGGAAAGAAGTATCGACAACGTACTGCTTGTTGTTTGACGTGAAGACCATTTGGAGGGCGATGGGCTCTCCCATGCGATATTCGGCTCGGCCGTCTTTGGTGCGCACCTCCAGCGTGACATCCTGCGCACGCGCCAGTTGCTCAGCCCATAACATGCCCCCAATTGCCGCGACCAGCAGCAGCCCTCGGATCGCCGTTCGAGTTCTCATTGAACACCACCCCGGCCGTCGAAGGACAACCGGAAACAACGCAACAGAATAGGCACAGTGTTGCAATTCTCTAAGTCGGTCTTCAACGGCGCTCAGTCACAAACACCAGGTCGAGAATTCCCGCCTGCCGGATCGCGCCGATAACTGCATCCACATCGGAGTACCGTGCTCGTGCGTCGGCCTGGACGTATAGCTTGCGCTCCGCTCCATTCCGTACCGCTTCCTCAATTGCGCGTGGCAGGTCATCGAGTGTCGTCCTGTAATTCCGGAAGTACACCCTTCCGTCGCGAGCAATCGTCACAATGATGGCGTCTTCTCGGCGCGCGTCAGGTAAAGGAACCGCGTGGCTTACGACGGCCAGGTCCACAGGCAAGGAGTGATGCGGCGCGCTGGGACCCACCATAAACACAACGAGGAGCACAATACATACCGCCAGAAGGCCCGAAAGCTCTATTTGAGTGAACAGCGTCGCGTTCTGTTGCGCTCGCCGCCGTTTTTTCACACGTTCTTCGAGCTGCAAAAGAGGCTCCCACGTTGGCGTCAGGCTACTTACAATTAGACACCGGCAGCGGCCAGACTGCACAGATTGCATTCTATCGGTGCTCGAAGACTACCGCCTACCACCGCCCACGATACTCGCGCTTAGAACAGGCCCATCAACGCGGCCTGAACCACCCGGCCGTCTGTTCGGTCTTCTAACTGGCAGCAATACCTCAAAGGCGTCAGCAAACCGAGTCAGGTCCGAAGCGGAAATTTCGCGCTGGAGGTAATCGCGACCCAAAGCGGCCGTCTGGTAATAAACTCGGACAACGACGTTGCTGCGCAGCCACAACGAAATCGGAATGCGCATGGCGGTCGGAGCGCAGCGATCGGATGTGCTGCGTATGGTGATGCCCGAAGCAATGCTGCTGACGGGCACGGGAATCGCGCTCGGAATTGTGGCTGCGCTGTCCATGATGCGGCTCTTCCGAAGCTTGCTTTTTGAGATTGAGCCGACGGACCCGGCCACATATTCCGGGGTCGCTATATTGCTTGCGGTTGTTGCGCTGGCGGCGTGTTACGTCCCAGCCCGCCGCGCCATGCGCGTCGACCCGATGGTCGCCTTGCGTTACGAGTGATTCCTCGCGCCTATTGGAGAACTAAAGGATACGAATTCCACTCCAGACCTGGCTTGCGTACTTGAACTATGTAAGTGCCAGGACTAATGGAAGACAGGCTCACCGCAACCTGAAGCGCCGTAACGCCGTTCTTGACTCTGGCTATACCGCTCGCGGTCGCAAGAGATTTGCCCGACAGTGTCGTGATGCGGACATCGTATTGGCCCTCACTGCTTCCAAGCGGGAGCAAAATGCTCAAACGAGATACTTCGCGATTCACTTCGAGTGGCTTAATTCCCGTATCTGGCTCGACGCCGCGAGCCGAAGACAAATTTCTCAAATCCAGCACAGCCGTTTGGACAGTTTCATTATTGCTGTGCCATCGAACGAACGCCCATCCACCAATTGATGCACAAATCAAGATGCTCGCGGCGATGGCCAGAAGAGTCCGCGTATGCCGACGTTGCACAATAGCCTTGAATTGAGAGAAATCACTGTAGCAAGGGCTGCACGAAGTCAGGTGATCGAGCCACTTCTCCGCTTCGGAGAGCGGCATCTCGTGAGAGGCGATTCTCTTAAGAACATCAGAGCCGGGACACCCCGCGCGCTCAGGATTCGGAAACTCCTTGAGCAGACCACGCCCAAGCGCTTCTAAGACGCGCTTTTCATCGCCCGCCGAATATCCCTTCGCGTTCAGACTCGCCTCCCGTTCCACACTGTCGTCGCGCTCCCGTGAATATACATCCAGTTCACCTCAGCCGGACTTCTTTGGCTTCGCTCCTTTTAGCAACCGCACAATGCTCTGACGAACCTTTTCCAATCCGTACTCGAACTTTTTCTTCGCTGCCTGCTCGCTCACGCCCGACCACGCAGAAATCTCCTTCCAGGAATAGCCGTATTGCCGCGCCTGCCAGACCTTTCTCGTCCATGGGTCCATGCGGTCAATAATCTCTCGAACCGTAATGGCCCGGTCCAACTCTTCGACCCATGACGCGTCCCGCGCGTTTTCAATCCGTTCGAGATCGAAGCTCGACGAAACCAACTCGATCGTTTCAAGCCGTCTCTGTTCGCGTAGCAGCGTTCTGTTGAATCGGTGATGAAAAGCGCCGATGAGGTAAGACTCCAGATCAGATATCGGCGGGCGGTAATTGCTTTTTCGCTGGCGCGTCCTCGCGACGGAGCGGAGCACGCTCTCCCAAATCTGAGCAGCAAAGGACGCGCTGTCACGCCCCAGGTCCTTCTTGTGGAACTCCTTCTGGGCTTGTGCTAAAACGTGAGGCCATGCTCCACGCGCAGCAGCGATCAGTTCCTCGTCCGAAGAATTAGGGCTGGCGGCATCGCCTTTTTGGGTTGGAAACAGCACCCAATCGCCGTACGGGTCCGGTTTCTCCATTGGGTGCCCTGGGTACCTTGGTCTTTGCGCGAGCTTGGGGACGGAACAAGCCTGGCACCGTGTTACATTGCGTGTCAATGGTACCGAGCGATACCTCGGAAACTCATGCGCGTTCGACTCAACTCTTTCACCTCTTTCCTATATTGCTTGCGCGTTGCCGACAATCGGAGCGCTGTTACGATCTGTAGGTCTGTGGACGCGGACTGGCCGAACTGGGGTCGAGATATTGCCAGCGCTGCGAACTGCACCAACTGGTGGGAATGTTCGGAGCGTAAAGCGAGCCATGCCCCCGGGCGCACTCGAGTTCGGCACCGTACGAGCCAAGAACGAGCTGCGCCGCGCTTCCGACAGGAGTGGAATTGGAAAGCAAATAAAGACAGACCGGGCAGCGATGTCGCTGATCCGCCAGGACCCAGCGAAATCCCAAGATCCAGCCAAAAACTACGATCCACGGTGCGGGCGGGAATATCGGCAAAAGGGCGATACACAGGAATAGGGGAATCGGCACGAGCAGGAGGATTTTGAAAGCTAGAAAGAGCCAGCGACGCATTCTGATTGCGAAAGACCGCGCAGAACGATTTTCTGCATACTCGCCAAGCGTCAGCGGGTTGAGGGTCAGCAGAACCAGCAAAGATTCGACGTATAACCAAAAGCTTCCGAGGGCGAAATGCTCTATCGCTGAAGGCGAGCATAAAAATATGAAGAGTCTTCGAGAAGGCAGCCCGAAGGCGAACAGGGAGCTTAGGAGCGCAAGGGTTGCCAGGAGAAGCGTGCAACGCAGCGGCGACTCAACACTAAACGCGCGGCGTGCGCTTAGGCTGCTGAATCTTAGGCAGAGCGCGTCACGAAAAGAGCCAATGCAAAACGTTGTCGCGCCTCGTTCAACGTACCAGAGTTCCGCTTTCCATTCGGCGAACCATTCCGCTCGCTCCGCAGCGGGTACGACAAGGGCCGCGTTGCGAAGGATGGCGATATGCAGCGCGCGTGGAATCATGCCTTGCCCTCGGCTCGGACCGGAAACAATCGAACCAGCAGCGGATAGCGCTTCTGCGAAGCCTCTAGTGTAAGTTTGCCGGAACGTGTGATTCTGTAGTATCTCCGAGCGGGCCGCTGGTCGGCCTCCGCAACCGCCTGCGACTCCCACTGCGAACGGATCAGCCCACCGCGCTCTAGCCGCCGAAGAGTTGGGTACACGGTCCCGCTGGGTAGGCCCGTTTCTTCCATCACACTGAAGCCATACACGCGCCCCGCGTCAATGGCCTGCAGGATGATCGCAGCAGTGTGAGAGAGCTTTGCCTCGGATGCCACGAGCGGAATTGTATCTATGTAGCATACTACTTGACAAGCGCCTACATAGATTGCTACATAGGGTGCCGCAAGGAGCGTGCATGCTCGAATTGCGCCACGTTTGCAAGCGATTCAAGCGGAGTCCCGCCGTGGACGACGTCAGCTTTTCGGCCCGCCCAGGCGAAATCACTGGCTACCTCGGGCCGAATGGGTCCGGCAAATCCACGACAATGAAGATGATCACCGGCCTGATGGAAACCACTTCGGGCAAGATTTATTTTCAGGGTGAGCCGATTGATCACGACTTGATCGCCTACAAGCAACGCATTGGGTACGTGCCGGAAGAACCGCACCTTTATTCCCATCTGAGCGGCCTCGAATATCTGACGATGGTCGGTCAGTTGCGCGGCTTGCCCACGAAGGCGACGGCCGATCGCATTGACGGCGTCCTGCACCTTTTTTCCCTGCATGGGAATAGGCACTCCGCAATCGCGTCGTATTCCAAAGGCATGCGCCAGAAAATACTGATCTCCGCCGCACTGTTGCATAATCCGGATTTGCTTTTGCTCGACGAGCCTTTTTCCGGCCTTGACGTCAGTACGGGACTCATCCTGCGCAGCTTGATTCAGGAGCTCGCTTCGCGCGGAAAAGTCGTGCTCTTCAGTTCTCATGAACTTGAGACTGTGGAGCGAGTCTGCTCGCACGTGGTAATTCTGAACCGCGGCAAAATCGTCGCCGACGATTCGATCGAACGCCTGCGTACGCTCATGGCCCTACCGACGCTCGAGGGCATTTTCTCGCAGCTCGCGGTGGAACTGGACACCGGCGCCATTTCGCGCCAGATCGCAGATTTGATCCAGGCATGAGCGACAGCACCAACACGGAATCGCAGTTTCGCGTTCTGTACCGGCAGTTCCTTTTCCGCGTAGTTGACATGGAAATTCTGTCCCCTTCCGCGCAAGGTGACTCAAACAAGCTACTCGGCCAATTCGCAACTCTGCTCGTCTCCGCAAGCGTGTTTTTGGGTCTGATCCCCCTGTTCGTGGATAGGAATATAGCCCCCAGTGCGTTCTTGGATATTCGACTGCGTACAGAGCACCAACTGATCGCCATGACGATGCTGGCGGTGGGCCTATTCGCGGTCCTCAGCTGGGATTCGATCTTTCCGAACCGTCGGGATGTCATGGTTCTGGCGCCTTTACCAATTCGTGTGCGTACACTGTTTCTGGTAAAGGTGTCAGCGACGGCAACAGCGCTGGGTCTTGTCGTGGTCTTGCTACACTGCGTGACCGGCGTCACGTGGCCATTGGCGTTCGCGTTACTGCCGCCGGCCGGCCGCGGACTTTTCGGAGCTGTGCGATGGTTTCTAGCGTACTGGTTCACGATGTTTGCTTCCGGCGCGTTTATCTACTGTGGGGTTCTGGCTGTCCAAGGTTTGACCGCTCAGTTCCTTCCTCGCCGGCTGTTCCTGCGGGTCTCCGCGCTTCTGCAAATTGTTGCGTTTGGCGTGTTTGCATCGATGTACCTTCTGGAAAGACCCGTCTCTTGGTTTCAGGCTCTCCTTGGCCAGCTCGCGGGACCGATGAATTCAGCTCCGGTTCCGCTCGCGCGGCGAGCTTGGATAGGTCTCGGAGTCACCGTGGTTGCGGCGGTCGCAGCTTACGCTCTCTCGTATGCACGAACCGTCCGCCAAATTGTCGAGGAGCCGGATATCACGCCCGCCTCACACAGGTTCCGGTGGCTGCCGGCGTTCGGTAATTCTGTGGAGACGGCGATCGGCCAATTCACCGTCCGCACGCTCGCGCGCAGCCGTCAGCATCGCTTGATTCTTGCTTTCTATTTGGGGATCGGTGCGGCACTCACCGTTCCCCTGCTGTCCCTCCTCGCGTCATCGCAGGCTCCCGGCGGTCCGCTCATCGAAATTTCGCATCAGGCGAATGGGCCCATGCTCGCGGCAAGCGTCATGATGCTGGCGCTAATGGTAATTGGATTGCGCGTGGCATTTGCGTTGCCGCTGGAGCTCCGAGCGAACTGGGTGTTCCGCTCAGTCGGGTTGATTGATGCAAGCCAAACCTTGGCCGCAGTACGGCGCGCTCTGATCTTGCTTTCCGTGGCGCCGGTCTGGCTGGGTTCGGCAGCCATGTGTCTCTGGCTCTGGCCGTGGCGCCAAGCCGCGGGTCACCTCGCGGTTCTTAGCTTGCTAGGAATGATTCTCGTCGACCTCGCGCTATATAGCTTTCGCAAGATTCCTTTTACTTGCTCGTATCTACCAGGCAAATCGCAAGTGCATTTGGTCGTTTGTGCCGCCGCTATTCTTATCTTGCTCGCGGGGCAGAGCGTCGTTTGGGAGCAGGAAGCGCTCCAGAACCGTGGAATGATCGCGTTGACTCTAGCGCTTCTCGGTATTGTGGCGATCGCGACGAGGTGGCGCACGACGGCCCTAGCAAGATCCGACGAAGAAGGACTGCAATTTGAGGAGGAGGGCACCCCCGCCATCCTGGAGTTGGGACTGTTCCGCGATGGAGGGGTGCTCTAGGCAGCCGGCGCGCTACATGGAAGTACGACCGCCTCTTGCATCGCGCGGCACCCAGAAGGCATTGTCGATATGCTGTCTGGTTTCGGAAAGCTTCCATTCGCCACGGATTGTTGCTGCTACGTTCTTTGCCGCCCTATTCGCCTAGAAAAATATAGCTCGGCCAAAAGATTTTTTCTCACTTTTTCCCTTCTCGATGTTCCCTTGGTATATGAGGGGAGTTCTCGCCGAATTTTCCCCTGGGAGCTTGGTGGACCTGATTCAGCCGGGTAACCCGCTAAGCATCGTGGACGGCCGAGGGACGACGCGCCGGACGCGAAGGTAGAAACCCACTGCATGGAGCTAATGCTCCAAGTGTGCCTTGGCAGTTGCCAAGCAGGTTAAAGCAGGGACTTGGTTCTGCCTGTCGCGTCGTGGTGTCTCCTGGGAGCAAGAATTCCGGCGAGAACTCTCCAAGAGTGATCGATCCCTGAAGCAGCGCGCAAAGGAGATAGAGAAAAATGAGACCACTTTCGAGCAAGGCCCTCCGATTCAGAAATTTATTCCGGCAATTGATCGCCGCTGCTCTGGTTCTGTTGTTGGCAGTACCTGCCTTCGCCCAGGGTGCCTCCCCGTGGGAGAACGCGGTCAGCGTTCTGCAGCAGGCGTTCACCAGCACTATCGCGCGTGGCCTCTCTCTGGTCGCAATCGTGGTGTCCGGCCTGACCTTCGCCTTCGGAGAAGGCGGATCGAAGCGAGTGCTCGCTGGTGTCCTCTTCGGGGTTGGCATGGCCATCGCCGCGGTCAACTTCATGGCCTGGCTCTTTCCGCGAGGCGAGTGGCAGGCCAAAAGCGAAGGAATTGGGGAGCGCCAGGTGAAGTGGACTTCACCCCGCTACTTCATTCGAACTTCACCATCCACTTCACCTGTGCGGACAAGCTAACTTGCGGGAAAGAAATGAGATGACGAAGAAAACCGCAACTACGAAAGACGCGGCCCAAACCTCGGGTGAGGCGGGAGCGACCCCCATAAGCGCTAAGATAAGAGAAGGCGGTTGAGCTGCGGAATCCTCTTGCGGTTGCGCTCGGCCAGCGCCATGGCGATCTCATTCCAGTGCGTTAGGACTTCCTCCAGCCTCAATCGGGGAGCAACGGTTTGCTGGAGTTGGTGCAGGGCAAACTGGAACTCACGCCAGGGGCTGTGCACCGGTGGTTTGCCAGAGATCGTAGCCCCAGGGGGAAATAGCGCAACCGAGGCGCACTAACTTCTGCGTCAGCAGCGCCACCAGGAGTTTCCCGTAGAGCCAGGCCCGAGAACTCTGCTCGTCGTACTTGGGCAAGTGGCCCATGGCTAGAATGGACTTGAGCCGTTTAAACACCAGCTCAATTTGCCACCGGAAACGATAGTATTCCAACACTTCACCCGCACCCATCTCGGACTCGCGCAGGGTGGTGAAGACGATTACATAGTGGGCGTATTCCCGCGTTTCCGGTGTGCTTTGGCGCTGTCTTTTTTGGTCCTTGAGAGCAATACGCCGTTGCGCCAAGGCGATGGCTTGCTTAGTTTTCCGCACCACGCAGAGACGCCCTGCAATACGCCGATTCTGCTCGTGCACCCAGGCCGGCCATTCGCGAACCGTGCCGGCGGCCCGGATCTTCCGCAACTTCGGCAGCAAAGCGAGAGGCTGCCCCGTGGGCCCGAACAACGGCAGAGAGGAAGTGTTCACTCGGACAATGACGTCCGCGTCTTGTCGATACACTGCGGCCACTCCGGGCGGGTTCGAGTATCCGCGATCCGCTAAGATGATATCCCCCGCCGCTACGGGGAACCGCCGCAACTGCTCGCCGTTCCCCTGTCCCTCGGCGGCCGTGATCTGGAAGAAATCACAAGACAACTCCGGCAGCCGCAGGCTGAAGTGCAGACGCCACTGCGAACCGGTTTTGCCCGGTTCTTTGATCACGGTTGCGTCTACGGCGCGGATCGGCCGCCGTGACTGTGGCCCGCGCCATTCCACTCCATTCTCCGCCAGCAATTCCTGGCACAGGCGCTGCAGCCATCCCTCGGCTTGTCGCAAGCGATTTAACAGCGTCACATCCGACACTTCGGCAACGCCAGCTGCCTTCGCTCGCACCGCTGTCTCGCGCAGCGAATAGCCGCAACCGACGTGCACCAACAGAGTGCGCAAGACCTCCTGGACGGACTCGAAACCACGAAGACGCGCGACCGCACCGCTTCGGCGTGCCGCGACTTCCCAGTCCGGCGGGAACAATCCCAGAAGGATTTTCCAGTCTTCGTCAAGGGCATTCATGCCCTCAGGGTACAGAAACTAGAGATCACGGTCAATCCTTATCTTAGCGCTTATGGGAGCGACCCCACCCTTTGACGCACCGTGCGTCACGGTTGCCGTGGGGTCGCTCCCGCCTCCGTCACGCGCAGCGCATGACCCGGTTAGCCGCATCCCGGAGCCGGAGACCCCGGGGATGAAGTATCACGGCGTAACAGCGGTACAGCCTCTCAGGAGCTTCGCCAAACAATTCGGGCTAGGCTTTCACCCCCAAACGGAGGCTTTCGCGGCTATACCAATGCTTGCGAAAGCCTCCGAGTGGGCAGGCCCGAAAAAAAAATCGCAAATCACCAAGATTCTCGTTGAGGTTTTCCTTCCTTGAGGGCCTCTGAGTATATGGAGGGGAGTTCACGTTGTCTCCCGCGGGCCTGGTGGAGCCGTTTCTTAGGCTGATTCGGGGGAAGCGTTTGGAAGCTGCTTCGATGGATGAAGGGGGGCTGAAGACTCCAACGGTGGTCCACAAAGGAGGATCAAGAACGATGGTAGTGCTGGCAGGCTCCGGTGCCGGTCTCAATTTGTTTCTTACATTTTGCGTTTCTTAGGCCTCTGTAGTGGTAGAGGGGCGAAGATCCGAATGAGATTCAAAGGCCTTTTCTGGCGCGGAAAAGTGAACGATGCATGAAAGACACGGTTCACGTTGCGGTTCACCGTTCCGTTCACCTCTTCGGTGAGCGGACATTGCAGGGAGCATTGAGGTTGCGTTTCCCGCGTCCATTGATTGTGGACAAGGGCAAAACACCGGAGTGGGCTGGAGCGACCCCACTTTTGCACACGGTTCCGTGGCCAAAGTGAATCGTGGGTCGCTCCAGCCCACACGTTCGCTGAGAAATGCGTCTCGGTGCGAAGGGGAATAGGTATGTTGCTAGCCATCCAGAAGAGCTACGAGCTTCTCGCGCGGTACCGCTTCTTCGCCCGCGAGATTTGCGACAAATGCGGAATCGTACTCGGTGCGGTTCGCTTCACGCGGAGAGACGAGTCGGGGGTTTGGTGTAGCCGGGAATGCAGAGGCGATGGCGATCGGAGAACGATCCGCAAGGGTGGACGGCCTCGCAAGTACAAAACAGAGAACGAAAGACGCCAGGCAGAACGGCGCCAAAACGCAGAGAGGCAGAAAGCCTTTCGAGTAAGAGTCCAGCGTAACGGAAAACTCTATCGCAACGTTGCTGAAACAAAAGACTTGCCGGCGCAAAAAACGCATCTCTCGCACTACCCCCCTTGCCACGGCCTCTTCCGGCCCCGGGAACGGGTTTTCGCAAAGCGATGGCGACCACTTTACAACTCGCGTTGCAGTTTTGATCCGCGTCGGTGATTTCGAAAAATAAAAAGTCCAAGGGAATTGCTTCGACGAAATAACAGCCGTTTCCATGTCTACTCATTCCATTCCTCAATCTTCCACCGCTTCACTCATCGAGTGCCGGTTGCCCGTTGATCCGACGTCGCGTCCTGATAATATTGGCGTGCCGCCAGTTCCAGCGAGAAAGCGGGGAAAGTGCATGACTCGCAGGACTGGGCAGAATCCGAGGGTGCGCGTGGGAAAGCGCGCCAGCGGAGAGAAGTACTTTTTCTTCCAATACTGGATTGACGTTCCAGGGCAGGAAGAAAGAAAGCGTCTGACAGAAGTGGTCGGACTAGTCAGCCAAATTACGCGAAGCGAAGCAGAACGGAAGAAGCAGGATTTCATCTCGAAGCTGGAACTTAATTCAGATGACTACCGGATTCCTTCGTCGCAGACCTTCGCGGGAGCAGTGAAGCACTATCGGGAAGTTTTCGCTCCACGTATGCACCGAGGGTCTACGTTCTCAATCAAGGATGGACTCCTTAAGAACCACCTCGAGGCGGACTGGAACGATGTCCCGATAGAGCATGTGAACATTGATTCGGTAAATGAGTGGGCTTGGAAGAAACGGCAAGCGGGCGTCTCATGGATGACGATTAAGGATGCGTTGCGCACAATGCAGCGGGTTTTATCGGCATTCTCGAAAGACGGGAAGCCGCCGTTCTCACAGGCAGGACTCGCAATCCCTGAACGTGACAAGTTGCAGATGAAGATCGGCAGTCGTCAAAAGGTATCGTTCTCGTGGTCGCAGGCACAACAAATCGCCGAGCAAGTCCGAAAGCTGGACGGACTCGGCTCCGCCCGCCGAGAGCAATACGCGACAGCCATCCTTCTCGCGGCTGGTGCAGGGGTGCGTAGCAGCGAGCTGCTTGCTCTCAGGGTCAATGACCTTGACTTCGAGGCGAGCACACTCCGAGTGGATGAATCCTCAGACCAGCGGAATGCCGGAAAGATCGGTCCATGCAAGAACGTGACTGCTTATCGAACCGTACTTCTGCGGGACGCTGAGGGCCAGAGAGCAATGTGGGAGGCGCGGCGATTCCTCGGTAACGCCTCAAACCCCAACGCCCTCGTCTTCCACTCGAAATGCGGCGGTCCCCTCCTGGAGACCACCATACTAAATCAAGGTTTATATCCGGCCCTAAAAGCTCTAGGTCTAAAGCAAGCCGGAATGCACGCCCTTCGTCGGGGGTGCAACCGCAGGTGGGAACTCGCCGGGATTAACCCCGCCGTCCTTCGCCAGCAGATGGGGCATGCGTCCGCTGCGATGACGGCACTTTACACCGGGGAGATTCCGCTTGAGCACGTACAAGCTGAATTTTCCTCCAAGATTGGCAATCAAATTGTAGTTTTGGAAAATATGGAAAATGAGGTGTTTGCGTAACTGCTTGATTTTAATGGAGCGGCCTATCGGAATCGAACCGACACCTGAACCTTGGCAAGGTTCCGTACTACCACTATACTAAGGCCGCTCAACGACAGTTCTTTTTATAGCATGGCCGCACGGCAGCGACAAGCCTTCCGTAGCCAGTTTTTCGCAGACGATCAAATTACTAGTGCCCAACCTCAGGACACCATGGTCACTCGAGCGGATTTGACCACGGGCGAGCGCTTCTGCCTGTCGGCGAAGCGGTCCGCCTTGTCTTTGTCCGTATAGACGCGGCCGAACTTTTCGCCATCCGCGTAGAAGACGGTAACGAGAAAGTGATGATGCTTGCGCCGCTTATCTTTGTTGAAATTCGTCTTCTCTTTGGTTTGGGATTTTTTGGTTGAATTTTTGGTCACAGAGGCCATCCCTATGTCAATTGGTGGGTCACTAAGAACACTATGTCAGGGAAGCGCCGCCCGCGCAAGTACTGCCATCAATACTAACGTCACATCTCATACAACAAGGCTCGGCAAGGTGGCAAACAGACCATCGCTGCAAGCAATCCTGCCTCTGAGCGCACATTCCTCCAGAGGTCTCTGGAGCGGGCGGGAAGCTTGCTGGGAGCCAATTTGGACCACCCCAAAAGCCGGATTTTAACCATAAATTCAAGGAAATCCGCGGCTTCCACGGCGGCTGACACTTCTTGCCCCGCAACATTTCTTAAGAGTTGTTGCAGCCCATGAAACTTTTCCAGCGCATTTTCGTCTTAACCTATGAGGCGAACGATACACTGTATGTGGCGGAGATGGAACATGATCATGACAATTACGAAACACCCGCCCCTCGTGGAAGACCTGCGAAATCATTCGCAGGAGCAGATTGCTGAATTGCGCATGCTGCTTCAGTCCGGTGCCCCATCGCGGCCAGATCCGCGGCGGCCCGGCTTCTTTGAAGTCGAAGGGCGTTCGAGCATTTATTACGTTTTCAAATACCCTTCGGGGGCGAAGGTAATGCTGCTGGGTGTGTGGGAACGCGAGAGCGACCCTGTCGCGGAGCTTGTGGCCTGCACCTGCCCGGCTGCTTAATTCTCGAATTTCTTCTGAGAGTGCAAACAAAACCAAGAGCGCCCCGGTTCGCCGGGGCGCTCCCGTTTTTTCGCGTATCGATCCGCGTTATTTAGTCCTCGTCCAGCTCCAACGCCGCCGAGTTGATGCAGTAACGCGTTCCGGTGGGCCGTGGCCCGTCATCAAAAACATGCCCGAGGTGCGCATCGCACCGGCTGCATTTCGCTTCCACGCGCGTCATCCCATGGCTTGCGTCGGTTTCCGTCTCCACGGCTTCCTCGTTTGCCGGAGCATAAAAGCTCGGCCACCCGGAGCCTGAGTGGAATTTGGTATCAGAACGAAACAACGGCTGCCCGCAGCAGACGCACTTGTACACTCCGGGCGTGTCCGTATCCTCATATTCCCCCGTGAACGGCGGTTCCGTGCCCTTCTGGCGGGTTACATAGTATTGATTCGAGGTGAGTTGCTTCTTCCAGGCCGCTTCGTCCTTGCGAATTTTCTCTTCCATCACCTTCCCTCATTCCGCTTCATGATTTGGCCTACGGCTTGCACCCTCTAGTTATCAGATTCGCCGCAGCCGGTTGACGATTCGCCCAAATTGGGCAAGCGCTTGGCTACACTAAGATTCTAGCCCGAAGATTCTAGTACGGAAACGGGTATGCCAGAAAAGACCGCAAAACCTGTTACGGACAACCGTGTAAGCCGGAGAGCGAAAATCGCCCGGCCCGTCCGCGTGCGCCCGTCGGAGCCCCGGGACGACCATTTCGAGGACTTGCCCATCAGCGTAAACGCCTCGAAAGAAGGCATCTATTTCACGACCCGCCTCCACTCCTATTATCCCGGCATGCGGGTTTTCGTCACATTTCCCTATTCCTCGCCCCACGATCCCATGAACTGCGAGTACGTCGCGCAAGTGGTACGCGTCGAAAAGCTGGAAAACGGCAAGACTGGCGTCGCCGTTCATCTCAAAATGACCATGAACTTCAATTCCGCTGGGCCAAAAAACGCCGGCGGGGGCAGCTAACTTCTCTCCTCCGTCCCCCAGGCATGAAAACTCATGATGCGGAATCTGCCGTGGAATAAAAGCGCGGTTGACACCAGCACCGATTTTCTTTAATTTCATATTATGAACTCTCGGGCGCATCGCCATCATCATCACGGCCACACGCCGCGCCCGATGAGGTGTGCATAGAGTTTCGCAACACAAAGCACTCATCGGCCCGCTGGCGCAGAAAGCCCCAGCGGGTTTTTTGTTTTTAACTTCATTCTTGGTCTTTGGCTTTCGTGCAAGGAGGAGACAAGCACCATGAGCGGCACGCATCTTAATATCGACTTCGACAAAGCCGGCGGCCTCGTTCCCGCCATCATTCAAGATCACCGCTCCGGTGACGTCCTCATGCTCGGCTTCATGAACTCTGCCTCGCTCGTCGAAACGCAGAGGTCCGGCGAAGTGGTTTTCTTCAGCCGCTCGCGCAACAAACTTTGGAAAAAAGGCGAGTCCAGCGGCCATGTCCTGAAAGTTCGCGAGCTTCGCGTCGATTGCGACGCCGATGCTCTTCTAGTCCGCGTCGAACCCGTCGGCCCCGGTGTCTGCCACGAAGGCTATCGCAGCTGCTTTTTCCGTGTGCTGCAATCCGACGGCATCGCCAAAATCACCGACGAGCGTACCTTTGCACCAGAATCCGTTTACGGCCCGGAAAAGCCCGTGAAAACGGAGACAAAAGCATGATCCATCTGAAACTCGGCATTCCCAAAGGCAGCCTACAGGACGCGACGCTTGACCTCTTCGCTCGCGCCGGCTGGAAAATCACGATCAGCTCGCGCAGTTACGTCCCCACCATCGACGATCCCGAAATCGAATGCCTCATGGTTCGCGCGCAGGAAATGGCCCGTTACGTCGAAACCGGCGCGCTCGACGCTGGAATCACTGGCCACGATTGGGTCGTCGAAACTGGCGCCGCCGTCGACGAACTTTCCGAGCTCGTCTACGCCAAGCAGCGCCTTGCGCGCGTCCGCTGGGTTCTCGCCGTTCCCGAGGATTCGGGGATGCGCGAGGTCCGCGACCTCGAAGGCAAAACCATCGCCACCGAAGTCGTCCATATCACAGAAAGATATCTTGCCAGTCACGGCGTGAAAGCCCGCGTCGAATTTTCCTGGGGTGCCACGGAAGTTAAAGTCCCGCAGCTCGCGGACGCCATCGTCGAAGTCACGGAAACCGGCTCGTCGTTGCGCGCCAATCGCCTCCGCATCGTCGACACCGTTCTCGAATCCGCCACCGTCTTTATTATGAATCGCGCAGCCGCTGCCGATCCGTGGAAGCGCGAGAAAGCCGAAAACCTCATACTCATGCTGCAAGGCGCCATCGCCGCCGCTAGCAAAGTCGGCCTGCTCCTGAACGTTCACCGCGACGATCTTGCCGCAGTTCTGGGCGTTTTGCCCGCTTTAAAAAAGCCAACGATTTCAGCTCTCAGCGATCCAGATTGGGTGGCCATCAACACCATCGTCGAAGAAGCCGTCGTCCGCCAAATCCTGCCCAAGCTGAAAGCCGCCAAAGCCCAGGGCATCGTTGAATATCCCTTGAATAAGATCGTGCTCTGATGCGCATCCTCAAACTCACGCCCGCCGTCGAAAAAAATCTCCTCCGCGCTCGCCACGGGCCCGACCGCGAAGCCGAGGTGGTGGCCGAAAAGATTATCGCTGATGTTCGCAAACGCGGCGACCGCGCCCTGGTCGATTACACCAAACAATTTGACGGCGTTGATCTTCGCCGCGATGGTTTCTGGATCTCGAAACGCGAAATCGCCGCCGCTCGAAAACGCGCCAGTCCAGATCTTCTCCATGCCATTCAACACGCCGCCCGCAACATCCGCCGCGTCGCGGAAAAACAGCTCCCGAGTCCCTGGTCTCTCAAAATCGAATCCGGGGTCACCATCTCCCAGCTAGTCCGTCCGATCGACTCCATCGGTTGCTACGTCCCTGGCGGCAATTACGCTCTCGTCTCGACCATGCTGATGACTGTCGTCCCCGCCCAAGTTGCGGGCGTAAAAAGCATCACCGTCGTCTGTCCTCGGCCCAACGACGCTCTTCTCGCTGCCGCCTATTTCCTCGGCATTCGAAAAATCGCCCGCGTCGGAGGTGCACAAGCCGTTGCTGCCCTGGCCTATGGCACAAAATCCATTCCGCGCGTCGACAAAATCTTCGGCCCCGGCAACCGCTTTGTCACCGCCGCAAAACAACTCGTCTCGAGCGATTGCGCCATCGATCTTCCCGCAGGCCCTACCGAAGCCATCGTCCTCGCCGCGAAGGGCAATCCGAAATGGATTGCCGCCGATCTTCTCGCCCAAGCCGAACACGCTCCCGATGCGGGCAGCTTTCTTGTAACTCCAAGCGATAAGCTAGCCCGCGGCGTCCGGAATGAACTCGAATTGCAGCTAGCGAGTCTCCCTCCCAACAATCCCGCTCACACCTCACTGCGCACAACAGGTGCAATCTTGCTCGCGCCAAGCTTCGAAGCCGCTTGCTCTTTTTCCAACCGCTTCGCGCCGGAACACCTCAGCCTTCCGGAAAACCCCTCGACGCTGCTAAGAAAGATTTCCGCCGCAGGTACCATCTTTCTCGGTCCTTGGGGCGCACAGCCTCTCGGCGACTACATCGGCGGAAGCAATCATGTTCTGCCGACAGGCGGTTGGGCCCGCAAACGCGGAGGCCTCTCCTCCGCCGATTTCGTGAAATGTATCAGCATCCAAACCATCTCGAAGAAAGGTTTCCCGCGCCTCGCCGATTCCGCGGAAACTCTGGCAGAATCCGAAGGCTTGCTCGCGCACCGCAACGCCGTGAGAGTCCGCCGATGAAAGTACAACTCCCCACTCGCCAGGCCATTCTCGATCGCCGCACTTATGAGCCGCCCGGCGAAGGCCGGGCCGATAAGCTGCGCCTCGACTTCAACGAAAACACTGCCGGCTGCTCGCCCGCTGTCCGCCGCGCTTTGGCAAAATTAACGCCGAAGCTGCTCTCGATGTATCCCGAGTACGACCGCGGCATGCGCCGCCTCGCGCGCCATTTTAAGGTGGCGCCCGAGGAACTCCTTCTCACCAACGGCGGTGACGACGCTCTCAGGCTTTTCTTCGACGCATTTGTCGACGCGGGGACCACCGCCGTCATCTGTGAGCCCACTTTCCCGATGTACCGCTACTGGGGCGAAGTCGCCGGAGCGAAACTCGAAGTCCAGCGGTACAGCGCCGCCATGGAATTCCCGCTCGAAGGAGTCCTCGGCGCGCTAGCCGCTAAGCCTCGCGTCCTCTTCGTCTGCAATCCCAATAATCCCACCGGCACGCTCCTCGAAAAATCCGTCATCGAGAACGTGTTGCAAGCCGCCACCCACACCGCTGTCGTCCTCGACGAAGCCTACGCCGAATTCTCCGGCGTCACAGTCATCCCTTTGGTCAATCAGTATCCGCAGCTCTTCGTCGCACGCACCTTTTCTAAAGCCGCGGGGCTCGCGGGCCTTCGACTCGGCGCCATCGTCGCCTGCGCCGAATCGCTCGCCATCCTTCGCCGCGCCACCGCTCCTTTTCCCGTCAACGTAGCTGCTCTCGCCGCCGCAGAAGCTGCTGTCGACGATCCTAAAACGATGAAGCTCTACGTCAAAAACATCCTCCGCACTCGCGCGTGGTTTGAAAAAGAGCTGCACAATCTTGGCGTGAAAACCTATCCCAGCGCCGGCAATTTTCTTTTGGCCGATTTCGGTTCCGACAGCTCCGAAATGTGTGCTTGGCTGCAAGAGACAGAGGGCGTCCTGCTTCGCGATCGTGCGAAAGACATCGGCACCGGCCACATCCGGGTCAGCATCGGCACGCAAAAAGAAATGGAGCGCTTGCTGAAACTTATCAAGCGTTACCGCTGAGGACCGCACTTATGCCGCGCACCGCCACAATCCACCGCAAAACAAACGAAACTGACATCCGTCTGAAGCTGAATCTCGACGGCCGCGGCAAATCCCGTGTCTCCACCGGCATTCGTTTCTTCGATCACATGCTCGATCTCGTCGCGCGCCACGGCGCCTTCGATTTGGAAATCGCGGCGAAAGGCGATCTCGACGTCGATCAGCATCACGCTGTCGAAGATGTTGGCATCGCTCTCGGCGAAGCCGTCCTCAAGGCTCTCGGCTCAAAGCGCGGCATCCTCCGCTCCGGATATTTCCTCATGCCGATGGACGAAACGCTCGCCGCTGCCGCTGTCGACCTCAGCGGCCGCCCCTTTTGCGTCGTGAACGCAAAAAACTCTGCAAAACGCATCGGCGATTTTCAAACGGAACTCACCGAGGATTTTTTTCAGGGCTTCGCGCAAGCCGCCCGCGCCAACGTCCACCTCCGCGTGCTTTACGGCCGCTCTTCTCATCATCAAGTCGAAGCGATGTTCAAAGCCTTCGCGCGCGCTCTGCGTTTTGCAGTCTCACGCGACAAACGCCTCCGCAGCGTTCTTCCCAGCACGAAAGGGCTTCTATGAAAATCGCTCTGCTCGACTATGGCGCAGGCAATGTCACCAGCGTCGAACGCGCGCTCCGCAAACTCGGCGCCGAGCCGCAGCGCTCCAACTCTCCCAAATGCATCGCCAGCGCCGAGGCCATTGTTCTCCCCGGCGTCGGCCACTATTCCGCTTTGATTCGCGCTCTTGATCAACAAAATCTTCGCGCCGCGCTTCTCGATTCCATCCGCCGTGGCGTTCCCTTCCTCGGTATTTGCCTCGGCCTTCAGGCTCTTTACGCTTCCAGCGAAGAAGCCAGCGATCTCCTAGGACTGAATCTCTTCTCTGGCTCCGTCAACTCCCTTCCCCGCACCGTTAAACTTCCCCACATGGGCTGGGACCAGCTGCAACGCACTCGTCCATCTCGCCTGCTCGAAGGCATCTCGCCCGGCGCATACTTTTACTTCGCTCACTCCTTCGCCGCCACGAACGCCAATGGCGAAGCCGTGGCTTCTTGCGATTACGGCACGAATTTCGCCGCCGTCCTCGAAAAAGAAAACATTTTCGCCGTCCAATTCCACCCCGAGAAGAGCGGCGACGCAGGCGCGCAGTTGCTTAGAAATTTCCTGGCAGGCTGCCACTGATGCAGAAAGCGCATAAGAAAAAACAATTGCCTTTCCACAGCTCCTTCGCAGCGTCATGCCGAGCGAGGCGGGGCGCCATGCTTAGAAAATTGTCATTCCGAGCGGAGCGACCGAAGGTTCCGACCTTGTCGGAAGGAATCTGCTTTTTCTTTTTTCCCCGGGGCGAAGCGTGAGCCTCGCCCACCGCATCATCCCTTGCCTCGACACCGACGGCGACCGTGTCGTCAAGGGCGTCAATTTCGTCGGCCTCCGCGATGCCGGCGACCCCGTCGCACTCGCCGCCCGCTACAACGCGGAAGGCGCCGACGAACTCGTCGTCCTAGACATCGCCGCGTCCCGCGACCGTCGCCCAACATTTATCGAAACCATCCGCCGCGTCGCCGCCGAGCTTGCCATCCCATTGACCGCGGGCGGCGGCATCCGCTCCCTCGACGACGCCCGCGCCGTAATCCTCGCCGGGGCCGACAAAGTCACGGTTAACACCGCCGCCGTCGCTCGGCCCGATCTCATCTCCGAGCTTTCGCGCGAATTCGGCGCGCAAGCCGTGGTTCTCGCCATTGACGCCAAGCGCGTGAACGATCATTGGGATGTGATGGTCCGTGGCGGCCGCGATTCCGCCAATCGCGATGCTCTAGAGTGGGCGCGACGGGGAGTCGAGCTCGGGGCCGGCGAAATCCTCCTCACCTCCGTTGACCGCGACGGCACCCAACTCGGCTTCGATGTTCCTCTCACCGCCGCTATCTCGCGCGCCGTTTCCGTTCCCGTCATCGCTTCCGGTGGCGCAAAGGTCCCCGAACATTTCGCCGAAATCTTCTCCGAAGGCGCAGCCGACGCCGCCTTGGCCGCCTCCATCTTCCACGACAACGTCCAATCCATCCGCGAACTCAAGCGATTCCTCACCGCGCAAAACGTCGAGGTCCGCCTCCCATGCTGATTCCCTGCATCGACCTCCAAGACGGCCAAGCCGTCCAGCTAATCCACGGCCGCAAACGCGAACTCGCCGTCGCCGATGTTTTCAGCCTCCTCGAAAAATTCAAATTCTATTCCTGGCTGCACTTAATCGACCTCGACGCCGCTATCGGCACTGGAAACAACAACGCTCTCGCCCGCGAACTTTGCATCGAGGCCCGCAAGCGTTACAAATTCAAAGTCCGCGTAGGCGGCGGCATTCGCACCGTCGCGCGCGCCATGGAAATCGCAAAGTGGGGCGCCAACCAAATCATCATCGGCAGCGCCGCTTTCCAAAAAGGCAAAATCAACTTGCGTTTTCTGCGTGACCTAACAAAAAATGTCCCTCCGCGCAAAATCGTCATCGCCCTCGACACTGCCAAGGCTGCATCGCCGTTCACGGCTGGAAACGTCGTCTACCATTGCGCCCCGAAGATGTAATGCCGGAGCTCGAACCCTATTGCTCGGCATTTCTCTGCACCGACGTAGACCGCGAAGGCACCATGTCCGGCGCCAACCTTAACTGGTTCCGCCAGCTTCGCGCCACCACAACATCCGATCATCGCCGCCGGCGGAATCAAGACCCGCCGCGAAATCGACGCCCTGGAAAAAATCGGCATGGACGCCGCCGTCGGCATGGCCTCTACAAAAACCGCCTGCGGTAATCTCCCTCTGTTTCTTTTCTCTGTGATCTCTGCGGCCTCTGTGTTAAGAAAAAACCCTACGCCAATTCGAGCTTGATCCACCAGCTGGAATTCCCGCCTGATTCTCTTCCAAAGTTGCGATACCATACGCAACCATGCGCAAAACTCTCCTGCTGTCTCTGCTCTTCGCGATCTTCGTCTTCCCTATTCACGCACAAGAGAATTCCGCCGCCGATTCATCGCTCTTCAAGCTAAAGCCGCTTGGAAACAATGTCTATGCCGCCATCGACAAGCCGAAAAGCCCCGACGAGCTAGAAAACGCCGGCTTCGTCATCGGCGACGACGGCGTTGCAGTCATTGACACGTTCCAGGACGTCAAAGCCGCCGAGCAGCTCCTCGCCGAGATCCAGAAGCTCACCAAGCTCCCCATCAAATTCGTCGTCAATACGCACTACCATCTCGACCACGTCACCGGCAACGGCGTCTTCGCCAAAGCGGGCGCCGTGATCATCGCCCAGAAAAACGTGCGTGGCTGGATTCACACGGAAAACTTGAAATTCTTCGGCGCCAACATCAAGCCCGAGCAAAAAGCCTGGATCGATGGCCTCGTCGCGCCGAGCATCGGCTACGAATCCGCCATCGATTTGTATTTGGGATCACGAAAAATTCTGGTGCGCTCTTTTCCTGGCCATACTGGCGGCGATTCCGTCGTCATCATTCCCGATGCGCAAGTTGTCTTCACCGGAGATCTTTTCTGGAAGAAAACACTTCCCAATCTGATCGACGGCACAACCGACAAGTGGGCGGAAAGCGATGCGAAGCTCGCCGCCGAATGGCCGAAGGCCGCGTTCGTCTCCGGCCACGGGGACGTGGGCACGGCGGACGACGTATCGAGTTTCGCGGCTATCTCACGGATCTGCGGGGATGGGTCGCGCAGTCCATCAAGAACGGACTCTCAGGCGATGCGCTGGTGAATGCGGTGATGCCGAGCTTGAAAGGAAAAATACGGCAACTCGGCCTTCTTCGATCACTTTGCTAGGGAAATATCGCAGACATGGAGAAAGAGTTGCGCAGCGAAAAAAAATCCCTCAGCCCGCAGCCGAATAATTTCAAGAATTGCGCGACGGAAGCTTAATTCGCGAGTTTGCCCGTAACGTAAAATCTTCTTTCTTTAGTTCCTACCTCAGATACGCGTCCGTAATGTACTGCTGGACCATGCGCTGCGTATTGAAGAACGAACCGTTGATGGCGATGGCGTGCTGCATGATTTACACGAATAAACGCGGTTTCTTTATCAAACCTGGGAAGGAGGACGTTGTCCAGTTTCCAGTAAAGCGATTCGGCCTCTTTGGTGTTGTCCGTGGCCGGCTCCATCGGGCCCATCGGCGGCGCGGCTCGCCATCGACCACCCGGTGGCGCCCTCGATGTGCCCCTATACCCACCAGCCGTGCGATTGCTCAGGCTAGGGACTCCGTTGAGCGCCGCTTTCATGCCGCTCGTGCCGGAAGCTTCGAGTGGAAATTGTGGCGTGTTCAGCCAAAGGTCGACGCCGGAAGTCATTTTGCCGCCGAGATCGAGATTGTATTCATCGAGAAAAACGACCGGGACGGCTTTCCGCAGCGCCTTCTTCGCGTAAAAAATGTGGCGAATGATGTCCTTGCCGCCGCCGTTGTTGGGATGCGCTTTGCCTGCGTAGATAATCTGAAAATGGCCGGCCTTTTTGGCGATTTGCCGCAAGCGGTCCAAATCAGAAAGGATCAGGTCCGCGCGTTTGTATCCGGTCGCGCGCCGCGCAAAACCGATCGTGAACACCTCTTCGTCCAGATTGAGGCCAGTTTTCTCGCGCACCGCTTCCAGAAGATCGTGCTTGGCGATGAGATGTGCGGCCCAGACTTCTTCCGGGAGAAGTCCTAGCGCGCTTCTCGAGCTGTAGTTGTCTTGCGCCAGTGCGCGATTTCGCAGTGAAAAGCTGCTGAAAAGCAGGCGAGGTCCAGGTCACCGCGTGAACGCCGTGGTGATCGCCTCGATGGGAACTTCCGGAAACATCTGCCGCGAGGTCAGCCCGTGCTGTTTGGCCACGCCGTTGACGTAAGTGGTGAGGCTCAGCGCCAGATACGTCATATTGAAGTGAGCGCCGGCGGCCGCGGCTTCCTGCAAATTCGGATAGTTCTGCTGGGTTTCGGCGAGCGCTTACGAGTTCGGCGACGGAGGCGTCTTTGAGGTCGAAAACTTTGCTCTGCTGCGGGAAGACGCGCGTCAGAAATTCAATGGGGAAGCGACGTGCAGGGCGGGCCCGGCGTGTGCGTGGTGAACATGCGCTTGGCGCGGACTTTTTCAATGTCTTCGCCATTGATGGCGGTTCGCCCCGCTTTGATGGCTTCCTCGCCCAGCAATTCGAGAGAAAGCAGCGCGGCGTGACCCTCGTTCATGTGATAGCGCGTCAACTCTTCTAGCCCAGAGCGTGCGGCATCGGTACTGCGCCGATTCCTCGCAAAACTTCCTGGCACAACCGGTAGTAGGAATCTCCGCCGTAAAAGCCCGCCAGTGAGGTTGCGATCCCATTCCGCGTTGGAGGGAAGATCGGCGTCGAGAAAATAAACCGGCACCTCAAATCCGCGCACACCTTTAACGTCATAGCGCCAGGCGCAAATTCCACGCGGCGATTTTCCAACGGCACGCTTACGCGCAGTTTCTCCTTCGAAAATCTTCGACGTTCCAGACTACGGCTCTTCGTTTCAGAGCCGTCTTCGGAAAGATGCGGGAAAAGTAGCCCAGCCGGTAGAGAAGCGATACGGCCACCATGGGGAGGCGGAGATCGGCGCCGGCGCGGATGATGTTTCCGGCAAGTACGCCCAGACCGCCGCTGTCGCTCGGCATCGCGTTTTCGAGCGCAATCTCCATAGAGAAGTAGGCGATGAAGCGTTTAACCGAGTTCGCGTGCGTGAACATCTATCCGTTTCTCCGCTGGCTCTTCTTTCCGCAGGCATATAGGAAAAAAGGCAACGATTGACCTTTAATTGTCGAGGAAATGCCACGCTCAATCAAGCAAGTTGGAAAGAAGCGTTGCCATACACGCTTCGCTTAGGGGTCGGGCCCCTTCCAGGAGAAGAAAAGAACAGCCAGGAGTGCCTGTCCCACGTTCGCCGCGTCTTCATTCTTTAGTTCCCTTTCGTCGGGGCCTCTTTGGCGAGTGCCGCGTGAGACTCGGCCGTCGGACGAGTCAGCAAATCAACGTATTCCTTATAAAACTTGCCTTTGTGGGGTTGCTCTGCACCTCCACCA
>CAVYFO010000027.1:0-15616 GCA_963767755.1 uncultured Acidobacteriota bacterium | reverse complement strand
TCGTGTTATTGCTGGTCAGCGTCGTGGCGATCGCTCTGCTCGTTTCTTCTAACACGGAAACGGCGCTTGGAGCAAACTACCGTTCATCCTCGACCGTGTACTATGGCGCGCTGGCAGGCCTTGAGGAAGCTCGTGGACGATTGCTGCCGAAAAATCACGACTACTTTGGTCTGTCGACCCCGGCCCTTGCCTACGGAACGACCTTGCCGTTGGGCCAGGCGATCTACGTCCTGAATCAGTTGCCGGGCGAAACCATCGTGCCTTGGGATTCGAGCGACAAATACTATGACAGTGAATACGCGGTTGAATTTGGCGTCTCGGCATCCAGCAATTCGTCAGTGCCTTCGGTCTGGAACAACAGCCCCGGCGGCATCCCCGGGCCAGCCTACAAATGGGTACGAATTAATGCTGCCACGGAACAGTCTCTCTACACCGACGTGAATCAAGATGGCACGTTTAATAACACGACGCCTCTCTTTTACGACCCGGCGCACCTGGATTCTCACCTCAACCCATGGCCCAGCCTGATCTTGCCCGCGAGTCCTCCAACCCCTCCAACTACCGAAGTGCAGGCCCTGGAAATCACCGCTCTCGCCGCACTGCCCAACGGGAGCCAAAAATTTCTGCAGTACGTCGTTGCGCCAGTGGCGATAAACCTCAACTTCCCTGCGGCCTTGACGATGGACGGATACTCAGACTCTTTCTCGGGGCCTGACCACAGTTCTTTCCAAATCGATGGAAACGATACAAATTCCAGTTGCGGTACGATGCCGACGGCCCTGTCTCAGCCTCCCAGCACGTTAGTCAGCCCCGGCTTCTTCCCCAACCCTGTGGCGGCGATCGGGGTTCCAGACAGCCCAGACGTCAACAATGTAAAAAGCGGAATTCCCACGAGTCCGACAAACGAGACCGGGAACTTCACCGGGACGGGCTCTACGCCCAGCGTCGCCCAAGTTACGCTCGCTCCGAATTTGCAAACTGTGCAAGGTCTCAACCAACTCGCCCAGACCGTTATTCAAAATGCCGATGCTGTCATCTCCGGCCCCGCGACTGAGGCAAATCTGCCTTCGGCGATGTCCAGTACCAATCCCATGACCGTGGCGGTCGAGGGTGACTTCCACTTGGGGACGAGTATCCCGGCGGGCTACGGTCTGCTCCTCGTAACAGGCAGTTTCAAGTACGACACGGCAGCTAATTGGTATGGAATTATTTTGGTCATCGGGAAGGGAACGGTGGCTGAAACAACCCAAAGCGCCCCCGGCGGCTCTTTCAATGGAGCTATGCTAATCGCACAAATAGTAGACTCATTGGGAAATCCGCTGCCAGGATCCAACCCCCCCGGACCCGCGAGCTTTAACAACTCACCACCGACTGGAAGTGTGGGCAGGGGCATTCTTTACAATCGATGGTGCATCACGGCCGCCGAGGCCCCGTTGACCAACAAAGTTTTGTCTTTCCACGAAATTCCGCAACAATAGGGATTTGGACTGAGAATGAACCACACTAAGCCCTTCCAGAACCTGAGTGTATCCTTTCTCGCTCTGGGTGCTGCGCTATTCTTGGCTCAATGGAAATGCGGTGCCTCTCCTGCCGGAGAGCAGGAACAGCAACAATCGCAACAACCGGCGCCTCCTTCTCGAACTCCCCCCCCGAGTTCGCAGCCTGCTTCCGCGCCGGCGCCACCGATCGGCGAACTGCCCGTGAAGAGGCGCAAAGTTTGGACAAACGACGACGTGGTCGAGATTCGTACTCCCGCCGACAATTATGAAATGGAGATGGAGGCCAAGAAGGCTTCCGATGCGAAAGCCGCCGCAAAGGAGGCGGCCATTCGAGCGGCCATAAAGTCCGAGAAACAGCCGCCGCTGGATATCAAGCTTCCGGCGACGGTTGAACAGACCGATAAGATGATTAAGGACACACAAAGCGATATTCAAGAGGAAACGGTTATCCTGGACAAGCTGCACCAAGAGCTCCAGGATGCTCCCGCTGAGGAGAAGCCACAGAAGCAAAAAGAAATCGATCATCTCAATGGCCTTCTGGAAACATCGCAGAGAGATGCAAGAGCTCTTCAGGATCATCTGCAAACTCTTCGCGGAAAACCTCGAGAGGAAAATCCGCCAGCGCCGCCTCAACCCCCATCTATATAGCGCCTCAACAGTCAGGCTCTGCGAAATTGTACGGCGGCAGTCGTCGAAGGTTTGCCGCGCTCCTCATGGCTAGCCCCGGCCTGGCCGCTGTATAATGGCTGGATGCGTAACAGCCAGGGAAGCGTACCGATGCACGGCACCACGGTACTGTGCGTGCGCAAGGACAACAAAGTTGTGATGATCGCCGATGGCCAGGTGACTATGGGCGATCACGTGATGAAACACACCGCGCGCAAGACGCGCCGCATTTACAATGACAAAGTGATCGCCGGATTTGCCGGCTCGACCGCCGATGCGATTTCGCTTTTCGAACGTTTCGAGGGCAAACTTCAGGAACATTCCGGCAATTTGCAGAAAGCCGCTGTCGAGCTCGCCAAGGAGTGGCGGAAGGATCGCGCGCTGCGGCACCTCGAAGCGCTGCTCATCGTCGCGGACACGAAATCGACGTTTCTTCTTTCCGGCAACGGCGACGTGATCGAGCCTGACGATGGTTTGTGCGCCATCGGCTCCGGCGGCAGCTTTGCGCTAGCTGCGGCTCGCGCCTTGATCAAGCATTCGAAGCTGGGCGCGAAGGATCTGGCCATGGAAGCCATGCGTATCGCGAGCGAGATTTGCATTTTTACCAACGCCAACTTTACAGTGGAAGAACTCTGAGGCTTGCGGGATAGCACAGGGAAGCGTCCTCGCGCATCAAACAGATTGCGCGCACAGAGACTGTGCATAGAGGATTTGCGCTTTAGGGGTTAGCATACAAGGGGCAGGCACGCGCGCGGAGCCGACATTTCATGACTAGCAAGACCGATAAAGAGATCGTTTACATGCCCGGCGGCAACGGCACACCTCCGCCCGCTGAAGAGCAGGAATTGCTTCCCGCGCTCGACGACATGACTCCGCGCGAGATTGTCGCGGAGCTCGACAAGTACATCGTCGGCCAAAACGCGGCCAAGCGCGCTGTCGCTGTCGCTTTGCGCAACCGCGTCCGCCGCCAAAAACTCCCGCCGGAAATTGCGGAAGATGTGCTGCCCAAAAATATTTTGATGATTGGACCGACCGGCGTAGGCAAGACCGAAATCGCCCGCCGCCTGGCCCGCCTCGCGGGCTGTCCCTTCGTCAAGGTGGAAGCCTCGAAATATACGGAAGTCGGTTACGTGGGCCGCGACGTGGAATCGATGGTGCGCGACCTCGTGGAAACTTCCATCGACATGGTGCGCGAAGAAAAGCTCGATGAAGTCGCCGAACGCGCAGAACAAGCCGCGGAAGAACGCGTGCTGGACCTTTTGCTGCCGCCGTCTCCGCCGCCTGCGCCCGGCACCACGGAAGCCGAAGCCGCCGCCCTGCGCGAGCAAACGCAGCGCACGCGCGAAAAGCTGCGCGTCCAGCTTCGCGAAGCCAAGCTCGATCAGCGCATGGTCGATATCGAAGTTCGCGAACGCGCGATGCCCTCGTTCGAGATCATTTCGAATCAAGGCGTCGAGGAAATGGATGTCAACATCAAGGACATGCTCTCCGGGATGTTCGGCCAGCAAAAGAAAAAGCGCAAGATGTCCGTTGCCGATGCATTCGAATACCTGATTCAAGAGGAAGAAAATCGGCTGCTGGATATGGATCAAGTGACGCGCATCGCCGTCGAGCGCGCCGAGCAGATGGGAATCGTCTTTATCGACGAGATCGATAAAGTCGCCGGGCGCGAATCCGGCCACGGCCCGGATGTTTCCCGCGAAGGCGTGCAGCGCGACATTTTGCCGATTATCGAAGGCACGACCGTCAATACGCGTTACGGGATGATTCGCACCGACCACATCCTGTTCATCGCCGCCGGCGCGTTCCACGTCACGAAGCCGTCGGACCTTATTCCAGAACTGCAAGGCCGCCTGCCCATTCGCGTCGAGCTGCAATCGCTCAAGGAAGAAGACTTCATCCGCATTCTCACCGAACCGAAAAACGCGCTCATTAAGCAGTACGTTGCGCTGCTGGAGACCGAAGGCGTCAAGCTGACCTTCACGGATGACGCGGTTGCTTCCATCGCGCGATTCGCAACCACCGTGAACGAGTCGACCGAAAACATCGGAGCCCGCCGCCTGCATACCATCCTCGAAAAAGTTCTCGACGAGCTTTCCTTTGAAGCGCCCGACCTGAAGAAAAAGAACGTCAAGGTCGATGCCGCCTATGTCAATAAGCAACTCGCAGAGATCGTCAAGAACCAAGACTTGAGCCGCTACATCCTGTAAACTCCGAAACCGAAAATGGAAATTCGAGACTCGCGGAAGCCTGCAACGCGTTACATCGCTGGCCGCTGCATTTCAAAACCCGCTTTTTTGGTTTCGGCGTTATTCTTTCTCGCCGCCGTCGGCTGCGGCGCGCCCGGCGAACCAGTCCCGCCTTCGCCGCCGATTCCCGTAGCGGTCACCGATCTCGCCGCACAGCAAGCCGGAGATGGCGTAGAACTCGGTTTCACTTTGCCCGCCAGGACCGTTTCCGGTGATCATCTCGCCGCACCGCCTGCTGTCGAATTTCTTCGAGGCGTGGCAAAACCCGACGGCGCGCCCGACAAGAAATCATTCCGCGTCGTCTACACGATTCCGGGTTCGCTCGTAAATGATTACGCCTCCAACGGCCATCTAAAATTCATCGACCCCGTCGCTCCATCGGAAACCCGCGCGCATCCAGGTGCTTTGCTTTTCTATATGGTTCGGACGCGTGCCTCCAAAAAGCGTGCTTCGGCGGATTCCAACGCCGTCTCCGTCCGCATGTTTCCCGTACCCGAAGCCATCCCCCATGTCGATGCCCGCGTCACAGAATCCGCCATCGAGTTGAGCTGGGCCGCGCCCACGCGCACCGCGGGCGGCGCTCCCTTAGCTGCTCTTTCCGGATATCGCGTGTATCGCGGCGAGCTCGACTCTTCCTCCACTGAGGCCGCTGAAAAGGATCTCTCGAAAGCAAAATGGAAATCGCCGCTCACTCTCCTTGCCTCGCCAAACGAAAACTCTTACCAGGACACGCTTTTTGATTTTGGCAAAACCTACGCATACGTGGTCAGAAGCGTCGTAATGGTGGAGGGCAACACGCTCGAGTCCGATGATTCCGCGCCTGCCATCGTTGCTGCACGCGACATTTTTCCTCCCGCGCCTCCACAAAATGTGGTGGCTGTGATCCTCCCGGGTGCCACTCCTGGCTCGGTCGTCGCGGACCTCTCCTGGTCCATCAATCTTGAAACCGACATGGCCGGTTACCGCGTCTATCGCAGTGAGCAGCAGGGCACGCGAGGTACGCTTATCACTCCGGACCTATTGCTTGCACCGGCGTATCGTGATACGTCTGTGGAGCCCGGCCACCGCTACTGGTATTCCGTGACTGCCGTCGATCATGCTGGCAATGAAAGTGAACCCAGCGCGGCCGTCGCCGCGGATGTCGCGAAACCTCCGTCGTAGCCCCGGGTTATGCTCAGCAGGATTCTTGGGAGCGCATCGCTTGACGTCCGTCCATGCAGACATGCCCGCGTATGGCTCGTTCCATGCTTTTCGGAACGCCTCGGTGCGCACCGGTATCTACGTTGGGGTTTCTCTTTCCATCGTGTTCAGCGGGTGGGTGATCGTTGCCAATCGGGTTCCATTCCTAGATCGCTTCGCGCTGGCGCGCAATCTGGCAGCCGTTGCTGTTCTTGGTCTTCTTGCTTTGATTCCCGTTCTCCAGTTTTGGCGCAGGCCCGGCAACTTGCTCGCTTCCAGCCTCATCGCCTGGCTCATTCTCAGCCTATCTTATCGTATTCTTAGCATGGATTTCTCCGATCTCGAGGAGCGCTTCAGCGCGGTGCAAATTTTCGTGCTCGGTGCGGTAGTCTATATGCTCGTGGTCACTGTTTCCTGGCTTGGGACCATCATCCGCCGCGTGCGCGCGTCGGACATCTCTCATCCGCACCACCACTCGAGCTGACCCGCATGAAATTTTGTCGCTTCCTTCCTCTTAATTCCTCTGCTGCACACGCGTCCGCGCCGCTTTATGGCCTGCTCGAAGGCGACCAAGTTCGCGAAATTTTTGGGTCTCCATGGGCTCCTTGGTCGCAGGGCGCGCGCACTTGGCCAGTTACCGACGTTCGTCTCCTGGCTCCGGTCGAGCCAACTAAAATCGTTTGCGTTGGCCGCAATTACGCGGCACACGCCGCTGAACTCGGCAATGAACTGCCGAAAGAGCCTCTCATTTTTCTTAAGCCGCCATCGGCGATCATTGCTCCCGGTGAACCAGTCGTTCTTCCGCCGCAGTCGCAGCGTGTTGAGCACGAAGGCGAACTCGCACTCATCATCGGCCGCCTTTGTTCGCACCTCAAAGAATCCGACGACGCGCTTTCTTATTTACTCGGCTATAGTTGCCTCAACGACGTCACTGCGCGCGACCTTCAGAAGAGCGACGTGCAGTTCACGCGCGCAAAGGGCTTCGACACGTTTTGTCCTGTCGGCCCGCACATCGAAACACAGCTCAACCCCTCCGATGTCCTGGTGGAAACGCGTGTCAACGGCGCTCTCCGCCAATCGGGCCGCACTTCGCTGATGGTCTATCCGGTTGCATTTCTCGTCCGCTGGATCTCCAATGTCATGACGCTCTATCCCGGCGATCTGATCGCCACCGGCACACCCGCTGGCGTTGGTCCGCTCCTTGCCGGCGACGTCGTGGAGGTCAGCGTCAATGGGGTTGGCGTGTTGCGCAATCCGGTGCAAGCCCCGCACACGTAATTGCACCTCCTTGCCTCCGTTTCTGTAAAATACACGGTTGTGGGGCTGCCTCCGCAGGCAGGTAATTTCTCGTGCGCCTTGGACGCGATTTTACTCGCGCCTGCTGCTCTCCACAATTTCCTTGCATTGAGGGAGTCCGCTAGTTGAAAGCTCTGTTCGCTGACTGGAAGCTCGTTCTCGCCATGAGCGCCGCTGCTATTGCGGCGATCGCCATGATCGCCTACGCATTCTTTCGTCCCCCGGAAGAGCCCGAGGCCGTGGAGCGCAGACGCCGGCTCCATTTGAATCAGATTGGACGCATTGCGGAAGGTCAGGTCGTCGAGTTGGCCGAACATCCTCCCGAGCCGCGCGAGGCTCAGAGAAAACTCTTTGGCTCTCGTGCACGCCCAATCATTGATTTGCAGCCGAGGCATCTGGTCACGTACAGCTATGCAATTTCTGGTGTGACCTATCACACCGCACAGGACATCACTGGCCTCGAAGGGCAAATCCGCTTTGAACGGCTTGTGGCAGGCCAGCCCGCCAGCGTGAAGTATGACCCTTCCAATCCGAGCGATTCGATCCTCGTCGCCGACGATTGGTCTGGTTTGCGCTGAGCTCAGAGGCTCCGGCTCATTTCTCTGATTGCATTCGGATTTGTCGTCAACTGCGTTATTCTTCTCTTTGCGACTTCACTGCACCGCGCAGGTCTCATGAAAATGATCCTCGCTTCCGTCCTGACCACGATTCTCATCGTCGCAATGACCCTCGGCGCCATGTTCCTTCTCGTCCAAGCCACTCTCTACGTTACCTCCCTCGCCTCCCCTCTCCAGCGCGCTGCTGCCATCTGCGCGGAGTTGGTCTTGGGCGTAGTCTTGCTCTTGGGCACGATGTGGCTTGCCACCCATCTCGCCGTTCGCATCTTCTCCAAGAACGAACCTTCAGCTCCCGGAGGCAAGCTTGCCTGAGAAAAATGCCGCTGCAAGCGCAAGAGAAAAACACCACGATCGCATGGAGGAACTCCGCCGCCAGTCCGCGGAAGCCGAAGCCGGAGGTGGTCCCGAACGACGCGAGCGCGAACACAAAGCCGGCAAGCTCGCCGCGCGAGAACGCATCCATCTGCTCCTTGATGAAGGCACCTTTGAAGAGCTCGACAAATTTGTCCGCCACGCCTGTGTCGATTTTGGCATGCAAGAGCAGCGCCCCGCCGGCGACGGCTTCGTCACAGGTTTTGGCCGCATCGACGGCCGTCCCGTCTATGTTTTTGCCCAGGACTTCACCGTTTTCGGGGGCTCGCTCTCCGAAGCCAACGCGCGCAAGATTTGCAAAATTATGGATCTCGCCATGCGCGCCGGTGCCCCCGTCATCGGCCTCAACGATTCCGGCGGCGCCCGCATCCAGGAAGGAGTCGCTTCGCTCGCCGGCTATGCCGATATTTTTCTGCGCAACACCCTCGCCAGCGGCGTGATCCCGCAAATCAGCGCCATCATGGGCCCTTGCGCGGGCGGCGCCGTCTATTCTCCCGCGATCACCGATTTTATTTTCATGACGCGCGAGACTTCCTACATGTTCGTCACCGGTCCCGACGTCATCAAAACCGTTACGCACGAGGATGTCACCAAGCAAGAGCTCGGCGGCGCCATGACTCACAATGAAAAAAGCGGCGTCGCCCACTTTGTTTCCGCGGACGACGCCGATTGCCTGGCCATGATTCGCGAACTCTTCAGTTTCTTGCCTTCAAACAATGTCGATGATCCTCCGCGGCGCCAGACTTCAGATTCGCCAGACCGCCGCGAAGAATCCTTGAACTCACTCGTCCCGGATGATGCGCAAAAGCCGTACGACATGAAAGACGCCATCCACGCCATCATCGATGATGGCTACCTCTTCGAGGTTCACGAGCACTTCGCCAAAAATATCGTGGTTGGTTTTGCGCGCCTCGATGGACGCCCCGTCGGCATCGTCGCCAATCAACCCGCGTTCCTCGCCGGCGTTCTCGATATCAATGCCTCTCTCAAAGGTGCGCGTTTCGTCCGCTTCTGTGACGCCTTTAATATCCCGCTCATCACCTTTGAAGACGTTCCAGGCTTTCTGCCCGGCACACAGCAGGAATTCGGCGGCATCATCAAGCATGGCGCGAAATTGCTTTTTGCTTATGCGGAAGCCACCGTGCCCAAAATCACGGTCATCACGCGCAAAGCCTATGGCGGCGCGTATTGCGTCATGGCCAGCAAACACATCCGCACTGACGCGAATTTCGCCTGGCCCTCCGCCGAGATTGCGGTCATGGGCCCAGAAGGCGCCGTCAACATTGTCTACAAGCGCGAGCTGGAAAAAGTTCCGGAGTCCGAGCGCGAAGCTCTCCGCCAGGAAAAAATCGAAGAATTTCGCGACCGTTTCGCCAACCCCTTCGTCGCCGCCGAAAAAGGCTACATCGACGCCATCATCGAGCCTTCCGAAACTCGCTCTCGCATCATCACCGCCCTCCGCTACCTCGAAAACAAGCGCGACACCAACCCGCGCAAAAAGCACGGCAACATCCCTCTTTGAGCACAGCCAATGCCTGCTGACTTTCGCGGAAGAGAGCGGCAAACCCAAGAAGCGAACTTGCTGAGTAGCATGCCAGAAAACGCGAATAGGGCTTTCTTATTCAGGAATGATGCGGAAAGCCCGCTTGCGGGATGTCCGGTATACGGCGAAATCGCGGCGGTCCAATGTAAAGATCGTGTTGATGTTTTCACGCTCTGCCAGGTACACCAGCGACGCGTCCGCGAGTTGCGGGCGCAACCCGGCATATCGATTCAAGATCTCAGCGATCGGAATTGCTTCGGCGCCGCTGAGATGGGCCAATTCCAAGAAACTTCCGTCTGAACCGAGCAGTAGTCTCTCGATGGCTCTAGGATGACTTCGAAGGAGCCACGCTGCCTCCGTTATCACTGGCCAACAGGAGAGCAAGGGACCGCCCAGCTGCGTGAGTGTCCTTACGCACAACTCGTGATAGTGATCCTCGGCCCGCATTATGGCCACGAGTGGACCCGTGTCCACTAGAACCGGCATCACTTACTCCTTCCAAACCCCTTGAAAAGGCTCTTGTTCGTGCTTACGTCTTTCCGGCCACCTCGAACGCAGCCGATCAATCCGGCTTTTCTTGCTCGGTCGTACGCGGTTTCTTCACCATCATTCTTAGAAAAATATTCCTCAAGTGCGTCTCGCACGACTTGTGACTCGCGTGTGCCGGTCGTTCGTGACCGCTCTTTCAGTCTTCGCGCAATCCCTCCGGGGACGCGGACAGATATCCGTTGCGATGCCATATCTCCCCCTCGGGCCTATGTCAGACATTCTATCATAGTCGTCTGACAGACGTGAAGTTTGCATGTGCGCGAACACAGCACAGGCGACCCGCCTGTCGGGTGGTACTGTCTCACCCCATGCTAAAATCCCGGAGCAACATCACAGATCCATGTTTCGCAAAATACTAATTGCCAATCGCGGTGAAATCGCCGTGCGCATCCTGCGCGCCTGCCGCGAACTGGGGATTCGCTCCGCCTCGGTTTTCAGCGAAGCAGACCGCAAGTCCCTCCACGTTCGCCTCGCTGACGAGGCTTATCCCATCGGTCCAGCATCCTCGCGCGAAAGCTACCTTCGCATTGACAAAATCATGGACGTCGCGCGCCGCTCCGGCTGCGACGCTCTCCATCCTGGCTACGGCTTTCTCGCCGAAAATCCCGCGCTTCCGCGGGCCTGCGCCGAAGCGGGTATCACTTTCATCGGCCCCAGCGCCGAAGCCATGGAAGCGCTCGGCTCGAAAACCGCCGGTCGCCAACTAGCCCGCCGCTCCGACGTCCCCACCGTTCCTGGCGCCAACGATCCCATCGAAAATCCAGATGATGCCCAGGCCCTCGCCCAAAATATGGGCTATCCCGTTCTGCTCAAGGCAGTCGCCGGTGGCGGCGGCAAAGGTATGCGCGTGGTCACACGCGATGCCGAATTTGCGCCCGCGTGGCGCGATGCTTCGTCCGAAGCTCTTAATGCTTTTGGAGATTCTCGCCTCTATCTCGAAAAATATCTTGAAAAACCACGCCATATCGAAATTCAAATCCTTGCCGACACCCATGGCCGCGTCGTCTCTCTTGGAGAGCGCGAATGCTCGGTTCAGCGCCGCCATCAAAAAGTCATCGAAGAGGCTCCTTCGCTCGTCGTCACTCCGGAGCTTCGCAAAAAGATGGGTGACGCCGCCGTTCGCCTAGCCCGCGCCGGCGGCTACGTCAACGCCGGCACCGTGGAATTTCTCGTCGACGCCCATCTCACTTTTTATTTTTTGGAAGTCAACACGCGCCTTCAGGTCGAGCATCCCGTCACTGAGCAAGTCACCGGCCTCGACCTCGTCAAGCTGCAAATCGCGATTGCCGCCGGCCATCGTCTTCCTTTCGCTTGGGAAACCATCACGCCGCGCGGCCATGCCATGGAAGTCCGCCTCTACGCAGAAGATCCCGACAACAATTTTTTCCCTTCGCCCGGAAAAATTCTTTCGCGCCATGCGCCCAGCGGCCCCGGTATCCGCCTCGATGAAGGCGTCTACGAAGGCTGGACCGTTCCGATGGACTACGATCCGCTCCTCAGCAAACTCATCGCCTGGGGCAACAGTCGCGAGGAAACCATGGCCCGCCTCCGCCGCGCTCTCGAGGAGTACACCGTCACCGGCATCAAGACCAACGCAGGTCTGTTCCGCCGCATTCTCGCCGAACCGGATTTTCTTCGCGGAGAAATCCATACGAAATGGCTTGATGAATTGCTTCACCGCGCGCCAAGCGCATCCTCCGCATCGCGCGACTCATCGCAGCCAGATCGCGCCGCGGATGCCGCCGCTATCGCCGCGGCTTTCTGGCGCGCAAATCAGTCGGATAAGGCGTCCAACTCACCTTCCACAAACCAGGGTTCCAGCCAACCCTCCCCTTGGAAACAAGAGGGCCGCCGCCAACAGTTGGACCGCCTGCCATGATCCTGAAGTTTGAAGTCCAGCTCACTGGCCCTTCCGGTAAAAAACATCGCACCGTCGAACTCGAACGCGATGCCGATCGCTGGAAGATCACGCTCGATGGCCAACCCATCGACGCCGACGCCGTTGAAATCGCCCCCAACACCATTTCGCTTCTTCTCGAAGGCCATTCCTATGAAGTTCGCATCGTGCCGTTCCCCGATGGCCAGCTCAAACTCCAGACTGGCCTGCAAGAGTTCACCGCCGAAGTCGCGGATCCCCGCGCCTGGCGCGGCCGCAAACATGGCGCGCTCGAACTCGAAGGCCGCCAGCAGATCGTCGCTCCCATGCCCGGCAAAGTTGTACGCGTTCTCGTCAAAGCTGGAGACAAAGTCGAAGCCGGCCAGGGTCTCCTCGTCGTCGAAGCCATGAAAATGCAAAATGAAATTCGCTCTCCCAAAAGCGGCGTGATCGAGCGTCTCCAAGTCAAAGAAGGCCAGCCCGTCAACGCGGGCGAAGTCCTTGCCTGGGTAGAGTAGTGGAATCTTTGAAAGGAAATACAGAAGCCCAAAAAGCGGTCTAGTGCCCCGAGGATTTAGCCGGAAAATCCGTCTTCGCCGCTTCCGGCAATTTGCCCGCCGATTCAATGATTTGCTGCGCCAGATAATTCGTAACGTGCGATTCGTCCCGCGCAATCGTCAAATAAGCGGCGCGCAGAAGTTGTTCTTTGTGATTCCGTAGCGTGTCGCGAATCGTCTGCTGCACTTGCGGATCGGAAATGCTGCGCTGCCCCGGCGACTCGCGCGAAATCAATTTCAAGATCACGAACCGCGACCCATCTTTCGCTTGAATCAACAGCGGCGGGCTCACCTGCCCCGCCTGCATCCCCATCACAGCCTTCTTCAGGATCGGATCAGACTGGTTCAGCGCAGATTCCGGCACATATCCCAGGTCTCCCCCCATAGTCGCGGAATTCATATCCTCGGAATAATCCATCGCCAATTGCGCGAAGTCCGCCCCGCTGTTCAGCTTGTCCTCCAGCATCTTCACTTTACGTTGCGCTTCTGCCTCGTTCGTCGCATCGTCATTTTTCAGATTGCGGATTTGCACTTCCTTGCGAGGGGTCACCACAATCTCGGAAATTCGGTAGCGCGGCTCCGCAACATTGAATTGCGCCTTGTTCGAATTGTAAGCGTCGGCGATGTCCTGGTCGGTGATGGTAATTTTCGCCACCACTTCGTGATTCAAAAGCTTCGTAATCGATAGCTGTCTCCGCAGGTCGTTCTTCAAGTCGTCCACGGAAACGCCGCGTTCTTTCAGTTGCCTCTGGAATTCATCTTCGGTGTAGGGGCTCTTCAGCTCGGTAAACTTGTCTTCCACTTCGCCGTCGCTCGCTTCCAAATTCAGCTTCTTGGCCCGCTCCAGCAAAATCTCATTATTGATCAGCTCATCGAGCACATTCAGCTTCAGCGACAGCGCCTCTTCCTCGGATGGCGGCTGCCCTTCCGGATTCACGCGCGTCCGGTAATACTTGTCCACGTCATCCCGCTTGATCTCTTGTCCGTTCACCACCGCCCACACGTCCGGCGACGGCTGCGCCTTCTGTCTGCAACCGATGCCCAGAGTTAGCACCATGGCCATTACCGGCAACAGCGCAGCCACGCGCGCCACGCCCCTCACCGGGCCGTGCGTGCGCGCAGCCACACTATTTTTCGCAGGCGCTGAATTCAAGTGGGGTACTCAGGCGGCTTTCTTCACGCGGCCCGCGCGGATGCAGGCTGTGCAAACTCGAACATGCTTTCTCGCCCCGTCCACAACCGCGCGGACGCGCTTCAGGTTCGGATTCCACCGTCTCCGTCTCGTGTTATTCGCGTGACTGATCACGTTCCCAAAATGCGGCCCTTTGCCACAAAGTTCGCACTTCAATGCCATTGTTCTTCCTACTCAGGCCGTCTTGTCCAGCCGTAAATTTTACTCTTCTCAAGCCACAATACTGAGCCTCTCATTCTAACAGACGCCCCACCCCCGTCAAAGCCCGCCTTTTGTTCCGCTCCCTCCAAATTTGAGGTCCTCGGAGTTGCAGCGATCAGAAGATGTCGTCGATGCCCTAACGTTTGATCCGCGCCTTTCCGCCTAAGCGCCGTTCTCTTGCAACCGAATTTGATTGACTGAGACGGCGTACTCCCCTATAGTTTTTCTCGGGATATACTGCGGTTTTATATGGTAGCGCCAGCAACCTTGCTGGCGTTTTTGCTTTTATGGTGGCACAGGCTTTAGCCTGTGCTCTTTTCCCGACTTAGCCTGTGTCTCGGAGCAGATTTTGGTCTACTGGTCGTATGGGCTTCGCGCACTGACGTCCTCGGTACCGGTTCAAAATGCCCAAGCTCTGCCCATCATCAAATTCTTTAGAGCATTTCTAATTTAAGTATCAACATTTTGTGCGATAATCCTCCTGTTGGTTCGAGGGAGGTGTGGATGCAATCGTATTCACAGGATTTGCGTGATCGTGTGCTGCGAGCTTTGTCCCGGGGAGATGGCCCTTCGGCGATCGCGCGCCGCTTTGAGGTCAGCCGCTTCTATGTCTACCAAGTGCGCGACCGCGAGCAAGAAACCGGGGTGCGCAACAGTTTTCCGATCGGCGGCCATCGCCGGTCCCGGTTGGAGGAAGCGGAGTCCGCTTTGCGCGGCTGGATCGCCGCTGAGCCGGGACTGACTCTTGCCGAGTTGCAAGAGCGGTTGGCGTCGCAGGGTGCGGTGATCAAAATCGGCGCACTTTGGCATCAGTTGAACAAGTGGAATCTGACTTTCAAAAAAAACGCTGCACGCCAGCGAGCAAGAGCGCGAGAACGTGCAAGCAGCGCGGCGCGCATGGAGTGAAGCGCAGCCGGCGATGGACGTCGAAAAGCTGGTATTTATCGATGAAACCTGGGCCGCGACCAACATGACACGGAGCTATGGTCGCGCTCCCAAGGGTTGCCGATGCCTGGGTTCGGCGCCTCTGGGCGGTTGGCAAACGACGACCTTTGTCGCTGGCCTGCGCCACCATCGATGGACCGCTCCGATGGTCGTCGACGGGCCCATGGACGGTGAGCTGTTCCTGGCCTGGGTGGAACAGTTCCTGTGTCCCACACTCCAAACAGGAGACCTCGTCATCCTCGATAACCTTAGCAGCCACAAAGTGGACGGGGTCCAACAAGCCATTACCGCGGTCGGCGCCAAGGCGCACTATTTGCCGCCCTATTCGCCCGATCTGAATGCCATCGAAAAGCTCTTCTCAAAACTCAAGACGCTGCTCCGCAAAGCCGCCAAACGATCCACCGAAGAGCTATGGAAGGAAATCGGCGAAGTCCTCAACACCATCACACCGAGCGAATGTGCGAACTATTTTGCCTCCTCCGGATATGTAGGTACTTAAATTAGCAATGCTCTAGAATCAACAATTACATTTCTGGCTGCAAACATATGATTCTAAAAGGTTTAACAAAAGTGTAAACCCTTTAAAAACAGCGTTTACAGAAAAACTAGGGGGGGGATGCCAGTTATTGTTAACCAGCTACCGGCTCCCAAACCTCGCGCTTACCATCCGCAGGAATCCGCGAGCCTCGTCTAGTCCCAGCGCCAGAAGCGCCCCGAAGTAGATGATCCCGAACGGGACCAAGACAACCACGGCCACAAGAATAGGAGATTGATGCCCAAGGAAGTGGTGAATCGTCCATCCCACTAACGCCGCCACAAGGGCCCCTGCCCAAAGTTTAGCGAGCGAACCCGCAGGAATCCCCGTATCGCCGATT
>CAVYFO010000026.1:0-113001 GCA_963767755.1 uncultured Acidobacteriota bacterium | reverse complement strand
GACTTAAAGCCCTTTAGAATGTGCAGTTCCGAAAAAACCGGGGGTGGGGGAGGGTGGGGCAAGAGTCGTACCAGCAATCTCGCCCGGTTTCGTCGGCGCCAGGTTCCTGTGTTACCGTGCCGCCTGCATGTTCAATCCATTTCCGAGGCGGCTTATGAGGTTTAGGGATTATTTCCGATTTATCTCCGGCGTTTTTCTCGTTTTGTCTCTCGCGCCGTATCAAGTCGCTGGACAGGCGGCGCAGCAGACCACCACGCAAACTTCTCAGCAGTCCGCCGCGTCCCAGATTCCCCGTTCCGCTCACGAGCCCACGCCGGCCGATATTTTGCGCGGCGCCTATGGTCCCTACCGCGCGAACAACGATTTGCTTTACTACCATCTCGATGTTCGCGTCGATCCCGACAAGAAATTCATCAGCGGCAAAAACAACATTCGCTTCAAGATGCTTCAGGACGGCAAGCGCATCCAACTCGACCTCCAGCAGCCGCTGCAAATCGACAAAATTCTTCTCGGCATAACGCCTCTCAAATACGAGCGCCAATTCGGCGCCGTCTTCATCGACTTTCCCGAAACGCTTCGCGCCGGCCACACCTATTCCATCGATTTCTACTACTCCGGAAATCCTAAAGAGCAAGGCCGCTTCGGCGGTTTCTCATTTCACCAAGATCCAGAAGGCCATCCGTGGATTTTCACCGCCTGCGAAGGTATCGGGGCCAGCGTCTGGTGGCCCAACAAAGACCAGTGGCGCGACGAAGTCGAAAGCATGGAGATCAGCGTCTCCATTCCCAATAATCTAGTCGACGTCTCGAACGGAAAATTTCTGGGCAAGACCGATCTTGGCGACGGCTACACTCGCTGGGACTGGCTCGTCCACTATCCCATCAACAATTACGACGTCTCGCTCAACATCGGCAACTATGTCCATTTCTCCGACAAGCTAGGCGATCTCCCGCTCGATTTCTATGTGCTCCCTGAAGATCTGGACAAAGCGAAAGCGCAGTTCGTCCAAGCCAAAGGCATGCTCGAAGCTTTTCAGCATTATTTCGGCGAATATCCCTTCAGGAAAGACGGCTACAAACTCATCGAAGTCCCGTACTCCGGCATGGAGCATCAAAGCGCCGTCACTTACGGCAATCATTTTAAAAATGGCTATCTCGAACGCGATTGGACCGGCGTCGGCATTAGCACGAAGTTCGATTTCATCATCATCCACGAAAGCGCCCACGAATGGTTTGGCAATTCCATCACCGCCGCCGACCCTTCCGACATGTGGATTCACGAAGGCTGGGCTACGTATCTCGAGTGCCTCTACGTTGAATACATGTACGGCTACGACGATTATCTGAAATACGTCAACGCCTACAAATCCAAAGTAAAGAACCAGGTGCCGATCATCGCCGAGCGCGGCGTCAACGCCGAACCGCCGCAGGACATGTATTTCAAAGGCGCGCTCTTTCTGAACACGCTGCGCAGCGTCATCAATGACGATCCCCGCTGGTTCAAGCTCATCCACGACTTCTATCAGCACTTCAAATACAAAAACATCATGACCGAAGATGTCGTGCAGTATTTCAACCAAAAGACCGGCATGAACCTGACGCCCATCTTCAACCAGTATCTCCGCCACACAGCCATCCCCACGCTCGAACTGAAATTCAACGAAGCGGACGGCACCGTTTCCTATCGCTGGAAAGTAGACGAACCAAACTTTGCCATGCCCGTCCGCGTCGGAACAAAAGGGAACTGGCAAATCATCAAAGCGACGACCGACTGGCAAACCATGAAAACGCCACTCTCGAAAGACCAATTCGACGTCGCCATGGATCTTTACTACGTCAACGTGGATAAGGAATGATTCGGCAACAAACAATGATTCGGCGACAAACAACAACTCGGCGGCAGGAGCGCGTTTCCAGCGCCCCCGGCGAACCCATGCTCGCTATGCACTCGTCGCATTTTTGTTTTTATGGCAAAGTATTTCTCGATGGCCGACCAAGAAAATTCCAGAGCCGCCGGCCGTGCCTCATTTCGTCATCCGAATTTCCTGCTCTTTCAAGCTGCTCGCACGTCCATGGTCGTAGCCATGGAGATGCAATCGGTGGCCGTCGGCTGGCAAGTGTACGAAATCACGAAGCGCCCACTGGATCTCGGCCTCGTCGGGCTGGTGCAATTCCTTCCCGGCATTCTCTTGTTCCTCGTCTCCGGCCATGTTGCCGACCGCTACGACCGCCAGAGACTCGTCATCCTTTGTTATATCGGTTACGGCGTGAGCTTCGGATTGCTGCTCTGGACCGCCATACACGCAAGTGGCTCCGTTTCCTTCATTTTCGTGGTTCTCGCGATTCTCGGCATTCTGCGCGTTTTCAATGCTCCGGTCAGCCGCGCCTTCCTTCCGCAATTGGTGCCCGACGAAGACCTTCCGAACGCGATCGCGTGGGCTTCCACTTTTTTCCAGGGTGCGAGCATTCTCGGGCCCGCTGCTGGCGGCGTGATCTATGCTGCGTTTCGTGGTCCCGGAGCCGTCTACATCGTGGCGATGATGCTGGCCGTAGTAGCATTAGCCTGCACGCTCAAAATCAAAGCGCCGGCGAAGCCTCGTCCCCGCGAGCCATTCAATTCCAAAACTGTTCTAGCAGGATTGCACTATATCTGGCGCGAGAAAGTAGTCCTCGGCTCTATCTCCCTCGACTTGTTTGCGGTTTTCCTCGGAGGAGCCGTCGCGCTTTTGCCCGTCTATGCGCAGGAAATTCTGCGCACGGGCCCCTGGGGCCTCGGCCTGCTGCGAGCCGCGCCAGGCGTTGGCGCCGCGGCGATGGCGATCTTCCTTGCTTACCGGCCACTGCGGCGGCGAGCCGGGCTAATCATGCTCTGGTGCGTGGCGGGATTCGGCGTCTTCACCATTCTCTTCGGAATCTCACGCAGTCTTGTGCTTTCGATGATCGCGCTGTTTTTTGTCGGCGCCACAGACATGGTCAGCGTCGTCGTTCGCGCCATCCTCATCCAAGTCGCCACGCCCGACGAGATGCGCGGCCGCGTCAACGCCGTGGATATGGTTTTCATCGGTGCCTCGAACGAGTTCGGCGAGTTCGAGTCCGGCCTGACGGCGCAATGGCTCGGAACGGTGCCCGCCGTCGTTCTTGGCGGAATTGGAACGATCATCGTAACCGCGATCTGGGCGTGGCGATTCCCAGAATTAAGGAAGGTCGAGCAGATTCATTCGTTGCCCACTCGCGCGGCGTGAATTTTGCAAAAGGGCATTGCGCGAAATTGGTGTCGCTAAAGATTGCAGCGGTTGTGGGGGAGCGCGGCGCTCTCGCACCGCATTCACGGTATCACTGCTTCGGTTTCGCGGGTGTCGCGCTCATGGGCGCAACCGGGTTTGCAGCAGCGCCTGGCGCGGCACCAGCAGCCGCAGGAGGAATTGGTGGCGGGATCAGTGCCGCTTTCACCGAGGCCGGCAGTTTGTCCGAATTTGCCAGCAGCACGCTGACTTCCCAGATTTCCGTTTCCGACAAGCGCCCCTTGAATCCGGGCATGCCCGTCAGTCGAATCCCGTTTTCCGCTTTCCAATACGTTTCCGACGCTGGATCGTCCGACACGCCCACTCCATGGAAAAGCTGCGGAGGCGGCGGATACATACCGAGCGCAGCGGCTGTCTTCGGCTGATCGGGCAACCCGTGACATACCGCGCAGTTCTGTTTGTAGACTTCCGCGCCGGCCAGATAGCTTTTCTCGTCAGCGACTACCGGCGATTCTGGAATCTTTTCTTTCGCAATGCGCGCGTTCAGGGCCATGTGGGCAAATTTCTTTTCAAATGGCATCGGCGGGTCCGTCACGGCCACGGGCGCGCGCCCGGTCGAAAAATAAAAATACACTCCGCACGCGATCAGCAGGATTCCCAGCAGAAAGCCGACAATCAAGCCCTTTAGCATTTCCTTTTTTACCCGCCCTTTTCAGAGATCGTGTCGCCACCGCTTCGTGGCCTAAAACGTCGCGGAGCGCTAGTGTAAGCCTTCCGCCGCCGCGCTTCCTAGAAGAAATATCGCCCCCGAGCCCTCTCCAAACGGCCCTCGTGGTCCCCAGTTTTGGCTTCCGCCGCGCGTTTTCCCTGGAGGCTGCGGCTTGGTAACCAATCTCTCCTGAAATCCGTCTTAGATTATGCGCAGGTCGTCTTTTCCGGTAGGCTCATAGTTTGGGCGGGAACCCCTCAATGTATCCCCGCTGATGTCTTGCCCCGGCAGACTCACTCGCACCATTTGCTTTGCTTGACAGGAGAGTACGGATGGGCCACATCGACTCGCTAGAGCTTCCCGAACAGGGCTCGCAAAATTCTTCCGCGTCACCGCCCGTCAAGAGCCGCTGGTGGCTCTGGATTGTTGTTCTCGGCGTCATCGCCATCGGAATCTGGTATTTCCGAGGAACGCGCTCGACGAGCGAAGCCGGCGGGAAGCCCGCCGCAGGCGCGGCTGGGCAGGGAAAGAGGGGCGCCGGGGGGGCAGGGATGATCGTACCCGTCGTTGTCGCCACGGCGCAGAAGGGCGACCTTCCCGTTTACCTCATCGGTCTGGGCACGGTCACCGCTTTCAATACGGTAACTGTCCGCAGCCGCGTTGACGGCGCCATCGTGAAAGTGAACTTCACCGAGGGCCAATTCGTCCATCAAGGCGATGCACTTATCGAAATCGATCCTCGTCCCTACCAAGTGATGCTGGAGCAGGCAGAAGGCCAGCTCGCCAAAGACCAGGCGCAGCTCCACGACGTACAAGTCGATTTCGAGCGCTACACGCTTCTTTTTAACGAAGGTGTGATCCCCAAGCAGCAGGTTGATACCCAGCAGGCGCAGGTCGGGCAATATCAGGGCGCGATCAAAGCGGACCAAGCCACCATCGACAACGCAAAATTGCAGCTTGTGTACGCACATATTACGGCGCCGATAAGCGGGCGAATAGGTTTGCGCCTCGTCGATCTGGGAAACATCGTTCACGCCACTGATACGACCGGTCTTCTGGTCATCACCCAGCTCCAGCCGATCGCCGTCATTTTCACGCTGCCACAGGACCAGCTTCAGCAAGTTCTGGTCAAGCTGCGCGGCGGGGGCCAGCTTCCCGTCGATGCCTACGACCGCGATGACACGACGAAGATTGCCACGGGCAAACTGCTTACCATCGACAATCAGATTGATCCCACCACCGGCACTTACAAACTCAAATCCGTTTTCTCCAACGAGAACAACGTTCTCTTTCCGAATCAGTTCGTCAATATCCACATGCTTGTGGATATCAAACACAACCTGGTTATCGTGCCCGCAGCCTCCATTCAGCGCGGGCCGCAGGGAACTTATGTGTACACGGTTTCTCCGGACGATACGGTGCACATCAAGGTCGTCACCATCGCACAGACCACCGGCAATAACGTTGGCATCAGTGCCGGCATCAACGGCGGCGATATCGTGGTGATTGACGGCCAAGACAAACTTCAGGATGGAAGCAAAGTCACTACCAGCACTTCTCCGACCGGCACAACCAGCGAATCTTCCGCGCAGACTGCCGCACCAAAATCGTCCCAGCCAGGCAAACCTGCGCGAAGCCAATCAGGAGCGAAATCTCGATGAGCCCTTCGCGGCCGTTCATTCTGCGGCCTGTTGCGACCACACTTCTGATGGTCGCCGTGCTGCTGGTCGGCTTCGATGCCTACCGCCAGCTCCCGGTGTCCGCGCTCCCGCAGGTCGACTATCCGACGATTGAAATTCAGACTTTTTATCCGGGCGCGAGCCCGGACGTCATGGCTTCTTCCGTCACCGCCCCGCTCGAGCGCCAGTTCGGCCAGATACCCGGTCTGAACCAGATGACCTCGACGAGTTCATTCGGCAGCTCCCTGATCACCCTGCAATTCGATCTCGATCTCAACATTGACATCGCCGAGCAAGAAGTCCAGGCATCCATTAACGCGGCTTCCGCGCTTCTCCCCGCAGGCCTTCCGAATCCGCCCATCTACAGCAAGATCAATCCCGCCGACGCTCCGATTCTGACGCTTGCGCTTAGTTCAGACTCGTTGCCACTCACCAAAATTGAAGACCTGACGGATACGATGCTGGCCCAGAAAATCTCCCAGCTAACGGGAGTAGGGCTCGTAAGCATCAGCGGCGGCCAGCGCCCCGCCGTGCGGGTGCAAGCCAATCCCACTGCGCTGGCTTCTTACGGCCTTAGTTTGGAGGATTTACGTACTGCGCTCAGCAGCGCTAACGTGGATCAAGCCAAGGGCACTTTTGATGGCGCTCATCAGGCGTATACCATCGGCGCAAATGACCAGCTCATTTCGAGCGACAGCTACCGCCCGATCATCATCGCTTATCGGAATGGCGCTCCCGTGCGTCTGTCGGATGTCGCTACGGTAATCGACGGCGCGGAAAACGTCGATGAAGCCGCGTGGGCCAATAAAACTCCCGCCGTCATTCTAAACATTCAGCGCCAGCCCGGCGCCAACATCATTTCCGTCGTGGACCGAGTCAAAAAGCTTCTGCCGCAACTTTCAGCTGCGCTGCCCGCGTCGGTGAAGATCGACGTCTTGACGGACCGCACCACCACTATTCGTGCTTCCGTTGAAGACGTGGAGTTCACATTGGTTCTCACCATCGGCCTGGTGGTCATGGTGATCTTCTTATTTTTGCGCAGCTTGCGCGCGACAGTGATCCCAGCCTTGGCGGTCCCACTCTCGATTGTCGGCACTTTCGGGGTGATGTATCTCTGCGGTTTCAGCCTGAACAATCTTTCTCTCATGGCCCTAACCATATCCACCGGCTTCGTCGTGGACGACGCCATCGTCATGATCGAAAATATTAGCCGCTACATTGAGGAAGGCGAGTCTCCTCTCCAGGCTGCACTCAAAGGGTCCGACCAAATCGGCTTTACGATTATTTCGCTCACTGTTTCGCTCATTGCCGTGCTCATTCCTTTGCTCTTCATGGCCGATATCGTCGGCCGCCTTTTCCGCGAATTTGCCATCACCCTGGCGATCACCATTTTAATTTCCGCCTTCGTCTCCCTCACTCTTACGCCGATGATGTGCGCCAAACTTCTTCGGCACGTGAAAGAAGAGGATCAGACCTGGTTCTACCACAAATCCGAACACGTCTTTAATTCCGTCATCGCCTTCTACGGGCGCACTTTGAAGTTTGTCCTCCAGTACCAAAAAATTACTCTGCTCATCACCTTCGCCACGTTGGTCGGCACGATTCTGCTGTATATTTACGTTCCCAAGGGCTTCTTTCCCGTTCAGGACACCGGCCTCATCATGGGTATTTCCGACGCCGCGCAGAACACTTCTTTCGCCTCCATGGCCAAGCACCAGCAAGCTCTCGTCGACGTAATCCTTAAAGATCCGGCGGTGGATAGCCTCTCGTCTTTTATCGGCATCGACGGAACAAACACCACGCTCAACACTGGCCGCATCCAAATCAATCTCAAGCCGCTCAATGTCCGCAAGATCAGCGCCTCGGATGTCATTGTGCGGCTGCAACCGCAGCTCGAAAAGGTAGACGGCATCTCGCTTTTCATGCAGCCGGTGCAGGATCTCACTGTTGAGGATCGCGTCAGCCGCACTGAATTCCAGTACACCCTGGAAGATGTCGATGCCCAGGAGCTCGCATACTGGACGCCGCGATTCATGGACAAGCTGAGCACCTTTCCCGCGGTCCGGGATGTCGCGAGCGATCAGTTAAACGCGGGGCTGCTGGCGCAGCTCACCATCAATCGGGATACCTCATCTCGCCTCGGAATTCTTCCCGCGGATGTTGACAACACACTTTACGACGCCTTCGGACAGCGCCAGGTGTCCACGATCTTCACTCAGCTCAATCAATATCGCGTGATCCTGGAAGTCGATCCGCGCTTTCAACAGAACCCGGATTCTTTGAAAAATATTTATGTGAAATCGGCTTATCCTGGGCAAGCAGGTACCTCCAGTGCCGCGGTTGCTCAGCAGGCTTCGGCTTCCAGTTCTTCCGCGCCTCAGGCGACCTCCGCGACGACTGCTTCGGCCCCGCAGCCGGCTTCCGGTTCGGCGGTCTCCTCGGCCGCGACTTCTTCGATCACCTCGGCTCCGAGCCCTCAGGTTCCCCTGAGCGCCTTCACCACTTTCCAAGCCGGCGCCACGGCCTTGGTGGTCAATCATCAGGGACAATTTCCGGTTGTCACGATCTCGTTCAACCTGGCTCCCGGCGCGGCCCTGGGCGACGCCGTCAACGCCGTTAACGCGACCAAGGCAGCATTGAATATGCCTGCCAGCGTCCAGGCGACTTTTCAGGGCACAGCGGCAGCCTTCCTCAACTCTCTCGCCAACGAACCCCTGCTCATCCTGGCCGCCCTCGTCACCGTTTACATTGTGCTGGGCGTGCTGTACGAGAGCTACATTCACCCCATTACGATTCTCTCTACACTTCCTTCTGCCGGCGTGGGCGCCATACTGGCCCTGCTTCTTTTCCATATGGAGTTCAGCGTCATCTCGCTTATCGGGGTCATTCTGCTCATTGGTATCGTCAAGAAAAACGCCATCATGATGATCGACTTCGCGCTCGAGGCTGAGCGAAAGGAAGGGAAGGCTCCGCTCGACGCCATCTTTGAGGCTTGCCTGCTGCGGTTCAGGCCGATCATGATGACCACGATGGCGGCGCTTCTGGGGGCCTTGCCGCTGGCCATAGGTAACGGCGTTGGCTCCGAATTGCGCCGTCCGCTGGGCATCACCATTGTTGGCGGACTGATCCTGAGCCAATTACTTACGCTGTACACGACCCCGGTGGTCTATTTGGCGTTCGATTGGCTGGCTCACCGCTTCGCTTTTCATGTCGGCAATCCCATCGAGGAGCCAGCCCACGGCGATTAGACCATGACTTCTTCGGCCAATTTCTCCGCCCCCTTCATCCGTCGTCCAGTGGCCACGACGCTGATCACCATCGCGATTTTTCTCTCGGGCGCCGTTGCATTTCGTTTTCTGCCGGTCTCTCCTCTCCCGCAAGTCGATTTTCCTACAATTTCCGTCGGAGCGAACTTGCCGGGCGCCAGCCCTGAAACGATGGCATCAGCCGTGGCTACTCCCCTCGAGAGGCAATTCGGGCGCATTGCGGGCGTGACGCAAATGACCTCCTCGAGCGGCCTCGGCTCTACCAACATCACTCTGCAGTTCGATCTCAACCGGGATATCAATGCCGCGGCTCGCGACGTGCAAGCCGCGATTAACGCGTCGCGCAGCCAGCTCCCAGCTGATCTTCCGGGTCAGCCCAGCTATCGCAAAGTCAATCCGGCGGACGCTCCGATCCTTATCCTTGCTTTAACATCGGACAATATTCCGCCCGCCGAGATTTACGACGCCGCCGATTCCATCCTGGCGCAAAAACTAGCGCAGGTGGAGGGCGTCGGCCAGGTCTTCACTTGGGGAAGCGCGAGTCCTGCTGTCCGCGTGGAAGCCAATCCCTATCAACTCAATAGCTACGGCATCAGCCTCGAGACGATTCGCGGTTCGCTTCAGGCGGCCAATGCCAACCTTGCCAAAGGCGCGCTTGCTGATAGCCAGAAGACCTGGGCGGTGTCGGACACGGACCAGCTCTTCAAGGCCTATGAGTATCAGCCACTGATTGTCGCCGGGCATGCTGGGGCGCCCGTGCGCCTTCAGGATGTCGCGGAGGTCGTCGATTCCGTCGCGGACACGCGCAACCTGGGGCTCTCGGGTGGAAGGCGCTCCGTGCTATTGGCCATTTTCCGCCAGCCCGCCGCCAATATGATCGAGACCGTCGATCGCATTACGGCGCTTCTTCCCATACTCCGCGCGTCCATCTCTCCGTCACTGCATTTGAGCGTGGCCATCGACCGCAGCACCACCATTCGCGCTTCCGTTCACGATGTGGAGATCACGCTGGTCATTTCGATCATGCTCGTCATCCTCGTGGTCTTCGCTTTCCTGCGCAGTACCTGGGCCACCATCATTCCTAGCGTTGCCGTTCCGCTCTCGCTTGTCGGGACTTTCGGGGTCATGTATCTGTGCGGATACAGTGTGGACAATCTGTCGTTGATGGCGCTGACCATTTGCACGGGATTCGTCGTCGACGATGCCATCGTGGTCATCGAAAACATCACGCGCCACATCGAAAACGGAATGAAGCCCTACGAAGCCGCGATGAAGGGAGCCAGCGAAATCGGTTTCACCGTGCTCTCCATGAGCACTTCTCTCGTGGCCGTTTTCATCCCTATCTTGCTGATGCCCGGGATCGTCGGCCGCCTCTTCCGGGAATTTGCGGTGGTTCTCAGCGTCGCCATCGCCGTCTCTCTCTTCGTTTCCTTGACGACGACACCCATGATGTGCGCCCGCTTCCTCAAACATGAATCCGGCCGTCACAACTGGATTTACAAGTTTTTTGAATCCACTTTTAATCATCTCCTGCACCTTTACGATATCGCTCTCAAGTGGGTTCTTCGCCGGCAGTTGCTGATCCTTGGGGCGACTTTCCTTACCGCGGTCATCTGCGCTTACCTCTTCTTTCATGTCAATTCCGGATTTTTCCCGCAGCAGGATACGGGCCGCGTCAGCGGCATCATCCAAGGGGACCAGGACTTGTCCTTCGCTGCCATGGCGCAAAAGATGCGCGCTTTCACCAACATCGTATTGAAAGATCCAGCCGTGGATACCATCACTTCCTTCACTGGCGGCGGGAGCGGCGGCAGCACGGCGCGCATGTTCGGCCAGCTCAAGCCTCTCAGCGAGCGAAAGCTTAGCGTCGACCAAGTCATTGCGCGCCTCCGCAAAGCTACTTCCAAGGTTCCCGGCGCGGTTCTTTATCTACAGGCTGTGCAGGATTTGAGCGTTGGCGGCCGCAGCAGCGCCGCGCAATACCAATACACGTTGCAGGCGGACAATCTCGGCGACCTCACCCATTGGGCTCCGATCCTGCAGAAAAAATTGGCCACGGTCCCCGAACTGCGGGATGTCAATTCTGACCAGGAAATGCATGGACTGGAGAGCTCGCTCGTGGTCACTCGCGATACGGCCAGTCGACTCGGCGTCTCCATGGAAGCGATCGATAACACGCTGAACGATGCCTTCGGCCAGCGCCAAGTCTCGACGATCTACAAGGGGCTCAATCAATACCACGTGGTCCTGGAAGTCATGCCCAGCGCCCAACAAGATCCCAGCGCTCTGAAGTCCATCTATGTGCCCGCCGCAGGTGGGACGCTCGTTCCTCTCAGCGCCTTCTCACATTATGAGCCTTCGAATACGGCGCTTTCCGTGAATCACCAGGGCATCTTTCCGGCCATCACTTTGTCTTTCAATCTGGCGCCGGGGGCCTCTCTTGGCCCAGCCGTGCAGCACATCCAGGAAGCCACACGTGAGATTGGAATGCCGCCCACGGTGCACGCAACATTCCAGGGAACGGCGCAGGCCTTTCAGGATTCTCGCGCTTCGCAGCTGTTTCTCGTGATCACTGCTCTCATCGCCGTCTATATTGTGCTGGGCATCCTGTATGAAAGTTTTATTCACCCCATCACGATTCTTTCCACGATTCCTTCCGCGGGCATCGGGGCGATTCTCGCGATTAAGGCCGCGGGTTCGGACCTCAACATGATTGCCCTGATCGGGATCATCTTGCTGATTGGCATCGTCAAGAAAAATGCCATTCTGATGATTGATTTTGCCGTTCAGGTGGAACGCGAGGAGAAAATCACGCCGTTGGAGGCGATCTACAAAGCCTGCCTGCTGCGCTTCCGACCGATTTTGATGACCACCATGGCTGCGCTCTTCGGCGCATTGCCACTGGCACTCGGCAATGGGACGGGCTCGGAGCTTCGCCGGCCGCTGGGTATTACTATTATCGGCGGGCTGATCGTGAGCCAGATGCTCACGTTGTTTACGACGCCGATCGTCTACATCTATATGGATCGTCTGCAATCCTGGCTGCAGGGAATTCGCAAGCACGGACATGGGCACGCGCCCGCTCCCGCCCCCGCTCAAGCGGATTGATCTGGCAACATCCCTCGATTTTCAAAGAATTGTTTGGCGCAGGAGCGCACTCTGCGTCGGACCCGTGTTTACGAACTGCCGATGAGGTAACCCGTGAAGAAAACCAGGACGCCGCCCACGATCACCTGAAACGCCGCCTGCAGGAATGGCGTGTCCATGTAGCGGTGCCGGATGTAGCTGATGACGCCTAGTTCGACGCCCACGACGATCACTGCCACGATTGTGGCGACGTGAAAATTTGCGATTAGAAAAGGCAAGGTGTGGCCGATTCCGCCGGCTGTCGTCATTGCGCCCGTAACCGCGCCGCGCAGCCAGGGCGAGCCTCTTCCGGTGAGCGAGCCGTCGTCGGAGAGGCCTTCTGAGAAAGCCATGGAGATGCCGGCGCCGATGGAAGCCGCCAACCCTACCAGAAAAGCGTCCGAGCTTTTATGCGTGGCAAATGCCGCGGCAAAGAGGGGAGCCAGTGTCGAAACGGATCCGTCCATCAATCCCGCCAGCCCGGGCTGTACGATTTGCAGCAGGATCAGCTTGCGGTGGGATTCCTCTTCCGCCGCTCGCGCGGGTTCTGTCAAATGTTTTTCTTCGAGATCGCCGGCGGTGGCATAGTGCTTGCGCTCTTCGTCGGCGAGCTTATTCAACAACTCGCGCGTGGGAGCATCCGTGATGCGGGCAACGGCTCGCGCATAAAAACGCCCTGCTTCCATCTCCATGATTTTGGCCTGTTTCCTCGCCACGTTCGCGCCCAGCGGCCTCGTCAGCCAGGTGGGCCGGCGCTGCAAGAAGCCCTTTACGTTTTCGCGGCGGATCAGCGGGATGTGGTCGCCAAAGCGTTCCCGGAACATCGCCAGCAAACGGTCTCGGTGCACCACCTCTTCCTCGCGCATCTCTTCGAACATTCGCGCCGTCGCCGGATAGGTCTCCTTCAAGGCATCCGCAAACTCGCCGTAGATGCGCCCGTCTTCTTCTTCCGACGCGATGGCCAGCGCCAAAATTTCTTTTTCTGAGAGGTCCTTGAATTTCTTGAGCATCGTCACTTCCTCGAGTTTGGTTGAGGAAGAGAATCGCACAAACGATGGAAAGAAGTCACCTACAGGCAGGAATCAAAATATGCGGCATATTCCCGGCGGGTTTAAGAAGACGGGCACGAAGAATCGATGAAAAAAGGTTGCCACTTGCCGCGGTTCGGACCGCTAAACCAAAAATCCTTGCGTGCGGCAAAGATGCACAATTCCGAATCGGTCGCCTGCTCCGACTTTATGCTTCATGCGGTACAGATGGTTCTTGACGGTCTGCTCTGAAGGGCAAAATTTGTTCGCAATCTCTTTGTTCGTCAGTTCCTGCGCGATCAGCGGAACGATTTGCTGTTCGCGCCTCGTCAGCCCCAGCCGCGGCTGGATTAACGGCGAATCCAAGGAGGTGGCCTCGCGCTCAAAAAACCGGAACAGCGATGCGCACAACGGCCCGGGGCATACGGCCTCCCCCGCATGCACCGCATGCATCGCCTCCAAGACATCTTCGGACGACGCGTCCCGCGGCAGATAGCCCTGAATGCCCGCCCTCACGTATTGCACGAATTCCGTCTCATCTTCTGACATTCCCACCAGCAAAATCCGCACCGACGGAGCCATCAGTCGTACCTGGCGAATCATGTGTACGTCCTCCGTCAAACTCGCCCCTGACGTCAGCAGCAGGATGTCCGGCTTTTCATCGAGCAGCTGCTCCACACGGAATGATCCTGTGCAATTAAGCCCCACTACTTCAATATCTCCTCTCCTCATCAGCATTCGCGCCAAGGCCTCTCGCCGCAGCCGGTTTTCCGTGGCGATATACACCCGCGCGCTCTGCCCCACGCCACTGCTAGTTTCCGGTTGCGAGCTCCCTTGCGCCTGCGCCGGACTTCCTCGCTGTTCGATCCGCAGCACCTCATTGGGCTGAGCATTTACAGTCGGAACTAGATTTCGCCGCGCCGCTGCATCCATTGGGTTTTTCCTCCCGCATTGTTTGCTTCACTCGCACGAGCCGTACCCAACCTATGCAATCCTGCAGCCGCCTGTTTGATTCCCGCCTCATCCCAAGTCCCAAGCTATCTCCCACTGTGCCCATCGGTGAGGCCCGCCGAACGGTAGGACTTTCTTCTTACACGGTCCCACTTTGGTACCACTCCTCTTTGCAAGTTCACTTCGGGACTTTTCCATTGAGCCCTTCTTATTCTTCGATTTAGTAAAAAAACTCGCTGCGGCACTCTTCCTTTCGCGGTACTTCCGTACTATCATCGTTTTGAAGCGTCCTACTCCCGGGCCGGTACGTTTCCGCTATAGCTTTTGCGTTGGGCGAAACTTACACTCTCAATAGAAGCTTGTAGTTTGCGAGAGGCAAGGCACGAATGGAGACCCAGCAAAGCGTTATGGCGAAAACACCCGGCAGTGGTGGCTCGGCCACCTCGAAGCCCACAAGTACAGAACGACGCGGCACCCGACGTTGTAAAATCACTCAACTGATGCGCATCCGCCCTTCCGATCCGGAGAAGGAGCATTTCGATGATATGCGCGGAACCCTCAGCGTTTCGCGGAGCGGCGTTTACTTTCAGTCCAGCGAACCACTCTACGAACTCGGCATGCGCCTTTTTGTGACCATGCCCTATTCCCAAAATCCCATGGCAATGAACCGCGAATATCTCGCCGAAGTGGTCCGCCGCGATCCTCTTCCCACCGGGATGTTCGGCATCGGCCTTAAGATCCTGATGGAAATGGGAATACAGCAGCCTGCCGCCTACGGCGCCTCTGGCGCAGGCTGGTAAATTCGGCCACTCTGCGACTCAACTTATCTTGAAAACAAAAAGGGGCGGATGGCGATTAGCCATCCGCCCCTTCCTGTTATTGGGGGGTTGGAGAAAACTCCTTACGAATTTAATCTTGTCCGAACATGCGCATCGTCTTGTGCCGCAACATCCCCAGTTGTCTGTTGATCGGATGCTTCCTCTCAAGGAAAGTCAGCACCGGCGGCCGCCGTTCGGCCAATCGGTTCATGGCAATTGTCAGCCGCACGTCCCGCCGCGCAAACTTGAGGCCGGATTGAAGGGCTTCCACGGCTTCGTCCCGCCGCCCCGCTGTCGCGTACACTTCCGCCAGATTCAAGTAGAGCTGCGCCTGGTTCCGTTTCATGCGCACGGCTGCGTCGCATAGCCGTTCCGCTTCGCCCCACTTTTGTTCGGAGCGCGCCAGCACCACTCCCAGATACGACATGTAGTATGGATTATTTTTGTCGAGGTCCACCGCGCGCTTCATGTGTGGCAGAGCCTTGACGGCGTAATTGTCTCGCAGCAACGTCAACCCTGTTTTGAATTCCCGGAACGCTTCCGTATCCATCATTGCTTCACCCCGTCGCCCTCGGCCTTTTCAGGTCAGGTAAGGATTAGGACTCCCCGGGAAGCAGGAAACCCGCCGCGCGCTGCAACTAAAGAGGACACACACCGCCCGGGCGCCGGGCTCGGGCAAGGCCGGCCGTTTCGAGGCCGCAGATAAAGATGTTGCGTTCACCCAAGTGGTGTTCGGTTCAGCGAGGAGCAGCGTTGCGATTACGGTTCCCATCCCAGTTCTTCTTGAACGTACGCGCACTTTGTCTGGGAATCTACTGACCGGTGGGACAGTCTTGGTCCAGCCGCACTCTAGTAACTACTACGCCGCCAAGTACAGGAAGCGAAATCGCCCCTATTTAAGCCGCTATTCGCGCATGTAAGGCGCTCTCAGTAAGCAATTGGGAACACTCGCGAAATTTCCTTGCGCATTCTATTTCGTCAGTTTCTTCCAGCCTTTCCGCCAATCTTCCCAGTCCTTCATTGTGGCCTTGCACATCGACTTGGCCGCTTTATGCAGCCACCGGCCTTTTCTGTGCGCCAGGTCCCGCTTGATTTCCGGAATAGCCTGCGGCGAACCAAAGTGCATGTTAGCGGTTTCCCATCCCATCGAATAAAGCAGCCGCGCTTCATCCCGTTCGGCGGCCAGAGAAGCCAGCTCAATCCTCGAACAATCAGGCGCCAGCCGCCGCACCAGCCACCGGTCATGAAAATGGACAAAGGGATCCTGCACACGCAAGCAGCGCGTAAGCAGCTTCGGCCCGTAAATAACCGCGGAGGACGCCTTGCTGTGCCAGGCCGAGGCGGAAGGCCGTATCGCTTTGGCCTCCCGCGCGATAAATGCGCCTCCCGACGACGAGATCGCCAAGATCCTCGGATGTCCCAGACTCCCTAGGCCGGCGATTCGCTTCCTGAGCTGATAAATGCTCTTTGGCGGCAGCGATCCTTCCAGCAAATCTCTCACTTCCGCTGGGGGCTTGGCAGTAAATGCCGGCAACCGCTTCATCCTCCCCCAAAAATGAACTGGGTCGCGCAGCTCGCTCGTCGCCATAAGCCGCAGCCACTGGTGATCTTCTGCCAAGATGAAAGGTTTCCCGCCTGCGGCCAGCGCGTCGCGATACCCCTCTTCAACAGCCTCGGCGGCGGCACGGCGCGGCATGCCCAGGTGCTCAGCCTCGATCGCCAAATAAGCGCTCGTCGTAAGCCGCACCAGGTCAATCGCATACGCGGATGGAAAAACCTCATCGAGATCGTTCACTCCCCAGATAAGCCGCCCTTCCAGGTCCCGCCACGTCCCAAAATTTTCGATGTGCAAATCGCCCACGGCAAGGACTTTGGGAGCTTTCGCAAGCCCGCCGCAAACTTCCGGCCAAAGCTGCAGCCATCGATAGAAGGTTGCACGGAAAAAGGGAAAGACAGCCTCGGCCATGAGTTCGTGCTTAAGCCGAAGATCCTGCTTGATAATAGGGAGCTGGACGGAGAGCCACTTCTCAAATTCAAACGTCGCTTCAAGAATCCCGGGCTTCATTCGCTGCTCACACGCGGGCGTGTTCCGCACGCGAAGTTCCCCGCACGCGCGATTCGTAAATCGGGAAGCGCGCCGCCAGATCCGCGACCTGCCTGCGAACTTTTTGTTCCGTCCCCGCGTCCCCGAGGTGCGATAGAATCTCGCTAATCCAACCGCCGATCTGGTCCATCTCTGTTTCGTGCATTCCGCGCGTCGTTACCGAGGGGCTTCCCAGCCGGATTCCCCCGCCTTTCATCGGGGGAAGGGGATCGAACGGGATCGAATTTTTATTGACGGTGATTCCCGCGCGGTCCAGCGCTTTTTCCGCGTCGCTACCGGTGATTCCGCGCGAATGCACCTCGACCAGAAAAAGGTGATTGTCCGTGCCGCCCGTCACGATGCGGTATCCGTTCTTGGCGATGGCGGCCGCCAGCGCCTTCGCGTTGACCACAACCTGCTTCTGATAGTCCTTGAAGCTCGGCTCCATCGCTTCCTTCAGGCATACCGCTTTCGCCGCGATCGTATGTACTAGCGGCCCGCCTTGCGTCCCGGGAAATGTCAGCTTATCCAGCTCTTTTGCGAAGGCCGCTTTGCACAGCACCAATCCGCCGCGCGGTCCCCGCAAAGTCTTGTGCGTCGTCGTCGAAACGATGTCCGCATGCGGCACCGGGCTAGGATGCATCCCCGCTGCTACCAGTCCGGCGATGTGCGCCATATCCACGAAAAACAGCGCCCCGACGGCCTTCGCGGCCCTCGCAATCCGCTCGAAATCGATAATCCTCGAGTAGGCGCTCGCACCCGCCACAATCATCTTCGGCTTGTGTTCCTGCGCCAGCTTCTCGATTTCCTCGTAATCAATCCGCTCGTCTTCTTTTCGCACGCCATACGCGACGAATTTATACATCCGCCCCGAAAAATTCAAAGGATGCCCGTGGGTCAAATGCCCGCCATGCGACAAATTCATCCCCAAGACAATGTCATCCTTCTGCAGTGTGGACATATAGACCGCGACATTCGCCGAAGTTCCCGAGTGCGCCTGCACGTTGGCGTGTTCCGCGCCAAACAACTCTTTTGCTCGAACTATGGCCAGTTGCTCCACCTTATCCGCGTACTCGCACCCGCCGTAATACCGCTTGCCCGGATACCCCTCCGCATATTTGTTGGTGAAAATCGACCCCATCGCCTCCAGCACGGCCTCCGAAACGAGGTTCTCCGATGGAATCAATTCCAGCCCCGTAGCCTCCCGCTGCGCCTCTTCGCGCAACAATTCCGAAATCTGCGGGTCCACCGCTTCGAGCGGCCTTTGCATCCGTTCATTCGCTTCCGTAGTCATGTTTGTAGTCCTATTGATGGGGTAGTCGCTTCCACTGTGTGGTGCACCATCTTAACCCTCCGGTGCCGTTTCTGCGAAGCAAGCTCTCTTTGCCAAAAGTCCTTGACCCAATATCTCAAACTGCTACCATCATGCTAGGAAGTTTTGTAGCTTCTCAAAGCGGCGGCGTCTCTGCCGCGTTTTTTGTTTTGGTACCCGGCAGCGCAGCCACTCTTGGCTGTGCTCTTCTCCGCGCCCCCGGCCTGCAAATTCACAAAACGCGGCCGATCCAACAAACGTAGGCAGGGCGAAGCCCAGCAGCCCATCCGCCAGCGCGGCCATGATCCGTGTTCGGGATGGACCAATCATGAGCCTACCGAGTCCATCGATTGAAGAAATTCAAGCCAAAAGGTGTCTACCGCCAAGTCTTGCAGAATCAACACTTGCAGAGTCGTCTGCAAACACTGATTCTAATAGACTTACGAGAAGGCTAAATCATTTAGAATCAGCGTTTATAGAAAACTGGGGTGGGGCCGGGGGCCTCCGATTTGCCGTTCTTCTAGGCAGCTGGGGAGATACGGGTAGGAAAGCAACAGAGGTACTGGTGATGGCGGCTGAGACAGGCACCTTTCGGACAGCAGCAACCTAAGATTCGCCCGGTTGGAAAGCGAGGAGATGGACCACGAACCGACGGCTACCGCTGGCCGCGGGCTGGCGACTTTGGCGCAAATGCAGGGAGGCGTGAGTCCCGCTTGCGGAAGGGAGGGCCGCTCGCTTGCGTGCCGAGCTCTTGATGGAGACTTTCCCTGGCCCTCGCCCCGCCAGCAGGACTCACGCCCTGCCGCCCATTACTCGAACCGCTGGCCAGTGGCTGTTGCGCAGCCGCTCACGAGGAGATTGCCAGAGGGGTCGAAGAATTGGACGGAGGCCTCGGGGGTGGTGAACTGGTTGGGGTCATCGCCCATCTCGATGGTCTGGCTGATTTTCTGGGTCTTAACGAGCGCGCCGTTCAGAGTGATAAATGCCGTGAGGTCTGAGCTATAAGTATGCCGCCCAGTGTGGCTCCAGACGCCGTGGCCGGGGCCTCGCAGAGCGGGGAAAAACATCGGATTCTCCGTCGTCTCGGTCATCGTGCCCCCGGCGTTGAAGGTCAGCAGGGATTGGAAGGGTGATCCAATGATTGGCCCCTTGGGGCAGACATTTTGGGTGATGGTCACCACCCAGGTGCCTTCAAGAGTTCTCCCGTCGCTATCCCAGTCCGCCGAATGTGCCGTGGCTCGCCGCCCAACCAATAGAAGAAGCCCGAACCCGATTGCCAATACTGCCAGTGCTTTCAAGTATCTTGATTTCATGACTTTTCTCCTCGTTTGGCATTGCTCTCTGATTTCTCTCCGGAGCGTGCCGGGCATATACTCGTTCCCACCCGAAGTGAAAGTCTTTAGAATGCCCGTGAAGCTTTCTGAAAACTTCTGAAGAAACCGGCTCGAACAGATGAGCGCCTCCGAACCTCACGTCTTTGAATTCGGCGAGTTCCGCGTCGAGACCTATAAGCGCTGCCTACTCCAAAAGGGCGAAGTCGTCGCGCTCACTCCAAAAGTTTTCGACACTTTGCTTCACCTCCTTGAGCACAGAGGCGAGATCGTCGAGAAAGACGACTTGATGCGGGCCATTTGGCCGGACACAATCGTCGAGGAAAACAACCTCAACCAAAACATTTCAACGCTGCGGCGCGCGCTGGGCCAGAATCAAAACGAAAATCGCTACATTCTTACTGTTCCGGGTAAAGGCTATCGCTTTGTCGCCGATGTCGTGGCCATTGGCGCCTTCCAGTCGGCTTCCCCCGCATCCTCCCAGCAGCTCTCGTCCGCTGCCGTCACGCTCGCCGTGCTCCCCTTTGAAATGATCGGCGCCGATCCCGAGCGCGAATATCTGGCGGAGGGCCTCACGGAAGAAACCATCGCCACTCTCGGCCAAATCGATCCAGGACATCTCAGCGTGATTGGCCGAACCTCCGTGATGTCTTACCGGCGCACTACCAAGTCGCTCGCCGGAATTGGCCGCGAACTTGACGCTGCCTATCTCGTGGAAAGTTCTATCCGCGCCGAAGGCGGCCGGCTGCGAATCACCTCAAAACTCATTCGCGTGCGCGATCAAGTGCAGATTTGGTGTGCGTCGTACGACAGCGAGCCCAGCAGCCTGCTCAATTTCCAGCGAGAGCTCAGCGCTGCCATCGCCGAGCAGGTCCATCTTCGGCTTTCTCCTGAAAGGCTCTCGGCGTTAGCAAGCCGTCAGACGCGCAACGCCGAAGCTTACGATTTTTATCTGCGCGGGCGACACTTCTGGCATCAGCTCTCGCCCCCGACCACACGCCGCGCTATCGAATTTTTCGAGCGCGCCACAAAGATCGATCCGGAGTATGCTCTCGCGTGGTCTGGGCTGGCGGACGCTTACACCGCCAGTCCCATCAACGGCGATGCGCCGCCGCTTGCCGTTTGGCCACGCGCACGCGAAGCTGCTGAGCATGCCGTGCGCGCCGAGCCCCAGCTTGCGGAGGCGCAAAATTCCCTAGGGTTCGTGAAATTCTGGTTTGAATGGGATTGGCCCACCGCGGAGTCCCTCTTCTCCAAGGCTATCGCGCTCGATGCTGGCTATTCGCAGGCGCACCGCCTGCTCGGGGTTGTTCTCTCGCATATGGGGCGGCCGCAAGAGGCGGCGGAAGCCATCCGCCGCGCTCGCGAACTTGATCCGCTGCTCGCGGGGAATCAAGCGCTTTCCGCGCAAGTTGCATTTGCCGGGCGCGACTATAAATCTGCGAAGCAGTTTGCGCGCCAAGCGATCGTCGTTGACCCGGAATTCTGGATTGGCTACATGCAACTCGGTCAAGCCCTCGAGCAACTTGGTGAACGCGAACAAGCTCTCGATGCGCTTGTCAGCGCGGGCCGCTTCTCCGGCGGGAACAGCAAGGTAGTTTCCCTTCGTGGCTATATTTTCGCGAAATTGGGGCGCGCGGATGAAGCACGCGAAGTGCTTCGCACGCTGGTGGCGATCGCGCGCGAGCGGTATGTCCCACCTTACGCGATGGCGCTGGTGCACGCAGGTCTCGGCGAGCCGGACGATTGCTTCGAGTGGCTCGAGCGTTCCTTCGACGCGCGCGATGTTCATCTCGTTTTTCTCCCTGCGCCGGTTAAACCGGCGAGGTGTAGTGAATGCAAAAGTCATACGAAAGTGGATCTAGCGACCCACATCGGCCCCGAGTCATGCGGAGCTGCTCGCAAGGGCAGCGTCGAAGCGTTGACAGGGGAACGTGCGGGCCGGGTATTCAGCCGCGTAAGAAACTTCCTCCGGGACGCCGACGCTGTAAGGAGAAGCGGAAGGCCCCATCTGGGTGCACCGATATCGCGAGGTGTGCCAGAGTCCCGCGCGGTCAGAGACCCCGTGCACGTACGCAAACACCTCGCGCGGGAACCGGGAGATCCCCAGTCCGCCCAGGGCCGCAGCTGCCTTGGGACGCATCGGGAAGTCTAAGGACGCACGCCGATGATGAACGGACCTGGGAAGTCGGACAGACCCGGTAGTACCTGAGAAGTCCCCGAACAACGCCGGGCAACCGGCGGCGGAGGGGATGGAGGGAAGGGGTCTGGCCAAAGGGAACCTGCCACAGCAAAACGCGTCCCGGACACCGAGCCGGAAAGACGCGCCCAGTGCGCTGGAGCGGGTACGTCAAGCAGCAGGAAAGGATAAGAAGTTGCGGTTCACGGCGCTCCTGCACCACATCTACAACCTGGAAACGCTGCGCATGGCCTACTTCCGATTGAAGAAGGAAGCCGCGCCGGGCGTGGACGGGGAGACGTGGCGGCACTACGGCGAGGAACTGGAAGAGAATCTCCAGGACCTTTCCGAAAGGCTGAAGCGAGGAGCGTACCGAGCGAAGCCGGTGCGTAGAGTGTACATCCCCAAGGCCGACGGGCGGCAAAGACCGCTCGGAGTTACGGCGCTGGAAGACAAAATCGTCCAGCGCGCGGCGGTCGAGGTGCTGAATGCCATCTACGAAACGGACTTTCTCGGTTTTCGTACGGGTTCCGACCAGGGCGAAGCCAGCATCAAGCGCTGGATGCGCTCTACACGGGACTGCTGACGAGAAAAGTGAACTGGGTGCTCGATCTGGATATCAAAGGCTTTTTCGATGGGCTTTCCCACGAATGGCTTGTGAAGTTCGTCGAGCACCGGATTGCGGACCGGCGCGTCGTGCGGCTCATCCAGAAATGGCTGAAGGCCGGCGTGCTGGAGGATGGGAAACGAATACGCGTGGAGGAAGGGACGCCGCAGGGCGGAAGTGCCTCGCCCTTTGCTGGCGAACATCTATCTTCACTACGTTTTCGATCTGTGGGTCCAAGCGTGGCGTCGGAAGCGAGCGCACGGCGATGTGATCGTCGTGCGATTCGCTGACGACATCGTGCTGGGCTTTCACAGCAAAGCGGATGCCGAACAGTTTCGGGCAGAACTTACCGAACGAATGCCGAAGTTCAACCTGGAACTGCATCCCGAGAAAACGCGCCTGCTGGAGTTTGGTCCGTTTGCGATCGACCAACCGGCAAAGGCGTGGAGAAGGGAAACCGGAGACGTTCAACTTTCTCGGCTTCACGCACATCTGCGTGAAGAAGAGGAGCAATGGACGGTTCACGGTGCTGCGGCAAACGATCCGCAAAAGGTTGCAGGCGAAACTGAATGAGGTGAAAGCCGAGCTTCAGCGACGCATGCACGAACCCATTCCCGAACTGGGCAAGTGGTTGCAAGCGGTGGTGCGTGGACACATCCGGTATTACGGAGTGCCTCAGAACCAACAGGCGCTGTGGCTTTTTCGGTTCCAAGTGGGACGGCTCTGGCATCGCGCGCTGTCGCGGCGCAGCCAGAAAGGGCGCGTCCCTTGGGATCGCATGCGGCGCCTCATCACTCGCTGGCTGCCTCCGCCTACCGTCTGTCATCCCTATCCCCTGCGCCGCATGGGCGTCATCACCTAAGGCAAGAGCCGGATGCGGTAATGCCGCTTGTCCGGATCCGTGGAGGGGGTTATGAGCGATCATGATTCCTACTCCGACTATCGATTCCAAGTGGGACGTTGTCCGCGATGATCCTCGCTTTCTTGCTCTGCTTAGATGCTGTGGCTTTGCATCCGCGGCTGCCGCCGCTTCTTAAATCGGACGGACCTCGCAAACCTGCCTGGCTTTCCATGCATTCATCGTAGTTTCGGATTGTGGCGCACAGAAATTCTCGAGCTGGAACGCTGCTCCGGAATGGTATAGTGGCCGCGATTCCGCCAGGACCGCAGGAGGCTCACCGCGTATGCCTGCCTTGAAGAATTTCGTTAAACGTGATGGTTGTATCCAAATGCGGAGCACGTTTTTTTGTTCTCTTTCTTCGCTGAGCCTCTTCGCAGTAGTCCTGGCCATTGCGTTTTTCGTTGCGTCGCCTCGCGTTTCCGCTCAGGACAAAAATCCTTACGCTGGCGACCCGTCTGCCGCGAAAATAGGTGCATCACAATTCCGCGCGAATTGCGCGTTCTGCCACGGATTGGGTGCGCGCGGCGGTGGACGCGGACCGGATTTGACGCGCGTGCAGAAACGCCACGGGAGTTCCGACGCGGATCTTTTTCGCACTATCAACGAAGGCGTGCCCGGCACGGCGATGCCGCCGAATGGAGCCACCCAGCAGGGCGTTGGCATGACCGACGCAGAAATCTGGCAGGTCATCACCTACATCCGCAGCGTTGAGGTCAAGGCGCCGGCGCAACCGCCCGGCGATGCGGCTCATGGCAAAACACTTTTTTATGGCGCATCCGCATGTTCGACGTGCCACATGATCGACGGGAAGGGAGGCCGGCTCGGGCCCGATCTCACCACCACCGGCTCGGCCCGCTCGACGAGCTATCTTGTCGATTCCGTCCGAGATCCGAGCCGCCGCCTCGCTCAGGGGATTTCCGAAGTGATGAAGGAATTTTCGCAGGAGTACGAAACGGTGAAAGTCGAAACTGCGGACGGCCAGAAATTTACCGGCGTGATTTTGAACGAGGACAGCTTCACATTACAAATGCTGGACACGCGGGAGCAGCTTCATCTTTTTGAGAAGGACAAACTTCGGTCCTTCGAGGAGTCTCGCGAATCACTCATGCCGGTTTACGACGAAAAAATATTGAGCGACAAAGATCTGGAGGACATTGTCGCATTCCTGCTCACGGTAGGCGCCCAATGACGAGGCCAAACATGAAGAAGATTTTCTTCGTCTTGCTTGCCATTCTCGCCGCTTCGTCCTTTTCAGTTCGGAGCGCTCGCGCGCAAGTTACTTCGCAGCGTCTGCTTGATTCAGCGAAGGAGCCGCAGAACTGGCTGATGTATTCCGGGGATTATTCCGGACACCGGTTCAGCGCACTCGATCGGATCACCGCCGCCAATGCGTCCGCGCTCGTCCCGAAGTGGGCTTACCAGACCATGGCGGGCGGTAAATTTGAAACCACGCCGCTTGTCGTCGATGGAGTTCTTTACGGCACCGGCCAGGACGATCGCGCGTATGCTCTCGACGCCCGTACGGGCCGCCCCATTTGGCAATACCAGCGCGCGCTGCCTGCCGACATTCGTCCTTGCTGCGGGCGCATCAATCGCGGTGTCGCTATTCTCGGCGACAGAGTTTTCCTTGGCACGCTCGATACGCACGTCATCGCGCTCGATTCCAAAACTGGCAATGTGATTTGGGATGTGACTGCATTTGACTATCGCAAAGGCTACAGCATTACGCTTGCCCCGCTCGCGATAAAAAATCTCATCCTTGTCGGCGTTTCTGGCGGCGAATATGGCATTCGCGGTTTCATCGACGCCTACGACGCTTCAAGCGGAGAGCGGAAGTGGCGCTTCTATACCATTCCCGGTCCGGGCGAACCGGGTCACGAAACATGGGAAGGCGACTCCTGGAAAATTGGCGGCGCCCCAGCTTGGATTACCGGCTCGTACGATCCAGCCACGAACACGACTTTTTGGACTACCGGAAATCCGTCTCCAAGCAATCGCGGCATTGGCCGCGCTGGCGACAATCTTTACAGCAACTCCTTGCTCGCTCTCGATCCAGACAATGGCAAGCTCAAATGGTATTTCCAATTTACAAAGCACGACGAGCACGATTGGGATGCCACGCAAGTCCCGGTCATGATCGATGACGGCGATAAACATCTGATCGCGCAAGCAAATCGCAACGGGTTCTTTTACATTATTGATCGTTCCACCGGGAAGCTCGTGTATTCCAATCCCTACGCCAAGGTCACGTGGAGCAATTCCAAAGACGCAGAAGGCCGGCCTATCGCGCTCAAGGCCGCCTCGCCGACGGAGGAAGGGAATCGCGTATGCCCTGGGGCGGCGGGTGCGACAAACTGGATGTCACCCACTTACGATCCGCAGACGAAGCTTTTTTATGTAACCGCGCGGGAGCAATGCGATATTTTCAGCACCGCCCCGCAGAATTACGAAGCGGGCCACGCCTACTACGGCAGCGCTTATTTCCCGAATGACGACGCCGAACCATTCTGGGGCGCGCTGCGCGCGATCGATCCCGACACTGGCAAGATAAAATGGGAGTGGAAGCATCCATCGCCCACGTGGTCGGGGGTTCTCTCGACAGCAGGCGGCCTTGTTTTCACCGGCGACGCGGAAGGAAACTTTATCGCACTCGACGCCAACACGGGAAAAGCGCTTTGGCATTTCCAATGCGGCGCTTCCGTTTATTCGTCGCCGATGTCTTTTGGCATCGATGGCAAGCAATACGTAGCCGTAGCCGCAGGCTCCGCGCTTTTTGCTTTTGGACTGCCTTGAATCCTTGGAAGGCTCCCAACTGTCTTCGTGACGATTCCCGCCACGCGCGCTAAAATGCCTTTGCATTTTTCGACCCGCATCTTGGGAAAGGTTGGGCGGCAAACGTGCGATCACTTTTCCGTTTCCTTTTCGACGCGCCCGCTGGCCCCGCGAGCATCCTGCTTATTCGGCTTCCCGTTGGCTTGATTTTCTTCACGCAGGGAATTCTTAAATTCACCGACCCGCACATGGGTGTGCTTCGTTTTGCCCGGATCGGATTTCCGCATCCGCATTCCACCGCGCTCTTTGTCGGCGGCTTCGAAATGGTCTGCGGACTTTTCGTGATGTCCGGCCTTCTAACGCGGGCTGCAGCGGTTCCGCTGTTGATTGTGATTAGCACCGCCATCGTGACGACGAAGATCCCGGAGCTGTTTCGAGCGGGGCAGGGCTTCTGGTACATGGTGAGCGACGCGCGGACGGATTTTGCGATGTTCTTCTCTCTACTATTTTTGATTTCCGCGGGCGCCGGAGCGTGGTCTCTGGACGCCCGCCGTCCTCCGGCGGCTGCCCAAGGAGGATCCGACGAATAACCCTGCTGAATCGCGCCGCAATTTTTTGAGAACTACCGGGCTTGCCGCAGGAGCGATGCTGCTTTCCTCCAAGACCGGCTTTGCTCAACCTGAATCCATCGCACAAAACAGCGCTTCCGGGGGCACGCCAAGCGCCGTGGCAAAAGCCGACTACACTATTCACATCAAGAATTCTCCGATCGAAATTGCGCCGAAGCGGATTATTTCAGCGACAACTTACAATGGCCAATTTCCGGGCCCGCTCATCCGCTTGAAAGAGGGCCAACAAGCCATCATAGACATTTACAACGAAACCGAGACTCCCGAACAATTGCACTGGCACGGCCAGAAAATACCCGTCGATGTGGACGGCGCAGCGGAAGAGGGCACTCCCTACATTCCCGCGCATGGCATGCGCCGCATCGCATTTGAGCCAAAACCGGCAGGCTTCCGCTTCTACCACACGCACCTCCGCGCTGGATCCGATCTTTACGCCGGGCAGTACAGCGGGGAAGTGGGACCGGTTTACATCGAGCCGCGGAACGAGCCCGACAAGTACGACCGCGAGGTTTTTTTGACATTGAAAGAGTTCGAGCCGACTTTCAGCCGCGGCGGAGACATGGCTCAGGATTTCCTTTCGCCGTCGACGCCTAACAAAGCGTTACAGGAAGCAGGCGAGTCTGCGATGAAGGCCTCGCTGGCGAAAGGCATGCCGCACGGCTATGAGGTCGGCTACGGATCGTTCACCATCAACGGTCGTATGCTTGGGCACGGCGAGCCGATTCGCGTCAAGCAAGGCGAGCGCGTGCTGTTTCATATTTTGAATGGGAGCGCGACAGAGATTCGCAGTCTTGCGTTACCCGGTCACTCTTTCCAGGTAGTCGCTCTCGATGGAAATCCTGTGCCGAATCCCACGCGCGTTCCCGTTTTGTGGCTGGGCACAGCGGAACGCATTTCCGCCATCGTGGAAATGAATCATCCCGGCGTATGGATTCTGGGCGATCTCGATAACGATGACCGGCCGCACGGAATGGGCATTATTGTCGAGTACGCAGGCCGCACGGGTAAAGCGCAATGGATCGCGCCTCTGCCTTTTCGTTGGGATTACACGCGTTTCGGCAAGCGTGGTGGAATCGCAGCGGCGCCAGATGAAACGTTCGACATGACCTTTGCAAAAGACAACGCCGCCGAGGAAGGATTCAATCGCTGGACGATAAATGGCGTGGCATTTCCGACGAAAGGCATGTTCGGCGAAATGATTCCTGCGACTTTTCATTTAAAAGAGGGAAAGCGCTATCGCTTGCGCTTTCATAACGCCAGCGACGATATTCATCCGGTCCATCTTCATCGTCACAGTTTTGAGTTGACGAACATTGCGGGAAAGCCTACGGCAGGAATCCTGAAAGATGTCTTAATGCTCGGCGGGTATCCAGGAAGCGGAAGTCGATTTTGTCGCCGATGATCCTGGAATGACGCTGTTTCCATTGCCATCAACAACTGCACATGGATTTCGGGTTCATGACGCTCTTTGGACTATGCGTAAGGGCTTCCACGTCGAGCGCCGCGGGAAAATCTTCGAGTTCTTTCGATCGCGCATTAAAATGCCGGGGCTCGATCTTGGCTGTGGTCGATCGCGACTATTCGCGCCTGCTTGCAAGGCTTGCAAACGCGATCTGGCTTCCGCCATTGCTGGCGCGAGCCGAAGAGCGGCCTCGTATGCTGCTTGCGCTTTCTGTGTCTCGCCTTTGGCCTCGAGCGCTTGCCCCAGCCAATAGAGCGCGAGGGGCGAAGGCGAGATCTGCGCGGCTCTCGAAAAATCCGCGATCGCCGCATCCAAATTCATGGTCTGCATTTCGATCGTTCCGCGGCCGATGTAACTGTTTTGCTGGTCCGGATCAAGAGTGAGGGCTGCGTTCAGTTCTGTCAGCGCTGCTGGATAGTTGCGCTCAGTCATGTACAGGATGCCCAGATTGTTATGCGACTGCACGATTTCCGTTTGGTCGGTGGAGAACGCAAGCGCCGCGCGATACTCGCGCTCCGCCTCGTCGAGCCGGTTATGCCGCTGCAAGGAAACGGCGAGATTGTAATGCCCGGAGGCAAGGTCCGGGCTGTAGCGAACGGCAGCGGCGAAGTGTTGCGCCGCCAACTCTGGCTCGCCACGCTCGACTAAAGCTACGCCGAAATTGTTTTCGGCCATGCCGTTGTTCCGCGTGACTTCGAGTGTGTGAGCGAAGAGCGTGTAGCTGTCGTGCCAATAACCGATCTGTTTTATCGTCACCATCGCATACGGCGCGACCGCAAGGAGAAAAATCGCGATGGGAAGCTCCTTTTGCCAATGCTTTTCCGCCGCCAAATCTGCAATCAGCCAGACCAGCGCGACGAGGAGGCCCATCATCGGAATATGCATGAAGCGGTCGGCCATTCCTTGCCGGCCTGTTTGTATGAAGCCGATCATGGGGAACATTGTTCCGAGATACCAGAGCCAGCCCATCACCAAATATTTGCGCTGGCGAAATCGCCAAACGAGTACGGTGATCGCCGCGAGCGCGATTCCGCAAAAAATGACCGTCGCCCACCGCAGAGTGTTTTCTGGATGTGGATAGAAAGGTGCTAGCCGGACGGGCCAAACGGCTTTGCCGAGATAGGCGAGATAAGAAAAAATCGCATTTTTGAAGCGCCAGCTAAAGGGCATGGAGGCGGTGAGAGCATGTTCGCGCGAATGAACGAGAACGGTGATGACCCCGCCCGCCGCGGCCATCACGAATAATGGAATCTTCTCGAGAACGAGTGTGAGGAGAGCCGGGAAAAACGCGCGTGGTTTTCCCGCGTCGTCCGTGCCGGGAAGTCTTCCCAGCGGCCAATAATCCAGCAGGAGCAGCGCAAAAGGAAATGGAATGACCATGACCTTAGCCGTGATTCCCAACCCGAAACAGAGCGCGACGCAGAAATAGCGGCCCACGCTACGTTTTCGCGTGTACCAGCCGTAGGCGATGATGCCGAGCAGGAAAAAAAAGACGCACAGCACGGATTTGCGTTCGGAAATCCACGCGACGGCTTCCACGTTCAACGGCTGAACCGCAAAAATCGCGGCCACGGCAGCGCTGCGCAAGGCGCTCCGCGTGGCCCAGGCAATTAGAAGAAAGAGCAAGACTACATCGAGGGCATGCAGCAAGACGTTCGTGAAGTGATGTCCTGCAGGGTTTAGCCCGTACAACTGCACGTCGGTCATGTGCGAAATCCAGGTGAGCGGATGCCAGTTTGAGGAAGGATAATTCGAGCCGAGCGCCCAGCGGATATCCGTCCAGGTCAGCCCGTGGAGGACGTAGGGATTTCGCGTCACGTACTCCGGATCGTCCAAATTCACGAAGCCATTGCGCATCGCGGGCGCGTACACGGCCGCTGTTCCGAGCGCAAGCAGCACGGCAAGAAAGGCGATGAGCCGCCGGTTGGAGGCGGGCGTCGAGCTTGAGAAGTTGTTGAAGGCGCCTGTAGCGACTTCAGGCGCGCGCGCTTCGCTCGAATGAGAAAGAGGTTCCACTGCCAGTTCAGCGTATCAAAATTCTTCCGGGTCAAGAGCCGTCGGAAGGAAACACCAACAGGATTAGTAACCCGTCGAAACCATCGTGCAAGCTTTCGAGGCTCGATGCCGTTGAAGCCAGTACAATAAAAAACGTACTGTGACTATCGATACGCAGGCTCACGAGCAGCTTCTCCGGCACCGCCGCGTTTGGGAGCAAAAGCCCATCTTGCGGCGCGTTTACCAAGAGGAATTTTTCGCGCGTTTGTTGTCGTTCCGTAAGCCAGAAGGATTTTCTCTCGAAGTCGGAGCCGGTCCAGGCTTTCTTAAGCAACTCGCGCCAGATATTTTCTCGACTGACCTCGTGTGGTGCCCGTGGCTGGACGCGGTTGCCGACGCGCAGCGGCTGCCGTTTCGCGACGCCAGCGTCACGAACATTTTCGGATTGGACATGCTGCATCATCTCGCCGAGCCTATGACTTTTCTTCAGGAGGCCGCGCGCATGCTGGTACCCGGTGGCCGCTTAATCCTTGTTGAACCGTGGATCACGCCGTTGTCCTATTTTATATTTCGATTTCTGCATCAGGAGCGCTGCGATCTATCGGAAACTCCGTGGCTGCAAAACCAAATCGACGGTGTTCCCGGGAAAATGGCCTTCGACGGTAACCAGGCGATTCCGTATCTCCTTTTCGGGCCGCGTCATCGTGCGAACACACTGAATTCATTGCCTGGACTACGGCTGATTGCGCTTGAACCGTTTTGCCTTTTTGCTTATCTGCTTAGTGGCGGATTCAAATCGATGAACCTCTTGCCCAACTCTTTGTATCCGGCGGTTTCGAAGCTCGAACGTCTCACTTCGCCGCTTTGGCGCCGCGTTGCAGCCCTTCGGGTCTTGCTCGTTTTGGAAAAAGCGGCGGAGACGCCGATATCAAATCCAAAGAGTATTTGGGCTTGAAAGCGCATGCGTAACAAATCGTCCGCGAACATGTTCACGCGCGTCTACAATCTGGCGCGCTCGGCAAAGCTATTGGAACTTCCCCTATTCAAGCGCGGTTTTCTTTTTTCCTATTTTCTCTACAAGCGATGGTACGAGGATCCGTTCTGGGCGCTTGCGAAGCGCAGCCGGGAATTATTTTCCGGCGGGGATATTCTCGATATCGGCGCGAACATTGGTTACACGGCTTGCGTGTTCGCCGCGGCGCGAAAGGCGCCAGGTAAGATTTATGCATTCGAGCCAGATCTCGCTAGTTTTGCGATGCTCCGGGAAATTGTTCGCCGCAAGAGGCTAGAAGACACGGTAGAGATATTCAACATGGCCGTGGGCAGTGCGGATGGATCACTCGAATTTTGGCACAATGAAGAGCACTCGGCCGATCATCGAGTGGTCACGGAACAGTTCAAAAGTTCGCGGCCTTCGCCTGAAAGAATAACGACGGTGGCGGTCACCAGCGTGGATAACTTTGTCGCTGCCCGCAATTTGCGAGATGTCGCATTCATCAAGGTCGACGTGCAAGGCTACGAACTCGCTGTCTGCGAAGGCATGCGCGGGACGCTCGAACGATTCCCGTCACTCTGTGTTGCGTTCGAATACGCTCCAGATGGGATGCGCGAGCTTGGCTTTGACCCGGCCGCGTTGCTCGATCTTTTTCGATCGGCGGGCTTCCATTTGCACATCTTGACTGGTAGCGCCACAACATATTCCCGGGACACCAAAGCGATCGAACTCGCAGCGGAGAGAACCGGCTACGTCGATATACTGTGCTCCAGGAAAAACCTATCTGAGGTCTCGCGATGAAATGGATAGCGTTCGATTAGGTTGCGAGGATAGCGGGAGAGACTGACCGGCCGGCTAATGCGCTTGTTGCTCTTTGTTAACCGGTTTCTTCCTAATCCCCATGTTGATACGGACCAGGCCGACCCAGGTCATCTTGAGGAGTTGCAGGCCGTGGCGGAAGCGTTGAATATTTGTCTCGCCGTATGTGCGGGCGAGATAGCGCACCGGCACGTCCACAATTTCCAGGCCCAACTCGGCGGCGGGGAAGAGCAACTCGAAATCTCCGAAGGGATCGAAATCGCCGAAATCCCTGCGCCAGGCCGCGATTCGTTCATAGTCATGACGCGTGAGAAGCTTCGTGCCGCACAAGGAATCGCCGAGGCGCACATCCAAAACCGCGCTTAGGATTTTCGCGAAGAAAATGTTGCCCATGCGATTCAGAAAGCGCATGGCCGCACCTTCCATGGGATAAACGAGGCGCGAGCCATTGATGAAATCGCCGTGGCCCTGGTCGTAGGCATACGCGAAGCGGGTAAGCATTTCGGGCGGCATGGTGAGATCTGCATCGAGAATCACGAGCAAATCCTCGCGCGCGTGCGCGAAACCAAGCCGGACGGCGTCGGCTTTGCCTTTTCCCGCTTGTTGCACGGCCAAGATTCGGAACTGGTCGCGGTAGACGGTCGATACGCGTAGGATTTCTTCCCAAGTGCCGTCGGTCGAGTGGCCTTCGACAAAAATAATTTCGGCTTCGCGGCCAAGATCGGGAAAACGCTTCAGGGCGTTTTCAATGTTGCCGCGCTCGTTGCGCGCAGGGATTATGCATGAGATTCCTTGTTGCGAAGATGGGACTAGCGGCCGCATCACCACGACGGATGTCAGGCTCAGCCAGCGTGCCAGCGGCACCAGCGGCATTACGCGATTGATAGCCGTGCCGAGCCCAAGCATTTTCCACGGACAGTACACGGCCAGGCGTTGCCGCACAATTTCAAAGCCGGCAACTTTTGCAATGTTTTCGAGGTCGACGCGGGTGACGAACGTGCTTGGCAGGTCGCCCTTGCGGATACTTAAACGATTCGTGAGGTAGTACGCCCAACGCAGGTAGGGGTTATAAAGAATGACCACGAGACGCGAGGTGCGCGCAAGTTTCGCTTTTAGCTGCATCAAAAGCGCTTGAATATCGAAGTCGTGATTGAAGGTGCCGTTGATCAGAATTGCGGTGCGTTTGTCGCGCTCGTGGGTCAGGTCGGGGAACGGGTCATCTTTGCCCACGGTTTCTTTGCGGGGGGCGTCGATGGCGGCGAGCAGGCCGCCCTTGTCGTCCTCGCGCGGCAGCCATTGGATCACGCGATCGTAATAGCGCGTCAGAGACGATATTTCCGCAGCGAGAAACCCGTTGACATACGCGCGCCAACCGGAAATTGGGCTCGCGGCCGCTTCTTGCGGCTTCTTTGCAACGCTCTCCGTTGCCATTTCGGACTGTAATTGAGCCGGCTGAGCCATCCGAATCGTTGTACCACGTTTCCAGCATGGGTGAGGTTCCTTCGCCCTGCCTGCGGCGTGCAAGTAATCCTTGGCGATGTCACGGCGGCGCCGATGGCCTGCAGGCCTCGCTGAGGAGGGAATCGTTGTGGTGCGTTCGGGCTGTCAGATTCCTCGTGTGCGTTGACACCTTGCAACGCGTCCGTTACGCTTTTTAGTTTACTTGGACGAAATTATCGTTGCTGAGGAGAACGGCTTACACCGACGCATGGCTGAAGAAAAGCTGCCGACCCGGGCGCAGGATTTTTCTGAATGGTATAACCAACTGGTTTTGAAGGCGCAGCTTGCCGATTACGCGCCGGTGCGCGGCTGCATGATCGTGCGGCCGTATGGATGGGCGCTCTGGGAGAATATGCAGGCGGCACTCGACCGGCGCTTCAAGGCGACGGGGCACCAGAACGTGGCGTTTCCGCTGCTCATTCCTCGAAGTTTCATTGATAAAGAGAAGCATCACGTCGAGGGATTTTCGCCGGAGCTCGCAGTAGTGACGATTGGCGGCGGAGAGAAATTGGCGGAACCTCTGGTGATCCGGCCGACTTCGGAAACGATTATCGGGCACATGTGGTCGAAGTGGATTCAGTCGTACCGCGACTTGCCGGTGTTGATGAACCAGTGGAACAGCGTGGTGCGCTGGGAATTGCGGACGAAACTCTTTCTGCGCACGCTGGAATTTTACTGGCAGGAAGGGCATACGGCGCACGCTACGCGGGAAGAAGCGGAAATCGAAACGCGCCAGATGCTGGATATATACATGGATTTTGCAGTCAACGATGCGGCGATACCTGTGATCGCCGGGAAAAAATCAGACGCGGAGAAATTCGCGGGCGCGGACGTGACGTATTCGATTGAAGGCATGATGGGCGATGGCAAGGCGTTGCAGTCCGGCACTTCCCATTTCCTCGGGCAAAATTTTGCGCAGGCGTTCGAGGTGCGGTATTTGGATCAGGGTGGGCAGCTGCAGCATTGCTGGACGACTTCGTGGGGGCTTTCGACGCGCGTCATTGGCGCGATCATCATGGTGCATGGTGACGATCAGGGGCTCGTTCTACCGCCGAAGCTGGCGCCGTATCAAGTAGTGATCGTGCCGATATACAAGACCGACGAAGAAAAGAGCACGGTGATGGAAGCGGCGCGGAAATTGAAGGCGGAACTTGTGGCTGCGAACATACGGGTCACCGTCGACGAGCGGGAGGGGCAGAGTCCTGGGTGGAAATTCAACGATTGGGAGATGCGCGGCGTGCCGTTGCGCGTGGAGTTGGGACCAAAGGACGTGGCGAAGGCGTCGGCGGTGCTGGCGAGGCGCGACCGTCCAGGAAGGGAAGGGAAGGTCAGCGTCCCGCTGACGGGGATCGTTCAGACGATTGAGAAGCTGCTGGTGGAAATCCAACAGGCACTGCACGACAAGGCGCTGGCGTTTCGGAAGGCCAACACGCACGACGCGAAGACTTACGACGAGCTGAAGAAAGCAGTGGAAAATGGGTTCGCATATTCGGGATGGTGCGGAAGCGCGGAGTGCGAGGCGAAAATTAAAGAAGAAACGCGCGCGACCATGCGGTGCATTCCGATCGACCAGAGCCTGGGCGAAGGAAATGGGCGGGGCAGCGGCGCCGGCACATGCGTTTATTGCGGAAAAGCCGCCCCGGAACGGGCCATTTTTGCGCGGGCCTACTGAGAATTTCAGCACTAAAAGCTGATTAGACTTGCACGAGAGCCCCGTAGCTTTCCGGGAACATGCACTGCGCCAAAATCTCGACACCGCACTGGCTGAGTGCTAGCGTTAAGTACGAGAGAGCCAAATAATCCTGCCAAGCGATGCCGTGCATTGGCTACGGTGTTGCTGGCGCCCGGAGAAAAGTCTCGTGGAATCTGCAAGTGCCCCTGGACGCGTTTCGAGTCTGCGCTGGAAAACACAACGTGGCGGCGCGAGTATGAAGGCCATCGCGTATACCGTCTTGCTTGTTATAGCGGTGTTTGTGGCGTTCAAGACGGTGCCCCCCTACGTTTCCGAATATCAGTTGAGCGACAAAATGGACGAGGTGGCGCGCTTTGCGGTGGTCAACCGCTACTCGGAAGACCAGATTCGGGACAATATCTTCAAAGAAGTTCAGGATCTGGATATACCGGCGAAGCGCGAGGACATCAAAGTGAGCGCGACGCAGCAGGTAGTCAAAATTTCGCTGGATTATACGGTTCCCATCGACTTGCTCGTCTACAGTACCGAGCTTCACTTTTCACCTTCCAGTGAAAACAAATCCATCATGTAGCCGCATTCTGTCAGCCTCTCGGATGGCTGGTTCCACGATTCTATCTGCGATTGTGCAGTCGCTTGCCGAGGAACCGCCGCTGCTGGTGTTTGTCGAGACCAGGCTGCTGCCTAGAAGGGTTCGGGCAACTTCGCAATGGCGAACTCCGTCTTTCTTAGTGGCGGGTATTGGGAGACAATAAAGCTACAGCCCCGGGAGCCACAGTTTGCGCATTCGAATTCGAAAAGGATTTTTCACGTCCGCGGCGGGGTTGACGCTTCTGGGAATCGTTTTCGCCGCGTTCCTCACGGCCGGGGGAATTTTCACTTATTACTACGTCAAATATTCGCGCATGATCGATGCGCGGCTTTCGGGAAAAGTGTTTCAAAACACCACGCAGATTTTTTCCGCGCCGGAGTACATCTCCGTCGGAGAGGCGTGGGGCCCGGAAGACTTGGTAACTTACTTGACGCGTGTCGGTTACCGTCCCGAGACGGACGACAACTCCCTGGGTGAGTTCACCGTGCAGGGCGACACGGTCGACGTTCGCCCTTCGAAACTTTCCTATTTCGGCGGCTCGAATGCCCTGGCCGTGAAATTCAGCGGGAACGCAATCCGCTCGATCCGCCCGCTGGCCGGCGGCTCGGAGCTGGACACGGCGCGGATCGAGCCGGAGCTGATTACAAATTTATTTGACAGCGCGCGGGAAAAGCGGCGGCCGGTGCGATATGAGGATTTGCCGCCGGTGCTGGTGCACGCGATCCTTTCCGCCGAAGACAAGCGGTTTTTCGATCATGGCGGATTTGACTTCGTGCGCATTGCGGGCGCGGCGTGGGCCGATATCCGGCATAGCTCGAGCCACTACCAGGGTGCGAGCACGATTACCATGCAAGTAGCGCGGACGTTTTTTCTTTCCACCGACCGGACCTGGCGGCGCAAGCTCGCGGAAGCGATGATTTCCATCGAACTCGAGCAACGGTTCAACAAACAACAAATCTTCGAGCTGTATGCGAATGACGTGTATCTCGGAAACCGCGGCAGCTTTGGCATTCGAGGCTTTTCAGAAGCGAGCGTGGCGTATTTCGGGAAGGACATGCGGCAGCTTTCGGTGGGCGAGTGCGCGTATCTTGCGGGGATCATCCGCGCGCCAAATTATTACTCCTCGGCGGACCGGCGGCCGGAGCGCGGAGCGCAGGCGCGGGACCGCGTGCTGACGCAGATGCTGGAGAACAAGTACATCACGCAGGAGGAGCTTTCAGAGGCTAAGAGCGAGCCTCTGAAAATCGTGCACGCGGATAGCTCCGGGAGCGAAGCGCCTTATTTCGTGGACATGGTAAAGGACCATCTGCTCGACAAATTTTCTGAGAACGAGCTGTTGAGCCAGAACTTCCGGGTATACACCACGCTCGATCCTGCTTTGCAGAGAGCAGCGGTGGCGGCGGTGGACGCCGGTGTCAAGAACGTGGACTTGTTGCTGGCGAAAAAATATGAGAAATGGCGGCGCGAAGCGGCGAAGAAGAAAAGCACCGAGCCGATTCCGCAGGTACAGATAGCGCTGGTGGCGATCGATCCGAAGACGGGCGAAATCAAGGCCGTGATCGGTGGCCGTGATTACGGGCAGAGCCAGCTCAATCATGCGCTGGCGCACCGCCAGCCTGGGTCGGTGTTCAAGCCGTTTGTGTATGCGGCGGCCTTCGACAATGCCGTCGATGGTGTGCAGCCCATTATCACTCCTGCGACGACCGTCGAGGACGAGCCAACTACATTTGAGTTCGACGGCAAGGAATACACACCTAACAATTACGGCGAAAAATTCATGGGGCATGTGACCGTGCGCGAGGCGCTGACGAACTCGCTGAACGTGGCCACCGTGAAAGTGGCCGAGATGATCGGCTACGGGCGCGTCGTGCAAATTGCGCGCCAGATGGGCTTGGGCACCAACATCCAAGCGACGCCGGCGGTTGCGCTGGGCGCCTACGAAATGACGCCAGTCGAGGTGGCGGCGGGGTATACCGCATTCGCGGACGGAGGCGTGCGAGCCGAGCCGGAATTCCTGCACAGCGTGGTCAGCGCCGACGGAACCGTGGTGGAGAAATTCACACCGCAGACGCACCTGGTGCTTGATCCGCGCGTGGCTTACCTGATCACAAGCGTCCTCGAAGATGTTCTGAACAAAGGCACGGGCGCAGGAGTCCGCGCACGTGGCTTCACGCTTCCTGCGGCGGGCAAGACGGGAACTTCGCGCGACGGCTGGTTCGCCGGGTACACTTCGAATTTGCTCACGGTGATCTGGATCGGATTTGACGACAATCGCGATTTGGGAATAACGGGCGGCGCTACGGCCGCGCCCGTCTGGGCAGACTTCATGCTCCGCGCCACGAAGCTACCGCCCTACCGCGACGTCAAGGACTTCACCATGCCGGAAGGCGTGCAGTCCGTGCTGATCGATCCGGAATCGCTGGAACTTGCCACGCCAAACTGCCCGACGACGCGCGAAGAGGTTTATATTGCCGGGTCGGCTCCCACGCAGTTCTGCGAGTTGCACGGCGGGAGCGGCGCGGTTTCCGCGACGGGCTCCTGGCTGTCGCACATTTTTGGCGGAGATCAGCCGAAACAACCGCAAACCGATGCGCAGGGAAAGCCTATAACGACCTACGATCCGAACCGGCCGCCCAACGCGACGGGCCAGGGCGCTGTCGGAACAGCTCCCGGGGCGGCCCCGGATCCCAGCGCGCAACCCGAGGAAAAGAAAAAGAACCCTTTACAGAAGATTTTTGGTATCTTTGGGGGTAAGAAGAAGGATCCCGACAAGGCTAAGCCTCAGCCGGAGAAGGGAGACTCGCCATGACTCAAGTAAGGGTGGCGGTTTCAGGTAGTATTCTCCTTCTAAGTCTGTGCATCCCCGCAACAGGTCAAACACTCGAAGCTACACGGTCGGCGATGATGGCACCCGGAATGGCGCAAGTGCCTTCGGCCGAGCAAGCGTCGGGCGTAGTGCATCCGCAAATATCCGATGAGCAGATGGGCGATCTGTATATGATCCGCAAGCAGTACAACGAAGCTGCGGCGCTCTACAAGAAACTCTCGGATGAGAACCCTCGAAATCCCGTGTACCTGAATAAGCTGGGCATCGCTCTGCACCAGCAGGAAGCGCTGGGCCTGGCGCTGAAATATTATCAGCGGGCAGTTAAGGTGGATCCACAGTACGCAGACGCTGAAAACAATGTCGGCACAATCTGGTATCAGCGCAAGAAATACAACAAGGCCATCCGGGCCTACGAAAAAGCGATCAAGATGCGCAACGATATGGCCGTGCTCTACAGCAATTTGGGTTACGCGTATTTTGGCGAGAAGAAATACGGAGAGGCTATCGCTGCGTTCCGGCAGGGCTTGATTCTTGATCCCTTGCTTTTCGAGCACAACGGTTCGCGCAATGGGTCGATATTGCAAGACCGCTCGGTGGATGACCGCGGAACGTTTGACTACCTGCTGGCGAAATCTTTTGCGGAAGCCGGCGACCTCGAGCGCTGCATCCATTACCTCCGCAAGGCCAAGGACGAGGGCTACAAAGACATCGCGAATGTCAAGAAAGATCCGGCCTTCGCAGCGGCGCTGAAAAATCCAGAGATCCAAGAACTGCTCGCCCCCAAGCCGGCCGAGCCGGCGCAGCTTTAGCAAGAAGAAAGGCGGCCACTTCGAAGGGTTCGGCGTGGTGTAAGGCGCAGCCTCCTGCTTATCAGGGACCTACTGACGATTCTCGCCGTTAGTTCCGCGCTGTGTAGTTCATCGACACCCCAACGCTTCTGAGGCGATGCTGCGTTGCGCCTCTGCTACAATCAAGTGAGCATGAAGAGGCCTGTTTTCAGCGCGCATTCTTTAATCCTTTACAGCACGATTGCCATCTCTATCTCGACGGCGCCTGCCCTTTCTGCACGGCAGCTAGCCACCGATTCCAGTGCGTCTACTGGCGCTAGGGGGGTTGCGGCGTCTTCCCAGCAAGGCATCTATCTCGTTTTTCCTTTTGAAAATGAGGGTGCGTCGGCGAGCCTCGACTGGCTTGGCGAGGGCCTTGAAGAGCTCACGATTCAGCGGCTTTCCGCCGCCGGCCAGCAGGTGTATTCGCATGAAGGGCGCACGGAAGAGCTGGACCGCTCGGGGCTTCTGCCGGCGGCGAAATTGAGCCGGGCTTCCATGCTGCGCATCGCACAGAACATGGACGCGGACTTCGTCATTTTTGGCAGGTTTACGTCCGACGGCCAGACTCTTATGATTGAGTCTCGAATCCTGCGCATCAGCCCGATACGCCTGCTTCCGGCGATTCGGGAGAGCGGCCCGCTGGATTCGCTGATGGACTTGCACTTAAAAATGCTCTGGCGATTGCTGTCCGCCAACGATCACGCATACAAACAGAGTCTTGAAGACTTCTCGAAAGCGCAGCGGCCGCTGCGGCTCGACGCCTTCGAACATTACGTTCGCGGTTTGCTAGCGACCGACGACGATCCGCGGTTGCGCGAGCTTCGGGAAGCGGCGCGTCTCGAGCCTGAATGGCCCGATCCGGACTTCGCGATTGGAGACGCCTACTACTCCCGCAGGGATTGCGAATCGGCGCTGCCATGGTTTGCCAAAGTGCCGAAATCGAACGATCGCTACGCCGAGGCGGTCTTCGGGACGGGCGTTTGCCGATTGCTGATGAATCAGCCGGACCAAGCCGATCAAGTGTTCGCTTCCTTGCAGGAATTCTTGAGCAAAAGCATGGTTTCTGGCGCGGAGCTGCCGGAAATTTTGAACAATCTGGCACTGGCGCTTGCGCGAGAAGGCAAAACGGCGGCAGCAATCGCTGATCTCCGGCGGGCGGCGGAAATCGATCCCGACGAGGACGATTACCCCTTTAACTTGGGTTTGCTGGCGTATAGTTCGAAAGATTTTGCCGGTGCCGCGGAATATTTTCGCGACGCCGCGAGTCGCGAGCCCGATAACCCGGAAGACCGGGCGCTGGTGATTCAGTCCCTCAAGAAGGCGGGGAACAAAGCGGAAGCCGACGAAGAGAACGACACCGCTGCGGAAACTTTCGGTCCCGATGCGCTTCCGGAGGTTCATCTCGAGGGAAAAGATGCGCTGGAGCGCCTCGAACGTGTGCGCACAGAACTGGATACGACGGCGATGCGCCTGGATATCGTTTCGGCTGAGTCTGCTGTGAGCGCTGCGAGTCCCGCGCCTGTTGCAGATACGCCGGCGGCGCACGTTCGGCGTGGGCGGCAGGAACTATCGGCTGGCCACGTGGATGCGGCGGAGAGCGAATTTCGGGCCGCGCTGGCCGCTGACGCATCGAACGCATCGGCCCACGCCGGGCTTGCGGAGGTTTATCGCCGCCGCGGCAAATTGGACGACTCCGCCAAAGAACTGCAAGCCTCTTTGGAGATACGCGACTCGGCAGTCGTGCGCACAGCTCTTGCGCGGATTTACCTTGCGCAAAAGAAGCCGGATCTTGCGCGGACGGAAGTGGAACGCGCGCTCAAACTTGCTCCAAAATACCCGGATGCAAAGGCATTGCTGGAAAATCTCCAGAAAGTGAAGCCCGCGGGAGGTGCGCAATGAGCTCTCGCCGATTTGTACAACGGCTTGCCAGTTTGAAGAGTTTCGCGGCCTGGGTCATCTCTTCTGTCTGCGCGCTCTTGTGTGTTGTCGCGTTTCTTGCGCTTCCTTCCGCTACGGCCGACGAGCATTCCGGCAATCCGCAAGTGTTGCGCCTCGATCTGGATCGCGAAGTCGAACCGGTTCTGGCAACGTACATCGATGAGGGGATTGCCGACGCTGCCAGCCGGCATGCTGCACTCGTCCTAATCACCATGAACACCCCGGGCGGTTTGAGCGAATCAATGACGGAGATTATTCAACACATTTTGTCCTCGCCCGTGCCCGTGGCGGTCTACGTATGGCCCACGGGGGCGCGCGGCGCCTCGGCCGGTTTCTTTATCCTTCTTTCGGCGGACATTGCAGCCATGGCCCCAGGAACGCACACGGGCGCTGCCTCTCCCGTAGTTGCGATCGGGGGCTGGGAGCTGCAGGTTGACGAAACCATGCGCAAGAAAATTCTGAATGATGCTCTGGCCTTCCTGCGCAGCTACACGGAGAAGCGGGGCCGCAACGTGAAGCTCGCGGAAACCGCAGTGACGGACGCGAAAGCGTTTACGGAACAAGAAGCGCTGGATGGCAAACTCATCGATCTCATCGCCTCGTCGCCCGACGATCTCTTGCATCAACTGGATGGCCGCACCATCACGCGATTCGACGGCGCGAAGACGGTTTTGGACTTGAAGAATGCGGCGATCGTTCCCTTCGAGCTTTCCGCGCGGCAAAGATTTCTCGCGCGCATCGTGGAACCGGACGTTTTCTTTGTGCTCTTGCTGCTGGGTGTGCTCGGGTTGTACACGGAATTTACGCATCCGGGGATGATTGCGCCCGGCGTGGTCGGAGGAATTTGCGCCGTTCTAGCGCTTTACGCGATGCACTTCTTGCCTGTGAATTTCGCGGGAGTTCTCCTGATACTCCTGGCGCTCGCGCTGTTTATTCTGGAGGCCAAGTTCACGAGCCACGGAGTTCTCGCGTTTGGAGGGATCGTGTCCATGTTGCTCGGCGCCCTGTTTCTGATTCGCTCGCCGCTGACAGCTGGGGGAGTGAGCCTGGGAGTGGCGCTGGCCGTGACTTTGCCCTTTGCGCTCATCACCGTATTCTTGATGCGGCTGGTGCTGCGCTCGCGCACATGGAAAATCGCGACGGGCAGGGAAGAGCTGGTCGGCGAGGAAGGCTTGACCACTTCCGCGCTGGTTGCTGGCCAGGAAGGAATGATCCGCGTTCACGGAGAGCTTTGGCGCGCGGTTTCTCCGCAAGGAGTGGCGGAAGGGAAGCCCGTGCGTGTTCGCCGCGTGGAGGGTTTGAAACTGTACGTCGAGCCGGAAGAAGCGGCGGCCGTGGAAAACAAGTAGAATGCGTTGGCGCAGAGGAGGGTAGACATGGAGATCGGCTTCTTACTGCCGTTTGCGGTGGCTGCAGGCATCGTTTTGATTTGGATATGGAATTCGATCTATATCATCAAGGAATGGGAACGCGGCGTGGTGCTGCGCCTGGGGCGATTGCTGCCAGAGCCAAAAGGAGCCGGGATTAACCTGGTCTTCGCGCCGATCGAGAGGCTCTATCGGATCAGTCTTCGACTCGAGACGCTGGACGTTCCGCCGCAGGACATCATTACGCGCGACAACGTATCTGTGAAGGTGAACGCTGTCTGTTATTTTCGCGTGGTGGACGCCAACCTCGCGATGTCCCAGGTGCAGAATTATCAATACGCGACATCCCAGCTTGCGCAAACCACGCTGCGCAGCATCGTCGGACAGTTCGAGCTCGATGAAATTCTTTCGCAGCGCGAGAAAGTGAACTCGAAGCTTCAGCTTATCCTGGACCAGCACACCGAGCCGTGGGGCATCAAGGTGAGCAACGTCGAGGTGAAACAAGTCGACATACCGGAACAGATGCAGCGCGCGATTGCGAGGCAAGCCGAGGCGGAACGCGAGCGCCGCGCGAAAGTAATTCACGCCCAGGGCGAATTCGAGGCTTCGCAAAAACTGGCTGACGCCGCGAAAGTCCTCGAGACGCAATCTTCGGCCATTCAGCTGCGCTACCTGCAAACTTTGACGGAGATAGGTGTCGAGAAGAACACAACGATTGTTTTCCCCCTGCCCATCGATATTATTAATAGCTGGGTACAAGCGTTAGGGGGATCGAAAAAGTAAGAATGGCTTCTGGGGGAAAAAGAGGGAGCGCCGGAGAGCGAGTGCTCGAAGGACGGCACGTCATCGGCTTGTTCATGCTGATGCTGCTGTTTTCGGGATTGTTTTTTACGCTCGGCTTCGTGATGGGGCGCAATCAGTACGATGGACAAGTGCGCGCGGCCACAAATCTGCGTGGCTTTCCTGACTCCGACGTTTTGCCAAAGACCGATGTCACGGTGAAGAATTCCAGGAGAAAATCTGCTCCCGATGCGCAGCCCGATGCCGAAACTCCCGCAAATTCCGACTGGGAGATTTATCATGCGGGCGATTCCAACAAGGCCGACGATCATCTGAAGCCGGTTGCGAGCCCCGCGGCTTCTGCCGGAAAGAACTCCGCCATCATGAAGCAGGTGAATGCATCAGCCAGGACGGCTGTCAGCGCGCCCGCTAACGAAGGTGGAGGCGTTAACTTGCAGGTTGCCGCGCTCACCAAGAAAGCCGATGCGCTGGCTCTGGCAAACACCTTGCGCAAGAAAAATTTCCCGACCGTCGTGCAAACGCCGCTGAGCGATAAGTATTACCACGTGCTGGTTGGACCTTACGCCGACCAGAAAGCCGTCGACAACGCCAGGAAAGGCCTCGAGTTGGCCGGGTTCAAGGCCATCGTGAAGCGCTGATGCCTGGGCATCCGTGGCTCGGCTATTTTCGTCCGCATCCCGGAAGCGAAACGCCCTCATGGATGAGGCTTTTTGTGGCTGCGGTTTCCGGCGCGGCGCTCTCTTTTTCCTACACCGGCTTTTACCTCAGCATTTATTCCTGGGTGTGTGTAGGGGTCCTGGTAATTGTGTTGTTCGGCGCGCGCCCGCTCGTGGCCTTCGGCTGCGGATTTCTGCACGGCCTCTGCTTCGTGCTGACCTCCGTTCCGTGGATCGCCAAGGTCCTCGCCGTGCACGGCGGGCTTTCCATCGCGGGCGGGTGGGGGATTTTGCTGCTGATAGGGACGGTGTGGGCCGCGGCGAACGGAGTGGTGACTTGGGCGATCCACCGTCTTTCGCTTCGCAGCATCACGCTCGCGTGCATCGGCGCGCCTTTCCTGTGGGTCTCGCTCGAAATGTTTCGCACCCGCTTGCCGGAAATCAGTTTTCCATGGAATTTGTTGGGCTATCCGGCGGCGGCGAATGTGGCGCTGGTGCAGTTGACCACGATCACAGGGATTTACGGCTTATCTTTTGTCGTTGCGTCTTTCAATGCGCTGCTCGCCTGGTGCGACGCGGAAACAAAGCATTCGCCGAAACGGCGGCTGACCATCCTCGCCGGCGCGACAACGCTTGTGCTTATCGTGATGCTGGTCGGTCCGCGCTTCGTCCCAAAAGCCCCCGCCAATCACGCGGCCCGCGCCGTGCAGCTGAATTTTCCCGAGGTTGACGAATATCCCGCCCACTGGTTCCTCGTGCACGCCTCGGATATGGACGAGATCCAGCGCCTCAGCCTTGCGCCTTCCCCGCATCATTCCGATTTGCTGGTTTGGCCGGAAGCTCCCGCGCCTTTTTCCTATCAGGACGTCGAATTTGCTCATCTAGCTTCGAGTCTCGCCATTCGCTTTGGAAATCCATTTATCGTTGGCGTGGTCGAATGGAAACCGGAAAGCGTCTTGGAAGGTGGAACAAATCACACCATCATGGCGCCGTACAACAGCGCGCTGATGTTTGATGCGCAAGGCAGGCGCGTCTTTTCCTACGACAAAGTGCACCTCGTTCCGTTCGGCGAGTACGAGCCCTTTCCGCTGATTCACCGCGTGGTCTCCAACGTTTCAAGCGAGGTCGGTGGATTTCGCAAGGGCACGAAGTATTCCGTCGGGCGCTTTCCAAACGGATATTCGTTTGGCGTCTTTATTTGCTACGAAGCCATTTATCCCGATGAAATTCGCCGCTTCGTCGCGAACGGCGCACAACTCTTCGTGAATATCTCGAACGACGGATGGTTCGGGCACTCCTCCGCCGCCGAGCAGCACCTGCGCATGGCGCGGGTTCGCGCCGTCGAAAATCGCCGCTGGATCGTGCGCACGACCAACAGCGGCATTACTGCTTCGATCGATCCTTACGGCCGGATTTTCCGCGCGTTGCCCAGGGATGTGCGCGCCGCCGCCGATTTGCCCTACGACTTTCGCGGCAATGAAACCATTTACACGCGCTTCGGCGATTGGTTCGCCTGGCTCTGCGTGCTGGTTTCCGTTATTCTGGTCCTCTTGAGCTGGAAGCCAAGGCTAAACATTCAAGTAAAGATTTCGCCAAGCGGGGAAGCAAAGTAAGCGAAGGCACGCGAAAATTCTTTAGAGAGACGGACGAACCGAATGATTCTCGAAGATCTGCAGCACCGCTACGAACTATTGAAGCCTCGCATCACGCTCGTGCGGAGCTATCTTTGACGCCCCGCAATATCGCGAACGCCTGAAATCCCTCGAAGCCCAGGTTGCGCAGCCCGATTTCTGGAACAGCCAGGAAGCCGCGCAAGCCGTCTTGCGTGACCGCAAGCGCGCCGAAGAGCAGATTGCCGCGGACGATAAGCTGGCTTCCCTCTGCGGAGACATCGAAACGTACGTCAGCCTCGCGCGGGAGGAAACGAACGCCGAGCAACGCAACGATCTGTTGAAGGATCTCGACCGCGAACTCACAGCGGCCGAATCCTACGTCGGCGAGCTTGAAACCAAGACACTTCTTTCCGGCGAAACCGATCACCTCAACGCCATCATGACCATCAAGCCCGGCGCCGGCGGCACCGAGTCGCAGGATTGGGCTTCGATGCTCCTGCGCATGTATCTCCGCTGGGCGGAGCGCAAAGGCATGAACGCCACCTTGCTGGACCAAACGCCCGGCGAAGAAGCAGGCATCAAATCCGCCACCATCCAGTTCGCCGGAGAAAACGCCTACGGTTTGCTTGCGGGCGAAACCGGTGTGCATCGCCTTGTGCGCATCTCGCCGTTCGATCAAGCGGCTCGCCGGCACACCTCATTCGCTTCGGTTTTCGTTATACCGGAAATTGACGACCGCATCGAAATCAACATTCGTCCCGAAGACCTGCGCGTCGATACATTCCGTTCGGGCGGCAAGGGTGGCCAGAACGTCAACAAAGTCGAGACCGCCATCCGCATCACGCACCTGCCGACCAACATCGTCGTCGGCTGCCAAGCCCAGCGCAGCCAGGGCAAAAACCGCGAAATGGCCATGAAAATGTTGCGCTCCCGGCTTTACGATCTCGAGGTCCAAAAGCGCCAGGCGCATACCGACAAGCTCGACGAGTCCAAGCTGGACATCTCGTTCGGCAGCCAGATTCGTTCCTACGTCATGCAGCCATACCGCATGATCAAAGACCATCGCACTAAGTTCAGCGCCGGCGACGTCGACCGCGTCCTGGATGGCGACATCGACCCGTTCATCCGCTCCTACCTGATGGCCAAAAAGACCAAGGGCAAACTGGATGTCCAGCCGGATGATGACGAGGACGCCGCCTAGGAGTTATCCAGAAATGGCATATTTCTTCCGTTTAAGCCTGAAGTATGACCGATGACTTCGTTTCTAACGCGTTTGAATCCAATGCGTTGACTCTCATCTTCTCCGATGCTAGCTTTGGAAGGTTACGCGCAGACCTAAATTATGTAGAAGTGTGCGGCGGTGGACTGCCATCCCGCCAATTGACAAGGAGAGTTTGTCTTGAGCGAAGCCTTACGCAACTTTTTGTTTACCTCGGAATCTGTCACGGAGGGTCACCCCGACAAGATTGCCGACCAAATTTCCGACGCTGTGCTTGATGAAGTGATGAAGCAGGACTCGAAAGGCCGCGTGGCGTGCGAAACGCTCGTCACTACCGGCCTTGCCGTCGTCGCAGGCGAAATCACGACCAGCGCCATCATCGATTACGACAACCTGGTGCGCGACACGATCCGCGGCGTGGGTTATACCCGCGCGAAGTACGGATTCGATGCCGACACTTGCGCCGTCATGTGCACCGTTAAGCGCCAATCGCCGGACATTGCCATGGGCGTCGATACCGGCGGCGCGGGGGACCAGGGCTTGATGTTCGGTTACGCTTGCGATGAAACCACCGAATTGATGCCCATGCCTATCCAACTCGCCCACCGCCTCACGCAGCGCCTCACCGATATCCGCAAGTCCAATAAAGTTGATTTTCTTCGGCCCGACGGCAAATCCCAAGTCACCATCGAATATCGCGATGGCCGCCCCGCCCGTGTCGATTGCGTCGTCGTCTCGACGCAACACAGCGAGAAAGTTTCCAACGCCGACTTGCGCGACGCCGTCACGGAACATGTGATTCGTCCCATCATTCCGGCGGCGATGCTGGATAACAAGACAAAATTTCACATTAATCCCACGGGCCGCTTTGTCATCGGCGGGCCCATGGGCGATGCGGGTTTGACCGGCCGCAAAATTATCGTCGACACGTACGGCGGATACAGCCGTCACGGCGGTGGTGCTTTCTCCGGTAAAGATCCCTCGAAGGTGGACCGGTCCGCTTGCTACATGGCGCGCTATATCGCCAAGAATCTCGTCGCGGCGGGGCTTGCGCGCAAAGCGGAAGTGCAGCTTGCCTACGCTATCGGTGTGGCCGAGCCTGTCTCCGTTATGGCCGACACGTTCGGCACGGCAGCCATCTCGGACGAAAAAATCACGCTGCTGATTCGCGAATATTTCTCGCTCACTCCCAAGGGCATCATCGAGGCGCTTGATCTTCGCCGTCCGATCTATAAGGACACCGCTGCGTACGGCCATTTCGGGCGCAGTGGCGCGGGCTTCACCTGGGAACGTACCGATCGCGCGGACGCTCTTCGAAAGGCGGCTGGCCTCGGAGTGGCGGCCACCGTGGAAGCAGCCGCGCACCGCTAGGTTTAGTTCTGAAGCTGGTCCTGTGCCAGCATTCGGTTTTCCCGCGCGAAATTCCTTCGACGCGCAATTTTTGGACCAAGGAGAATGAGTGTGGCTATAGCTGAACTGAAAAAAGGTGACGTCAAGGATATTGGGCTGGCGGACGCCGGCAAGCGCAAGATCGAATGGGCGCATCAGCAGATGCCTGTGCTCGAAATCATTCGTAAGCGCTTTGTAAAAGAACAGCCGCTCAAGGGATTGCGCGTTTCCGCTTGCCTGCACGTGACCAGCGAAACCGCGAACCTGATGATCGCATTGCGCGATGGTGGTGCCGATGCCGTTCTTTGCGCTTCGAACCCGCTCTCGACGCAGGACGAAGTTGCCGCTTCGCTGAATCGCGACTACAACATCCCGACCTACGCGATCAAGGGCGAAGACAATGAGACCTACTATTCACACTTGCGCGCCGCGCTGGATCACCAGCCCCAATTCACCATGGACGACGGTGCCGATCTCGTCACCATGCTGCTCACCAAGCGCACCGATCTCGTTTCCAACGTCATCGCCGGCACCGAAGAGACCACGACCGGCGTCATCCGCCTCCGCGCCATGGCCAAAGACGGTACCCTGAAATATCCGATCATTGCTGTCAACGACGCACAGACGAAGCACTTCTTCGATAATCGCTACGGCACCGGGCAGTCCACGCTGGACGGCGTCATTCGCGCCACTAACCTGCTGCTCGCCGGACTGAAAGTCGTCATCGCCGGTTACGGCTGGTGCGGCCGCGGCGTCGCCATGCGCGCCAAGGGCCACGGCGCTGACGTCATCATCACCGAAATCGATCCGACCAAGGGCATCGAAGCCGTCATGGACGGTTTCCGTGTCATGCCCATGGCGGAAGCCGCCAAAGTTGGCGACGTTTTCATCACCGTCACCGGCAACAAGAGCGTCATTCGCTCCGAACACTTTGAAGCTATGAAGAGCGGCGCGGTCGTCTGCAATTCCGGCCACTTTAACGTCGAGATCGACATTCCGGCTCTCGAAAAACTGTCGAGCGGCAAGCGCGAAGTGCGCCCCCTCGTCGACGAATACGTTATGAAGGACGGCCGCAAGGTCTATCTGCTCGGCGAAGGCCGCCTCGTTAATTTAGCAACTGCGGAAGGACACCCGGCCGCCGTAATGGATATGAGCTTCGCAAATCAGGCTCTCTCCGCCGAATACCTGCGCCAGAACTACAAGCAGCTGAAGCCGCAGGTTTATGTCGTCCCCGAAAATCTCGACAAGGAGATCGCCCGCCTAAAGCTAGACAGCATGGGCCACAAACTGGACAAACTCACCGCCGAGCAGGAGCACTATCTCGCTTCTTGGCAAGAAGGCACGTAGCACAGACACTCTTGTCTGTGCTCTTTCTTTCCTTTTGGGGCGCGGCACGTCGCGCTCCTTTTTCTTGTAAACTTATTTCGGTTTGGTTTGGGATACTTTATGTGGGATCTCTCCATCGAGGCGCTAGAAACGGCACGCCTTCGCGCCGCCCAGTATGCCGACGTGCGCGTCATGCATCTTCGCCAGCGCGATTTGACCACGAAAAATGGCCAAGTAGGGACGCTCGCGCAATCCGAATCGATTGGCATGGGCGTTCGCGCCCTCGCGAATGGCGCATGGGGCTTTGCTTCCACGGACAGACTCACGCGCGAAGGCGTTTCCGCGTGCGCCGCGCAGGCTGTCTCCATCGCCAAGGCCTCCGCACTAGCGAAACGCGGCGATGTGGCCATGGTCGAGGAAGCCGCCTATGTGGATAGCTGGCAAAGTCCGTTTCGTAAGGATCCTTTTGAACTGCCGCTGGAAAATCAGCTCGCTTTGCTGCTCGCCGCTGACGCCGAAATGCGCCATGTAAAAGGCGTCACGCTCACGGAAACCGGAATGCAATTCCGCAAAATTGATTCCTGGTTCAGTTCCAGCATCGGCTCGCGCATCCATCAGCGAAAAATGATCACCGGTTGCGGCATCGCCGCTACTTCGTTCCAGGGCGACGAAATTCAGAAGCGTTCCTATCCCAACAGCTTCGGCGGCCAGCACGCGCTTGAAGGCTACGAACTCGTGGAATCGCTCGATTTGCTGAAACATGCGGCACGCGTCGGAGAGGAGTCCGCCGCGCTCCATTCTGCAACGCAATGTCCCGAGAAAACGGGCACTCTGATTCTCGGTGGCAGCCAGCTCGGCCTGCAGATTCACGAGTCCGTCGGCCATCCCATCGAACTCGATCGCGTCCTCGGCCAGGAAGCGAATTTTGCCGGCACAAGTTTTCTCACGCTCGACCAGCTCAACGAGCTTCGATACGGTTCCGACATCGTCAACGTCGTCGCCGACGCCCGCCTCGAACATGGCCCCGGCCTCGGAACGTTTGCCTACGATGACGAGGGCGTCCCCGCTCAATGCACGGATATCATCAAAGACGGCCAGTTCCGCGGCTACCTCTCGAATCGCGAAACCGCGCATCTCATCGGCCTGAAACGCTCTTCCGGCACCATGCGTACGGAAAGCTGGAATCGCCTGCCGATCATCCGCATGACCAATATCAGCTTGAAACCTGGTGCCTGGGATTTCGAAAATCTAATCGCCGACACGGATGACGCAATCCTGATGGAAACAAACCGCTCCTGGTCCATCGACGACCGCCGCTACCAATTCCAGTTTTCCACCGAAGTCGGCTGGGAAATCAAAGGCGGCAAGAAAACACGCATGCTGAAAAATCCCAGCTACAGCGGCATTACCACGGAATTTTGGAATTCCTGCGACGCCATCTGCTCGCGCGATCATTGGACGCTTTGGGGCACGCCGAACTGCGGCAAAGGCCAGCCCATGCAAACCATGGGCACGGGTCACGGTGCCGCCCCTTCGCGCTTCCGCAACGTCAGAATCGGCTCGGCGTTTTCAAACCAATGAGCCCTTCGCACAAATCGGCGAAGTCGTCGGAAGAGAAGAGCGCTGCTTCTGATCAATTACTTCCCGAGCGGGAATTGCGCCGCATCATCGAATTGGTTCTGCGCCTGGCCAAATCCACTGGCGCCGACGAAACCGAAGTCCACGTCGACGAAAACGCCGAATCCCTAACGCGCTTTGCCAACAACGCCATCCACCAAAACGTCGCCGAGCGCGGCCTGAATGTTTCCATCCGCGCCGTCGTCGACAGCCGCACAGCTCGCGCCACCACGAATCGCATCGACGAAGATTCTCTCCGCGCCGCAATCGACGCTTCCTTGTCCCTCGCGCACAGCCAGCCGAAAGATCCGCATCTGCTTCCCCTGCCCGGCAAACAGCGCTATCGCAAAGTGAACCGCTTCATCAAAGATACCGCTACGCTCACGCCCGAAGATCGTGCCCGCGCCGTCCGCCGCGCCTGTGATCTAGCCATTCAAAACGGGCAAGTCGCCGCCGGCATTTTCGCCAGCGGCCTGCAACAATCCGCGCTCGGCAATTCGCGCGGCCTCTTCGCATCCTATCGCGAGACCCACGCCGAATTCAGCATCACCATGCAAGAAAATCCCGCCGCAAGCTGGGCCAAAGCTAATGCCGCAAGCGTAAGCGCTTTCGATCCGCAGAAACTCGCCCAGCGTGCAAGCGAAAAGGCCCACATGGCCGTCGACGCCCGCGAACTCCCCCCGGGCCGCTACACCGTAATTCTCGAACCCGCCGCCGTCCTCGATTTAGTCGGCTTCCTGTTTTACGATTTCGCAGCCACTGCCCTCCAGGACAAACGCTCCTGCCTCAACGACCGCATGGGCAAACAAATCTTCGGCAAAAATATCTCCATCGCCGACGACGCTTACCATCCGCTGCAACTCGGCGCGCCTTTTGATGGCGAAGGCGTGCCCCGCCAGCGCGTTCTGCTCGTCGATCGCGGCGTCCCAAAGAATCTCGTCTACGCTCGAACCAGCGCCAAATCCGCCGGCAAAAAGCCCACCGGACACGGCTTCGCTCTTCCCAACGAATACGGCGAAGCCCCCATGAATCTAGTCTTTTCCGGCGGCGATTCCTCGCTCGAAAAAATGGTCGCGTCCACCGATCGTGGCCTCCTCGTTACCCGCCTCTGGTACATCCGTGAAGTCGACCCCTACGAAAAAGTGATGACCGGCATGACGCGCGACGGCCTTTTCCTGGTCGAAAACGGCAAAGTCTCGACAGCCGTCCGCAATTTCCGCTTCAATCAGTCCATCCTAGAAATGCTCCGCAATGTCGAGCTTCTCGGCCCCGCCGTCCGCGCCACAGGCGAAGAAGCCTTCGAAATGGTAGTCCCCGCGATGAAGGTCCGCGATTTTCACTTCTCGGAAGTCACAAAGTTTTAATAATTCAGGGCTTAAAATCTCCTCCCCCAGAAAACCGATTTGATAAATGCAAAATCTGCGTTGTACATCTTTGCCCTCCCAGCCTAATAAATGGATATGTACCGACGGTGCGCGCCAGCCCGGAGCGTTCGGCACCCCAACTGGGGCCATCCCGATCACGATGCCTGTGGCACGGGCTTCGTAGCGCGCCTCGGCAGCCCCGCCAGTCATGAAATCGTCAACATTGCACTGACCGCCCTCGAACGCCTGACGCATCGCGGCGGCGTTGACGCCGACGGCGCCAGCGGCGACGGTGCCGGCCTCCTCACTTCTCTCCCTCAAGATTTTTTCCGTGCCCGCGCACAAGAACAGGGCCTCGAACTGCCTGAAGTCTTTGGTCTAGGCTTCGCGTTTTTCCCATCCGGCGCCGCCGCCGAAGCCCGGTCCGCGGTCGAAGCCGCCGCCGACACCGAGCGCCTCCGCATCCTCGGCTGGCGCCGCGTTCCCACCAACACAAACTCTCTCGGCAGCCGCGCGCTCGAAACCATGCCCGAGATTTGGCAATTTTTCGTCGCTCCTTTCCACGCCTCGCGCGGCGTCGCTCGCTTCGAGTGGCGCCTCTCTCTCCTCCGCAAACGCGCCGAATCGCTCCTCCCCGAGCGCTGCTATATCTGTTCGCTTTCTTCGCGCACGGTCGTCTACAAAGGACTGCTCACTCCGTGGCAGTTCCCACAATTCTACGAAGATCTGCGCGACGCCACTTTTGCCACAACTTTCGCCATCTTCCACCAGCGCTATTCCACCAACACGCAGCCGTCCTGGCATCTTGCGCAACCCTTTCGCTACTCCGCCCACAACGGCGAAATCAACACCATCGTCTCGAATCGCCGATGGCTTCGCGCCAAACAGCGCGAACTCCGGGCGCGTTTGGCCGTCGGCTCGTGGTTTACTCCGCTGGAAGACAAAGTCAGCGACTCCGCCAGCTTCGATAACGCCTTCGAGCTAAGGCTCCTCGAAGGCCTCGGCCCCGACGAAGCCATGCTCACCATGGTTCCACCCGCGTTCGAGAACGATCCGCTTCTCTCGCGCGACATCCGCGCCGCTTTGACTTCGCTTTCTCAGAAAAGCGAGCCCTGGGACGGCCCCGCCGCCCTAATTTTTTCCGACGGCCAATTCGTCGGAGCGAAACTCGACCGCAATGGCCTTCGCCCGTTGCGCTACACGCTCACTCATGACGGTCTTCTAATCGCCGGCTCCGAAACCGGCCTCATCGATCTCGAAGAATCCCGCATCGCCGAACGCCAGCGCCTCGGCCCCGGCGAAATGATTCTCGCCAATCCCGAAGCCGGCCTCTTTCTGCGCTGGCGCGAAATTCTGAAGCGCCTGGCCATGCATCAAGCCAAGCACGCCGCTCCTCCTGTGCGCCATCTCGCTTTTTCCGCCGCCACGAATCCTCCCGTCGCCGGCGTGCCCAAGCGCATTGCCGCCGCAGCAGGCTGGACCGAAGATCAATTCAAAACGCTTTTCTGTGCTTTGACTCACGGCAAGGAAGCCGACTGGAGCATGGGCGATGACGCCCCGCCCGCCTTCCTTTCCACGCTGTCACGCACGCTCTGGGATTATTGCAAGCAGCGTTTTGCTCAAGTCACGAATCCGCCCATCGATCCGCTGCGCGAAACTCACGTCATGTCTCTCGACGTTCATCTCAAGGACGGCGTCCGCCTCCCCGGCCCGCTTCTCAGTGCCGGGCAACTCGCCGAACTATCCGAGTTCTTTGCGCCCGTTCAGCGCATCGAAATGACTTTCTCTTCCGCCCTGGGAGTCCCGGGCGCACGCTGCAGTTTTGCTCAGCTATCTTCTACCCCTCTGAGTAGCGGCGCACGCCCGGGCCTCCTCCTCCTTTCCGATCGCGGCATCAGCGCGGAAAACGCGGCGCTTCCGGCGCTTTTGGCGGCAGCCGCCGTCTGGAAAGCGATGGTTCGCGAAGGCCTCTCGGACGTGCCGCTCATCATCGAGTCCGCTCAAGTTTTTGACACGCATCACGTCGCGCTGCTCATCGCCGCTGGTGCCAGTGCCGTCGTCCCGTATCTCGCTGACGAATTCGCTGAATCTCTCGAGCCCGGTGGTGCCGACCGCATGCGTACTGCCATCACCGCTGGCCTGCGCAAAGTCCTCGCGCGCATGGGCGTCTCAACTCTCGCGAGCTATCGCAACAGCCATCTCTTCGAAATCGTCGGCCTCTCCGAAGATCTCTGCTCCGAATATTTTGAGGACGCCGCCGATTATCCCGGCTCCAAAACTCTCGACGACCTCTTCGCCGACTATGTCCGCATGCACAAAGCCGGTTTCTCCGCCGAATCCGCCGAACTCGGCGACGCCGGTCTTTACCGCTTCCGCAAAGGCGCGGAGCTTCACGCCACTTCGCCCGAAGTCGTCCGCCGCATGCACGCCCACGTGCGAGCTCCCGATTCCGGCAAATTCGCCGCGTTCGAAGAATTGGCCGAACATCAAGGCACAGTCTTTCTGCGCGATTTGCTCGAAACCGTTCCCGGCACGCCCGTACCCGTCGAAGAAGTGGAATCCGTTGACACCATTCTTCGCCGCTTCAGCACGCAGGCCATGTCTCTCGGCTCGCTCAGCCCCGAAGCGCATCGCACGCTCGCTCTCGCCATGAACATGATCGGTGGCCGCAGCAACACCGGCGAAGGCGGCGAAGATCCCAACACCTACCGCTTCGAGCCCGCTGCCGCAAACAAAATCAAGCAAGTCGCCTCAGGCCGTTTCGGCGTCACGGCAGATTATCTTGTCCACGCCGAGGAACTCGAAATCAAAATGGCCCAAGGCTCCAAGCCCGGCGAAGGCGGCCAGCTTCCAGCGCGCAAAGTCACGGAATATATCGCCCGCATTCGCCACGCGACTCCCGGCACGCCGTTAATTTCGCCGCCGCCGCATCACGATATCTACAGCATCGAAGATCTCGCCCAGCTCATTCACGACCTGCGCGCCGTCAATCCCAGCGCTCGCATCGGCGTCAAGCTCGTCAGCGGCGCAGGCGTCGGAATCATCGCTGCCGGCGTCGCCAAAGCAGGCGCGGACGTCATCACGATCAGCGGCCACAACGGCGGCACGGGTTCTTCGCCGCTCACATCCATCAAAAACACCGGCTTGCCCTGGGAAATCGGCCTCCGCGAAACGCACGACACGCTGGTGCGCGCCGGCTTGCGTTCGCGCGTGTCTCTCCGAGTCGACGGCGGCCTGAAGTTTTCTCGCGACATCATTGTTGCCGCGCTCTTCGGCGCCGATGAATTCGGTTTCGGCACCGCCTCGCTCCTCGCCATCGGCTGCGTCATGGCCCGCCAATGTCATCTAAATACCTGCCCCGTCGGCATCGCCACCCAAGACGAAAAGCTCCGCACCAAATTCAATGGCAAGCCCGAAATGGTCGTCGCCTATTTCCGTTCTCTTGCCGAAGAGATCCGCAATCGACTCGCGCAACTTGGCGCCCGCTCTCTCAGCGATCTCACTGGTTGGTACGACCGCCTAAGCGCCCGCTCCGGCATGGATCCGCTGCTGATCGTCCCGATTTCCGAAACCGGCCGCGTCGCTCCGCAACAATCGCCCGCGCTGCATGCCGGCGCTCGCGAGGACGCTCTGCATTTCAGCGCTGCCTTCGAACTCCAAACGGAATCGCAGCCCATCCAGAATTCCGATCGCAGCGTTGGCGCAGGCATGAGCGGTGAATTGATGCGGCGTCGCCGTCCCGGCAGCCAGCCTGATGCGCTCAGGGGGCATCTTACGAAGGATTTTCACGGCTGCGCAGGCCAAAGTTTTGGCGCGTTCCTGGCCGATGGAATCACTCTCACGCTCTCGGGCGAAGCCAACGATTACGTCGGCAAGGGGCTCTCGGGTGGAACTATCGCCATCTCTGCCAGTTCCGCCGCCTCCCGCCGCGGCGACGTCCTGGCCGGAAACACCATCCTTTATGGCGCCACCTCCGGTCGGCTTTTCGTCGCAGGCCGCGCGGGTGAACGTTTTGCCGTCCGCAATAGCGGCGCGCTCGCCGTTGTCGAAGGCGTTGGCCAGCACGGCTGCGAATATATGACCGGCGGCGTGGTCCTCGTCCTCGGCCCTCTCGGTCTGAATTTCGGCTCCGGCATGACCGGAGGCCTCTCCTACGTCCTTCGCGGCGAAGCTGACGAAGTGATTCACCGGGATTTCGTCGCCCTGGCCGAAATCGACGAGCGCGAAGAAGCCTGGCTGCGCAGCGTCCTCGAAGAGCACCAACGATTCACTGCCAGCCCGCGCGCCTCTCGTCTGCTCTCGCGCCGCGGCCCGCTCCCGTTCCTTCGCGTTCAGCCCCTCCACTTCCAGGGGACCCTCGAGGCTACTTGGGAGCCAGTGCTTGCCAGTTTGAAGCATCGCGAAATCGTTTTCAGTCCGCCGCAGAGTGCCGCGCTTTCTCAGGCGCCTCTGCCAGCTTGAAAGGAGCAGGATTCTGCGCTAACTTAGCGGTAATAATCCGCTATAATCTTTGCCGAGCCACCCACCTATGGACTTTGATCAACTCGCTACTTTCGTCTACGTTGCCAAGCTAAAGAGCTTCTCGCGCGCTGGGCAAAAAGTGTTCCGTTCGCAATCCGCCGTCAGCGCCCAGATCCGCCAGCTCGAACAAGCTTATCGCGCTCGCCTTCTGGACCGCTCCGCCAAATCCGTCGAGCTCACTCCTGCCGGTGAGGTCCTCTTCGAATACGCCGAGCGCCTTCTCCGCCTCCGCGATGAATCCATTCAAGTCGTCGCCGACCGCGGCGATGTCGTGCAAGGCCCGCTCGTCTTCGGCGCCAACGAAGCCACCTGCCTCTATCTTCTCCCGGATATTTTCGCCGAGTTTCAACGCCGTTATCCGCAAGTCCACATCAGCATCTACCGCAATTTCAGCCACAAGATTCTCCAGCGCGTCGAGGACGGCTCCGTAGACGTCGGCATCGTCACACTTCCTATCAAGTCCCCGACGCTCAAAGTCCACCATATCTCGCGCGACCGCCTGCGATTCATGGTCAGCAGCCGCAATCCGCTCGCTCATCGTTCCAAGATCACTCTCGAGGAAGTAGCCACGCAACCCCTGATTTTCCCGCGCACTGGCTTCACCCGCCAGGTTCTGGACAAGCTTTTCCGTCCCTATCGTGCCCGCATTCGCGTCGCCATGGAGCTTCCCAGCATCGGCATGATCAAGCGCTTCGTCGCTGCCGACGCCGGAGTCTCCTTCATCAGCGAGAGCTTCGCCCGCGACCAGGTGAAAGCCGGAGAAGTAAAGCTCCTCAACGTAGAAGGCGTCGACCTCTGGCGCGAACTCGGCCTCGTCTACCGCCGCGACCGCAGCCTCCCGCGTTCCGCCCAAGCCCTGATCGCCGTCATCCGCGAACACAAAAAATTCCCCGACCTGGCCGCCGCCGCTTCCGACTAGCCCAATCCCCGCCATGATTCGATCTCGTAGGGGCACGGCACGCCGTGCCCGCTCTTGACTCTGCCCGCAAGCGCCACGTTTCTAAGCAAAAAGATCGCGCCCCCAGGTTCCTGTAATCCGAAGGCTCTGGAGTGTCTCCAAGTTCTCATGGAGCGTAGCTCCCAGCCCCTGCAGGGAAGAAGCACTGGCCGGCAGGTGGCCTCAGTGATTCCGCAACGAAGTTTTCTGAGCAATCCAAGTATTTGATTCTCCTACCGTTGGCCCCTTTTGAGGTGCTGAGCAAATTCGCATTGCATTTTGTGTGTGGACATCCAAGCTAATCTGGGATAGTATATAAGTCTCAGATGAAAAAACCAGTTGATTCTGCTTTTCATCGCTCTAGCCTCTCGCCTTCCGAACGCAAATTTCGCTCTCGGGTCGCGCAGCTGGCTTCCAGCCAGTGGTTTCTTCGCGGCACCCTCTCCGAACGCTTTCGCAAGTGTGGTAAGTCGAACTGTCACTGTGCACAAGGCGATCCACACAAGTCCCTGTACTTAGTTCAGAGTCACGCCGGGAAACCACGCCAGATCTGTATCCCCAAGGTATGGGAACAACGGGTTCGCCAAGCCGTAAGCAGTTATCAGCAAATGCAGCAGTTCATCGAAGAAGTTTCCGAGTTGGAATGGAAACGTCTTCGGGAAAGGAAGCGATAAACGTTCTCCGCCGCCTGATTGCCTACTCGGAAAAAATCTTCTCTCTCTCCGCAGATATCCTCACGCAAGTTTCTGATCGGAGATTAGAACCACGCATCCCCGCGGCGGCGGTCGTGAAATCGGCTTTAGTGTTGTTCTGGGCCCGCATGGGCAGCATCAACGCCTGGGCCCAGATCGGTGGCCGGGCCCACTTTTGGCAGAGTTGGCTGGGTGAGCCCGCCTGCAGCGCAGACACTCTAGGGCGGGTCCATGCACTACTGGACGCCGACGGGCTGCGGCAGGGGATACACCAGGTTTATGAACGTCTGAAACGCAACAAGGCGCTACCCGATCTTTACGGGCTGGGCGTCGTGGTTCTGGACGGCCACGAAAACCACGCGAGTTACTTGCGCCACTGTTCCGGCTGCTTAGAGCGCACCATTCATGGAGAGAAAGGCGATCGCATTCAGTTTTATCACCGGCAAGTCACATTGCTGTTGCTGCCCGGTGCACCACCGGGACGTGAGGCGGTTCGTTTGCTCCTGGATCAGGAGCCGCAACGACCTGGAGAAGATGAAGTGCAAACGGCGCTGCGTTTATTGACGCGCGTGATCCCTGCCTATCCGCGCGCCTTTACTTTGGTGCTGGCCGACGCACTCTACGCCCAAGCGCCTTTTTTCAATTTTCTCCTGGCTCATGGCAAACACGCACTGGCCGTTCTCAAGGATGAACGACGCGATCTGTATCAGGATGTCGCGGGATTGTTCCAGCACGTAGCGCCGCAACCCGGTCGCTACCGATCTCGCCAGTGCTGCTGGTGGGATTTTCCGGACCTGCTCTCTTGGCCGCAGGTGCAAACCCCCGTGCGCGTCGTTCGTTCTCTGGAAACCTACTCGGTACGCCGGCAACTCGACAAGCGGGACGATCCGCAAAGCAGTGACTGGATCTGGGTGACGACGCTATCGCCTACCGAGGTTCCCGTCGAGCAGGTCGTCCGTTTGGGACACCAGCGATGGGATATCGAGAATTATGGCTTCAACGAGCTGGCCAACGAATGGCACTCCGATCATGTCTACATGCACGAACCCGGCGCCATCGAGTGCTTCTTGCTCGTAGCCTTCCTCGCTTATAACGTCTTTCATGCTTTTCTGGCCTTGAATGTGAAGCCTGCCGCACGAAAGGGCAAAACTCAAATCTTCTGGGCTCGACTCATCGCCGCCGAGCTTTATAGCGAACTGACTCCCGTCGGCATGTCGCCCTGAGATTATTTCGCGTTTCCTCCAGAACCTCTGCTCATCCTGGGGACCTGCAAGGAGGTCCTTCTGCCCGTGGCTGTTCCCGTGGCGCTGCCGGCCCCTTTTCTCCTCGCTAAACGCAGTGCGAATTTCATGGCTTCCGGTCCCCGCATCTAAAAACGCGTTATCCTGCCCCTAACCTACCTATTTCCCTCGCCACCCGTTGCTCGTTACGGAATCGTTGAGGTGGCCTATAATAAGTTGACGGTGAATAATAATAAGTGTAGTATGTGAGACAAGTTCTAGATCAGTTCGTCCCCGCAGGGGTCATCCATGCGAAATCCGAGAGAGTTGACAAGAGCCGAGGTCCTCGCAACCGCCACCAAATTCCGCTGGTTCCGGAAGATGCCCAAATGGACCGTCATTATCGGAGGCCGGGAGCTCCCTGCCCGCCCGCTCGTCCTCGAAGCTGCCGGTGTGCCTCCTAACGACACCACAAACTCCCATCAAGCCATTGCAATCCTGGAGCACTTGGGCTTCGAGACGCGCTATGCCGCCGCTGGAAAATCAGATCCGTCCGTGCACGACGAGAGGCCCGCCGAAGCACCAAGAGACAATCGCTCTATCTTGGAGATAATCGCCGACGCCACAAAGGATCTAACCGAAGAGGATTGGAAAGGACTTCCAGCCGATTTGTCAAAGAATGTTGACCACTATCTCTATGGGACTAAAAAGGTCGAGGAATGAAGGCGGTATTCGCCGACACCGGCTATTGGCTAGCGCTCCTAAATGCACGCGATGCACTGCACAAGAAAGCTGTGACCCTGTCAGGCCAGCTTTCTTCTGTACAGTTGGTGACCACCGAAATGGTCTTCGCTGAACTCTTGAATAGCTTAAGCGGCGGGAACTCGAGGGAACGCCGCGCGGTGGTCAGTGCGGTCCAAGGTTTTGGCCGGAGCGATTCCGTAGTCGTGGTTCCACAGACGTCTGAACAATTCACACAGGCGCTTGAGCGCTACAAACAAAGCGCCGACAAAAACTGGAGCCTCACAGACTGCGCCAGTTTCCAAATCATGGAAGCCGAACACATCACTGCTGCCTTAACGCACGATCACCACTTTGTCCAGGCCGGGTTTGATGCTCTCCTTCGCTAATTCAACAATTTGAAAGACGGCGAGCAAGGCAAGTTGTCCGTTGAACCCGTCGATTTCTGGTCGCTGCGATGACCGTGATTTGCAGCCAATTTATACCTTGAATTCATTCTAATAGCGGTTATTATTTGAGCCAGGACAAGTTCCATTCAGCGGCGGAGACCCGCCGCTTTTCTTTTTTTGAGGTGAGGTGTCCCTTTCCGAGCGGGCCCCGCTCGATTTCGCCAAGCCGGAGCCACCCAATCCGCGCAATTCCGCTCCAATGCAAGTTGCATAGAATCAACATTTGCAGAGCTGTATCAAAACAAAGGACTTTATCTATCTTAGAATGAGTATTTACACAAAACCCCAGGGGCGGGGTGGTTATTGTTAACTAGACCACGAGACTATCGACCTGCCTCTATAAGCCCGCGCCTGCGACATCGGACTGCTCACTATCCACTACCCACCATTTAATGAACGTTGAAGTCCAGGCTCGCAATCGCTCTCGAAATCACGTTTTCCTGGATTTGGATGAGGTCATCGTCGGCGTACGTCATGCCCAGCACCGTGAAGATCTCCGGCCCTCGCTCGATCACCGCCACCGTGCCGGACCAATCGTGTCCGTCTGCTTCCCCCCGGTAGTGATACTCGACCGCTGGCAGCCCGCCCACCGTCGTCTTCCGCTGCGAGATTCTCCGGTAGTTGTCGTAGATGTCGCTTAGCCGTTTTTCGACCGTGGCTGCGGCCGGCTCCAGCGGTTCTTTGGTTTTTTCTTGCCCGATGACCAGCAGGGTGGACTCGTTCTGAGTGCCCATTGCCACGATGGCATTCGGTAGCGCCTGACGCGCATCTTCGAGCAAGTCCCAGCTCGGCGCTTTGTACATCTTGAAGCCGTGCGTGTAGTTCGTGTACAGATTGCCCTGAATATTTTCGCGCATCGCCGGAGGTTCCGGCGCTTTTGGCGCCGCTGGCTGTGCTGCGGATACCGTCAATGTGGAGGCCGGAGCGTTAGCGGACGCCGCGATGTTTGGGGCCACCGCTTTAGTCGTCGTATTCGCCGGAGCCGAGGGTTTCACCGCGGCGTTCGTGATTTTAGGAGATGTTTTTTCGCGCTTACCAGTCGCCGGTTCGACGGATTTCGCGCTTGCATTTGTTGCTTCGTTCGTCCCGTCGGCGGACGACGCCACAGCCTCTTCGGCTTTCGGCTGCGCCTCCGTAGCCGGTTCTTTTTTCGCCGCTGGTGTTTTTTCGGTTTTCGGCGTCGCGCTCGCCGGTGTGGTCGGAATAATCGAGGCGATCTTGTCTTTCTCGACGAGCACATATCCAAAGTCCGTCTTCACTTTGAACATGTTGTCTTCATACGCCACAATCACGCCGTAAAGCTTCTTGCCGTCTTTCAACCGAATTTCATCCGCTCGCGCCGCCGCAGCCGCTGCGCATAGCGCCACAACCAACGCCGCAACGCAAAGCCAGCCACGTTTTTTTAGGAGGGCCAGAACTGCAACACACTTAGAACAGCGCGTTTTGGCCTGGGTCAACGCCGTAATGGACTGGGAGCCGCGCATTTTGGGGACAGCCATATTTTCAGTATGCGGTCGCCGCCAACGCCCCGCAACGGTTACGCGCGCGGTGGTGTCCGCCGTGTTACCTCGGCCAGCAGCGCCCCAATCCGCCTCGCCAGCCGCTCCACCTCTGCAATCGATTGGCTCAACCGCGCCCGCAGCGGTTCCGGCAAGTTCGCGTGGGTCTGCTGCATCGCGAGCGCCTCCGCGATCATGCGCAGCTCCTTTTTATGCCGCGGATTCAGCCGCTCCCAAAGCCGCCGTTTCGCGCTCCGGTTCCGCCCGAGCCACTCCTCGCCGGTCCCCGCCGGCCGCCCGGCCTCCGGCTCCGCCGAAGTCGTCGCCGTCATATTTGGTTTTTTTATCCGAAATAGCATTTTCACCGACTCCGTACCTTTGTGTTCGCCCCGTTCCAGCTCTTCTCTGTGTCCACGGCGTTCTCTGCGTCCTCCGTATAAATGTTTTCACGGGTCACGGATCACAGGTCGCGAAGCATGCATGGCCAGTCACAAGTCGCCAGTCACGAGTCACCCCTTCAGCGCTTCCATTTTTTCCCCGTTTATCTGCCCGCCCACTTCCACGCGTCCCGTCACGCGCATCGCCCGCGTCTCAAACACCAGCCCGCCATAACGGTCGTACGCATCCGGAAAAAGCACCACCTCATACAGCCCGCGCTGATCCTCCAGCGTCACGAACATCATGTTCCGGTAATTTTTTGTCCCCACATGCCGGTAAGTCACCACCCATCCGCACAAGGTCACCCGCTTCCCGCGCAATCCATCCAACTCGTCGCTCCACACTTCGCCATTGCGAGGCAAAAAATCCAGCGGGTGCCCGCTCACGCACACTTCGAGAATCTCCCGTTCGTACCGCAATTTTTGCTCCAGCGTGTACTCCGCCGCCGGCATCCCCGCCAGCGCCGCTCCAATCGCGTCTTCGCCTTTCGCATCAGCAAACAGCATTTCCGGCGCAGTGGGTGGCACAGCCAATCCTGGCTGTGCGCTTTTGCTTTGAAGGGGTTGTGCATCTTTGACTCGAAGCACCTGTGCGTTTTTGCAGCTTGCCTGCAAAAAATTCCACCGCCACAACATCTCTGGTCGCGAAATTCCGCGCTCCTCGCCACTCACTTGATCACCCACTTCATCAAACGCTCCGCATTTGATCAGCGCCTCGATCTCATCCCGCTCGACAACCACACACCGCAAAAAATCCTCCAGCGACCGGAACGCCCCGCCTTCTTCCCGCGCGCGCACAATCGCCGTAATCGTTTCCACGCGCAGCCCTTTCACCTGCATCAACCCAATGCGCAGCGCCCGCTTCCCATTCACTGGCACAAGTGGGACAGACATTCCTGTCTGTCGGTTTTTCGCCGCTGTGTTTTTCCGTTCCACGGTGTTCGTCGTCTCTGCCGTGTACTCCATCCTCGAATGATTCACAGAAGGCAGCCGCACCTCGATCCCCCAGCGCTTCGCCTCTTCCACGTACGCCGACACGTGATAAAACCCGGCCCCTGCGCTGCACATCGCCGCCAGAAACTCCGCCGGATGATGCGTCTTCAAATACGCCATGCGGTAGGATATGTCCGCGTACGTCGCCGCGTGCGCTTTGCAAAATCCGAAGCCCGCGAATTTTTCCACCATCAACCAGGTTTCTTGGCGTTGTTGCGGGGTCAGCCCCATCATTCCCGTGGCGAGCAGAAACTTGCTTCGCAACCGCTCGAGGTCGCGCCGGCCGGAGAATTTCGCGGACGAGCGCCGCATGATGTCGGCCTCCGCCAGCGACATTTCCCCGGCCGCCTGCGCGATCTGCATCACCTGTTCCTGAAAAATGCACACGCCCAGTGTGCTTCCCAGGATTTCTTCGAGCGCCGGATGCGGATATTCAATCTTTTCCTCTCCGCGCAGCCGTTTTATGAACAACTCTTTCGAGCCGTATTCCGATGCTCCTGGCCGGATCAGCGCCAAAGCTTGCGCTATTTCCTCAAGCGTCCGCGCCTTCATCATGTGCAACAACCCGCGCATGGCCGGCGACTCGATCTGAAACACGCCCATCGTTTTTCCCGCGGCAATCACGGCGCACGTCGCCGGGTCGTTTTCCGGTATCGCGTCAAAATCAATCTCGCGCGGCTTCGGGCAAGGCGTCACGCCATCCGGCGCAACGTTGCTTTTTTCCTTTACCTCCTTTATTTCCTCTACCTCCTCAACTTCCTTTTCGATATTATCCAGCGCCAGCGACATCGTCGTGAATCCGCGCTGGCCGAGCAAATCCATCTTGATCAATCCAAGCGCTTCGATGGCGTTCATGTCCGGCTGCGTGACGACGATTCCTTTCGTCGCGCGCTCGAGCGGCGTCAGCCGCGTTAATGGTTGCGCGGAAATCACCGTTCCGCACGGATGAATGCCCATGTGCCGCGGCGCGTCGTCGAGCCGCAACGCCACTTGCAGAATCGTTTTCCATGGCTCGTCGTCCACCGGCAAAGTGCGGCATTCCGGCAGGTTGCGAATAGCCTGCAAAATCTCGCGCACCGGCCGATGCGGCAGCCGTTTCGTAAAATGGTTCACTTCGCCCGGCGGCACGCCAAACACTTTCGCGATTTCGCGGATGGCCAGCCGCGCGTGCATGGTCACAAAACTTCCGATCATGGCTACGTGCTCTTCGCCCCAGCGCTCGTAGACGTAGTCGAGCAGCTCATCGCGCCGCGCGCCGCAAATGTCGATGTCGATGTCCGGGCAATCGCCGCGCTGCTCGTTCAAAAAGCGCTCGAAGTACAATCCCCAGCGCAACGGACACACGCAAGAAATTCCCAGGCAATACGTCACCATCGAGCTGGCCGCCGAACCGCGCGCCACCGCCGGAATCCCGCGCCGCTTGGCCTCCTCGACGATCTCCCACACCAGCAAGAAATACGGCGCGAGGTGCAGCTTTTCGATCACGCCCAATTCGTGCGTCAGCCGCGAGAGCACTTCGGGCCGCAGCGGGCGATAACGGCGTTGTGCGCCCGCAAAGCACAGCTTCCACAAATACGAAAACGCGGATTCGCCTTCCGGCACGGGGAATTCCGGGAAGATCGTTTTGTGCAGCGTGAGCTCGAGATTGCACCGCTCCGCAATGTCGAGAGTTGCGCGCAGCCATTCCGGATGATCGAGGAACAGCTTTTGCATTGCCGACGCCGGCTTGAACCATGCTTCGCCGGTCGTGATGTCCGGCGCCGCCACGGTCGTCAGCAGCCCGCCGGTGCGAACCGCGTTTACTGCGCGGTGATGCAAATGCTCTTCCGGCCGCAAGAAATAGACATTGTTTGTCGTCACCAGAGGCACAGCGAGTTCGCGGCCGATGCGCTCCGCTTCGCGCAACGTGCGTCCGTCTCCCGGTGACAAGTGCTGCACCTCGATCCAGAGCCGGTCGCCGAAAATGTCTTTCAACTTCGCCGTAGGGGCACGGCACGCCGTGCCCCTACGATCGCCGGCATCTTGCATGCGTGCTGGCAATGGACACAACGCGATCACGCCTCGCGAATGCTTCGCCAATTCCTCCAGCGTTACGGGCCGTCCGTCGCATTCATCCAAATCATTTTTCGCCAATTCTGTTGTGCCCAAATGGAGAAGTGTCACCAACTGGCACAAATTGCTGTAGCCCTCCATGTCCGCCGCTAGCAGCACCATTGGTGCGCTTTGCGAATTTCGATTTTCGTTTCTGGTGTTTCGAGCTGTGGATTGCGAAGCGCAAAACTCGACGTCAATCACCGCTCCCACAATTGGCTTGATTCCTGCCGCTTTCGCCGCCTGATAAAACGGCACCGCCGCATACAGCCCATTCGTATCCGTCAGCGCTACGGCGGGCATCTTTTGCTCCACCGCCGCGGCGATGATTTCTTCCGGCGACGCTACGGCCCGCAGGAACGAATAGTGGCTGTGGCAATGCAAATGTACAAACACGAGTACCCTCGAACGGCCGTGTACTTCAGTGGTAGGGAGGCGGGAAGGGGTGAATCCGCTGCAGTTACGCCAAAACCGGCAAAGGCTTACCGATACCTATGACATGCTCGACTTCGCGATCCTTTTTCATTTCTACGTTCCGTTCTTTCGCGATGGCGTCATTGCGGCCTAGCAAACAATGGCAGCCTTCAAATTTCATCCCCAGCGCTTTCCAGAGAGCGCGATCTTCTTTGCAGAGCGCCGGCTTGATGCTGCTTTTCAGGCGGTCGACGGCAAACCGGAACATTTCCACCTGCGTATCAAAGGGAATCCTGTATTTGAAACCGGAAGGATCTTTTGTTTCCGTCAGATAATCGAAAATCGTTTCGTCGCGCCCATCCGCTTTTGCGGCGTTCCGCAAGCCGTTATACGAAGTGGCGCGCAGCGCGCCGAGCGTGACCATTTCGGGCGAGAGCGCGTTGATTTTCTTGATGGCTTCAGCATAGCCGCGTTTCCAATCGGGGTAGGGAACCATCGGATCCAAGCGGAAACGAATCGGCCAACCAGCTTTTTTCATCTTTTCTGCCGCAGCAAAACGTTCCGAGGGCAGCGGCGTGCCATGCTCCCATTTCGCGCCAATCTCTTCGGCGTTGACCGACCAGGAAAAAACGACTTGCGACGTGGGCGCAAGCTCCAAAGCATGCTGAATCTGCGTGGACTTGGTCAGGAAAATGAGGCGGTGCCTCTTCTGCGCCGCGAAAAGAGGAATCACGCGATGCGTCAGAGGCTCGCCGCTCGTTTTTTTGTAAGCAGAATCAAAGACGAGTCCGTCCTGCAGTTCTCCCACGATCATCATCTTGGGAATGGGATCGTCGAGCCATTCTTTGATCTCCGCAACCATTTCCTCCACGTTCGTGTAGACCAAACCATAAAGCTCATCCGGGCGAAACCGGAACCACGGCACGGTCTGCAAAAAACAATACGCGCACCGGTACGGGCAGCCGCCCGCCACCACAAGCTGCCAAAACTTGAAGCACACAATTTGCGAGTCCTCGCCGGGACCTCCAAATTGGCGAATGAAGTTCGAGCCCCTCTCGGCCAATTTCATTCGGCACCCCATTTCCGGAGGATAGCTTCAGCAATGTTTTGCGCCACTGGCTGATGAGACGCAAAGAAAAGGAAGTATAAATGCCCGCTTTTCCTATTCTTCATTAAAATAGGTTCCGGCACAAAGGAGAATCCCGCAACTTGTCTTAGCCGCTTTCGAAAGCCGCGTTTGAGAATTTCGTTTCCTTCATCTTTCTTTATTAAAACTGATGAAGAAAATAAATCAGCTTGCTCGACATAGGCTAAATGCTTCCAGGAATCGTCACCCCAGATTTTGGTCAGTCGAACACCTTCTTCTGGATTGGAAGCTTCTAGAGTTTTTAACGCAGCATTACGATTGATATCCATTAAAGGGAAATTCAAAAAAACGTCCATCGTTCTGGCTTTCCCTATAGATTCAATCGTTGCCCATTCGATATCTAAACCATAGGGATCGAGGATGCACAAAGCTCGTTTGAAAGATTCATACTGATAATTTGGCAAAATCACCCGTCTGAGTATTTCATTTGCATCGCCAAGGTGAAAATAAACCATCTTGGCCTCTGGTCGCCCGGCGATTAGGTTTTCCAAGTGATCTATCTTTAATTGGTTGATGTCAATGAAGTGGTACTCGCCAAATTTGTGTTCGATATTTAGTGCATTAATGGGGGACCCTGAAATAATCCGATCGCGGTCTTCCTTGGCAACAAATTCGCCAGGACCAGCGAATGCGTCGATATAACCATAGCCGCGGCACCACTCTCGCTCCTTGAGAATTTTTGTGTGCGCAGCAGCATATTCGCGAATGATCTGAAGCTTAATTTCGGTCCACAGGCCGATTGCTTCTGGCTCAAGCATTTTAGTTATTACTACATATCACAGATAGTTATATATGTGTACGTTTTATCGCGATAGGCACGGCGTGGAGAGGACGAGGCCGCCGGGCTTGGTGGCGTAATGTTCGCGGAGTTCGAGGCCGTTGCCGTAGAAGACGGCGTTCCAGCCGTAGCGGCCGCGAACGGAATCGAGGCCGCGATTCAAATACCAGCGGCGATTGGCGTCGGTGTCGAAGAGTTCATGCTGGCGGCGGTCGGTTTCGAGATTGGTCACGTTTACGCCGACCAGGCGCACGGCTACGCGGCGCGTGAATAGCTTTACAAAAAGTTCTTTGGCTTCGGCGAGGAGTTCGCGCTCGTCATTCGAAGGGCGCGTCAATCGCACGGTCTGGTGCGCGGAATAATGATCCACATAGCGGATGCGCAGGCCGATGGTGCGCGCCTGGCGGCCGTATTCGCGCAGCGTCGAGCCGATGCGCTCGCTCAGATATTCGATCAGGCCGCCGAGAAATTCCGTGTCGATCGTTCCGCCCTCGATGGTTGTTTCGCGCGAGACGGATTTAGGCGTTGAAGGCAGCATCACTTCGCGCCCATCGAGGCCGCGGGCGCGTTCCCAGATTTGCCCGCCAATCACTTCGCCAAACGCGGCTTCGAGAGCGGCACGCGGAACCTGCCGCAATTCTCCGATGGTGGCGATGCCGCGCTCCGCCAGCATCCCTGCGTGAACGTGCCCGATTCCGTGGAGTTTTTCGACCGGCAGCGGCGTCAAAAAGTTTTCTTCCGTTCCCGGCGCAATCATGCGGAAGCCGCGCGGGCGCTCGATGCGCGAGGCAATCGACGCGACGACTTTTGTGCGCGCCGCGCCTACGCTTACGCTCAGTCCGGTTTGCTCGAGCACGTCCGATTGCACGCGGCGCAGGGCGGCCTCATAATCTGGGTACAACCGTTCCGTCCCGGCGAAATCCAGATAAAAATCGTCGAGCGCGGCGGTTTCGACCGCGGGCGTGTACGTTTCGAGGATGCGCCGCACGCGCTCGGCATAATCGGCGTAGTGCTCGTACTGCCCCGGCACGACCACCGCCTTGGGGCAAATGCGCAGCGCCTCGCGAAAGGTCATGGCGGTTTTCACGCCGCATGCTTTTGCTTCGTAGCTGGCCGAGGCCACCACGCCGCGCCCTACCAGCACGGGCTTCCCGCGCAACTGCGGGTTGAGCACCTGCTCGACAGACGCAAAAAACGCGTCCACATCCACATGGACGATATTTGGAATTGGCTGAGAGCGCGGCGCGCCGGCTCCGCGGTCTTTTTCTTCGCGCGCGTCTTCGTGAAAAGGATTGAAGGGCATGGCCACTGCGGGGAATACGTTTTCGATACAGACGTCCATGACGGCTCCTATGAGTGTGGCCGCGAAGCGGCCAATGTAACGGTCACTGCACAGCGGTGAACGAAGGGAAGCGGACCGAGTACAATCTCTTCGGGAACGAGGGATCGCTTTTTCAAGCGGACCCCTCACCCCGCTTAGGGCTCGGAATTTTCAACGGGCGGCGCCCAGTTCGTGAGAGCCATGAAAGGCAATGGAACTGAACGCCACCCGTTTCCCGTTTCCTCTACCGCCCCGGACTATAGGCGAATAAAAAGCGAAAGTCAAGAGCTTTCCTGCGTCGGCAACGATTCCGTAACGAGCAACGGGTGGCGAGGGAAATAGGTAGGTTAGGGGCAGGATAACGCGTTTTTAGATGCGGGGACCGGAAGCCATGAAATTCGCACTGCGTTTAGCGAGGAGAAAAAGGGGCCGGCAGCGCCACGGGAACAGCCACGGCAGAAGGACCTCCTTGCAGGTCCCCAGGATGAGCAGAGGTTCCGGAGGAAACGCGAAATAATCTCAGGGCGACATGCCGACGGGAGTCAGTTCGCTATAAAGCTCGGCGGCGATGAGTCGAGCCCAGAAGATTTGAGTTTTGCCCTTTCGTGCGGCAGGCTTCACATTCAAGGCCAGAAAAGCATGAAAGACGTTATAAGCGAGGAAGGCTACGAGCAAGAAGCACTCGATGGCGCCGGGTTCGTGCATGTAGACATGATCGGAGTGCCATTCGTTGGCCAGCTCGTTGAAGCCATAATTCTCGATATCCCATCGCTGGTGTCCCAAACGGACGACCTGCTCGACGGGAACCTCGGTAGGCGATAGCGTCGTCACCCATATCCAGTCACTGCTTTGCGGATCGTCCCGCTTGTCGAGTTGCCGGCGTACCGAGTAGGTTTCCAGAGAAGGAACGACGCGCACGGGGGTTTGCACCTGCGGCCAAGAGAGCAGGTCCGGAAAATCCCACCAGCAGCACTGGCGAGATCGGTAGCGACCGGGTTGCGGCGCTACGTGCTGGAACAATCCCGCGACATCCTGATACAGATCGCGTCGTTCATCCTTGAGAACGGCCAGTGCGTGTTTGCCATGAGCCAGGAGAAAATTGAAAAAAGGCGCTTGGGCGTAGAGTGCGTCGGCCAGCACCAAAGTAAAGGCGCGCGGATAGGCAGGGATCACGCGCGTCAATAAACGCAGCGCCGTTTGCACTTCATCTTCTCCAGGTCGTTGCGGCTCCTGATCCAGGAGCAAACCAACCGCCTCACGTCCCGGTGGTGCACCGGGCAGCAACAGCAATGTGACTTGCCGGTGATAAAACTGAATGCGATCGCCTTTCTCTCCATGAATGGTGCGCTCTAAGCAGCCGGAACAGTGGCGCAAGTAACTCGCGTGGTTTTCGTGGCCGTCCAGAACCACGACGCCCAGCCCGTAAAGATCGGGTAGCGCCTTGTTGCGTTTCAGACGTTCATAAACCTGGTGTATCCCCTGCCGCAGCCCGTCGGCGTCCAGTAGTGCATGGACCCGCCCTAGAGTGTCTGCGCTGCAGGCGGGCTCACCCAGCCAACTCTGCCAAAAGTGGGCCCGGCCACCGATCTGGGCCCAGGCGTTGATGCTGCCCATGCGGGCCCAGAACAACACTAAAGCCGATTTCACGACCGCCGCCGCGGGGATGCGTGGTTCTAATCTCCGATCAGAAACTTGCGTGAGGATATCGCGGAGAGAGAGAAGATTTTTTCCGAGTAGGCAATCAGGCGGCGGAGTACGTTTATCGCTTCCTTTTCCCGAAGACGTTTCCATTCCAACTCGGAAACTTCTTCGATGAACTGCTGCATTTGCTGATAACTGCTTACGGCTTGGCGAACCCGTTGTTCCCATACCTTGGGGATACAGATCTGGCGTGGTTTCCCGGCGTGACTCTGAACTAAGTACAGGGACTTGTGTGGATCGCCTTGTGCACAGTGACAGTTCGACTTACCACACTTGCGAAAGCGTTCGGAGAGGGTGCCGCGAAGAAACCACTGGCTGGAAGCCAGCTGCGCGACCCGAGAGCGAAATTTGCGTTCGGAAGGCGAGAGGCTAGAGCGATGAAAAGCAGAATCAACTGGTTTTTTCATCTGAGACTTATATACTATCCCAGATTAGCTTGGATGTCCACACACAAAATGCAATGCGAATTTGCTCAGCACCTCAAAAGGGGCCAACGGTAGGAGAATCAAATACTTGGATTGCTCAGAAAACTTCGTTGCGGAATCACTGCTGCGTCGGGTAGCGGGCCGGTTTCTGATCATCCGTGACTGACATCTGCTGTCCAAGGACCGGAACCCGGTTTAGCGGCAACCCGGCGATCAGAAGATGCATGTACGTGGATTGAAAAGCATCGGAACGGTCTGGAAAGAGCGTCTGCAGAGCCTACGAACCGGGCCTGAGCTGGCTAACGATCTCGGCTAACCAGGCTTCTAGTAGTAACCGCTGATCTGGTGCCATGTCTGTAAAGGCGAGGCCCATCCCGAATGCCGGGTCGCAGTAGACTACCTTGGCCGTGGCCTCGAAGACTCCCTGATCTCTCAGAATGCGCAACCCAACCAACGTAGCTTCGGGGAACGGATTGAGCGCGTCAACGTAGCAGCCCCCAAGGCCAATTTCCGATGTGCGAGCGGAAAGTACCGCTCCGGAACTAAGCTCGGTCACCTCCGCAGAAGCGACGAGGGGGCAGCGCCGGACGGCGCGCTGTTTAGCTGGTTTCAAGGGCTTGTTTCTTTCGATCATGGCACATCACTTAGACAAGGCAATCTGGCAACAGTAGTCATGTTTAGTTGTCCGCGCCAACCCTACTTTACCGGCCTTCCCTTCAGGGTTTTTTGAAGCAACTCAATCAGAGCGGTTTCAGAAGCGCCTTGTTCAAATTGAACAATCATCGGTTCAAATTCTTCGAGCATGGCACGATATTGTGGCGTCTGGCGAAATGCCTCCAACTTCTGCTCCCAGTCAAGCGGAACAAAACCTCGTTGACTAGACAATTCCAGAGTAGCTCTCAAGATCTGTATATCGGCAAGATTCCTCAAATGCTGCCGCAGAAAGACCGCAAGAGCGCGTCTTTGTTCGGGGGTCATGTCAACCCGTAACTTTCAATGTCTAAGAGTCTAACAAAGAGGCTGCTGAATCCAACCGATAACTACTTCCCGCTCGGGTGAGCCACGATTTTTACAGCTGAGGTAGAGCTTTCCAATAGCTCATGGATCCGATGCCTGATTAACTCAGCCGTAACCGCACAAGTGAAGTCTTGCTACGGGACTTGTCCGAGCACCCGACCTATGCATGCAAACTCGCCAGGAGTTGAGATTTTGGAATGTTCGATGGCCCGTCCATGAGCGATCCATGCGGCGGATATAGTCTTGAACGAAAATACCTCACGTGAGGCGGCATACCTTACGTCATAGCGGGCGATGGTCATTAAGCCGAGACTCGCCGAGGAGATCGGCGAGAATCCAGGCTGTTCCGGCAATCGCGAAGGTCTCGGCGGTTTCGCTCCAATTCGTGTGACTGTGGGGAGCCGAAAGAAGCAACGGTATCCACACGAGCAGGCCAAAGAGCACGAGCATCCATGTCAGCAGGCGAGAGGCTAGAAGCGCGATTCGATTGGTAAGAAGAGCGATGGCTGCGAGCGCGAAGAAAACAGTCGTCGCTATCGCCCAAAACATTTGGCTGGCGGAAGCCACTTCGGAACAAGATTGGTGGTAGGGTGAAGATAAAACGCCTGTTCGAGGGTGAAGGAGGCGGTGCAGAGGCCCACAAGAATGCGGCCGATCCGATGAATCTTTTCCGGTGACCAGGCCGACGACAAGCGCGCATAAACGATGGCCGCTCCGGCGAAGAGAGAGAACTGCTCGAAGAAATTGCCCCAGCTATTGTAGATCCGCGGTGCGGTGACGATTGCCGGCACGCATCGCAAGGCGAAGACAAGATAAACCGCACAGAGGACGACTGCGCCGGTTTTCGCGGCGGGACGGAACTGAATCGCAGCGCCGCCGAAGATCAGGGCAACAGCGACGGCGTAGAGAATGTAACGCGGTTGATGCCAGCCGTTGTAGTCGAGCCAGACCAGCGTGATGAGGCCAAAGGCTGCAGCCGCGACTCCAAACAGATGACGGCCGAGGTTCGAACTAAGCGTTGAAACGGTCATTTGTTTTCAATCCCGTTCACGCGGGCGTGTCACGATACGGAGAGCCGATCGCCGGTAAAGTTCCTTGGAGCAACCCGGGGATCGCAAAGGATGCACCGAGCTTTATACAACGGGATGGAGTAAGTGTATAGTGCCGCAACGCTGGAGCGTGAAGGAGCACTCGAGCTTGAAGCGTTGCGAAAGGATCGTTCTACACTCCTCGTAGAGCCATAGCAGGAAACTTACCCACTACCGCGGTGTCAGGAGGCAACTCCATTCGAAAAAGTAGGCGATTCCAAGGACGGGCCTTGAGGCTGGTATACTTTCGGCGGATATCGTGATCTGACAACCGGCACGAGCCTAAATTTTTGCGTCTCTGTTGGCGTCATGGATTTTGCCAGGACTTTGCCTATTCCTTCTGGAAATGCCCGAGGACGCATCCGCGCGGCGGGGCCTTTGAGAACGTATTCAGCATGCATTCTGTTCGTTTTGCTACTGGGATTGGGGGGCAATCCCGGGTCGGCGGCGCAATCCACCTCATCGTTGGGAGCACAGCCCACGATCAACGAAGAGGTCCGGGCAGCTTATAGTGCAGGAACTGCGGCGGCTGCGAGGAACGACTTTAAGACGGCGGAAATGGAGTTCGAGAAGGTGGTTTGGCTGGCGCCGCAGATCGAAGAGGGCCACAGCGCCTTAGGCACGATCTTGATGCGGCTCGGAAAATTTCCGCAAGCGATCAAGGAATTGGAAAAGGCTGTTGAGCTAAAACCTGCGGATATTTCTCCGAAGATCAATCTCGGCTTGGCATACGAACAGGTTGGCGCCAACAAAAAAGCGATCGTTTTATTCAAAGGCGTAGAAGCCGAGGTGCAAACCAAGGCCGGTTCGGATGCCGCCTCGGCGCTGCCTTCGTACTTTCTGGAAGCTTATGCCCGCGCGCTGGCGGCTTCGGGGCAGATCGGCGCGGCAACCGCAAAGATGAAGGCGGCCGTTGCTGCATCGCCGGAAAATGCAGAATTGCATGACGCTTTGGGCTCGCTGGATGCGCAGCAACAGAGCTGGCCTTCGGCGGTCAGCGAATTCCGGGAGGCGATTCGTCTTAAGCCGCAGTTTGCGGCGGCGCATTTGCATCTAGGGGTGGCGCTGGCGGCGCAGCAGCAAGCGCCGGCGGCGATCGCCGAGCTAACGCAAGCTGCCCAGCTGGCTCCGGACAATGCGATGGTGGCTACGGAACTGGGCAAGGCTTATGCGGCAAATAATCAAGACGACCAGGCGATTGAAGCATTCCGGCGAGCGATCAAGCTCGATGCCGGGATGATGGATGCCAAATATCAGCTAGCCCGGGCACTACAGCGCACGGGGCACGATTCGGACGCCGTGCCCTTGCTCCGGCAGGTGGTGAAGGCCGAGCCGAGAAATTCGGAGGCGGGGGCGAGCCTGGGGCTGGCTCTTCTACTTGGAGGGAACGCGAAGGATGCCATTCCGTTTCTTGAGCATACGCTCAAAGAAAAGCCGGGCGACCCTACGGCACATGAAAATCTGGCCGCGGCTTATATGCAAATGAACGAAGTGGATGAAGCGATCCAAGTTTTGAGCTCCGGCCTAAAGGCCGATCCGCAGAGCTTTCAGCTGCACTACAACCTCGGGCTGGCTCTTAAGTTGAAGGACGACAATGCGGGGGCGATTCCCGAGCTGGAGGCGGCCGCTAAGTTGAATCCTTCGGCGCATGAGCCGCACTACACGCTGGGCATTCTTTACATGCAGGACGGGCGCTACGACGACGCGGCGCGTGAGCTTTCGCTGGCGATGAAGCTGCACCCTCAAGATGCTGACGGTTGGGCTACGCTTGGGAGCCTCTATCGAAAGATGGACAAGCTGCCGGAGGCTGCGGAAGCTCTACGGGAAGCGATACGACAAATGCCGGACCAGCCGGATTCACATTTGACATTGGCGATGGTGCTGCAGCAGCAAGGGCATGCTGAGGAGGCCGTCGCAGAGCGGAAAAAGGGCGCGGAGTTGGAACGCGTGACGATGAATCGTCAGAGGGCGACCGTTTCCACGAATACTGGCAATGCGCTGCTGGAAAAGGGGCAAATCGCGGACGCCCTCGAACACTTTCAGGAGGCACTGAGCGACGATCCCGGTTATGCGGAGGCGCATCGGGGCATGGCGAATGCTTTGGAACGGCAAGGTAAAAAGGCGGAGGCGGAGGCCGAGCGGCGGAAGGCGGATGAACTGGAAAAACCGCAGCCGTAATCCTGGGTGCGGAGCGCGATTCGAGCCGTAATAGAGTTGCGAAGCCCGTCATTTACACGGAGTTCGGGATGCGCTATACCAAGATGTACACCATGCCATCCCAAGAGGCCAAATTTGCGTGCGCTGGGATATCTTTGCTGCAATGAGCAGCACAGTTCTGGATGCGTGGAAAGGCGCGTAGCTCGGGCAACCAATGGGCAGGTTGGTTCAGCTAAGTAAGTAGTACGGGCGGATCGTGATGAAGTCTCGAATGGGCCGAATCCTCGTGAGCGCGGTTGGCTTCACCGTTAGCTTTGTCCTCCTTTTGGGAGCAGTGCAGTTCACCAGCCAGGCCCAGTCCAACGAAAACGCTGAACGCAAAAACTACTCCGACGAAGTGAGCAAAACCTATAACTTTTTATTTGGCAAGGATAATTTTTCGCTGCCTGGAAATGCCGGCACGGAAGGCAACGAGTTCATCGAGCCTGGCGCTTTCCCGAAGGCGGAGTACTGCGGGCATTGCCACGAGGAGGCCTACCACCAGTGGCGGCAGGCCCTGCACTCGAATTCATTTCGCACACCGTTTTATCGCCAGAGCGTTAATATTCTTATTCGGACAAAGGGCATTGAATTTTCGCGGCATTGCGATAGCTGCCACAATCCGATTGCGGTGGTTTCGGGGGCGCTTACGCCGGGCGCGCACGTCGATCGGTCGTTTGACGAGGACGGTTTGACTTGCACCACCTGCCATTCGATCCAGCAATTGAAGTCGACTTCCGGGAACGGCGGCTATGTGATGGGCGTTCCGGCGGTAATGGTGGATGAAAACGGGAAGCGCATTCCCGGGCAGGTCCCTTACGGCGATATTCTCGAGCATCCCGAGCGGCACTCGAAGGCCGTGATGCAGTCGTTTTATCGGACGCCGGAGTTTTGCGCGGCCTGCCACAAGGCCAACCTACCGAACCCGTTGAACGATTACAAATTCATTCGGGCTTTTACCACTTATGATGAATGGCAGAACTCGAAGTTTTCGCAGCGCAACCCACTGACTTTTTACTCGGCGGATTACGTTACCTGCCAAAACTGCCACATGCATCGTGAAGCGACCACTCTGCCTGATTACGGAGCGAAGGCGGGAACATTTGCGTCGCATCGCTGGGCGGCCGGAAACACGGCGGTGCCTTTTTATTATGGCTTTGACGAGCAACTGCAGAAGACGATCGAGTTCTTGAAATCGGGACGCTTCCTTAATGTGGACATTTTTGCGCTAAAAAAAGCGGGCGACGATAAATTGATTGCGCCGCTGGGCTCCGTGCCTTTTCAGCTCGCGCCTAAGGACGTGGTGCAAGCCTACGTCGTTGTCCAGAACAAGAATATCGGCCACTCGCTGATTCCGGAGGTTCGCGATTTATATGAAGCGTGGGTCGAGGTGGTGGTCAAGGATGCTGCGGGGAAGGAGATCTACCACAGTGGCTTCTTGAAGGCCGATGGAATGCTGGATACGCGGGCGCATAGTTTCACGAACCGGCCAGTCGATTTGTCTGGCGAGTTTGTGGACAATCACAAAGTTTGGACGATTCATTCGGTGGCCTACGACAACACGATTCAGGCGGGGCGCTCCGCGTTGGTGCGTTATGAATTCCAGATACCTGTTGATGCGAAGGGACCGCTCAGCATCACGGCGCGCGTGAATTATCGGCACTTCCGACAGAGCTATTTGGACAATATTTTCGGATCCGACCACCCGCTCTATCCCGTCGTCGAGATTGCCTCGCGCACGCGGACGTTGAAAGTGGGAATAAATGAGCCCACGCCTTCCGAAGCGAGCGACAATCAGGACTGGATGCGCTGGAACGATGTGGGCATTGGATTTCTCGATCAGCAGCAATACTCGGATGCGCTCGAGGCGTTCGAGCGGGTTGTGAAGCTCAGGCCGGATTACGACGACGGTTACGTGAATGTGGGCTTGACCTATATCGAGTGGGAAAAATATCCAATGGCGCGGTCTTCGCTGGAAAAGGCGCTACAACTGCACCCTGGTTACGCGCGGGCGCTTTATTATATGGCGCTGGTGGAACGGCGCGAGGGGCATCCGGAAGCGGAGGCTGCCGATCTCGAAAGAGTTGTGGAGTTGTATCCGCAATCGCGCGATGCGCGCCGCGAATTGGGCATCGCTTATTACCAGCAGGATCGTTCTGCGGACGCGATGAAACAATTTGAAGCTTTGCAAGCAATCGACCCGGACGATCTACCCGCACACTACAATCTCGCAATCTTGTATCGCCGCAAAGGAATGAAAGCGGAAGCTGCTGCGCAGGCCGCGCAGTACGCCACGATCCGAGTCGACCCCGCGGCGCCGACGTACTCGCTGGATTATCTGCGCAGACATCCTGAGATTTCGACTGAAAGCGTGCCCTGGCACATGCACACGGACTTGAAGCCGAACGCTGTGAATGCCAACGCGAGCGTGACCGCGGGGGGCCACAGCACGGGTCAGCGTTAGTTGAGTTGACTGAGGAGGAGTTGTGTCGAATTCGGGCCGCCGCAAGTTTCTTCGTTCGCTGAGCCGCACGGCTCTTGTGCTGCCATTTGCCGAAATTCTTGCGCTTGCAGCGCCTCCTGGGCAACAGGAAAATCCCCCCAAGCAGAAAATTGGACCAATCGAACGCAGCTACGACGCCAAGCCCGCCCCTCCTCCGCCGGGGCCGAAATCTCCGATTGAAGGCACTCCACTTGGCGTTAGCTTCGTGGACGTGGTTAAAGGTTCTGGGCTCGATATCGAAACGATTTATGGCGGCGTGGGCAAAAACAAATATCTTTTGGAAACGACCGGGTGCGGGCTGGCCTTCTACGACTACGACAACGATGGCTGGCTGGACGTGTTTCTCGTGAATGGCTGGCGTCTCGAAGGATTCGCCAAGGGCCACGAGCCGCATTGTCATCTGTTCAAGAGCAATCGTGACGGCACGTTCACCGATGTGACTAAAGGCTCGGGCCTTGAGCTTCGCACCGGGTGGGGGCAGGCTTGCTGCGTCGGCGATTACGACAACGATGGGCACGACGATCTGTTTGTCACCTACTATGGGCAAAACGCGCTTTATCACAACAACGGCGACGGAACCTTTACGGACGTCACGGAACGCGCTGGCTTGCTCCAGGCCGGCCCTAAGACACGTTGGAATACCGGCTGCACGTGGGTCGACTACGACCGTGACGGGCATTTGGATTTGTTTGTGGCGAACTATGTGGACTTTGACTTGAAGACCGCGCCTCTTCCCGAGGAAGGCCCGTGTACGTACAAAGGGATTGATGTCGCTTGCGGTCCTCCGGGACTTGGCGGCGGAAAGAACATTCTCTATCACAACGAGGGAAACGGAACATTCGCGGATGTCAGCCAAAAGTCGGGCATGTGGACTGCGGTTGGGACTTACGGCCTCAGCGTCGCCGCTTCGGACCTTGATAATGATGGATGGCCGGACATCTACGTGGCCAATGATTCAGCTCCTGCCACGCTCTACCTGAATCAGCATGACGGCACTTTCAAGGACGTGGCCATCGAAAACGGAGCGGCGCTCTCCGCCGAGGCAAAACCGCAGGCCGGCATGGGCGTTTCTATTGGGGATTACAATCGCGATGGAAATCTCGACATTGTGAAGACCAATTTCGCAGGCGATACCGATTCGCTTTATACGAATCTTGGCGATGCCGTCTTCGAAGACCGCACGTATCCCAGCGGGCTGGGCGTCAACACGCGATTGCTCGGCTGGGGAGTGGGTTTCTTCGACATGGACAATGACGGCTGGCTCGACATTTTGATGTCCAACGGGCATGTCTATCCCGAGGTGGACAAGTCCAAGGCCGATCTTAAGTATGCCGAGCACAAATATCTGTATCGAAACTTGCGGAATGGACGCTTTGAAGAAGTTACGAAAGAGGGCGGCCCCGGAATCATGGAGAGCGCTCCCGCACGCGGATGCGCTTTTGGGGACTATGACAACGATGGCGACTTGGACATTGCGGTGAATTGCATCAATGCGATTCCACAGCTTCTTCGTTGTGATTCGACGCTCAACCGCAACTGGATCAAGATCAAGCTTGTCGGCGTGAAATCCAATCGAACGGGAATCGGCAGCCGCGTCATCGTCACGGCATCGACGGTTCCGGCGGCGAAGAAGCCTCTCGTCCAAATGGACGAACTTCGCAGCGGCGGCAGCTACTTTTCACAAAACGATATGCGCATGCACTTTGGCCTTGAGCAGGCGACAAAGGTCGATAGCGTCGAGATCCGCTGGTTGAGCGGCCAAATCGACCAATTGAAGCATCTCGAGGTGAACCGGCTTTACATCATTCAGGAAGGCGGCAAGATCCTCAGCGCGGAAGCATTGAAGCCGGCGACGAAATCGTAGCGCGGTCGAAACGAAGAATTTGCGGCTATGAAGTTACAAAGACGTCGAATCACCGGGAAGTCTTGATCCTGAACGCGATGCGAAACCTTCACACGATTCTACTCGGCCTTGCCTTGCTCGCGCCTGCTGTCTGCCACGCGCAGTCGAAATGTCCCTGGATCAATGAAGCGACGGCGCGCGGAATTCTTGGTGGCGGCGTAACTGTGACAGCCAACGTAAACAATCAAGGCGCCGGCGTCTGCAATTTTTCACGGCAACAAGGCGGCGTGACTCACGAGTTGCGAATATCGGTCGACTTGATGACCGACATCCCCAAAGTGTTTTCTGTGTATCTCGCGCAGTGTCCGCCCAAAAGTGCCTCTCTTCGCGCCATCGGCAACGAAGCGGTCATCTGCGACATCCAGGGCAAGGAACATGGGTACGCGGAAAAAGTCGTGGGCCGCGTGCGCAATCAGGCCTTCGTTGTAACAGTCTGCTCCAGTGCGCAGGACGACCCGTCCATGACGCCGGAGATGCGCAGAGATAAAGCGATTCTAATCGCCGAGATGGTGGCCGGGATCCTTTTCTAGGACAGTTTCCAAGGTTCCGGCGAAGCGCGATGAAAGTTAGTCCCAGTTGCGTTGCAAGCACCTCCAGAGGTTGTTCCCAGTTGTAGCCGGACCGTCTTCGCTGGTGAACGAAGTTTTCATTTGCTTCGGTTCTGAATTTCCGCGACTATTTCTCCGACTTCGGCCTGCCCGATGCCTGCATGAACTTGAACCTTTTTTTCGCGCTTCTCGGTAGCTTGCTCGTTCTGGCCTTCGTTGCCAACCGCCTTGTGCGCTTCACGGGCGTGCCGGATGTCATCATCCTCATGGCCACGGGTGTCCTCATCGGCCCCGTCCTCCATTGGGTCAACCCAGACGTTTTTCGCGGTGTCAGCCAGGGTTTTGGATCCCTGGCGCTCATTCTCATCCTTTTTGAAGGCGGGCTGGAACTCAAGCTCCGCGAAATTCTCAGCCACTTCGCAGGCGGCTTATTTCTTTGCGTTTTCAGTTATGCGCTCAGCGTGGCAGGGGTCGCGCTTATCTTCCGCCATGCGCTTCATTTTTCGTGGATTCCCGCGCTCCTGGTTGGAGCGGCACTTGGCTGCATCAGCAGTTCGATTATTCTCCCCGTCCTCCAGCAAGTAAATCTTCGCCGCGAAGTCAAGGTCACCCTGCTTGTCGAAGCCTCGTTCGGCGACGCCCTTGCCGTTCTGGCGGTCACTACGCTCCTCGATATCGCGCGCGGCGCCACCGCCTCGCCTAGAATCATTGCCTGGAGCCTCTTTTCCAGCGTCATCCTGGCCGTAGCCTCCGGCATACTCATCGGCGTTCTGTGGTCCTATCTTTTGCCCTTTCTCTCCGAGGAGCGTTTCTGGCATGTGCTGACTTTTGCCGCCGTCCTACTTGTCTACTCCGGCGTGCATGCCCTCCACGGCAATGAACTCGTCGCCGTCCTGGTGTTCGGTCTCACCCTCGCCAATTATCCGGCGGCAAAAAAGCGCATCCACCTCGGCGAGGACGCAGAAAGCGGCGACTGGTTTTCCGAGACGCCCGTCAAGCAAGAGCACCGCACTTTACTCGCGAAGCATCACGGCCAGATGCGCACATTCCACGGGGAGTTGGCGTTTCTGATTCGCACCTTTTTCTTTGTTTTATTGGGCGCTCTGGTCGAATTCGCAGGCCTGCGCCAGCACGCTCTCCTCGCGTTGGGATGTTTTGGAGCGCTGTTGATGGCCCGCTGGTTCTCCGTGCAAACGGGCCGCTTCGCTTGGCGCTCATTCACGTCTCAGGAGCGCGAACTCATGATTTGGTTTCTCCCGCGCGGCCTGATCACCGCCGTGCTCGGCATCGATATCCTCGAAGCGCGCGGCGCCGATTTCGAATTTTTGCCCTCGCTGGCATTTGCGATCATCCTGATCACCAGCCTCGCCCTAGTGATCGGTACGCTCCGCGCTCGAAGCCTTTTTCCGGAGGTGCCTCCTGCGGCACCCGAGCCCGCTGCTCCGCAAATCGCTTCCTAGCTGGCCCCGCGTTCCAGCTCCTTGCGGTTCCACTTTCCCAGGTCCGCTCCCGCGTCATACGTGCTGTGCAAAAACGCCAGCAACGCTTCTCTGGGCGAAGCTGCTCGACGCACGTCGTCGTACATGAGAAAGAACTCCTTCAGTTGCGGATGGTAAAACGCTTCCGCCGGCCGCACTGGATGCTGCGCAAAACCCGCGGGTTCGGGCGCCGCGTAGGCATAAAAGGCAGCTCCTTTGACGTCACCGCCTCCCGGCCAGAATCCCGCGCTGATGACTTCGTGCGAATAAGCTTCCCGCGTGATGGAGTCCGCTCCTTCGCGCGGAGGCGCACGCCGTCCCGAAAATCGCGTGGCCGCCAGATCGAAGCTGCCCCAGAAGAAATGAACCGGGCTCGCTTTTCCGATAAACCCGGCGCGGAACTCCTTGAAGATCGCATCGCAGCAGACCAGAATGCGCCAAAACCTGTTGGCATATTCCGGATCATACGAAGCATGCTTGGTATCTTGATCGAATGGGATGGGATCCGGAATTTCGACCGGCATCTTCCAAATCTTGACGGCGATGCCAAGCGAAGCCAACGCGCTCATGAACTCCCGGTAAAAGTCGGCTACCGAGCGCGGCGCCAAGGCGAGTGAGAGGATCGCATCATTGCTCGTTCGAATGACCAGCTGGTGATGAATGAAATCAAATTGGATCTCGAAATTCTTTCCCGCGAAGGGGATGGCTGAGGTGGTCATCCCGAAGGCGTTCACGTATAGCGGCACTCCCCACCAATGATTAATATTCGGCGAAAGCGCGAGCCGCACCTTGCCCACAATTTGTGTCCACATATGCAGCGTAGTGTAGGTGTCTTGCCAGGCTTCTAGTGGGAGTTCGGGCCAGAGATCCTGCTCGGAGCGAGCCGCGATTGCGTGCATGATTCCTCCGCGGAGACGAAAAAATCGCGGGCCGGCAAATGCAGCCACGGCGATTCCGGGCATCGCCCGGCAACAGGGATTATAGGCCTGGAACCCGCCCAGTTCACGCCACGCAGGAAAACTAATATTGGAGTGGACAGCCAGTCCTGGCTGTCCCCTCTTTTCGGCCCATATGCTGTGCGACGGGGTCACAGTCGCAGATGTCGGGTGTTTCGATGAGACGGAAGTCTGGCTACTCTTGCGAAACAACCAAGGAGAAGAGGCTGGCAGCCCACGATTGAATTAGCTACAAGTGAATGCAGACTTTAGCTGAGCATCCGGCGAGCAAGAACATAAGGAAGAGCTAAGAAGTTCAAGGAGGCGCCATGAGAAAGGCGTACCTGTTGGTGGCTGCGACGATTTTGATCACCTTTCCAGCTGTGGCCAAAGAGGTTCAGACAGGGGCAATCATTTCCGAAAGCTCGGTGCCCTGTGGCGCGCAGCAGATGAAGAACAAGAAGCAAACGACGGAATTGCTTTGCCAGGAGTACGTGGTGCGCTCGGAAACGACCGAGTACCACATCCGGCAGGAGAAGCCCGCAGATAAGGCGCTGATCCCAGTGAACACCAGCATCGAGTTCACGCTGGACAAGGACAAGATGAAATTCCACGCGAACGGGAAGAAATACGAGTACCTCGTGGTGTCCGAAGCGGCTGTGCCAACGCCCAGACCTTAGGTGCCGATCCGCTGCACCCTCATTACGTTCAATCCGGGCCCTCGGAGCCGCTAGCAGCTCTACGGATTAGTGGGCGGATTCCACCAAGCCGCGGTCTTTGAGCATCGGCTCGACGCTCGGAGCTTTGCCCCGCCAAGCTTCGTACATTTGCTCCAAATCTTCCGTGTTGCCGCGCGATAGCACCAGTTGCCGGAAGCGGTCGCCATTGGCGCGCGTCAGGCCGCCGTGATCCTCGAACCACTGATAGGCATCGTCATCGAGCATTTCGGCCCACAGATACGCGTAATAGCCCGCGGAGTAGCCCAAGCTCCAAATGTGGCTGAAATAGGTGGAGCGATAGCGCGGCGGGACAGTGGCTATCAGCAAATGCTTTTTCTCAAGCGCCTGCTTCTCGAATACATCCGGCTGCTGGAGTGGAGCGCTGGCCGGAAGCGTATGCCACTGCATGTCGAGCTCGGCTGCTGCGACCAGCTCCGTCAGCATGTAGCCTTGATTGAATGTTGCAGCTTTCCGGATCTTGGCGACCAGTTCGGCGGGCATGGGAGCGCCCGTCTTGTAATGCTTGGCGTAGTGCGCGAAGACCGCGGGATAGAGCGCCCAGTGCTCATTGAATTGCGAGGGAAATTCGACAAAGTCTCGCGCCGTCGCGGTGCCGGAAAGGCCCGGATACTCCGTATCCGCGAACATGCCGTTCAAAGCGTGGCCGAACTCGTGGAACATAGTGGTTACGTCAGTGAAGCTAATGAGCGCCGGCTCACCGGGAGCCGGCTTGGGCAAGTTCGCGACGTTGTAAACCACCGGCAGAGTGCCTAGCAGCTTGGACTGGTTCACAAAAACATCCATCCAAGCGCCGCCGTTCTTGTTGTCGCGCTTAAAATAGTCGCAATAGAAGAGCGCCAGCGGCTTGCCATCCGTGTCAAATACTTCGAAGACGCGGACATCGGGCTGATAAACGGGAATGTCCTTGCGTTCTTTGAACATGATTCCGTATAGCTCGTGCGCCGCGTAGAAGACACCGTTTTCCAGCACATTGTTCAGCTCGAAATAGGGCTTGACCTCCGCGTCGTTCAGATCGTATTTCGCCTTGCGCACCTGCTCGGAATAGAAGTTCCAGTCCCAAGGTTGGAGCGTGAAGCCGCCCTTCTGCGCGTCGATGAGATCCTGGATATCCTTGGCTTCGAGCGCGGCCTTCGCGGTCGCGCCGGGCACGAGGGCGTCCATGAACTTGATGGCGTTTTCGGGCGTTTTCGCCATTTGGTCTCCCAGCTTCCACGCCGCGTGATTCGGAAAGCCGAGCAGTTGCGCGCGCTGGGCTCGCAGCTGAGCCAGATGCGAGATGAGGTCGCGGGTATCGTTGGCATCGCCGTGCTCAGCGCGGTTCCAGGAGTTCTCAAAGATCGCTTGGCGCGTCGCGCGCACGCTGAGGGCGGCCAGATCCGGTTGCTGCGTGGTGTTCTGCAACGGGATCACGTAGCCTTCCTGCTTGCGGCCCTCGGCCGCCTGCGCGGCTGCGGCCAATTGAGCATCGCTTAAGCCCGCAAGCGCGCTCTTGTCTGTGGTGAAATAAGCCCCGGCCTTCGTAGCGGCGAGCAGCTTCGTCGAGAAGTCATTCGCGAGTGTGGCGATTTCCTCGTTCAGTTTCTTGAGCTTAGTTTTGTCGGCATCGGAAAGGTTTGCGCCCGAGCGCACAAAAGTGTCGTAATCTACTTTAAGAAGGCGTAGCGATTCGGGATCAAGTTTGAGAGTATCCCGTTGTTTGTACACGGCGGCCACGCGAGCAAATAGTTTTGCGTTCAAGGTAATGGCGTCCTGATGCGCGGCCAGCTTGGGCGCCTCTTCGGCCTGAGCCTTCTCTAGGTAGGGATCGGTATTCGCGGCGGTGGCCGCGCCGAAGGCGTTCAGCGCCCGCTGCAGGAGTTGGCCGGTCTTTTCCATGGCGACGATCGTATTCTCGAAGGTTGGCGGCGCGGCATTGTCCGCGATTGCCTCGATCTCCGAGAGCTCCTCGGCCATGCCTGCCTCGATGGCTGGCTGATAGTCCTCATCCTTGATTTTATCGAACCGAGGCGCGTGGAACGGCAGCGTGCTAGGCGCGTAAAACGGGTTCGACGGTCCGAACTTTGCATCGGCGGCGTTGGCACGTGCGTTCATTGCGCCCAGTGCGATGGCGCCAGTCGTAATGATAGTAGTCATGAGTTTGCGCATAACCTTCCTTTGGCGTGGCGGGATCGAGCGCATCCAGACTGGAAGCCCACACGCCTTGATTGTAAGAGAATTCCCGCGCCTGCCACAAGCAATCGCAAAAGTTGGCTTAGTCGTGCAGCACGACGCTCAAGAGAGAAGTGTCGATCTGCAGCCCGCCGTTATATTCGATGAAACCCAGTTTCCGGAATTTGTTCATGAAGAAATTGACGCGCGAGCGTGTCGTGCCGACCATTTCCGCCAGCGTTTCTTGCGACATCTTGGGGAGAACTCCGTGCGGCCCGTCTTCCTTGCCGTAACGTGCAAGCAATAGAAGAGTGCGGGCGAGCCGCTTCTCGCTCGAATTGAATAGCTGGTCGATCAGGTCTTCTTCGATTCGGATATTCCGCGCCAGCATGAACCGGATGAACCGGTCGGAGAGGTCGTGCTCCTCATGTAGCACCTTGAACATTTCGCTTTTCTCAATCACGAGCACGGTGCTGGGCATAATCGCAGTAGCCGTCCCCATGCGGACAGACTGGCCGGCCAGGCAGCCTTCACCAAAAAAGTCCCCCGGTCCCAGAATCGCTACAACGGCCTCTTTTCCGACTTCATTAACAACGGTGAGCTTCACGCCGCCGCTTTGTAAATACATTACAGCGTTGGCGGCTTCGCCTTGCGCGTAAACGGCTTCCGCTTTTTTATGTTCTTTAACTTTCTTCGCGACGCCCGAGGAATCGAAAAAATTCTGGGCATCGAAAACGAGCTTCTTCCTAGGTTTTATCTTGGGATTGTTCTTTCGAGGAGTTGAGGATGTCCGCATACAGACACCTAACCCCAAAAACTAGCACAACTATCTCATTCCAGACAACTGGTTCTTGTTTGCTTTGCACTGGGCAGGCTTGATTCTCTTGCGTCGGCAATCGTGTGCAAATGGGTTGGTGTTACTTCTTTGAAAGCTCGCCCTTGAAATGACTTTCAACATCTTCACGACTCAGGGGATTTCTTGCTTTTGCCAATACGATCGAATAGACGACCTTATTTCCTGCGATCTGCGCGGTGATAAACGCCCCGTCATTTGGCAGCTCTTGGTAGATGAATTTCACTTTTCGACCGTCTGCAATTGTTCTGATCCACTCTTCGTCCGGCATTGTGGCAGCTCCGCAGGCGAGGCGCGTCTCGCAAGCATTGACTATCAAGTTGAAAATTGTGCACCGGGAATTTGAACTCTGGCCCCTTACCGGCGCGCCGATGAAGACGCCGCGAGTTGCAACGACGGAATGCAGTCCGGTTTGTGTGACGTGGGGCGCTTTGGCTGTCTTTCGTAGTTCTGCGGCCGTCCGTCTTGCCCTCGGCTGCCACGGCAGCCTCAACGTGAGCGCCCTTCTTGACTTCATTCCATCGCCACGTTCGTCCCTGAGCAAATTTCGATGCGGAGCTTTCGATACCGGCGAGCCGCCCCGTCATCGCCAATTTGGGCGCTTTCAGGTTTTTCTTCCGGTTCTAGACGCGATAATTTTATCGACCGTCCGTGGCATGGTCGTACTTGGCCGTTCCGCAATTCGGCTCGTCTAGTTTCCAGTCCGCGATTCTTGCAGACTTGGCCATGCGCGGCTTCGCCATTTCTTTCTTGACGCTGGCCTGAGTGGTTTCGTTGCGCATTGTCTTGGTTTTCTTGTGCCGCACGCACTTACTCTTGCACCGAAAAGGAATCCATGCAGTCCTATTTCGAACACTTTCTTTTTTAGGGCCAACAGACGAATAGGGCTAGATAAGGGATACTGCCCAGCTCTGCTTTGCGGTTAATTTCGCTCTTCTCCTATATCCAGTACGGTATATTCATGCGTATTTAACATGCCGGCTTTTTAATCTACTACAGGCCCGTGGAGATTGCCCTGATAGCGCGCTTCTCTCCCGCCAGGCGGATATCGGCAAGGTGATCGCTTTGTCGTCAAGATGGCCAACTTCGCGGCCAATGCCATGAAGTGGCGCTGATGAGTGGTATACCCTACCAGCTTCGAAGTTTATCTCTCTCGCCGAGTGCTCATCGAAATAGACCTGTTCCTATTCGCACAGACGCCCAACACTCAAGCCGTTAACCTAATTATCGATCCTGATGCTTCGAGGTTTCTGCCTCTATTCGCCCTCCAGCCCAAAATGGAACTTCTGCCTAAATCCCGCATCGGAACAGTCTTGATTGTGCTCGCGGCTTCGTCGGCGCTCTTCGCTCAATCCAAGGGATCCGGCGGCCCTGGGAACCCACCAACTGCCCTGGACGCTCGTCAAATCGTCGGTCGATCGCTTGCGGCTGCCGATCATAGTTGGCAGGTGCGCAACGAATACATTTATTTCGAACGTGATGAGGATCGCCGCTTGGACTCGACCGGGAAGCTAGCCCGAGTTTACCGCCCGCAGAGAGCGAATACGAGTCTGAGCCGCTACTGGCGCGGTCGCGCTTGATGGAGGGTTGTATGACCTACGAGCTGCGATAGCGCTCGAGACCGAGAGTCTCGACGATTTTGCGCTGGGTCGGGTCCATGTCAGCGAGGACGGTTCGAGCAAAGGGCTTCTGGGAGCCAGATGCTCCGGGGTAGAGGAGCGTCACCTCGTGAATATCGGTAAGCGCGTCCATCATCTTCGCCGTGCTTAGCGGGATGCCTGCTGTGCGAGCTTGCGCCGCAACAGGTTCAGCATCAGCAGAGCGAGCACGCAGTAAAAAGCGTGCACCCTGAGCTTCTGGTCCGTCCAGTGGAAAGCGGGACGGAAGGTCAGATAGTGCGGATCCTTCAAACGTCGAAAGTCGGCTTCGACGTGGTGTTGGGCGCGGTAGGCAAGAACGATCTGCTCATCGGTCCAGTCGGTGCGGTCGGTGAAAAGCAGGGTCTTGCCCAGCAGGGTCGAGCGGAGATGCTGATAGGCCTTATCTTGAAAGCGGAAGAGAGTCGCGGCAGGCCCGCGCGATTCTTGCGCACCTGAGCGGCAAACAAATCCGCCATGTGGCCGCCTCGCAGAATCTCCTTCACCTTCTTCTGAACCCCCTCGACGGTGGGCGCTTTCCCTGGGGAATCGTTTCGGCGATTTTCCAGGCGGGTCCTGAGTTCCTGTAATCTCCGTTTGCGCTTGGCGATCTCGCGGGAAAGGGTTTGCATCTGGGAGTCGAAGAGCTCTTGGTTGAAGGTGCAGAGGATGGTGCGCTCGATTCCGAAGACCACTTTGCGAGTCCGGTAGGAGCGAACCGCGGGCAGCTGCCTGGATGGAGTCTGCGCATCACTTTCCGCGAGATGCTCAGTCGATCCTTGTGCTGGGTGGGAACTAAGGAGCCTACGAAGTGAAAGGGGCTGTTCCCGACCCACTCCAGGTTTTCCGCGGAATTGTTGCCTTTGTCGAAAACCAGGGTGATGTCGGAAGCCCCCTGGGCCAGAGAACGGCAACGTTCAACAGTTCCTCGGCGACGCTATGGAAAGTCACTGAGTCGTGCTGATTCCCGGCATAGGTGTGATGAAACAGGGGAACCTCGCCATCGGAGGTAACCAGCAGGGCCAGGCCCAGAATCCGAAGATTGTCTCGCCCCTCCTTGCTATGGCCTCGTTGCGGTAGCTTGGCGCGTGCGTTGAAGCTGTCCAAGAAGGTGAAAAAGTTGGTGGCGTCAAAAAGAAGACAATGCGGATCCAGAACGAAACGCGAAACAGTCGCGCGGCCACATCCCGTTCGATGGCGGCGATTTGCTTGGCACCGACGCGTTCCATGTTGTCCCAAAACCGCTGACTGGTGAGTTGTCCGTTCGACAGGGCAGGAGGCGGCGCAAGACCGTCTTCTAGTACCAAGCGGCGATTGGGCCTTGCTACAAGGGGCCATGCAGCGGTTGAGGGCAGCGATCAGGAGGTACTGACCGACCGAGGGACCCTGGGAACCGCGTTTGGGCACATGCCGATCCAAGGTGGCGAGCAGATCGAGGGCCTGAGCCATATCCCACACGGCAGCGGAGGAGCCAAATTCATAGATGGCGACCTGGGCCGGTTTGGGGCGCATGAGGCAATCCAGGATGCTTTGCGGAGGGCCGAGGTAGATGGTCGAAACAATCTTGGGCTTGCCGTCGACACGCTGGCATTCACGCAAGTAGTAATAGGGTTTGCCGCGAATGATCTTCTTGGTAAGGCTCGGCATAGTGTTAGGTCATACCATACCCCACAGCTTGTATGTCAAGGACAAAATAACCCCCCAATATATAAGTAATGATGCGGAAAGATTCGGGCTAGAGCGAAGGAATGGATTTACAATGAATTAGGTCATACACGACGATTACGTATGTTGAGGCAAGGTGGGCTTGCGGACCGCTCCAAATGGGGCGCGGAAGAGGTAGGCTGTTGCGGGGACTACGTCAAATCGATCGAGCGCGGTAAACTCGGGCTAGAATGGGAAACGTCGACGTCACCGAAATGACCCTTGTTAACGGCATTCGCTATGAGCAACTTCTGGAACACAACGGTCAGCTTCCGTCGGCCGAGGATCAGAAAAAAGCGACCTAGCCCTCGAGAAACTAAAGCACGAAACCCCACAGGAACAGGCCGAACGGCTCCGCAGAGATCGGGAGAACAAATCTTTTCTCCATGTCCTCCTCGAGGCCTGCGACTTCCGTATCCTCGGCGAAGAAACCCTGGCCGGCAGGCAAACCTACGTGCTCGAAGCCATCCCGCATCCGGGCTATCACGGCTCTGGCAAGTACGCCAAGCTTCTATCCAGAGTGCAGGGCAAGCTTTGGGTTGACAAGCAGGACTTCGGTTGGGTCAAAGTTGACGGCGAGGTACGCAGTCCTTCTCCATGGATTGTTCGTGGCTCGCGTGTAGCGTGGCTCGCACATCCTTCTGGAGCAAACCTCTCTCGGCGATGCGGGTCTGGTGCCGAAACGCATCGAAATGCGCGCCAGTGCCAGAATCCTTTTTCTAAAGAGTCTCGAACTCGACAGGATTCTCACCTATTGGACTATCGCGCAGCGGCCGACGGCCAATACTCTGTGAAAAAATAGCAGCGTTCTGAGAAGCTGGCGGGCGCCTGGTCTTAGCCACAGGATTTCCGGGCAGTACGCCGTAACTGAAGTCTTTCCGCTCCTCGCCGCAGATGCTCTTGCCGATGCTTTTCTGGTGATGGTATTAACTGCAGCTGCGGCACCCCTGACCAGCTTTTCTGACAACCTTCGCCAACCAAATTTCTAGAATCCTCGCAACCGCGAAACGCTATCCAACGCGGCGATTCGCCCTCTTGGCCTCTTTGCGCTGGGCCTTGGCGAGCTTCTTCGCGGCTTTTCGCTGTTGCTTGATGGCTTTCTTCATTGCCTTCCGCTGTTGCTTAGCCGCCTTTTTGGCTTCGATCTGCGTTCGCCGGCCATACTCTGCGCCAGTCATCCCCTCTTGAGCCGTAGCCCGCAGAGACAACGCTGTACTCATGCCCACAAGCAGCGCGAAAGCAGCAATTCGTTTCACCACGATTTTCCTGTTCAGCTTCCAATGCGGCATTCAGTTTACACCGGTCTCAAACGCTCAGGGCTTTCCGAAGCGATTTTCATCACGAACACCCCGGTGCAGCGGCCAAGTGCCTTCAACTGGCAGATTCGGAGGCCAAAGTCCACTGCTCCGGTTACCGCACTTCCCAGGGACTGACTCCGCCGTAGCCACAAATGCCCTAGCGGATTATCTCATCGTCCGCCGTCCTTAGAAGCTTGCCACAGCCGCAGTCTCGTTCGGGCACGTTTCAAATATGGGCAGCAGCCGGGCAATTTCCAGCGCTCGCTGCAAGTTCGGGCCAAGATTACAAAGCTTGAGGTTGCCGCCTTTGGCTTTTGTCTTTCGATGCATTTCGATGAGCGCGCCGAGGCCCGCGCTGTCCACATAATTGACTTCCTCGAGATTAATGACAATGCGCGTGGCGCCGGATGCAAGGAGGTTGTCGATCATTGCGCGCAAACCGTTGCTCTCTTGTCCGAGCGCAAGACGCCCTTCGAGCGCCAGAAGATAGATTCCATTCGTCTCCCGCTGCGTTATTTCCAAAGGCATCGTTTGCCTCCCCAAGGGCGATTCCGCGGATTCGCGAGCGTAACTATAATATCCTGCGGATTCCGGATACCAAAGGCTCGTGAATGATCCCTCGGTGAGCCGGATAACCGGCCAACTGGGATTCGTGACCGGAACTTGTCCGGGTGTGGCGTTAATCTCGAGTTTCACGTTCGGTGCTAGAGCCTGACTACCTTTCTTATGGAGGAACCTACAGTGAGCAAGGCGATTGAAAATCTAGAGGCTGCCCAACAACGCGCGATGGCCGGCCGGCCGAAGGTTGGCGGTTTCCCGTATTTAGCGGAGACGCTCAGGCGTGCAGGCGTGCTGCACAATCACTGGTTTCTACCGGCTTGTGAGAGTCTCTACTTAACGCGGGAAGGTCCGGTCGTGAGCCAAGGTGCGCCCCTCTTGTCCGGCATGTCGGATGTGCCAAAATTCAACGCAGATGCTCTCGTCGCCGCGTTGCGAACCGACCAGGCTGGAAAGAGCACCTTTCCGAAGTTCCTGCTGGCCTGCTGGCGCGCCGGGGTTGTGCGCTACGAGGTTGATTTCACCGCCCGCACATGCACCTATTTTGGGTGCGCAGGCGAGAAGTACATCGAAGACTACCCCGGAGTAGCGATCGATTTGGGTTAGCCGCACCGGCTCGCGAATCCATGTCTTAGAAGACCCGGCCGAGCTGGAAGAACCATTTATGATGGCCGGTGTCGCCGACGCTGCCCCCGACAAACAGCGGCCCAATCACCGTTTCAGCCAGGACACCTGCGGCGAAATCATTCGGGAATTTGCTTTCGTTGGGATCGCCATACATTTTCGCGAATTCGTAGGATCCGATCACGAAGACTCTTTTCCCCACGAGCGGCGGCAAAATCAACAAATCGTGCAAATAACCTGCCCGGAACAAGTAATACTGATTGCCTTGCAACTCGTTCAACCCGTACGCACTCAGCGACAGCGGCCCGCCCAGAAAGAATTGCGGAATGCCCGTCTGAGAATACCCAAAAGTGGTCCCTCCTTGGCCTTCCACGAACACCGAACCGTGTTCCGAGACTGGCTGAAAATACTCGAGGTTCGACTGCAAGGAGGGAAACGCGCCCGGCGCGCCAGGGCTAGCATCGAACCAACGGAACGTCGTTTCCGCGCGCACTCCTTTCCGTGGAGTCACTGGACTATCCGTATGGTCGAAAAGATAGTGTAATTTCGCGTCGCTCGCGCGCCCATCGACAGGATTAAACACCGCCGTGCCCAGCCGCAGTTTCGCGTCGAGATAACCTTCCTCGTAGCCGAAGCGTATTTCGCTGAAGCGGTCGAAGCCGTAACCCACATCCAGGCCGATATTCGCCAGGCCCATTTTGTAGTCCGCCAGCGGATTGCCCTTCTCATAAATTTTAAAGACTCGCGTGCCGGCCGCTCCATGCGGCGCGATAAACCATTTGCTAAGCGGCGTGATGGGCCGGTAAAGCTCGCTGTCCAGACCGTAAGTGTTGCCAAACAAAATGTCCGAGCGCCATTCGGAGCGGAATCCCGCCGCATCCAAAAACGTCAGCCGCGCGCCCATCGTAAAGCCCACTTCTTCGCTGGCTGAACCATCCACCTCAAATGCCGGCTGAACAGTAGGCGGGGCGTAGTTCTTCTCGCTCACCTTAACCTGCAATCCCACTTGTCCGCCTTGCTCGATATAGCGAAAGCCTGCAGTATCATAGCGACCCAGCCCCGTGAGGCGCGTCAGCGCCTGATCCAGTTTTTGTAGGTTCAAGGGCTTGCCCGCCAGCGGCGCCAGAAAGTGCTCGATGTTCTCCTTTTGCTGCGCGGTGTCCGCCCCCTCGACCTTGATAAATTGCGGCACCGGCGCCAGCGTTTTACGCCGAGTTTCGCGCTCCCGCATATATTCCTGCCATTGCGCATCGCTCAGCTCGAACTTCTCGAGCAGCCGCGATTTCTCTTTCGCCGCGTCGTAGCCCTTTTCCATAATCGGGTCATGCTCTTTGTAATCCGTCGAAGTAAATCCTCCCAGCGGTACGCTGACGATGGCATCCGCGCGCGCGAGCCCGCGCACTTCGTTCTCGGCCACCACCACCCGCACGGATTGGTCAAGCACACTGAAAAGAGACTTAATGTCTTTCGCTTCGACGGACGCGGTTTCCAGATGGACGGCGATCACAATGTCCGCGCCCATTTCTTTCACGACGTCGGTCGGCAAATTGTTCACTAGCCCGCCGTCCACCAGCACGCGGTCCTTGTCGAAGACTGGCTTAAACGCCCCTGGAATGGACATCGTCGAACGCAAGGCTTCCGCCAGCGAGCCCTTGTCGAAGACAACTTCCTTGCCGGTAACCAGATCCGTGGCCACACAGCGAAATGGCGTTGGCAGATCTTGGAAAGAATTCAGCCCGTAATACGGCAATGTGATTTTGTCGATCAGCAACCCAATTTGCTGGCCCGAATTCAAGCCGCTCGGCAGCGAGAGTCCGTTGCGCAGCCCAAGAATCAGCGCATTTGGATACGCTCGCTGGTCTTCTTTCCTGCGGTAGGAAAGATCCTCGTAAGGTGTCGTGTCCCCGAGGACTTTATTCCAATCCACTCTATCGATTAATTTCTTTAGCTCCTCCGGGCTCATTCCCGTGGCATAGAATCCGCCGACTAGCCCGCCCATGCTCGTTCCCGCAACGTAGTCCACCGGAATGTGGTGTTCCCCGAACCATTTCAAGACGCCGATATGCGCGAGCCCCAGTGCGCCGCCGCCCTCCAGAGCTACGCCAATCCTCAGCCGTCCTCCGGGCTTCTCTTGCGTATCCGCTGCCTGCGAAGCGCCTGCTGCATCGGCGGCATGCGCAACGGTTCAGGCCACTCGTGAGGTAGAGACGCCGAGTCCTGCGCCGCGACAAAGAAGGGAATCAGCAATAGCAGGAGAAGGGAAAAAGTGCGCGGCATGGTCGCCTCCTCGAAGAGAGTAAGGCTGTTGCCACGCATGGACAAGCGGTCAGGTGCCTAGTTTGAGTCCCGGGTACGTTGGTTCTCTTGCCGCAACCTAACCCCGGAATTAGGGTTGAATCATCTCGGAAAGACGTGTCTGCATTCAGAATGGAACACTTGCGCTCGGGCTAGGGCGCTGAAAAAGCGTAACTTAGAGCCGAGCACGAACATCTCATGAGTGTGGGGCATAGGAGTTAGGAGTGAGCCATGCCAAAAATCGCAAATCCTCCAGGGAGATATCCTGCGGCCGATACCCACGCTTCAAAAATTAGTGCCTTGATGCTGGTCTTCCGGATCGTGCGCTGGACGGTCTATGCCTGCGTCCTCATCTTATTGATTCTAGTGCTACATAAGACGGCTCCGCCCCCGGTTGTGGCTACTCCCGAAGCTGCCGCTCGCGCCGAACAAAAGGTACAAGCAGTTCAGCAGGCCGTGTCACAAGGCCAGCCAGCTACCCTCCGGATGAACGAGACTGAGCTGAATTCCTACCTGGCTTCCCGCCTCGATCTTGCCGCGAGCAAGCCAGTCGCTCCTCCTGCCAACGCAGCCCCTGCGAATGATCCCGACGCAACGCCAAGTCTGGACCAGCCCACGCCGGATGATGTCGAGCAGATGCGGTCAAACGTGAAGGACGTAAAGGTGCAGCTCATTGATGATCGCGTGCGAGCCTACGTGGTTTTCAGCGTCCATGGCAAAGACATGACGCTCCAACTCGAAGGCAAACTCGGCGCGGAAGATGGCTTCCTGCATTTTGAGCCGGTCAGCGGCCAGATTGGCGCCCTGCCGATTCCGCAAGCTACGCTGGAAGCGGCGGTTCGAAAAATGATGGAGTCGCCGGAAAACCGGGAAAAGCTGAAGCTGCCATCAGACATTTCGGATTTAAAGATTGAGAATGGACAAGTTGTCGCCAAGTACCAGTAAGTTGTGAACCCCTGCTCTACAGCTGCACTCCGAAGCGAGCTGTCATTTCGCGGCGGCCAACGGCCGTCAAAGTTAAAGCTCTGCTGTCAAGTTCCTCCAGGAGCCATCTTCGTTTTAGCGCGGTTTTCAATAACGCCGCTCCCAGCGCCCCGCCGAGGTGAAACCGCCGCTCGCTCCAGTCCAGGCATCCACATGCAAAGCGCCTGCGGACGGTGCGAGTCGCGGCAATGCTGACCCCGAGCCCCTCGAAAACCTGTACGCCAGCCTGGGTGAGTTCATAATCATTGTCGCTGCTAGGTGAACTCGATGAGAGCCAGCAGAGCTCGGTGAATCGATCATGGAGCGCCACGCCCACAGTGCCCGCCAGATGATCGTAGCAAGTGCGTGCCGTACGCAGCCGGAATGGCGTGGTGGGCACAAAGTTGTTTCGAGTCCCCCCTCCGAGAACGCTCAGCCCTTCCAGAACACTGGCAACATCCAAACCTCCCAGACTGTAATAACGATGCTTGCCTTGGACTAGGACCCTGACCAAACGAGCCGTCCTCAGCCGGTTCAAGTGCACGCTCGCCGTGGATGGACTGACCTCCGCCACCACGGCCAGTTCGGTGCTTGTTCGGGCGTGGCCATCCATCAGGCAATAGAGCATACGAGCCCGCGCCGGTTCGCCGATGGCCGCGGCGACTCGGGAGGCGCCCGCGTCCGCATGGTGCTTGACATTCATAGTTTGATGATAAACGAAGTGTCGATACAGGGCAACCGGCAGACTACAGCAATGAATCCGCTGACGGCCGCTGCCGAACCGATAAGCCGCCGCGAGTCTATTTCTCTGATCGCGACTTTTGGGGCGGCGCTCGCGCTCGGCTGCGGCGAATTGACGGCCAATCCAAACATGGGGAGCGCATCCATGACCATCACCTGTTTCATCCGCTATCAGATTGACCCGTTTCAGCGGGGCGAATTCCAGAAATACGCCGAAAATTGGGGGCGGATCACTCCGCGCTGTGGCGGCCATTTGGTGGGGTATTTCCTTCCACACGAAGGGGCCAACGACATCGCGTGGGGATTGATTTCCTTCGATAGCCTCGCCGCTTATGAGACCTACCGGGAGCGATTGAAGACAGACAAGGAAGCGCGCATGAATTTTGTAATGGCGCAAAGCAAACGCATCATTCTGCGCGAAGAGAGAACCTTCGTCGAAGTGGTCGACGGAACGTTCAATCTACTCCCATCGACTTCGTGATCTGGCGCCTTACGGAGCCGTGCTTGGCTCGTATGGAGAAGCGGCATAAGGCCGCCACACTCGAATTTATTCGTAACGGAGAGCGACCATAGGGTCCACGCGCATGGCGCGACGCGCAGGGATGTATCCTGCCAGGGTTGCTACAACAGCGAGCGAGAATGCGACCGCAGCGATCGTCGTGGGGTCATTCGGCGAAACATCGAAGAGCAGATGCCCGACGAGATGAGAGGCCGCCAGCGCGCAAGGCAGCCCGACGGCGAGGCCGCCCAGCGTCAGCATCAACGTTTCCCACAATATCATCCCCAGAATCGTTTTGCGCGAGGCGCCGAGCGCGACGCGAACGCCTATCTCGTTTGTTCGGCGGGACACAGAATAGGAAATCACACCAAAAATTCCGGTAGCGGCAAGTACCAACGCCATCGCGGCGAACAATCCAAGTAAGAACGTACGAAACCTGGGCTGAGCGACGGAAGCGTCGATAATGTCGGGCATCTTCGTGACATCCGTCACGGGAAGATCCTTATCGATGGCTTGCACTTGTCGGCGAACGGCGGCGGAAATGCTAGAAACGTTTAGAGTGCTTTTGACGACGAGGTTCGCGCCCCAGAGAGGAACTTGGTCGAAAGGAACGTACATCATTGGCCCGGGTGTCTGGCCCAGTCCTTCGTCTCGCACGTCGCCCACGATTCCCACAATTTCACGCGCGACTCCGGCGTCATAGGCAAAACCAAAGAAGAGCTGCTTTCCAAGAGGATCCTGATTCGGAAAATAACGCCGCGCAAGCTCTTTGCTGATCACTGCGACACGCGACGACGAAAAGACGTCACGTTGGTCGAAGAGCCGCCCGGCCAACAGGGGAATTCCCATCACATGGAAATAATTGGGGCTGACCGAAACAAAGTCCGCCGTTCGAGAGGTACCCGCGGATAGCGGCGGGCTTCCCACTATATCGAATCCCAGATTGGCGCAGCCATCGGCAATCGGCCTGGGAACAGCCACGGCAGAATCCTGCAAGCCAGGCTCGGAATGGATGCGGTCCAACAACTCGTCCGAGAACGCGATCCACTGTTGCGGCTTCGAATATTGAAATTGCGGAAGCGAAATATCGGCATTCACGATGTGCTGCGCGTCAAAGCCCGGACTGACCGACATGAGCTTCGAAAAGCTGCGCAGCAACAAGCCCGCCGCAACCAACAGCACCATCGCGAGCGCTATTTCTCCCGCCGCCAGTAAACTACGCGCTCGGCGGCGGTTACGGCTTTCGCCCGAACGAACGCTCCCTTCACGTAGGCTCAATTGCAAATTGGCATTGGCCGCAAACAGCGCCGGGGCCAAGCCAAATGCACAGCTAGCTAGTACGGAAAGCAGAAGCGCAAATCCCAACACCAGATTGTCCACGCGAATGGTATTCATTATGGGCAAACTTGGCGGCAGTAGAAAGCTCAGTCCTCGAACACCCCAGTGAGCGAAAGCGATCCCGGCCACTCCGCCGAGCAGACCGAGCAACGCGGACTCGCTCAATAACTGTCGAACAATCCGCGCTCGCCCAGCTCCGAGCGTCGCCCGAACGGCAATCTCTCGCGCACGGGAAGTCGCGCGTGTAAGAAGTAAATTGGCGATATTTGCGCAGGCGATCAGCAGCACAAGGCCCACGGCCGCCAACAACACAAGCAGAGGAGACCTGGCATCTCCGACGATATCCTGCTGGAGCGGATTCATGTGGATCGTCCACCCGCTGTTTTCCGCGGGAAACTCTTTGGCGAGCCGCGCGCTGATGGCATCCAGCTCCGTTTGAGCCTGCTTCCTGGAAACACCGGGCTTCAAGCGGCCTGTGACCGTGAGCCAGTGGCCTCCCCGTCGCGGCATCCAGCTTCCGAAGAGCGGGTCTTGCACGAGCGGAATCCAGAGTTGCTCGTTTTCGGTAAGAAGAGGAAAGCGAAACGTCGCAGGCATGATCCCAACCACCCTGAACGAACGTTTGTCCAGGTCGATGGAGCTTCCGATAATTTTTGGATCCGCCCCCAGCACGCCCCGCCAAAGGTTCTCGCTCAGTATGACGACAGGCGCCGCACCCGGCTTGCCGTCGTCCGAATAAAATGCGCGCCCCGCAAGCGGTTTCTCGCCGAAAACAGAGAAGAGCTCCGGAGTCACGACAGAGGTGTTCACGACTGTGGGTTCACCACGGCCCGTCAACGTGAGCTGATGATGCTGATTTCCCGCCAATTCACTGAAAACGTGATTCTGCTCGTGCAGCTCCTTAAAATTTGGATACGACCAGCCATCCACTGCAACACCCTCTTGCGGCTGTGCCTGAAAGACATTGAAGAGTTGGTCCGGGTTTGCATACGGCAGTGGCTTCAAGAGCACTGCATAAACGACGCTGAAAATGGCAGTGTTGGCGCCGATGCCGAGAGCCAGTGTAAGTACGGCAACGGCGGTGAATCCGGGATTCTTGCGCAGCATGCGCAAGGCATAATGAACATCCTGAAAAAATGTCTCAATAAAAGGCAGGCCGCGAAGTTCCCGGTTGGTGTCCTTGAGTTGTGTTTCGCCTCCCAGGCGGATGCGAGCAGCCCGCCTTGCGTCTTCCACTGACAGGCCACGCCTAACATTTTCTTCTGCCAGCAAATCGAGATGAGTCTCAAGCTCCTGCTGGAATTCTCGATCAGCCCGACGCGGAGAGAGTAGCGTGCGAGTTCGGGAAGCGAGCGTTCGTATCCACGCGAACATGGTGTTATCCTCGCTCCGCAATCCGCAGCACGCGGCCAATTACGCCGGAAATGCGCTCCCAATTGCGCGCTTCCGCGGACAGTTGCTTCCGCCCGCTTTTCGTAATGGAATAAAATTTTGCTCTCCGGTTGTTGTCCGATGTGCCCCAGGCGCCCGAAATCCAGCCTCGCTGCATGAGGCGAACCAGCGACGCATAAATCGTGCCCTGATTGATCTGCAATGCTTCTTCGCTGATTTGTTCAATGCGGCGCGCGATCCCATAGCCGTGCAACGGCCCCATGGAAGCCAGCGTCTTCAACACCATCAAGTCCAGAGTGCCCTGAAGAATTTCTGATTTCTCGCCTGCCATGTGACCTCCTGTGGATTGACCATAGGAGTATGCCAACGTTCCTGTGGAATGTCAACAGGAAAGTGCTTTTTCAAATTGCGCGCCGGTTCACGCATCCTTTGGAAAGCTGCTGGCTGGGGCACACCGGCTTCAGTGAACGTAAAAGCCGGTCTTTGAGAGCACCACGTAGTCGCGGCCCTTTTTGCCGAACGAAGAGGTTAGCCGGACGTCCAGTTTGTGAGGTTTCCCAAGGGCGGCCGACGCATTTGTGTAATATCCGAGCGTATACCGCGTTTTGATCCGCTCGATCAACGCCCGGAAAACAGCGTCGAGATGGGCCACATCCTGCACGTTGAAAATTTCGCCGCCCGTTTCGTCGGTAACTTTGCGAATATTCACCAGGCCCGGAATCATGCTCGCAGCAAAAAGCGTTTGCGGCGGATTGTAGCCAGGAATCTTCAGATTGTAGAGCACCGCATCAGCGGCGATGGCTTCGGTAACAATGTCGCGCGTTCCTTGTCCGCCCGCATCGGTGCCGACGTCATCGCTGATCAGAATGATGACACGCCGCCCTTTCGGCGGAAGTTTGAGCAGATATTGCGAAGCCAAGAAAATTCCGTCGTTAATGTTCGTAGCGCCGCCCGCGCGGAACGAATTGATTTGATCGGCAATCTGCTTTTTATCTGTCGTAAACGGCACGCGCAATTGCGCCTCCGTGGAAAAAGTGAAAAGCGCAACCTCATCATCGGGCTTGAGCGCGGCGAGAGCCGTGTTCGCCGCGTCACGCAAAGGGCCAAGAAACGGCCCGATCGAATCGCTCAGATCCAACACCAGCGCCACGTTGATCGGCAAAGCGTCGCGGCTAAAGACATCGATTTTTTGTGCGACCCCGTCTTCGCGGACCTCGAAATCCTCTTTTTTCAAATCGGCCATGATTTGCCCGGACTTGGTTTTCACGGTGGCATCAAGCAGAACGAGGTTCACCCCTACACGAATCACACTTTGGTCTTGTGCTTGATCCTGTGCGTGAAGAGGGAACTCGAAAACGAAAGCGGATAACGCAAAGCCGAGGAAGAGAACCTGATTCGTTAAGCGTCCCGTACTTCGGCAGAAATGAAATCGTCCCATTCATCCATACTACGCTGGCCCCTTCGCCGGTCAACTCCAGCCAAGGGACAGCTCGGAGTAACCTTTGTCTTCGTCGATCGGCGTGGAGAAATAGATAACTGGCTCTTTGGCGCCCGACATTTCCAGCGCCTTCTTGAAGAATCCGATAATCGCGAATCCCATGATGCGATGCTGTTTCTCAAATCCGATGTATCTGATCAGCGCCTTACCTTGGCCCTCTAGCTTCACATCGACCGAAACTCCCTGAAAGTACGTCGCATGGACCGCAGCAATCCGCTGGATCACGAATTCCGGCGAACCTAACTTCACAAACGCCTTATAGATTCCGCGAAGCTGCCTTTCGTTAACGGCCTCCGCGCCTCGTGTGACCATCTCTTCGTTACCCCCGGCTAGAACCCGGTTTTGGATTACGAGAAATTTTGTGAAGAGATCGAGCGAGTACCAGCTCGAGGAAAAGATTTCGCCTTCGCAGAACTTTCGAGTTTCTTGGTCCAGATGGTCGAGAACCGTTCGAAAAGTTTCCCCGCTTACGCGCGTCTTAATTTGGTCGAAGGTTTCCTTGATCGCGGATCCTTTAATCTGCACCATACTGCCGCTCCTTGCATGAAAACCAATCCCACCAGGATCTCTTCTGACCTTACAATGTTTCTTATCTGAACGAGGAAGCGGTTGCCCTAATCCGAACAGAGGATTCCCGCCATCGCGTACATCTCTCCCGTGAATATAGGCAGCAATCCTGTTCTATCCGATAACTCGCACTTATCCGCCTCCGCGCTAGCATTTTGATAAATCTTCAAGAGGGTCTGGACGGGCGGCGATAGGCCACGCCGCACCTGTAAAGCTTGTCCTTGGTGACTTCAACCACCCAGGCGATTTCCGCCGGCACAAAAATCGCGTTGCCCCCTGGAGAGTAGGGAACAGCGATTTCGATATCTGCCCGTGCAAAGTATTGCTTGCGGCTCTTAAAGCAGATTCCGCCCTTGGACATGTCTTCACACGTGACAACATCGTCGAGAAAGCCGGATCTGCGAACGCACGCTTTATAGCTGACCTTGGTGCGCGGATGCTTGCGCCGGTTTTCTGGCTGAATCGGCGGTGCGACGATAGGCGTCGGCGGCGCCGGGGCAACTGGCTCCTCCTCAGGACTCCACGATGCGCTCGATCTTTCGAAACTTGTGGCTTCCACGAACGAGGACACGCTGGCGTCTCGCCCCGCAAGTACCAGAATCGGCTGCTCTTCCGTCGCTTCGGTCGGAGCCTCGATGGCGCGTTTCCAAAGCGTCGAATCGCTGCACTCTTTGCAATAACGAACGATGCCCTCGTTGATTAAGAAGACGTCCGACTCGACCTCACTCTGCTGCACGGTTTCGCGCTGTTTGCAGTTGCCGCACTCCAGAAGCACACTGCGAGCCAGCTTCTCGGCTTCAGAAACGGGAGCGAAATCGATGCCCCAAAAATCAATCATTGAGAGATCCATAAAGGCGACACCGTAGGTATAAATCTCGCCTTCGGAGCCGATGCGCCCGACGACGCGCACCACAGCTTCCTTGTTGGTATCCAGATAACGAATGATGATTTCTTGTTCCGCGGACAACTTGTAGGTCGATACGATGCCCGCGCCGTGGCGGCTGAGCAGCACCGTCTTGGTCATTTCCGAAAAGCCCCTGCCATCCATGTCGCTTCCAGTCAAAAGGATAGCCAACTCCTTCGGAATGCGGCTGCTACGGCGCAGGTGCTCGTAAGACATTTTGTAAACTCTTCGAGGGAAACACAGCTAATAGCAAGGTTAACCGGAAGCGTGCCACGTTGGCACAGAAATTGGGCCTATTGTTCCACCGGCGCAAGGGGTCCAGGCATTGCAGGAGGGCGAAAGCATGTGACGACTGACACGCGGAGGCGTAACAGAAATCACTGATTTGGGGGTACTCGGAGAGTAAAAAGGATGTGTAGAAGGAAAGAGACCGCGAATGGAAGTGAACTGCCAAAGCTGGAAGCGAGTGGTAAGGCGGAGGGCTCAGCAGTTCCACCTACTTCGCGCTGAGGAAGCGAAACTAGTAGGGCAGACCTTCGCGATATCCAGTCTCCTTCTGCAGGGCGGCGAATGGGCACCAAGCGAACGCTAAGCGTCTGTGATTGCGACGCACCGGCCGTTCACGGCCGGAAGCACTGAGGCCCCACTCGCCGCCCCAAATTTGAAATTACGGGGATTTCAGTAGAAGTGAATATCTGAGGAGAAATGAAATGACAAATCTAATTCTGCGCGACAATACGTTCGAGGATCTGTTCGATGTTCGTCGTGAATTCGACAAGATTTTTAACCGCATGCTGACTGCGCGGCCGTGGGGCAAGGAGGAAGCGGGGCAGTTGACCGGCTTCAATTTCGTGCCTGCAGTCGAGACTCATCTGGACAAAGAGGGTAAGAAGTATGTTTGCAAAGTTGCCCTGCCCGGAATCGAGCCCAAGGAAGTTCAGATCAGTGTGGAAGGAAATCTGCTCACTATCACCGGCGAGCGGAAGATCGAGAAGAGGACCAAGGAAGCGGAGTATTTCCATGAGGAATTCGCCTATGGCAAGTTCGAGAGGGAACTTGAGCTGCCCGAGGGCGTAAACACGGAAAAAGTGACCGCCGAATTCGTGAACGGCGTGCTCGAAATCACGGCGCCAGTCGCCGCGGTGGCATTGCCGAGGAAAATTGAAATCAAGACGACTGTGCCGCTGACAAAACAGATGGCGGCGTAAGTCCCCCCTAAATCCGCATAAGTCACGGCGGTGAGAAAAGCCTGCTTCGAGAAATCGAAGCGGGCTTTTTCTTTTGGAGCCACCTCCGTCCGGAACCTTGGGCCGTACCGAGACTCCGCACTCACAGTTTTAAGAGCTCCGTAAATTCCCGGGTCGCCGGCTTAGCCATTCAAAAAATGAGCTTATCTTGCCCCAAGAGTAGGGAACCAAACGCCAAATCGTTCGTCTACATAGAAGACAGGTAACCGAGCCAATTTCCTGTGTTGAGGAGAACTGCGTGAGAAACCTCTGGCGTGACCTCCACTTTGGCCTGCGGCTCCTTTGGAAAAATCCCGTTTTTACCTCGGTTGCCGTGCTCGCCCTGGCTCTGGGCATTGGCGCGAACACCGCTATCTTCAGTGTGGTCTACGCCACTTTGCTGGCCCCGCTCCCTTATCGACAGCCCGATCGCATCGTCATGATTTGGTCCAAGGTCGGCGGCAACCGCAATGTCTCGTCCGCCGGAGACTATCTGGAATGGAAACGCCAAAGCACCGCCTTTGAATCCATGGCAGCATGGACCGGCGGGCAAATGAGCTTGACCATCTCCGGCCAGCCTGAGCAGGTCAATTCCGAGCCCAGCACCCCTGGTTTTCTCAAGGTACTCGGCCAGCCCCTCCTGCTCGGCCGCGATTTCTTGCCCGAGGAAGGGGAAGTCGGCAAAAACCATGAGGTCATTCTCACCTATAAACTTTGGAAAAATCGTTTCGGGGCGGATCGCGAGATCATCGGGAAGCAAGTTCGCATGGATGGCGCTCCCTACACTGTGGTCGGTGTCCTAGCCCCCGGAGCCACCGACCGCGTGCAGAGCGAACTGTACGTGCCTTTGGCATTCAAGCCGGATCAAATCAATCACGAGTTCCATTGGCTGCTCGTCATGGCGCGCTTGAAGCCCGGCGTGACCGTGGCACAAGCCAACGCCGATATGGACACCGTGGCGAAGCATATCGGCGAAGTCTATCCAAAATCGAACCAGGGCTGGGGCGCGAGCGTCGAGCCGTTGCAGAACGACTTCTTGAGTCGCGACACGCAGCGGGCGCTTTGGATGCTCCTCGGTGCTGTGGGCTTCGTGCTGCTGATTGCTTGCGCGAACGTGGTCAACCTATTGCTTGCACGCGGCACCGTTCGTCAAAGAGAAATCGCGATTCGCTCTTCCCTGGGCGCGACACGTGGCCAACTATTCAGCCAATTCCTCACCGAGAGTCTGGCCTTGGCCGGCATCGGAGGTGCACTGGGCGTCGGTTTGGCGTGGGGCTTCCTGAAAGTCATCATCGCGTTGATGCCGCCGTTCACACTGCCTTCCGAAGCAGACGTCAGGCTAAATGTGCCAGTGCTGCTTTTCACTCTTGGGGCCACCGTGCTCGCCGGCGTGCTATTCGGTTGTGCGCCGGCAGTGCAGGCAGTGCGCTTGAACCTCAATGAAACGCTGAAGGAAGGCGGCCGCACGGGATTCAGCGTCGGGCGCCACAGAGCGCGCCATGCTTTGGTTCTGGCCGAGTTTGCCCTGGCGCTTACACTCTTAGCGGCTGCCGGACTCGCCGTGCATAGCTTCTGGAACATCACTCACGTAGACATGGGCTTTCGGACGGGCCACCTCCTCACCTTCGATCTCCCGATGCCGGCCGACCGCCTGAAAACACCTGAGCAGATCACATTGTTTTACCAGCAATTGATTGAGCGCGTGCAGGCACTGCCAGGCGTCACCTCGGCTTCGGCGTCCACAGGTATGCCGGTGGAAGGCACAAATTTCGGGATGCCGTTTGAAATAGTCGGAAAACCGGTTGCCGATCGTTCCCAGCGCCCAGGTGCGGGTTTCAACCAGGTCACGCCCGGCTTTTTCACGACTTTTGGGATCCGCATGGCTCGCGGCCGGGCTTTAACGGAAGCGGATGTCGCCGGAGGCCTGCCTGTCGCGGTGGTGAACTCCACATTCGTGAAGCGGTATTTTCCAAGCGTCGATCCCTTGACGCAGCGCATTACCGTTGAACAGCTCATCCCGGGAGTAACGAATCTCGGGCCGCCCATCGATTGGCAGATTGTCGGCGTATATGAAAATGTGCGCAACGGAGGACCAAAGGGCAACGGATTTCCGGAGATTGACGTGCCGTTCGCGCAGAGTCCTTGGCCTTCCGTTTCAATGGCCGTGCGCACCGCGGGAAATCCTGAAGGAGTGACCAAGAGCATCGCCGCGGTAATTCACTCCTCTGATCCCGATTTGCCCATGGCCGATGTTAAAACCATGGACCAGCTGCTACACGAATCGATGGGCGGAGACCGGTTCGGCGCCGTTTTATTTGGAAGCTTTGCAGTAATCGCTCTTTGTCTGGCGACCTTTGGAATCTACGGCGTGATGTCCTTTGGCGTAGCGCAGCGTACTCACGAAATCGGACTGCGCATGGCGCTCGGCGCTGGACAGTCTCAAGTGCTGGGCCTGATATTGAAGGAGGGGATGACTTTGGGATTGATTGGTCTTCTTATCGGACTTCTCGGTTCTTACGGGGCCGGTCGCCTCATGCGAGGGATGTTGTATGGCATCGGCACCCTCGATCCTGTCGCATTCAGCGCGGTGGCTGCGGTGCTTATGTTGTCCGCCCTGCTGGCCTGCTATATTCCTGCGCGCCGGGCGACGCAAGTCGACCCCATGGCTGCGTTACGTCAGGACTGAGACGCATATTAAGCCTCAAAACACAGTCGTGTGCGGATGCTTGCGATCTGAAAGCTTTCCAGGATTGGACTTCGGAACTGCCCGAGTAAAGTCGGCAGCGCCGGTCGGCAATTATTCATAACGCAGGGCGACGAGCGGGTCGATGCGCGTGGCGCGGAATGCGGGAATCCAGCAGGCGAAGAGAGCAATTCCCGTCAACAATAAAACCACGACAATAAACGTGAGCGGGTCCGTCGGTTTGATGCCCACGAAGAGGCTGCTCATGAGGCGCGTCCCCGCCAGTGCCAAAACCAGGCCGAGGGCCAGGCCGATGCCGACTACACTGAGTCCCTGGCGCAAAACCATTTTCAAAATGTCGCGCGGAGCGGCGCCCATGGCCACGCGAATGCCGATCTCCTGCGTGCGCTGAACTGCCGCGTAGGAAACCACGCTGTAGATTCCGACAACGGCCAGAAGCAGGCCGAGCAGTCCCATGACGGCAGTGAGTTGAGCGCCAAAATGAAAGAAGAAAAAGCCGTTCGCACCTTGGAGGGATTCGTTCATGGTCTGCACCTGGGTAATCGGCAAGCCAGGAGCGAGTTCATGAATTTGCGATTCGATTTGCAGCGCCAGGGTTTCCGGAGGCACTGAAGTGCGGACCTGAATCACGCGCATGGATTCGTAACTTTGGTCGAGAGGCAAATAGAAGAAGGGCTTGGGATCTTCGGTGACGTTCTGATATTTGCCATCCTGGACGATTCCCACAACTTCTATGAATGGGCCTGTCTGTCCCTTAGTGCCAAAACGTTTGCCGAGGGCGTCCTCATTGGGCCAGAATTTCTTGGCCATGTTCTGATTGATGATGGCCACGGCGGGAGCTTTTTCGCTGTCGGCGTCCGTGAATCGGCGGCCACGCAGCAAAGGAATCTGGAGAGTATCGAAATAGCTGGGCGTCACCATGTTGTAGTCGAGTTCGGCGGCTTGCTGGCCGGGCTCGAGAGGATGATCCTCGATCCACACGCGATCATCGGAACTGACCACGCCCATGGGAACGACGAACGCTTGCGCCACGGATTCCACGCCCGGAAGCGCGCGCAAGCGGGCGTCGATATCCTTGAAAACCTGGCGGCCGCGCGGTTCCTTGTAACTGATTTGTGCGACGTCCACGGAAAGGTTGAGAACATGATCGGGATTGAAACCGAGATTGATTTTTTCCGCCTTCTGCAGACTGCGGACAAAGAGCCCTGCGACGATCAGCAACACGAGAGAGCCCGCCACTTGCGCGGCGACCAGGCTGTTGCGCGCGAACTGCCGCCGCGGGCCAGACGATGAGCCACGACCGCCTTCATGCAGCACCGAGATGACGTCGGTTCGCGCGGCGCGCAGAGCCGGCATGATGCCAACGACAAAACCAGTCAGCAAAACGACGCCTAAGGCGAACAGATATACGCTTGCGTCCGGATGAAAATCGAAATAAATCGGAAGATCCGTCCCGAGGCGAAGCGAACCGAGAATTCCCGCTGCCCAGGAACCCAGAACCAGGCCAGCTCCACCGCCGAGAAACGCGAGCAAAAGACTTTCGGTGAGATATTGCCGCACAAGATGGCCGTGACCAGCGCCTAACGCGGCCCGGATAGCCATCTCGCGCTGGCGGACCGTGGCACGCACGAGCAGAACATTGGCGATATTGAAGCACGCGACGAGGAGCACGAGGCCTGCCATCGCCATAAATGCGATGGATGCCATGAGAACAGGATTCTCGGGGTCGGGATCAGGCCTGGCCATTTTCTCCGGAAAGAGTTGAACGGAAATGCCTTTTTCCGAGTCTGGGTGTTGTTGGGCGATGCGTTGAGTGACAACGTTCAGGCTAGATTGGGCCTGTTTTAGGCTTGCACCTGGCTTGAGTCTGCCCATGAGCGTGAGCGTGCGAGAGCCCCGGCTGGTCCAAATCTTTTGGATGGGAGCGTCGGGATCTTCATTCGGTTCCGCGCTGAACGGAATGTACGCGTCCATATCAAGAACGGAATATGTGCCGTGAAAGTCTTCAGGAGCTACTCCTACCACTGTGAAGGGAAGGCCATTCAGTTCCACCTTCTTGCCGACGATGTTCGGGTCGCCATCAAATCTTCTGCGCCAATAGGAATAGCCTAGAACCATGATGGGGTCGGCGCCGGGAGTGCGGCCCTCGGAGGGAAGAATCAGACGTCCGTAGGCTGGCTTGATGCCAAGCGCCGAGAAGTAGTTACTGGAAACGCGGCTGATGATGCAGTGGTCGGAGCTTTGATCGAGGGCTACCGAGGCCAGAGTCACGCGGTACGCAAAGAGGTCGCTGAAGGAATCAGTCTGGTCGCGCAAGTCCTCGTAATCGGGATAGGAAAAACGGGAAGTCCCGGGGACTGCGGCTTGATGCAAGGCGAGAACCGTGATTTGCTCGGCGTGGGGTACTGGGAGGGGGCGGAGGAGGAATCCGTTGATAACGCTAAAGAGCGCGGTGTTGACGGCCATGCCGAGAGCTAGGGTCATGATGCCGATGATGGCGAAGCCAGGGTTCTTCGACAGGGTTCGCAGGGCGTAGCGGATGTCTTTCCAGAGGTTAAGCAAGGGGTGGCTCCAAACAGAAATCTCGGGATTCATGCGCATCCCGTGTGCCTGTGAGTATATGCCCCTAAATCGTTCAATGGGAAGCGCTTAGGAATGGGGCCAGCGCGGAGAGAGAGGTCCAGATGTTCGGTTGTGGGATTTCTCGTCTCAGTTGTGAACAAGAGGCGTTTAAGATGACTATCTCGAAATTATCGCCATCACCCCCTCCATTATTTTCGTAAACATTCATTCTAAAGACTCTAAAGCTGTTTATTTTGATATAGTTCTGTAAACGCTGATTCTAAACAGCTTATACAGCATCGGATTTTTGCACTGCAACCGTAGCTCTTATGAGCGTTGCAATCTGCAGACGAGAGCCTTTAGATCGCGGTAAAAACTAAGTGAACTTACCGGTCTGAGAGCGCAGGATTTGGACGACGCGTTCGAGATAGTCGTTAATCACTTGGAGGTCCCTGGTCGAGAGGCTGGAGGCGAGCTTCATGGAGGCAGCGGCCAGGGCTTCGTAAAGGCGACCCACGCGCTGGAGGGCTTCGGGGCGCGGGCGGACGAAAACTTTGCGGCGGTCGCTGGAGTCGCGGAAGCGCTCGACGAGGCCGGCTTTTTCGAGACGGTCCAGGATGCCGGTGACGGCGCCGGTGGTTAGACCCGTGGCGCGAGCCAGGTCTCCAGCGGTAAGGGACGGCTTCGCATAACGGGACATCAGTTCAAAGCATCTGGTATCACTAATATTGAGGCCGAGCTTGCTGGCGATGGCCTGATGGAGGAAAACGGAGACGGTGCCGAGCTCGCGGCCCAAATCCATGCCGACCCGTTTCACCAATTCCTTGCGCATGCGCGGCGGAGTAGAAAGGCTCATTTTACCTTGACAGCTAAATATCTCACAAACTAAGATAATTAGCGACGGAAAGAGTATACCCGAGGATCGAGGCCTGGCAAAGCGCCGGACCACAGATTCGGCTCCGGGAGCATAAACGGACGGAAAACTGAGGGAGTCTTCTACTGCGGCCAGACTCAAGCCAACGAAGCGGAGTAGAATGAAAAGCAGAAAGTCCTCTTTGATCTGTAATCTTTCGAGCGGCACGTGCGTAGGTGTCTTTATACGGATTCTCGCGCGGAGAAAAGGGAAGTGATGGCGGCGACGGAAATTCATGCAAAACCGGATCTGGATTCGCTGCGGATCCATGACACGCACCGATCGAGCAGCGGGGCCGGGAAGAAGTTGAGCTATGCGACCGCGGTGCTCGGGCTATTCGTCATTGTCGGGGGGCTGGCGTTTGCCTTTCGCGATCAGACGCCGGTGGTGGATGTCGTGGCGGCTGAACAGCCGCAGGCGGGAGGCCGAGAGGCAATTTTGAACGCGAGCGGCTACGTGACGCCGCGGCGCAGAGCCACGATTGCGGCCAAGATTACAGGGCGAGTGACGGGCGTGTTCTTCGATGAGGGGACGCACGTGCATAAGGGGCAGTTGCTGGCCACGCTGGATGAATCGGACGTGAAGCGGGCGCTGGATTCAGCAGTGGCGGACCGGAATGCTTCGCAGGCCGCCATCGCGGATTTGCAGGTGCAGCTCCGGCTCGCGGAGATCGAGCTGCGGCGCGCTCAGGAATTGCGCGCGGCCGGCGTCCAGTCTCAAGAGCAATTGGACACTTCGAGCTCCGCCGCGGACAGCCTGAAAGCCAAGATCTCATTGGCCAAAGAGCAGGTGCTGGCCTCTGACGCGCGAATTCGCGAAGCGCAGCAGGCAGTGGACAATTGCGTGATTACCGCGCCGTATGATGGCATCGTGGTCTCAAAGGATGCGCAGGTGGGCGAAATGGTGTCGCCGATTTCGGCGGGCGGCGGATTCACGCGGACGGGCATCGCCACGATCGTGGATATGAACTCGAACGAGATTGAGGTGGACGTCAACGAGGCATACATCGCCCGCGTGAAGGACCGCATGCCAGTGACGGCGGTACTTGATGCCTATCCGAATTGGCAGATTCCAAGCCATGTGCGGACGGTGATTCCGACGGCGGACAGGCAGAAGGCGACCGTGAAGGTGCGTATTTCCTTCGACAAGCTGGATCCGAGAATATTGCCGGATATGGGCGTGAAGGTGACGTTTCTTGAAGATGCGCCGAAGAAGAAGGGCGATGCCAAGGCCCCGACGGTGGCAGCGCTGCTTCCGACAGAGGCGCTGCGCGATGACAACGGCAAAAAGATCGTGTTCCTTGTGAAGAACGATCATTTGGAGCGGCGAGCCGTAAGCGTAGGGAATACGCAGGGTACGGAGACGGAGATTTTGTCCGGGCTCGTGGCGGGAGATTCGGTAGTGGTGGGAGGGCCCGCCAATCTTCAGGACGGGCAGGCTGTGAAGATCAAGAAATAGGAGCGCCGAGATGATTCGAGTCGATGGCCAGGGAAGCGGAAATAGTTTGATCCAGGTGCGCGGGTTGTCAAAGACGTACCGCCGCGGCGGGGAAGAGATTCAGGTGCTGCAGCGGCTCAATCTGGACGTGGACAAGGGCGACTTCGTGGGATTCATGGGGCCGAGCGGCTCGGGAAAAACCACGCTTCTGAATCTGTTGGGCGGACTGGACGTGCCGACACACGGAAGCATAACCGTGGCCGGAGACGAAATTACGCACATGTCCGGGAGCAAGTTGACGAAGTGGCGGGCGCGGCATGTCGGATTCATCTTCCAGATGTACAACTTGATTCCCGTGTTGACAGCTTTTCAGAACGTCGAACTGCCGCTGCTGTTGACCAAACTTTCCTCCTCGGAACGACGGAAGCACGTCGAAACTGCGCTTAGCGTGGTTGGTTTAGCGGACCGAATGAAGCACTACCCGCGGCAGCTTTCCGGTGGACAGGAGCAGCGGGTCACGATAGCGCGGGCGATTGTGTCCGACCCGACCTTTCTGCTTTGCGACGAGCCGACAGGCGATCTCGACCGAAAAAGCGCGGACGAAATTATGGCGCTGATCGAGCAACTCGTCGCCAAGCACGGCAAAACCGTTTTGATGGTGACGCACGACCCGGTGGTGGCCGCACGCGCTCACACCACGCTCCATCTCGATAAAGGCGTGCTCGTCGAGGCTTC
>CAVYFO010000025.1:0-209195 GCA_963767755.1 uncultured Acidobacteriota bacterium | reverse complement strand
GAAGAAATCGTGGATTTGCTTTGGACCAGTGAGCTTCGCCCGCTGCTCTTGAAGCGTTTTCCGGATCTGACCGAAGTTCAGATCACCGAAGCGCATTCATACGCCTATGGCGGTGCCGTCATCCAGGACCTCGGGTACTATCCCTTTGGCAGCGCGGAATTCAGCAACCTGGTGCACTACGTTCGCAGCGGTGACTTTGTTCGAGAACTGTTAACGCAGAGTCAGGATGCGGACGAGTACGCCTTTGCCCTTGGGGCGCTGGCGCACTATGCATCCGATATCGCGGGCCATCCAGCCGTGAACGCATCTGTGGCCATCCAATATCCCAAGCTGCGAGCGAAGTACGGACACTCCGTGACCTACGAGGATAACCACTCCGCGCATTTGAAGACGGAGTTCGGATTCGACATGGTGCAAGTGGCAAAGAACCGGTATGCCTCCCAGCAGTATCATGATTTCATCGGATTCCATGTTTCCAAGCCTCTGCTGGAGCGGTCTTTCCCGATCGTATACGGCGTGGAATTGAAAGACGTGCTGACCCACGAGGACCTTGCCATCGGCTCGTATCGTTTTGCGGTCAGCCGCATGATCCCGCAAATGACGCAGATCGCACTTCGCACCCACAAGAAAGACATCATGAAGGAAAGGCCGGATTTTGCAAAAAAAGAATTCTTGTATCGACTCTCACGTTCCCAATATGAAAAAGAGTGGGGAAAGGATTACACAAAAGCAGATTTTGGCACTCGCGCGTGGGCGGCGATATTGCGATTTATGCCGAAAATTGGGCCCTTCAAAGCGCTGGCGTTCAACAACCCGACGGCGCAGACCGAAGACTTGTACTTCAAGAGTATCAACACGACCGTGGACCAGTACCGTATTTACTTACAGCAAGTCGGCGCTGGATCGTTGGAACTTGCGAACACGGATTTTGACACTGGCAAAGCAACCCAGGCCGGCGAGTACGCATTGACGGACGACACTTATGCAAAGCTGTTGGGACAGCTAGCGGAGCACAAGTTTGATCTGACCTCACCTGATCTGCGCGGAAATATCCTCAACTTCTACTCGGATCTTTCTCTCCCTTTTGACACCAAGAAGGACGCGGGGCAATGGCAAAGCGTTTTGGTGTCGCTGGACCAATTGAAGTTGATCACCCCAAGTGCGAGCGTTGCACCCGCTGTCTTCCAGCAATTGCCTAGATAGGGCCGCGAGGCCAAGAGGAGTCGTTGCCCATACCGAAAATCAGCAAGCGCATCTTTGGACTAACCGTCACGATGGTGGCCCTCGCTCTGCACTCTTACTACGTACGCGAACTCCTGGTTTCCGTGGCTCTATTTAGCGTGGGTTTCCTCCTTCTGGCCTTGCTTGTTTTTGCGGCGGTCCTCGTCTGGTGGGTTAGCGAGCGGTTGGCAAACGGGGCTGGACCGGTGTCGCGAAAGGTGATGGCATGGTCCCGCCGCCTGATCGCCACATACGAAAAACCTTGAACACCGGACAAACCTTTCATCGAATACAAGCGGTTGTCAGCGGTTTTCGATGGGCTAGGCTCCGAATCTGCGTACTGCGCCCCGAAAACGACGCTGTTTCAGCCGAGGGTTCTCCCTCCTCGCCGCACATGCAAATAAACAGCAAAAGTGTGCTCAACTGCACAGAATCCGACGACGCGGCGTACTATGCTAATTCCTCCAGAAACACATCGACTCGTAAACTCTTGGGAGGAAATGGAAATGAAGTTCGTAAACACGATTTTAGCAGTGTTTGCACTCACACTGCTCGGAGCCACGTTAGCCTCTGGCGCTCGAGCCGATGAGTGGAACAAAAAAACCGTAGTCACTTTCAATCAGCCGGTCGAAATTCCAGGGAGAGTTCTTCCCGCCGGAACGTACACATTCAAACTGTTGGATTCATCAGCCGATCGCCATATCGTTCAAATCTTCAATGCAGACGGGACCCAAATCATCGCCACCATCCTGGCTATCAATGATTACCGATTGCAGCCCACGGGCGATACCGTTATGAAGTTCAACGAACGGCCGGGCGATTCTCCGGAAGCTCTCCGCGCTTGGTTTTATCCCGGCGACAACTTCGGGCAGGAATTCGTCTACCCAAAGGTTCGCGCGATGCAGTTGGCACAGACTGAGAAAATCGCCGTTCCAGCGGTCGAACTTGACACACTAGATGATAACGCGATCAAGACAGCCCCGATCGTTGCCATCACGCCCGACGAGAAGGAAGTGGAAGTAGTCACGGTCATTCAGACCACTCCGCCGCCCGCCGCAGATACAACTCCGGCGCCCGTCGCAGATGCAGCTCCTGCGCAGGCCCAAGCTGCTCCGGCCACGGAAGCCAACGAACTGCCGCATACTGCCAGCAACATGCCGCTGATTGCATTGCTCGGTGGTTTATTCATCAGCCTTGCCCTTGGCCTGGTATTTGTCCTCAAGCTCGCTTCGTAAGCGAACGCAACTCCCCACGTCGCGGACGCGATCTCACGATCACGTCCGCGTTGTGAGAAGGTCTTCTCGTGATCTTCATTCCAAACCGGCGCAAGCATTATCTGGGCAAAGAATACTTTCTCTTTGCTCCTTTGTTGATTTCCCTGAGCATTTTCGGCTTCGCGCCGCCTCTCACAACGGATCTTCCCGTTAACGGTGGGGGCCAAGCAGAAATTGCCGTGGATACCAGTCTCGTCCTGCTTCCCGTCAATGTTACCGACTCGCGCGGAGCATTTGTCGCTGGTCTGAAGCGTGATGACTTTCGAGTATTTGAAGATGGCCGACTGCAAAATCCTACCGTATTCGAAGAGCGAGATACTCCGGTCACCCTCGGACTCATTGTTGACCATAGCAGAAGCATGGGCAACAAGCTCGCGGACGTCGTCGAGGCGGTGAATTCCTTCGTACATTCGAGCAATCCCCGCGACGAAATGTTCGTCGTAGATTTCAACGACGACGTTTCTGTTGAACTCATGGGGGGTAAAGCATTTTCGAGCGATCCCAAAGATCTTCGGGAAGCACTTACGGCCGTGTCCGCACGAGGGCGAACCGCGCTCTACGATGCGGTTAGCGAGGGTCTCCTTCACTTGCAGTACGGGCACTTGAGCAAGAAGGCGCTCATTATCATCAGCGACGGTGGAGACAATGCCAGCCATCTCAAGTATTCACAGGTGTTGGCACAGGCTCGTCAATCACAGGCGGTGATCTATGCGATCGCGCTGGTCGGTTCGGACGACGAGGAAGAAAACCCCGGCCTCCTCCGGCGGCTGTGCAAAGATACAGGTGGAATCGCATACTTTCCGCACGGTGGCGAGAGCGTTGCAAGCGCATCGACCGCAATAGCTCGAGATCTTCGCGAGCAGTACATGCTTGGCTATGCGCCGCAGAATATGAATCATCCCGATGCTTTCCGAAAGGTCGAAGTAGAAGTCACCGCGCCGGGCCGCGGCCGGTTACGCGTGCGAACTCGGCCGGGTTACACGCCTGGTGCGGAAAAACTTCACTCCGCGGAGCTCGGGCCGGAGGCGAGATGAGTCCGCTCCCGCCACCAATGAAACTGCTCACACCAGGGCGAAGGAAGATCCTCCGTGGTGCTTGCTACTTGTTTTTTGCGCTAGGGATTCTCGCGCTCGGCTATGCCGGCATCGTTTTCGCCGATTCACATATCTATCAGGCAGTTGAAATCCACAAGCTCGAAGTCACGAGCGCTCCGCCAACTCCGCGGATTTTGGCCAATGGCGATGTGCTTGGTGAACTTCAAGTTCCTCGGTTGGGGCTAGATGCCATCGTGGTTCAGGGCGACTCCGATGCCGACTTACGCCGGGCTGTCGGCCATCTTTCCAACTCGGCTCTGCCAGGCGAGTGGGGCAATGTCGCATTAGCCGGCCATCGAGACACCTTTTTCCGCCCGCTCCGCGACATTCGCGTGGGGGACGAAATCAAATTCAAAACTCGGCAGCGCAGTTATGAGTACGTTGTCGAGTCGATCGAAGTCGTGGCACCCACGGACCTTCGCGTCCTGGAATCCTCGGCAGAGCACGACCTCACGTTGCTCACGTGCTTCCCGTTCCACTATGTAGGTCCGGCGCCGAAGCGTCTCGTCGTCCGCGCACGTGAAGTTGGGGGAATCGTGGGCGAAGAACCCGCGAGAAAAACCGGAGCCAATGCCGTTGGCGGCCAGCCATAGCTCCATGAGATTTCCGAAGCAAAGTACCAGGCAAAGTACCCAGGCAACTACAGGGAAATTCGAAATACCTTCGATTAGGGACGATCCTGCGCAGCCTCAAGCTCGCTCTTTCTGCGAATTCCCCAAGGAAATAGTCAAAAGTGTGCTCAAGTGAACAGACCCTCGCATTCACAAAGCTTACTATTGAGTTCGCTTGAAACCCACCAGAGATAATCTTTAATCGCCGTACAAGCGCTCAAAGCAAGGGTTTCTCGTGAGATTGGAATTGCAATGCTTTGGACTATTTTCGTGGTCTTGTGTGTCCTTTGGCTTCTAGGAATGGTGACGTCCTATACGTTCGGGGGATTTATCCACGTTCTCCTCATCGTGGCTTTGGTCTTATTCATATTCAACTTGATTCAGGGCCGAAGGCGCGTCGTCTAGCTGCGAAAACGAAGAATATGAAACCGATTATTTGGGTTGGAATTCTCCTTATAGTTTTAGGCGGCCTAGCCCTTGCCTATCACGGGTTCAATTACACGCATCGCGAACATGTAATGGATGTAGGTCCCATGCACGTTACGGCGGAGACTCAAGACCGACTTCCCATTCCGCCGATTCTTGGCGGACTCGCGATCGTCGGAGGAATTGCGTTGCTAGTCGTTGGGGGCAAGAAAAGCTCGTAGGGCGCAACCGCAAGCACGCTTGCCCGAGAGCCGGGACACGGACAACCCTCTTCTGAATGGGAATAAGATGAAGGTTCTTCCACTCAAGATTTTGAAGTAGTAAAGGTTCGCAAAAGAAGTTAAGACCGGGAGGTCAAAGATGAAGAAACTTTTGGTTACAGCAGCATGTCTTACTTTCGCAGCGGGTGCGGTATATGCCCACAAACTGAATAAAGAACAGAGGCGTCTCGAGGAATGTGGCACTGTGATGCAGGAAGTTCTGCACATTCCAGAAAGCATTCCCCACGATCTTTTGAACAAAGCCGAGTGCGTTATCGTGATCCCATCCGTCAAAAAGCTGGCTTTTGGAGTCGGCGCAGACTACGGACGCGGCGCGATGGTTTGCCGCACTGGAGAGCATTTCCGTGGACATTGGGGAGCACCAGCGATGTACGCGTTGGAGGGTGGTAGCGTTGGGTTCCAAATCGGCGGAGAAGCGACCGACCTGATCCTTCTGGTCATGAACGATAGCGGCATGAACTCGATTCTTAGCAGCAAAGTCAAGCTGGGCGGAGATGCTTCCGTCGCCGCAGGTCCTGTGGGGCGTGATGCTTCCGCGGACACCGATGCTTGGATGAAGGCTGAAATCCTCAGCTACTCTCGTTCCCGCGGCGTGTTTGCCGGCGTTTCCCTCGAAGGCTCCACGATTCGCCCTGACGATGATGCCAGTGCGGACGTATATGGACGCCCGATGAAGGCTAGTGAGATTGTCCGCGGCGAACATACCGGCGTGCCAGCAACGGGCCGCCATCTCGTTAGCGTACTGCAAAAGCATTCACCGGAGAACGAATCAGAACGCGCTTCGAACCAGTAATTTCAATCCCCCGTATGCCGGGATTTTTTAAATCCCGGCATACGGGCAATCTCCAGAACTGACGTTCGGCGGAATGCTTCGCTGAACTCTCACGAGAGGCCATCCGCAATCGGCGCGCTACCGGCGCCATCTTTGCAGGGTGGCCTCTCGTTTTTTTAAATCATCCGGTGCGAAGCATGCATAGCGAGTGGAAACGAATTGTGTGTACTTTTGGAACGGAGATTTCGTGGCGGCGCTGCGATCGAGACCTACTTGTGACGGCGGTCGTTACTATGCTCGGCATGCCCGTTGGCATCCAACCAGCTCAAGAGAGCGCGAATGCTGCCGTGCGCCAGGGCAATACTTGAATCGGCGGCGCCGTAATAGAGATTGATGGTATCCCTGTCCGCGGCCACCGTATAGCCACAAGGAAAAACAACGTCTTGCACGTCTCCCTGCCGCTCGTACTCCTCTTCGGGGGCAAACATCCAGGAATCCCCGCGGACGAGGCAATTTTCCGGCTTTTCAAGATCGAAGAGAGCCAAGCCCAGACGATAGATGGAACTCGAAGGCGTCCTTCGCACCCCGTGGTAAATCATCAGCCAGCCTCTGGAAGTCTCAATCGGCGGCGGCGACATCCCAATTTTGTTGGCGTCCCACCAGGCTCCACGGCGAGCTTCCAGCATCAGCTTGTGATTCCCCCAATGACGCAGATCCGGAGAGTAAGAGATCCATACGTGGGCTCCCAGCGGCGTCATCGGCCGATGGATCAATGCCCAGAACCCGCCGATTCTTCGTGGCAGTAGTGCGGCGTCCTTGTCATCGGGTGACATCACCACACCCAGTCTTTCGAAGCTCCGAAAGTCATTCGTGAGCGCCAATGACACTCCAGGCCCACCGCGAGAATACGAGGTGTACGCCACGGCAAATTTTTTGAGTTCAGGTAAGTAGGTAATGCGCGGATCCTCAATGCCCAGATCTCCTCGGGGTATCGATCTGCATCGGGTGCCAGAGTGGGCTCGCGATCGATCTGCCATCCGTCAACGCCATTCATCGAGCGCGCGGCGCATAGATGCGAAAGTCCGCGCCGGTCTTCCACTCGGCAAAGCAGCAGCGTGGAACCATCCGGTAGCATTGTCGCCCCGGCATTAAACACGCTGTTCATCGAATAGGGCCAATCCTTTCCCGTCAAGATTGGATTACCGGAATGCCGCTGAAACAAAGTTTCATATTGAATCATTGTGGCCTTTGGCGAGAATCTCAATACGTTCATGGATGGCTTTTCCTAAAATTCTGTTCAGGCTTTGTGACAAGGGCTTCCCGCTTCAGAATGTTTTCCCCGTACCGTCATAGTGTTCGAGCTGCCGCATTTCCAGAAGCGCCATCAGAAAGGACAAGGTGGACTCCGCGCCTTGATTTTCATTGGCACGATCTGGGTGTAAGCCGTCTCGACAACCCCCGGTCGCCGGATCGTAGAGAGCGATTTGCAGATCGTTATCTCCCAAGAACCAATTGAAAGCGGACCACGCTTCTTTGCGCCAGCGGCCTTTACATGTTGCACGGTAGGCTTGGAGAGCTGCCGATACGGCTGCGCACGCCTCCACGGGTTGCTGGTCGAAGCGCGCCTTCTCCGTTGTTTTGGCATAGAAGCCTTCCGAACCAATGGGTACGAAATGGCCTTTTATGTCGCACCGCTGAAGCGTGACCAGCCAGTCCAACGCTTCGAGTCCCGCCGATACCATCTCCTCGTTCCCGGCGCGCACTCCCGCTCGCAATAATGCCTGCGGCAATCGTGCATTGGAGTAGGCCAGCCCATTTTCAAACCACTTCCAGCTATCCGATTGATGCGCGCGGTACGAATTCAGGAGTCGATTTGCAAGTGCGTCCGAGGCGCTGAGCGCAGCGCGGTCCCCTGGGAACGAGTCGAGATATTCCTGGAGTCCCAGCAAGGCGAAAGCGCAAGCGCGCGGACTCTTGAATTCGACAGCCGCGGGAACAGCAAGTTCGAACATACGGCCCGCGGCTCCTCGCAATCCGGCGTTTTTGGATCGCCCGAGCACGGTCCCCAACCCCCAAAGCGCTCGCCCATGGCTGTCTTCTGATCCTTCCACTTCATGCCATTGGCATTCGTAAGTAAGGGAATTTCGAAAGCGCTTGGTGACGGGATCAAACGCGTGCCACAGGAAAGCCAGGTAGCGAGAAGCCAAGTCGACAGAATTCGCCGGAGCGTGGACACCAATCTCTTCCAGCAGTGTGGTGACGATCAACCCGCGCGCGTTGTCGTCGGTCGAGTAGCCCTCCGGATAGTTCGGGACTACGAAAACCGCATGTTCCACCATTCCCGTATGGTCCGTCATTCGATACAGGTGATCCAGTTTGATAGCGGGAAGGCGGTCGAGCTTCTTTTCGGTGTTTTGCGCCAGATAGGTGGGACGTGGATTTCGCAAACGCTCGTTATAGATGCGCTCAAAACTCTTCATGTACTTCGGTGCTACGCGGCTCCAAACCATGTCTCTCGCATATAGATAAGCGCGTTTCCGCATGGCGTGCATTGCGGTGCCATTGTCCAGCAGTTCTACCGTTTTTGCCGCGATTGCCCCGGGATCGTCAAAGGGAACTAGCGCGCCCCGCTCGTCGTCCAAAAGTTCGATGGCATGCAGGTAGGGGGTCGAAATGATGGCTTTGCCGGCGCTCAATGCATAAGCCAGCGTGCCGGAAACGACTTGCCCCTTGTGCTTGTAAGGCGTGACATAAATGTCCGCCGCCCCGATCAATTCCACCATCTCCTGGGGACTCACGAAGCGATTGCGAAAAATTACATTGGCCTCAACGCCAAGATCGCGCGCCAGTTTCTGCAAGTACTCTCGGTACTTGTCTCCTTCTCGCCGCAAAATATGCGGGTGGGTTACGCCGGAAACCATGTAGACAACATTGTTGTGTCGCGCCAGGATCGCTGGCAGCGCTTTTATGACATTCTCAATGCCCTTATTCGGGGAAAGCAGGCCAAACGTAAGCAAGACCTCCTTTCCCTCCGTACCAAAGGAGTCCTTGTAGAAACTCGGGTCCGTGAACGGCAGATCCGGGATTCCGTGTGGAATCAGGTCGATCTTCTCAGCCGGGACGTGAAACACTTCTTGCAGGATCTCTGAGGACTGCTGGCTCATCACAATGAGCCGGTCCGAGAGTGTTGCAATTTCCTCCATTACGGCGCGTTGTGCCGGATTTGGGTCGCGAAGTACGGTGTGGAGCGTCGTTGCGATTGGCATTCGCAGACGCCGCAGAAGCTCCAAAATGTGAGCCCCGGCGTTGCCTCCAAAGATTCCGTATTCGTGCTGCAGGCAGACCAAATCGATATTGCTGAAATTCAGAAAGTCGGCCGCCTGTCGGTAGGATGCCAGGCTATCTTCGGACAACTCGAACCGCACTCTGGCCGGATAGTCATAGCCTTCTTCCGTATCGTTGACCGGCAGCGCCAGCAGTTCCGCAGCGCCGAATTCCGCATGGATAGCGTCGCACAAGTCCGTCGTGAACGTTGCGATTCCGCAATGCCGTGGAAGATAGTTGCCGACGATCGCGATTCTCCCCGGGAGCCCGGAGCGCAGTTGTGCAACTGTGAGCTTGAGCACCGTCTCGTCTAATACAAGGGACGTCGAATCCATCAAATCCATGGTTTCCGAGGGGAGCATTGTCTTCGGCAAGGACATTGGTTTTCCTGTGAATCCTTGACTGGCGGAAAAACCTCCGCATAGTCGTCCAAGAAGAGCTCAGCTTGGGCGCGCAGTGACACCCTCACATTTCGGCCGAGACCCAATCAAGTCCGGGTTCCGAAGAGGAGCGAATAACTCTATTCGTGCAAGACAACTGTCAACAACGACTTATTGACCGTAATTTTGCCGTTGTATTTGATAAATCCCAGTGTTCTGAATTTATTCATGAAGAAATTCACGCGCGAACGTGTAGTTCCCACCATGCTCGCCAGAGTCTCCTGGGAGACCTTCGGCAGAGTGCGAATCGGCTGATCTTGTTTTCCATAGCGCGCTAGAAGCAGAAGCGTGCGTGCCAGGCGTTTTTCACTTGAGTTGAAAAGCTGGTCGATTAGATCTTCCTCCACCCGGATGTTGTGTGCGAGCATATATCGGATGAAATGGTCTGATAACTCTTGCTCTGTATGAAGGACGCGAAGTAGTTCGCTCTTATCAATAGCGAGAATCGTGGTTGGTGTAACGGCTGAAGCCGTGCCCATCCGAACCGTCTGGCCCGCCATGCATCCCTCGCCAAAAAAGTCAGTCGGGCCAAACATCGCGACCACCGCTTCCTTACCTGACCCGTTTACCACGGACAGTTTGACGCCTCCCTTCTGGACGTACATTACGCTTTCTGCGGCGTCGCCCTGCGAGTAAATCGACTCGTTCCGCCGATACTCCACAATTGTTCTCGAAACTCCTGCGGTATCGAGGAAGACCTGCGGGTCGAAGGAGCCGTTCTTATTTTTTTTCTTGGGGCTTGCTGGTTTCATATTGAAATGGGGGTGCCACCATCAAGTAACCGCTCCATGGCTATCCTCAGCATAACAAGGCGCTTCCTCCTGAAACTGTGCAAAAGAGGACAGTAAGCAGTTTTATTGGACTTCTCTTACCAGTGTCCAATTCCGAGCATGGGGCAACACTCTGGCCACCAATTTCGCGTGGCCACCGATCAGAGAAGTTTCCAATGAAGTGTTCAATAGCGGATAGTCGTTCATTTTCAGAGAAGCTACCCTGTAAGGGCTGACGGCGAGAAGGAGCGATATTGTCCGGTACCATGGCTGGGACGGACGGCATCCCTCCCCTCGCCGTTTCCTTCAGTCGCTGGAAATCGTTCTTCCTCAAGAGTCGCCAGGAAGTCCTGGAGAGTTTCATGTTTGTACGCAGAGTAACCGCTGTTCTGAATTCAAACGGTATTTCGAGATTCGGTCCTCCAATAGAACAACAAGTCATTCCCATGCTCCGCACCCAGAATGCCTTTTAGGAAGGACCCACATTTGTTGCGCCTGCTGAGGACGCGGTAACGGCAACCAGCTTGTGGGATTCAGGTTCTTAGCAATTTGAAGGAGGCCTGAAATTGAACAAACTATTCAGCTTAATTCTCATCCTTGGCTCCCTGCTTCTTACGGCCAGTACGATCCGGGCGCAGGATTATTCCAACTATCGCGGTTTTTCCCTCGGCGCAAGCCTTGCCACTGTTCTCAAACAGACAGACCAGAAGTTGGCGGATGTCACTGTCCCTCACGCGGATCCATCGCCCATTCAGGAGCTGACATGGTGGCCCCCGAACCTGAGGGGGACTTCCTTTCGATCGGACAGTGTGGAGCAGAATCCTCTTCTCGTTCCACGACGACAAGCTCTACAAAATGTCTGTGACGTACGATCAAGGCTCTACGGAGGGGCTCACCTCAACGGACATGGTGGATTCCATCTCCATGAAGTACGGGCCCGCATCCAGTGTTGCGCCAGTTGTTGATTCCGCGTCGAAAGACACCTATGACGCGAAGGGAAGACTCGTCGCTTCGTGGGAGGATGCTTACTATTCTTTTAATCTCGTCCGTTCTTCCTTTACCGATCGGTTTGGGCTCATCATCTACTCCAAGCAGGCAAATGCCGAAGCCGAACTTGCCATCGCCGAAGCTCGCCTGCTCGCGAAGCAAAACGGTCCTAGAATCGCTGCCGAACTTGAGAAGAAGCAATCAGATGACCTCGAGGTAGCTCGAGAGAAAAACCAAAAGACCTTCCGTCCGTAGTTCTCACATTGGCTATAAATAACTCCCGCGCAGCAGTTGCGCCCAACGCAAAACAGGTCGTGAATGAGTTGAAAGTGAGGAGACAGAAGGCTGGTTCCAAATATTGAGAATCTGCCGAAGGCCGTCCTTGCTGAGGAATACGCGACTTCAAGCGCGGACTTCGTCGCTTTCTATGAGATGCCGAAGAAGGTTTCGGTCAGCTCAACGGCGTTCAGTCGTTGGTAATTAGCAAATGGCCGCGTTCATTTTTGCTGCCGTAGAGGCCGTGCGGAAGGTTCCCAGGTGACATGCAAGGAGTCGTTGGTATGAGCGTCATCGCCAAGCTGCAACCCTGTTTTCCAAACTCTTTGAGTCCAATGCCAACCGGCGAATTCGGGGGCTGGGGCGATTCTTTTCCGGGGAGTTCGCCACTCAAGTAAGCGTCGATGTCCTTTTCCATTTCCACGGGGAAGGGCGGGGCGGGCCCGTCAAGCTTCTCATGGTAAATATTCAGCATGATTTCTCTAAACACGGGAAGCGCGGCGCGGCCTCCGGTTTCCTGTCTTCCCAGTGAATGGTTGTCATCAAAGCCGATGCGTACTGCCACGGTGATCCCCTCGGGTCCATACGTGGATCCTACAAAAAGAGCGTCTCGGTAGCCGTTTGTCGTGCCCGTTTTTCCCATCACGGGGATTGGAAAGGCGATCGAGTCGAGTGCATGCGCGGTGCCCGAAGGGATGCGCACGACTCCGCGCAGCCCTTCCTGAATCATCGTCAATGCAAAATCGGCCGTGCTTAGACCGCAGCAAGGCGGCTGGTGGCTGTAAACAATTTCTCCACCCGCGTCTTCGATCCGATCAATCACGTGTGGGTCCGCGGATATGCCGCTGGCCATTACGCGATATGCGTTTGCAAGTTCGAGCAACGAGAGTTCGGACGCTCCAAGGGCCGTGCTCGCGTACGGCTCCAGCTTCGTGTGGACTCCCAGATCACGCGCTGTCTTCAAGACAGAATCCATGCCGATCTGCTCGGCAATCCAAATCGTGGCCGCATTTCTAGATTCCGCGAGCGCCTGCCTCACTGGGATCATTCCCGTGAATTCGCCGTCGAAGTTCGAGATCCACTTGAGTGGACGATTCCTGGCGTCATCCACTGAGATAGGTTCGTCGGGCACGAGGGTCTCGAGGTCGAATGTGCCTCGACGGAAAGCCGCGAGGTACACAATGGGCTTCATGGTTGAACCGGGTTGCCGTCGCGACTGCGTGACGCGGTTGTAGTCGCTGTACCGGTTGTTATGGCCCTTGAAAACCTCCCGCCCTCCCGATTCCGCGAGAATGGCGGAGTCGCTGTTTCGCAGAACAACCACCGACCCCTGAATCAGCCCCGCGCTTCGCGGGTGCCGTTTCTCATACAGCCTTAAGCCCTCTGCCAGCCCGGTGTTCGTAATACGCTGAATGCGGCTGTCGATCGTCGAATAAACTCGGATATGCCCTTCCATGAGCTGACCTATACCAAGATCGGGGCTGGCTGCGGGCCCGAGTTGGGTACTAACTGCTTTCAGTTCTTCGAGAACATTTTCTGCCGCCGCAGGCGCTTCGGTGGGTTCAGCGACATGAACGGCTAGCCGAATCGGCATTTGCTGGAAGCCATGCGCGGCCTCTTCGGAAAGAAAGTGATTCTCGGCCATAAGAGCCAAAATCTGGTTCCGTCTGCGCAGGGGTTTCTGTACGTCTGCACCTGTGGGTGCGTATTCGCCGGGGGACTTGGTGATCCCTGCAAGCAGCGCGGCATCTTCCGCGTCCTCCGCGGTAAACGACTCAATCGCTTTGCCGAAATAATATTGCGAAGCTGCTGCGAAACCGTAGCGGCCATTTCCCAAATAAATGAAACTCGCATAGCGCGCAAACAGCTCTTCTTTGGCTTTCTGTTTGGACCCATAGTGCTTCCGCATCTCTCTCTCAATCCACAAAGAGAGGCGTATCTCCTCCACTTTCCTCAGGAGCTTGTTGGTGGAAGGGACTCCGAGGAAGCACTCCAGGAGGCGGGGGAGTAGGCCGTAGTGTTGTGGCTTGTTGCTGTTTTCCGTGCTGGTAAGCCTTTGCAGAAAGTAGCCGCGCACGAGCTGCTGAGTGATCGTCGAGCCGCCTTGCGGAAACATCAGCGCCCGCTGCTGGGGATCCCCACCTTTAGCGCTTTTTAAGTGAGCGAGCATGGCCCGAATGTTTGTCTTCGCTAGAACGCGCAGGAAGACGGAATAATCCACTCCGGAGTGCCTGAAAAAGTTTTCATCTTCGGCCGATAGTATCGCCTCCCGTACGACTGCAGGAATGTCTCTGTACTGTATGATTTGGCGTCGTTCTCGCGCCAGCTCAAACAGGACTTGACCATTCGCGTCGTAAACGTAACCTGTGGTGGGAGGCTCAAACCGAATGAAGGCCTCCGGATCTGGCAAATTCGTGTGGTTGAAGCTGATATAAAAGATCGCGAGTATTGCAAACAGCACCGGGAAAGCAGCAGCTATGCCTGCAATCAGGAAAACTCGCCGCGCCCGTCGTGTGCTCGTCGCGGCCTTAAGCGCCCGGAATAAGCCTTGAAAAAACTTTACTACGGTTGAGTGTGTGTTCTGCAAACGAGCTATACATTCAAGGTGCGGCCCCTTGCTTACGCGCAGCGTTTGCGCACCTTCCCAAGAATCAAATTCTCAGACACACCACACTGGCAGATAGAGCGCAAGAAAGCTGTTCGATATGGTTCACATTCCGAAACTCCGGGCCGTGCCATTTCTACCATCTCAAGCCATGTTAGGGGAAACCCCCGGTCTGATTTATCGCTGCACAAGGATCGCCCTTCGTTCAAAGGGCATCGAATCGAATGGCACTCCGCACACGGGAGTGAGGGGCCATCCGCTGGTCCTGGTCGGGGGTAGCGACCCTGGAGGATGGCCCTCTCTTTTTGGGGCACGACCTAACGGAAGCTCTCCCGAAGTCCGGATTCACATCCGATAGGAACCGGCCAGCAAGTCTTCAGGATTTGCGCCGCACTCGTCCGGCTTCCATCCGAACCAAATTCGTAGAACGGCGAGGGAATGAAAAGAACTCGGCCCAGCCCTTGCTTTCCGGTCCCTCACATTGTCCCCTCGCCGTTTATGCAGGCATCCTACAATCCTCAAAAATAGGCGTCTGTTCATTTCTGCACACAGTCACTTTGTGGGTGATCGTTGCTGTCATCGAATGCGGGCGATAGTAGTTCTCAAGACGAGGAGTTTGTTTTTAGATAAAAAATTGGCTTTTCGCACCGCACGACGTCCTAGCGATTGTTCAAGACGCTGAATTTCGGTACTGGGAACACCCGTTCATGTGGAATCGGCATCCAAGCCCCAAAAGGGAAGTGGCTGAGCGTTTTGAGATTCACTTGGGATTAGCGGCGCTGGTTTGTGCCGGCGCTTCGGCGTCAGGCGGGTAGACGATGATCTCGACAGTGCCCCAGCCAGAATTGGGAGTCGCACTCTTTCCTTTGCCGAGCCCCATGGTTTTCAGTTGCGTATCGTCAAACGAGAAATTGTTGACCAGGTAGTCTCGAACCACCATGGCGCGGGCTTGTGTGAGTACCACGTCCTTGTGTTCGTCGCCCACATCGCCTGTTGAAACAACGACCACGGCCACGCCAAACTCCGTGTCCGCTAGAAACTCTCCGGCAGCGCGCAATGATTTTTGGTTCCGTGGCTTGGCCGTGTCTTCCTTGTCGAATAGTTTCTTGGAGTCGAAAGTGAATGTTTTCAGAGGCGCCATCGGGGGAAGCTCCGGGATTGCATTCTGCGCCAGGTCTGCGGAATCTTCATAGCCGCGCTTCTTGAAAAAACCGCGCACCAGAAAATTCTGTTTCAACGCTTCCATGTCTTCCTGGAAGGCCGTCACCCCTGCTTGGGCATGTGTGACCGTGTCACGCAGCCCCACCGTCGTCTGGTCCAGCTGGGTATAAAGCTGCTTATCGTTCACCAGGGCGCCGATGGTTCCCTGGCCATCATTAATCTTCACGCTGATGGCGCTCACGTTTGCCGAAGCCACCGTAATGTTCTTCAGCGCTTCCCGGCTGGTGTCCAAAATCCCGTCGGCCTTCTTCATCAAATCCGCGAGGACGAGCGGCGGCTGGCTGGCGATGGTGTCGTTATCCTTTACATTCAACGCCTGGGCCGAGCCAATCGATATGGCGACATATTCGTTGCCCAGCAGGCCTTCCGTCTCGATCGAAGCCACGGAGTCTTGCTTGACGATGGCGTGCGTCGAGCGTTGCAGATCCATCAGCACTGTCACTTTGTCGGTCGGCTTGTTGGGCAGGTCGATTTCGCGGACGGTGCCGGTGTGCACACCGGCAATGCGCACTTCCGCGCCTGCATCAAGGCCCACAACCGTGGCGAACTGCGCCTTCAATCGATAGGTGGAGCTGAACAAATACTGCTTGCTACCGATGATGAATACTCCCGCCGCGAGAATCGCCAGCGTCAGGATGATAAATGCTCCGAGTCTCGCCGCCCTGGACATATGCGCTCCCTAAGAATCTCTCTTCATGAATTCCGCGACAAACTTGTCATCGCTCTTCGCGAGGTCTTCGAAGCTGCCTTCGATCAGCACACTGCCTTCGTGGAGCAGCGCGAGGCGATCGGCGATGGTCTTTGCACTATGCAAATCATGGGTGACCACGATGGAAGCCATGTGATGTTGCTCTTGCAGCTTCAGAATCAGCTCGTCGATCTCGCCCGATGTGATGGGATCGAGTCCCGCCGTCGGTTCATCCAGCAAGAGGATGCCGGGCTTGAGAGCCAGTGCGCGGGCCAGGCCTACCCGTTTTTGCATGCCGCCGGAAATGTCGCCGGGCATTTTCTTGAGATCGCTTTCCATGCCAACGCTGGCCAGCAGCTCTCTAACGCGAACTGCCCGCTCCGATTTCGTCATGTCGGAGTGGCGCTTCAGTGGGAAAGCGACGTTTTGCTCGACCGTCAAAGAGTCGTAGAGGGCCGCGTTTTGAAATAGAAATCCCATCTTTTTTCTGATCTTGTTCAACTCACGAAGATCCAGGCGGGTGATCTCCTGCTCGTGGACGCAGATCGACCCCGAATCTGGCTTTTGCAGGCCAATGATCAGTTTCAGCAGCACGCTCTTGCCAGTGCCACTGCGGCCTAGCACCGCCAGCGTGTCGCCGCTCTTCACGGTCAAATTAATTTCGTCCAGGACGATCTGGCTTCCGAAAGACTTGTTCAAGCCGCGGAGAACCACCGCGGGCCCTTCACTCTCGCCGCTGGGATTCTCCATCGCGAAGGGAGCCGCGCTTTCTTCGCGGCCAGCCAAAACTGCTTCTTCCGGAAGGGTCATGGAAAAAACACCAGGATCAATTTCACAAGAACGACGTCGGCCAGAATGACAAAGAGCGAGGACAGGACCACCGAACTTGTAGCGGAAAGCCCCACTCCCGCGGTGCCACCTCTCGCGCGCATTCCCTGGAAGCAGGCAATCATTCCGATGATCAAGCCGAAAACCGCCGTTCTGAGGGTCGGTGCAAGAAAATCGCTGAAGCTCGTGCCCCCGAACCCTTGATGGATGAATTTTTGCAAGGAAATGGGGTCGGCCAAGGTATCCGCAACCCACCCGAAGATCACGCCGCAGAAATCAGCTGCGAGAGTCAGCAGCCGCAGCATCAGGATGCAGGCTAAGATGCGCGTGAAGGCCAGATATCTGTAAGGATTTACGCCCGAGGCCTCGATGGCGTCAATTTGCTCAGTGACTTTCACCTGAATAATGCACTGGGGTGGGCTTCGGTAGGGCTCAAATTTGAAGGAACCATTTGGGGACCCCAAAAACATGGGGTAAAAATGAGTTCGCGAAACTTCCCGGTTTTACGAACTCAACCTCAAGGGGGTCACCCAAATGGTCACGGTAAATTTGTTCTAAGGGCCGCCGCGGAAATTTATGATCTTGGCGGTTCCCGTCATCATTCCACTGTGCTGCGCGATCGTTTTTGATTCCTCAGCCGACCAGCAGGTCTTCGGCAGCGCAGAGCCTTGCTGCGCGCCGATAGGTGTTCCCTCTGCGGCGCACCAGGAGTCCAGGAAGTAGTGGGTCGTTCCTTTCCCATGACGCCTATTTCACGTGACAGGCGCAAGAGTTCTCGCTCATCCGCAGGTAGTCGAATACCAAACGCACGTTGCGCGTCAGACGTCGCATCTTCTCCGCCACGTTCCCTCGGCCCTTGGATTTGAGCACCCCGATGGCGAAACGACGAAGCCGGGTGATGTTTTCCGGGCCATGGCCGGTGCGGATGCGACTGCGGTCCTCATCATAGTTCCAGTCGATCATGTAGTGGCAACTCTCGATCGCCCAGTGCCCGCGGTTGACCCGCAGCACGCGTTGCGGACCGGCTTGTTCCGCCGGGCGGCTGGTGAGGCCGTAGGAGATTTGCAGAGAAGGCTTGCCCGTCTTCTTGTTCGCGCTGTGCCGCTCGATGACGAACGCTTGGCCCACATGAGGAAAATCGAGATACCCGTTGAGTTCCGTGGTCGTCCAGATCTTGCGCGTTTCGATGCGTCCGTGGTCCGCCGGGGTAGGCTCGACAAAATGCGGTTGGCCGCGATCCCGAAAATAGAACTCCAAGGCTTCCAGAAGACCGGGTTGGTTTCCTTTCACCGTGAAAGAGTAGTGGGCCTGGCGCTTCTCGACCAGGTAAGTCGCCAGTTCGCGTTGGGTCAGCAGGGCATCGGCACTGACATCTTTCCCCTCAATATCGATGGAATCCAGCAGCGGGATCGCCGTCTTGATCTCGTTCGTGCGTTTGACCTCTTCCTTGGCCTTCCCCTCTACGGGCAGGGTACCGACTTTTTTTGGGTGTAGCAGATCTTGCTTTGCTGACCGACCACACTCATCACGTGCGTTTGCCGGCCTTGCTCATCCAGAGCGTTGCACATGGTCTTGCCATCGATCGCCAGACTTTCATCCCCTGCGCCATAGCGTTGGTTCCAGCGTTGCAAAGCGCCATCCAGATCGGCGGGCGTGACGCGGATGAGCACGTTGCGGATGCTGGACTCGCTGGGCACCACATACTGGCCCTGTTCACGACGGCAACCGAAGCGCTCCCGCGATTTCTGCCCCAGGCTTTGGGCCCAATCGGAAATGGCCTTGTACCCGCGCATCCCGCAGAGTACGGCCCCCGCGGCTATCCCCACGACGGTGGACAAACGATGTCGCCGCCCTTGGGTCCGGCGCGGATCGGGAATCTGCGAAAAGAACGAAGGGAGAGAGCGCATCTGATCAGCGGTGAGCCTCATGCTCGTGCCTCCTAGGCGATACGGTGGGGAAAGAATCGCGCCGCACAAGACTGTGCGGGCGTCGCACCGCAGCGGTTGGAGAAAAACCATCTTGGGAGATTGCGCCTTGGCCGTGTATCCCGCGTGGGTCCGGCGAAACCCTCGGGTGTTCCCTACATAAATCCAGTTCGCCGCCCGGTACACCGTCCCGCGATGACGCTGCGGGTCGACAAAGGTTTCCAGCAACACCACACCGTGCCCGAACGCTTCTTCCCAATCCCTCCCCAAACGCCTTTGACAGAGAGCGAGAAGGCGCGACCCCCAATTGAACAGGTGCCAGTCGGGAAGAATCAGAAAGCGGCTATTGTTGACCACCAGTTTCAAGCGGCCATAGTGCTGGCGCAGGGTCCAACCAATCCAGCCATCGCGCGGGGCGCACTTCAGTGCCGAGGCCGAAAAGCTCAACAGCGCAACCCATTGCTCCCGCCAGCTCGCCACGTACCACAGCGTTTCTCCGATCTTGGGCAAATGGCCCAGGTAGTGGTGCTCGCGCATGAGTTCCTGGTAGCGGGGCTGTTCGTCGGAACGAACCAGCCGGACCACCGTCTCGCGGAGTTCCGGACGCCATGCAGAGTCAACCTTCTCGGGATGCATTGCGCCGTGAGCATACTGAAGCGGAACAGAAAAGTCCAGAGCAAACTATAACTATTTATGTTTTATGGTCGTTAAGTGCCTGGATAAATCCACCCTGCCCAAATGGTGAAGAACGAAAAGCAGCATATCGAGAAAAACCGCCCCAAACAAGGCTTTCCGGCAGATAGTCGGGAGCCCTATAAAATTGCGGCTTCCACGCCTTTTGACTTCGGTGCCAAGAATCTTACGCCTTATGGTGGTCTGTTCCCCGTATCGACCATGTTGGAGAAGCTGGGCTTCAAGAAACTGATTGAAGAAACTCTGACCATGCACCGCATTCCGCGCGTGATGACCATCTACCAATTCCTGCTGGGGATGGTGCTGGCCATCTACGTGGGTTTCTCTCGGCTGAACCATCTTCGTTTCGTGGCCCAGGATCCGATGCTGACTGGAATCTTGCAGGTGGGGAAGTTACCACCGCAATGTACCTTCTGGCGTTTCTTGACCTCCTTGCCAGTGACCGTCGCCCAGCAACTGTTGAAGCTGCAGCGCCTGCTGCGGGAACGAGTTTGGGAAGCAGCGAACGTGCAACTGCCTTCGATCACTCTGGATACCGATACGACCGTGCACACTCTCTACGGTCGGCAGATGGGGGCGCGCAAGAGCTACAACCCGAAGAATAAAGGAAAGAAGAGCTACCAGCCGATTCTTACCTTTGTCGCCGAGACCCGGGAATATATCGGCGGGGAGTTGCGCAACGGAGATCGGCCCACGGGTGCGCAGATTGCGCGCCATCTGGAGGCCGTTTTTGCCGCCGTGCCCCGTTGCGTGCGCAAAATTTTCGCGCGGGCTGATGCGGGGTTCTATTGTTGGGATGCTGTCCAGGCGTATGGGAAGCACAAGGCTTCCTTCATCATGGTGGCGCGCAAGACCGCGCGTTTGTTGGAAGAGCTGGAAACGGCCCACTGGAAGCCCTCGCCGAAGACGGATGCTGATGAGCAATGTGAGTTCAAGTATCAGCCCGAGGGTTGGGGCAAGGCCTATCGGTTTATCGCCCTGCGCTACCAGAAAAAGGACGAGACTCCGAAAGAGCAGTATCAGCTGTTTGCAACCCCGGAGTACATCTATCGAGTCTTTGTGACGGACATGCAAGGCGCCATCGACCTGCTGGTGTGGGTTTACAACCAGCGCGCTGGTGCCGAGAACCTGATTAAGGAAGCCAACAACGACGCGGGATTGGCGGCGCACCCTTCCGAGCAGTGGGCCGCCAACTGTGTGCATTTCCAGTTGGCGATGCTGGCCTACAACCTGAACTGCTGGCTGATGCTCTTCAACCGGGAAGAAAAGGTGCAAGCCGATGATCTGAAGCACACGACGTTGGTGACGGTGCGATTGCGTTTTCTGTTTGTGGCAGCCAAGATCTGGCGGCACGCCGGGCGAGTGGGCATCAGCTATAGCGATCAGTATCCGGAGCGCGGATTGTTCCAGCGCTTGATGGATCGCTTGCGCAACATCGTTTCGAGTCAGGGGAAATTTCAGCCGGTGCTGGCCAGCGCTTTACGCTTGTAAGTTGTGCATAGCTTTCTATGCACAGGCGAGTGAAAGGAATCAACGAGATACAAACGACAGGGAGCGACTTAGAGAAAAAAACAAATCAAACGACGCTGAACACACTCGAGAGGAAAAATTGAAGAGGTCGGAATTCCGGCTTGCACCTCAGATCAGGCGAGATCTATGCATAATTTAGGTTTCATGGAGCCCAGTTCTGCTCCGATGCCGGCTCCGACCCTGGCGCTTACAACCAGACCCGTTACGATCGGGCCCGTTTCGTGAATGATGGAGAACACCAGCGCGGGGGGAAGCATGGACTTCGCTCCGAATCGAACCAGGCTGCTGCGGCTTTCCAAAGAGAGCACGGCACCGATTGCCGCCCCTGCCAGCGCAACCAGCGGCAATGATTTCGATCCTATTTCATCGAGCTGCCGTAGCAGCTCGCGGCCTTCAAACGGCCGTCGCACCGCAGCCCGCATGACCTTCCATGCAAAGAGTCCCAGCTCCCCGAACCATTCGAGGAAAAGGGTAATCCAGTCAAACCGATGACGAAGGTCGGATAGGGTGTGTGATCGCGCCCCATCTGCCTCCGGACTGATGCATTCGCGAGGAATCCTGGCGGTGTTGCTCACAATTTTTTCCCGGCGGTTCGAGCTGCTTCCGGCATCCGTTCACGAAAGTGTTGGGCGGAGAGGGTGGCTCAATATATAACCTGCGCGCGACAATTGTTTTCTATCAGCCTACGTCCAATGAAATTCCCTGGGAGCCCTATGCACCAGGTTTCTTCTCCGCGGGTTTGGGCGCGGGTTGGTGCTGGGCCGTTTGCTGGCGTTGTTGCAATTGTTGTTGCTGCTGCGTGTGCTTTTGCGATAGCTGTTGCGTCTGCTGCTGATGTCTCTGTTCCAGCTGTTGCTGTTTCGGCTGATTAGCCGGCGTTGGGGGGAGACGCTGATGATCTTGCTCTTGCTTGGTCTGGAGTGTCTGACGTTCCTTGAGCTGCTGCGCTTGGAGCTTTTGCTGTTGCTGCTGATATTTTTGGTCCTGCTTGGCATTGCCCGTATTGGGAGCGGCAAGGTGTTCCGCGGGCGGAAGATCCTTAACATGGACTGCGGCTGCGTTGCTGGGGCGCGAAGTCTCAACGCCAGGCCGATCTACTCTGTTCTCGGTTGTGTTAGGCGCCGTATGCACTGTCCCACCTTCTGTCGCGCCTACAGCTCCGCTTTCTTTGAAAGCCCCGGGCTTGGCCGTGGCAGCGATGGGCGGCCTGCCGTGATTGGCGGAATCGCGTAGTTCAGGGTTGCTGCGCGCGGCCTGCACATGCTCGGTCTGAGCGGCAACGGGCGCCATGTGTCTCTCGTTTGCGAAAGCTTCTTGTTCTGACGTGGCGCGCACGCGCACGCCGCCATTGCCGCCATTGAAGCTGACACGATTCACCGTGCTGTCGTGCTCTACCCTGCTGTCGTAGACGTTCCGATTGATGGAAACATTCACATGGCTCACGGAAGTGTTGTAGAAGAAGTGCCCGTTGTCCCAGCGGCCGCCTTCATAACCGTTACCAAAGTAGCCGTACCCATAACTAATTCCACCGTAGAATCCTACCTGTGTGCCCCAGTATCCTTCGTGGAAGAAATATCCGTTGTCCCTCCAACCCCAATAGCCGGGAGTCCAGAGATAGCCGACTTCGGGAGCCATGACCCAGGTTCCCGGAACCCAGAAGTAACCTTCGTCCCCGTAAGCCCAATAACCCGGCGTCCAGATATACCCGTCCTCGGGGCAGATAGGCTGCTCATAGACAGGCAGTTCAGGCGGCGCGATCCCAACCGACAGCGATACGCCGATTTGGGCGGATGATCCTGCCGAAACGGCCAGCAATACCAGTGCGAACAACAGCGAACGGACGGACAAGACAAAACGCATCGTGGTTCCTCCTGCCTGATGATCTATTCCTTCGGGAATATCAACCAGGCCAACAAAGCCCCGTCTTTCGGACCTGTAATATGTTTGTTGCCCCGTCGCCCAGTTGAGTCTTTCGAGATTCACGCACCCGAACTCAGCGCAGTTTTCTTACACCAGTCTAGAGATGCCCAGTTTGCAATACTGTTCGATATAGGACATGGCGGGCTAGTGTTGGTTCCGAGAGCACGAAACAGATTTGAAAGTTCAGCAGGCTCTAATGACGCGTGCGGCTATCCGAACAGCAGCGAACATTTGTGCGCAAGCAGTACCAAGAGTATGCGAAGCAAATCGCGGAGTCGTTCACATCATCATAGGGAAAAAGGCGATATTGCGCCGGCAATAAGGGTTCCAAGGACCACCAAGCCCTTCTTTTTCAGTCCGGGCGGTGCTGCGCAAGTCCTTGAAATGCCAAGCCTGGGTCGTTCGGATCTCCACCGCTCTGCCAACCTAGCCAACTGTGAGAAGGCTCTCGGCGCTCTGCAAATCGCTCGCCCCAAATGTTTTCCTGGCTGGAGCGCTGGGCAGCGCGGCAACCAGTCTTCGGGTGTATTCATGCTGCGGCGAATTGAAGATGGCTTCCGGAGTGCCGCATTCCGCTATCTGCCCTTCATGGAGAATGCAAATCCGGTGGCACAGCGCGGCAACCGATAGCAAGTCATGCGAAATATAGAGGATGGCGGTGCCCATCTCGCGGTTCAGGCGCGCAAACAAATTCAGGATTTCAGATTGTGTGATGGGATCTAGCGCACTGGTCGGCTCATCCGCGAACAACAGCGCCGGCCGGTGAAGAATCGCCATGGCTATGCACACTCGTTGCCCCTGCCCTACGCTCAACTGCGACGGCCGCCGTCGAAGAAATTCCTTGTCCGAAGGCAGGCTGGCGCTCGTCAAAGCCGCCCGGATCGCAGCAGAACCCTCTGCCTTCTTTCCTTGTTGGTGCGCCTTCCACGCTTCGCTTAATTGAGCGCCAATGGAGAGCGCAGGATTCAGAGCAGCAAGCGGGCTCTGCAACACAATGCTCATATCTCTGCCGAGAACGGATCGAAGCTCTCTGTCTGAACTCTTCAAGAGATCTTTGCCGCAAAACAGAACTTCGCCTCGCACGCGGCCGCCCTTCAACGCCAGCAGCCCCATCAACGAGAGGGCCAGAGTGCTCTTGCCCGATCCGCTTTGTCCCACCAACCCCAGAATTTCGTGCGGCGCAACCTGCAGCGAAATATCGCGCAGCACAGCCGTCTTGTTCCCGTAATCCACCGACAGCTGAGCCGAAAGCAGCGGATCCCGTACTTTCACTGATTCGCACCCATCTCTCGTGAAGGTTTTAGCCGCAGGGATTCGATATTCCAAAAAGCCTGTGGACTAAGAACAACAGGCGACGCCCCGATCACGTTGGAAGAAACGGCCGACAAAACGTTCTTATTCACCAGGTAAATGAACGGCTGCTCCTCCGCAACGATCTCCTGTACGCGGTCAAACTTCTCTTTGCGAAATGTCGCGTTCGGATTCGATGCCTGTTCCCGCATCAGCTTGTCGATCTCCGCTTCCCAGGCGGCCGCTGGAGACTTCTGATTCGGATTCCACTGATGGTTTTCTCCCGAACTCAGCCACACCGTCAATTGACTATTGGGATCAAGATCAGTGTTCACGAGCCCCAGGATGCACGCCTCATAATCGAACGTCCGAGTGATCCTCTCGATCAAGGAAGGAAAATCCAGCGTGACGACCTTCATCGAAATACCGATTTGCGAAAGGTCCTGCTGAATCATGGCCGCCATTTTTTCGCGAGCCGTGTTGCCCGAGTTCGTAATTACCGAGAACTCAACCGCATGGCTTCCACTATCCTTCAGCGTGTCGCCCTCCCGTCGAAATCCCGCGCCTGAAAGAATCTGAAGCGCCCCCTGCAAATCGTGCTTGGGCGCCGCCAGCGACGTGTTAAACCAAAAGTGATTCGACGGGGAGACCGGTCCGTAAGCAGGCGTGGCGAAGCCGTCGAAAACCACTCGCGCAAGATCCGCCCGGTTGATAGCCATCGAAATCGCCCGCCGAAACGCCGTACTCTGGAACCAGCTCTTCTTGTATTCGGGCAGGGGAGATGAACCCACCTGGTTAAACCACATCTCTTCGCCGTCGAGCCCCGTGCCCGCGTTCCGTGCTGCGCCAGGGTCCTCCTTCCGCAGTTGATCGTACTGCTCTGCATCGAGCCGGTTAATCAGTTGCAACTCCCCGCGGCGAAACCTCATTAGCTCGACCTCGCGGTCCCTTTGAATATCAAGTTTCACCGTTTCGATGTACGGCAACGCGTGGCCCTGTGAATCATGTTTCCAATAATTCGGGTTGCGGCGAAGCAGGACATAGGCTCCCGGTTTGTATTCCGAAACATAGTAAGGCCCGAGCACACTCATCTCTTTTTTGGGTGACTTTGCGGAAAGAATTCCAACCTGATCGAAAAGACTCGCGAGCCCCGCCACCGGCGCGGGAAACGTAATAACCGCGACATCCGCAGAGGGAGTCTGCACATCCACTTTTCCCTCTGCAGAACGAAATGCATCACCGGTTGGCGAATGAGTCGCCGGATCCATGAGCAGCCGCATGGTGTAAGCCACGTCCTCGGCGGAGAACGGCGTCCCATCCGAAAAATAGATTCCCTTGCGCAGATGAAATGTGATTTTGCGCCCGTCCCGGGAGACCTGCCAGGACTCCGCCAGGCCGGGTTCCAGCGCTTGTGTCTCCCGGTTGACGCGAATTAGCACACCGGCCGTCAGATACCGGATGTTTTCTGATGCTTCGTCATCCACGAGAATCGGATTGAACGTCTTCGGCTCCCCATGCACGCAGAAACGCAATTCGTTGGCGGCTTCCCCCCGTACGGAGGGCGCTAAGCTCAAGCCCAAAAACAGCCAAACGAGAAATGCCGGCAATTGCACCATGCGCCTCATCGTGCAAGCTCCTCCGATTCAGGAAAAACAAATTGGAAACAGATCACCGTCAGGACAAGAACCACGAGCGGAGCGGCTCTCCATGGGTTCGCCGCAATTACAGAAAAATCCTCGAATCCGCGTAAGAGGTTTCCCCATGAAGGAAGCGGCTCCATCACGCCCAGGCCCAGCATGCTGAGTGTGGCTTCCGTAAGAATAAAAACCGGTATCGAAATCCAGAACTGAGCCAGAAAAAGTGGGCGCAGGCTGGGGATAGTCTGGCGGAAAAGTAACTGGGAATTTCTGTAGCCCAGCGCCCGCGCCAGCAGAATCTGGTCTGATTGCCGCAGATTTCGCGCTGTTGCCCAAACCACGCGAAGCGAAGATGGCCATCCAAGAAGGCCAAGCACCACGAAGGTGGCCACCACGGAGACCACGGGTGAAACGTCAAGCGGCAGGAAAGCGCGCAGTGCAATCAGCACAAACAGCAGCGGCAGCGACATCGAGAGGTCAGCGGTCGCAAGGATAATCTTTTCAATCCACCCTCCGCGCAATCCCGCAATTCCGCCCAGGATCGCCGCGATACACGTCGTCAGCAGAGCCGCCGCAGGCGCCAGAAGCAGCGAAATCCGCGTTCCATAGAGAACGCGGGTAAAAACATCCCTTCCGAGCTCGTCGGTGCCCAGCAAATGCAGCGCAGATGGCGGGGCATTCAGAAACTCCCGAAACTGAAATGCGTAGGAATAATGCGTGATGCTCCCCGCGAATATTCCGAGCGCGAAAACAATCAGAAGAAGTCCACGGCAGACCGTGCGAAGCACTTGCCGGGCATTCATGCCCGTTCCTCATGCATCGTGTCGGCAAGAGCGTTCACTCCCACCGTGAGTAGCGTCACGAAGAGAGTAATGCTGGTAAGCAATGGAATGTCCCGATTCAGCGCTGCTTGCCAGGCTAATTGTCCGATTCCAGGCGAATCGGAAAGCGCTTCCAGAGGAATCGCAGCTCCGAATGCCATGCTCGCCGATACTCCCAGAAGCGCGACAAGCGGATGCCAGGTGGCGGGAATCAGGTGATGAAACAAAACGCGATTGCGGCTTACACCACGCGCACGCGCAGCAAGCACGAAGGGCTGCCCATGCGCCTGCAATAATATGTTGTGCTGGTATCGAAATAGTTTTGGAAGCGTGACGGCGGCAATCCCCAAGAAGACGGGCGCCCGAAGGTACACGCATCCAAGAGCCACAACTGCCGTCGGCAATGCAATCAGCAAACCAGTAGCAGCCGTCGTCGAATAATCCAGCGCCCAGATTTGATAGCGAATCGCCAACAAAGACAGAGCCGTCGCGGCAATCCACGCTGCCAGCAGGCCAAACACAACAGCCCGAGCAGTAAGCGGCACTCTTTCCTTCAACAATTCTCGCACCGGCTGCTGCAGGAAAACGGAGGTGCCAAGATCCCCGTGGACCAGGCCCTTGATGTAAGTGCCGTAATAAGACACCAGGCCTTCTCCTAGCTGATGTTCGCTGCGTATCACCTCTCGGGAAGTTCGCGACAGCCTGGAATCCAGCTCGCTCTCGTCCACGCCATATCCAGGCGCGAATCGCACCATCGTGGCGCAGAGCAGCGCCCCCACAATTGCGAGCGCGACAAGGTAAAGCACTCTTTGGCCGAATCTTAAGAACCAGCGCGTCATGGTCGTGATTCCAATCGGCAGTGTTCAACTGCAGCCTCATCCCTCCAAGGATTTCACTAAATGCGCTCGCAAAGAATCGCCTCTGTCCCGGTAATGGCTTTCCTTCACTTCGTACATCGCGCGGTCCGCCTCGGAGAGCAATTCTTCAGGCGTAGCGCCATCCTGTGGATAAAACGACGCTCCCACGCTCACCGACACAGCCTTCCGGTTGCAGATCGTTTGCGCCGCCAGTTCTACGGCCGCGTGCACTCGAGGCAGAAACTCCGCGACCGTGGTCGCATCGAATTCGGGAAGCACCAGGATGAACTCATCCCCGCCCAGCCGTCCCACCAGATCGTAGTCTCGGCACACGCCACTCAAGTTTTTCGCGATTTCTTGCAGGAGTTTGTTGCCGGTCAGATGTCCGTAATTGTCGTTGACAGTCTTGAAGCCGTTCAAGTCACAAAGCAGCACCGCCAGCGGTTTGCTGCTTCGCATGGAACGCGCCAGCTCATCATTGAGGTGTGCGCAAATCGATCGCGCATTTGGCAGCTCGGTGAGAAAATCCGTGCTCGCCGAGTCTTGCGCCTTCTCAAATTCCAACGCATTTTCCACCGACTGCCCAAGCTTCGAGCTCGCCGCCATCAGCATTCGCAAGTGGTCCTTGCTAAATCCCTGATTCTTCTTCAGGTACAACGAAATTACCCCCGCAACTCCTTCGCGCCCCTGCAGCGGAATGGAAAGCGTGGACTGCAGCTCCGTGCCCCTCGCGGGAACACCAAGATGTTTGAACTCCGCGGACGGGTCCCCATTGATGATGGGTTTTTCATGCTGCGCCACCCATCCAGAAATTCCCTGGCCCATCGGGAGCTCTAAAGATCCGAAAAGTGCGAAGTCCACTCCGTGCAAGTAGCGTGGGGTCAATTTGTCTCGTTCGCGTACATATACGACGATTAAATCGTGAGGAATCATCTGCTTTAAACGCACGGCGACCACCGATAGGGTCTCGCGCAAACTCAGCGAATTGCCAAGCGTCTGTGCAAGTTCAAAAAGAAGCTGAGCTTCCTGCCGCGCCGAGACAATGGACGCCAGAAATGAAGTGGCCCGGACTTCGGCGGCATTGGGCACTTCCGCAAATCCCGCTGAGGGAGCCCCGTGCCGATTGGCAGTCGAAATCGACTCAAACGGGCTCCTTGTGTTCGTCGACTGCTTGTCGATTTGTTCTAGTTCACGAAATCTTTTTTCGATGGCTTTGACGACCCGGGGATCAAAACTGCTCCCGCTTTCCGCGATCAGTTGCCGGATCGCATCCTCGTGGGAAATCGCACGCCGATAGGGCCGCTCGGAGGTCAGCGCGTCAAAGCAGTCCACCACCGACAGAATTCTCGCGCCGATCGGAATAGCCGCCCCGCTCATTCCATACGGATATCCCGTCCCATTCCACTTTTCGTGATGCGAGAGCACAATCGGTACCACGGGATAGGGAAACTGCACCCGATCCAGAATCTCCGCGCCAACCACCGGGTGAATTTTCATGCGATCGAACTCTTCCGGTGTCAAACGTCCCGGCTTGGACAGAATTTGCTCGGGAACCGCCAGCTTCCCAATGTCGTGCAGCATCGATGCCGCTCGGAGGGCATTTAGCTCGTCCTCGTTCAGCCCCAAATCCTTGCCCAGCTGAATGGCATACGTCTGAACGCGCCGCAAATGATCGTGGGTATTGTGGTCTTTAGCCTCAATGGCCAGGGACAGCGCCTCAATCGTTCGGAGATGGAGGTCTGCAATGGCCTCCGTATGTTTTTTCTCCGCCTCGAGCCGGTCCAGATACGTACGGTAGGAACGGTACATCCAATACACCAGCGGCAGGACCAGGATAGCGAACTGCCACCCAAACTCTCGATTCATCAGGCTGATTCCGGCGGCGATCATCGCCCCCAACAAGTAATAGGGAAACGACCACAGGTAGCACTCTTTCCAGACCAGCAGCGGATTTCGTTTTTCCGTCAGCGCGATAATGCCCGAAACAGACATCGTATTCATCGCGAAATAGATGGTCGAAGCCGAAACCAGCAACAATGGCCAGCCAAGCCCTAGATGAGCAGCAAAACTGCTATGAAATACAAGATCTGCCGCCGTGATCGAAATCGACAGGTTTGCAAAGCTGAACAGAAGCTGAATAAACCGCGGACGTTTAGCTTGCCAAATCCACTGAACCAGTCCTCCGAAACATCCCATAACCAGGGTCTCTGGGTAGGACAAGTCCAGGATTCCCACAAGGATGAACAGGAAATTGGCGGACATCGTGGCTTCAATCCCGGGAAGCCTAACCTTTAATAGCGATGCGGCCAGAGCCAGCGCAAAGAAACAAACAAATCGAAGCTCGCTCTGCGGATGCCAGTGCAAAAGGGCATACGGCAATAGCGGAATGCCTATGAGAACCTGCAGAAGAATAAAAGACGTTGCGGACCAGCCTAATTTTTGGCTTTTCGCGCCAGGAGCGCCCCAAATCTCCCTGTACTTCTCCCCTAGAAAGCTGTAAATGCCTCCATCCCCCGATTTCGGAGGCCCAACGCCCGCGGGGATCCCGCTCCCAAGTTCAAGCTGGCGAGCAGAATTCAGCGAATCGCTTCCGGTTCTGGCGCTTTGCGTGGGCATTCTGTCTTAGACCGACGACTCAAATTCCGCTGGCCCTTTACTTATATAAGTGTCCGCGAAGCAGGGGCGAATGCCCATAGTACGACTGGGGAGTTTTGTCCCAAGATTAACCTTGGAGTCCCCAACGGGCCCTATGTAGTTGCAAATCGGAACGTTATCCCTGGACCCTGTTCCAATTCCGCCTCCTCACCTTCCACTCACCCTCAAACTTGCTCCACTTTGGTACTAGCCCACCCCCTCGCCCGTACCATCGACGACAACATCCTCCAATCGCGAAACTTACTGAGCGCGAAATGTAGCTTTTCGTTTCTGGACTGCCGCATCCCGCGCTCCTCAGGAAAGAGAGCAATAATGGACCTCAGCCCCTACAAGAAATCAGGGAATAAGGACGACGGCCCTATGAAGACGACCACTTGGGGTGCCCTAATCGCCTTCTCGCTGCTGCTCGCGGGTCTGGGATTGGCTCGACATGCGTCCAGTCCTGCCGGAAGCTCCCAGGTCCTCCAAACAGCCGCTAATGTTCCGCCCAGTCAGATTCCGGCTCCGCAATCTGCAAGGAGCTCGTATGGGTACAACTCCAATGGGCGCGCACTGACAAGCCCTTCGATTCTCTATCCTGGTATTGATACCCGCGCAAACAGAGCGAATGTCACCCCGTCTCTCGCCCCGACAGCCAGCCCAGTTCTGCCCACCGCCGCGCTGGCCAACTCGAACGGCACCCCTGTCCCCCAGCAAGACGCTTCATTTGGCGGGCAATCCGCCGGCGCCCTAAGCCTTCAAGCGCAAAATGCCGCCAAGATTGCTCCTGACCTCAAGGCCGCGGACCCCCAAAAGCCAGTCGATGTTATCGTCCAATTCAAGAGTGCAGCCGCCACCTCTGACCTTTCCGCCGATGGCGCCGCTCTGAAATCTAATTTGCCACTAATTCATGCTGAACTCGTGACTGTCCAGGGTTCCAATCTAAACAACCTGGCCTCCGAGTCTTCCGTCGCATACATCTCTCCCAACCGCGCCATCCACGGCGCAGTGGATCCGGTTGTCAGCGCTGTTAACGGTGACATTGCTAATTCCGAGGGCTGGAACGGCGCCGGCGTTGGCGTCGCCGTCCTCGACAGCGGAGTCAACCTCGTTGACGACCTGAACTCCGATGGAAATACCAGCCCGTCGCGCGTCGTTTATAGCCAAAGCTTTGTTCCCGGCGACACCACCACGGCGGATGCCTACGGTCACGGAACGCATGTGTCCGGCATCATCGCCGGAAACGCCTACGATTCCACCACCTTGGCGACCTACCCCAACTTGTACCGCGGCATCGCCCCGGAAGCGAATATCATCAGCTTGCGCGTGCTGGACGGCACCGGTGCCAGCGTTGACAGCGCAGTCATCGCTGCCATCCAACAAGCCATAGCTCTCAAAAACACCTACAACATTCGCGTAATCAATCTCTCGCTCTCTCGTGGCGTCTTTGAGAGCTATACGCTCGATCCCCTTTGCCAGGCCGTGGAATCCGCGTGGCAAGCTGGCATCGTCGTGGTCGCCGCAGCCGGCAATATGGGTGAATATTACGATGCCGGCACGCAGGGCTACGCCACCATCGGCGCGCCCGGCAACGATCCCTACGTCATCACCGTCGGCGCCACCAACACTCATGGCACAGGCTCCCAGGCCGTCCAGACGGTGACGAGCTACAGCTCAAAGGGTCCCACGGCTTTCGATCACATCGTCAAGCCCGACCTGGTCGCTCCTGGAAATTCTGTCGTTTCTCTCTTAGCATCGCAAAATACCACGCTCATCACGGAGTATCCGTCACTGGCGGTTTTCCCCTGCGACAGCACCGGAGTGAATTGCGGTTCGCAATTCGGCACAGCGAACTACATGACGATGAGCGGCACCAGCATGGCAACGCCCGTGGTCAGCGGCGTGGCAGCCCTGCTTCTCCAGCAAAACCCGTCCTTCACTCCAGACCAAGTCAAAGCCCGCTTGATGGAGACGGCTTGGGGCGGCTTTCGCCAATACACAACCGCCACGGACCTGGGCACCGGCGTAACCTACACGATCGAACAAGATATGTTTGCGGCAGGCGCTGGCGCAGTGGACGCCGCTGCCGCCCTGGCCAGCACGAACGTTGCTCCGGCGACTCTTGGCTCCGCCATGTCCCCCACGGCGGTGTTCAACTCGGCCACCAACACCGTAACCGTCACCGGAGCTCCTGGAACGGTGTGGACCAACCCGACGGTTTGGGGCAATTCCGTAATCTGGGGTAACTCCGTTGTCTGGGGTAACTCCGTGGTTTGGGGCAACTCGGTAGTTTGGGGCAATTCGGTGGTTTGGGGTAACTCCGTAGTTTGGGGCAACTCCGTAGTTTGGGGCAATTAGCCAGTCCGGTGGACGGACTCATTCTCATGTCGCCGGAGAGAAATTGATGCCACGAACTGCCAAAGTCTACATCGCACTGATTCTAATTGCCGGAGCCGGGGTTCTGCTCGTCGCAGCCGGATCATGGTCCGCAACCAGCCTGCCTCAATTCTTTACGCTGCTGGGCTTCGCTGCCGTCGCCTCCACGCTCAAGCTCCGCATTCCGGGCGTCGAGGGCACCATGTCGCCCAACTTTGTATTCCTTCTTCTCGCCATGTTGGCCTGCACGTTTTCTCAGGTCATGGTGATCGCGTTGGTAGCCGCTCTCGTGCAATCACTGTGGGCCGCCAAGCATCCTCGCCTCGTCCAAGTCGTCTTCAGCGCTGCAGCTCTCGTGTTGAGCGCCGCCGCCGCGCGCGGATCTGCCTATCTTCTTTTCGGGCCTGATGTCACCCATTCTCCGGTGCCCTTCGTAATTCTTTCGGGAAGCATCTATCTCGCGCTCAATACGGCTCTTGTTTCCGCAGTCATCGGCCTGGCCGAAGGCAAACCGCTGTCTCAAGTCGCCGGCGTCTGCTTCCAGTGCGTTTTCCCCTATTTCGCGGGCGGCATCATGTTGGCGGGACTGGTGAGCAGCGCCATGCCCAGCTCTTTCGTCTGGAGTGGGGCCGTTGCGCTCCTCCCCCTCGTTGTTCTCGCCTATCTGTATGCGCAGACGCGAACACGTACACTTGCATCCGTTCCGATCCAGCGCTCCCGCAGTGAGGACGAAGAGCTCGTTGAGGTTGGCTCGCACCGCCTTTAGCCCCGAGATTTGCCCCTGCGAATCCCTCAATTTGCTGCTGAAAAATCGCATGGCTTACGCGTCACCCGGAAGAGAAATTCTTGACGGTCGGCGGGGTGTCTTGTACTCTGAAATGTGGGTGTTGGAGTTCACCCTTAACCGCCCGATTGGGCAGATGACTCCTACCAGGTTTCCCGACTTGGTGGGATTTTTGGCATGCCGAGAAGTTCCCACCGCAAGGAATCCTGGAAGACAAACGCGAACGCAAGGGATGCAGCTGAGTAGAGTTGTCTCCGAATTGTCGTTCGAGCCTTGGTGGTGGCGTGGCTTGCGGAGAGCAGAATTGTTGCGTGATCGCGCAGGACTTTCGAGGATTTTGGCAGGGCAGGAGGTTAAGATGAGCGAGAGGGCTGATGGGTAAGTATTTGATGGTGGGAATTGGCGGTTTTTTGGGAGCGGTTGCGCGCTTCTGGCTGGGCGGTATTATTGGCGCGAAGCTCGGAACCCGATTCCCGTATGGGACGTTCGTTATCAATTGTACGGGATGCTTCCTGATTGGATTTATCATCACGCTGATGGCGGAGCGGACGCATTGGAGTGCGAACTGGCGTTATTTGATCCCGATCGGATTCATCGGCGCATACACGACTTTTTCCACTTTTGAATATGAGACGTTCCGCGCAATCCAGGACGGAGAAGTGTTGATTGCATTTCTGAATGTTGCGAGTAGCGTGGTGGTCGGGTTTATAGCCGTGTGGTTGGGTGTGATTGTTGGAAGGTTGAGCGCATAAGCGGAGCGCAGTGTCTCGGAAATGGGATGGAAGATCGCGCGGCGAGTGTGCGGATCGATGAAGCGCAAGCGCGGAATTGCCGGAGGGCAGACGACATGTTGAAGGCCGGGCCTGCAAAGAAGGTGACCATCTACGTTGGCGAGGACCATCAGTATCACGGTCAGTCGTTGTACTCGGCGATTTTGGATTTCTTGTTCTATCACCAAGTCTCGGGCGCGAACGTGTTTCGCGGGATCGCCGGATTCGGCGCCGACCATCACATGCACAGCACACGGATTTTGCGTTTGACGGAGAATCTGCCCGTAAAGATCGAGTTCATCGAGAACGCGGAGAAAGTGGAAGAACTGTTGCCGAAATTGCAAGAGATGGCGGGCACCGGGCTGATCGAGGTCTTGGACACGATGGTGGTGAAGCCTGCGGAGGTGGAGAAAAAAGCGGGAACGCGCGTCGAAAAACAGGCCCTCAAGCGGGAAGGGAAGGCCAAGCTCATGCGAATTTATGTCGGCGAAAACGACAAATGGCACGATAAGCCCCTCTACAAGGGAATCATTGAGTGCATGCGCGCGAACGACATCGCGGGTGTCACCGTCTACCAGGGAATTCTCGGCTACGGCGCGAACCGGCGCATCATGAAGAGTTCGCCGATGGGCTTGTCGCATGACCGGCCGATGATGCTCACGGTGATCGACACGGAGGAAAGGCTGCGGAGCGTGATGCCTTTGCTCGACGAAATGGTCAAGCAAGGGTTGGTGGTGCTGTCGGACGTGGACATTATTAAATATACGCATGATTACCCAGGCGAAGAACGGCGGAAGGAGTCGCGTGCATGAAACTCAAGGGACGCGCCAAGCTGCTGCGCATTCATTTCGGCGAAGACGACAAATGGAAGGGCCAGCCGCTCTATAAAGCCATTGTGGAGAAGTGCCGCGAAATGGATATTGCGGGCGCAACGGTCTACCGCGGAGTCGAGGGCTACGGAGCAAGCACGCTGATTCGCCGGTCTCATTTGCTTTCGATTTCGCGCGACGCGCCGATCATGGTCAGCGTGGTGGATTCCGAGGAAAAAATTCGCCAGCTGATTCCCGTTCTCGATGAGATGGTAAGCGAGGGACTGATCGCAGTGTCCGACGTGGAAGTAATCAAGTACGTGCACGAGGACGGGGCGCGGTCGTAGCTGGCGGTGACGAGCAGATTGGATTGCGCGAGCAGCCGTTTGGCGTTGCTTCGTAATATGCCGGTTTTTCTACTGGGATTCGACCCGCGTAAGGAAGCTTGGCCGCGCGCTAAGCGGCACTTAATACGAGCCCAGCCCGCCGGAACTGAGCAGGCGCTCTCTTTTCGTGCGGGCATGGCAAGGCGAGATTTTGTTCGCGCGCTAACGGGTACTGCTTGCAGTTAAGTTAATAAGCTGCAGACTAATTAAAAGCAAAGGTCGTTGCGGAGAAGGGAAATAGGCTAGAATCTGGCGCGAGCGGTGACTCTTATCGTGCGAGATACGTGGCCGCACACTTACCTCCTCGCGACGCGCGAAGATAGTGAGGATGGGTTTGATCGCACCTAGCGGAACGCTTTCGAGAAGCCGGGCCGAGGGAAACGCATGAAGACAAAATCCCGGGCCGAAGACAATCCTCGAGATGCTCAAGAATCGCAGGCGACTCCCACGGTTAGTCCGGAAGGAGACACGACCGTTGTGGCGATGGGAGCTTCCGCGGGCGGCATCGAAGCTCTCAAGGATCTCTTGACCTACCTGCCTGCCGACACGGGGCTGGCCTTCGTCCTGGTGCAACATCTTGATCCCAAACATCACAGTATCCTGCGGGAACTGCTTGCCCGGAAGACGGCCATGAGCGTCACGGAAGTTTCGGATGGAATGGCCATCCTGCCCAATCACGTTTATGTGATTCCGCCAAACGCTTCGATGTTTGTATCCGGGGACGTCCTGCATCTCGGTACCCGTGAAGAATGTGGCGGGATGCACATGTCGGTGGATCACTTCATGCGATCACTTGCGGAACAGATGGGCAACCGCGCCGTCGGAGTGATTCTGTCCGGTTCGGGTTCGGACGGGACCCTGGGAATGGCGGAGATTCAGGCGCACGGAGGCATGACATTCGCGCAAGACGAAGCCACCGCGAAGTATGACGGCATGCCGCGGAGCGCGGTCCTTGCCGGTTGCGCAGATTATGTGCTTGCTCCCAAGGGAATCGCCAAGGAGCTGGCAAGAATCGCCCGGCATCCGTACGTCGCGCGAAAGAACCAGTCCACGGCAACCGAGGTTCCACCGGCCACCGGCGCGGGGCTGCATACGATTTTCCAGATTTTGCGGAAAGAAACGGGCGTGGATTTTACGCACTACCGGCAGACCACAATTCTGCGCCGTATCCAGCGGCGCATGGTGGTTCACAGAATCGACGACGTGAATGAGTACGCGAAATTTGTGCCAAAGAGGCCCGAGGAAATCATCGCGCTCTATCAAGACATGTTGATCAATGTGACCAGCTTCTTCCGCGGCCCGCGAGTTTTCGACGCCCTCAAATCACTTGTATTTCCTGCCATCCTGAAGAATTTGGCGCGGGGGCAGGGGATTCGTGTGTGGACTCCGGGATGTTCTTCGGGCGAAGAAACGTACTCGGTGGCGATCGCCCTGCTGGAATACCTTGGAGACCGGGCATCGCAAATTCCAATTCAATTTTTTGGCACGGATGTAAGCGAGTCGAGCGTTTCCAAAGCGCGCACCGGGCTTATCCGGAGAACATTCAAGGCGACGTTTCGCCGGAGCGGTTGCGGAGATTTTTCACGAAAGTGGAGGGCGGCTACCGGGTCAGCAAAACGATCCGCGATATGTGCATCTTCGCGCAGCATAACGTGTTGAACGACCCACCTTTTTCCCGTATGGACTTGATCTGCTGCCGGAACCTGCTCATTTATCTTGAACCCGTCTTGCAGAGCCGCGTCATCTCGCTGTTTCATTATTCTTTGTTTCCCGGAGGCTTTCTGATGCTGGGGAGCTCCGAAGGGACCGGCTCATCGAACTTATTCAGTGTCGCGGACCGCAGGCACAAAATTTTTACCAAAAAAACGGGGGCGGCACGCCAATCGGGGGCGCTGTCGGTGGATGCCAGGCCGGAGCGGAGAGAATACGGCCCTATAAGGCTGCCGGCGACGCATGATGACCCGGGCGGCAGCTCTCCCGAGGCTCAGAAGGAATTCGACCGCCGTCTTCTGGCGCAATACGGCCCGGCCGCAGTTTTTGTGAATGAAGACATGGAAATCATTCACACGCGTGGAAACGTGAACCGTTACATCAAGCTTGCGCCGGGCCGGCCGAGCCTCAGCCTGCTCAAGATGGCCCGGGAGGGGCTGGTTCTCGATCTGCGAAACGCGGTAAGCCGCGCAAGAAGGGAAAATATCGCGGTCGCCAAGCACAACGTGCAAGTCAAGAATGACGGGGAAGATGGCGGTGAGGCGGTGTCCGGACAGTCCTCGCGAGCAGTGAATATAGACGTGAATCCTTTCGCGCTCGGGAATGCCAAATCTCTCTACCTCATGATCGTTTTTCAAGAAGCGCCGCAGGAGCAGCGGGCCGCTTCCGCGCCGCGCCGGATGAGTCCCAGCAGAGAAGCCGAATCCGCCTTGAAACGAGCTGCCAAGCTCGAGCAAGAGCTCGCCGCGATGAAAGAATATCTGCAGTCCGTTATCGAGACCCAGGAAGCGACAAACGAGGAGTTACAGTCCGCGAATGAGGAGATTCTATCGAGCAATGAGGAATTGCAGAGCACAAACGAAGAGATGGAGACGGCCAGGGAAGAGTTACAGTCGACCAACGAGGAATTGACCACGGTCAACGACGAGCTTCGCAGCCGCAATCTGGAAATGGCGGTCATCAACAATGACTTGATCAACCTTCTGGCCAGCATCGATATCGCGGTGATTATGATCGGCATTGACCTCACCATTCGGCGGTTCACGCCAAAAGCGCAGAAGTTTCTCGGCCTGATCCCCGGCGACATCGGGCGGCCGTTATCGAACATTAATCCGGCCCTCGAGATTGCGGATTTGCAATCGATGGTCCTGCAAGTTGTTACGGATTTCAGTCCGGTCGAAAGAGAGCTTACCGACCGGATGGGCGTTCATTATCAATTTAAAATTCTTCCTTATCGCACTATGGACAACAAGATTGACGGAGCTGTGATCACTATCGTTGATATCACCGCGGATGGTGTGGTTGGGAAAACCTAGTGCGCTGAAGGCTTTCTCGATGCCAGAAAGCATTAAATCACCCTTCGGCCGGCGCCTGCTCGCACTCCTGTAGCCGCGAGAACCGTGCATTGTCAACCCGCGTGCCTCATATCTATCTGTAGAATTGACGCTAAGTACATAAAGGCGTATACCATAGGCACAAGCTGTTTAGTTGTTCCGCCGAGAATCCCGCGCATTCTCGTGGGCTCGCAACGAAGCTCGCTCCGCTTCGTTCGAGCGGTTGCGCGAATGGCGGTTTGCGGATCGCTTCCGCGAGAGAGCCGAAGTGGTACTAATCGGTTGCTCGGAAGAATCTTGGGGAAGCCAAATGATGAACAGTGCGTGCGAAGCGGTGGCCGGTAATCGCTGGGCCGGAATTATCGAACCTTTGGGCGCGATGCAGACTCCATTTTCCGATCTCATCTTCAACACGACCATCGGTGTCGCTCCGTTCAATCGAGAATTCCGTTGTGTGGCGCTCGGTCACGTCCTAAGCAGGATGACGGGCGTCTCCGCCGGGGAACAGCTTGGCAAGACAATTGGCCAGTTCTTGCCTGACGAAGCCTGCCTTCTCGAATCTTCCTGCCGCCACGTTTGGGACACCGGCGATTCGTTGCGAAACCTCGAACTTTCGGTTCATTGCTTCTCGAAACCCGAGAGGCGAGCGTGGATATCAAGCGTCTATCCGGTTAGAGACGAATTTGGGCAGGTCAAACTGCTCGTTGCTATTTTTTCCGATGTGACCCTGAGGCGCTGCGCGGAAAGAAAGCTTGCCAACTCAAAGACAAGTTTGGAGAGCCCTCGCAAGACAACATTCACCCGTTGGGCGGAGAGTTCGCTGAACTTTCGGCCCGGGCTTATGAGCTTTCTCTGCGTTCGCTCGATCTGCTTGGCCGCGCCACGGCATTGCGACGCAACACCCTGGAAATGCGAATCGAGGCGGGCCTGGCGCGAGCCGCCCTGTTTTTGCGCGGAACTCACTATCAGGAAATCCTTGCCGGCGCCAGTAGTTCGCAACTGGAAACCGAAGAAAAGCCTTTCCACCCGGAGCCTCTCCCGGAAGACAAATTGGCCGAGAGCAGCCCAAGTCCGCGGGAACGCCAGCTCCTCTATCATTTGGCGGATGGCAAATCGAACAAGGAGATCGCTTCGATTCTCCGAATTAGCCAGCGGACGGTGGAGTTTTATAGGGCGCGGATCATGCTGAACTTGGGTTGCACTCGACGGCGGCTCTCGTGCGTTACGCCATCCGGAATCACATCGTCGAAGCCTGAGACGTTCTTTGGCCTCTAATGGAAGCGGACACGCAGAGGCCAACACCTCCCTGAAGGTATGGGCGTATATCTACTGTATTGACACTTAGACGACAGCGGACTATCCCTAGCCCTTCCTTCAGGAGGCCAGCCCCTAAGAACCCTATAGCTATCTGTGGAAATCCTGGATGCCGTTTTATTCTTGACCTTCGCTTAAACGGGAGATCGATGGACGGCGTCCGGCGCATCGTGACGCAGTGTCCGGAGTGCGGCAGTGCCTGGTCATCCAACTGCCCCTTCTGCTCCCAGGCGTTGGCGGTTAAATTCGTTGCGGAGATGCCGCATTCCGCGTGTTGCGAGCGAAAGTTGCGCGCGGAAGTGGAAGCTACTTAAAGCTGTCTGTGTCGCAAGAGGCGACCAATTGCCGCAGGAGCGAGTGGTGTGGCCGCTTTGAAACGAGCACTTCCACACGAGACCTTGCCGCGTGCCCACCAGTCGCGAGGTCGGAGGCCGCAGCATGTGTGCGGAGCCTGGAATCGCCTTACATTGGACTCTAAAAATATCGGCTGAACCCCAAACCAGTCTGGAAACGTCGTAAAGTAGTTGACGAGGAAGATTTGGAGTTTCCTGCTGGTGGGCGATGCTGGCAATTAAAAAGATTCTGCTGCCTGTTGATTTCCCCAATACCGCGCTCCCCGTGATTCATCAGGCTGCAACGCTGGCGCGGCATTTCCACTCCGAGATTCTGATGTTGCACGCCGTGACGGCGTCGAGTCGCGCTGCCGGTGTTCCACGCGGCGGCCACGCACCCAGCGGGTGGGATCTGCTCGCGGAAATCATCAAAGGAGCGGAGAACCGCCAAGATCACACATTGGCTCAGGATCTCGATGGACTGACGATTCAGCGCTCATTGGTCAACGGTGATGCAGCCGAGGCAATTATGGAGGCCGCAACGCAGCAGAAAGCTGATCTGATCATGATGCCCTCGCACGGCTCTTCCTTTGACCAATTTCTGATGGGATCTGTCACGACAAAGGTGTTATCGGAGACAAACTGCCCGGTCTGGACGGGGGCTCATCTTAAAGAGTCGCCCTCGAAGAAATTTGCCCTTGGCAGCATCTTGTGCGCGGTCGATTTTAGACCCCATAACCGCAAGACCGTTACGTGGGCCAAGCAATTGGCTGATGAATTTGGGGCTCGCCTAACGCTTGCGAACGTCACGGCCGGTGTGGAGTCCTGGGGGCCGGGCGGCGATTACGTCAATCCAGTGTGGGAAAAGGAACTCGTTGGCGATGCCACCGAGCACATGGCGGACCTGCAGCGCGAGATGGGCATCAAGGCAGACGTTTTTATTGGCAGCGGAGACGTTCCAAAGGCGCTCAGCCGAGCCGCAAAGCAGGCAGAGGCTGACTTGCTGGTTACCGGCTTCCAACCCTATGGCGGTTACCTGAAAACCCACGGTTATGCAGTCATCTGCGCAATGGCCATTCCAGTTCTGAGCGTTTAAGCTGCTCGATTGGCTGCACGCGGAGTTTCCGGTTGGGCATGTGTTCCGAAATAGAGGCCGGCTAGGTGGAAGGCGCGATTGTCGGCAACCCACTGCCGGCTGTGATTTTTCCAGCCGCCTCGGATGATATGCCGGCCTTTTTTAGCTCACAGAAATAAAGGCAACAAACCGAGCAAAGCTAACGCCATGAGCAGCGCGAATCCCTGCTTGCCCGTCCGGCGGTCTGCGAAGCCATAGGCATAGATTCCTTTGATCAAGTTGTTGCTGGCTGCAGCGATGACAATCGCGCCTCCGGCCAGCGAAATCGAAGTCAGCAAGGAGGGAGACTCGGCCAAGCTTAAGATAAAAGGATCGACATCCGTAACGCCCATAACTCCTGCGAGAGCGAAAAGACCGGCGCGGCCCAGATAGAGCACAGCAAGGTGCGTGATGAACAGCAATCCTACAAAAAGTCCGGCGAACAGGAATGCGGCCCCGAGTTCCAGCGGGTTTTTCGGCTGAAAGGCCTGCGCCGCCTTTGCGGAGCCATCGTCCCTCAGACGACTCCATAGCCAACCGCCGAAAACCGCAGCGGCGGCGAGCAGCAAAAAAGATAGTCCGAGCCGATGAAGCAACTGCCGATTGAAAATCGCCAGAAGAGCGAGGAACCGCAAATACATGACACCCGACGCGACGAGTATCGAACCAGAGTATAAGTGCGGGCGCGACTCTTCGCGGGCTCTTTTGGCGAGGACGACGGTGGTGAGCGTCGAGGAGTATGCGCCGCCAAGCAATGCGGCCAGCAGAACACCGCCGCGTCCTTGCGTGCGCACCTGCAGGAGGTAGCTGCCATACGAGATGGCGCTGACCGCTGCGACCACCAGCCAAGCTTTGAACGGGTTGAAGCCAAAGGATCCGAAGGTCTGGTTCGGGACGATTGGCAAGATGACGGCTGTGAGCAGCAGGAATTTCGCGAAGGTGAGAATTTCATCGGCGGGCAATCGGTTGGCGAGATTTTCGAGTGCCGACTTCAGCTCGAGCAAGGCTACGGCGACCACAGTTAGCGTCGTCGCGATCCAATACTGTCCATGCGAGACGAGCGCTCCGATGGCAAAAGTCAGCAAGCCGGAGAGCTCCGTCGTCATTCCAGCCAGGGCCACGCCTTCCAGCTTGTGTTTGTAAGAGAGCCACAAAAACGCTCCCACTACCGCAAAGCCTGCGGCCGGCAACAGAAGGTTTCCGTCAGAAAGAAGGCACAGCGCATAACCCAACAGACCCAGCAGGGGAAAAGTGCGGACACCTCCGAAGCGGTACTGTTCCGATTTCACTTTTTGCTCTTCGCGTTCGAGGCCGATCAGAAAGGAAAGGAAGAGCACCAAAAGGATCTCAGCGCCTTGTTTGGGAACGAATTGTGTCAGCGTGGCGCCCATAGGAGAGGGGAAACGCCGCGATTGTCACTTTTCTTGGCCTCCTAACGCAAGCCCGATTGCGTCAGTGACTGAAGAACAACTCTTTTAGCCTGCGCCCCGCTCTCAGAACGTGCAAAGTCTTGATAAGCAGGCCATGGAATAGCGCCAGGCCGATCTAGGGGCGCACTCCATCCACCGAGATCAGAAATCTTGACACAATCTCGACGAAGACATTTCATGCGGGCAGGCATTCGCGGACTTGCGATTCCATGGCCGGCATCCATCGAGATTCAAGGCGCATGAGCGCGAGGCGAAAAGGTGTCATCATATTCCCAGGTGAGGAGGTATTTATGCGTTATCGGAATTTGATTTGGGCGGGCGCTGCGCTTTTGGCGATCGCCATCGTAATTACGCTGGCCGGGCCAGCGCCGGTGCAGGCTGTCGCCAGGGAAATCATCGATATACAGAATGACGTCAGCTTGCTGCTGCAGGGGCAGCGGAGCATGCAGAACTCGATCGATCAGAACCAGGGCGTCGTGAAAACAATGCTGCAGCAATCGATCAATTCCGCGAGCAACCTGAGCACTTCGATGGGCTCGCTGCAGAAGTCGGTGCAGGACGTTCAGGCGAACACCGGCAACCAATTGAACTCGATCTCGACTTCCGTGCAGGGACTCTCTGACAACATCGCCGATGTGAACGCGCACATCGGCAAAATCAATCAACAGCTCGTGGACCTACAAAATTCTGTCCAAAGCCTCGAAGGAAAGCTCGCGGCAAGGGCAGCTCCGGCGCAGGTTGTCCCGCCCGGGACGCCGGGTGGCCGCCCCGCGACACCAGCGTCCTTGCCCGCCGCCGACGTGCTGTATTCCAGCGCGTATAGGGATATCACTGGCGGAAACTACGATTTGGCCAAGAAAGAATTTCAGGATTACGTGAAATATTATTCGGGCACAGAACTGGCTTCCAATGCGGAGTTCTATTTGGGAGAAATCGCCTACTTGAAAAAAAGTTATAAGGAGGCCGTCGCCGACTACGACAGAGTGCTGCAGGATTATCCAAATAGCTTCAAGCTGGCTTCGGCACGCGTAAAAAAAGGCTTAGCGCTCCTGGCGCTGGACCAGAGGGCCGCTGGAATTCGGGAGCTTCGCGAAGTCATTCGAGAGTATCCGGGAACCGATGAGGCCAAGCTCGCAGCCTCCAGGCTTCGTCAAATCGGCGCATCGAGGAGGGCTCCTTCGAGGTAGCAAAATGGGGAGAGTGATGTGGACAAATTGAAATCAGCTCGCAAAACATGCGTCCGAGGCAAGCCGTCTGATCGCGAGGGAGCTTCCGGCGAGTCCGATGAGCTGGACCGCCTTGACCGCCGCTGATGTCTGCTGCGCATTGCTGGCGGGAATGAACAAACCGTCAAATAACAGGACGACCCCCATCGATGCTCTGGTCCATTCTTGCGGCATCTTGATCTCCTTCGACGACTATATCTTTTCAAATCAGCGAACGTGCACCAGCATTAGCGAAACGTCATCGGTGGGTGGGCCCTCGCGCCAGGCCGCCACGTCGTTGAGAATGGCCTGTTTCATCTCCGCGGCCGGCAGGGAAGAGGCTTTGCGGACAATGTCCTGCACACCGGTAATTCCCAGCATCTCTCCGCGCGAGTTGAAGACTTCGCTGATCCCATCGGTATAGAGCACGAGCCGGTCGTCCGGTTGAAGCGCAATCTCCATGCTGGTTGTAAAATCCACGGCATCTCGCAGCGCGCCGAGAATCATACTCCGCGACTCCAGCAAAATAGGATTCTGGCCGCGACGCGCGAGCATCGCAGGCGGATGGCCGGCCCCCGCAAACACCATGTTGCGCCGCTGCGCATCGATCCGCGCAGCGGCCACGGTGACGTACATTCCTGTCCCGGCAATGTCCTCGATCAAGAACCGGTTCAACTCGCCGAACATGTCGACGAAGGGCATCCCGCTGCGCAAGTGCGCCGTCGTCTCGGAGTAAATTCGATTGGCGACCAGGGCAGAGCCGATGCCGTGACCGGAAACATCGCAGACAAAGAGGTTGAGATGCTCTTCGTCCGTTGGATCGACCAGAGCAAAATCGCCTCCAATCGAGTGTACGGGGTGAAAGAACGAATCGACACTCATACTGTCCCAGAGTACCAACTTTGGCGCGAGGCTGCGCTGAACGCGCGCGGCCAGCCGCAGATCTTCCTCAATTTCCAACTGGCGTTGCTGCAGCTTCGCGTTGGCGGACCGCAGGTCTTCTTCCGCGCGGACCTGCTCGGAGATGTCCGCGAAGGTCACGATGCCAAGACGGCGGCCAGAATTCTGGATCGTCCGGGAACTGATGATCACGGGCAAACGGCCGCCGTCCCTTTGGGGCAGAACAAAGGCGTAACGGTTATGGCCGGCGCGCAGCGCGACGTCGATCTGCCGCTTCAGATATTCTCTTTCTTCGGGAGAAAAGAAGCCCAGGGTATCGGATGCGGTCACTTCTTCCCGGGAAAATCCGGTCATTTCAAGAAAACGGCTGTTTGCAAAGAGAATCTTGTGCTTCTCGTTTGCAATGATGACTCCGTCGTTAAGCACCTCGAGTACGGTTTCCATCTGCGTGAGCCATTCAGGTTTTTCCTCACCGATGGGATCTTTTTCAGTCATTGGCATGGGGCCTCTGGAAATGCAAAATTGGTACGCCGGCTTGGTCATGACAAAGCCGTTTCTGGGGTTAGATGCCGGCGCGCGCCTTGGCGATTGAGTTTTCGCCTAGCAAGATTAACAGCAACTTGATTGCGCTCGGAGCATCAAACTTGCGACTCGTGCGATGCTCTGGAACGGTCCAACGAAGCTCGAGGGACGGCGGGAAAATATTCGGCTCGGAAGCAGGCTCGGAAAATACGAGGACGTTGCCGGAACCGGCGATTTGCTTGCCTCCGAGCAGTTTAATTATGCCGCGGGCTTTGCACTTTTTGTTGATGAGGCTTTTGTTAATGGCAGCTTGTTACGAAACCACCACGCGCCGTGCACAATCAGGCCGTAGTGGAAAATATCCGCGAGGCCTACGATGACACCGACAAATGGAGACACGGCAACGCCGATCAAGATGGTGATCGCGGATGTGGACGGAACGCTCGTCACCCAGGAAAAGGTTCTGACGAAGCGCGCGGTGGAAGCGGTCCTGCGGTTACACGACGCGGGAATTCAATTCAGCGTTACGAGCGGGCGGCCGCCGCACGGAATGGCTATGTTGATCGATCCGCTGAAGCTCGTCCAGCCGCTGGCGGCGTTCAATGGCGGCGTATTAATTGAGCCGGACCTGGAGACCGTCGTCGAGCAGAACTTTCTGGCGGCGGAAGTGCCGGAACAGGTGATCGATCTCATCGAGAAGCATGGTCTGGACGTGTGGATTTACACGGCCACGGAATGGTTCGTGCGGGACGTGAACGGACCGCATGTGGCGCGCGAGCAGTGGACCGTGAAATTTCCGCCCAAGGTGGTGAAGACGTTTGATGGACTGCTGGGCAGCGTGGCGAAGATTGTCGGTGTGAGCGACAACCTCGAGGGCGTTGCAAAATGCGAGAAAGATGTGCAGCAGGCCGGCGGCGAACACATTTCCGCGGCTCGGTCGCAGCCGTACTACCTTGACGTGACCCATCCGAAGGCTAACAAGGGTGAAGTTGTTGTGGTGTTGTCCAAGCTGCTGGATATTCCGGCGGAAGAGATCGCAACACTCGGTGACATGCCAAATGACGTTCTAATGTTCAAGAAGAGCGGCGTGAGCATTGCTATGGGAAACGCCAGCAAGGACGTCCAGGCCTCGGCCACCTTCGTCACGGCCACCAACGAAGACGAAGGATTTGCGAAGGCCATTGAGGAATTCGTGCTGAACACGCGTTCCGCGAAGGCATGAGGCTGTCAGGCCGCGCCATATTGCGTGAATCTCTCTTTCGAGGCGGGGAAAAAAGCGTTCCTATCAAGTCTGATTGACGGCCCGGCAGGGCGGAGCGTTGCCGGGTTGGGTGGATCGAGGGACAGGATGCGCCGTATCTGGCGGGATATCGGACCGCGGGTCATGCGTAGAGGATAGCTCCATCATTTCGCGTTGCCAGATGGCCGACCCTGGAGTCTGGTTAACAATAACGTCCTACACCCCCCTGTTTCTTGTAAACGCTGATTCTAAAGGGTTTCAAGTCAGTTATTTTGATACAGTTGTGTAAGTGTTGCTTCTAAATAACTTGCTGTGGCGCAGCGCATCGGTGGGCGCGGCGCTGTACCGTGCCCCGACCTGTACCTTTTCGCGAGAGCGGGAAGCAAAGGACATAGGCGCTCAGGATGTTGCGGGTAATAAAAAAAGCCAGCAAGGAGGCTGGCATCTGGGCACGCTGCCACAATATTACCCAGAAAGTAGTGTACCTCAAAATGAACAAATTGTCAAGGGGAACGTGTGGGAAAATTTGTTACGTTATGGGGTCCGCAGGGCGCGTGCCGTAGGCGTTTCGTGAAAGGGATAGCGCGGGCTGTGGTGAGGCAACTTTGGCGGACTCAGAGCGGAGGTAGAAGATGGCGGCAAATGAGAACGCCTTGACACCTTGGGGAGGATGGGCGGCCTTAATTCATTCAGGGCGGACGGCGATTGTGGCAATCGCTTCGTTGCTGGCTGCACGGCTATTCCGGCTGCCAGAAGCTTACTGGGCGCCGATTACGACCCTGGTCGTCACGCAATCATCGCTGGGAGCGGCGCTGACCGTGTCCTGGCAGCGATTTTTTGGGATGGCTCTTGGAGCGCTGGTGGGGGCAATGGTGGCGAGCCGGTTTGGGCCGCACTTGCTCGTTTTCGGAATTGGCGTGTTCCTTTTGGGGCTGCTATGCGTTTTGGTGCGGGCAGACTGGAGCGCCTACCGCTTTGCGGGAATTACGTTCGCGCTAGTGCTGTTGATTGCGCGGCCGGATCCAGCATGGAAGATCGCTTTTCATCGGTTCGCGGAAGTATCCATCGGGATTGTGGTTGCTTTGATTTTTGCAGGGGTGTGGCCGGAACAAGAAGTGGCAGAGTCTAGGAAAAAGTGATGATTAGGGAGTGGTCCGTGAGCTATGAATGGTGACAGGTGCCGAAATGGTGATATTGTCTCAGCCCGTAGTGGGACAATCTGCCTCAACCTGAGCCGCCTAGGTTTTGCGTTCGATCCGTAAATTCCAGAGATATCTTCAAAATTGCTAAGCTGGCGCGCGCCGAGACGAACATAGGGATGTGGTAAAATATCTTGGGAGGAGCTGAATGCAGGTGTCTAGAAAGAGTTTTTGGAGCCTAGGAATTGTAGGAGCATCCTTGCTGTTGATAGTGGCTGGCGGCGCTCGCGGCCAAGCGCCTGAGGTTTCCGCAAGGCAGGCGCGGGCTGCGGCAGGGAAGGAGCGTCTCCTTCGGTTATATAACACACACACAGGCGAGCGGATCGAGATAGTGTACCGACGAGACGACCAGTACATTTCGGACGCGCTGACGAAGCTTGATTATTTCCTTCGGGATCATCGGACGGGAGAAGTTCGCCATTTTGATCCGCGACTTTATGACATTCTCTCCGCTCTGACTGCGTCAGTCGGGCGGCCCGGAGCAGAGATTGATATCGTATGCGGCTACCGCGCTCCTTCGACGAACGAATTATTGCGGGCTCACACTACGGGGGTGGCCAAGCACAGCCTCCATATTCAGGCGGAGGCGATTGACCTGCGGATGCCCGGCGTCGATACGCTGAAGCTGCGTCAAGCGGCTTTGGCGCTACATCAAGGAGGAGTAGGTTACTATCCTCATTCAGACTTCATTCACGTTGATGTTGGCCGTGTGCGCCAATGGTGTTTTGAGTGTCCTGCCAGCATACTCAGCGGTGACTAAGGGCCATTAACCGGGATACGGATAGCCCTTCTGCAGGACTTTTTCGAGTGCCGCGTCGTGTCCGTAGATGTCATCGTAGAAGTAAACGGTGCCGTCCTCAGAAACGATCGCGGTGCCATAGACGATTAATACGGAAATCGGGTGAACGAGATTCACCTGTTGGGTCGTGGTCCCGTTCATCGCCGCGCGAATGCGGTCCATGGTCCAGCCGGGATTGTCGCGCAAGACCCACGCGGCCAAATCGGCCGGCCGCTCCAACCGAATGCAGCCATGACTGAAATCCCTGCGGGACTTCGAAAAGAAGACCTGTTCTGGGGTATCGTGAAAATAGACGTTGTAACTATTTGGGAAAATAAATTTGACGAGTCCGAGTGAATTCTTTGGCCCTGGCGTTTGCCGGATGAAGAGTTTCCCTGCCCGCAGTTTTTCCAGCACATCGTTACTCACCGCCCCCGACGCCACGACATTCTGGCGGCTGTCGACTACCTCGAAGCCCTTTTGGGCCAGGTAGCCGGGGTCGCGGGCGATACGCGGAAAGAATTCAGCTTTGGCGATGGAATAAGGGACGTTCCAATAAGGGCGGAAGACGACGTATTGCATGGTGTCGCTAAACACAGGTGTCGTGTGCCCGAAAGCTTTGCCTACGACGACCTTCATCTGTAGAGCGATTTTGAAGTTCGCGTCGTAAGCGCGCAGGTGGAATTCCGGGATATTTACGACAACAGGCGATTTCTGGTAGGAGACGGGAAGCCATCGCCAGCGCTCGAGGGTAAGCTGCATCTGCCGCACGCGCGCTGAGAGGGGCACGTTCAGATCGGCCAATGTCTGCGTGGTGAGCCGTCCATCAGCAAGCCTGCCATGGCGGCGCTGAAAATGTTTGACTGCATCTACGAGAGCGCCCTGGTAGAGAGTTGCATCCGCCGGCACAATTGCGTCCGGAGGAAGGTCGCCCACTAAGCGCAGAAATCGGGCCAACTGCGGGACTCCCGCGTAGGAGCCGCCGGGCGCGATTGTTTTTTCAATCGAGGGGAGTGGTTTTCCATCAGCTTCTTTTGCAAGCTGCAAGTAAGTGTGAAGGGCTTGGATCGTGCGCTGATAGCCGGGAAAGGGGGGCTCCACCTGGGCGAGGACAGCGGCAACGTCGGTAGCATCCACAACATTTTGTTTCAAGAATTCGGGCAAATCGTATTTCTTTGCCTGGATGTCGAGCCCAAAGTCAAAGTGTTTGGGATTCACTTTGCCGATGTGCAGGTCTGAGATATATCTCATCACGGAAACCGTAAGAGCGAGGTCGAACCGTTCGGCGTCCGCCTCTGAGGGCTGCTCGACGGCGGGTTTGAGTTTTGCGAGCCGGCCGCGCCAACGTGGCCCGTCGTAATCGTCAGCGGAAAGCCCCTTTTGTTCCGCTTGCAAAAGCACCGCAATGACTTGCTGGGCCTGTGCGGTGGGCTCCATTCCTTTTACCCAGGGGAGGGAATAGCCGTAGGATTCATAGAATTTCTGCACGTGCTGCACATAGTCGCTGAAATCGGGCCAGCGCAGGTCCGGGAGATTTCCCGACTGGACCATGGCCCGCAATGCAGTCTTGCCGTCGGCGCCAAGTTGCTGAGGCGGCATGGCGGAGTTCGCGGAACTCGCTGGTCGTGAGCGTGGGCCGCTCAACGCGGCAATGCCGGCACTCCAAAAGAGGGCAATCGTCGCTAGAAGCAAAAATCCAAGCCTGTTTTTCGGTATCCACCACCGTTTCACAACGTTCCTCCGTTCGCCTTTCCGGGGCGGCTCAGCTCTCCAACTCATTTAAAGATCGATTCGGTACGGAGAAGGATGCGGACTTTTTCGTTTTGACTTCCAGGCCAAAGCCACGATGAGCCAAACTGCCAATTTCTTCGTGTAAAGCACTCTCCGCGGAAAGAAGTCACAGAGATTGGATGCAGGCGCGCGCTCTTGAGACATCAAAAGTTTGACGATTTCCTCAGGACAGTGGCGGTGCTCTTTTTCTGCGGTCCGTCGCGTTTGCCATGGGGGGAGCCGAAAGCGCTTCGACGCCCACCGGATAAGCTTATCGCCGGAAGGGGGCGGAGCTTGTGCGTGGCACGCAAGGATGTTGACATTTTAATCGAGAAAGAGCTTTAATCTGCCGACGCAACGCGAGAAGGAACCGCAGGCCGCTATGGCGAAAAAGCACAAGCCAGGGCTGGGAGTTGTCGTCAGCCGGGCTTGCGGCCTGCTCGTAATTGTGGCTGGGGTACTTTTAGCCGCGAGTCTCTGTGTCGCCAGCACGGGGCCGGGCAATCCTGTCCCGAATATCTTCGAGCCGCATTCAACACCCGCCGACACCATTCGCCACCTTTCAAATTTCGTTCTCGCCATCACGGGCCTGATTTTCATCGTGGTTTTTACTCTGCTGACTTATGCCATTGTGAAGTTCAGGAACAAAGCCGGGGACGAGCAGCGCGAGCCGGCCCAGGTGTACGGAAGTACGCAAATTGAGTTGGCCTGGACGGTTATTCCGATCTTGATCGTGGTCGTGTTGTTTTTGGCTACAGCGCGCGTGATTCACGCCATCCAGGATGCTCCGAAACCTGCGGCGGCTCTCGATGTCACGGTGATTGGGCATCAATTCTGGTGGGAATACCGATATCCTGCGCTTTGGATCGTCACTGCTAATGAGCTGCATGTTCCTGTTAGCGATCCGGCGCACCCCACGCCCACGTTCTTGAAGCTGCTTTCCGCTGATACCGATCACAGCTTTTGGGTTCCGCAGCTTGCTGGGAAGACGGACTTAATACCAAATCGAGTGAACGAAACGTGGATCGACCCGCACCGGACGGGGCTTTTTCTTGGGCAGTGCGCGCAGTATTGCGGTACCCAACACGCGAAGATGCTTTTGCGCGTGTATGTGGACAGCCCCGAGGAATTTGCGGCGTGGGTTCGCGCGCAGCAGCAGCCCCCAAATGATGACGACAAAGTGCTTGCCGGCAAACGCGTGTTTGAAACGACTGCGTGCGTGAACTGCCATGCGGTCGGCGGCACGAACGCCAACGGGCGTTTTGGCCCCGATCTGACGCATTTGATGAGCCGCGACACGATCGCGGCTGGCGCGGCCGAAAATACGCCGGAGAACTTGCGGTTGTGGATTCAGAATCCGGACGCGATCAAACCGGGATCGCTGATGCCGGCAATGAAATTGAGCGATGAGGATCTTGACGCGCTGGTGCGCTATTTGGAGACGCTTCACTAGCGGAAAAGTTTGGGAGATTGGCGATGTCGTCGGACGCGATGGCCATTCATGCTGCGGAGACTGCGGGGCGGCCGTGGGTCGGAATCCTGCATGAATGGGTGACTACGGTCGATCACAAGCGGCTGGGGATTTTGTACATCGTCTATGCTTTGATTTTTCTCGTGATCGGCGGAGTTGAAGCCACCGTTATGCGCATCCAGTTGATGCGCCCTCATAACGATTTTGTTTCGCCGCAAGTCTTCAATCGCATGTTCACGATGCACGGGACGACCATGATTTTTTTCGTGGCCATGCCCGTGCTTTTTGGGTTTGCAAACTATTTGGTCCCGCTTATGATCGGCGCGCGGGATATGGCGTTTCCGCGGTTGAATGCATTCAGTTTCTGGCTGACGGCCTTTGGAGGAATCCTTCTCTACTTCAGTTTTGTGGGCGGAAGTGGGCTCTATGGCGCCGGAGAAGCTCCCGACGTTGGATGGTGGGCTTACGCACCGCTGACTTCGCGCGCGTTTTCGCCGGGCCATAGTTCCGACTACTGGACCATCGCAGTGCTGGTGTCCGGCTTCGGAAGCATCGGCACCGCCATCAACATCATTGCCACAATTCTTTCTATGAGATGCCCCGGCATGAGGCTGAGCCGAATGCCGTTGCTGGCGTGGCTGAACCTAGTCATGGGCGGCATGGTGCTGATCACAATAACGCCGCTTTCGGCGGCGCAGATCATGCTGCTGGTCGATCGGTATTTGGGTGGACACTTTTTTGATACGCAGGCGGGCGGATCGGCGGCGATCTGGATGCATTTCTTCTGGATCTTTGGGCATCCGGAAGTCTACGTCCTGATTATTCCTTGCTTTGCATTCATGTCCGAAATTATACCCGTGTTTTCGCGCAAGCCGATCTTTGGTTATCCGGTGATGGTGGGAGCCACGGTGTGCATCGCCTTCGTGAGCATGAGCGTGTGGGCGCACCACATGTTCACCATCGGGATGGCGTCCTACTCGAATGCTTTCTTCACACTCACGTCGATGGTCGTGGGTGTGCCGACGGGCATCAAGATTTTCAACTGGCTGGGGACGATGTGGGGCGGGAAAATCCTGTTCAAAACGCCGATGCTTTTCTGCATCGGATTTCTGTTCCAGTTCTTGATTGCGGGGCTTACGGGCATCATGCTGGCGGTCGCGCCGTTCGATTGGCAGCTCGGCAATTCCTACTTTGTCGTCGCGCACTTTCATTATGTGATCGTGGGAGGAATTTTGTTCGCGCTTTTTGGGGCGTTTTATTATTGGTTTCCAAAAATGACGGGAAGGATGCTGAACGAAAAGCTTGGCAAAGTGCATTTCTGGCTGTTCCTCATCGGGTTTCATCTGACGTTTGACTTTATGCACATTCCCGGCCTCCTCGGGATGCCGCGCCGCATTTACACTTACGAACCTGGCCGCGGCTGGGATATCTGGAATCAGATCGTGACCATCGGCGCATTTGTTCAAGGCATTGCCATACTGCTTTTCGTGGCGAATATGATTTATTCCTATTTGAAGGGACCGAAGGCGGGAAACGACCCTTGGGATGCCTGGACTCTCGAATGGTCGGTGAGTTCGCCGCCGCCTGCATACAACTTCGCCACCATTCCGACGGTCGCGAGCCGGCGGCCGTTGTGGGACTTGAAGCATCCCGAAGATCCGGATAGCCGCTATGAGTAAGGGGAGCAGCCGATGAGCGCCATCACGACACCCATTGCGCAAGCGTCCGCGGAGTGGTGTCTCCCTTATCGAGGCAAAGTCGGGATGGCCTGCTTGATTATCGCGGAGTCGGCGATCTTCACCATTTTCGTGGTGGCCTATCTTTTTTATCTTGGGAAAAGCCTGACGGGGCCGACGCCGCGGGAAGTGCTTGAAGTTCCCATCTTTTACACGATTTGCCTGTTGTCCAGCAGTCTTACGATCCACTTCTCAGCAAAGTTTCTTAGACAGGGTAAGCGAGGGGGCTTCCTTGGTCTGTGGTTGCTCACAATTGTGCTGGGCGGCCTCTTTTTGTTTGGGACCGGAGAGGAATGGCACCGGCTTATTTATGAACATGGACTGACAATCTCCACCAACCTTTTCGGGACGACTTATTACTCGCTCGTGGGGCTACATGCCACGCACGTGACGGCAGGTTTGGTGATGCTGCTCGTTGTGCTTGTCTTTGGCCTCGCGGGGCGGGTCGGCGAGCAACAGTCCGCTCGCGTGGAAGTGCTTTCGATGTATTGGCATTTTGTGGACGCCGTATGGGTGGTTGTTTTCACCGTTGTTTACGTTGTGGGCCGCTGAGGAGAGGGAATGGCGACGGAGCTATCGGCGAATCAAATGGGGCAAGAGCATCGAGCGCCGCACGAGATCGAAATGCCAGCATCGACGGCGTGGCCGATCGTTCTGGCGTTCGGTTTCACACTGCTCTTCGCGGGACTTTTGACGAGCGTCTCGGTGAGCGTTCTCGGCGCGGTGCTTGCGATTGCTGGTTGCGTCGGGTGGTTCCGCGAACTGTTCCCGCGCGAACACGAAGAAATCGTGCCGGTCGTAGACGAGGAGATCTCCATCACAACCGAAAGGCATCTTGTCGAGCGGCTGCCTGTCGCGCCGGAACACGTGCGCGCCTGGCTTCCGCTCGAGACCTATCCAATATCCGCTGGCGTAAAAGGAGGCTTGGCCGGAAGCGTTGCAATGGCAGTTCTGGCTTGTACGTATGGACTGATTAAGACCGGAAGCATCTGGTATCCCATCAATCTTCTGGCCGCAGTTGTGTATGCGCCGTCGGAGGTGCCATCCGCCGCTCAATTCAATTCCTTTCATGCGGGAATCTTCTTTCTGGCCGTGGTCTTGCATCTCGTCAGCTCGACGCTCGTAGGGTTGCTCTATGGCGCCATGCTTCCCATGTTCGCGCGGCGGCCCATTTTGCTCGGCGGGCTGATTGCTCCAGTGCTTTGGTCCGGGCTGCTGTATTCGATTATGGACATTCTCGATCCTGTGCTGGGGAGCCACATCGATTGGTATTGGTTTACAGCTTCGCAGATTGCGTTCGGCGTTGTCGCGGGGCTTGTCGTGATGCGGCAAGCGCGGGTGCCGACGCATGAAAATGTGCCGTTCGCAATGCGCGCAGGTATTGAGGCGCCTGGAGTGATGTCGCCGCGAGGAAGCGGAGAAAAACGGCCGTGAACCCAGTACGGCTTCTATCCGCGACGAGCGTGCTCGTCGTAACGCTGCTGTCGGGTTGCGGTTCGCCGCATGGCCAGCCGCGGAAAGGTTTTGAGACGCTCGCGCCAAGCCAGGTTTTGGATTTCGCCACTCTGTACTCGCAAAACTGTTCCGCATGCCATGGGGCGGATGGAAAAGGAGGGGCAGCCATCGCGCTGGGCGATCCCGTTTATCTCGCGATCGCGGACGATGAAACGATTCGCAAGGTCGCCGCGAATGGTGTTGGTGGGACGTCGATGCCGGCCTTCGCGCAGAGCGCCGGTGGAATGTTAACGGACCAACAGATCAACGTGATTACGACGGGAATCCGGTCGCACTGGAGCAAGCCGGGAATTCTCGACGGGGCAAATCCGCCTTCTTATTTGCCCAAGTCGGCCGGCAACGTCGCGCAAGGTGAAGCTAATTATAAGACTTTCTGCGAATCGTGCCACGGTCCGGAGGGGCGCGGAGGACCGAAGGGCAGTTCCATCACGGATGATTCTTTTCTCGCGCTGGTCAGCGATCAGGAACTGCGCACGCTGGTGATTACCGGCCGTCTAGAATTTGGCGCGCCCGACTGGCGCGGAGACGTGCCCGGCAATCCGATGTCGGACCAGCAAATCACCGACGTGGTTGCCTGGCTCGCTTCGCGGCGGTCGCAGCTCCCCGGAAAACCTTATTCAACGTCGAATGGCGCGCAGCACTAGGAGCTTGAAGATGGCAGAAGAAAATACGCTGTCCCGGCGCGGGCTGCTGATGAAATTGGGAATTCTGTTCAACGGTATTGTGGCGGCAGCGCTTGCCGTGCCGGTGGTTCGGTTCCTTCTCTCCGCGTTTACGCGCGGGCGCGCGAACGGCTATCTCTCCTGGGTCACACTCGGACCAGTGAAAGACTTTCCGGCAGGCGAGACGCGGCTGGCGACCTTCCGGAATCCCAACGTGATGCCAACCGATGGCAAGACCGTGGACACGGCTTGCTGGGTGCGGCGCATCGAAGGCGATCAGTTTCAAGTTTTCGCGGTGAATTGCGCGCACCTGGGTTGCCCGGTCCGCTGGTTTCAGCAATCCGGTTTATTTATGTGCCCGTGCCACGGCGGCGTTTATTACCGCGACGGCTCGCGAGCTTCTGGTCCGCCGGAGCGCGGGCTGTTCGAGTATCCGTATAAGGTGGAGAACGGCCTCGTCACAATTCAGGCGGGCGAACTGCCAACACCAGGATCGCCCGTGGCAGCGCTCGCCGGAAAGAAACCGCCATGCGCCTGATCTCGCGGATCGGCGAATGGTTCGACCTGCGCTTGCAGCTGGCGGCTCCGATTCGAGAAGCGGTTGAACATCCCGTTCCGCGCAACACGGCGAGTTGGTGGTACGTTTTTGGCAGCGCCGCGCTCACCGTTTTCCTTTTGCAAATCGTCACCGGAATCATGCTCGCTCTGATCTACGTGCCCTCGGCCAGCGAAGCGTGGAGCAGCCTGCAGGTTTTGAACAACGACGTGACTCTCGGCTGGTTTATCCGTGCGCTGCACGGCTGGGGCTCGAACTTCATGGTGGCGATCGTCCTAATTCACATGGTGCAAGTCTTTCTGTTCGGTGCTTACAAGTTTCCTCGAGAGCTTACGTGGATCGTGGGCGTTTTTCTATTGCTGATGACTTTAGGCATGGCGTTCAGCGGGCAAGTGCTCCGATTCGATCAGGATGCTTACTGGGGATTGGGAATCGGTGCGTCGATTGCGAGCCGTGTCCCAATCGTGGGTCCTGCGACGGTGCAGTTGATGCTGGGTGGCCCGATCATTGCGGGGGCTACGCTCTCGCGATTTTTCACGCTGCATGTTTTCGTGATTCCGGGATTGCTAATCGGTTTCGTCTGCCTTCATCTGCTGATGGTGCTGAAGCTGGGGATCAACGAGTGGCCGATGCCGGGGCGTGTGGTGAAGCGAGCGACTTACGAGAAGGAGTATCACGAACTAATCAAGAAAGATGGGGAGCCGTTCGTCCCGTACGCGGTGTGGAAAGATCTTTTCTTCGCGGCATTCATCCTCCTGGCCATTGCCGCTATGCGCCTTGTACTTTGGTCCATTTGGTCCGACCGGTCGGCCGGACCCGACGATCATCCAAACCGTTCCGAAGCCGGATTACTTTTTCCTTTGGCTGTATGCTCTGCTCTCGCTGCTGCCTCCTTCGATGGAAACGCCCGCGCTCTTGATCGGCCCGGTGGTCGTCATCGTTGCTCTGCTGCTACTTCCATTTCTCTCGGGAGAAGGCGAAAAGAGCTGGCGCCGGCGGCCCATTGCCGTAATGTCCATTATGCTTATCGCGATTACGCTCGGGACATTCACGCATCTTGCGGAAATCGCTCCGTGGAGTCCGCACATGAGCGCCTGGAGCGGTGACCCTGTTCCTGGACGATTCTTGCGCCACACGACCGCGCTTCAGCGTCAAGGCGCGCTCGTTTTTCAGGTAAAGCAGTGCCGCAACTGCCATTCGCTTGGGGAGTTGGGCGGGGAGAGAGGCCCGTCGCTCGATAGTGTCGCCGTCCGGCTTACTCAGGATCAGCTTATCCGCCAGGTGATCCAGGGAGGCGGCAATATGCCCGCGTACGGCAAGAACTTGAGCCCAGCGGAGACAACAGCGCTCGTCGCCTTTCTCGAGACATTGCATCCGGCGGGACAGGCTCCCGCGCGTGATGCTGCGCTCGAGGAAAGTTCCCAGACCGCGCGTCCGTCGAAGCCGTAGAACGATTCATGCCAACCCCAGTTCATGTTGCATTCGAAATCTGGACATTTCCAGTTTGGCTTACACTGGCCATGGTTCTAGCGGCGCTGGTATACCTGCGCGGATGGCTTCATCTTCGTTCGTCCGCTCCGCAACGTCATCCCCGTGTGGAGAGCTGAGCAGTTTTCTTTTAGGCCTATTCTTAATTTGGACGGCGGTGGGGTCGCCTCTTGGTGCGTTGGACGAGGAGTTGTTGACGGTCCACATGGTTCAGCACCTGCTGCTCATGACTATCGCTCCTCCCTTGATCTTGCTCGGCGCGCCTTTCATGCCTTTTTTGCACGGCTTGCCCAGGCAATTTGTGCAAAGCGTTCTCGGCCCACTGTTCCGATGGACGCCGGTGCAGTGGTTAGGCCATGTACTTTCGCAACCCGTCATTTGCTGGTTTGCTGCTGCCGCGGCGTTAGTTGGCTGGCACATCCCGGCGCTCTTTACCATGGCTTTGCATTCAGAGGGGTGGCATGTCGTCGAACATGCCAGTTTCCTCGGCACGGGATTTCTTTTTTGGTGGCCGGTTATTCAACCGTGGCCGAGCGTCTCCATCTGGCCGCGTTGGTCAATGCTCATCTATCTTTTTCTCGCCACGCTGCCGTGTGACATTCTTTCCGCCTTCCTCGCTTTCTGCGATCGCGTGGTCTACCCGGCTTACCTCTCCGTGCCCCGGCAGTTCGGCCTTTCGGTTCTCCAAGACCAGCAGTGCGCGGCAGCCTTGATGTGGGCTTGCGTAACGATTGTCTATCTCGTTCCCGCAGCGATTCTGACCATGCACTTGCTGGCGCCGGGTAACTCCTGGAGATATGAGTCGGCGCAATCGTCATCAGGTGGGAGCGCTCCTGCGCAAAGAAAACCGCGAGGTGCGGAGCTCGTGTGAGTAGGGCGAGCGGCCCAACCTCCAGCCGCGCGGGCCTGACGCGTGGTCCAGAGTTTCGCGAAAAACTTGCATCGATCTGTCCTGTGCCGTAATCAAAGGCTCCAGAAGTGGTACCGAGGTCAAAAGGAGGAGTTATGCCCACAATTACGACAAAAGATGGCACTCGGATTTTCTACAAGGACTGGGGAAAAGGACAGCCGATTGTGTTCTCGCATGGCTGGCCGTTGACCGCCGACGACTGGGACGGCCAGATGTTGTACTTCGGGCAGCGAGGCTATCGCGTCATCGCGCATGATCGCCGCGGGCACGGCCGCTCCGATCAAACGTGGGACGGCAATGAAATGAACACGTACGCGGACGATCTTTCGGCGCTTTTCGAAGCGCTCGATCTTAAGGACGCGACCATGGTTGGCCATTCCACCGGCGGCGGCGAAGTCGCTCGTTATCTCGGTCGCCATGGCAGCAAGCGCGTCGCGAAGGCGGCGCTCATCAGCGCCGTGCCACCGCTTATGCTCAAGACCGATAAGAACCCAACCGGCCAACCCGTCTCGGCCTTCGACGAACTCCGCGTTGCACTCGCAGCCAATCGCGCGCAGTTCTATAAGGACATCACTCTCCCGTTTTACGGTTACAATCGCCCCGGCGCAAAAATTTCCGAGGGCATCCGCGAACACTGGTGGGTCCAGGGAATGATGGGCGGCATCAAGGCCCACTATGACTGCATTAAGGCCTTCTCGGAAACTGATTTCACCGAAGACCTCAAGAAGATTGACATCCCGGTCCTCGTCATGCACGGAGACGACGATCAAATTGTACCCCTCGTTGCAGCAGGACCCTTGTCCGCGAAACTCCTGAAGAAGTCGACGCTCAAAGTCTATCCAGGCTTTCCGCATGGCATGCCAGCGACGAACGCCGACCGAATCAACGCCGATTTGCTTGCATTCATGCAGCGCAGCCATACAGCGTCAGCATAAGCAAACTCCCGGATTTGGCGACAAAGAGACAGAGGCAACAATTTGAATGGCCAACGCGAACGTCTTGGCCGCTAACGCGAAAGGTCTGTCTCTCCGCAAAACGCGGGTTCACACCGGCTGTTAGGGCTTTTTGCTCTTGGGATATCTCGGTTCGTTGTTCTACTCTAAAGACCAAGAGCAAATTGCATCCTAACTCGACGGAATCACACCAATGAAAGAGAAGTACGTCGACGAATCTCTGGATGAAGCGCTCGCAGCAAAATGGCCGAGAAGCCCGTACACAAGCGGAGAGAATTGATCAGGCTTGGAGGCCTCGGACTTGTAGTTTCGCCGTTTCGGAGCGTTTTTGGGCGCTTAGACAGACCCCAGGCGAGCTTTACGCCGCCAAGCCGACCGCCTTTTCAAGGTACCGACGACCAGCTTCTCGACGAATTACAGCGCGCAACTTTTGATTTCTTCTGGAATGAGGCGAGCCCGAGGACCGGCCAGGTGAAGGATCGTGCGCTGGCCAACGGGAATGACAACAATACGCACACAATGTCCAGCATCGCGGCGACGGGTTTCGGCCTGACCAGCCTGTGTATTGGCGACCGCCGCGGTTTTGGAAAGCATTCGGATATTATCAAGAGAGTCCGCGATACGTTGCGGTTTTTCGTTCATGTACCGGTCAACGAACACGGCTTCTTTTTTCATTTCGTTCACATGGAGACGGGCCAGCGTTGGGAAAAGTGCGAAGTGTCTTCAATCGACACATCGCTTCTACTGTGCGGCGTGCTCACCAGCCGGCAGTATTTTGAAGATCAGGAAATAAGGGATCTTGCCACAAAAATATACGATCGCGTCGATTGGCCGTGGATGCTCAACGGCGGTTCCACCCTTTCGATGGGTTGGCTGCCAGAATCCGGCTTTCTGAAAGCCCGCTGGGTCCACTATTGCGAACTGATGATGATTTATCTGCTCGGGATTGGTTCTCCCACTCATCCATTATCGGCGGACACATGGAAAGCCTGGGCTCGGCCGGTTATCCGCTATCAAGGAATCGAATATATTTCCGGCAACGATCCGCTTTTCACGCACCAATATTCGCAAGCATGGTTTGATTTCCGCAAAAAACGCGACTCATATACAAATTACTTCGAGAATTCGATTAAGGCGACGAAGGCTCACAAACTTTTCTGCCTTTCATTGCATGACCGTTTCCCGGATTACAGCGACAATTTGTGGGGAATTTCCGCATCGGACTACGTCAACGGCTACACCGCCTGGGGCGGGCCTCCACCTCAAGGCCCCATCGATGGGAGCATCGTCCCTTGTGCCACAGGCGGCTCGCTCTCATTTCTCTTCGACGATTGCATCCGTGTCCTTCGCAACATCCGCGGCCGCTACGCTGAAAAAGGCTGGGGAAAGTACGGCTTCGTCGATGCGTTCAACCCGCTTACCGGCTGGTACGACCCCGATGTTTTGGGAATAGATCTGGGGATCACCATGCTCATGGCGGAAAATCACCGTACCGGTTTCGTCTGGAACACCTTCATGAAAAATCCCGAGGCGCAATCCGCCATGCAAAAAGCCGGATTTCACCCCGAGTAGGGAGAGTGCTGTAGTCCTACGGATTAATTTTAATGAGCGCGAGGGCTTGCGGCTGCAACGTAAGATTGAGCCAGCCGTTCTGAAGTGTTTCCACCTGAGCAGGCGGGAGGGCCGCAGCCTCGCGCAGCGTGTCGATTTGCGCGATGGTAGGGAACGCGGGACGGCCCATTTTATCCCATGCGGGCAGCGGCGAACCGTGCTCTCTGTCGATGATCGTGACGTTAGCGGACGTGGCGCCGTTCAGTCCCTTGAACCGGAGAACAAAGGTTTTCGCCGACCCAGATTCCTCAGGCAAAAAAAGATTCCAAGTGGCGATGACGAGTGAACCGTCTTTGCGGCGAGTCGCCACTACCGAATCAGAATTGACATCCATGCGCGCGTCCCCGAGTTGATGGAGCATTGCGAAAGCATTGAAAGACGACTTGGGAATGCCGTCTTCGGCGAGCAATCCGAAACCACCGTAGAACGGCGTTTTAATCACCCCTTGTTCTTCAAACACATCTGAAAACGTCCAGTAGCTCATCATGTCCGTAAGGCCGTCGCATTGGCGGATGGTATCGGCAAGCCAGGGCCCCATAAAGGCCGCGTCCGTGACGGCAGGCTCGTTCGCATAACTGGCGTTGAATTCGCTCCAAATGAGCGGCGTTTGCGGAAAAGGAGATGCAGCGATTTGATCGTGAACCTTTTTGACCGCGCTGCAAACCATGCGCGTCCGCGGAATGTTTTCCTGCGTGCCGAAGACGTCTTTGGCCGAGTCATTGCCATAGACGTGCGTCGAGACAAAATCCACGGGCACGTTTTTTTCTTTGCAATGCGCCAGGAAGCGGTCCACCCAAGCCGCTTGAGCTGTCGCCGGGCCACCGACGCGTAGACGAGGACTTGCACTCTTAATGGCGCGGGCGGCGTGATCGTAAAGTTCATAGTATGTTGCTTCTTTAGGATTGCCGGCCCAGAAGTCGATGTTCGGCTCGTTCCAAACTTCAAAATACCAATGCGAAACTTCCTCTTCGCCGTACCGCGCGACGAGATGCCGTGCAAATGCTTCGACCAATTGTCCCCACCTGTCCCAATCCTTGGGAGGGGAAACGACCGGCTTGTACCAAAAAGCTTGGATGTCATTCGGGTCGGCGGCCAGCTTTTTGGGCATGAAGCTGAGTTCCACGAACGGCCGGACGTGATTCTGCAACAGGCCGTCGTAAATTTGGTCGACGTAGGAGAAGTTGTAGACTGGCCTGCCTTCTTTGTCCTCTTCGTATAAGCCAACTTCATCGTCCAATATCGCGTGAAAGCGGACGTACTGAAAACCGGTGATGCGCTCAGTTTCGAGAAGGTCCCGGAGATAACCTTCCCGAAGCGACAAAATGGCGCGCCCCGACCCAAACATCTGCTCCCAAAAGTGAGGAAACGGATGCGAAGGCGCATTGGCGTCAACCGTGATCGCCTCGCCCACGGTCCGCGAATGCGCCTGGGTTTGCGCGCCGAGACGGCCTGCCGGAAAGAGCAAAACGCCTCCGACCAAACCGAACAGAGCCACGGTATGAGTTGCGGAATGAATCCATGCACGCATAAGCATGCTCCGATGAGGAGTTTGGCCAGTTGAAAACGGACGGGCGCGCAAGCCTCATGCACGTTCTCGAGAAAACCGCGCCCGTCCTACGTCAGACCTCGACTAAAAACTGAAGCGAGCTCCGATCGTCACGACTCGGGCGGCAAGAGCGCTAGTAATCGTGCCGAAGTTTCCGTTGTTAATGTTGTTCGAGATGGCGTTCGGGTTGAGATTCACATTATTGAATAGGTTGTAGGTGTCGACTCGGAGCTCAATTTTGGCGTCTTCACCGAGCACCGGCATGTGGGGCAATCCGAACGCTTTGGCGAGTGACAAGTCCACGTCCTTATATCCAGGGAGGTTCAGCGAATTGCGAGCCAGTCCGGGAACCGGAGGAAGCGTGGTTCCAAAGAAGGCAGGGTAGGTACCCGGCGAAAAATACGCCGTGCCGCCGTTCGGAAAGTTCGAATTCGCAACTGTCTCGAAGGCGCCGTTTGTGACCAGGTTTCCTGCGCCGCCCAGATAGGCGGCAGGGAACAGCGACCCGTAGCCGCATTGCGGGCAATAGGTATTCCCGCCACTGACGTTCGTCATGGGAGTCCACGGGAAGCCAGAGTGCACGGTGAAAATACCGCTGAGCGACCATCCACCGGCGACCTTTTCCAGCCAGCTGTTGCTACCGTGAAAGAAGACTGGCTGCCAGACCGCGTAGACCTTGAATGCATTTTGTACGTTATAGTCGCAACGCCCATAGTTCAGGCCGAGGTTGTAGGGATAAGGCTGCTCGGAATACGGAGCAGAACTCGTGTCCATGCACTTCGACCACGTATATTGCGTGTCGGCCATGAACTGCTGGGAGAACCTGTGCTTCAGTTCCGCAAGCATGGCGTTGTAGTTTCCGCGCCCATTCACACCCCAGTAGTCGCCGCCGCCAATTTGCGGGTTGAACGTGTAGCCCAGCGTCGCCGGAACGGCAAGCGGGTTTTCGTGGAAAAAAATGTCACGGGAAATGCTTCCCTGATAACCCAGGGACGCTACGAAGTCATGACCCAGATCGTAAGCGACGTCGGCCGAGTAATGATGGACTCGCATGGTGGGCAGGTTCGTTGGGAAGATGCTTAGGAACGACGATCCGCTTGTTGGGAGTCCATTCGAGCCAAAGGTGGCAATGGCGTTCGGGTTCGCCGGATAGCCGTTCAAGCTGTGAGGATCCGACGAAAGGGCATAAATAATGCCGCAATTCGGAAGTGGCGGGGTCTGAGCACAAGTTGTAGGGTTGCTGTAGTTGAACACCGGGGACACCGCCAGTCCCGGGTTACCTACGATGTTCGCCGAAATAGCAATTTGCTCTCCGTTATAGCTCAGTCCATAGCCGCCGCGAAACACAAGTCGGCTTTGGAAGTCGTGGCCCAGGAACGACTTCGGGCTCCAGGCAAAACCGATCTGTGGTCCGAAATTGTCCTTCTGAGCATTCCAGGAATCACCCCGTCGCACTGTTAGGCCAGTCAGGTAGTCCGACCCCGCGCCAGGAGTGGCTACAAACATGTCGCCCTGCTTTGCATAAAGGGGACCGAAGTAGGACCAGCGCAGTCCAAGAGTGACAGTCAGATTCGAGCGAACCTTAAAATCATCCTGGATAAAGTAGCCCATGAGGTTTTCTCGTTGATCTTGGCGGACCGTCGTTGGAAATCCAGAAGTGGGATCGAATTGCCGCCCGTTGCCCCCTTCGCTACTCGGCGCATCGTTCAGGAAGTCCCACAAATTGAAGAAGCTGTAAATTGGCACACCGCAACCGGCGCAGTCTTGCAAGTAAAACAGGCGTGTGCCGTCGCCCCCAAACTTAATCGTGTGGCGTCCGTAAATCTTGGTGGCTACATCCTTGAAGCCGTAGGTCCACTGGTTCAGAATGCTTCCAACGTTAGGCCCGAACGAATTGATCGTTATGCTCCCGATTGTTCCGATACTATCTGTCGGAAATCCGACCGGTGCCTGCGGGTTCGAGTCAATCTCATTCCAGCGCCAGCCTGCGGCGTTCGCGCGTAATTCGTTGAGGAAGCTCGGGGTGAAGGTATGATCCCAAATTCCGGAGAACGCCTCATTAATTTGCGAATGGTGGAAAATATCATAAGCGCGATCACCGTTGTAATCGTCTTTCGTGTAGGGGACGTAGTAGATGGCGAAGCCAATGCGATCTCGTCCGGTGATATTCGCGTCGAGCCGGCCATTGTACTGGACAGCCGTAACCTTGGTAGGGTTGATGGTGTTGTAATTCGCAATATCCGCCACCGTGCCCAGGGGGCTCCCTGGGGTCCCGCAACCCGTGCCTGCTCCACCGCAGCCAGGATGGTTGGGGTCAGACCAGCCGAGATCCTGCGTACTCAGGCCGGTCGTCAGGGGCGTACCGATATTGAGGCCCCCTGGAACTTCCGCGCAGTTTGCGGGAATTTGAGCAGTAGCATGAGCCGCGTCGGTAAGACCGGCTGTTTGGCAGGTAGCGTTCGGATTCAGGGTTCCCACTACACCGTTACCGGGGAAAGATAGATACTTCGCCGCGATGCTTCCCGAAGGCGCTAAAGCGTCGAATGCGGCGGTGTCGTACCAGCCGTTCCCTTGGATGTTGGAGAAGGGTTCACGAACGGTCTCGTAGTTGAAGAAGAAAAATACCTTGTTCTTCCAGATCGGCCCGCCGACGCTGCCACCGAACTGGTTGAACTTATTGGCGTCCTTAGTTACGGGAAGGCCCTCGCCGTTGAATTTCTGGTATGCGTTGAAGCTCGGTTCGTGGTTCGTAAGGAAAAGGCTGCCGTGGAAGTTGTTGGTGCCGCTCTTCGAAATGATCTGGATTTGCGAGCCGCTGAAGCGTCCATCCTCGGCGTCATAGCTGTTAGAGACGACTTTTACGCTATCGATCGAATCCTCCGAGGGTGTGATGACCGTTGAACCACCCCAAACAGCGCTGGTCGTGCTGATGCCGTCAATCGAAATCCCATTGTTTTCAGTCTGTTGACCGCTGGCAATCACCTGTGCGCCGTTTTCGGTTTTAAAGATGCCGTCCGCGCCCCCGGACTGCCCACCGCCTGTCTGCGTGCCGGGAAGGTTGTAGCCGTCGCCTCCGCCTCCGCCCTGCGAGCCATCCGCAAAGGATCCCGGCGCCAATTCCACCAGCTTCAGGACATCGCGTCCGAACGAGGGCATGTGCTGGATCTGGTTGCTGGTGACCGTGCCGTTGATGGAAGCCGTCTCCGTATCCATCAGCGGCGTCGCATTTCCGTTCACTGTAACGCTCTGCGTGACCTCGCCAAGCTCGAGCTGAATATTCAAAGCGTTCGCTTGTTCCGGGATTACGCTGACTTGTTCGAGCACCTTCTTTTTGAAGCCCGTCTTCTCGACTGTGACCGAGAACTGGTTTGGCGGAAGGGCATTGAAATTGTAGATTCCACTCCCGTTCGTCGTGGCTACCAGCGTTTGGTTTGTTCCCAGATTCTTTAAAGTGACCGTCGCTCCAGAAACTTCGTCTCCTTGCGGATCGGTTACGACGCCCTGAATGGAAGCACGGTATTGAGCGTGAGCGGAGGTGACGAGCAGAACTGTGCAGAACGAAAACAGAATCCCACGAAGTGTTAGCTTAAAAAGAGTCACGTGAGTTTTCCCCCCTGAAAAAAATGCCAATGGGCTCGGCATCTTTAGCTAAATCGGTTAACTAGTGTACCTCACCCCTTGAATGATATGCACGCATTCGAGTGGCGACACCCTTACAGATGCCACTGCGAGCCAAAAAGTTAGTTCATAGATTCACAAACCTTCCGTCAGGTGTAGTGCCTACGAACGGCCTTATCTTTAGCCGAGCATCCGCTCGTCATCGGAGCGGCGCGATCAGTACGTTTACGTAGCGCCCTTGATGGGACCGTTGCCCTGGGCGTGACGCATCTAAGCTAGTGGATAGCTCAGCCTCTGACTTGTGACTTATTCCTGACGAAGCGCGCGCATCGGGTCGGAACGGGTGGCGCGCCATGCGGGTAAGAAAGTGGCCGCGATGGCGGTGGCCAGCATCACCGCCAAGGCCGTGGTAAAAGCGCGTGGATCGTGGGGACTTACTCGATACAGATAGGGACCGAGCAGACGCGTCAAGAGCAGAGCGGCTCCAACACCGAGCAGAACGCCTGCCGCGGTAAGAGCTAGCGCTTGCGACATGACCAGCCGCAGCAGATCGGAGGCACGTGCGCCGAGCGCCATGCGCAAACCCAGTTCGCGCGTGCTTTGCGAAACAGAGTAGGACATGACGCCGTAGAGTCCGATGGCGGCGAGCAACAAAGCCAAGCCGCCCAGCACGGCGAGCAGCGTGACGGCGACTTTTTGCGGGGAAGTCGAGCGATCCACCTGCTCTTGCAGGGTGATCACCTCGTAGAGCGCGAGGTTACCATCGAGCGACTGGACTTCACGGGCCAGCGCGTCCGCCATAATCTGCGGGCTCAGCGGAGTGCGAATGTTCAGGCTGCCGCCAATCGTGAAATTTTGCCAGCGGGGAACGTAGCAGAAAGGCTTCGGTAGCTCGCGCATACTCTGATACTTGGAGTCTTTGGCCACGCCCACGATGGTCATCCAGCGTCCCTTAACCTGCATGCGCTGACCGACGGGATTTTTGCCTTTCCAGAATTGCGCGGCCATGGTTTCGTTTACCACAGCGACCAGAGCGCCTGTCTCATCATCGGAGCGGTTGAATTCCCGCCCGGAGACGAGCGGGATGCCCATGGTCTCGAAATAAGCAGGACCGACTTCGTTGTATTCCACGGTGGGTTCCTCCTCCGGGGGAACGTCGTAGCCATCCACCGCAATGGGGCTGGAGGAATAGGCGCCATAGCCGAGCGGGGTGACGCGCGCGAAGACGGCCGACTCGACTCCGGGGAGTGCCACAACGCGGTCCAGCAATTCATCCCGAAAAGTCTTGGCGCGTGGAATGTCATAACCGGCGGACACCAAATCCACAGCGGTGTTCAGCACGCGATCCGTGGTGAAACCGGGATTCGTGGTGCGGATCTTTTGCAAGCTTTGCACTACCAGCGCCGTTCCCACCAGCAGGACAAAACTGAGCGAAACTTGCAGGACCACTAGCGCCGAGCGCGCCCACGACCTTCCGTGGCCGCCAACCACGCCGGCCATTTCCGATTTGAGGGCTGTAGCGAGATCAATTTTGCTCGTCTGCACCGCCGGAAATAAACCAAGCAGCAGAGTGGAAAGCAGACAAACTCCAGCGGTCAGAGCGAGCGCGCGCCAGTCCAGGTCGCCCGGCAAGTACATCGATACCCCTGCGCGGGCAGGGAAGAGCAGCACCAGAGCGTGACGGACCCAGTAGGCGACCGCGAGTCCGCCGGCGGCGGCAAGAACGGACAAGATGAGACCTTCGGTGAGCAATTGCCTCAGCAGGCGGCCGCGTCCGGCGCCGATTGCGGCGCGAACCGTCATTTCGTGGCGCCGCGAGAAGGAGCGAACCAGCAGGAGGTTGCCGACATTGGCGCAGGCGATCAGCAATACGCAAAGCACGACAACCAGCATGATGGAAAGCGTCGGGAGCATCGTGCCGGCATTGTTGAATGGCGTGGCCCAAAGCGGCCAGAGCTGGATGCTGCGGCCTCGGTTTGTTAGGGGATAATCCTTTTCCAGGCGGCTCGCTACGGCGGAGACTTCCTGCTGTGCCTGCTGCGGCGTGACGCCGGGTTTGAGGCGCGCGTAGGCTTCCACCCACCGTGCGTTGCGATCCTCGAGTTTGTAGCCGCCGGCTTCAAAGAGTTCTTCCATGGAAGCTGGCACCCAAAACTGCATGGCCCAACCGACAAAAGTGCCATAAAAACCCTGCGGAGCGACGCCAACGATGGTGTGGACCACGCCGTTCAGCCGCTGCGTCTTGCCAATAATTTGGGAATCACTCTTGAAGCGTCCTTGCCAAAGCTGATAGCTGATGACAGCGACGGGGTGCGCAGCGCTGCCCACGTCTTCACCGGACAGGAATCCGCGGCCCAGGATGGGATGCACGCCGATGGCGTCGAAATAGTTGGCCGAGACGATGCTGCCGATGGTGCGCTCCGCGTGGTCGCCGATGCTGAGCGAAGTGCCGGTGATTTTGCTGACGAACAACGCGTCGAAAAGCGTGCAGTTTTTCTGCAGGTCGAGAAAGTCGGGCCAGGAAAGTGAGGTTGTGCCAATTTTGCCGCGAGCGGTTCCAGCCAGCGCCATCAGCCTTTCCTGATGCGCGACGGCCGGATAGGGGCGGAAGAGGATGCCTTCGACCCAGCTGAATACGGCGGCGTTGGCGCCAATGCCCAGCGTGAGGCAAAGAATGGCGAGGACGGAAAAGCCCGGACTGCCCCAGAGCATGCGGAAGCCCACGCGTAGGTCCATGGCGAGATCTTCGAGCCATCGGAATTGCCAGGCTTCACGGGAATCCTCTCGCGCGAGTTGTGTCGACCCAAACTCGTTGCGGGCGCGGCGGATCGCGTCCTCCTTGGATACACCACTTTCTTCGAGTTCCGCGGCGCGCGTCTCGACATGGAACTGCAGTTCGTCGCGCATTTCGCGGTCGAAGCGCGTGCGATTCCCAAAGAAGCGCAGACGGTTCATCCATTCGCGGAGTGTGAACACAGCGCGCCTCCTTACACGGTGCGCATCACCAACTGGATGCTTTTCACCAACTTCTCGAATTCCTTGGTCTCAGCGTGGAGTTGTTTCCGGCCTTCGAGAGTGAGGCGGTAAAAACGGGCTTTTCGGTTATTTTCCGAAGTGCCCCATTCAGCTTGCAGCCAGCCTTTAACGAGCATGCGGTTTAAGGAGGGATACAGCGAGCCATCCTCGATCTCGAGGCCGTTGGCGGAGGCGTTTTTGATGTGCTTGGCGATGGCGTAGCCATGAAGAGGGCCGCGGGCGAGGGACTTGAGGATGAGCAGGAAAAGCGTACCCGGCAAAAGTTGCGAAGGATCGTTTCTCGTCATTCTGTTCTGTGCTTTCTGTTGCTGTTTGCCGCTATCCTTCCCTATTCCAGTCTAGATATAGTCCCGAAAGGGGAGTGTGTCAAGCAAGTCCTTGGGTGAGTTGACGTACTCGCCGTGCGACGCATCGCTGACCAGGCTGGCCGACTCGGGGCAAAATGGATATCTGCGTAGCTTCCCACATCTGCCCCCCAGCGATTCTTGCTTGGGTCTTCTTCACCGAGGAAATCATATTGCCGGACGCCCTGGCCTATCAGCGTTCCTAGCCGTCTGGTGAAAAGTAGTCAGCCGTGGCAATCGCAGCTATTTGATGATTCCTGGCGGCATGGATTAAGCGCTCGACGTATATATCCCAGTCGCTTCCCAGTGAGTGATCCAACGCGGAAGCAGGGGTATGGACGTGAAGGTCCCATTTCCGCCAGGAGGAGCCGGGGGGTATTTGCATTCGCTAACTATATCATTGCTGTTATTTCCTCAGTCGGAAGATTCTGCGCATTGGAGGAGTGTAAGTCGATATGGGGGTGAGGCAAACGGGAGGGAGGTTGGCATTGAACAGAACGTGTTGGTGAGGTTGGATGCGCGGGAGGGGGAAGAGAGCGCGGTGAAGGAGGCACTGCGAGAGGTGGCGGGAGGTTCAGAGTGGTTCGCGCGGAGGGGCGGGGCGGGCGAGGGAGTGAAAATCGAGGGAGAGGAAAGAGAGGTCCCTCCACTCCGGTCGGGATGACAGAGAGGGCGGGCGACGGGGAAAAGAATGCGGAAAGATTTCATCGCGGGAGATGCAAGCGATGCCCAGCGGTTCTTTCTGCACAGGCCGCAAAAGACGAAGAGAGATTTCTCGCTCCGCTTGAAATGACGGTTGGGCGGGTGGGTCGAGCGGGGCTGGGGTAGTGCGAAAGACTGGGGTTCGATCAACTCCCTGATGATCCGACTGTTAATTTTGACAATGGTGCGGTCCTACCCCGGATGTCACAAGGGTATTGGTGAGCCGGTCGCGTGGTCTCTCCGCATCATCAGGGTGCAAGGTCCTCAAAGCTGATTCCTGAGGCTCCACTCGGAAGAGTTCAAAACCAAAGCGGCTCACGGACATTGGACGCGTGGCCCTACGAGTGACTTTTGACTGCGAGGGGGAGGGGGAGAAGAAATTCAAGCGGATGCGTCTTTTGGTCGGCGAGATTGTGCAGGGCGAACCGCGCTCCCTTGGGAAGAGCGGCGAATGGTTGAGAGTACGACCGGGTCCTTGCACGCTGCCGAAACCAGAAGACGTGGCAGGCAACGTGCGAAGCGTGACGAGCGACCTGGAGTTTTGGCCGAGAGAGTCGACAGGGTCTGTCAAGACTGACAGTTGTCCGAACCCAGCCTTCCCATGAACATACTGCGGGGACAAACGTGGATGCCGCTCGGGCGGGATTTTCCGAGGAACAGTGGATGGGGAGAGCAGTTGCGGCTCGTCGTTCGATTCTCCGCGGTCGGGAGAGAATCACGGATCCTATGGTGGTGAGCTTGGCAAGCCGCTGGCCATAGCCGCAGCCCACTCGAGGGAACCAGAAGTTGTCGGCAGACGAGCTTGATGCTTTTTCGTTGGTGTAGGAGAAGAAGAGGAGAGCGGAAAATGATGATGAACATTGCGAAGCAGCTCTTGTCCATGATGCTGTCCATCCTGCTGATTTTTGCGCTGACGCCAGTGGACGCCGGAGCCCAGCAAACGGGATATTCCGGACAAGGCGTACCGCTGCCCGCGCAGGAGTTGCAACAGCTCGTAGCGCCCATTGCCCTTTACCCGGACTCCCTGGTGGCGCAGATTCTGGGAGCTGCGACCTTTCCCGACCAAGTTGCGGCCGCCGCCAGCTGGCTTCAGCAGAACAGCTATCTCACAGGCACGGTTCTGATGCAGACGGTTAACCTACAGCCGTGGGAGCCAAGTGTGAAGGCGCTTACGCAATTTCCTTCGGTGCTGGCGAACTTGGCGAAGAACCTCAGCTGGACTTCGTCACTGGGCGAGGCTTATAGCACGCAAGGCGCGGATGTAATGTCGGCGGTCCAATACTTGCGTGCGCAGGCATTGGCTGCGGGCAACTTGAAGACCGGATCACAGCTGGTGGTTGTGCAACAGTCGCCACAAGTGATCTTGATTCAGCCCGCAAATCCGCAGGTGGTTTACGTTCCCGTGTACAACTACGCGGTGGTCTACGGCTACCCCTATGTAGTTCCCGCGTACGTCGCGCCTCCCGCTCCCGTTGCGGCGACAGCGGTGATTGCGTTCGGAGTTGGCATCGCGGTCGGGGCGATGATGAGCGGTGGTTGCTGCGCATGGGGATATAGCAGCTGGAATTGCGGCTGGCACGGCACCACGACGGTCGTGTATCACGGCAGCGCCTACTACGGAAATAGCGCGTGGCACGGCGGCTACTATGGTTCGAGCGCCTCTGCTTATGGCGCCTACGGCTCCGCGCACGCCAGCAACGGGTATAACCCGAGCACGGGGACTTACGCACGCGGTGCGACAGTATCGAACGGCTATGGGAGCCAAAGCGTCGGTCAAGCATACAACCCAAGAACAGGCGCATACGGCGCAACAGAGCAGGGTTCCAATGCCAATGGAAGCTGGGGAAGCTCGACGGTCTCGAAGAACGGCACCACTGCCAACACCCAGCACCAAACGACGTCTCAAGGAACCACCGCGTCGATGCAAGCTTCGAACGGGGCCTCGGCTTATGGAGCGTCGGGGAAGTACAACAGTGCCGCAGTGGGACAAACGGCCAATGGCAACAAGTATGCGACAGCAGATGGGAACACCTACAAGAACACCGGCAGTGGCTGGCAGAACACGAATGGAAGTTCGAACAAAAACAGCAGCTCAAGTTACAACTCGGATGCTTCCAAGGGTTGGGGAGGGCAGGAAAAGAGCAGCGGATCATCGGCCTTTAGCGGAGCTAGCAGTGGGGGCTGGGGAGCCAGGTCGGCAAGTGCGCGTGGGTCATCAAGCATGGGCGGTGGTGGTGGCTGGCGCAGATGAAGTCCAACGGTGCAGGCTCGCAGCAGGTGGGCTCAAATCTGGCGAGCCTCTTAAGTGAGATGTTTGACGATTGATCTTTTGGAGGAGAAATATGTCGCTCAAGACTCGAAGAATCACTGCTAGGGTTCACTGGATGCTCCTGGCACTCGTCATTCCCCTTGCTGCCTGCAGCAATTCCAGTAAACCTTCGTTCAAACTGTTCGCTTCCCCCGAAGACGCGGGTAATGCGCTGATGGAAGCAGCAAAGTCTGGAGACCAAAACGCGGCGCTGGCAATATTCGGTCCGGAAGCGAAACAGGTCATCTACTCGGGCGATGCCGTGCAGGACAAGACCTCGATCGACGCATTTGCGGCGGCGTACGGGGTGATGCACCGCTGGCGTAAGATGCCTGACGGAACCGAAATTCTGATAGTCGGAGCAGACAATTTTCCGTTTCCGATTCCGCTGAGGAAGAACGCAACAGACCAGTGGTTTTTCGACCTGGCTGCCGGGAAAGAGGAGATTCTGTCACGCCGTATCGGCAGAAATGAATTGGCAGTGATCAATATTTGTGGAGCGCTGGCGGAAGCCGAAGCGGAGTATTTCTCACAACCTCACGAAGGCGCGAAGCAATACGCTGTGAAGTTCATTAGCGACAGTGGCAAGCAGAACGGTTTGTACTGGGACTCGCCAGAAGGTCAGCCCAAAAGTCCGCTGGGGCCGCTCGTCGCGTTCGCAACAAACGAAGGATATAGCGTCAAGCCGAATGCGCACCTGCCTTTCCACGGCTACTACTTCCACATGCTTACTGGGCAAGGCAGTCATGCGCCTGGCGGTGCGAAGGACTATGTGATCGATGGGAAGATGGTCGGCGGGTTCGCGTTCGTCGCCTATCCGGCGGAATACCGGAATTCGGGAGTGATGACATTCATTATCAACCAGGACGGCGTGCTGCTGCAGAAGGACCTGGGGAAGACAACCACAGAAACGGCAACTGCAATGACTGTGTTTGATCCCGACGCGAGTTGGAGTCAGGTAACGGAATGACTTGTGTCTTTTTGGCCGAGCATTTGCCGAGGGATGTCTGTCCGCCAGCAAGCCGGTTGAATGGGTGGTAGAGCAAGCCGAACATAGGAATCGAGGGTTCGAGCAGAGCTATTTTCTCCTGATGGCCAAGAATTGGACGGATGCGAATTGGGCCAAGATAGCTCCGCCGAGCGGGGATCGGGAAAGACTTGCTGGCAGCTTGAACACCTTTGTGAAATTTCTTACCGTTTTTCCGCTCAACCGTTCGCGGTGGGAAAAGGAGCACGACGCAGGATAAGGAGAGTGCCAATGAATCGTAGTTTTGCAATCGCTTCCGGAAGGCAGTCTTTCGCCGGAACTGTTGTTCCGGTTTGTAAACGTTTGATGTTGATTGGTGTGGCAGCGCTGGCGATTTCCGTTCCAGGCAGGGCGCAAAATGCCCTAGTACAAGAGAAGCTTGCAGCCGTGAAGCAGTCCATGGCGGAAAATAAGCAGAGACTGCAACAGTATCAATGGATTGAAACTACGCAGCTCAACTTAAAGGGAGATGCGAAGCCTCCGTCCCAGAAGTTGTGCCAGTACGGTCCTGACGGGCAGGTCCAGAAGACCCCCATCGGCGTGCAGCAAGAACCCAGCGGGGGCAGGTTGAAGAAAAGAGTCATTGAGAAGAAAATGGCGGAGATGCAGGAGTATATGCAACAGGTTAAAGGCGTGCTCGGCATGTATGTGCCGCCTGACCCGATAAGAATGCAGCAAGCCTATCAACTCGGCAAACTTTCATTGAATCCCGCAGGAGGGATCATGAATTTAGTTTTCAGGGATTACGCGCAACCGGGCGATCAAATGACCCTTACTTTCGATACTGCCACAAAAAAAATCATCTCCTTAGACATCAACACCTACATGGGGGATTCAAAAGACGCGGTGACTTTGCATGTCCAGATGGCCAGCCTTCCCGATGGCACGAACTATGTGCAACAGTCCGTTCTAGGTGCCAGCGCCAAGCAGCTCGTGGTGACCACATCCAATGGCAATTACCAGAGAATGGGTGGCTAGTAACGCAAGGGGCAGGCGCTCAAGCTCCAGATTGTCTTGACGACGGCTTCACGCTTGTTTGCTGAGCGGTGCAATTCCGAGAGGAACATTCGCAACTTGGAGTTTACAGGTTGCATGCGGGCTGAATCGCCACGTTCCGCTCCGCATGGAATGCCTCGGACGGATCTTCCTCCCCTAAATTTTGGGTAAGTCGTGATTGGTGTTGGAGTTGAGCCTTCTTTTTTGTTGAAGTGGTAGACATGTAATTGTTAATTTTGTTCTTGACATTGCTTATCTATCGTTGTATTAAGTCGACATGTACATCGCCACCATCCCCAACCGCAACTCCCCGCCCGCCATTCTCCTTCGCCAAGCCTACCGCGAGAACGGGAAAGTCAAGAACCGCACCCTCGCCAATCTCTCCCATTGGCAGTCGGCGCGCATCGAGGCCCTCCGCCGCGCCCTGCGCGGGGAGTTCGATCAGGCCTCGCCTTCTGCGGAACCTACCCTCGGCCCTATCTTTGGCCTACTCTATGTCCTGAAGCAGATCGCCGATGCCCTCGGCATCACCGCTACCCTCCGCAACACGACTCTCGGCAAGTTGGCCTTGTTCCTCGTCTTGGCGCGCCTGCCTCATCAAGGCTCTCGCCTCTCGGCCGTACGCTGGGCCGAGGATCACGCCGTCAACGAAGTGCTGGGACTTAGCTCGTTCGACGAAGACGATCTCTACGCCGCGCTCGACGATCTGTGTGCACGTCAAGAAAAGATCGAGCGGGCCCTGTACCGCCGCTACCAAAGCGGCCGTGGTGCACCACCGCCGCGCTTGTTTCTCTACGACGTCACCAGCAGCTATCTGGAAGGCGAGAAGAACGAACTCGGAGAGTTCGGCTACGGTCGCGATGGCAAGCGCGGCAAGCTGCAAATCGTCATCGGCCTGCTGAGCGACCCCGCAGGTGAGCCCTTGGCGGTGCGCGTGTTCAAAGGCAACACTTCCGATCCGACGACGGTAACCGATCAAGTCAAGATCATCAAAGAGCAGTTTCAAGTGGAGGAACTCGTCTTCGTCGGCGATCGAGGTATGGTGAAGAGCAAGGGCAAGCAAGCGCTCGCGCAGGCGGGGCTGCGCTATATCACGGCGCTCACCGATCCACAGATCCGCGGGTTGCTGAGCACAGGGATTCTGCAACTGGGGTTGTTCCACGAACAGATCTGCGAAGTGGAGGGTGACGGGGTGCGCTACGTGCTGCGCAAGAACGATGCCGAAGCGGCGCGCGAGCAGCACCGCTTGGAAGACAAAGTGGAGAAGTTGGAAAGAAAGATCGCCGCGCGCAACGAGCTGGTGAAGAATAAGCCGCGCTGCCAACCGGAAGCGGGGCAGAGAAAACTGCAAGGGTGGGCCGCGCAGCACAAGCTGGAGGGCTTGGTGGAGTTGCAGTTGGACGGCCGCACGTTAGTGCTGGAGCGCCACCAGGCGGTGATCGAAAAGTCTTTGGAGTTGGCCGGCTGTTATGTGGTGACCACCGACGTTTTGAAACAAAACATGAATGCCCAAGAGGTGCACGACAGCTACGTGAGCTTGCAGAAGGTGGAGCGTGATTTCCGCGCCATGAAGACCGGGCTATTGGAAGTTCGACCGTTGTTCTTGCGCAAGGAGAGTCGCACGCGGGGCCACGTGTTCTGCTGCATGCTGGCATTAAAACTGAGTCGTGAAATGGAGCGACGGCTGCAAAAACAGTTCGGAACGACGGACAGCAACCCGCACGCCATCACCTTACGAGATGCGCTGGCCTCGTTCGGCAGTCTGTGCCTGTTGCAGTACAAGATCGACGAAAAAACCACCGTGACAAAACTACCGCAGCCGAGTGCCAACCAGACCAAGATCCTGGCGGCCCTGGGCGTGACCCTACCAGCAAAGATGTAGACAGACGCTTTCGCAAGAGAAAAGACAACAACCGTAATGAAATCAACTTCCTAACCGTAAATTTATGCGCGGGTTCAAAAAGAAGATCCGTCTGAAGAACAGCCCACAAAAGCTGGGAAGCTAGAAAAGGGCTTGAGGCTCCTAATAACCGAAGTCGCTGTGTGGCTTTGGCCCAGGTATTTAGTTCTTCTGCGGGGGCTGCTGATCCATCTGTTTTAGTGCTTTCTCAAGCAACATCTTCTTCTCCTCCTTGGTTAGCTTGGGAAACAACAACACAAACTGCAAGCGCAGGCCCCAAGGTGAAGCTCCCGGCGGATGAACGGCGTTCCCATAGAACGATGCGCTGATGTTCACCGGCTGGAATCCGAGTTTCATGATTCTTCCCACTCCGCCGCCAAACGGCACTGTCCACACGTTGCTGTCCGTTCCCCTCCAGTTGGCCGTGATGATGGGCGAGGTGGTGAGGTACCAACCCTTTTTCATGTTGTAGTTGACGAACCACTGCAGGAGGAATTGGTTCACGGGCGGCTTATTGACCGTGCCGTCGGTATTGAAGTTGGCGTGCCCGGCCACAGACCAGACATTGTTTGCAAGAAACCCTATCGTCCAATGTGGGGGCTGCACGAGCACGACCACCGACGGCCCCATGCTGAGCTTTCCTTGCCCGAGATAAGTCGTATTGGTTGCCGTAGGCAAAACAATGGTCGGACCGATGCCCCAGATTATCTTGCTCTTCTTCGGCACGAGGAAAAACGAAGGGTTCATGTCGCCTAGCCCGTAGACTCCGGTGGTTTGCAAAGGAGCCCCAGGTGGCTGGGGTACGGGAAGGGGTTGATAAATGACCGGCGAAATCCAGCGAACGATCAGGTTCCAGTTTTGGGACACGCTGAGCGGAATCACAGGTTGAACGTTGAGAACATTCTGGGTGCGATCGGAGGGCCCGATGCCAAAATTGAAGTTTTCCTGAAGGGGAACGCTGATGAGGCTGGCCACCGGGTTCTGCGCCGCGTTTCTCAACGCATCGGTGTTGGCCGCTGCCGCTGGAGTTGCCTGCGTGGCCACCTGAGTTCCCTCTGGGCCGACGGGCGTATCCTGTGCGCAAAGCGGCACCGCGGACAGGAGAAAAATCGCTAGTGTCCCCAACGCCAAAGCAGGTCCCTCGCGTCCTAACAGCTTCATTCGTATCTCCTTACCCCAATCGCAAAACATTCGGTGCGGCCGGAAATATCAAATGAAATTTCGCAGTCTCAGTGGAGGCTGGCGCTGCCACGGTATTCGTGGGACGCTCCTCTCATTGATCCGCACAGGTCTGACTAGGCAAGCATCACACGTGCAGTCACTTTAAATTGATCGTGGCACCAAACAAGACGCCCGCAATCGTGAGATCGAAAACGATACCGTGATTACCGCGGTTGTCCACATCAAGATAACGATATCCCGCCTGTAGAGTTAAAGCCGGCTTAATTTTGTAACCGATTATGCCAGCAATCTGGTACTCGAGCTTCGAGCCGGTGTTCCAGCCTCCGACGTCACCCAAAATATTGACCACGACTTTCGGTGAAAGCGCCAGCTGAACGCGTCCGCCCACCAAAGGATCGACGAAGTTCTGCGAACCGTAAAAATTAAGGCCAAGCGCCGATGGATTGAAGCTCAAGCTCTCTCCGAAGTACCAGAAGCGGAATCCCGTCAAAGCGTCGATTTTGATTTTCTCCTGATCGATTAAGCGATAGCCGATTTTGGGAGCCAAGAAAAACTAAGTGGCATGAATGTTGGCGCCGATGGCCCCGTGCCCAATGGCCGGGGGAAGCGGGATCGCAGTGTTGTCCTGGAGCCTGAGCCAAAAAATGTCCATGGATGTGACTATCCGCTTGTAGCGAACTTCGACAGCACCCATCAGTCCAATCTGGAAATGCGAAAGAAGATCGCTGGGGCTCGCACGGAAGCCGAGGCCGTTATCATTTGGGCCAACAGCGGTGCCATGGACCCCTGGAAACCAGAGATAGGGGCTCACAGCAAAATGCCACGCGTCATCTGCACTGGCCGTGCTTGCCTGAGGGGGAGCCGGGTTAGAGGGCTCACCAACTGCCGGTTGCTCAGCGACGACCGGTTGCGGCGCATCAACTGGGTTCGCCGCGCTGGTCCCGGAAAGGTACGTATATTCTGGAGGAGGCGAACTCGTTTGGGCATGGCATGGGGACGCAGTGCCGAGTAAGAGCAGGCTCACAGCAAGCGTTGTAAAGCCTGTTATTGCCAGAGACATCTTGTCCAGAGTCATTTAGAGTTCCTTTGCTTGTTGAAAGGTTTGCGAAATGTATCCCCGCTTCTGGCTGGCAGACCCAACTGTTGGGTGGCAGACACCTCTTGCAGAATGGGTGCTTATTTTTGTCTCCCCGAATTCGTGATGAAATTTGAGACTTAGTTCGCGATTCCAATCCATCGTGCTCGGGTAGAGGAAGGTTGGCAGGCGCTGGCTAGCGGGAAAACTGTCAAAACTAACAGCCCCATAGACAGGCTTGCGATGCTGCGCGCCAGGGTGTTGCTCGGCGGGACTGAGGACGCCATTAGGCTCGTGGGAAGCACCGGAACCGGTTCGCACGTTCCGCTTTTGGCCTCGCCGAGCGTCCCGCCTCAATCCATCAAGTCCAAAAGCTTCCATGTTGCCTGACGCCAGATATCCAGTCCGTGGATTGAGATTTCTCGCTGTGCTTTCCTCCGGTGCCGAGACCGACTAAGAATCCAGCGTCAGTTTTGACAGTTACAACTTTTCAGACCGAAAGGCAGTATTGCGAAGTCTTCGCGGATTTTGCGGTGTCACTTGGTTACGCAGGACATTGCGAAATAACGCGCTATAGACATTGACCAAGCAGGCGGCCGCGCCGCGCCGGATCACCGGGAGCAAAAACCATTGAAGACCCTGCTCGTTGCGAAAGCGGCTATCGAAGGATTAGCGGGCTTTTTTTGATGTTGTTCCCTTTGGGGGCGGTTTATCTGCTGATCGGAAGGCCGCTGGATGGACCGAGTGGGAACGGTTTGGGTCGTATAGTAGCCGGTTCCTTGCTTGCGCTTGGAATTGCTTGCTGGGCGTCATGTCATGAAAGTAAGAGCCGAGGGGCGGTCGGACTGGTATCAGGGCTGTTCATCTATGATGCCACCGTGGTGACGTCGCTCCTCTGCATGGATTTAGTTGTGGGGATCTATGGCCTCCTTCTCTGGGCCGCCGTATCGCTACATTCGGCGTTGGCGGCGTGGTCTATTTTCTCCCTGCGGAGCGGTCTCCAAGCGCCGGCGACTGAATGAGAGACAAGTGTTTTTACATCGGCCAGCGGCAAACGGTCCTTTAAGCGGCCGGGATCACCATGGAAGAAAATCAGTGGAGTGTAACTGAAACACGGCAGAGTACAGGGTGGACGGCGTTAAGCTGACTCGCAAAGGGGCGGACCGTAATGAGCGCTGGGTACAAAGCGGCGGCTCACAGTCTCCAGGCATGACGAGGATTCACAAGACAATTTGGGGCTGTGCCATTCTCGCTTGTCTCGCGAGTTTGCCTGCTCGCGCACAAGACACGCAATTCATACCGGAAGTTGATTCATATCTCAAATTGAATTCCATTGTTCGGACGTACCTCCAGGCCAAAGACGATCGGGAAGGTGGCGATTCAACGCAATTTGCGATAGGTCCCAGCATTCAGTTCTATCTAAAACCATTGGTCAAACTCAAACGTGTAACGGTTTTTGATTTGGATGATTCGAAGTCAAGGGCGTTGGTTGTGGAAGTTGGATACCGATACTTGGCTGCACCAGGCGCCCCGACCGAAAATCGCGTGGTGTTGGCCGCGACTTCGAACTTTCCCCTGAAGGCAAATCTCCTGCTCTCCGACCGGAATCGGGCCGACCTCGATTGGAAACAAGGTAGTTTTAGCTGGCGCTATCGCAACAAACTAACGCTGGAACGAACATTTTCAATCCACTCCTACCACCTAATCCCCTATGTCGCGGCCGAACCATTTTATGAGAGTCAATACAGCAAGGTGAGCACCACATCGCTCTACGCTGGGTGCCTGCTCCCCGTGGGAAAACACGTTGAATTTAACCCCTATTATGAGCATGACAATAACACCGGCAAGCATCCGAACAAACAAGTGGAATCGGCTGGGTTGGCAGTCTATTTTTTCTTTTCTGTGGAGAAGAGATAAATCTCGAAGTTAAACCACAACTCATCGAGGACGCATTGGCGGCGCTACCCGCTCTTATTGCGGCGCGGTGCGGACGGGCTGCTCGAGAGACGTGATGAGGATGTTTCTCGATCCTTGATTAAGCAACGACAATATGATTCTTAATGGCAAATTGGATCAGCTCAGCCGTTGATTTGAGCGCTAGTTCTTCCATCGTTCTGTATTTGTGGAAAGCGATGGTGCGCGGAGTGACATGCAGTACGTCGGCAATCTCTTTCATTGACTTGCCTTCGGCCAGGAGCTGAACAACCTCGCACTGGCGCGGCGTCAATGATTTGGGGCGCTGCCTGCCCAGCGGGTCGCGAATGAAGCTCTTCTCCATTCCACGGGAAATATGAGGCGTGACGTAGATCCTTCCTCTGAGCGCCTCCTGAATCGCGTGGAGCAATTCTGAGGCGGCTGAGGTCTTCAGCAGGTACCCGGACGCCCCGGCACGCATGGCCTCCAAAGCAAGATCGGGATCTTCATGCATGGTCAGGAAGATAAGCTTAACTGTGGGCAGCTTGGTCTTGAGCTGGCGCGCGGCTTCGAGGCCGTTCAGAAGCGGCATACCAATATCCAGCAAGATCACATCGGGCTTGAGTGCCGGGGCAACATCCAATAGGGCATGGCCGTCAGAGACAGTAGCGACGATCTCAAAGTGAGGCTCCAAGAGTTTGCGGAAAGCCTCGACTAGAATTTTGTGATCATCGGCCAGAATTGCCCTTGGAAGCTTCATTGTTCCCTCCGGCGCTAGCTAGGAATCATGCGTTCAATGCGCTGCAATTTGTGGCAAAAGCCCCGCCTTGCTCCTAGCCTCTTTACGTCCCACCATTCAAACGCAGGCGCTCTTGAACGGCTGTTTAGTCACCGAGATCATGACTGTCCGTAACGCTATCACAGGGGCCAATCGGTTTCCATCGCGGTCTGAATGGACACCTTTTCTAGCGATCTGCCATTCCGACAACCAGCACCCTTCCATGCGTGACTATGTTCAGACGGACGCCATTTAACCGGAAAACGACTGCCTGTTCGATATTGCCCGCACCCATATGATGCTTGCATCGAACAAGCCGCTCTGCATAAGTCTGCATTATGGCTTGACCGGAGCAATCTCGCCTGCCCGAAGGAAGAGCGTTTACCCGGCTGTAGCAAAGCCTGGGTCGAGCTTTGCGGACGCCCCTCGGGACACCCACCCGAGCCTCTATGACAAGACTCCCTATGGCCAAAGCAGGCCGAGAGTTTGAGGGAGTGGAAGAGGGGACACAACTGTTAGTTTTACCAGTAGGTGCGCGCCTTAAGCTGGTATTTCTGCCAATGTGCAAGGAGAAATGAATTCGGTACTTATAGCATGACGAGCGGTCTCCAAGTCTTAGTTCATCGGCGAGGTCCCGGGAGAGTCCCTCAAGACACTGGATCCTCCTGGATCTGCGAGACTTAAACTTGTTCCAAGGAGTTAGAGCGATGCCCGCCTTGGATTTTGCTGCCCAACCTGCGGGCCAGAAATCTCGATTTTTCGAGGGGCTGTCGGCGCGCGACCTGAATGCCATCCGGGCAGCTGCAAGGGAGCGACGCTATCTTGCCAGTTCTGTCATCACAAATCAGGGCAATCCTGCCGACCACTTATTCTTGCTGGTAAGCGGCCGTGCCAGACATTTCTACCTGACACAAAACGGTCAGAAGACCCTTCTTTTCTGGCTTACGGCTGGAGACGTTTTTGGGGGCATAGCGTTCTTATGCAAACCCGCTGAGTATCTTCTCAGCACGGAAGCGGTGCATGATAGCTCCGTCCTGGTGTGGGACCGTGCGTCAATGAGAAGCCTCGCTGGACAATACCCACGGCTAGCCGAGAATGCGCTGCTGATCGCTTCGGAGTATCTGGCTTGGTATCTTGCCGATCATGTTGCTCTCATTTGCGACTCGGCTCGCGAGAGACTTGCTCAAGTTCTGATTTGTCTGTCCGGAATCATTGGCAAACAAGTTCCAGGTGGTGTCGAATTTGACGCCACGAATGAGGAGTTGGCTAGCGCGGCGAATGTCTCCCCCTTCACCGCGAGCCGTCTGATGAGCGAATGGCAGACCAGCCGCGTCATCGTCAAGCGGCGCGGCAAGATTCTGCTGCGGTCACCGGAACGGCTGTTTCTGAGAGTAGTTTAATCCCTCTTCTCCACCTCGCTCCCCCTGTGGTCTTTCCCAACTGCAATTGAGCAATTTCCTGGTTGTCCTTGCGCAACGACGGGGACAGCCCCACGTGCGACCCTTCTCCAGTGTGCAATCAATTCGAAATAAGTAGTGATCTATGGAGGGTTCTAAATGCTGCAACTGCCTTGGATCCGCGAATGTCTCTAGTTCGTATCCTAATAGTGGATGATTTTGATCTTTGGAGAGGTTACCTCATCGCGCGAATACGGGAACGGCCCGACCTACGCATCGTTGGGTTCGCATCGGACGGTTTGCAAGCGGTTCAGAAGGCAGAGGAACTGCAGCCGGACCTGATTTTGCTGGACATGATGCTGCCAAAGCTGAATGGCATCGAAGCTGCTCGACAGATACGGAGGGTGGCCCCCGATTCTAAAATACTCTTTGTCAGCGGGGAATCTGAATTGGAGTCCGTTCGAACTGCCTTCCGAGTTGGAGGCTCCGGTTATGTGTCAAAGGCGGAGGCTGCGACAGAGCTATTTTCTGGCATAGAAACGGTGCTTCGTGGCGACTGGTTTGTCAGCCCCGCGCTAGGGGATTTTAAGAATGTAACCGACCTGAAGGAATCACACTCGGCGGACGAAGAGACCGCGACATGAACGGAATGCGGGGCATTTGGTTGCGGCGCGGCAAAGGCGGAGCATTCGGAAAACAGCAGGATCTGTCAAAGAGTCAAATACACAGCGACTTTTCGGACGGGTCCGGGTTATTAATCAGGTAGAGTGAAGGAAAAATTCTCATAATGTTAATAGTTCGAGTTCTCATAGTGGACGACTTCGGTCCCTGGCGAGAATTTGTCATTGAACAACTTACGCAGCAATCTCACCTCCGCGTTCTCGATTGTGTGTCGGATGGGCTAGAGGCCGTTCAGAAAGCGGAAGAGCTTCAACCAGACCTCATTTTGCTGGACATTGGCCTGCCAAGCTTGGATGGCATTGAGGCGGCCCGACAAATTCGAAAACGGGTCCCGAAAGCCAAAATAGTCTTCGTAAGTTCCGATTCGGACCCCGATGTGGTTCGAGCTGCCTTCCTTGCCGGCGGACTGGGTTATATCCTTAAGTCGGACGCGGGTGGCGCGCTTCTGACTGGCATGGAAGCCGTTCTTCTTGGAAGACAATTTGTCAGTCCCAGCTTAACGAATGTGAAAGACGTGTTTGGCGAAGAGAAATAAGAGTCCCTATTGCTCATGACTGGCAGTTTTGACAGTTAACCTCCAGTTTTGCTTTCTCCTATAGTGGTATTGATGGGCTCTGGTATTGGGAAAAGGGCATCCCAACACTGCCTGGAATGGACTTGAATTTGGGGTTTCGCAATAGCACCGCGATTGGCTCCTTGGTTTAAAGTGCGCTCATCCCAGAGGCTAGTCTGGTTTTTCTCAAACGAGACCCAAGCCAGAAAAAATCGAAACCAAAGCGGGGCGAGCCTCGCAGAATCAGCCGTTTCTACGCAAGGGAATCTTGGGCTCTTGACTGGCGATGAAAGCCAGGGCGATCAACAGAATGCAGTAGGCACCGAACCATTCAATGGATGCGGATCGGAACCAAACTCGTCTTGACGGTGGTGCTCGCCGCATGTCTTCCTCGCGCGTTGCGCGCGCAGGACCTGGCACCTCGAGCCTATGTAATCACTCCCGTGCATTCCAATGCCATCACGATCACCTCGGCCTTCTATGAGGGAGGTCTGAACTTCAACGGCACCATACCCGTCTCTAACGCAACCGGCACCTATGACGTAGAAATCTTGACAGTCTACCATTCGCTGAATTTCTTTGGGCGTTCGGCGAACATAACGGCTTCGCTGCCTTATGCCGTGGGAACTTTTCAGGGTAACCTCTCGGGCCAAGCCAGGTCGCTTTACCGTTCGGGCATGCTCGATTCCACCTTTCGCTTTTCCGTGAATCTAATAGGCGGACCGGCGATGCAACCAAAAGAAATGGTAAAGTGGAAGCAAAAGAGGCTGTTGGGGCTGAGCCTGAAGATGGTTGCGCCCACTGGACAATACAGCGGCACGAAATTAATCAACTGGGGCAGCAACCGTTGGGCGTTCAAGCCGGAACTGGGCTATTCCGAGCGTTGGGGCCATTGGTTGGTCGATGGCTATGCCGGAGGATGGTTCTACACCACAAACTCGGCATCTTACGCCGGCCCGGTCACCGAACCACAGAACGAATCGCCAATCGGCTCTTTAGAGGGGCATTTGAGCTACGATGTGAGGCCGCGCTTGTGGGTGTCACTGGACGGAAACTTCTGGTGGGGAGGCATTACTAGCTTGGGTGGTATACAGAACCTTGCCACCAAACAGACCGGTTCGCGCCTGGGAGGCACGGCTTCATTCCCGATAACTAAACACCAGTCGATAAAAATCAGCTATAGCAACGGCACTTATATTAGCTTCGGCGGAAACTATCAGAACGTTTCTGTGGCGTGGCAGTATTCCTGGATCGGTAGACCCAATTAGCGAGTTTTTTGTATCAACTCATGTTGCGCTGGAAAACGAAAGCAATGACAATTGGCGCAGCGACAGGCTGTCCCCGAATCGTAGCTGCGTTGAATCCCCAAGATTTGACGGCATTGACTGCTTGCTGAGTAAGAGTTGGGACTCCTCGAATTGCGCGAATTTGTTTGGGTTGGCCTGCCTTGCCTACGGTTACATCGAGCACCACAGTTCCCTGGGAGACGCTAGCTGCAGGATAGTTTGCGAAAGACGCGCGAGTTATCTGCGGTGGAGTGAATTGAGATGCGTCAGGGGAAGTCGCCTGAGCGGGGGCTATAACCAGGCTCTGGGATGCCGCTCCGCCTGCCGGGTTGAAGATATTAAAAATAGCAGTTACAGAAATCTCGGAAGGTACAGAGCTGCCGTTTAACGCGGCGGGCGTGAAGGTCCAGTTTTGAACGGCCTGCTGAACGGAGCTCGTCAACGACGGGAAGTCGCGCAGGACCTGAACATTTTGTATCTGTGCGTTACCATCGAGTGTAATGAGCAGGGAGACGACTCCTGCGGCCAGAGTATTCACCGGGTATTGGATGTCGCTGGCGGCCCGAACGTCTGGAGGGGAATATTGCGCGGCCTTGCCGGGGCCCGACTGCGCAGCGGTGGCCAGCAGGCTGGCCAGGAGAATCGCCCGCGCGAGAACAGAGAAACTGAGCTTCAATTTCATGGCGAGTGAGCTCCTTGGAGAAGGGAACTGTGGTGGCCGACACGCAGAGCTTTGCCCTCAGGCTCCCCGCGCTTGTTCTTTGGAAAGCTTGCTCCCTGGGCTCTGATCGAGATACTTGATCAGCAAAACATCGTTGCCCTTTTCGTCGTAGATCAGTTCGTCGACAAGTTCTTTAGCAACCAGCACGCCATATCCTCCTGGCCGCAGACCGTGTTCTTCACGGTAGGCCGCGTGGCGTATGGGATCTTCCGGAGGATTGGCCAAGGCGCTGTGACGAATTTGATCCAATGAAAAACCTTCTCCGGGATCCTTAACGCGGCACATAACCATGTGGCGAGAGCGAATGTAAGAAATCTCAACGAACTCACTAGGATTGAAGTGCGCGCCATGTTCGATCGCGTTCATAAGTATTTCACGGAAAGCGGTCGCGACATCTTCTCTCTCGGGATCGGGAAGATCCGCGATCTCGTTGATGAACTGGACCAGGCGTTCGGCAGTCCTCATGTCGCACGTCGCCGCGATGCGGATCCAGTTGGGTGTTGCAGAGAGAATTTCGATACCTTCATCCCAGCAAGGTCCATCGGCCGCAGCACGAATCATGGCAGCAAGCGATTCGGGTGAGAACGGGCGGGAGAAAAGACTGAAAGCACGCTCGCGCATCGAAGCAATAACATCAGCTGGCGTGGCCTCATCCGTGAGAATGATCAACCTGATGTGAGGCCGAACCCGCCGGATCATGCGCAAGAGTTCCACGTCCTGCTTGCTTGACGTTTTTTCGCTGGTAAGGATGAGGTCACACGGAGTTGTCTCAGCAAGCGCCAGCGCAGCGAAGTTGTTGGAAACGTGACGGACACACCAGAGATCGGGCAGGAGCGCGGTGGCCAGCACGTCAAAGACCTCCGGACTGGAATCAACTGCAAGCGCAGTTCTAACGAGGACGGGCCGATTCTCAAGATGTGGCGCGGTATTCATGCATTCAAGAAAACGGCCAAACTCTAACGAAACTCGGGGTTGAAACCTATTGTTATTATTACCAGAGGCTTATGAGGCCCAGTACTTGAAAGAGCGCAGGCTCGATCGGCTAGATCGTTGAGGCCATCGGAATCCAAAAGTCAGAGCTGTTCACTGGCAGGACCCATCGTCCACAAACTGTCCGCTTGCGACCATAGAGGCCAGGGAGTGTCCGCAGTTCAAGAGTTTCTGGTCCAACGGGTCATTCGTGAGGGCATTGGGGGCGATGTAATTCAAGGATTGGCGCGCGGCCAAATATTTATTGCTCAAACTGTCCATGAAATTAAAGCCGTTGGTCATCAGTTGAAAGGCGCTTCGATCCGAATCAGTTGACACAGCCACAGACGCCATCCGGAGGGCGGAGGCGGCCTGTCCGCGGTATCCATCCAGCCAGCCTTGCGCCAATGGGAATCCGTTTTTGATTGCGTTGGCAAGCGCACTGTGCCATTCCCTGACCACAGACATTGCTTCGATGCCCGCCCTCAGGAAGCCCTTTGATAATCCGGGATCCGCTTGCGAGCTTGCCGAAGGGCTTGCAGTTGCGGATCCGTTCGTAGAGCCAGGCAAGGTGAGTGTGATCTGGTTCCCACTAAATCCGAGGGAGCCATTCGCGACTCGCGCGAGGGCCTCGAGGTCAACATAGGACCGCCCGTTCACCTGGACGACGGTCACCTCTCCCGGTTGCCCGTTTACAATCAGGGTACGGGTTTCCTGCGCGGATTGGGAGAGAGCCAGCGCCGGCACGATGAAGAGCATGAGCAGGATCACGGGTGTTAGCAAAGAAGATTTGTTTCGCATAGCAGGGCTCCTTGCTGGGACGGCAGTTTGATTTCATTCAGGCAGACGGCGGCATAGAATCAGGCTGGTTGACCGCGGAATGAATTAGACTCTGCCGTTCTTGAGCGAAAGAACCGGTTGGAGTGGGGGGAATGACCTCCAACCGGCCTGTGTGTGCTTACGGTTCTACTCGCTCTTGCTTCAGGGAGAGAACTCCGTTTGCGGTTAGACCCTCGGGTTGGCAAATCGTGAAATGGTTCCACGAACCGCCATGGTAGCCAGGGCGAGTCCGCAGAAGAGCATTCCGAGCAAGCCGATCAACGGCAGTTCGCTCGCTGTCTTGGGGAGCGCCGTGGGTGCTGGTTCCGCAGCTGCCGTTTCAGTCGGAGCAGGCTGCTGAACAGGCACGACAAGAACTAGAATCGGCACATCGGCCTGCGGTGCGGGTGGGGGAGTCGGCATGACTCCTGTTCGCTTGATTTCCTGTGCGACCACGGTTGCGGGCTGCTCGATCACCTGCTGAGCATCCACCTTCATGCCTTTCCTGAGGCCGAATGCGTCGGTAACCTGCCCGTTGACGGTGAATTTCTGGCCATTGGGAATCTTGAACGATTGGTTCTTACCGTTTTCCATCGTTAAGATCACCGAGTTGGGAGGGTTAACGTACCACACTGTGCCTGAGACGGTTTTGACGGTCGTGATGATCTTTGGAGTGGTCGTGGTAATGGTCTGCCTTTCAACGATCATCCCTGGTTGGAGTTGGTGGACGTTGAGTTGTTTTCCATCGACAGTTACAGTCGTGCTGTCGGGAACGTTGTTGAAATGCCGCAGCGTCCCGTCCTCGGCTTTTACGACGACGGTGTTGCCGGAGACGTATACGATCGTGCCGCGTTCGACCTTAACACTCCTGGTGGGGGCCCCTTCTGGCGTTGTTTTCGTCGTGGTCTGCACTTGCCCTGACGCCGTCAGGGAGAGGGCCATACAAAGAGCTCCTCCAGTTAACAGGCCACGCAAAATAGTTCTCGAGAACCTAATTGACTTCATCTTGTTTCTCCTTTTTGTTGTTTTTCTTGCCCGTGGAAATTGAGTTTTGGATTGCACTCTCATCCGGTCGGTTAGAAACCTGATAAGCAGCTGTCACGATGAAGCGCTGAGGAGCGTTTCCGACGTAATAGAAGGGAAAACAGGTGACAAGAGTTAGCGTGGGAGTGGGTGTGGGAGCTAGAACGGAAACATCATTAGGGCTGACGACCTGAAGCTGCGTAATGACGTATTGGTCCGTTCGTCCCGGCCGGATGAGCTCGACGATATCGTTCCGGCCTATGTCCTTGAGGCCTCGAAAAAAGCCGTCGCGATGCCCGGCGATTCCGAGATTGCCCAGTTGCCCCAATTTGGCCGTGCCAAGAATGCGGCCCACACCGCGATTCAGCGTGAGATCATCGGTGTCATTGAATACAGGCACCTCTAGATTAATCTTGGGAATGCGGAGAATCGCAAGAGGGAGATCCTTTTTTGCCAAGAGGCTCTCGTTGTAAGCAATGACTCGTTTAGGGTTCCATAGCGTGAAATCCACCGAAGAGTCAGGCACCGAACCGTCCCATGCTGGAGCGCTCGTGCCGGGGCTTGAAACTGGCTCGGCGCGGAATCGTTCGATTGCCGCACGAGAGGCAATGCTGCCTTGAATTCTCGCCAACACCCAGAAGGCCAAAAGCAGCAAGCCGATGGCAAGCAGTAGGCGCTCGCCTTTTCGCATATTCATGGCACTATCTAGGTCCATCGCTCGCATGCAATCCTGGGTGCCTTATGGCCGTTTCACTTCGTTGCAAAGCGCCCTCAATTGCCGCGGCCTTTCGTCGAGTTTGAGAGTTACCTATGCCGGCCTGAGGCGCCATTTGTTCTAGTGGCTTGTTCTTCATCGCGTCCGCTTCAAAGCACACTTCGCCGTGGGCGGCCAAAACAATGGGGACGAAGCCCGGCTGCCTTGTGTGCAAGATATGTGACCCTTCAGGGTGCGGAAACTGTCAAAAGTGACAGATGAGAGGGGTTTAGGGCTACCAGCGTGGATGCTTTGGGCGAGTCGCTTGGGATCGGCTGCTCGTCCTGACAAGCAGCTATCTTATTCCGTTTGAAGGACTTAGGGCTATCCGTGGGCTGATATTGATTTGGCTCTGTCTATTCCAGCAGGCTGACTGCACCGCTTGAGATGTCGTAATACCCAGCGACAACCTTAAGATTGCCTTCTTTCTGCAAACCGGAGATGACAGTGGAGGCTTGTCGCAGAAGAGCGGACTGGATTTTGGCATTCGCTTTGGTTGCTGACTCAAGGTTGGGGCCTGCCTGATCGACGGCAGGCTGAATATGCGGGAATAGCGCACTGATCTGTCCAGGGACTTCCTTTGCTTGAATCGTCGCTTTAACTGCTCCACAACCGCCGTGGCCCATCACGAGGATCACCTTTGTGCCTAAGACCGCGGCGCCGTACTCGAGACTCGCGATAATTTCCGGCGTGACAACATTGCCAGCAACCCGCGTAACGAAGATTTGGCCAATACTCTGATCGAACACGAATTCGACCGGGACTCGGGAATCCGCGCAAGACAGCACGGCCGCGAATGGTTCCTGCTTCTCTATTGTGTTTTGCTTGAGGATCGCAAGGTCTTGCTCGCAAGAATTGAGTTTTCCAGACGTGAAGCGTCGATTGCCGTCCATGAGCGCCTGCAGGGCTGCGTCAGGGCTCAACTTGCTTTGTGCAAGAGCCTGAAGGGGGGCGGCGAGCTCGATGCCCGCACCGGCACCAAGTCCGCCCAGTGCGCTTCCCAAAGCCACTTGTAGGAATCGTCTCCTCGAAGGATCTTTTTCCAAGAAGCTGTCCCTTTCGCTCCCGTCGTCTGTGCACGGCTGCGGCTGCCCGAACCGCTGAAGGTTGGTCGTCAATGTGTTCTTCGAATTCGAAGGAATGGCCATATTAAGAACACCTTTTTCGCGATCCTCTTTGATTCCGTTTCAGCGTATCACCGTCTGTTCTTACTTTCCCACGGGAACCCAGACGTTGTCTGGTGCGGCCACATCGGCGTTAGGCAGTAGAGTGGAAACGACGATGCGCTGCAGACCATCTTTCTTTCCCGGGGTAGCCCCAAATACGAGGTAGTACTGGTTGTCGAAGATCTTTTGCAGTCGGTCAAGATATGGTTTGAAGCTGACCGCGTTCTGAGTTCCCAGAGCGAAGTATTCTCCCCCGGTTTCGTCTGCGATTCTAGCGACTCCGGATTGGCCGAGCTGTGCTTCCCAAGCATTTCTTCCAACCCGACCGGCCCCCACGGCATAAATGGAGTGAACGATGACGGCATAGCGCTGGCTATTTCTACTTGCTAAATCCGCATCGGGGCTGATTGAAGGCATTGTGCTGTAAACAGGCGCAGGACTAGGCCCAAGGGTACTGCGCGAAGCCGTCGCAACACCCGATGTCCGCGTGCCGCGCAGGCGATCGATTCCATCGCTGATCATTAGCACTTCGCGGCGGACTTTTTGTTGAGGCCAACCCTTTACCAGGCTGATCAGCGACAGATAGGGACTATCCATGGTGGACGATCTTCCAAGAGGGAGGCGCAGCGACTTGGCGGCAAGCGCGTGGTCCGAAGTAAAGTTCTGAGTAATCTGTATGGTTGCGTTCGACATGTAAGCAACCGCGATCGCGGTAGACGCTGGTTGAGCGGTTATGAAATTCCGAATGTCATCGAGATTCGCGCCAATGACCGGATCGCACGTGTCGTCGATCAGGATGAACAATTGCAGCGCCGCGTTATCGTCTCGGGCGGGGATCAGTTGGCTGATCTTCTGAGTGTTTTTGCCTTGCTTCACCTGTATCGTATTCGGCTGGAGTACCGGTATTTCGCCGCCATCACTGAAGGACTGATCCGTGATGACCACGTGCACTTGAACGGTGCCCCCGGTGGTCTTTTCTTGCGCATCCGCTATCCGCGCTGTCAGTGCCGATACACAAAACATACCGCATAAGCCAAATATCAGTTTGTAAGATTTCATCGCATCACTCCCATTACACATCTATAGAACCGAGGAGCATTAGCTAGATACTGTTATTATTGACAGGAGGGGCAGGCGCGACCGAGTTTTCGCACGGGTGCAGCCGAGCGCGACAGTGCGAATCAGGGTCATCTGACCACCAGAACAACTCAATGCGATGTCTCCAGTATCAATCTGAAGGCGAGAGGGCCAAATCTGAACAAACAGCCTCAGGTGAGCGAGCGCATAGAGGTTTGGTTTGAGTTTGCTCTCGGTGCTTCGCCTGGGTTTGCTCCTCGCTCGATGAGACCGTTTGGGCTAGCGCTGCAGAAATGCGGGGCGTGAGACAGTTTGAAACGCGGCATCGCACATACATGGTCGAACGTTCTAGCGCGCGAAACTGTGGTTCTCCAAAAAAACCAATCCGCGAGCACTGTCTTTGAGATTTACACTCAATCTCCTATCTAATTTTGCGATAGGGCTTAGGGTGTTGGGCGATTCCTCTGGTCCTCTTTTCTGAGTTCCGAGGGTGGGTTTTTGGAGCGCATCTCGGCCGCCAAGTTGAAAACCGCCTTCGAGATGAACGCGAAGATGGCCAAGCCAAGCATAATGAGCACGAGGTTCAAGCCCTCTAGATAGTACCTTTGCAACAAATGGAGGGAGACATTTTCAGGGAGCAATCAGGTGTCTGATCGACTCGGGTCGGAGGGGTCTCCCCCCGCGCGAAACCTATCGTTGGATGAAGCATATCGGAAGTGGCAAAACTAACAGGTTGCAACGTCGGATTCTGAACCAAATAGCTCCGCCTAGGATCGGCACGCTCTCTTGTGGGAATCGGTTGTAAGCCTTCATCGCTTGCAGCTGCGCCATGTTCCCGCTGAGCGAAGCCGACGGGAGAAGCAGGACAACTGGCAATGGCTTAACGAAATGGCGTTTTGACGGAGCGCGCGGACCTTGCCCCTTGACGAGGGAATCTCGCCTTCCATTTCGCCGGGGGTGCCCAAGAATTCCCGAGAGTATTACGGCACTGGGGCGCTCGCCGCATTGCAACCTGAGCCCGAGGGATCCGAGCGCGTCACACCTGTTTGATCGGTGCAAAACATGCGCTGGCCCGTCCTGCCAACGCTCACGGGGGTGGCGGTTGCTGAGTACGATACAGAAGGCACGGCGCCATCACTATTCCAGGCAAAGGCATAGCCGCTTTTGGTTCCCGAGGCAACCGTCTCATCGAGCATGCAGGCCGAGGTCGAGGTCGATGTGCACGGAGCCGCGCCGCCCATGCTCGCCAAGGTGGGGGGATAGCCAATTTGTTGATAGGTTGAGAAATAAGTAATTGCCGCGGTGTTGATCATGCGCAGCGAACTCACCGCGGAAGCTTCGTTGGCCTGCATCCGTGAACGCATGTAGCTAGGGATCGCGATCGCGGAAATGATCAGTATAATCGTCACGACGATAAGTAACTCAACCAGCGAAAAGCCCTCCTGCCTATTCATAAGTCCCCCTTGGCCGGCTACAACGCGCCCCATGCATATAGGTCCGGAACACCGCCAGAACTTGACTGATTGCGGGACTCTACCACTATAAGTCTTTTGCTTTCAAGGAAATTTGCTGCCAGGTCGATTGAGGAAAAGACAGTCGAGAAGAGCTGCCGCTCTGTCGAAAAGATGAAGAGGCACTCCGTTGTGAGCAGTCCTTTACATGGACCCTCTGCATTTCACTGCCGAATGCGCTACGATTGTGTTTTGCGGCGATAAAGCTAGAGGTTCCTGGCAAGAGCGGGGAAGCGCATGGCCATCCAAACGGTGCGGCAACTGGGTCATCCTGTGCTGCGAGAGATTGCGCGGCCAGTCTCCAATCCTGCTGCGCCCGAAATTGCGGCGCTGGTCGAAAATCTGGCCGATACTTTGGCGTATTGGAAAAAATCCACTGGCTATGGGCGCGCGATTGCGGCTCCTCAGATTGGCGCGCTGGAACGCGTGATTTTTCTGCAGTTGCCGGACGCCGAGCCTTGGCCTTTGGTGAATCCCGAAATCATCGAGCGAAGCCAGGAAAAAATTGTGGTTTGGGATGCTTGTCTGAGTTTTCTCTCCATTTTTATGCAAGTCGAGCGCCATCGGGAGATTTCGGTGCGTTATCAGGATTTGCGTGGCGAGTGGCACGAAATCCGTGCGGCCGAGGAGCGTAATTTGTCCGAGCTTTTGCAACACGAGATCGATCATCTCGACGGAATACTTGCGGTTGACCGCATCACGGACATTCGTACGATGTGCACGCGCGAGGAATTTGAGAAGCGATACCGCTCGACCAGCCCATATGCGACGGCAAGTTCGGGGAGCAGGGCAGGGCACTGAGGACATGCGGATGAGCGCGATATTCTTACATCACACTGAAAAGCCCCGTCGGCCCTCTATTGCTCGCGGGCGACGCGGACGGCCTCCGTATGGTGCACTTTGCCTCGGGCAGAAGGCCGAAGTCGCCGGAACGCGATTGGGTCGAAAATGAAACGCCATTTCGAGATGTGAAACAGCAGCTACAAGAATACTTCGCGGGAAAACGGAAGGATTTTGAATTGCCCCTGGTCCTCGAAGGCACGGAATTTCAGCTGCTCGTCTGGCGCAACCTCCAAAAGATTCCTTACGGAGAAACCATCAGCTACGGCCAATTGGCGCGGCGCATCGGTAGTCCCGACGCCGCCCGCGCCGTGGGCCTTGCGAATGGATCCAATCCGATACCCATCATCATTCCGTGCCATCGCGTCATCGGGAGCAGTGGCGATTTGACTGGTTTTGGCGGCGGCCTTCCCGTCAAGAAAAAGCTGCTCGCACTGGAAAGCAAGCAATTGAGTTTCCTCTAGCTCTCCGCCACAAGCTTGCCACTTACCTCGCGTGAACCGAAGAAACCGTTGACTTTTGCATGATGGTACACAGGATTGCCGAAGTCCATCGACAAGGACGACGGTTAGGTCGTCGTCCTTCGTGCATCTTGCAGCCACGGCTACCTCGTGACGGCTCCCATTTTGCCGTCGCAGGGAATGCGTGATAGAACGAGATGGCGAGGCCGAGGAGGAGAGTTGTGGGCAACAGAAAAGTGAAATGGGGCGTGTTGGGGACGGCGAAGATTGGTGTGAACAAGGTGCTGCCCGCGATGCAGCTGGCGGAGTGGAGCGAGATCGCCGCCATCGCATCCCGCGACGGGAAGAAAGCCGAGAGTGTCGCGCGTAAACTGCGCATTCCAAAAGCTTACTGGTCCTACGAAGAACTTCTGGCCGACCCTGACATCGAAGCCATTTACAATCCATTGCCAAATCATTTGCATGTGCCCTGGTCGATTAAAGCCGCGGAAGCGGGCAAGCATGTTCTGTGCGAAAAGCCCATTGGCCTTAGCGTTGCCGAAGCAAAAGCGCTGCTCGCCGCGCGGGATCGCACCAGCGTAAAAATTGGGGAAGCCTTCATGGTCCGCACGCACCCGCAATGGCTGCGCACGCGGGATCTGATTCGAGCCGGCAAAATCGGCGGCTTGCGGTGCATCATCGGAGCTTTCAGCTATTTCAATCGCGATGCGGCGAATATTCGCAATGTGCTGGATTGGGGCGGCGGAGGCATATTTGACATCGGCTGCTACCCCATCAACGCGTCGCGTTTCATTTTTGGCGAGGAGCCATCGCGTGTGATTGGTCTCGTGGAGCGCGACCCCGAATTTGAAGTCGATCGGCTCGCATCTGTAATGCTGGATTTTCCTGCGGGCCAAGCGATTTTCACGTGCAGCACGCAGCTCGTTCCTTATCAACGGATGCAGTTCCTCGGCACCAATGGCCGTATTGAAATAGAAATACCCTTTAACGCGCCCAGCGACCGTCCATGCCGCATCCACATCGACGATGGCCGCGACGTCTTCGGCGGCGGCGTAACCGTGGAGACTTTTCCCACCTGCGATCAATACACGATTCAAGGAGACGCTTTCTCGCGTGCCATTCGCGGAGAGGGAGAGGTGCCAGTGTCGCTCGAAGACGCCATCGGCAACATGGCGGTCATCGAAGCCATTTTTCGCTCCGCCGAAACCGGAAGATGGGAGCGCCCGTAGAAGGTCATAGCCTACTCATCCCATCGGTGCGTCGACAGCAGTGACGGCGCTCCGCGATTGCCATTGCACCTGTTCAAGCGGGCCGACCACAAACGCCCAGCACATTGCACCAGCCATCAGAACAGCAGCGGCAGCCGCAAACGCCCAGAAAAAATGCCCAGTTCGCTCCACCACGAATCCGGTCAACACCGGCGAAAGGATCCCGGCGAAATTGCCCACAAAATTTTGCAGCCCAGTCCATTTTCCTGCCGCGTGCGGCCCGGCCAGCGTCTGCGTGATGGCCCAAAGATTGGAGGTACATAAGCCAGCGGAGGCGCAAGTCGCGAAAAGAAAAAACAGAGCGAGCCGGGAGTCGAACGCGAACACTACAACCGCCAGACAGAAACAGGAAGCCCCTGCCAGCCCCGCTGCGGTGAACGTTTTTCGCACTCGGGTGATCCTGCCCCCGCGCGCAATCCAAAGATCGGAGACCCATCCTGAAATCAGCGCGGATACAGCCAATGTCAAATACGCCGCGCCGCCAATCCTCCCCATGGTATGCATGGAAAAATGACGTTCGCGGACCAGATAGAAAGGCAGCCAGGTGAGCAGAAAATACGAAAGATAATTATAGGAAAACAGCCCGCCAAACGTGCCCCATGCGGATCGTTGCCTGAGAATCTCCGGAATGCCTGCCGTTTGCGCGTCGTGTGAAATTGCCAACCCTGGCCCTTGCGGCATCCACTTCATCCAGGGGAGGAGCCACAGCAGGCATAAAAGCCCCAATCCAACGAAAAACGAGCGCCAGCCAAAGCGAGCGATGAGCATCGCACCAAAAAATATTCCGAAGGCCGGGCCGGCGGCGATTCCAACGGCGATGAACGCATTGGCACGCCCCCGCACCGATTCGGGGAAATGTTTCGCGAGGATCTTGCTATAGGAAGGGAAGGCGACGGACTCGCCCACGCCCAACACCAGCCGCATGACCAAGAGCATTTCAAAGCCGTGAATCAGGCCGGTTGCGGCGGTGGCGACGGACCAGACCAAGAACCCTCCAGCCATGACCCAATTCACGTTGAAGCGGTCGACCAACCAGCCAGAGACAATTTGGAAACCAGCGTAAGTCCAGAAAAATGCTGAAAGCAGGATGCCCAACTGCCCGTCCGAAAAGTGAAGCTCATCCTTAAGAGCGGGCGCGGCAATTGACAGGCTCCCCCGGTCGATGTAGTTGATGAAAACGGAAATCGCAAGCAGAGCGGCTACGGCAGAAAGAGTCTTGGGAAGTGTGATTTCACCTAGCGCCGTCCGAGTGGTGCTTGCCGAACCCGGCATCGTTTAGGGTCTCCCGTCGAGCAGGCAAGTTGAAATGGTGTGGTCTTGCGGTGCGTAACGGACTCTATACACCCAGCAAGGACGCGTCTACCCAAAATTACGGCAGTCGAAGTTTGGGCAAATCGGCTTTAATTTGGGACGAGAGGCGATGATGATGGCGCGGATCGTGGAGCGAATGGCACGAACCGCGAACTCCCTGCTTGGTCAGCGTTCTCGTAAGCCAGAGAAGAAGGAAGTCACGGCCTGTGCCGGCGCGTAGAACGCGAGAAGCAGCAGGGAAGCTGCGCAATAAATGGCGAGCTTAACTCTCATACACGTTAGAACACTTGGCGGGGCCAAAAGTTGCAATTTTTCTACCGCGCGCTGGAAGAAAATCGCCAGTTATTGCAGCGTAAGGTCGCCAGCCCCCACATGTGCGTGCAAGTGATATTTTCCATTGCCTTCTTTATGAAAGGAGCGGAAAAGCCCTCCGTGCGATTCGCCAAACGGGCTCGCTTCGATGCCTCCGGAATAAACGGAAGCATCTACGCTCGAATACTCGCTGGTGTCGCCTACATCGATCACTAATTCTCCGGCGTGCAACTCCACATCTTTATTCCCAACGGTATGACGCAGTTCCAGGTTTCCCGCCGGCATCCGGATAAACAGTCCCGTCTTTCGCGGCACTTCGATCCTCACTTCCAGATCGTTGCTTGGTCCCCCGCTGACGGTTAAATCCGCCATATCGTTTGAGCCTTCGAGCTGAACACGCAAGTCACTGGCTCGATAAGCGTTTCCGCCTCCAAGCCGGACGGTTATCTTGTTCCCGTCGGTGCCTTCGATTCGGAAGTCCCCGGAACGCAGGTACATACGGAGCTTGCCACCGGAATTGAAATCCGCCGTAAATGGATGATTTTCAATGTCTTTGACGTCGAATTTTGTTTGGGCCGCGCCAAGGGCGGCGGAAAACGCGAGAGCGGTTGCTAGCAGGAATGGACCACGCATGAATACACCTCCGAGGCTTCTGCATCAAGTAACGAAGATCCTCTCAAAAATGTTTCCTGCGGAATGAAATTAATCAGCTTGGCCGAACGTGTGGCCATCCATTTGGGCAACCTCGTAGTGCCGCACACGGCGGTCGTAATCGGTCAAAAGGGCAGACGCTTCGCCCGCCACGACAGCCGTCTCCCGATCGGCCCCGGCGAACGCGTCGATCGCTTCAAAGGACTTCCAGACGGTGACAACCAAAATCTCAACCGAATCGCGATGAGGCCGTACCAAGACGCTGGCGGAGAGGTAGCCGTCATGTTTGCGCAGCATGGGCACCACAACTTGCCAAAAATGCTCGAGATAGAGGGTAGATTGGGCACTTGTCGTGCGAGCGGACCACAGACGGGCGATCATCCCAGGGAGGCTCCTATTGGTTGCCAACGACCACGGTCCACGGCCGAATTTCCCAGCGCTTCACCAGGCCGTTGAGGACGTAGGGATCCTTTCGGACAAAATCTTCCACGGATGCGGAGGTTTCGCCGCGGAAAACGAGTAGTGCGCCGTCTGGCGGCTCTGCGAGAGCCCCAGCGAGCACCAGCTCGCCCCGAGCGTGCGCCTCGCGCGCAAGTCCAAGATGCTCCTCGCGATAAATACCTCTGCGCGCGATAAAATCCGGCACGACTTCCCGATAAAAAAGTGCGTAGTATCCCATTCGGTTTTCCGGGCTCCTTAGAGTCGGGCTAGTAGATGCTTTTAGCTTAGATGAACTTTCGGGACGAAAGGATTGTAAGTTGAACGAAATGCAAGCAGAGCATGCAGCCGATTTTTTCAGTATGGCGTCGGTGGGTTGAGGCAGCCAGGGCTAACCTCCCGCGATTGAGGGGACGAGCAGGACCCGATCGCCTTCCTTCAGCGAACACGCCTCGCCGCCGAGAAAGCGGATGTCTTCTTCATTGAGATAAACGTTCAGGAACTGGCGAATCTGCCCTTGTTCGTCGCGAACGTGCTGCGAAAGGGCGGGGAATCGCGAGGTCAAATCGTTCAGTGCTTCGGCGATGGTTGCGGCACTACAGTCAATCTTTGGCGCGCCGTCCGTGAAGCGCCGGAACGCCGTGGGAATTTCAATCGTAACTGGCATGATTCTTGCGTCTCCTTATTTTGTCGCGACGGCCGCGGATGTGAATTGATTATCGAGATAGGCCTCGAAAGCATCGAGGCGCGGCGCGATGGCTTCCGTGAGAGGGAATTCCGCAGCGATGGCGTCGGTCGTTTTTAGCCCATTTCCAGTGATACAAACGACAGTCGTTTCGTCTGCCCCGATTCGTCCCTGTCGAATGAGCTTTTCCGCAACTCCCGCCGTGACTCCGCCCGCTGTCTCCGTGAAAACGCCTTCCGTTTCGGCGACCAGTTTGATGGCTTCAATAATCTCAGGATCCGAAACATCTTCGGCCCATCCGCCGCTATTGCGGATCTCCTGCATGGCAAAAGGACCGTCCGCGGGATTGCCGATCGCCAGCGAGCGAGCGATGGTGTTCGGTTTTTGCGGCTCGAATCGCGCAAGGTTACGCTTCACGCCGTCGGTAATCGGCGAACAGCCGGTGGCCTGCGCACCGAAGAATTTCACCGGCTTTTCTTCCACCCAGCCCAGCGTCACCAATTCCCGGAAAGCCTTCGCGATTTTTGTGATCAGCGCGCCACCGGCCATCGGCACAACGACGTTGTCCGGCAAGCGCCAGCCCAATTGTTCCGCGATCTCGAAGCCATGCGTCTTCGAACCTTCCGCGTAATACGGACGCAGGTTTACGTTCACCAGGCCCCAGGGGTACTTGTCGGCGATCTGTGTGCACAGCCTGCTGACGTGATCGTAATTGCCTTGAATGCGAACGATGCGCGCGCCATACACCGCGGCGTTCAGAATTTTTGCCGGTTCCAGGTCTGCGGGTATAAAGACACAGGCCTCAAAGCCTTGCTGCGCTGCCTGTGCTGCCACCGCGTTCGCCAAGTTGCCGGTGGAAGAGCAGCCCACGGTTTCAAGGCCAAATCGCCTCGCAGCCACCAGTGCCGTGGCAACCACCCGGTCTTTGAAAGACAGAGAAGGAAAACAGACCGCGTCGTTCTTAAGATAGACCTGTCCTACTCCCCAACGCGAAGCGAGCTTCCGCGCTTCCACCAGCGGCGTTCCTCCGATCGCAGTCGTGGGCTTGAAATCGTCCGGCAGCGGCAACAGCTCCGCATAGCGCCACATGTTAAACGCACGGCCGGCCAGCTTTTCGCGCCGGGCCTTTTTCTTAAGAGAATCGTAATCGTAAGTGATTTCCAGAGGCGAGAAGCAGTCTTCGCAGAAGGATCGCGGAACATTTCCCCAGGTCTTTCCGCAAGATTTACATCGTAGCTCAAATAGTTCGGACATTCCTGCACCCTATTCCAGACTAAAATCACATGGGATTTCGATTAGGGCAGCAGGGAGGTGAAACGAAAAACCCTCCGTGCCAAAGTGCTCGGAGGGTCTCAGAAATTCTTCTGGGATACTCTACAGCTCTTTAGCAGTTTTTTACGTGGAGCAAGTTGCCCTAAATCGCCACGTGTCGCCGCAACCGCAGCTTCTACATTTATCCTAGATACGCCATCCGTTGTCAAGGCCTATTGCAGGAAGGCTGGCAGCCAGTTTTCGATAATCCCGGCGATCATGCCAGATGCATCGAAGTTGAGAAGAGGCAGATATAGAGCAATCTGACGAGCACCAATGATCAATCGAAACTAGCCGCTGTCCCTTTAGAATTTATGCTTTGCTCTGGCGGCCTATCTGTCAACTCTCACAACTCATTGCGGAAGCAAGAAACACAAACCCCGCTCGCACGATGGGATATGCGAGCGGGGTCTGTTACTTGTCGCGGGATGCGGTTAGAAGTAGATTTTTCCCCCGAGTTGGAGCACTCTCGGGTCGAAGGCAGACGTGACCTGGCCGAATCGGCTGTCTCCAAGGTTGGTGTCAACGGCATTGAACTGTGTATGGTTCCACGTATTGAACGTTTCCAGACGCAATTCCAAACGGCTGCCGCGGGATTCGCTGAGCATAAAACTCTTGAACAGGGAAAGGTTCCAATTGTCACGGCCGGGTCCGCGCAGATAGTTGTGCGGTATCGTTCCCCAAGCGCCGAGGGCTGGAAGCGAGAAAGCGGAGGGGTCAAACCATTCGTTGACAGTATGTGGAGTCGTGAGTGTGCCCGTCAGATCCGGTCTGTTGACGCCATTCGGAACACCGTTGCCGCCTTGGCCGCCGCTGATACCGATGTTGATCGGCAGACCGGATTCCATAGTGACGATGCCTGACACCTCCCAGCCACCGAGTCCGGTCTTCAGCAGACGGTTCTCGTTGTGACGGAAAAGTGGGATGTCGTAAATGAAGTCTACGACAGCTACGTTCAAGCGATCGTAGCCGCTAGGTCCCACGTCGTATAGCCAACCCGCGTAGGGATTCGAAACGTTTCCGAGATCACCACCGCCGCTGCCGGCAGTGGTCGGGTCGTCAGCGCGCGAAAGTGTGTAGATAGCGCGCAGCGTCAAGTCGTGGCTGATCTGCGAATTCAAATCCACCTGGAGGCCATTGTAGTGGGTGTCGGCCTCGTTCTCGGAAAGGATGATGGAATTGAAGCCGGGGTAAGGCAAGCCAGGCGCCGTCTGATATGGAGCGCTATTAATCAGGTTTGGCAGATAGCTCTCCTCGGGCAGGTTAACGTTTCGGTAGTCATTCTGGTGCCGGCCTTGGTTGCCGACGTAGCTGACCGACAACACAGACTTAGTTCCGAGAGCGCGTTGCACGCCAACGCTGTACTGGTAGCTAACCGGTAACTTGTAATCATTTACGTCCAAGCCAGTAATGCTGGCGGCGTTGATCGGCTGGATGGCTGCCGCTCCGGTAGAAAGTGCGATGCCCGGGTTCTGCATGGTGACGCCGTTGAGGTTGACCTGCAGGCTGAACGGAATGTTTGGCCCGGCATTGTACATGTCGTTGCCCTGAATGCGTTCGTACATGATGCCGAATCCGCCGCGGATGACCGTTTTGGCGCTGCCCGTCACGTCATACGCAAAGCCGAGACGTGGCCCGAACGCCGCCCAGTGATTGTTCACCAAGCCCTTCGGCACGCCGTCCTGCCCCGGAATGCCAATGCCGTTCAAGTACAGTGGAACGCCGGCAAGGATGGAGTTCGGACTCGTGCCCAGGCCCGGACTAGCCGCAGCGCAGCCAGGATTCGCTCCGGTAGCCGGATTGAAAGGACCGCCGCAGATCGCATTGTTCGTGCCGAAAACGGCGGCGTCCGCCGGATTGTAAAGGTTGGGATAGAAATTCCCCATGCGGTCGTTGGCTTCGTACGTGTGAGGAACTCCGTCCCAGCGCAACCCGAGGTTGAGAGTCAGCCTGTGGTTCACGCGCCAGTTGTCCTGTATGTAGGCGGCCCAGGAAACGTTGTTCCAATCGCCATGGTCTTGGACGGCCAGCTCTTGATAAGAGTTAGGGTCGCCAAGCAAAAAGTCGGCGAAGCTATTTCCGCACGCGGTGTTGGCCGGGCAAGCTGCACTCCCAGCAGTATATGTGCCGTTGAAACTGTAACCGCCCTGGGTTTCCCCAAACAGGTCCTGAACCTTCTTGTACAGAGCCCAGCTTCCGCCCATCTTGAACTGGTGCGCGCCATGGGTCCAAGAGACGTCGTCTCGAATCTGATAGTCATCGGCCTTGTTGTGCCAGGGCCAACTGGAGATTTCAAACTGCGCGCCGCTCCCGCCGCTTAGGTCGATGTTGGGAATACGGTCTAAGTTGTTCGGTCCGGTGAAGAGTCTGGAATTGGTGGAGTCGTATCCGCTCGGAAGACTCAAACTGGCCAGCCCCGAGGCCGCGTAAGGCACGATGTTGATACGGTTGCCGTTGTAGTTGAAGGCCACCTCGTTGATAAGCGTCGGGCTAATCGCGTATGTGGTGTGAACCACGGCGCTATAAGAAGGATTGCCGAAGGTGTCGCCGACCGTCGGTACGTTGTCGCCGCTCCACTGGCTGAGTGCAAATCCCTGAGAGACTGATTCCTGGATGTAATGGCCGAAGACGGAGAATTTGTCGGTAAAATTATGGTCGATGCGGACGATCTCTTCCCGCAGATTTGTGTTCGCGTTAGCGCCGCCCTTGAATTCCGGACTTCCGTTCGAGGCCAGAGCGTTATTGGCTGGAAAAATGCCGGCTCGGAGGAGAGCCGCTGCGTTGGGGTTGATCATGCAAGACGGGATCACATTGCCTGGGAATTGTGCGCCCGACACGATTCCTGCTGGCGCCGTCTGGCCGGGACAATTGGCAAAGAGCACGCTCGGCGAGACTTGGGGATTCGCCCCAGTGTACGTCGGGACGAAGATAGGATTGGGCTTGGAAAGGCTGAGCAGCGAGCTTAGATCCCCGCCATAGGTATTCGTGGCGGGAACAGTCTGGTTAGTCGCGCCGCCCTGGACCAGAGGGCGCCACTCCATGTTGTAGAAGAAAAAGGTTTTTTTCCTATCCGGGTTATAGAAGTGGCCAAAGGTTACCGGGCCGCCGACATTGAATCCGTAAACGTTGAGGCGGAGTTCTTGGTTTGGAACGAAATAATTTTGCGCATCGAAAAAGTCATTGCGGTTGAATTCCCATGCCGATGCGTGGAACTGGCTCGTTCCCGATTTGAGAACCATGGTCATCGTTCCCGCGGAAGACAAACCGTAGTCCGCGCTGTAATTGGAAGTAAGAGCGCGAAACTCCGCGATCGCATCTGTCGATGGAGCGATGCTCATGCCACCAGCGCCGCCGCGATCGTCATCTTCGCCGCCGTCCAGCAAATAAATATTGTGATTTTGCCGCATGCCGTTGAATTCCACGCTGGCGTCGCCGCCAACCGGAGTATTTACCTCCCCTGAATTCATGCCTCCGGCGCCAATCTGGCTCGAGGCTCCAGGAGTCAGAGCAGCAAGCTGGTAAATACTGCGGCCGGCCACGGCAATCTGTGTCATCTGCTGGTCGGTAATGAGATTGCTCCGCTCGCCGGAATCCGTCTGGACCTGGACGGCGTTGGCTTCGACCGTGACTGTCTCTTGCGCCGCGCCTAACTGCATCTGGAAATCGACGCGGATGCGGTCACCGACGTTCAGCACAATGTTTTTTTGTTCTGAAGCTTTGAATCCCTTTGCTTCGGCCTTCACCACGTAGTGGCCGATCTGAAGATCCGGCGCCACGTACTGGCCAGCTTCGTTCGTCGGAAACGTACGACTTATGCGGGTGTCTGTATTGGTGATGGTAACCGTCACGTTCGGCACGACGGCACCCGAGGGATCGGTCACGGTGCCGACGATAGCCGTCTGTTGAGCGAAAGTGGAAAACGAAAAACCAATCAAAGCAACCAGAAAAGCAAAAAGAAACCGCAAGCGAAGCTGCTTAATGCAAGCCACAAAGCTTTCTCGATTACGCACTGGTGGTACCCCCTGTCAGAAATTAGGCCGCCAGTTTTTTCACCCCTCGAGGTGGAAAGCCGCGGCAAGTCCCTAGGAGCATCTGCACCGACGCCCTTGTTTCTCCCAGCAGATCAGTGAACAAAAACCCGATTAGAAATATCGATATTTTTAATGTTGCGCAGTAGAGTGGTCGGGCGCAATATCCACATGACCCAAATATGTTATGACCAGTTAGAAGGGCCTTGAATTATGAAGAAAGTGCCAAGCGCGCTGTCGCCTGTCATCGCCGTGGATCGCAAAGCGACTAAACCTCTGCACAAGCAAATCTATGATTCCTACCGCGACATGATTGTCGGGCGTAATCTGGAGCCAGGGCAGCAAATTCCGTCCACTCGCGCTCTCGCCACGGAACTTCGGATCTCTCGAATTCCGGTACTAACCGCGTACTCTCAGCTCTTGGCCGAGGGCTATTTCGAGACGCGGGCAGGTTCGGGAACGTTCGTATGCAGTTCCTTGCCGGAACAGCACATTTCCAGTGCACGCAATCCGATGCGGTCCCCTGACGTTCGTAGCGGCGCGAGGCCTGTCTCGCGCCGCGCGGTGTCGCTCCCTCGCTACGTGAGGCGTCCCTGGATGCCGGGATTGGGAGCTTTTAGCGTGAGCCAACCGGCGTACGACCAATTTCCATTTCAAACTTGGTCCAGCATCGTTATGCGCCACTGCCGAAATCCACATCCGGGCGAGTTGCACTATGGCGGACCGCTTGGTATCGAACCGTTGCGCGAAGCCATTTGCACTTATCTAAGAACCGCACGTGCTGTCCGCTGCGATCCTCGCCAGGTCATGATCGTTACCGGGTCACAGCAGGCTCTCGAAATTACTACCCGCGTTCTCCTGGACGCTCAAAGTGCAGTGTGGGTGGAAGAGCCCGGTTACTGGCTGACGCGCCACGTCCTTGCCGCAGCCGGCTGTCGGATGGTGCCGATTCCGGTTGATAACGAGGGATTAAATGTCGCTGCGGGCATCAAGTCGTGTCCCAAGGCGAAAGCTGCTTTTGTTGCGCCCTCGCACCAATTTCCGCTGGGCGCCACCATGAGTGCTTCGCGACGCCTCCAGCTCCTCGACTGGGCGCATCGCGCCGGTTCGTGGGTCATAGAAGATGACTACGACAGTGAGTACCGGTTTGGCAGCATGCCCATCGCATCCCTGCAGGGACTAGACCACCACTCCCTCGTGATCTACATTGGAACTTTCAGCAAGACTCTGTTTCCATCTCTGCGGCTCGGCTATATGGTCATTCCCACTGATTTAGTCGATCACTTTGTTGCCGTTCGACACGCCATGGATATTGGACCCCCGTATTTCTTCCAGGCCGTGCTCACGGACTTTATGAACGAGGGTCACTTCGCACGCCACATCCGCAGGATGCGACAGCTTTACGCACAGCGGCGAACTGCGCTCGTCGATGCGCTCACAAAGGAATTGGGATCAGCGCTCGAAATTTTGGGCGCGCAGGCGGGCATGCATCTGGTGGTCACGCTCCCCAAAGGGATCCGCGATCAGCACGTTGCGGAACGTGCCGCACGAGAAAAGCTTTGGGTTTGGCCCCTTTCCCCCGCGTACTTATGCGCAAAACCTCGTCAAGGGCTCATACTCGGGTTTGGAAGCACCGCCGCGGACGAGATTCCCAAAGCCGTCATGCATTTGAAAAACGTGCTCTTGGCTGAAAAACCTTTGGCCGCTAAAACGATCGTCCAAAAACAAAACGCGACCTAGACGCCTCCTGCCACCACGTCCCGGGCTCCCGGAATACCCTCTCCGATAGCTGGGTCGGCAACACCGTCTCTGCCGGTCACTACGAACTCCGCAGAGCTGGGCAGCGGAACCGTTGGGTCAGTCGGTGGCTCGGAGTCGAATACCAAAATCAGGTCGCCCACGACCGCGCGGCCCCACGGCGTGATGTTCGGCTCCAAAATGCCAAAGGGCCCTTCGATAAACCGGATATCGGATGACAGCGACAGGCGCCAATGAAATGCGCCATCAAGCATGCGGAGTAGGTTAAGCAATCAGCTCTACTGCCAACGCAGCGCGACCGCGGGATCGACGCGTAACGCGCGCCAAGCGGGAATCGCTGCCGATGCCAGCGCGACCAGCACGGTGAACACGCCCGCCACGGCAAACACCAGCGGATCGGCGGGGTTTACACCAACCAGCATCGCCGAGACGACGTGCGCGAGCGTCACAGCGGTCACAGATCCCACCACTAACCCCACCAGGGCGAACGCAATTCCTTGCCGCACCACGAGCCGCATGATATCCCGTGGCTGTGCTCCAAGCGTCACGCGAATACCGATCTCGCTGGTTCGCTGCGCGACCGAGTAAGCCATCACGCTGTACAAGCCGACCGCCGCAAGCAGCAATCCCAGCCCACTGAGCACGCTCAAAAGACTTGCCGCGATCTTCGCGCCGAAAAGAGAAGCAGCAACATACTCGCTCATCGGCTCGGCGTCGAAGACCGTGAGGGCCGGATCGATGGCAGCTGACTCGCGCTGCATGGCCGAAATGGCTTCGCTCACCGAGCCGGACGTGCGCACATCAAAAGTCAGCCCATATTCCGGCCGGTATATCTGGCGGATGGGGATGTAGAAGTAAGGCTGGGGGCTCTCGGTCACTCGATGGTATTTGCTATTTTTTGCAACACCGATGATGGTGAACCATTCGCCCCACCCATGTACTTTGCGCCCAATCACGCTGCGATGGGCAAAAAAGCGTTGCACGAATTCCTGGTTGACGATCATCACTTTTTCCGAATTCGCGTCGTCGCGCAGGTCGAAGTCGCGCCCTTCCAGAAGCAGGATCTTCATGGCCTTAAAGTAGCCCGGCGAAACCAGGTCCCGGTAGATTTTCATATTCTCGTTCATCCCTGGGACATAACCTTCCACCTCAAGCGTCTCCCAGTTTCCCCCGTTGAATCCCAGGGGCGGGGAGTCGTCGTAACTCACTGCGGTCACTCCAGGCTGCCGCTCAAGCTGCTCGCGCAAACGTTGGCAGAAAGTATCGGTTTGCTGCGCGGTGTACCCTGCAGTGGAAAAATCGAAGCGCGCCAGCGCCACACCGTCCGGTGAGAAGCCGGGATCGATCGAGCGCGCCGCCTGAAAACTCCGCACAAAAAGTCCTGCCCCCACGAGGGCAACCACGGCGAGCGCCACCTCGGAGACCACCAGCAACCCTCGCAAACGCTGCGAGTGAATTCCCGCAGTTGCACTTCGCCCGCCCTCCTTTAGCGCTTCGTTAATATTGGCTCCCGCCGCATGCACGGCGGGGGCGAGTCCCGCCAGAAGCGCGACAAGAAATGCCAAGCCCGCTGTGAAAGCAAGGACCTCCCCGTCAAGGGGAGGCTGCAACATGGTCGGCCGTGCGACCGCCGGAAGAAGCCAGCGCAGCGCGCCGCCCAACATACTCGCCAGCATCAACCCGCAAATCGAGCCGGCCGCAGCCAAAAGAAATGTCTCGGTAAGAAGTTGCTGGATCAATCGCGCCGGCCGCGCTCCCAAAGCGAGGCGTATGCTGAATTCTTTCATCCTGCCAGTCGCTCGGGAGAGCAACAAATTCGCCAGATTCGCGCACACAATCAGCAGCACCACGCCGCTCGCACCCATCAAGATCATAATCGGCGTCAAGAGCATCACTTGCGGTCCAAAGTGCGATTGCCAGACCGGCAGGACCGTCGCTCCAATCCCTTGATTCGAGTCGGGGTCCGCTATCGCCATCCGGTTGGCAAGCGACTGCACTTCTCCGCGGGCCTGCTCCAGGCTGACGCCCGGCGCGAGCCTCGCCAACATCATGAAGTTGCGCGTGTTGCGATCCCGCAACATCCAGGTCCCGGTGTGCGTCAACTGGCCATACATCGTAATGGGCATCCAAAGCTCGTAATCGAGACCCGAGCGCGAACCATAAAAACCTTCGGGAGCCACGCCGATAATCGTGAATGGAGTGCGGTTGATGCGTAGAGTCGCACCGATAGCCAAGCGGTCGGAGTGGTAGTGGTTTTTCCAATAGCTGTCGCTGATCACTACGACCGCGTGCGCATTCTGTGCGTCGTCGCGTTCCGCCCCGGAGAAGAACCGCCCCGCTTCGGGTTTCAGGCCAAGCATGTCAAAAAAGTTGCCGGAAACCATCTCGCCCCAAACTTTCGCGCTGTTCGGCGGCTCGCCCACGGAAAACACATTCCCGTCTCGCGCCGACACGAACGCCAGCAATTTCACGTTGTCTCGGAAATCGCGGAAATCGAGGAAGGAAGTGGTGATGGGCTCACCATCAGGCGCCATGTTTTCGATGGCCACCACGCGTTCTGGCTGCGTGGCGCCGGGCAGGGGATTCAACAGCATCGAGCGCATCCAGCTAAAGATCGTTGTGCTAGCCCCGATGCCAATGCCGATCGTCAGGATAGCCACTGCAGTAAAGCCAGGTTTTCCCGCGAGCGAGCGAAAGCCGTAGCGAATATCACGCAGCACAGTGTTCATAATGGTTCTGAAAGGTGCAAGCCGCTTACCATGTGCATGTCATTGAAACCACGTACGAAGTTCGGGACAAGCTTTCAGGCATGTGTCCGGTTATGGGACGCTACGTCTCAAACCGGACGGCACCTCGCAACTGGAAACGAATCTACCAAACGGAATTAGCTGGCGCCACTTCGAATTATTTTTGCCCTGTTCCGGCGCGCTGTTTCACTTGCGCTACGAGCGCATCAAACCGGGGATCTCCGTGCAGCGGCTTGAGATCGGGATCCTTCTCAATGCCCACGAGGGCGGAGCCGGGTAGTCCGTGGTTGATGGCGTCGTGCAAGAGAGAAAACGCCTTATCACGCTGGCCCCGGCGTACGGCAATAATGGCCAGGCCGTACCTGGAAAGTGCGGTCGCCGGATTATCAGGCCCGAGGAGCCGCTCCCGGATCTCGAGTGTTTCCCGATACAACTTCTCTGCCTCGTCATATTGACCTTCGTGGGACAGAACATCCGCCAGATTGTTCATGGATTCGAGGGTATCAGGATGCTCCGGGCCAAGGACCTTCCGGCGGATGTCGAGCGATTCGCGGCATAACTTTTCTGCCGCGGCGTATTGGCCCTCGTTATATAGAGCGTTTCCCAGGTTGCTCATCGAACCTACCGTGAACGGATGTTCCGGACCGAGGACCCGGCGCTGGATATCGAGCGTTTCCCGGTACAGCTTCTCTGCTTCCGCATAGTGGCCCTCGTCATCGAGAACGTTGGCCAGGTTGTTCATCGAGTTCAATGTGTCCGGGTGGTCGGGGCCGAGGACGCGACGGCGGATGTCGAGGATTTCCCGATTCTGCTTCTCCGCGTCGGCAAGCTTCCCTTCGTGCCACAGAACGTTCGCCAATGTCATCATCGCCTTCAAGGTGCTGGGATGCTCGGGTCCAAGGACGCGTCGGCTGGCGTCGAGCGTCTGCCTATCCAACTGCTCGGCCTCGGCGAGGCGGCCTTCGTGGTCCAAAAGGATTGCCAGGTTGGCCATGGAGCCGAGCGTTAGCGGAGCCTCCGGGCCCAGCACGCGACGGCTGGTCTCCATAGTTTCGCGAACCAGCTTTTCGGCTTCGGGAAAGTGCCCTTGGCGAGCCAACATGATGGCCAAGTTGTTTTGGGATTTTAGTGTGTCAGGATTCTCTGGCCCGAGCACGCGCTTTTGAATTTCCACGCTCTTCTGCACAAGCGGCATGGCTTGTGCATACAGGCCGAGGTTGTCGTACACGTCTCCCATGATATGCATCATCTGGGCCTGAAGTACGGGGTCCTTCGCCAATCCGGTTTCCACGTTCGCCGACGCTTTGTCCAGAATTTCGCGGGCCGTGACGGAATTACCTCGCGCTTGGCTCGGCTCCGAAACTCTAAACATATTGGTCATGAAGTCGGTGACGCGATTGGCGCGGTCGCGTTCGCGGAGGACCTGGTTTCGCTGTTCGGTGATGCGGCGCAGTTCGACAGCTTGGGTGACAGCAAATCCGGCCAAGAGAAGGAGCAGGACTGCCGCGGCGGCTAACGCAAAACGATGCCGGGCGGCATATTTTTTCAAGCGGTAGGCGGCGGTTGCGGGGCCAGCCACGACAGGTTCGTTGTGCAGGTACCTGGAGATATCGGCTGCAAGATCAGAAGCCGTGCCATAGCGTCGGACGCGGTCCTTCTCGAGCGCCTTCATGGTGATCCAGTCCAATTCGCCTTGCAACTGGCGAGCGAAAGAGCGCGGCTCCGCTCGCCGGTTTTGCGCGGAAATGTTGGAAGCTTCTCCCATGGCACGAATCTTGGTGCTCGGCTTGGGCGGCTCCTGCTCACGAATGACGCGGAGGACGGCTTCGAGACCGGCGGCTTGCAGAGCTTTGGGCTCGAAGGGAAGAGCCCCGACGAGCAGTTGGTAAAGGATTACACCGAGCGAGTAGACGTCGGTTCGCGTATCGATGTTTTGTTCGCGCTGATCGGCTTGCTCCGGGCTCATGTACGCGGGAGTGCCGAGCATCATGCCGAGCTCGGTGAACATGGTGTGATCGGTGAGGCGCTGGCCCGTAGCTTTTGCGAGCCCAAAATCAATGATCTTCGGCACCGCCTTGTTGTCCTGCTCGATCACCAGGATGTTCGACGGCTTTAGGTCGCGGTGAATAATCGCTTTCTGATGCGCGTGTTGCACGCCTTCACATACCTGCGTGAACAATTCGAGCCGTTCTCGGATCGTGAGGCGGTGCTTGTCGCAATAGTCGGTGATGGGCAAGCCGGGGACGTACTCCATCACGAAATAGGGGCGTCCCTCGGCGCTGGAGCCGGCGTCGAAAACTCGCGCGATGCAGGGATGATCCATCAGAGCGAGCGCCTGGCGTTCGGAATCAAAGCGTGCCACGACGGCTTTTGTGTCCATGCCAGCTTTGATGAGCTTGAGCGCCACGGTGCGTTGAATCGGGGAGGTTTGCTCCGCCATCCACACTTCGCCCATTCCGCCTTCACCTACGATCTGGAGGAGACGGTAGGGACCAATCTGTTTGACTCCGGCACCATCGGTTCCCGCGTTGCTTAACGTGGGATCGGAAGACGGTTGAAACGGGGAGTCGTCGCGGTGTTTCGGCGGGTCATTCGTTCCCATGGGCATTGGCCTCCTGAAACGAGGAATTTCAACGCAGTATGTGGCCGTGCTGGTGCTTACAAGACACAGGCGGTGATAGCGTTATATCACAGTCGTTGCGGGCTTAGCGGTCTTCGGTAGTGGCCTGGGTGTGGGATACGCAGCTCACCCCGAGTTGCAGAAACCGCAGATAAAAATGGCTGACAACATAATGTGGGGTGCGTGCGTCTAAGTACTTGTGATGGCGCTACAATCGGGCTTGCCACACTTTGCGGGAGCCCGTCCTCCCGGACAGTGATATTCCCGGAGCATCAATTTTCCGGGCCAACTGTCCTTTCTCTGCGGTGTTATACTGATGCCGGGGTTTGTCGAGCTTTCAAAGTAAGTGCACCTGCGAAATTTCCCGCCCGAAACAACGGGCTTAGTGGGCCGGTAAAGTTAGGAGCAGCGATATGGGTGAGCAAGTGAAAGAGCTTTTCAATTGGGCGCGGCGCCGAAAGATTCTGGCGTCTGTTTTTGTAGGGTTCACTCTTGTGGTGGGCATCATGATTGGCTCGGTCATCTCGGGCCGCGTTTCTGCCATGAAAGCATTCGGCGGAACGGATGCCGCCAAGCTCACGATGCCCGATCCCATACCATCAGCGAGTTCGTTTTCGGGAATCGTGAATCGTGTTGAGCCCGCGGTCGTCAATATCGCCACGACGCAAGTTCTCGAGCGCAAGTCCGCGGGCAAGAAGCGCCACGTGACCCCCAGCGATCCCGGCGACGACAATGACCCCATGCAGGATTTCTTTGACCGCTTCTTCGATGGCCGCCAGGACGCTCCTCCTCAAGCCGAACGCAGCCTCGGGTCCGGCGTTATCGTCGACAAGCGTGGCTACATCCTCACCAACAATCACGTCATTGAAAATGCCACCAAAATTCAAGTTCAGCTGAACAATGACACCACGCGCTACACCGCAAAAGTGATCGGCGCGGATGACGACACCGATTTGGCTGTAATCAAGATAGAAGTAAACAAAGAGCTTCCCACCGCAAAACTCGGCAATTCCGACGGCGTGCAAGTCGGCGATTGGGTTCTCGCCATCGGCAGCCCGTTCGGCCTGCAAGCTACAGTTACCGCCGGAATCATTAGCGCCAAGGATCGCAATGGAATCGGCGGAACCGCGCATCAATTCCAGCGCTTCTTGCAGACAGATGCGGCCATTAATCCCGGAAACTCTGGCGGCCCGCTAGTGGATTTGGCAGGGCAGGTCATCGGCATCAACACCGCGATCATTACCGGAAGCCGCGGTTACGAAGGCGTCGGGTTTGCGGTGCCCTCCAGCACGGCGATCAATGTGTACAACCAGCTTATTGCCAGCGGGCGCGTGACGCGCGGATCCATCGGCGTGAGCTTCCACGAAGACCTCGGCACCAATCCTATTACTTTGAAATCTCTTGGCGCGCCCTACGGTGTGGCCATTGAGAGCGTCGAGGCTGGCAGCCCTGCGGAGAAGGCCGGGCTCAAGGGCGGCGACGTCATCACCAGCGTGAACGGCCACCCTGTAAAGACCGGCAACGACCTTGTGAATCCTATTGCACAAGCTCCTATCGGCAGCAAGGTGGTGCTTACCTACGTGCGCGATCGCACTCAGAAAGAAACCACCGCCGTTGTTGAGGATCGTACACGCGTCTTCCCGAACGTCGCCGGCAACATGGATGACCAGCCGGGCGAACCCGCTCCAAGCGAGTTTGGCCTCCGCGTGGACAATCTAACCACGGACCGCGCGCAGCGATTCGGCATGGATGGCATGAAAGGCGTTATTGTGACTGACGTCGATCCTGCCAGCTTCGCTTCGGACGACCTGGGTTTCTCACGTGGCGACGTTATTGCCGAAATAAACCACCAGCCGATAACTTCTTTGGCGGACTACAAGGCAGCCGTGTCAAAATTGAAAGCAGGAGATTCGGTCGTGTTCAAAGTCATGCGCCGCCAAGACAGCGACCGCGTTTTGACGATGTTCCTCTCGGGCGTGGTTCCAGCGGAGAACCCGCAGCAATAAGAAATCCGGGGGAGGCGCGGTACGCTATCCCCTTCTTAAGCGAACACAGATGCGAGTGCGAAACGCGACACGCCTGGCCCTGACGCTGTTTGTAGCAGCAGGTATGGGTGTAAGCGGCGCCGCAGCAAGCGGGCAGGGAACAAATTCCTCTAAGTCACCTTCCGCGAAGCACCGTGCAAAATCTCACCACGGAAGATCTTACAGACACGCCAGCCGCCGCGAGCGAGGGCAGAAGGCCCCCACGGCAGACCGGATCTCCGAAATTCAAAGCGCGCTCGCAAAGGACGGTTCGTTCAACGGCGCGCCGAGCGGCAAGTGGGACGCCACGACCATCGACGCCATGAAGCGATTTCAGGATTCCCATGGACTCAACGCGACCGGCAAGATCGACGCCAAGACATTGGAGAAACTTGGATTAGGCTCACAAACTGCCGGCATCGCAGCGCCCATGCCGCCGGTAAGTTCGACTTCGCTAACTCCGAGCCCATCTGTTGGCGTGCCACGCCTCCCTTGAATGATGGTTGGTCTGTCTCCCATAACATCTGGTTGTTCAGCTACATGCGAGAAATCGAACCCTGGGAACTGGGCATCGAGTGCCATGCGGCAACCGCTTTCACACTCACAGACGTGCGGCGGCGACTCCGGGGATAAGGTCCCACGAGTCGGCGTACAGAGCTTCACGAAAACGTAAGACACTCAAAAGGAAGAGTTTAAATGGCAAGAGCGGAATTAATAGTTCCGCTCCTGATCGCAAGGTATTTAGCCAACCGGTTAAACACGGCCCAGCTTCTGGACAGAGCATCTAACCGATCGGTTGAATACGTCCTAGTTTTCCATCTGCGCCTGCAGGATCTCCCCAGGCAGGGCAATCATAGTCGACCGAATCGAGGGGGCAGTCGGCCGAAGCGAGGGCGCACTTTGCTGGCTGATGGCCGGCGCGGGAGCCACAATGGTTCGGATGTGTATGCCGTTGTTGGGCTTAGGTACGCCGCCTTCGAGCGGCAAGCGTTCGATGCGAATGCCGAGCGTACGCTCCAACTGAAATAATTCCGAGCGCTGCTCGCGCGAAAACAAGGTCGTGGCAACGCCATGTCCGCCGGCGCGACCGGTGCGGCCCACTCGGTGAATGAAGTTCTCGGCGATGTCCGGCAAATCATAATTAATGACGTGAACGATGTCTTGCACGTGAATCCCGCGGGAGGCCAGGTCGGTAGCAACAAGCACGCGGTAGCGTCCTTGCTGGAAACCTGCAAGTGCCGCAGTTCGTTGCGATTGCGAGCGGTCACCGTGAATCATGGCGGCGGAAAAACCATCGCGGTTCAGGCTCTTGGTAATGCGTTCGGTACCGCGCTTGGTTCGCGAGAAGACCAGGCACCGCCCGGTTTCTTTCGCAAGCAAACGCTGCAACATTTCTTGCTTGCGGTCGACCGAAACTTCGTATGCCTGCATGCGCACATTTTCGGAGGGCTTAAGGATCGAGCCAAACGCGAGGCGCGCCGGATTTCGCAGGTAGTCCTTCACCAAGTGGGCCACAGATGCTTCCATGGTCGCCGAAAAGCACATGGTTTGTCGTTCTTTCGGCAGGATCGCTGCGATGCGCTTGATGGCCGGGAGAAAACCCATGTCCAGCATGCGATCCGCTTCATCGAGGATTAGAATTCGCAGTGAATTGAAATTGAAAAGGCGGCGATCGAGATAGTCTTCGAGACGGCCTGGAGTAGCTACAACGACGCGAGCTCCTTTACGGATAGCGTTGAGCTGGGCGCCTTCGGAGAGTCCGCCAACGACGAGACCCGCCGGCACGAGTTGAGTGCCGCGCAAGGCATTGAATTGCGCCACTACCTGCATGGCCAGTTCACGCGTCGGCACCAGAACGAGAGCCGCGATTCCTGGCGTTTTGTGCTTCAAGAGTTGCTCGATGACCGGGATCAGGAACGCCAGCGTTTTGCCGGTTCCGGTTTGCGCGGTGGCGAGCACGTCCTTGCCCTCGAGCGCTTGCGGAATAGCCGCAGCTTGCACGGGGGTCGGCGTCGAAAATCGCGCATGTGCCAATCTCTCCTTCATATAGGCGGAGATCGGTAATTCTGTGAAACTTTGCATTCGTATTTCTTTCTTGCTGGCGGGAGCGGTCCCGGCGCGCACACAAATTCAGTGCAAGCGCGGCAATTCGCATTGCCAGTCTTGTTTTAGATTACGCTGAAAACGTACGGAGAAGACTGCAGGCGGGTAATCTCAGATCAACAACTCAACTTGAGGGGCCGCACAACACAACCGAGGTATTAAGCGCAAAAACAGTATAGCACATCCGCGGGGAGATGCGGTTTTATTTGCAAGGTATGCCTTAAGTGGTTATTCACTGCGTTAGGACCCAAACGTACCACGATCTTGTTCGTTTCAAGCTTGAACTGGTTATAGAGGGATTGCGCCATGTGGCTATTGTGCCAGACCACTTTGTAGGAGAAATTGAAACAACATTGGAATGCGGTAGTCGCGAGCTTGTCGGGATGATTCATCCTTGCACGTGAGCGTGCGCCGTATAGACTTGGAGGTTCTACCACACCCCTCCTAGGTCATTTCGAGGCGAGGGTTTGTCCCCTGACAAACCCTCGCCTCGAGAACCTGCATAGGACGAGAGGCTCTGAATCCACATGATGGCCGGCAATCTCCAACAATTCGCGTACGCGTGGGGAACGCTGGTAGTTTTTTCAGTTCCTTCCACCGTTTTTTGGCCGTATTTTCTAGGAGCAATACTTTTGGCGATTGGCCTGCCAATCATCCTTAGGAACGAGCTACCGCAAGAACGCGGGCTGGAGAAGATCCTGCCGTTTGGCCGTTTGTTCTTTGGCGTCCCAATGATGGTTTTCGCAGGGGAGCACTTTACGGTGACCAGCGGTATCGCGCAGGCTCTTCCGGCATGGATTCCTTGGCACCGGTTTTGGATCTATCTGGTAGGGACGGCTTTGATCGCCGGGGCGTTCAGCATTGTGATCAAGAAGAAGGCGCAGTTGGCGGCAACACTTGCAGGGATCATGTTCTGTTCGTTTGTATTGCTGCTCCATATTCCTAACGTTGTCGCAAGTCCGCACAATAGAATCGTCTGGGCGGTGGCGCTGAGAGATCTCGCATTCAGCGGAGGCGCGTTTGCTTTTGCCGGAGCGCAAATTAACCCGCCTCACGCAAAAGGCATGCCAGCACTCGTGCATCTGGGGCGCCTTTTTGTCGGAATTCCAGTTTTGTTTTTCAGCGTGGAGCATTTTCTGCATCCCGACTTCGTTCCTGGCGTTCCTCTCGGCAAAGTCGTGCCAACGTGGATCCCGCTGCGCCTGTTTTGGGGCTATCTCACAGGCGCAGTTCTTCTTGCTGCGGGCATAAGCATCCTCGTCAATAAAAAAGCGCGCTTGGCGGCGACCTACCTTGGAATCATGATTTTTCTTGTGGTTATGTTCGTTTATTTGCCGATGTTGGTGGCTATTCCTTGGGACATCGGGAATGGTCTGAATTATTTTGCGGATACATTGATGTTCAGCGGAGCTATTCTGTTGTTAGCGGACGCTCTTCCGCGAGAAGATCATCCGCACGCAAAGGAAAACCGTATTTCGTATGGTGGAACTTCTCCTTCGGATTGAAGGCAGACGAGCACAGGAGATGAGAAAATGAAAAACACTTTGTTACTTTTAGCGGTGGGGGCGCTACTGTTGAGCGCCGCAAACGCAAATCCGCCGCGGGCGGCGAAGGCGCAGACAGCCACTGCGCAGACCGAGCGAATTCCCGTGATCGTAGAGCTGTTCACCTCCGAGGGGTGTTCCAGTTGCCCTCCGGCGGATATTTTGCTGAGCAAGCTGGAAACGCTCCAGCCCGTCGAGGGTGCTGAAATCATCGGATTGGAAGAGCATGTGGACTATTGGAATCACGATGGCTGGGTAGATCCCTATTCCGACCCGGAATGGACTTTGCGGCAACAAGAGTACGTGGAAAGATTCAAGGGAAAGAGTCCCTACACGCCGCAAATGGTTGTCGACGGCCAAAGCCAATTTGTGGGGTACAACGCACGCGATGCCCTAAAGGCTATTCGAGAAGATGCGAAGCAAACGAGAATGCAAGTCTCGATTACGACGGAAGGTGCGGGGAAGAAAGATGCCGAGCGGCTGGAAGTGCGCATCGGGAACGCCGGCTCTACATCTTATGATCCGGCCGACATCTGGCTGGCGGTAACAGAGCAGGGCCTGGGAACCGCGGTGAAAGCAGGAGAAAATGCGGGAAAGGACGTGCAGCATGCCGCGGTGGTGCGTTCTTTTCATAAGATTGGATCGCTGTCGGCCAAGGATTCTTCTCCCTTCGATGTGCATCCAGAGGTGAAGTTCAAAGCGAACTGGAAGCGCGAAAATCTTAGGATTGTCGTCTTTGTGCAAGAACGAAAGACTCTGCACATTCTTGGCGCCGCCGAAGCTCGCGTGACCGGATAAGAACCAGCAGACAATTTCCTGCCCGCAAACGAGGAGTGCGATTCCTCGCTTCTGTTTTGTGATGAACTTCCGCGAATACGTCCTTTGAGAGTTTGTTAACATCCCGCTCAATCTGGTTGAGAGCTAACGGGCTGGCGCCTGCCCCTAGGGAAGGGTCACGGCAGGCCCTGTTACCTGTCACTGCCGCTCCGCGACGATTTTTTCCTGAGCGCCAACGAACCGTTGTCAACCTTCGGCTACTCCCTGGTCAGTTCTTTTTCGGAGCGGAAACGTGACTTTTCCATTCCATGCGCACGAGTGTGTTTGCGGGGGGGTGGTGATTTTGGGTAATGTCCTAAGTCCGGCTAAGTATTCTCGGCTCGGCGCTCGGGGGGTCAGCCGAAGCTTAGGTTTGCCCGATCCGCTGAAAAGCCCGGCCTTTTCCGCGTGGTGATCTTAGGAAAAAGCGGGAGCAGGTCTGCCGCACTCCAAATTAGGACAGCATCAGATTTAGGGCGAGCTTGTCAAAAGTGTCTGGCGCACCGTAAAGTGTAACGTTTGTTGAATTTCGCGGGTATGGGACAAGGTGATGGCTAACAGGAAGAAAAAGGCGCGGCGCGGGACGAAGACGGGGAAGAAACGGCGCAGCGATTCAAAGCCGGCGCGATTGACTGCGGGGGAATGGTTTGAAAAGCTTGCGGCGGTGCAGGCGCGGCTGCGGGCTCCGGATGGGTGTCCTTGGGATCGCGAGCAGACGCATGTATCGCTGCGGACTTACTTGATCGAGGAGGCCTACGAGGTTCTCGAGGCGATGGAGAGCGGGGACGACGAAAAGTTTGCGGAGGAGATGGGCGATTTGCTGCTGCAAATCGTGTTTCATTCGCAGATTGCGAAGGAAGCGGGGCGATTTAGCGTTGCCGACGTGATTCGTGAGGTGCACGACAAGATGGTGCGGCGGCATCCGCATGTGTTTGGTGAAAAGCGGGCTAAGGATTCGGCAGAGGTGCTGAAGAATTGGGAGCAAATCAAGAAAGAGGAGCGCAGCGCGGCGGGAAAGAAAAATGGGGATAGTTCAAAGACCGGGGCCAAGAAAGATTCGTTGATGGATGGCGTGTCGAAGGCTTTGCCGGCGGCGCTCGAAGGATTTCAACTGACGCGGAGGGCGGCGCGGATTGGGTTTGATTGGACGAGCATCGATGGCGTGATTGAAAAGATGAACGAAGAAGCCGAGGAGCTGCGACAGGCGCTGGAAGCGGAAGATGGCGGGCGAAGGGAAGAGGAGATGGGTGATTTGCTGTTTTCCGCGGTGAACTTGGCGAGGTTTTTGCAGATTGATCCGGAAATCGCGCTGAAGAAGGCCAATGCGAAATTTTCGGAGCGGTTCCGGCGTATGGAAGACCTGGCGGGAAAAATAGGGAAGGCATTGGCGGAGATTCCGAGGGAGCAGATGGAAGAATTCTGGGAAGCGGCAAAGAGCGCGGAAAAAGGCGTGGAAAAAGGCGAGGTCGTGAAGGCCCGGGAGGCGCGCGAGGATTGATGAGCGAGGGAATCGTCGTCCGAAAATGCGCGGGGATTGAGGAATTTCAACGCTGCGTCGCGTTGCAAAAGAAGATTTGGGGCGAAGAGGACATCGAAGTGGAGCCGGCGACGATGTTCGTGGTGGCGGCGGAAACAGGCGGGCAAGTTCTGGGGGCGTTTGACGGGGAACGGCTGGTCGGATATACGCTGGCGGTGGTCGGGTTTCGAGAAGGCGTGGTGTTTCTCCATTCGCACATGACGGGAGTGCTTGGAGAGTACCGGGACAAAGGGGTTGGGCGAGCCTTGAAATTATTTCAGCGCGAGGACGCTCTTGCGAAAGGGATTCGGTTAATTGTTTGGACGTTCGATCCGCTGCAGACGCGAAACGCCCATTTCAATTTGAACCGATTGGGAGCGATTGCGCGGAAATATCTGCCAAATCTTTATGGACTGACGACGAGCCCGCTGCATTTGGGACTTCCGACCGACCGTCTATTCGCGGAGTGGCAGCTTGGCTCGGCGAGAGTCGTGGCTGCGGTTTCGGATTTGGCGAAGGAGCCGGAGGAAGCTCCGGCGACGATTGAGCTGCCAGGGGAGCTGGATCGCTGGAAGCACAGCGATAACGCTGCAGTGGCGAGGGTTCAGACGCGCATACGCGAAGAATTTGCGGCCTGGTTCGCGCGCGGGTACGCGGCGGTAGGCGTGAAGAAGTCAGAGGCGGGGGCGACGTATCTGTTGGTTCCATGGAGCGATTTCTAGCAGGAAAGTTCCAGCAAGAAAAACGAAACATTTCGCGGCGTTCCGGGAGTCAATGCGAGGCGCGGCCGCAGAATGAGAACAGGGAAAATGCGGATAAGGGAAGTGACCTTGCGGGAATTGCGGATGAAGCTAATCGCGCCGTTCGAAACGAGCTCGGAGCGGACCGAGGCGCGGCGAATTATTTTGGCAGAAGTTCTGGCGGACGGCGTGATCGGATGGGGCGAATGCGTGGCGGGGGAGAGGCCATTTTACAGCCCAGAAACGACGGATACGGCTTGGATTGTGATGCGCGATTTCCTGTGGCCGATGATACGGCACAAAGAAATCGCAGCGGCTTCGGAAGCCTGGAGATTGATGGAGGCTGTTCGCGGGCACAGCATGGCCAAAGCGGCGCTGGAAGCGGCGATTTGGGACGCGGAGGCGAAACAGAAGGGCATTCCGCTGGCGAAACTGCTCGGGGGAACGAGGGACGAAGTTTCGAGTGGCGTTTCGATTGGGATTAAGGAGTCGCCGGATGAGTTGGCGGCAGCGGTAAGGAAGGAGCTGGCTGCGGGGTATCAGCGAGTGAAAATAAAAATCAAGCCGGGCAAGGAGTTGCCGCAGGTCAAGCGGCTGCGAGAGGAGTTTCCGGGGATCAAGCTGATGGTGGATGCTAATTCGGCTTACCGGATGGAGGATTGGCCGCTTTTGAAGGAGTTAGAGAATTTTTATTTGATGATGATCGAACAGCCCTTGGGGTGGGACGATTTGTACGCGCACGTGGAGTTGCAAAAGAAGCTGGCGACGCCCATTTGCCTGGATGAGTGCATCCATACGGAGGAGCAAGCGCGCGCGGCGATTCTGCTGGGTGCGTGCAAGATCATCAATATCAAGCTGGGCCGCGTGGGCGGGTATACAGTGGCGAAACGGATACACGATTTGTGCCAGCAAAATGGCTTGCCGGTGTGGTGCGGCGGGATGCTGGAGTCTGGGATCGGGCGGGCGCACAACATTGCTCTTTCAACGCTGCCGAACTTCACGCTGCCTGGGGATGTGACGGCCAGCAAGAGGTATTGGGACGAAGATATCATCCAGCCGGAAGTGACGGTCTCGTCCCGGGGCACAATTCGCGTGCCGACGGGGCCGGGGATTGGATTTGAGCCGCGGCGCGATAGGATTGAGAAGCTTACGGTAAGGAAGGAACGCCTGGTTTGAAGGAGACTATCGAGCAGTTCTTGAGAGGAGGTCAGCTTGCAATCATCCAACGTGGCCGGCAACTCGGTGGGCTGCTCGCCAGACGCCTCCTGAGACGTCTTATCAGGGGCTGCAGCGAAATCGTGGTAGATTCTGTTCTGCACTTTTAGAAGAGAAATCATCGTAAATTTGAATTCTGGAGAAAAGCACGATGCGAAAGCTGATTTTGTGGGCGGCCAGTTTGACGATCCTGATTCTCGGGCTGCAAACCACCCTAGTTCAGGCGCAAACGAAAGAGGAGGCAGCCGCCGGCAAAACCGATGCGGGGAAGACGGAGGGATTTAAGGCGGAGCAGCAGGCGAGCAAGGGTTCCGTCACGGTTGAGGGCCACCTGATAAATTACGACGCGTATGCCGGGACGCTGGTAGTGCATCCGAGGGGCTGGGACGACGTCCCTCAGGATGCGGATAAAGATGAGAAGAACCCGGCGGAAGCGAGCATGTTCTACGTGGCGTACATCAAATCAGACGAGAAGGACGAAACACGCCCTGTTACGTTTCTCTATAACGGCGGGCCGGGGTCTTCGACGGTGTGGTTGCACATGGGAGCGTTTGGACCGAGGCGCGTGGTCACAGCGGACGATACCCATACGCCGGCGGCGCCTTACCCAGTGGTGAACAATAATTTTAGCCTGCTTGACGTGAGCGACCTGGTGTTTGTGGATGCACCGGGGACGGGATTCAGCCGCATTGCGGGGAAAGATAAAGAGAAGGCGTTTTTTGGCGTGGATGCGGACGCGCATGCGTTTGCCGACTTCATTGTTCAGTTTCTGGCAAAATATGGGCGATGGAATTCGCCGAAGTATCTGTTTGGCGAGAGTTATGGGACTACGCGATCCGCGGTGCTTTCGAATGTGCTGGAGACGGAACGCGACGTGGATTTCAATGGAGTGATCCTGCTGTCGCAGATATTGAACTTCGATCTCAGCGCGGATGCGCCGGAATTCAATCCTGGGATCGATTTGCCTTACGAGCTGGCGCTGCCGACATACGCCGCTTCGGCGTGGTACCACCACAAGCTCGGGGATTCGCACAAGGAATTGGAACCGCTACTTACGGAAGTCGAGCACTTTGCGATGGGCGACTACGCGCAGGCGCTGGAGGCGGGTTCGGAACTGACCCCGGAGCAGCGGAAGGCGATTGCGGCGAAGCTGCACGAGTACACGGGCCTGCCGGTGGAATATATCCTGAAGGCGGACTTGCGGATTAATGGGGGCGAATTCGAGAAGACGTTGCAGGACTCAAACGACATGACCACGGGCCGGCTCGACACGCGATTTTCCGGACCGACGCTGGATCCGCTGAGCAAGGAGGCCGAGTACGATCCGCAATCGGCGGCGATCGGATCGGCCTACGTTTCGGCTTTCAATGATTATGTGCGGAAGGAATTGAAGTATGGCGAGAACAAGACGTTTAAACCGGAAATTGACCCGGAGCCGTGGAATTTTCTGCACCAGCCGCCCGGCGTGCCGATACCGTTGCCGCAGGCGGCCAACGTGATGACGGACCTGGCGCTGGCGATGAAATACAACCCGGACCTGAAGGTTCTCCTTAACGCGGGATACTTTGATCTGGCCACGCCGTTTTACGAGGGCATTTACGAGATGCGCCATCTGCAAATTCCAGCCAAATTGCAGAACAACATCGAATTTAAGTTCTATCAATCGGGGCACATGGTGTATGCCCATGAGGCTTCGCTGAAAGAGCTGCATGACAATGTGTCCGCTTTTATTTTGAAGACGGAGAATTCCAAAGCCAAGTAGGAGCGTGGCCGGCGCCTTCTAAACAGCTGCTGAAACTCGGAAAGGCACGCCTTTCACCCTTGCCGAGAGGCCAAGTCCTTCGCATGACTACAAAACCGACAAATCCAAGCGGCAAGCTCCCTCTGCGGTGGGGAGGAGAGGTAGCGCGAGTTGCCGTGATAGCAGGGGATGGGATAGGCAAGGAAGTGACGCCCGAAGCGGTCAAGGTTTTGCGGGCGGTCGCGAGCCCCGCTAAGCGACCTCTCGAGTTCGTGCAGTTCGACTGGGGCGCGGACAAATACCTAAAGGAGGGCGTAACTTTACCGGCGGGAGCCGTGGAGATGCTCCGCGACGAATTCGACGCCATCCTCTTTGGGGCACTGGGCGATCCGCGAGTGCCTTCCAACCAGCATGCCGCGGATATTTTGCTTGGACTACGGTTCAAGCTAGACCTTTACGTCAATGCACGGCCTGTCGAGTTGCTTCATGAGCGGCTGACTCCCTTGCGCGGCCGCACCGAAAAGGACATTCGGTTGATGGTCTTTCGGGAGAACACGGAAGGACTGTATGTGGGCGTGGGAGGGTTCTTCAAGAAGGGCACGGCGGATGAGATCGCCATTCAGGAAGACGTCAACTCGCGTAAAGGCGTCGAGCGGATCATTCGCTACGCCTACGATTATGCCCGGCAGAACGGACTGAGCCGCGTTTGCATGAGTGATAAGTCCAATGCCATGACCTTTGGACACGATCTCTGGCAGAGGGTCTTCAAAGAGGTGCGGCAGGAGTATCCGAAGATCGAGTCCAGGCACCTATATATTGATACCCTGGCCATGGAGATTGTGCGCGACCCGTCGCAGTTCGATGTAATCGTGACTTGCAACCTCTTTGGCGACATTATCAGCGATCTGGGCGCGCAGGTCGCCGGCGGACTTGGGCTTGCGCCTTCGGGAAACATCCACCCGGGTAGGACGTCACTATTTGAGCCGGTTCATGGCTCCGCGCCTAATATTGCCGGGAAGGGGATCGCGAACCCCTTCGGTTCGGTACTGGCGTCAGCAATGATGCTCGATTTTTTGGAATGGAAGCAGGAAGCTCAAGTGTTACGCGAAGGCGTGAAGATGGCGCTGAAGGAGAATTTTGTTACGCCTGACTTGGGTGGAGTTAATCAAACAGTCGAAGTCGGCGATTGGCTGGCGAATTTCGCCGCGGAGGCGCATTGAGCGTCTCTAAAGTATCGCTTTAAGTACACTTTCTTGCGGTCTTGCTCGACGAAACTCACCCCAACTTCTACTTTCGTTCTCCCAAACTCAAGAGTGTAATCAACATCCCTATGAGGAACCCGCCGATGTGCGCCCACCAGGCGACTCCGCCTGTGGCCGCGCCACCAACGGTAGTTAGTCCTGCGACGAACTGCAGAAGGAACCAATATCCCAGGATGATGAAGGCGGGAATCGGGAGGAAGAAAATTATAACCAGCGTGAGTACCCGAGCGCGGGGATAAAGAATGATGTAGGCGCCCATGACGCCAGAGATGGCGCCGCTGGCGCCGAGAGCGGGTACGCCTGAATGGAAATTGAACATGATATGGCACAAGTCTGAGCCCACCCCGCAAACCAGATAGAAGAGAAGATAAGGGAGATGGCCGAAGTAGTCCTCGACATTGTCGCCGAAGATCCAGAGGAAGAGCATGTTTCCAGCGATGTGCAGGAAGCCGCTGTGGAGGAACATGCTGGTCAGGATGGGGAGAAACGCGGTGTCAAGAGCGGCGTGGCCGCCGAGGAAGGCCGGGATTCGGGCGGGAATAGTGGAATAGGTCAGGACGAAGGCTTGGTATTGATGCGGAGGCAGAGTTAGCTGGAATAGGAAGACGACGATGTTCGCCAAAATGAGGAGAGTATTGATGACGGGGTACGTCTTGTGCGGGTTTAGGTCTTTAAGAGGGATGAACATGCGCTAGTATGGGGGCCCCAGTGCTCCGTCTCGCGATTTGTTGTGGCCGGGCGCCCGCTTTAGCCCCGCCTCTTCAAGAGTGCTGCTCTGGCGGCGCTCTCCAACTGTGACTCCGAGTAGAGTGAGCGATTCCTGTGACCGCCGCGCTGCAAATCCTTTATTTTGGACAAGCTGCAAATCCCTCCGCGCGCGCCTAATGCCTCGCAATTCAGCCCGGCTGCCGCGCACGAAAAGTCGAGAAGCCCCTGCAGGTCCCACCCATGCAGCAGCCCGTAAGAAAATCCGGCATGGAAGAGATCACCTGCGCCAGTTGTGTCCACTACGCGGACCTTATAAGAGGGAGCATACCAGAAGCGGTGGCCGTCCCAAGCGAGCGCGCCGCTCTCGCCCAGCGTTGCGCAGAAGGTGCGGAAGCCGTATTTGCGCTGAAGGAGCGGGAGCGATTTCAGGAGGTTCTTTTCGCCCGTGGCATCGAGGGGGAACTCCCTGGACGTGACTGGATAATCGACGAACGGAAGAAGACGCTGGAGCCGGGGATTCATGTGGTCCAAATCGGCGACGACCGGAATTCCGGACGCGCGAGCCCATGAGGCTGCGAGGCTGGTGGTTGCCGGGTCGTGCCCATCCACGTGCAATAGCCGCGCGGAGGTCACCCAGTTTCGCTTGAGAAACGAGGGGGAGACCGTCAACCGCGGATCGCGGATCCAGGCGATGGTGCGTTCTCCGGAGCTGGTATCGACGAAAATAAACGAGAGCTGGCTGAGGCTGCGCGGGACATGGACCAACTCGGCGTGGACACCTGCGCGTCGGAGTTCGCGGCGATGGATCTCGGCGGCAGGGTCATCTCCAACGACGCCGACGTAGTGTGTACGCAGGCCCCAGCGCTGGCAAGCGATGAGGGATGTGGCGACCTGGCCTCCGGGCATGATGCGAGCGCCGAGCATTTCTACCTTAGTGCCCAGGGCGGGGAATTGAGCAAGGCGGAGGACGGTATCGGTGGCGTTCTCGCCGATGCCCAGGATGTCGAATCGTGGCGCGCGCATAAGATAGTGGTGCAGGGTATCGAAAGAGGGAAAAAATGCAAGCGAGATCGAAGCGATTGGCGCGTCCGATAATGTAGGTTGCGATGGGTCGCTAGTTAACAGAATCCGTGGGTGCGCTTTTCCCGGGATCTGGATAGGTAACCGGCGCTTTGGCGGTAGTTTCCGGAGACAACTTTTCCGAGTGATCCGTATCAGCGCACCGAAGAAATTTTTTCGGCGCGGGATTACGTAATCGTTGCGCAGGTCGAGAGTGTGTGATAATTAAATTAGTCCTGCGTGTGCGCGAATCGGACGTAACTCTGCATAGTGTCCGCCGAAGCGTCGGCGCGCCGACAGCTCATGCCTGCCAGGGAAACGGAAGCCATCATCTTGAAGACCTTTTCGCTGGGTGAGGCGGATCGCCTGGTGAGTTTTTTCGGCCGAACCTCGGGACGCATGCGAGGCGTGGCAGCCGGCGCGCGGCGGATCAAGAACCGTTACGGGTCGACGCTGGAGATTTTGTCGCATGTCCAGCTCTGGTACATCGAGAAGGAGACGCGGGACCTGGTACGAATTCAGCAATGCGAACTGCTGGAATCGTTTCACAAGGCGCAAAGCAACTATGAATTGAGCACGGGACTTGCGGTGGTCAGCGAAGTTTCCGAACAGGTTCTTCCGGAGCATGAAACGGCAGAGGCCATGTTCCGGCTGCTCTTGCTTACGGCGCGCGAAATTGAACGAACGGGCGCCTGGCAATTGCCTCTGAGTTACTTCGCGTTTTGGACGGTGCGGCTTGGGGGCTACTTGCCGCAGTTTGATCGATGTGCCGCTTGCGGCGCGGCGTTTGGTTCGCACGCAGCGTATCACGCGCCATGGGAGGCTGGGCTCTTTTGCGAAAAGTGCCGGCGCAGTGGAATGAAGGCGCTGCATGTCGAGGGAAGGCAACTGGCGGAACGGTTTGCGGGCGAGAAACTGGACAAGATCGAATTTTCTTCCGGGATGCACCAACCCGCGGCGGAACTACGAGAGGCATCCTTGAACTGGATCGAGCACCACACGGAGAAACCGCTAACGACTCGCAAGCTTCTGGAGACGACTTGACTGCTAAAGTAAAACTTGAGAAAAAGCCGACTGGCCTCACCTTTCAAGATTTAGTTTTGAAACTCTCTCATTTTTGGGTGAAACAGGCATGCGTGTTGCAGCAGCCGTATGACGTTGAAGTGGGCGCTGGCACGATGCATCCGGAAACATTTCTTCGCGTACTCGGACCTGCGGGTTATCGCGTGGCCTATGTGCAGCCCAGCCGCCGCCCTGCCGATGGACGATATGGCGAGAACCCCAACAGGCTTTACAAGCACACACAGTTTCAAGTCATTCTGAAGCCATCGCCTGCTGACGTGCAGGATGTCTACCTCCAGAGTCTGGCCGCTATCGGCATCAACTTGAAGGAGCATGACATACGATTTGAGGAGGACAACTGGGAATCACCTACGCTGGGCGCCTGGGGGATTGGCTGGCAGGTTCTGCTGGATGGATTAGAGATTACCCAGTTCACTTACTTTCAACAGAGCGGGGGAATTGACCTGGACCCGATTTCTGTGGAGCTGACGTATGGTTTGGAGCGCATCTGTGCTTTTTTGCAGAATGTGGAAAGTGTTTACGATCTGCGGTGGTCGGCGGACAAATCGTATGGCGATATTCGCTTGGCCGAGGAGCAGCAGTTCTCCGAATACAGTTTTAACCGCAGCGACGCCAAGTCAATTCGAGCTGAGTTTGAGCTGCACGAGAAACAAGCCAAAGAGCTTCTCGACGGGTTTGCCGGGACGGAAGGGAAGGAGCGACAGCGGTATCCGCTGCTTCCGGCTTACGACCACTGCTTGAAATGCTCGCATCTCTTTAATTTGATGGATGCGCGAGGCGTTATATCGACGACGGAACGCGCGGCGCTGATGGCGCGCGTCCGAACGGTGGCCTGCCGCACTGCTGGGGCGTATCTCGAACAGATTGGCGGACCCGCGGTGCGCCGCGAGGTGCGCGGATGAGTCCCGCGAAGGAAAAAGTGATCGGAAAAAGAATTGAAGTGTTGCTTGAAGTAGGAAGCGAGGAGATTCCGGCAGGGATGCTGCCGAAGGCGGAAGAGGATCTGCGCGCGAATCTCGAAAAACTTTTGGCTGCCGAGAATCTTTCCGATGGCGTAACCGTGGAAACGTTCAGTGCGCCACGACGGCTCGTGGCATACGTGCGGGGAGTTCGAGAGAAGCTGGCGGATGTGGTGAATGAGGTGACGGGTCCGCCGAAGTCGGTGGCGTACGATGCTGTCGGCGAGCCGACAAGGGCGGCCCACAGCTTCGCGGAAAAGCAGGGGCTCTCCCTAAAAGATATTTACGTGGTGAAGATTCCCAAGGGCGAGTACCTGGCAGCGAAACAAGTGAAGCGCGGGCGGACGGCCGAACAGATTTTGACAGAGATTCTTCCACGCGTGATTCATGATCTGTCGTGGCCGCGCTCGATGACCTGGACGGGGATTGATGGAGCGAGATTCATCCGGCCGATCCGCTGGATCGTTGCCGTGGCAAACGGCAAGCCGCTGAAATTTTCGTTTGCGGGAGTTACGGCGGGAGACGCGACCTTCGGACACCGGTTTCTCGGTAAAGGTGCGCTTCGCGTAAAAGACTTCGCGGACTATGAGAAGAAGCTACGCGCGAATGGAGTGATCGTGCGCCCCGCGGAGCGCAAAGAGAAAATCATGAGGGAGTTGGCGGCGCACACAAAGCGGGGCGCCTACAAAATCCATGAGGACGCGGAGTTGCTCCGGCTGGTGACGTATTTGAACGGATGTCCGAGCGTGCTTGAAGGAGAATTCGATCCGGCGTTTCTGACTTTGCCGGACGAGATTTTGATTACGGTGATGCGCGGGCACCAAAAATATTTCGCGGTCGAAAAGCGGAGCGGGGAAGTGGCACCGCATTTTCTTGCGGTGATCAATCTGCCGAAAGATCCGAAGGGTTTGGTGCGCGCCGGACATGAACGGGTGTTGCGGGCGCGACTGGCGGATGCGCAATTCTTTTGGGAGGCCGATCAGAAATGTCGGCTCGCCGACTATTTGCCGAAGCTGGAGCGCGTCACCTACGAGTCGAGACTGGGGAGCTACCGAGACAAAGTCGAGCGCGTGCGCGCGATTGCCCGATGGCTTGCGGAGCAATGGTTCAGCCGAGGAATGGTGCAAGCGCACGTTGCGGACGCCGACCGCGCTGCGGAACTTTCCAAGTGCGATCTGGCAACTGAGATGGTGCGAGAGTTTACCGAGCTGCAGGGAATTGTGGGTGGGCTCTATGCGCGCGCACAGGGCGAACCGGATGACGTCGCCGACGCCATTTACGACCATTACCGCCCCGTCGGGCTGGATGATCCAATCCCGCGGAATCTGACTGGCTGTGCGGTTGCTTTGGGCGACAAGCTTGATTCGATTGTTGGTTGCTTTGCTGTGGGCCTGGTGCCAACGGGTTCAAGTGATCCGTACGCGCTACGCCGCGCCGCTCTGGGGATCGTGAAAATTATTCTAGAGCGAAAGTTGCCCGTTTCCGTGTCGCTGGCAGTCGGCGCGGCCGCCAAAGCGCTGCTCACAAATCCACCCAAGCGCGGAGTTACTCCGGAGCAGGAGGCGCAGGTCCTCGAATTTCTGCTGGACCGCGCAAAGTTTGTGTTCCGCGAGCGGGAGAAGTTCGGTTACGACGAAGTCAACGCCGTATTTCGCGCGGGAGTCGACGATTTGGTGGATGCGCACAAACGCCTCATCGCGCTGAAAGCCATCCGCAAGTCGAAAAATTTTGAGCCGCTTGCCGTATCCTTCAAGAGGATTCGGAATATTCTTGAGAAGTCCAATTTCAAGAAAGACGAATGGCCAGGAATTCAGGCTGATCTGTTTGAAAACGCCGCGGAGCGTGAATTGTTCACTGCCGTGCGCTCGGCAGCGTCTAAGGTTCAGGCGGAGAAGCGGGCAGGTAAATATCAAGAAGCACTTGAGGTAATCGCCGGGCTGCGTAAGGAAGTGGATGATTTTTTTGAGAAGGTTATGGTCATGGCGGAGAATGAGGCGGTGCGAAAAAACCGGCTGGCGCTGCTGTCTGAGATTCTCCGGGAGTTCACGACCATCGCGGATTTTGCTGAGTTGGGCGGGGAGGAACGCCGATAAAGAAGATCAAGTTTGACTTTAAGTTGCAGAAACAGGGATCGCGTCGGCGTGCCGACAAATTCTTCCGGGCGCCGTACTGAGATGGGCAGTTGCAGAATGGTTTTCAAAATTCAAATTACGAGAAGCGAGGAACACCGTGGCTAAATGGGTGTATTTTTTCGGAGCAGGCAAAGCAGAAGGTGACGGGACGCAGCGCGCTCTCTTGGGTGGTAAGGGCGCTGGGCTTGCGGAGATGAGCCGGATCGGCTTGCCTGTACCTCCCGGTTTTACCATCACGACAGAAGTTTGCACGTACTTTTACGGAAACAAGAAAACCTATCCCAAGGCACTCGACGCGGAGGCCAGGAAGGCCGTTGCGCGCGTGGAAAAGATAATGGGGACGAAATTTGGGGACAACAAGGCGATGCCGATGCTGGTATCGGTGCGCTCCGGCGCCCGCGATTCCATGCCGGGCATGATGGACACGATTTTAAATCTCGGACTGAATGATGAAACCGTGCTCACGCTCGCCAAGGCCACCAAGAACGAGCGCTTTGCTTGGGATTGTTATCGCCGCTTCATTCAGATGTATGGCGACGTTGTCATGAACGTGCAAAAACGCCCGGACGAGGACCACGAGCCATTCGAGGTTGTAATTCATGGCCTCAAGCATGAGCGGCATCATGCGGATGTCGACGACCCGAAGCTGACAGTTGGCGACCTTCAGGAGCTTGTGGTTCGGTTCAAGAAGCTGATCAAGGAACGCACTGGCAAGGAATTTCCGCAGGACGCCTGGAAACAACTGTGGGGAGCGGTGGGCGCCGTGTTCGGTTCGTGGATGAACGACCGCGCGGTGGTTTATCGCAGGAAGTACAACATCCCCTCTGAATGGGGCACCGCCGTAAACGTGCAGGCGATGGTCTACGGCAATACGGGCGACAAATCCGGATCCGGCGTGGCCTTCACGCGCGATCCGGCAACGGGCGAAAAGGTGTTCTACGGCGAGTTCCTCATTAACGCGCAGGGCGAAGACGTGGTGGCCGGGGTACGCACTCCCGAACCGGTTGCGCAGCTCAAGAATTACATGCCGAAGGCTTTCCACGAGTTGGAGAAAATCCGCCAAACCTTAGAGAAACACTTTAAGGATGTGCAGGACTTCGAATTTACGATTCAAGATGAAAAAGTCTTCATGCTCCAGACGCGCAACGGTAAACGAACCGGGCTGGCTGCCGTTCGCTTCGCCATCGAAATGGAAAAGGAGAAACTCATCGATTGGAAGACGGCCATCAAGCGGGTCCCGGCTGATCAGTTGGACCAAGTGCTGGCGCCGGTGTTTGATCGGAAAGCGGTTGCGGCGGCAAGAGTCATCGCCAAGGGACTGCCCGCAGGTCCCGGAGCGGCAGCTGGCCGTATGTATTTGAACGCGGATCGCGCTGCGGCGGCTGCAGAAAAAGGGGAAAAGGTTCTGCTCGTTCGCAATGAGACCTCTCCAGAAGATTTGCGCGGCATGATCGCGGCCGAAGGCATTCTCACGGCAAAGGGCGGGGTCAGTTCTCACGCAGCTCTCGTCGCTCGCCAGATGGGAAAAGTCTGCGTCTGCGGCGCAGCGGCTCTCCAGATCGATTACGCTGCCAAAACCATGACAGTTGATGGCAAAACATATAATGAAGGAGACTTTCTTTCCATCAATGGCACCGCCGGCGAGGTTTATCCGGGGCAAATTCAGACAGCCGCTTCCGAAATCGTCCAAGTGCTGATCGAAAAATCGCTCGAGCCCGACAAGAGCCAGACGTATCAAAACTTTAAGAAGCTCATGGACTGGTGTTCTAAGGTTACTCGCTTAGCGGTACGAACAAATGCGGACACTCCCGAGCAGACAGCACACGCCATCGCATTTGGCGCAGTGGGCATCGGGCTTTGCCGTACGGAGCACATGTTCTTTGAAGGCAATCGCATCGACGCCATGCGCGAGATGATTTTGGCGGACACCAAGGAGCACAGAAAAGAAGCGCTGGCGAAAATCCTGCCCTATCAGAGGGAGGATTTCATCGGCATGTTCAAAGAGCTGAAGGGTTACCCGGCGACGATCCGGTTCCTTGATCCGCCGTTGCATGAGTTCCTGCCCCACGACCATGCGGCGCAGAGCGCTCTTGCCAAGAAGATGGGAGTGCCCGTCGAAAAGATCCACCAGCGAGTTAAAGAATTACATGAATTTAACCCGATGCTCGGCTTCCGAGGCTGCCGTCTGGGCATCGTGTATTCCGAAATCTCTGAGATGCAGTCCCGCGCCGTATTCGAAGCCGCGGCAGAGGTGCAGAAGGCTGGCATCAAGGTGCATCCGGAAGTCATGATTCCGCTTGTGGGTTTCAAGAAAGAGCTGGATCTGCAGGTCGAGGTCGTCCATCGCATCGCGAACGAAGTGATGAAGGAAAAGGGAGTAAAGCTGAACTATCTGGTCGGCACGATGATTGAGGTCCCGCGTGGCGCGCTTACTGCGGACGAGATCGCGATGACTGCCGAGTTCTTTAGTTTTGGCACGAATGACCTGACACAGACCTGCCTCGGTATGAGCCGTGATGATTCCGGTTCCTTCCTCGGGCCTTACCAGGAACTTGAGATCGTCAAAAAGAATCCGTTCGCTACCATCGATCAGGCGGGCGTAGGGCAACTCATCGAAATGGCGGTGGCGAAGGGGAACAAAACGCGTCCCGGCATCAAGTTGGGTATTTGTGGGGAACACGGAGGAGACCCGGATAGCGTCAAGTTCTGCCATCGCGCGGGGCTGACCTATGTAAGCTGCTCGCCATTTCGAGTGCCGGTAGCGCGGCTTGCCGCAGCTCAAGCAATGGTTGAAGAAGAGGAAGCCAAGAAAAAGAAGGCGAAGAAGTAGAAAACATTTCTTGGAGGAGCATCTAAAGTAATACTAGAAGCCGTCGGCGGCCAGACATCATAATCGATGGATGCGCTCCTGGCGGCTTCTTGTTTCACGTCGGCATCTTGAAGAAGAAGTAGAGCCCCAGGAAGAAGAAAGTGATGTCCGTAGACCAGGCCGCAAGAAACGGCGGCAGTTGGCCCACGCCGCCCATCGCTTCGAGCAGACGCGCGGCCGTCCAATACACGATGCCAATCGCCACGCCAAGGGCGACTCCTCCCAACGCACCACGGGTTCCGACCAGCAGAGCAAAGGGAATCGCAAGCAACATGCTGATCGGGGCGATGAGGGGGAAGGCCAGTTTGACATGCCATTGCACGGTGAGATTGGAGACGTCGAAGCCAGCCTTGTGCAGGTCATCAATATATCGACGCAACGCTCCCCAGTTCATTTGCGAGGCCTGGCGTACTTCACGATTGAAGTAGCTGGGCGGCTCGGAGAGCTCAGACAATGACGTGACGGTAAAGCGGTCGTAGCGAGTGATGGTGCTGCCGGAGAAATCCCGGACCCAGCCTCCCTCGAGAACCCAGACTTTTTCCGATTCGGACCATTGCGCACGCGCAGCGAAGATACGTCGCTTCATCTGAAACGTGGCCGGGTCAAGTTCCACGACGCTAAGACCGCCGAACAGGTTTTGCGACGGGTCGAACAGGTCGTAGTTGTAGATTTTCTCGTTGTTGCCAAAAATCCAGCGCTCGGGATGCGTGTAGGTCTGCGGCGGGCGGCCTTTGATTTGGTTGCGCAGGGCGTCCTGGCGCTGGTTAGCGTAAGGAAGATAGGTTTCGTCCAGCATGAGCATGCTGCCAGCCAGCACCAGTCCGGCGAAAAGCAGAGGCACGGCCAGACGATAGAGACTTATTCCGCTCGCTTTGCAGGCCACGATTTCATTGTTTTTGCTCATGACTCCGAGCGTTACCAGAACGGCCACGAGTGCACTCAGCGGCGCAAGGTTATAAAGCAGGTAGGGGGTCAAATAGCGGAAATAATCGACGACGATCAGAAAAGCGATGCGATGACGCGCGATGTCGTCGAGCAACTCGAAGAAGGTGAACGTCTCAAAGAGGAAGATGAATGCTGCCATGAGCAACGCGAAATAAAAGAGGAAACGGCGCAAGATATAAATGTCCATCAAACGAGGGAAACTGCCGCTCGATTGCACGCCATTCTCGGGCGGTTCAGTCTGTCCGTTGGGGATGCGCGCGAAGGCGGCCGCCCGTACGCGGGATTTCCTGCGCCGAAGTAACCTGGCCCAGGTCCGGAATCGAACAGTGGGCTTGAACCAGGGGTTTTCGCCCCGGAACTGCTCCATGCGGGGAAGCAACGAGAGCCCGAGAATTACGAGTAAAATATTCGCGCCCCAAATTCCCACCGATGGTGGAACGACGCCTTGGCGCGCCAAACCGGCTCCAATCACCGTCAGCAGGTAATAACAGGCGATGAGGATGACAGCAATGAGCGAGCCGGCGGCCCGTCCGCCACGGCGAGGCTGCGCGCCTAGCGGCACAGCGATGAGGGCAAATACCAGACAGGCGACGGGAAATGCGAGGCGGCGGTGCAATTCTACGCGCGCCTCGCGCCAGCCAGCGTCTTTGGTGGCAAGGAGCTCTCGAAGGGAACGCTCCGGATTGCTCAGTTGGCGATGCTCGGAGGGGACGGGCCCATTCACTTCGATCGGCCAGTCGCTCTGTCCAAAGGATGTCACGGAATAGCGATCTGGATCTTCGCGGGAAAATTCGTGCGTCGTGCCGCCCTGAAGATGAAGCTCCAGCTTGCCCTCTTTGGGTTCGGCAATTACAATCGCATTCTCCGCCAGGGTGAGTTGCGAGCCGTTCTCTCCGCCGGCTTCAGCGAGAAATACGCCGTGCCAATGGGTGCCGCTGGCAGAAACGTCGTTGACGTAGAGAACAAATTTGGGGAAGCGTTCGTCGAAGACGCGAGGTTGCACCGCAAATGAGATTTGGGATGCGACCAGATCCGCCTCGAGGGTCCGCGACGTGCGCACCGCAATCGGGCCGAGCCACAGAGTCATGCAAAGCGTGATGATGGCGCCTGCCGCGGCCAGAACGCCCACGGGCAGAAGAATGCGGCGGCGGCCAATCCCTAAAGCTGTGAGAGCAATAATCTCGCTGTCGGCGGACATGCGGCCCAAGCCCAGCAGCACGCCAATTAACACGGCCATGGGAAGCGTAAACGTGAAAACGGCAGGGAAAATGCACAGAAAGAGTTCAAGAATTTGAGACCCCGAGCCCGTATGACGGACAAACAACTCCATCAATCGAACAAGCTGGGGCACGAAGAAAACGAACGTGAATACGGCAAGCCCGAGGAGTGCATGACGAAAAACTTCGCGGACAATATAGCGGTCCAGGATGCGCATGACGCGAACCGTGAGTGTAGCACGGCATCGCAGCAGAGACGGGAAAGAGAGTGGCGATGAATCGCGTGCATTTGTCGGTCTTGTGGCACATGCACCAACCGCAGTACCGCGATCCGGAGACCGGCCGCTACGTATTGCCCTGGACGCGGCTCCATGCGCTCAAGGACTATTGGGGCATGGTGGCCATGCTCAAGGAATTCCCGAAGTTTCACGCCACCTTCAACGTGGTGCCTTCTCTGGGCATGCAGCTCGAGGAGTACGCTAGCGGGGAATTTAACGAGCCGTGGTTCTCACTGGCTTTCAAGCCGGCCGATGACCTGACGCGGGAAGACAAAGTCGAGATTCTGGCTCGGGCGTTTCAAGTGAATCATGAACGTCTGATGTCGCGATGGCCGAGGTTTGTCGAGTTGTATGAATGGGCGCAGCCCGCGGGCGGAGCGCAAGCGCAAGTCTCTTTTACTCAGCGTGACTGGCGAGACCTGCAGTTGCTTTCGCAATTGGTTTGGATGGAAGAAACCTGGTTCGAGAAAGATTCAGAAGTCAGCCGCCTCGCGAACAAAGGCAAGGAGTTTACGGAAAAGGACAAAGCCGCATTGAAAGCCAAGCAACTCGAGCTGCTCGGATTGGTTTTGCCGGAGTATCGCGCAGTGGCGCAGACGGGCCAGATTGAACTCAGCACCACCCCGTTCTACCACCCCATCCTTCCGTTGATTTGCGATTCGGATATCGCTCGAGTGGCCAATCCTGGCACGCCTCTTCCGCGCCGTGCCTACCGTCATCCTGAGGACGCGCGCGAGCAACTTCGTCGCGCCCGCGAATACCACGAGCGGGTGTTCGGCGCGAAGCCCGCGGGGCTCTGGCCTTCGGAAGGATCGGTTTCTGATCAGGCTTTGACCATCGCCGCCGAGGAAGGCTTCCAATGGTTCGGCACCGATGAGGGTGTTCTGGGTAGAACGCTGAACGCCGGATTTTTTCGTGATGCGAAAGGCATTCCGGCGAATGCGGAGCGTCTCTACAAGCCATTGCGCGTTCAGCTCGGAGGAAAGCCCATCACTGGCCTCTTCCGCGATCACCACCTTTCCGATCTCATCGGATTCGTGTATAGCCGCATGAATGGCAAGGACGCTGCCGCGGACTTGCACGGGCGGTTGCGCGAGCTGGGCCAGCGCGTGCAGACTGGGCAGCCACTTACGGTTTGCTTGTTTCTCGATGGAGAGAACGCCTGGGAATACTATCCGGGTAACGGCCGCGAGTTCTTGCGCGAATTCTATGGCCGAATCCAGGGAGATCAGGATTTCCGCGCGCTGACCGCGAGCGAAGCGATTGCCGCCGCCGGTGAGATTCCATCGAATGCTGGAATCTTCCCGGCTTCGTGGATCAACGCGAATTTCGATGTGTGGATTGGCCACAATGAAGATGTCGCCGCTTGGGAACTGCTTTGGGATGCCCGGGAAGCTTACGGACACGCCCTTGAAGCATCCCAGCAGGGCCGCGATGGCGCGCCGGACGAAGCCGGACTGAAAGCAGCGCAAGAATCGTTACTGGCGGCCGAGGGCAGCGATTGGTGCTGGTGGTTTGGTCCAGAGCATAGCACGGCGAATGATGCGGAATTCGATGCGCTCTATCGCAAGCATCTGACCGCCGTCTACCTCGCGCTCGGCCAGGTGGCTCCACAGGAATTGGCGAAGCCCATCAAGCGCCAGCCGGAACATGCCTTGCAACTCGCCCCCACCGGATATTTGAAAATTTCCGTGGATGGGCGGGATAGTTCCTATTTTGAGTGGCTGGGGGCTGGTCTGTACTCGCCCGAACGGCGGGGCGGCGCGATGCATGGCCGCACATTCTACCTTCATGAACTACGTTATGGTTTCGAGGACGGGCGTTTCTGCGTTCGAGTTGATCCCTTTTGGGATCTTCTAGGAGAACTTGAAGATTCGGAATTTCGCATCACCATCGCCGGAATCGAAGAGACCGCTCTTGTTGTCAAGCTCGTCCGGGGCCATTTGCAGGAATTCGCGGTAGAAAAGGGCCGTCTCTGCCTCCTGAACCCGAAAAGTGTCGCCGAGGCCTCGTTCGATCGAATTCTCGAGGTGGCCATCGACCGCTCAGAAATCAGCTTGAAAGGCCAGACAAAACTCAAACTGGGAGTTGCCTTGTGGCATGGGGGCTTGCCTGTCGACGTCCTGCCAGCCGAAGGTTTCCTCGAGGTGAATCTGGGAGAAGATAATTTCGCCTGGCCGGTCGAAGCTGAGCAAAATTCCTGACTCGTGCTGTATTCCTGCTAATTCTTCCCTAGAACCATCCATAGACTCCCTCTCCGGCAATGGAAGCTTAAGGCTCCGGCTCGATTTCTTTCACCTTGACTGTCTAGGAGGAAACATTTTACCTTCCTAGCTCGTCTAGGAGAGTAGCGCCCATGAATAAGCAACTCGATCTTCTGCAGGGCACCCTCGACATGCTCATTCTCAAAGCGGTTTCGCTCGGCCCCCTGCACGGCTACGGCGTGCTGCTGCGCATCCAGCAGATTTCGAAGGATCGCCTCGAGATCCAGCAAGGCTCGCTCTATCCCGCGCTCTATCGCCTCGAACATCAAGGCTGGATCGCGAGCGAATGGGGCGAATCCGAGAACAAGCGCAAAGCCAAGTATTACCGGCTCACTGCGGCAGGGAAACGCCGGCTGCAAGCAGAAACGGAAAACTGGAACAGCATGGCGGATGTAATCGCGGGAATCTTGGGCACGAAACCGGAGGAAGTATGACGCTCTGGAGCAAGATACGCTCGTGGATCCGCACAATTTTTCATCGTGCGCGCGCCGAAAGCGAGATGGAAGCGGAGCTTCGCTTCCACATTGAAGCTCATGCTGAAGAGCTAGTCCGCGGCGGTGTTTCGCGCGAAGAAGCGCTGCGCCGCGCCCGTGTCGAGTTCGGCGGAATCGAGCGGGTGAAGGAGGAAGGCCGGGAGGCGCGCGGCGTGCAATTCTTCGACGAACTATTGCAGGATTTGCGCTGCGGAGAGCGCGTTCTCCGGAAGAGCCCTGGCTTCGCGGTCGTTGCCATGGTCACCTTGGCTCTCGGAATCGGCGCTATTTCGGCGATCTTCAGCGTGGTGAATGCCGTTTTGCTACGCCCGCTGGCCATGAATGATCCATCGCGCGTGATGTATGTCCAGGAGCATTGGCAGGATATTTTCCCGGGCCTCTCCGTCGGCAATTATATCGACGCCAAAGATCGAAACTCTTCCTTTGCTGAGCTTTCCGCCTCGAACACCGCAGGCTTCAATCTGGAAGCGGGAGAGCTTCCCGAACGCGTGGATGGCGAAATCGCTACGGCGAATTATTTTGCGACCTTCGGGGTGCAGCCGATTGCGGGGCGCACCTTCAGCACCGAAGAAGACAAGCCCGGTCAAGCGCTTGTAGTTGTCATCAGCGAGCGCCTTTGGCGCACGCAGTTTCATGCGGATTCCGCGGTCGTTGGCCAATCCATACGGCTCAATGGGATGCCCACGACCGTGGTTGGCGTCATGCCGGAGAGCTTCGATCCATTGTTGAACAATACAGAGCTTTGGGTACCAGAGGCGTTTACTCCCACTCAGCGAGCGGATCACGACGACCATTATTTGAATGTGATGGGACGGCTCAAGCCTGGCGTTTCGGCGGCGCAGGCCCAGTCCGAACTAGATGTAATTGCACAACGCACGCAAAAGCAGTACCCGCTCGACGATGAAGGCCGCACATTTCAACTGCAGCCGCTTTCTACGGCTCTTCTCGGCGACCAGAGTCTTAGCTTGCGGTTGATGCTCGCCGCGGTCGGCTTCCTGCTGCTGATCGGATGCGCGAACATTGCAAATTTGCAGCTCGCCCGCTCTCGTTCCCGCCAAAAGGAAATTGCCATGCGGGCGGCTCTGGGAGCTCCGCCGAATCGCATCGTTCGGCAGCTTTTGGCGGAGAACGTGGTTCTCGGGATCGCCGGTGGCGCAGTGGGCATTTTGCTGGCGTACTGGGGCGTAGCCTGGATGGTTGCGCACGGACCTGCCGAAATGCCTCGCCTGGATCAGTCGCGCGTCGACGCCAGCACGCTCGTTTTGGCCTGCGCAGCAGCGTTGCTATCCAGTTTTCTTTTCGGTCTGGCTCCGGCGTTGCGCTCCGCTTCCACACGCCTGAACGAAGTATTTAAATCCAGCTCCGGCGTTTCCGGCGGAACGCGCGATCGTATTCGGAGTCTTCTTGTAGTCGGAGAAGTCTCGCTCGCGCTGATTCTGATGCTTGGCGCCGGGCTACTGATCCGAAGCGCCCTGCTGGTTTCCCATCTGGATCCTGGCTTTGATACTGCAAACCTCGTTGTCGGGAGAGTTGGGCTCCCCGATCCTGGCTATCACGATCCCAACGTCGCGCGGCAAACGTTTGAACGCATGATTACGGCTGCCGCAGGATTGCCTGGCGTGGACTCGGCCGCCGTCGTCTCCCGTGCACCGCTCGCCGGCGGAGGCAGCAGCAATGGCTTGCTGCCCGAAGGCAAGCCACTCGACCAGGCGAATCTTGTGAATTCGCAATTGCAAATTGTTTCGCCCAGCTACCTCGGGACGGCTCGCGTGCCTCTGAAAGCGGGCCGCGACTTCACTACGCGGGACACTCGCAATAGCACGCTCGTCACCATCGTCAATGAAACTCTTGCCCGCACCATGTGGCCTGGCGAAAACCCGATCGGCAAACGCTTTGCCTGCTGCGAAGTTGGCCCGCAGGGACCCATGGACCCCATATGGCACGAGGTTGTCGGCGTGGTGGCGGATGTCCGCGCCTGGGGCCTCGATCGTCAGGTCCCCCCGGAATTCTATATTCCTCTCGCACAAATGCCGCCCAGTGCCTGGAATTGGATCGGCCGCACGATGGACTTGGTGGTGCGCACCAGAGGTGGCGCGATCCCAGCGCGCGAGTTGCAGACCGCAGTCGCCTCCGTTGCCCCGGCTGTGCCCATCTATCAGCTCTCGACGATGCAACAGAAAATCTCCGGGACTCTCGAACGCTCGCACTTCGATACATTTCTGCTGGCGATTTTTGCCGCCACCGCGCTGCTGCTTTCGTCCGTGGGGATTTACGGCGTGCTGTCCTATATGGTGGCGCAGCGCACACGCGACATCGGCATTCGCATGGCGCTCGGCGCTTCGCGTGAACAGATTGTTTGGGATGTCCTCGGCTTGGGAGTTCGCCTCGCGGCCATCGGCTTAGCGATCGGCCTTGCCGGGGCATTGGCGGCCACGCGTTTGCTCGCGTCGATGCTCTACGGCGTTCGCCCGACGGATGCACTCACCTTCATTGCCGTCTCTCTCATCCTTCTCGGGGTGGCTCTGCTGGCAAGTTACCTTCCGGCGCGGCGCGCGATGCGTGTCGATCCCATGGTGGCCCTGAGGTACGAATGATGGCGCAATCAATCGCTCGAGTTTGGATCGCCGGGTCGGAGGAAGTATGACGCTTGGGAGCAGGCTACGCTCTTGGTTGCGCGCAACCTTTCAGCGTGCGCGCGTGGAAAGCGAGATGGACGCGGAGCTCCGCTTCCATATGGAGGCGTTTGCCGAAGATTTGGTTCGCACCGGCCTCCCGCGCGAAGAAGCAATGCGCCGCGCTCGCATCGAGTTCGGCGGAATCGAACGCGTGAAGGAAGAGGGAAGGGAAGCGCGCGGCGGGAGAATCATTGAAACGTTGCTTCAGGATTTGCGGTACGGCGCGCGCATGCTCCGCAAAAGTCCTGGATTCACCTCTGTCGCAGTTCTTACGCTCGCTCTCGGTATCGGCGCCAATACCGCCATGTTCAGTCTCGTCAACGGCATCCTTCTGCGGCCGCTGCCATTTACGGCGCCTCAAGAACTCGTCAGCATCACTGGCACTTACCCCAAGGGCGCCTTCGTCGCTCTGCGGGACCAAATGAAATCTCTGGACGTCGCCGCGTACTTTGAAGGCCACGAATTCAACCTCACCGGTCGCGGTGATCCGCTCCGTCTTTCCGGCGTCCTCGTCTCCGCCGAGTTTTTCAACGTCCTGGGTGCGCGCCCAGAGCTTGGCCGTCCCTTCTATCCTGGCGAAGATCAAGCCGGCGAAGATAATTATGTCATTCTGAGCCACGCCTTGTGGGAGCAGCGCTTCAACAGTGATCCTTCCATTGTCGGCCATTCGATCGAACTCGAAGGCGTCAGCCGCCAAGTCGTCGGCGTCATGCCCGCCGATTTCATTTTTCCGTCGTCGAAAACGCAGGTTTGGATTCCTCTGCGCAACGATCCCCGCGACACCGTTGCCTATTGGGCCGGCGATTTTATGCCTATCATCGGCCGGTTGCGTCCCGGCGCAACCATCGCCCAAGCTCGCGCCGAGGTTCGTATGTTTCAGTCGCGCGCCTCGAAACTCGTCCCCTGGCCCATGCCCGCCGATTGGAACGCCGACATTAGCGTCGTTGCTTTGCGCAACGGAATGGTCGCGGATGTGCGCGGCCGCCTCTTCTTGCTTCTTGGGGCGGTCAGTTTAATTCTCCTGATTGCCTGCGTGAACGTCGCCAATCTCACGCTCTCCCGCGCCGCCACGCGCGAAAAGGAAATCGCCCTCCGCACCGCCATGGGCGCAGAGCGCGGCCGCGTGATCCGCCAACTTCTCACGGAAAGCGTCTTGCTGGCGTTTCTCGGCGGGACGCTCGGAATCCTTCTCGCCACCGAAGGCTTACAATTGCTCAAAGCCGCGCTTCCTGCGGACACGCCGCGCCTCGCCAGCGCGCATATCGACTGGCGAGTCCTCGCATTCACCGCTGGCCTCGCTATCCTCACCGGTCTTCTCTTCGGCCTCGCTCCCGCGCTCCAGTCCTCGCGCGTCGCCCTGGTCGATTCGCTCAAGTCCGCCAGCCGTGGCGCATCCTCTTCCGTCTCTCGAAATTTGCGCGGCGGATTGGCCATCGCCGAGGTCGCTTTCGCTGTTCTTCTCGTGATCGCAGCCGGTTTGCTCATTCGCAGCTTCGTGGCGCTTTCCCACGTCGACCCGGGCTTCCGCCCCGAACGCATTCTCACAGCTCGCATCACACCCAACCAGGAATTCTGCAGCGACCCCGCGCGATGCATTTCCTTCTACCATCAACTCCTCAATCGCCTCGAAGCCGTTCCCGGCGTGCACTCCGCGGCTTTCGTCAACACGCTTCCTCTCGGCGGCCGCGTCGCCAAACGCTCTCTCGAAATCGAAAATGAACCCGTCTCTCCCGGCGCGGTCATGCCGCTTTTCTGGATGAACGTCGTCACGCCCGATTATCTTCGCGTCATGAGCATTCCCATCGTCGCCGGCCGCGGCTTCACGTCAGCCGATGACTCCGGCAATCCGCCCGTCGCTCTCGTCAGCGCGTCCACCGCACGCCGCTTTTGGCCTGGCCGCAGCCCCATCGGTTCGCACGTGCGTCTCAGCGGCGACCAGGATTGGCGCACTATCGTCGGCGTCGTCTCCGACGTGCGCGCCTACGACCTGCAAAAAAACATACCCGATTGGATCAACGGCACAATCTATTTCCCCTATGCGCCGAACGCTACGCTCGAAGGTGGCCGCGTCCCATCCGATATGACCGTCGTCGCCCAATCGAGCCTCGACGAGTTGCAAGTCCAAAATGCTCTTCGCACCACCATCGCTACTCTCAATCCGGAGGTTCCAGCGACTGAAGTCAAACCCATGCGCGCGGTAGTCTCTGAATCCGTGGCTACCCCCGCGTCCACAACCGAACTATTTGTCGCCTTTGCCGGCCTCGCTCTGGTCCTCGGACTCGTCGGCATCTATGGAGTGCTTTCTTTCCTCGTTTCTTCCCGCACGCGCGAAATCGGCATTCGCGTCGCTCTCGGCGCGCAGCGAAGTGATGTTCTCCGGCTCATCATGAGAGAGGGAGCTAAATTCTCGGTCATCGGTATCAGTCTTGGTTTGGTCTCCGCGCTCGCCCTGACTCGCTTGCTCGCCAGCGAACTCTACGGCGTCAGTCCCGCCGACCCCGTTACCTTCCTCGCCGCCGCCTTTCTTATGAGCGCCGTCACTCTCTTGGCTTGCTACAGCCCCACGCGCCGCGCCATGCGCGTCGATCCTCTCGTTGCTCTGCGCCAAGATTAATTTGCGTTGTGTTTCTAGAATAATTTAATCGCCAAGTCTCGCGGCCCGTCTCCGACGGGAATCATGGTCAGCAGACTGTTCGTGAACACACGGATCACGGCCACATCCCCGGACCCCTGGTCCACAACGATCAACAAATTTTCGTTGGGATCGAAGCGCAACTCTCCTGGCGACTGCCCCGCCGGAATCGGAAACTCTTTCCCCGTGCCCGGCGTACGCATGATCCGCCGATTCGCGATGTCCACTGGGATCACGTGTCCCGCCGCGCTGTCCGAAACATACATGGTGCTTCCATCCGCGCTCAAAATGCCTCGCGTCGGAGCGGACCCCAGCACCATGTAGTCGCCCACCTCATGCGTCCACGTATCGATTGCTTGCAGGCCATGCGCTTCCGGGGAAATCACATAGAGCTCGCCGCCATCTGGCTTGAGCAGCATGTCCGAAGGTTTCCCCGCCAATTCGAGATTCGTCACCAGGACGCTTCTCTGCAAATCCACGACAGAGAGCTCGGCCACGCTCCGGCTCATCACAAATGCCAAGCTGCTGTCCGGCAGAATCGCCACAGCTTCCGGGTTCTCGACAACACGCACAGTGCTCCTCAGCGCAAGCGTCGCCGCGTCGTGGATCCCCAGCGTTCCGTCGCGATGATTTACCACCAGCACGCTTTTTCCGTCCGGTGTCACGCGCGCCAGCACAGGCTCGCCCCCCGTCCGCGCGCGCCCCAGCACTCTATGCGATTGGCAATCGATGGCCAGCAACGTGTCCGATCCCGCCGACGTCGTATACAACCGGCTTCCGTCCGGCGAAAAATCGATCGCGTAGGGAAGCGGCCCCACCGGGATACGCGAGGTCACCTGATTCACCCTCGCATTAATCACCCAAACGAATCCGCCCGCCGAGCTCACGCCCCAAATCTCCGCGCGCGTCGGATGCTCCCGCATCCCGGATATTCCCTTGCCAACGAAGATCCGCGCCACCGCGGCCAGCTTCACCAGATCGATATCCGTAACGTTTCCATCCGTCGTGGACACATACGCGCACAATCGCAATCCCGGCCGCAAAAATGACGGCTGGTGCTCCCGCAGAACCTCCAGCAATCCCAGAATCAACAGGATGCCCAGGAGAAAGAACACACGGAAGTTGCGCGGCCGTTTCATAAGGCGGATGAATTGTTACATGTCGTCTGCGGAATTGGCCAAATTGCGCGAATTGTCGGGGAAGAGCGCACAAAAAGATGGAGGAGAAAAACTCAATTCACTTCGCGCCGCAAAACCGCCGCAATTTGCCGAACCTCTTCCACCAACTCGGTGAATTCTTCCGGCAAAATCGATTGCATCCCGTCGGAAAGCGCCTTATCCGGCTCGTGGTGTACTTCTACCAGCAATCCATCCGCGCCCACTGCAATCGCCGCGCGCGATAGCGGCAAAACTTTGTGCCGTTTGCCCGTCCCATGCGAAGGATCCACCAAAATCGGCAAATGGCTGCGTTTCTTCACCGCAGGCACCACGGCCAAATCCAGCGTGTTCCGCGAAAAATCCGAAAAGGTCCGCACGCCGCGCTCGCACAGCATCACGTTGTAATTTCCCTCGGACAGAATATATTCCGCCGCCATCAAAAACTCGTCCAGCGTCGCCGACATCCCGCGCTTCAAAAGCACCGGCCTCTTCGCGCGCCCCGCTCGCTTCAGCAGGGAAAAATTCTGCATGTTCCGCGCCCCAATCTGAATCACGTCGGCATATTCCTCGACCAGGTCCAAGCTTTCGTTGTCGATGGCCTCGGTCACTATCCCAAACCCGTACGTTTCGCGCACTTTCGCCAAAATCTTCAACCCCGGCAATCCCAGCCCCTGAAAGCTATACGGCGAAGTTCTCGGCTTATAAGCCCCTCCACGAAACAGCCTCGCCCCGCTCTTCTTCACGCGTTCCGCAATCGCAAAACATTGTTCTTCCGTCTCCACCGCGCACGGCCCCGCCACCAGCGCAATCTGTTTGCCCCCGACGAATACATCGCCCATCGGTGTCGGGATCCGCAGTACGCTGTCCTCTTCCTTCGCGTCCCGGCTCACCAGCTTGTACGGTTTGCTGACCGGAATGCACTCGATTACCCCCGGCAGCGATTCCAGCACTCCCAGATCAACCGCTCCGCTATTCCCCGTAATCCCAATTGCCGTCCGAATCGACCCCGGAATCGGATGCGCCTTCAGCCCCAAACTCTCGATGCGCTCGCACACCCCTCGAATCTGCTCTTCCGTCGCGTGCGTCTGCATAACAACGAGCATCGGCCGTTCTCCTGTATCCCTCGAAGACCCTAAGCAATCCACTAGTCTACGGTATGCTTGCGCACCCCCGCAAACCTCTCACCATTCCGAAGCGTCCTGCAGCGCAAGCCGAATTGTCGCGTGTGCTAGAATAGCTAGTTTAAGGATAGGCAGATTTTCTCGATGAGTACGCCAGAACAACCGCGCACACCCGTCTCGGAGTTCGACCCCGAAGACGAATACCGCCCGGAACCGGAGCCCGAGCCGCTCCCCCCGACTTGGATGGACGGCAGCCTGCGCATCGGGATCCACGCCTCCATCGCTGGAAGCTATGTCAACGCCCTCGAATCCGCGCGCAAACTCGGCTGCAATGCTCTGCAAATTTTCTCCGCCAGCCCGCGCATGTGGCAGGTCGGCTCAGCGCGCATCCCTGAAGCAGACGCCGCGGCTTTTCGCGCCCGCCGCGCCGAGCTGAGCCTTGGCCCCCTCGTCATTCACGCCAACTATCTGATCAATCTGGCCGCCGTTCAGCCCATGCTGCAAACCCGCTCGATCCAGGCATTTCAGGACGAACTGATTCGTGGCGTGGCGCTAGGGGCGGATTTTCTTGTCGTGCATCCCGGCTCGCGCGGTGATGCCTCGCCCGAGCAAGCCGTTCGCACCGTCATCGAGTCCGTCAAGCAAAGCTCTAAGCGCGTTCCCCTGGGCAATCTGCGCATCCTCATCGAAAACACGGCAGGGATGGGCAGCGCCGTCGCATCTCGTCTCGAAGAACTTGCGGAAATCCTGGCGGGCCTAACGAATATCACCGCGGCCGCGTGTCTCGACACGGCGCATCTCTTCGCCGCGGGCTACGACATAAAGACCGAAACCGGCCTCACCTCGACCATCGATGTGATCGATTCCACCATCGGCCTCGATCGCGTTCCCGTCTTTCATGCGAACGACTCGAAAATTCCGCTCGGCGGCCGCGTTGACCGCCATGAAAACATTGGTGAAGGCAAAATCGGTGCAGAAGCGTTTCATCGCATCCTGAGGCACCCGCGTCTCGGAGCGATGCCTCCTGAAGGTCTGGTCGGGCGCGCTTTTCTGCTCGAAACGCCCATCGACAACCCCGGCGATGATCGCCGCAACGTCGCTAAGCTCTGGGAACTCGCCGGACTGAGCGACCAAGCCCCGCCAGCCGAAAAAGGTTTCTCGATGCTCACCGCGGCCATCAAAAAAATTCAGGTGAAAACGGCAAAAGCCGAAAAAGCAGCGGCGAAGAAAACGAAAGTAGCCATCAAAGCAAAAGCGTCGGCCAGCAAGTCCAAAAAATCGCGCAAGACCAAGAGGGGATAGCGAGGCGTGGCGGACGCCGCTCAAAATTTTGTAGTGGCGGGTCTTTAGACCCGCTCCGTTCATATTCTGGTATTTTGAGTGGAGAGGCGAAGTTGGCGGAATCTAAAATACTGACAGCTGGATCCGTTTACGACCCACAGGCCATCGAAGCCAAGTGGCAAAAACGCTGGGCCGAAGCCCGCGTGTTCGAGTCCGAAGCCGATCCCTCCAAGCCCAAATATTACACCCTGGAAATGCTGCCGTATCCCTCCGGAACCATGCACATGGGCCACATGCGCAATTACGCCATCGGCGACGTCGTCGCCCGTGTCAAGCGCATGCGCGGCTTCAACGTCATTCATCCCATGGGCTGGGACGCCTTCGGTCTCCCCGCCGAAAACGCCGCCATCAAGAACAACACCCATCCCCGCGTCTGGACCAACAACAACATCGCCGAATTCCAGCGCACTCTGCGCCGCTTCGGCTTCAGCTACGACTGGCGCCGCGAAATTTCCACCTGCGAGCCCGAATATTACCGCTGGAATCAGTGGTTTTTCCTACGCATGCTCGAGCGTGGCCTCGCCTACCGCAAAAAGAGTCGCGTCAACTGGTGTCCTAAATGCTGCACCGTCCTCGCCAACGAGCAAGTCATCAACGGCGGCTACTGCTGGCGCCACGAAGACACCCTCGTCGAGTCCCGCGAACTCGAGCAATGGTTTCTCAAAACCACCGCTTACGCTGACCAGCTCGTCGACGACCTCAAGCAACTCGAAGGCACTTGGCCCGAGCGCGTCATCACCATGCAGCGCAACTGGATTGGCCGCTCGCAAGGCGCGCGGGTAAAGTTCGCCGTCGCCGATGTGCAGGGCGCGAAGCCGATTGAAATCTTCACCACGTGCATCGACACCATCTATGGCGCGACCGCGCTAATCCTGGCTCCAACTCATCCCGCCGTTGAAAAGCTCCTCGGTTGGGCCACTGCGAACAGCATCGAATGGGCCCGGTTAGCCAAGATGCGCCAGAGCTCCGTCAAGACCGAAGATCTGGCCACCGCTGAAAAAGAGGGCTTCTTCACCGGCCGCTACGCCACCAATCCGTTCAACGGCGAGAAAATTCCCATCTGGGTCGGCAATTTCGTCCTTGTGGAATACGGCACGGGCGCCATCATGGCCGTTCCCGCCCACGACCAGCGCGACTTCGAGTTCTGTCGTAAGTACAGCCTGCCGATTCGCGTTGTCATTCAGCCAAAGGATGGCGGGCCACTCGTCGAAGAAAAAATGGCCGCCGCTTTCTCCGACGATGAAAACGGCAAGCTCGTCAATTCCGGCCCCTTCGATGGCCTTTCTGTCGAGCAAGCCATCGCGAAAATGACCGCATACGCCGAGCTAAAGGGCTTCGGTCGCGGAGAAGTCGTCTATCGGCTTCGCGATTGGGGCATCTCCCGCCAGCGCTATTGGGGCACTCCCATCCCCGTGGTTTATTGCCCGGACCACGGCCTGCAACCCGTCCCCGACAAAGATCTGCCCGTCCTTCTGCCGCCCAATCCCAAACTCACCGGCGAAGGCGAATCGCCGCTTGCCTCTACTCCCGAATTCGTCAACACGGTCTGCCCGAAATGCGGCGGCCCCGCGCGCCGCGAAACGGACACGATGGATACCTTCGTCGATTCCTCCTGGTATTTCTATCGCTACTGCGACCCGCACAATAGCGAAGCGCCTTTCGATTCCGCGAAAGTCGCCTACTGGTTTCCCATCGACCAGTACATCGGAGGCATCACTCACGCCATCCTGCACCTCCTCTATTCGCGCTTCTGGTGCAAAGTCATGCGCGACCTCGGCCTCGTCAAGTACAACGAGCCCATCGCCCGCCTCTTCACCCAAGGTATGGTCCAAAAAGGCGGTGTGGCGATGTCCAAATCGCGCGGCAACGTGGTCGGCGCCATCGACATGGCCGAAAAGTACGGCGCCGACACCGGTCGCCTCTACACGCTTTTCGCCGCCCCTCCCGAAAAAGACCTCGAATGGAGCGAAGAGAGCATCGAAGGCTCCTGGCGCTTCCTAAACCGCGTCTTCCGTCTCGTCGACAAGCACGCCCCAGCCATCCGCGAAACCAAGAACTGGAATTTCGATTCAAAAGGAATGTCCGACAAAGAACGCGACCTAATCCGCGTCACCTATCAAACCATGCTCCGCGTCACGCAGGACTTCGAAAAGCGCTGGCACTTCAATTCCGCCATCGCCCAAATCATGGAGCTGACCAACGAAATCTATCTCGCCGAGCCTCTCGAAAACGGCGTTCGCCCCGAAATTCGCAAAGAAGTCCTGCAAATCCTCACGCTGCTCCTCGCCCCCATGACCCCGCACATCGCCGAAGAAATGTGGGAAATGCTTGGCAACAAAGACGGCCTCTGGAACGCCGCCTGGCCTGTCCTCGTCGACGAGCAACTGGAACTTGCGAAAGACAACGAAGTCGAGATCCCAGTACAGGTGAACGGCCGCGTCCGCACCGCGCTGCAAATCCCCGCCGGCGCAACCGAATCCGATGTAGTGGCCAAAGCCCAATCCGATCCCGCGGTAGCCCGCCACCTCGAAGGCAAGCGCATCGTCAAAGTCATCTTCGTCCCCAATAAGCTCCTCAACCTGGTGGTTAAATAATGCGCGTGCGCGACGCATGCCGGACAGCTGCGAAGACCGCTCTGGTGATTGGCCTACTCTCCGCGCCAGCTTTCTCTGCTACAGACACTCTTGATCACCCAAGGTGGGCTGTCCGCGTGTCCTCCGACGGCTTTTCTTCCTTTATTGACCAGCCGAATTGCCATCCACTCGATTACTTTGCTCGCGGTCTCAGCCATTACGACTACCAACATCCTCTTACTCGACAGCAGCAGAGCTTTGTTCAAGACACATTTTCGTCAAGGCCAATAGCGGAAATTGCTGGATTTAAAGTTCTCCAGTTAGAGCACCGCATCAATGACCACGACTTCAGGGTGAAAAGTCTCGTTATTCAACGAGCGCCAAGTGAGTTCTGCGAGATTTATCATCAAGAGTGGATGGACGAGAACTTCTACCAAGATGTCCTACCGGCCAGCGCTGTGGATATTGGCTCGGAAGCAATTCTGATGACGCATGATTCCCTAAGCGGAAATGGCAACTGGTTCGACGAACATTATTGGAGTTTTGACAGAGAAGGCCCGATTGATCTTTTGGTGAGCGAGAAAATTCGCAAGATCGAAGACAGCATCCTGCCAAAGGGGTCGAGCGTAATGAACGGCGGCGGATTCACCGTCGGAAACCTCACTTACGATTCTCCTGTTTGGGGGCCGAAGGACGCGCACTGTTGTCCGTCTGGCGGGAACATTTATATGCAGTTTGCTCTGAAGGACAATCGATTGGTCGTTGTCAGCCAGGGCTACAAAGCGAATTAGTGGGGAGGAGTACGATGGCAACAGGAGCCGCAATGACGGAACCACCGCAAAAGCCAAAATCCGAGCTAGGCGGCGTAGTCGTCCTCGATTTCGGCGGCCAATATACCCAGCTAATCGCCCGCCGCATCCGCGAGCAACAAGTCTTCTCCGCCATCCTCCCGTGCACCGCCCCCATCGAAGAAATCCGCCAGTACGCCCCCGTGGGCCTGGTCCTCTCCGGTGGCCCCAGCTCCGTCTACGACGCCGACGCCCCCAAATGCGATCCCGCCATCCTCGCGCTTGGTATTCCCGTCCTGGGTATCTGCTATGGCATGCAGTGGATCACCCATAATCTCGGCGGCAAAGTCCAAAAAGCCGACCGTCGCGAGTACGGCCGCGCCGACCTGATAGTCGATGGCGTCAGCACATCAAACGAATCCGCACTTTTCGCCGGCGTGCCCCACTCCCTCCGCATCTGGAACAGCCACGGCGATCACGTCCGCGAAGTCCCTCCCGGTTTCCACGCCACAGGTCACACCGACAATGCCATCGCCTCGCTCGAAGATCCCCAGCGAAAAATCTACGCCGTCCAATTCCACGTCGAAGTCAACCATACCGAACGCGGCACCGAACTCCTCCGCAATTTCCTCTTCCGCGTCTGCGCAGCCGAACCCAAATGGAGCGGCTCCGCTTTCATCGAAGAAACCATCGAGTCCATTGGGAAAAAGGTGGGCCAAGGCCGCGCCATCTGCGCCCTAAGCGGCGGCGTCGATTCCACCGTCGCTGCCGTCCTCGTCCATCGCGCCATGGGCGACCGCCTCACCAACATCTTCGTCAACACCGGCATGCTCCGCAAAAACGAATTTGCCGACACCCTGGAAATGCTCCGCGATCGCCTCGGCCTTCGCGTCGTCGGCGTCGACGCTTCCGACCGCTTCCTGGCCAAGCTAGCCGGCGTCACCGACCCTGAGCAAAAGCGCAAAATCATCGGAAGGGAATTCATCGCCGTCTTCGCCGAAGAAGCCCAAAAACTCCAAACCGGCGAAGCCCACGGCCAAATTGCCTGGCTAGTCCAGGGCACGCTCTATCCTGACGTCATCGAATCCGTCTCTGTAAAAGGCCCCTCTGCCACCATCAAGACCCATCACAATGTCGGCGGCCTCCCCGAAAACATGCCTTTTGCCCTCATCGAACCCCTCCGCGACCTCTTCAAGGACGAAGTCCGTCGCATCGGCAAAGACTTGGGCCTTCCCGACGAGATACTTCTGAAACATCCGTTTCCCGGCCCGGGATTGGCGGTCAGGCTTCTCGGAGAGATCACCCGCGAGCACCTTCGCACCCTGCGGGAAGCCGACGCCGTAGTAGTCGAGGAGATACGTCGCGCCGGCCTCCATAGTAAAGTTTGGCAAGCCTTTGCGGTTTTGCTCCCCATTCGCAGCGTCGGCGTCATGGGGGACTACCGTACCTACGGCCTTACAATCGCCGTCCGCGTCGTCGAATCCGACGATGCCATGACCGCCGACTGGGTTCGCCTGCCCGGCGAAGTCCTCGAGCGCATCTCGACCCGCATCGTAAACGAGGTCCGGGGTGTCACACGTGTGGTCTATGACATAAGCTCGAAGCCTCCCAGTACTATCGAGTGGGAGTAAGTTCCATTTTGGAACGTTAGCAGCTGGGAGAGGGAACTAGTTCTAGGCGCGCGGCGGAAGGAATTTCTGACGCGAAGCACCACCAAAAAGAGTACAGGCCGCGCAGGGACGGCACGCGGCCTATCCAGGAGCTCCAATTAATGGACTGCAAGCTCTATGAACTCTGTCGCAGAACTACCGATTCGCCATCTTCTGCGCCATGTACAGAACGAGCTTGCGGTCCCCTTCTTCCACTTTGCCCAGCAAGCGGCGAAGCTTGTTGAGAAAGCGTGCATCTTTTCCGACGCTGCCCCACGCGATGTCATCCGACGACTTCCGCTTGGGCAGATTCGGCAACTGCGGCGGCTCCTCGCCGTCATAAAAGAGTTGATAGAGTGGGCACTCGAGCGCGCGCGCGAGCTTTTCCAGCGTCTCGATGGCCGGTACTGTGTGGCCATTTTCAACGCGGGAAATGTAACAACGAAGCAAGCCCGTTCGCTTTTCGATGTCGCCCTGGGAGAGTTTCTTTTCTTCGCGGAGTGCGCGAAGACGGTCACCAATAATCATGGCGGCATTATTCCATGTAGATAAGGTACACGCAAGTAGAAACTTGGCACCCCCCCGAGTGAAACACTTGATGCGCCCGGGTGCAACCCAAGCTACATTAGACGTAACCGGATTGACATGCCACGCGTCCCAAAAGTAGAGCCTTTGGGGTCCCCCGCCGGTTCGGCGGGCGCCCAACCGCCAGCCGCCAAGTCGGCGGGTGCTGCGGACGACCGGGAACTTGTCCGGCGCGCGCAGCTGGAAGACCAGGCGGCTTTTGAAGAGCTTGTCCGGCGTCACCAGCACCGCGTCTTCGCCGTCGCCGGCGGGATCTTGCGGCGCCGGGAAGACGTCGAGGACATCGCCCAGCAGGTTTTCGTTAAGGCGTATTTCTCGCTGAAGCGGTTCGATCAGCGGGCGGCTTTCAGCACTTGGCTTTACAAGATCACCGTAAACGAGTGCTGGGACCTTTTGCGAAAGAAGAAAGTCCGGCCCCTGGTTTATGAGTCGGACCTCAGCGAAGAGCAGGCCCGGCAGGTGACCTCTGCCGAGGAAAAAGACGGCGGCGGGCCAGACATCAGTGAGAGGCTGGTAGCCCGCGAACGCGTCGAGCGTCTTTTGGATGGTCTCGATGAGCGAGATCGCCTGATGTTGATTCTGAAGGAAGTCGAAGGCTTTGCCGTCGAAGAGATCGCGCAAGTTTTGGATTTGAACGCGAACACCGTAAAGGTGCGGCTCTTCCGGGCTCGCCGTAGGATTGTGAACAAGGTTCGCAAGCGCGGCGAGTAGGCCCGTTGCTGAAATAGAGTGCTGAGTCTGGTTGCTGATTTGAACAGAGATGGTATTTTAAGCGAGTGATTCGAGGAGGTTAAATAATGGGCCCATTTAATAATAGCCGGGCGCTATGTCCTGAGTTCCGGATGCGCATCGAGGACGCGGCCACCGCTGCACCGGCCGCGAAAGAACTACCGGAACTGCTGGCAGCTTTGCCTGCCGGTTTGAAGGACCACGCCGCCGCATGCCTGGATTGCCGTGCCGCTGCTGAAAATATTCTTGCCGCGCGCGCCCTGCTGTCGGAAATACCGTCCCACGCTGAAATGGGCGGGCCGTGGTTCGCTCCCCGCGTGATGGCTGCCATTGCAGCGCGCAGCGCGGAACTCTATCGCGCCCCGGACACTTGGACTTTTCTCCCGAGGCTTGCCGCGCGCCTCACCTGGGCTTCGGCGATTGCTCTGCTCCTGGCCAGTGGCTGGCTCTATCAAAAGCCGGTAACCGATGTAGCCACCACAAAGTCCGTGGCCACGGACATCACTGGCGAGCCGGTCGTGCCCAACACCACGCCGGCAGACAACGATGAAGTTCTCGTCAGCTTGGCTGAGCGGCCGCGATGAATGATAGCTCCGCAAAGCTGAAGGCGGGCGTGTGGGTGGCCGTGGTGTTTCTGATTGGTGCTGCGCTCGGTGGCGTCTTCGGTTACTTCTATGGCCATCGCAGCATCGTTTCCGCGTCGAATCCGCCCATGAGCGAACCCGCGCGGCGCGCCAAAAGAGTCGAGCAACTTACCCAGGAACTGAACCTTACCAGCGCCCAGAGCCAGCAACTGGACGTCATCCTTTCCCAGCTGCACACGGAATACAAAGCCATCCACGACCAGTCCGATGCGCAGACCAGCGCGACTCGACAGAAAGGTCGCGATCAAATCCGCGCCATCCTCACTCCCGAACAGAAGCCAAAATTTGAGGAATTCCTAAAGCGCATGGACGAGGAGCGCAGACGGAATTCTCCTCCGCCTCCGCCAACGCCGTCCTCACATTGATACCGTCCAAGCCAAACTTACTCGAGTTCCCGATTTCCCATGCGCCGCTATTTGGAATCGCTCGTCACCCGCGGCATCAGACCTCTGCTCCCCGCGAGGTTTCGCGCATCACACTTTTACGATAAGTTTGCCGGTATTCCCGCCAGTGAACAGCATATTGATGGCCTCGGGCGCCTTTTCCAGCCCCTCGACGATCGTTTCGCGATCTTTTAGCTTGCCCATCATCTTCCATTTGCCCAATTCCATGGCCGCTTCGGTGAATCTGGACATGTAATCTAGAATCAAAAAGCCCTCTATTTTCAGCCGCTTGACGATCAACAACCCCAGATTAAACGGCCTGCCCTCTTCCTTCGTGTATCCAGAAATAAGTCCGCATAAAACCACGCGCCCATGCAGATTCATCCGGTTCAGTACTTCCTCCATGATCTCCCCGCCGACATTTTCGAAATTGAGGTCGACGCCGTTCGGCGTGGCGGCGGCGAGTTTTTGCTTTCCAGTCAGAATGCTTGTAATTGATCGCGGCATCGAAGCCAAGTTCCTCGGTCAGCCACGCACATTTTTCGTCCGTTCCCGCAATCCCCACCACGCGGCAGCCGTGAATTTTGCCAATCTGCCCTGCAACGCTTCCCGTTGCTCCCGCAGCCGCCGAAACGACCATCGTTTCGCCCTTCTTCGGCTTGCCAACTTCCATCATGCCAAAGTAGGCCGTAAGGCCCGTCATTCCCAGCACGCCAAGAAATGCAGTTTCCGAAACAAACGGAATCGAGGGAATTTTCTGGAACGCGATCTTCGATCGCGCTTCGATGATGGCGTATTCCTGAAACCCCGTCAGGCCAAAAACTTTGTCGCCATTCTTGAACTGCGGATGTTTCGATTCCACCACTTCTGCCAGCCCGCCTGCGCGCATCACTTCGCCAATGGCGACCGCGGGAAGATAGCTGTCCATAGCCATCCACACCCGCATCGTCGGATCAATCGAAAGGAATTTCACCTTGGCCAGCGCCTCGCCGTCTTTCAGTTCGGGCACCGGCGATTCGGTAAGCTGAAGATCGCCTGGAGCGAGTAAGCCTTTAGGTCGCGACTGCAAACGAAGCTGCCGATTCGTCAAAGCCATGGCTCTCCCGTACTGCCTAGAAGGGAATATCCTCGTCAGAAATCTCCGGCCCGCTAGGCGCTTGGCCGCCGCCATACGAGTCCTCCACAGGCGCCGCGTGCGCTTCGACATCATCGCCTCCGGAGCGCGCCCCGCCGCCAACTGCTGTGCCGTCGCCTTTGCCACCGAGCATGCGCATTTCATTGGCGATGATTTCTGTGCTGTAGCGCTTTTGACCTTCCTTATCCTGCCATTCGCGAGTTTCTATTCGACCCTCGATATACACAAGAGACCCCTTCTTGAGATATTGCTGACAGATTTCCGCGAGCTTGCGCCACGCAACGATTTTGTGCCACTCGGTCCGCTTCTGCCGCTCTCCATTGCGGTCCTTGTAAGAATAATCGGTTGCGACAGAAAAGTTCGCCACCGCCTGGCCACCGCCGGTGTATCGCGTTTCCGGATCGCGCCCCAAGCGCCCCACAAGAATAACTTTATTGACAGACATAAAACCTCTCTAGCAATGGTGAACTTGCACGCTTCTTGGTTTTCCCCTGCGGCGCTGACGATAGCAGAAAACGGGGTAAGTAGGCAAAGAAGGGCGGAGGTGCGCGAGAGGAGTGCGCAGGTGGGAGTAGCAAATCGGGAGAAAAGCGTTGCCGCCTCCCTTGTTCTCCGACGGAGATTCCAAATTCGTAGGCGGACGTCTAGTTAACAATAACGCCCACCCGCTGGGGTTTTTTCGTAAATACTCATTCTAAAGCCGCTTAAAGTTCTTTGTTCTGATGCAGTTCTGCAAGTGTTGATTCTAAATGAGCTACGAACCAGGCCTTTTCGGGCCATCTGAGCCCCGGAAGGAGGGGACAAAACAGGAATGCGACCGAAGGACTTTGCGGGCGGGGAAGCGAGCGAAGGAGGGATAAACAAGGTCATTCCACATCCTAGCACGCATATTACCACATGTAAATATAATTGATGAAGTCTTCCGAACGGGGAGGTGAAATTCACAGGAGCGCGAGGAAGAGGAACGGATAGAGGAGTTTAGCGGGAGAGTGCTTGAGGAAAAGCTGTGGAAAAACACGTTTGCCGTGTTTGGGAGTACAGAGTGCCAACGGAAACCGTCAAAGACAAGGGCTGCTCTCGCGGCCCCTGTCCTTCTAGGGCTAATGAATTCAGAGGATGCCGCCGGTCACACGAATTGTTTCACCAGTGAGATATTTCGAGTCCGAAGAAGCGAGATAGACGGCTGTGGGCGCGATATCGTCCGATTGTCCGATGCGGGACAGAGGAGATTGCGTCTCTATCCACTTCCGGAAGTCACTTTCGGCGAACCCGGCAGCGTGAACGCCTTCCGTCTCGATCATGCCTGGATTGATGGAGTTGACGCGAATCTTGCGCGGCCCCAATTCCTTGGCGAGTATACCGGTGATGGCGTCTACAGCAGCCTTGGTTGCCGTGTACACCGACGAGTTCGGCGGCAGAATCGTGCTGACACCGGAGCCGATATTAATGATGCTTCCGCCTTCCGGGCCGATTAGCTTTACGGCTTCTTTGGTGGTCAGAAGCAGCCCCAGAACGTTGAGATTAAAGTGTTTGTGGAAATCTTCTTCGGTCACGGAATCGAGCGGAGCAAACGCGTAAATGCCTGCGTTGTTCACCAAAATGTTGACCTTGCCATAAGCCTTCTTGGTTTCCGCAAACAGCCGCGTGATATCCGCCTGCTTGGAAACATCTCCTTGCACGGCGATGGCTTTGCCGCCCTTATCGGTAATCTGTTTCACTACACGATCCGCGCCATCCTTGCTGGACGAGTAATTGACGACGACCGACGCTCCCTCGGCGGCCAGCGCCCTGGCAATTTCCGCACCAATCCCTTTCGATGCGCCAGTTACGACCGCTACCTGATTTGCGAGCTTTCCCATGATCTTCTCCGTTTCCGGGCAATTTGCCGGGGTAAGTATTTCGACGACCGTCTAAATAGATGAGGCGGGCGCAAAAAGGATGCATGGATCTTAATCCCCATCGCCGCCTTCAGACCCATCGTCAGCTGCCCCATTCGCCCGCCAAGCCCCAAAAGCCGTCAGCTAGTTCCCTGGGGGAACCTTGCACCACGATTTATCGCTGGCATTGGTATTTTGGTAGAAGACGCTGGACTATACTTTTTACACGCGTGGTGGTTCTCGATGTGCCCTAAAATCCCAGTTCCGCGCTCCAGGAGAAACAGGTGGCGAGCAGCGAAGAGCGCATTGGCAAATTCCTGAAGCGTCTTCTGGAGCACAAGTCCGCGCTGGAGGTGGCACAATCGCTTTCCAGCCCGTCTCCTGAGCGCGCCCCACGCATTCCCGGCGGAAGCTCCGTCTCGATTTCGGCGGTTAACAAGCGCTGGGAACTGATACCGCACACAGAGGAGGCGCGTCGCGCTCTTTTGCCGGAGGGCGCAGAAGCCGACCTTGCGTCGTACCAGAATCACGTTGAGAACTGCATCGGCGCAGTCAAGATTCCCGTTGGGATCGCGGGTCCGCTTCGCGTGCGCGGAATATTCGCCTCGGGCGATTATTACGTTCCGCTGGCGACGACCGAGGCTGCGCTGGTGGCCTCGTACTCGCGCGGGGCGCAAGTTATTACCGAAGCGGGCGGGTGCGTAAGCGTGATGTTGAATGAAGGCGTCAGCCGCACGCCTGGATTCGCATTTCACAGCCTCGTGAGCGCCGGACTGTTTGCCGTCTGGTGCATTGAGCACGGCAAAGAGTTTCGAGCTGCTTCTGCGCAAACCAGCGAGCACGCTGAACTCGCGGATATCGGTGTGGCGATCGAGGGCAATCACGTGTATCTGCTCCTCGAATTCACGACTGGCGACGCCTCAGGACAAAACATGGCGACCATCGCGACGCAGGCGGTTTGCAATTACATCCGCGAAAATTCTCCCTTGCAGCCGGAATACAGTTTTGTGGAAGCGAACTTTTCGGGCGATAAGAAGGCCACCGCGCATTCGTTCACCACGGTTCGCGGGAAGAAAGTGAGCGCGGAAGTCACTCTGCCGAAAGAACTCTTGAAGCATCGTCTGCACACGACACCGGAGCAACTGGAGCGCTACTGGAAGATGTCCGCGATTGGCGCGATTCAAAGCGGGAGCATCGGCGTGCAGGGACATTTCGCGAATGCGCTGGCCGCGTTCTACATCGCCTGCGGACAAGATCCGACGTGCGTGGCCGAGTCGGCGGTCGGAGTGACGCGGATGGAGCTGGATCAACAGGGCAATCTTTATGCGGCCGTCACACTGCCCAGCATCATGGTAGGTACGGTTGGCGGGGGCACTTCGCTGCCCACACAACGCGCGTGCCTCGAAATCATGGGCTTGGCGGGCGCGGGGAAGGCGCGAGCTTTGGCCGAAGTTTGCGGAGCGCTGGCCCTCGCAGGCGAGCTTTCGCTGACGTCCGCGATCTGTGCCAACGAATTCGCGCGCGCCCACCAAAAACTGGCCCGCGGCCGGGATGCCGGACAGAAGGCCGACAATGGCTAACCGCTGGTGGGTTTACCAGCGCGAGCGCTTTCCTGTTTTGGCGCACACTCCGCTCATTGCAGCATTCAGTCTTTCCGCGGTCAGCTATTCGGCGCTGATTCGCGGCACGCATCATCTCCCCGGTTGGAAACCTTGCGTCGTTGCGTTTGCGAGCTCCTTTCTTTTTTTCCTCCAGCTTCGGCTGGCCGATGAGTTCAAGGACTTCGAGGAAGACTCGCGCTATCGGCCATATCGCCCCGTGCCGCGCGGCCTGATTAAGCTGAGTGAGCTCGGCTGGGTGTGGGCTGGTTGTATCGCGATTCAGCTTGCGCTGGCGCTTTGGCTAGCTCCGAGACTGATCGTGCTGCTAGTGCTCACGTGGACGTATCTCTTGCTGATGAGCAAAGAATTTTTCGCGCGCCGCTGGCTGAAGGCGCGGCCGATTACTTACATGGTCACGCACATGGCCATCATGCCTCTGGTGGACCTGTACACCACTTCTTGCGATTGGGTTCCCGCTGGCCTCTCTCGGCCGCCGCACGGTTTGCTATGGTTTCTCCTCGTCAGTTTCTTTAATGGCATGGTCGTTGAAATCGGCAGGAAGATTCGCTCGCCGCAAGATGAAGAAGCGGGCGTGGAGACGTACAGTTTTCTGTGGGGGCGCAGGAATGCCGTTCTTGCGTGGCTCGGCATGGTGGCTTGCACAGCCGGATTTGCGTACGCTGCCGCACGAGGGATCGGATTTGCTCGGCCTATCCTTATTCTGTTGCTGGGCTTGTTTTTTGTGGCTATTGCAGTGAGCGTGTTCTTTCTCCGTGGCGCGATTGCTAAGCGTGGAAAGTTTGTCGAGGCCATGGCGGGCGTGTGGAGCCTGCTGATGTATTTGAGTCTGGGCTTCGTGCCGATGCTTTTGCGGCAATGGGGTGTGGCATGACCCGTTTCGTTTTCCGCGAGGGCCGATTACAGGAACTTGGCGGCAAGGCCCTGGCTCTGTTGTGGCTGGAACAGGCCGGTCTGCCCGTTCCTCCGTGGTTCGTGATCTCGCCGCCGGCATTCAAAGCCTCTCTCACGAGAGAGCAAGTCGACGCGCTCTCGTCCGAGCGGGTTGAACGCGTGAAGACGGAATTACTTTCGCTTACGCCATCGGATGAAATCCTTCGCGAAGTTGCGGATGCCCTGCGAGATTTGTCCTGCGATGGAAGCCGCTTCGCGGTGCGGTCGTCGGCCGTCGATGAAGACGGCTCGCAGCATTCGTTTGCAGGGCAACTCGATACGTTTCTGTTTGTCGATCCGCAGGAAATAAGCGGAAAAATTGCGGCGGTATGGCGTTCGGGATTCAGCGAACGCATTCTCGAGTATCGGCGCCAGCATGGGCTAGCGAGTTCATCGTTTTCTGCCCCAGCCGTTCTGGTCCAGAGAATGGTCAACGCTGACGTCTCGGGGGTAGCTTTCAGCGCGGACCCAGTCAGCGGCCGGCGTTCAGTGGCGATTGTTTCTGCTGTGCCGGGTTTGGGGACCGCGCTGGTCGGCGGTGAAGCCGAGGCGGATGTTTTCAAGGTTGATCGCAGCGGCGCCATCGTCGATCGAGCGATCGTGCGAAAAAATATTTCTCATCTATTTGATCCTGCGGCGGACGAAGGCGTTTCCGAGGTGGCCTTGAGCGAGGCCGAAGGTCTGAAGCCTGCGCTAAATGACAAACAAGCCGATGCCATAGCCGACCTGGCGCGGCGTGCAGCTCACGCGTTCGGAAGTCCGCAGGACATCGAGTGGGCCATCGAGGGTGAGAACTTATTTCTGTTGCAATCGCGCCCGATCACAACTCTCCGCGATCTGACCGATCCGGAAGGCTCGCTGAATTTGTGGGACAACAGCAACATTACGGAAAGCTACAACGGGGTAACGACGCCGCTGACATTTTCCTTTGCGCGCTACGTCTACGAAGGAGTCTATCGACAATTCTGCGTCATCCTGCGAGTTCCGAAAGCCAAAATCGCAAGCAACGAGCGCACTTTTAGCCGCATGCTGGGGCTGATCCGCGGCCGCGTCTACTACAATCTGCTGAATTGGTACCGAGTGCTGGCCCTGCTGCCCGGATTCACCGTAAATCGCCACTTGATGGAACAAATGATGGGAGTGCGCGCGAGCCTTCCGGATGAAATCGCGCACGAACTCGAGCAAGCCAGCACAGGCGAACGAATCCTCGATGCGCTGCGCAGCGTGCGAATGTTATTTGGCCTGGTGGGGAACTATTTAACGTTGGATCGGCAGATCGAAAAATTTTATCTACGGCTGAATGAAGCGCTGGCTTCGCCTCCGACGCGGTTTGAAGATATGCGTCTCGACGAACTGGTGGCGCATTACTACAAGCTCGAACAGCAATTGCTGTCACGTTGGGACGCGCCTTTGGTGAATGATTTTTTCGCCATGATTTTTCATGGCGTTTTTCGCAAGCTCACGGAACGCTGGTGCGGTGACGATAACGGCATGCTGGCGAATGACGCGATTCGTGGACAGGGCGACATCATCAGCCTCGAACCTGCCGCGCGCGTTCGCGAAATGGCGCGAGTCGCTGCCGCGCATCCTGAATTGGTTGCGGCTTTGCGAGAAGCACCGGTGGCGAAAGTAGTTCGTGCTGTGCGCGAGTATCCGGATTTTTCGGCGCTTTATGATGCCTATCTCGCGAAGTTCGGCGATCGCTGCCTCGAAGAATTGAAATTGGAAAGCGAAACTCTTCACGAAGATCCGCTGGTGCTCCTCAGGAATATCGGCGAGGTCGCCAGCGCCGTTTCCACGACGCCGACGCCGCGGATGGAGATTCCTTCCGCGCAGCAGGCCGAGGGGAAGATGCGGGCAGCTTTGTCCGGTTCGCCTCTGCGCCGCTGGGCATTATTTTGGGTGATGCGCCAAGCCCGTAAGCGCGTGCGAAATCGGGAGAATCTCCGCTTTGAGCGCACGCGGCTGTTTGGCACGATTCGCCGCCTCTTTCTGGAAGCAGGCCGGCGTTTGCAATCGATCGGACGTCTCGACGATGCGCGCGACGTCTTTTATCTCGAATTGGGAGAGATACTCGCCTTCAACGACGGAACGGCAACCACCACGGACCTGCGCTCGCTCGCGGCCCTAAGGAAAAAGGAATTCGCAGCCTACCAGGTCGGACCGCCGCCCGCCGAACGCTTCGAGACGCGAGGCCCTGCCTATCACGCGCAAGTGTATCGATCGAGCAAACCGAACGCAGCGACGGAAGGCAGCGGCGAAGAGCGGCACGGTTTGGGCTGCTGTCCCGGTATCGTGCGCGGAATTGCACGCGTCGTGCGCGACCCGAAACACGCGCTATTGACCTCAGGATGCATCTTGGTGGCCGATCACACCGATCCGGGTTGGATCATGCTGTTTCCATCAGCGAGCGGCCTGCTGGTTGAGCGCGGCAGCCTGCTCTCTCACTCAGCCATCGTCGCGCGCGAACTTGGAATTCCAGCGGTGATCTCGATTCCGGGACTGCTCGAGTGGCTCCAGGACGGCGATGAAGTCGAGCTCGATGGCGCCGCCGGAATCGTCCGCCGGGTCGCGCCAAAAAAAACCCATGCGTAGCGAAGCCGCCGAGCGCGCTGATTTTTCCGGCATTCGTTACGCACAATGCTGGGAGGATGCCGGCGTTTTGCTCGCGGCACTCGATCCGGGCCCTGGGAAACGTTGCCTATCGATTACTTCGGCGGGAGACAACACGCTGGCCCTCTTATCACGCGATCCGGAAAGCGTGCTAGCGCTCGACCTCAGCCCGGGGCAACTCGCGTGTCTGGAACTGCGCGTGGCGGCATATCGAGTGCTGCAGCACAGCGAACTGCTCGCGCTCATTGGCAGCGTTGACAGCGACGCGCGCCCGCGCCTTTATCAAGCCTGCCGCAGACATCTGTCGGCTAGCGTTCTCGCGTTCTGGGATGAGCGCCCAGATTTGATCGCCGCGGGCATCGGCGCGGTCGGCAAATTCGAACACTACTTCCGCTTGTTCCGCGAAAAAGTGTTGCCGTTCGTGCATTCGCGCATTTGTGTCGGGGAACTATTACGTCCAAAACTCCAAGACGAGCGGCGCTCATTCTATGACAGCCAATGGAACAGTCTGCGGTGGCGCCTCATGTTCCGGATGTTTTTTTCGCGAAAGCTGATGGGCTTGCTCGGCCGCGATCCAGAATTTTTCCGCTACGTCGAAGGCAGCGTCTCCGAACGAATACTTAAACGCACAGAGTACGCGCTCACGGAGTTGGATCCCGCGGCGAATCCCTACATTCAATGGATCCTCACCGGGCGCCATAACGGCGCGCTTCCTGCCGCACTGCGCGAAGAGAACTTCGAACCGATTCGCCGCAATCTCGATCGTTTAAAATGGCGTTGTGGCTCGCTCGAAGAATACCTCGGCCAAGGACAGAAATTCGATTGTTTCAACCTGAGCGACATCTTCGAGTACATGTCGCCGTCGTCTTACGAACAATTGCTAAAGCTCATCGTCTTGAGCGCGCGCCCTGGAGCGCGTCTGGCTTATTGGAACATGCTGGCGCCGCGCCACCGTCCCGAATCGCTTGCGACGGTGTTGAAGACTCTCAGCGAATTGAGTTCGCGGCTTTTTGCCCAAGATCAGGCTTTCTTTTACAGCGCGCTGGTGGTGGAGGAAGTTCTATGACTCCGCGCGACGCAGTAGCCATGGCGGCGGTGCTGGCTTGCGCGCTCGCGATGCTTTTTATTCTGCGTCTCTACCGCAAAAGGCGGGGCGCGGAAGGCGAGTGGGTGCGCAAACTAGCGCACATCGGAACCGGGCTGATCTCCATCAGTCTCCCATGGATATTTTCAAACCGCATACCGATTTTCATTATTTGCGGAGCTTCGATCGCGTTGCTCCTGGCGATTCGGTATTTGCCATTGATCCGCAATCGCTTGTCGGGCGTGCTGGATGACGTAGGCCGCGAATCCTGGGGAGAAAGTTATTTCCCAGTTTCCGTCGCGTTGCTCTACCAGTTTGCGCAGGGCAGCAAACTGCTATACGCCGTTCCCCTAGTTGTCCTTACGCTCGCCGACACTGTCGCGGCACTGACCGGCGCCGAGTATGGCAGGCATGAATACAGCGCCACTGGCGCGAGGAAGAGCATAGAAGGCTCGATCGCATTCTTCTGCGCTGCTTTCTTCAGCGTGAACGTCGCCTTGGTAGTGTTTTCGGATGTCGGACGAATCGAGACTCTGCTCATTTCGCTAGACATCGCCATCATCGTCATGTTGCTCGAAGCGATTGCCTGGCGCGGGCTGGACAACATCTTTATTCCTCTGGGCGTATTCATTTTGTTGCGGCTATACATGGCCATGCCGTTGATCCAGCTGTGGAACCGCTTTCAGGTTGCCGTGGTGCTCGTCATTTTGGTGACCGCCTACGGCCGCAAGACAACGCTTCAAGGCAGCGCGTTGCTGGCGGCGGCGTTGGTGCTCTACGTGTCCTGGGCGCTGGGAGGTTGGCAGTGGCTGATTCCGCCGGCCATCTTGCTCCTCGCCTACACTTTCTTTTTTCCGGGGAAAATTACTGCGGCGGATCGCATACACAATGTGTACGCGGTTCTCAGCATCGCATCCGTAGGATTCGTGTGGCTTTTTCTTTTCCGCATCTGGCAACAGCCGAGGTTGCTATTCCCCTACACGCTAGCGTTCGCCATTCAGCTTGCTCTCGTTGCCTGGAATTTGCTTTATCCGCGGTACTCCTCGGCCCGTTTGATGATGGTTGCCTGCGTCTTGGTTTCGTGGGCGCTAATGTTTGCGCCTTACGTGCTGATTGAAAAATTGTCTCGCTTGGCGCTGCTGCAATCCGCGGCGGCTTTGATCATCTGCGTGGCCGCATTCGCAGTGTTTTACTCATTTGAGCGGCGCCGTGATGCCATTTATCCCGCGACTACCGCGCGTTGGCTGCGCCAGACCGCCATCGTATTGCTGGCGACTCTGGCGGCCAGGGTGCTTTGAACATGCGAGTCATTCCTATGGCTGACACTTCCGAAATCGCAGGGTTAGTTGGAGCTGCGTCGCTTCCGCGTTTTAACGCTGCGGATTTCGAGAACCAACATGCCGATCTTCATCTATCTGCCGTGTCCGAGAGCAGGGAAGTGCGGGCACGCTGCTCGCTTTGGTGGAATCAAGTCCCATCCTTCGAACAGCACCGGCTTGGCGTCATCGGTCACTATGCCGCCGCGGACGAGGGTGCGGCGGCCGCGGTTTTGGCGGCCGCGCAGGAGCACTTGCGCGCGGCATCGTGCCCACTCGCAGTGGGCCCGATGAACGGAAATACGTGGCGGAGTTATCGCTTCGTGACCGAGCGCGCCGAAGAGCCGGCGTTTTTTCTGGAGCCGGCGAACCCGCCGGAATGGCCGCTGCAATTCGAACGCGCCGGTTTTTCGCCGTTGGCGACTTATTTCTCGGCTCTGAATAGCGACTTGTCGCGCCCCGATCCACGAATAGAGGCGCTTGAAAAAAAGATAGCGGATGCGGGAGTCATCATTCGTTCGGCAGGCGTCGATCTGCGAAGCGAAATGGAAAAGATTTATGCGGTGAGCCGGATTTCTTTCCAGCAAAACTTCTTGTATACCGAAATTCCGGAAGCAGAGTTCATTGCCATGTACGAACCAGTGTTGCCCGTGGCGCGTTCTGAGCTCGTGCTGATTGCCGAGAGCGGCGGACAGTGCGTTGGCTATCTGTTCGCTATCCCCGATCTTGCGCAGAAGGCTCGCGGTCTCGCGGTGGACACATTCATCCTCAAGACGGTTTCCATTCTTCCGCAACCGGAACTTCGCGGCCTTGGAACGTTGCTGGTGGCGCGCGCCCAACACGTTGGCCACGAAATGGGCTTCCGTCGCTGCATACATGCGCTCATGTTTGAGAACAATACTTCGCTGAACATCAGCCGCCACTATGCGGTGACCATGCGCAAATACACCCTCTATTCCAAGGATCTGGCGAAATGAATATCGCCGAGATTTTGTTGCAGCGCGTCGCGGACATGGGAGACGGCGCGGCCATCGTCGATGTGCAACGGAGTCGTGACCGTACGCACAGTTTTCGTGAACTGGATGTTGCGACCGCGCGAGTTGCCGGACAATGGAAGAGTGCAGGTCTGAAGCAGGGCGATGGAGTTCTGCTTCTGCACCCGGTAGCCGCTGAGTTGTATGTGGTACTCATCGCGCTATTTCGCCTGGGGTGCGTTGCGATGTTTCTCGATCCCTCCGCCGGACGAGCGCATGTCGAGCGCTGCTGCGCGATTTTTCCACCTAAAGCCTTTTTCGGCAGCCCGAAAGCGCAGTTGCTTCGCTGGACGGTTCCGGCGCTTCGCCGTGTTCCCCAAGCGTTCTGTTCCGGCTGGTTTCCGGGCGCATATCGGCTGGACCCAAGCACGGACTCGACGCCTTTGAGCGCGATCGTTCCCCTTAATTCCGATGCGCCTGCGCTAGTCACTTTCACCAGCGGTAGCACTGGGCAGCCGAAAGCTGCACTGCGTACACATGGTTTCTTGCTGGCGCAACATCGCGCGCTTGAGGCCAGCCTGGCGTTGCAGCGGGGCACGCGAGATCTGACCACTCTCCCGATCTTTGTCCTCGCGAATCTAGCTTCCGGCGTGACGAGCATCTTGCCTGATGCGGATTTGCGATCGCCCGGCAAGATCGCTCCACGGCCGGTTCTGGAGCAGATTCGGCGGCACAAAATCCAGACGTCCGCAGCATCGCCGGCCTTTGTATCGCGGCTTCTCGACGAATGCGAATCCAGCGGCTCAGCAATCCCATCTTTGTCGAGCATCTACATGGGCGGAGCGCCGGTTTTTCCAGGACTTCTCCGGAAGACCCAGCAGTTTTGTCCTAATGCCAAAGTCATGGCGGTCTACGGCTCGACGGAAGCGGAACCCATGGCCGAAATTTCTCTCTCGGATATTTCGAAGGAAGATTTCGAAAGCATGGAGCAAGGCAAAGGACTTCTCACCGGCCGGTCAGTGGCGTCGATTTCCTTACGCGTCATCCGCGAAAACTGGGGCGTGCCGATTCCGCCGCTCGATGCAACGGCTTTCGAACGGCTTCGCATGGCGGAGGAAGCACCCGGCGAGATTGTCGTTTCCGGTGGCCACGTCTTGCCGGGGTACCTCAACGGCGAAGGCGACGCGGAGACAAAGTTTGAAGTGGACGGCGTGCGCTGGCATCGGACGGGAGATCTCGGATATCTGGACGCCGCGGGCCGGCTTTGGCTGCTGGGGCGATGCAGCGGCAAAATTCAGGATGAGCGCGGAACGCTTTATCCCTTCGCCGTCGAATGCGCGGCGATGCAGACTCCCGAAGTTCGACGCGCCGCTTTGGCTGCGGTCGATGGGCGGCGCGTGCTCGCCATCGAAAGCGAAGAAACATTGTCAGCGGAAGCGATGTTGCTTTCACTTTCTTGGGCCCAATTGGATCAAGTCGTCTTTGTAGATCGCGTCCCCGTCGACAAGCGCCACAATGCCAAGATCGATTACGTCGAACTGGACCGCATGCTGAGAAGCGCCATCAAAAAGCTCTGACCCGGCGCCAACATCGTTTTCATCATTGCGACACGGGATGCAGGATCATTTGCAGGCCGTTCTTGGGGCGAAGCGTGATGCCCGGCAGCGGCAATACCGAATGGCCCGGTGCGAGTTCGAGATGAAACGCCTGCATCACCATCGGCACAATCAGTCGCGCTTCCATCATGGCAAACTCGGCGCCGATGCAGAAACGTGGTCCGCTGCCAAATGGGATGTAACCCCGCGGCTTGCTGCTAAACCGCGTGGGATCGAAACGCTCGGCGTCCGGCCAGAAGTTTTCATTGCGGTGCAGCACGTACGGGCTCATCACGATACTTGAACCGGCCGGAATGTGGAACCCTCCAATCAGATCGTCCGCTATGGCTCGGCGTTCGATCACCCAGATTGGCGGGTACAATCGCATTGCTTCCTGAATGACCGTGGTAGTGAATTTGAGCTGCGGCAGATTTTCGATGGCAGGTGCGCGGCCGCCGAGCACTGCGACTAGCTCGGCGCGCAATTCACGTTCGACCTCGGGGTTCTGCGACAGCAAATAAAACGTCCAGGAGAGCGCGTTGGCTGTAGTTTCATGGCCTGCCACCAGGAAGGTGATCGCCTCGTCGCGCAGCTCGAGATCGCTGAGTCCTTCTCCAGTTTGCTCATCGCGCACATCGAGAAGCATCGAAAGCAGATCGCTTTTGGCGCTGTTGCCGGCGCGATGCCCAGCGATGATGCCGTACACAATGTGCTCTAGCAGCTGCATCGCGCGGCGAAATCGGAGATTCGCGGGCGTGGGAACGAACGCCGGCAAATCGAGGATGTTTCCCCAACTCTGGAAAGTATGCGTCAGCACCGTCTCCATCGCGTGCTCGACGCCGCCCAGATCTCCGCCGACTTCCGCGCCCAACAGAGTCTTGCCGACGATTGTGTAAGTCAGCCGCATCATCTCCGAAGCGAGATCCAACGGCTGAACTGTGGCAACGTGGGCGTCCCAGCCTTGCAGCATTTCAGAAGTGAGCGCTGTCATCTGGCTCGCCAAGCCTGCGATGCGTTGGCGATGAAACGACGGCTGCATTAATCGGCGCTGGCGCTGCCACACATCGCCGTTGCTCGTCAGCAGGCTGTCGCCGGAGATCAAACGAATTTTCCAGGAGCTGCGGGTGGCTTTGTCGTAGTTGCGCGCGTGCGACTGCAGCACGTGTTCGACGTGGTCGGGATGATTGAGCAAGTGCACGACGAACGGACCGATGCGAAAGCGGACTACATCGCCGTATTCTCGCGAACTTTTCAGCATCAGGCCGAGAACGTCGCGGCGAAATGCCCGGAGATTTCCCGTCAGCAAATCGCCGCGAGGGCCCCGAGCGATTTTGGATTTGTTCATTCGCGGATTATTTTTGCGTAGAGCTTGATGGCGGCGAGGGAGGCACCGGGCGCTTGGTCATTTCAGCGCCGGTGATGACGGCGTTGCGAATTTGGCCGAAGAGATCGGTCAAAGTGTCGGGCGTGTGGGGAATTAGGATGGTGTTGCTGTGATCGTTGGCGGCGATGTCTTTTAAAGTATCGAAATACTGCGTCATCAGGACGAGTTGCATGACGTCTTGCGGCGTCGAGCCGGGGACAGTTTTGGCGAAATCTTCTACGGAATCCTTTAGGCCGGAGATGATGGCTTTGCGCTGGTTGGCGATGCCTTCGCCTTGGAGGCGTTTGGATTCGGCTTCCGCTTCAGCCTGCTTGACGAGGAGCATCTTGTTGGTTTCCGCGCGGGAGACGGTGGCTTCGCGTTCGCGTTGCGCGGCGTTGATGTCATTCATTGCGGCTTTTACTTTGAGGTCGGGGACGATGTCGGAGATTAGGACCTTGACGATCGAGTAGCCGTACTCCTTCATGGAAGCGTCGAGGTTGTCGCGCAAATCGGTGGCGATGGAGGCTTGATTGAGGAAGGTATCGTCCAGCTTCATTTTGGGGACGTGGCCGAGCACGACGTTATAGACCATGGACTCGATCTGCTTGACGGGATCGGTAAGCTTGTAATATGCGGCTTCGACGGAATCCGGAATCACTTTGTATTGGATAGAGACAGGGATTTGGACGAAGACGTTGTCCTGCGTTTTTGTTTCGACTTTCACGTCGAACTGCTGGACCTTCATGCTCATGCGCTGGACGACCGCTTCGATATACGGCGTTTTCCAGTTGAGTCCGGGACCGGCGACGCGAGCAAATTTGCCGAGGCGCTGAACGATGGCGACCTGGGAAGTCTCGACGGTAAAAAAGGAGCCGAGGACCACGCTCAAAACGAGAATCACAATGATTACGAAGAAAATGAAGAAAAGCATGCCTTCGGCGCCCATGTTTTCGCTCCTTATCGCTAGTCCATCGAGAGAGAGTGTTATAAGCGGCGCCGCGCCGGCGTGGCGACTGAAATCTGAGAGTGACGATGACCGTGGATTGCGCCCATCGCGACTCGGCAACCGTTGGATGGCGCCAATGTAGCATGTTCGACGGCGGGCAGGTATGGTATTCGTCTTGAACGGGCTAGGCGTTGTCGTGATTGCAAACGAATGCTGGTGGAAGTGCGGGGAAGAGGTAAAGGAAATAGCGGAAGTAAAGGAAGTAGAGGAAAAAGACGAACATGGGAAATCGGCGAGAGTTTTTGCAAGGTTCGGCCGTCGCGTTGGCGGCGGGATTGGGTGTGGGGAGAATCGCACGCGCGGGCGCGGTGGACGTGTTGGGCGCGCACGGAGAGGGAGGGGCGAGCCCCTCCCCTACATTTGAGGTCGAGCGGTTGGAGAATTCGGGCGAAGGGCAGAGGACGGCGATGCAGAGAGCGTTTGGGAATGAAGGGAAGAAGGCGCTGCGGCTGGGCGTAATTATTGGGATTGGGGAGGATCCAGACGCGGCGATGGCGAAGGTGAAGGCGCTGGGGTTGCCGACGTGCCAGGCGTATGTCGAACAGTTCGGGGAAGGGTTGGCGGGGAAGTTGACGAAGGCGCTCGGGAAATATGGGATTGAGGCGACGTCGATTGTGGTGGGCGGGCCGGGGAAGGAAGTGTGGGATTTTTATGGAGGGCCGCTGACGATTGGGCTGGTGCCGCGAGAGACGCGAGCGGCGCGCGTGGCGCAGATCAAGAAGGCGTCGGACTTTGCGAAGCAAGTTGGCGTGCCGGCGGTGCAGACTCATTGCGGATTTATTCCGGAGAATCCGAATGAAGAGTTGTACAAGGAAACGGTCGCGGCGATGCGCGAGGTTGCGGAATATTGCCGACGAAACGGGCAGAATTTCCGGTACGAGACGGGGCAGGAGACGCCGATCACGCTGGTGCGGGCGATTCAGGACGTGGGGCTGGACAACCAAGGAGTGAATTTTGATTTGGCGAATTTGATTTTGTATGGGAAGGCGAATCCCGTGGATGCGATCGATATTCTTTGGCCGTACGTGCAGGGGATTCATGCGAAGGACGGGCTCTGGCCGACGAACCCGAAGGAGTTGGGCGAGGAAGTGGCGATCGGGAAGGGCAAGGTGGATTTCCCGAGGATTATTGCGCGATTGAAGGAGATGCAGTATCCGGGGGCGGTGACGATTGAAAGAGAGATTTCGGGGCCGCAGCAGATGGAGGATGTGCGGCGGGAGAAGGAGTATTTGGAGAAGCTGATTGGGTGAGGGGAGAGCGACGAGAGAAGGACGTGGAGAGTGGAAAGAAGAGGATAACTCAGAGATTCCGAGAACGCCAGAGTTAGGCAGAGAAGAGAAACCATCCCCGACGTATGCAATGCAGATGAGCCCCTTACCCCCACCCCCCGGTTTTTTGCAAATGCACATTCTAAAGGGCTTAGTCTTTTTGTAAGTTGATTAGAATGAATAGTTGCAGGCGGTTTTTGCAAATGCTGATTGGAAAGGGTTTACAGGTAAACATAATTCTCGGCCAAATTCACCGCTTTTGGCTTGAGAAGCGCCGATGTCAGGAACAAAACATGCCTGCCACAGCCGGGCACGGAGAGAAGAGTGGGAGCTCCCGAGGTAGCGCAACGTGGGGCAGTCGAACTAGGCGCTTCGCGAAATGAGGGAGAAGGGCAAAGCACAGAGCGGCAAGGTCAGCGTCACGAAGGCCAAAAATGAAAAAAGCGGCCTGAGCGCCGCCGCATCGAAAATATAGACTAATACCCAAAACAAGAATACCATTTTAAAGATTTCTGTCAAGGGTCGCGGGGCGGGGGACACGGTAAATTTGTTCTAAGGGCCGCCGCGGAAATTTATGATCTTGGCGGTTCCCGTCATCATTCCACTGTGCTGCGCGATCGTTTTTGATTCCTCAGCCGACCAGCAGGTCTTCGGCAGCGCAGAGCCTTGCTGCGCGCCGATAGGTGTTCCCTCTGCGGCGCACCAGGAGTCCAGGAAGAAGTGGGTCGTTCCTTTCCCATGACGCCTATTTCACGTGACAGGCGCAAGAGTTCTCGCTCATCCGCAGGTAGTCGAATACCAAACGCACGTTGCGCGTCAGACGTCGCATCTTCTCCGCCACGTTCCCTCGGCCCTTGGATTTGAGCACCCCGATGGCGAAACGACGAAGCCGGGTGATGTTTTCCGGGCCATGGCCGGTGCGGATGCGACTGCGGTCCTCATCATAGTTCCAGTCGATCATGTAGTGGCAACTCTCGATCGCCCAGTGCCCGCGGTTGACCCGCAGCACGCGTTGCGGACCGGCTTGTTCCGCCGGGCGGCTGGTGAGGCCGTAGGAGATTTGCAGAGAAGGCTTGCCCGTCTTCTTGTTCGCGCTGTGCCGCTCGATGACGAACGCTTGGCCCACATGAGGAAAATCGAGATACCCGTTGAGTTCCGTGGTCGTCCAGATCTTGCGCGTTTCGATGCGTCCGTGGTCCGCCGGGGTAGGCTCGACAAAATGCGGTTGGCCGCGATCCCGAAAATAGAACTCCAAGGCTTCCAGAAGACCGGGTTGGTTTCCTTTCACCGTGAAAGAGTAGTGGGCCTGGCGCTTCTCGACCAGGTAAGTCGCCAGTTCGCGTTGGGTCAGCAGGGCATCGGCACTGACATCTTTCCCCTCAATATCGATGGAATCCAGCAGCGGGATCGCCGTCTTGATCTCGTTCGTGCGTTTGACCTCTTCCTTGGCCTTCCCCTCTACGGGCAGGGTACCGACTTTTTTTGGGTGTAGCAGATCTTGCTTTGCTGACCGACCACACTCATCACGTGCGTTTGCCGGCCTTGCTCATCCAGAGCGTTGCACATGGTCTTGCCATCGATCGCCAGACTTTCATCCCCTGCGCCATAGCGTTGGTTCCAGCGTTGCAAAGCGCCATCCAGATCGGCGGGCGTGACGCGGATGAGCACGTTGCGGATGCTGGACTCGCTGGGCACCACATACTGGCCCTGTTCACGACGGCAACCGAAGCGCTCCCGCGATTTCTGCCCCAGGCTTTGGGCCCAATCGGAAATGGCCTTGTACCCGCGCATCCCGCAGAGTACGGCCCCCGCGGCTATCCCCACGACGGTGGACAAACGATGTCGCCGCCCTTGGGTCCGGCGCGGATCGGGAATCTGCGAAAAGAACGAAGGGAGAGAGCGCATCTGATCAGCGGTGAGCCTCATGCTCGTGCCTCCTAGGCGATACGGTGGGGAAAGAATCGCGCCGCACAAGACTGTGCGGGCGTCGCACCGCAGCGGTTGGAGAAAAACCATCTTGGGAGATTGCGCCTTGGCCGTGTATCCCGCGTGGGTCCGGCGAAACCCTCGGGTGTTCCCTACATAAATCCAGTTCGCCGCCCGGTACACCGTCCCGCGATGACGCTGCGGGTCGACAAAGGTTTCCAGCAACACCACACCGTGCCCGAACGCTTCTTCCCAATCCCTCCCCAAACGCCTTTGACAGAGAGCGAGAAGGCGCGACCCCCAATTGAACAGGTGCCAGTCGGGAAGAATCAGAAAGCGGCTATTGTTGACCACCAGTTTCAAGCGGCCATAGTGCTGGCGCAGGGTCCAACCAATCCAGCCATCGCGCGGGGCGCACTTCAGTGCCGAGGCCGAAAAGCTCAACAGCGCAACCCATTGCTCCCGCCAGCTCGCCACGTACCACAGCGTTTCTCCGATCTTGGGCAAATGGCCCAGGTAGTGGTGCTCACGCATGAGTTCCTGGTAGCGGGGCTGTTCGTCGGAACGAACCAGCCGGACCACCGTCTCGCGGAGTTCCGGACGCCATGCAGAGTCAACCTTCTCGGGATGCATTGCGCCGTGAGCATACTGAAGCGGAACAGAAAAGTCCAGAGCAAACTATAACTATTTATGTTTTATGGTCGTTAAGTGCCTGGATAAATCCATCCTGGGGCGGGGGAGAGTTTCCGGTGACCAGCGTACATGGCTAATTTACTGCGGCTGCCGCGAGACGAACTACAAGGCGTTGGGATAGTTTCCTAGTTGACAATCCGCCCAATGACACGCGAATTCTGGCATCGAGAGTGATATCGCCCGGTGTCAGTCGCCTATCCAACGATTCTCAGCCTTTCGCTGACCAAAACGAAAGGACGCAACTGCAATTTTGCTTACTGCCGCGCCATGGCCACGCGAACGGCTACCTCCGGCGAGACGAGGTGATCCAGGCTCACAGCATCCTCGGCGATGGCGAGTTGGACGCCCTTGACGCGACCAGAAAACTCGTTGCCGCGCGACCCGTAGTCCGGTGAGACAGGAGATCCGGTGTCCACCCCTACGTCGCAACCGTCATCGGCTGAGAAGACCATGGCTGCCGTGGCAGCGACCTTGCCTTCGCCGACTTTTTTGCCATCCACGAACAATGACGCGGTGCCGCCCTTGCCCAGGCCACCACCAGCATACGCAAACTCCATACGCACCTGGTGGTCACCCGAAGGCAGCGGGGTGCTTGATTCCGCGTAGAACTGCTGAATGCCGAGCAAGTTGTAACAGTATTTGAGTTTGCCGCCCTTCGCGTAGAGGCTCCAGCCACCTATGTTGCCGCCTTGAGCGATGATGACGCCATCAGCACCGGTTGTGGGCACAACGATCTCAGCGGTCACCGAGTGCGACTTGTTCTTGATATTGACGACCGAGTTTTCAGATAGACGCCCCATGCTGCCGAACAGAATTTGGGAGTTGCCCTTGACCAACACGGGGCGGCCCGCGGTGTCTGCGTTCAGCCGCTTAGCGAGGTCGTCGTCCATCGGTAGCACGTTGTACCGCACCGCTTCGATTAGCCACAGGCGTTGCAATTCGCGCAATTTTTCAGGCATCTGCTTGGCCAGGTTGTTTGCCTGGCTCCAGTCTTTGCTGGTGTCGTACAGCTCCCAATTGTCGTCGTCGAATGCAGGAGTCTTCTCCCCTATGAGGAGCCATGGCGTCTTGTGTCGCGTCACCGCGGTCCACCCTTTGTGATAGATGCCGCGGTTTCCGAACATCTCGAAATATTGTGTCTCGTGCCGCTCAGCAGCCTTGGCGTCATTGAACGAGTACGCCATACTGACGCCCTCAAGAGGTTGCTGCTGGACTCCATTTACAGAGAGTGGCTCGGGCAGCCCAGCCACCTCAAGGATTGTAGCGGCCAGGTCGATAATGTGATGAAATTGCGAGCGGATTTCGCCTTTCCCTTGAATCCCCTTTGGCCAGTGCACGATCGTGCCGTTCCGGGTGCCGCCCCAATGCGAGGCGACCTGCTTGGTCCACTGGTACGGTGTGTTCATGGCGTGCGCCCAGCCCACAGCGTAGTGGTTGTAAGATTCTGGGCCACCCAGCTTGTCCAGCCTCGCCATCAGAAACTCCGGAGTTTCCAGCGCGGACGCGCCGTTGAAATTGATCATTTCGTTGTATGTGCCGTGCAGAGTGCCCTCCGCTGAGGCGCCATTGTCGCCGATGATGTAGTAGACCAGCGTGTCGTCAAGCAGATTGATGTTTTTCAGCGAATCCAGCAACCGGCCAACATGGTGATCGGTGAACTCCATGAACCCGGCGTAAACCTCCATTTGCCGGATGAGCACGGGCTTGAGCGCGGCAGGCATTTCATCCCATGACGGGATTTCCTTGTGCCGCTGCGTGAGTTGACAGTCTGGAGGAATTACGCCTAACTTTTTCTGGCGGGCGATGGTCTCTTCGCGAAGCTTATCCCAGCCCTGGTCGAACTGACCTTTGTACTTGTCGGCCCATTCTCTTGGAACATGGTGCGGGGCATGCGTGGCGCCTGGTGCGAAGTAGACGAAGAATGGCTTGTCGGGAATGAGCGCCTGCTGTTGGCCAATCCAATTGATGGCCTTGTCCGTCATGTCCTCCATCAGGTGGTAGCCCTCTTCAGGCGTCTTCTTCGGCTCGACGGGTGTGGTGCCCTCGTAGAGCGATGGATACCATTGATGCGCCTCCCCGCCGATGAACCCGTAGAAATATTCGAATCCACCACCCCCCGTAGGCCACGCATCAAATGGGCCGGCCGGACTGGTCTCCCAGACCGGCACTTCATGGCACTTGCCGAATTGTGCCGTCGCATACCCGTTGAGTTTGAGGGTCCGTGCGATCGGCGCACAGGTGTTCGGCAGAACAGAGTTATAGCCGGGAGATCCGCTTGCAATTTCGGTGATTCCACCCATGCCGACAGTGTGGTGGTTCCGTCCTGTTAGACAGGCCTGTCGCGTCGGAGAGCATAGAGCTGTCGTATGGAATCGGGTGTATTTTAGGCCGCCTGCCGCCAATCGTTCCGCGTTCGGTGTGTTACAGGGTCCGCCAAAGGCGCTGGAGGAGCCAAAGCCGGCGTCGTCAATGAGGACGACCAGGATGTTTGGCGCTCCCTTGGGTGGGCGTAGCTGCGTAATCGGCGGAAACTTGGTGTCTGGATCCTTCGCGTCATAGGTGACTAGTCCCGTGCGCGGTCGATCCGGGATGGGAAGGACTGTTCGTTGAATCCTGTCTTGGTCATTCATGGGGACGCTTCCTTCTTCTAGAGACGCGATGTTGTCGGAACAATGAAGAAAACAGGGGACACTCTTCTAGAACTCCTCAAAGCTACGATTCCCACTTCAGTGAGGGAACTGTCAAAACGTACAGTGCCGTAGGCCCGCGTAACGCCCATTTTGGGCGGCGACATGCGTTCATCCGCGAGCGAGCTAGTTCACTAGTTCCTTAGGGAAGCGGCTGTTAGGACCGAGGTCTGGTCTGTTTCAGTTCCTCGCCAAGATCGTCAGAAAGCGAAGTCGTTCGGCGAGAATCTCGTCAGCTAGCTTGACCAAAATTGCCGCGGCAGGGACGGTTACGTTCCGATCGGTATAGAACCATGCATATCCCGTTAATACATGATTCGCAGCCCGGCGCAGCGCTGCTTCAGGGTCGTCTAGTAGACGTTGGAAAGAAGCTTCCATCCTGGGCCTCACCAATGATCGAGTCGCCTTGGCTTGGGCTGACTTTCATCGGCAAATAAAGATCAGTCAATCAAGGATCTCCATGCCGGAAATCAGTTCGTGAGTATAGCCAAAAAAAACGAACTGTAGCCGCGCATAGACAACCTGAACAAGGGGGGATACTCCCTCAACCCACTGCAGGGGTCCGGGATGAAGAAACCAGTCTACAAGGAGATTCAGGTAAGGAGGTGAGTGCCAACGGAGTTTAAGTGCGGATTTGGCAAATTGCAATCCATGTTTGGAGCCGACTGTCGATCGTGGGGGGATGACGGGAGATGAGAAAGTAAATTCATGAGACCTGATTGCGTCATGCGTTCCGGGTTGCCGACCATTCGTCCAGAATCGGCGTATTCGTTGTGGGACAGTGACTTCTCAGATCGCCGTTTGCGGGCAGTGACGGGCATGATCTTTGGGAAGTTGCGCGACCTCTTTATTCAAACTGACCAAGCACTGACACCTACAGCCCGGAAAGATATGCAACGAACACTATGGCCAGGATTCCATCCATGGCTGCGATAGCTGTCATCGCGATCGTACGCTTCACGGGCCCAAAAAGGATCAGGGCCACAATGACAAACTTTTCGATGATGGCAGCCGTCAAGATCGGGGCGCGGGTAGCGGGGAAGTATGCGCTATAGACAGTGAGTGCGCAGACTACACAGAGGAGCGCTCCCCAATGGCGGATGAAAAACATCGTCAGGCCGTCGGCACTTTTCGCACCGAACACTGCTCGCAAGACCGGCTGAGGGAAAAGACACGCGACAAGACCACCGGCGGCGGTCGCGACGCCCGAAACGATGAGAATCCATCCAATCGACGATGCCAACATTATGTCCTCGGTAGAGCGGGCGTGGGGCGATTTATCCGGCAAGTTTGGGCCGGGCGTCCGACAATGAAAAACCCTCTGCCGCGACCGTGCGCCGAACGCCCTCTTTCGCCGTCAACCAGCGCCGCGCAGCAACTCAGTTTCTCCAGCCGATGCCACGTAATCCGTCAACAAAAATGTTTTCCAAAGGGAGGCCTGCTCGACCTCCCTTCAAACAGGATTGATTATTTTGCTGCAGCAGCGACAGCGTGTTCCTTGCTGCTGGCCGCTTCCTTTTTCTTTTCCGCGTACGCCTGGATCGCAGGCCCTAACTGCGCCATTACCGCGTCCAGGTTGAATGAGGTTGGTTTCTGGCGAGGCGGGTACTTCACATACTCGTCGATCTGCGCCGCCACGATGGCTTGCGTCAGATAGAGCTGTGGAACGTGATCGAACATCCAGTCAAAATAGGTGTTCGAGTTATCGATGGCCCGCTCGAACGGATCGCGTCGCAGGTGGATTATGTCGGGCAGACGAAGCTGCACGAAAGGCTGTTGCCAGACCCGCAGCTTCTCTGCTAGTTGCTCTTGGAATACAAGCTTATAGTCGCCCACCCGGACGGCCATTACGCCGCCGTCATCGCTGACGTAGAAGAAGGCTTCTCTGGGGCTCTCCTTCAACTGGCCTGTGAGATAAGGCAACTGGTTGACGCCGTCTATATGCACGTTGAAGGTCTTGTCCCCGGCCTTGTAGCCGTCAAGGAGCTTCTGGTTAATGTTCGGTTCGCCCGCCGCCGCCAGCAACGTTGGCAGCATGTCCTGATGGCAGACGATGCCGTTCAGGGTCGAGTTTGCCTTAATTTTGCCGGGCCAGCGCATGAACGCCGGAACGCGCCACGCGCCTTCCCAGTTGGTGTCCTTCTGGCTGCGGAACGGCGTGTTGGCGCCATCAGGCCAAGTGTCGTTCTCCGGACCGTTGTCGGTGGAGTACATGACGAGGGTGTTATCGGTGATGCCCAGTTGATCGACCTTATCCAGCATTTCGCCGATTTGCTCGTCGTGCGTGACCATCCGATCACTGTAATCGTCTTGCCCGCTCTTGCCACGGTTCTTGGCGGCGAGGTGAGTCCTTACGTGCATCGCCGTCGCGTTGTACCAGAGGAAGAAAGGCTTGTCTGCCTTGACCTGCTTCTCCATCCAGGCGAGGGCGCCTGCGGTGATTTCCTCGTCGACCGTTTCCATGCGCTTCTTGGTCAGTGGGCCGGTGTCTTTAATTATCTGCTTGCCTACTCGGCCAAAACGGGGATCAACGGTTGGATCGTCCTTGTCCGTCGCCAGGCAATGCAGGACGCCGCGGGGCCCAAATTTCTCTTTGAATCCCGGGTTCTTGGGATAGTCGGGCAGTTCTGGTTCTTCTTCCGCGTTCAGGTGATAGAGATTGCCGAAGAACTCGTCAAATCCGTGCACAGTCGGCAGGTATTCGTTCCTGTCGCCGAGATGGTTCTTGCCAAACTGACCGGTGGCATAGCCGAGCGGCTTGAGCAGTTCGGCAATGGTTGGGTCTTCCGCGTGCAGTCCGACCGCGGTACCGGGTATTCCGACTTTGGTCAAGCCGGTCCGGAGCGGATTCTGGCCAGTGATGAAAGCTGCGCGTCCAGCGGTGCAGCTCTGCTGGCCGTAGTAGTCGGTGAATTTAACGCCTTCGTTCCGGACGCGATCGATGTTCGGCGTGCGATAGCCCATTTGGCCATCGCTGAAGGCACTAATGTTCCACACACCGACGTCATCTCCCCAGAGGATCAGGATGTTTGGTTGCTTGGTACCCATGGTTTATTCCTCTTTCGATAAGCTGATTTGTGCGGGCCGATTCCTTAGCTGAACGGAGTCTCACACATAGCTCATGCTGTCCCAAGGCGGTATGGCGATGTAACTGTCAGAACTGACGCATATATTTGGCGACTAGTTTGTGACGCAGGTCGCAGACAAGTGCGCGACGTGTCGCACGTAACGTAGTCAAGGGGATGCTTTTTGCAGGGCAGCGTCCAACTAATCTGGATTTTGCCGTCTCACAGCTCCCCAGCTACAGAATCAGCTCGAGGGGAAGCCCAGGCTCGGCAACTCCTTGCTGCGCGGCAGACGGTTCACTTGTCGGGGCACAGCCCGCAAGCAATGCCAGATCCTCTTCCGGCACGGTAAAATGCGACGAGCCGCAGGCCAAGCAGACCAATATATTGGGGAATAAACAGACGCCGGGGTTGTCCAAATGTTTGAGACCCATGAAGTGGATGATCATCTCGGCGGGAAATTCCGCCTGGGTGCTCGACCCGCATATCGTACAAGACATAACGACCTCCCTCCGATCATTTAGGCGGGTGTATGGTACGGGCGCGTTGGCCGCAATGCAGTGACGCTGGACACAGATTGTCTTGAGGTTTGTCGCAACTAGAGGCGACCAAAGCCGTGCTTTCGTACGGCAGTGCCGGCAGCGGTATCCGGGCACTGCCAGCTAACTCCCCAAAGGCCGATTTAGGCATGTAGCCATCCCTGTTTCGAGCCTACTGTCGATCTTGGGCGGATAAGGCTAATCGGAAACTGACGCAGCGCCAGGAAAGAAAAACTAATTTATGAGGAGAGGAGCTCTATTTTTGGTTTAGTGGAGCCTGGGGTAGGGAACCGCGGCGATGGGCAATCAGAAAAGTGATTGCAACAATCTGTTGGAATGATTTAATGTGCAAGGTGTGTAAACGTTTGCTGCAAATGCGCGAAAGGCGCGCTGATGCGGGCGAAAACAGGGATCCGAGGGGGCAACATGTCGAAGAAATCTCAAATATCAAGGCGGGAATTTGTTGGTGCGGCACTCTCGGCGGCTACGGTGAGCGCCGTGCCCGCACATGATTTTTTTGGAGCATCCTGGGGTGGCGGCGGGAGCGCGCCTGAGGCGGAGTGGAAAGAGGAGGGCGTGCTGTTTCTGGATAAGTCGCCTTACGCGAAGCTGCACAATATTCCGGTGCACGCCGTAACGATAACGGACGGATTTTGGGCGACGCGGAGAGAAATCAACGTCGATAAGAGCATTCCGTCGATGGAGAAATTGCTGGAAGCCAATGGGCGCATGGACAATTTTTTGAGGCTGGCGGGGAAGAGCAGCGCCGCGCAAACTGGGCCGGTCTATTCGGACTCCGATGTGTACAAATGGACAGAAGCTGCCGGGTTTGCACTGCAATCGGGAGATCGGCCGGAGCTGTATGCGCTGGCGGATAAGATCATCAAGGAAGTGGTGGCGGTGCAGGAGCCGAGCGGTTATTTGAACACGTACTACGACGGGGACCGCGCGAAGGACCGCATGACGCCGCAAGTGCAGCGATGGGGCCATGAGATGTACAACCTGGGGCACATGATCCAGGGCTCGATTGCGTATTATCGCGCGACGGGCGACCGGACGTTGATGGACGCCGGGATTAAATTTGTTGACGGCTACCTTTTGCCGAATTTCGGGCCAGAGGCGGATAAGAAGCCGATGTTTTCCGGGCATCCGGAACTGGAAATGGCGCTGGTCGAGCTGTACCGCACGATGGGAGACAAGCGGCACCTGGAATTGGCGGGATATCTTCTTCACGGCGATGATCGCATTCAGTTTCCGGCAAACGCATATGTTTATCACTTCTGCGGAATACCTTTTACGACGCGCACACATCTTGAGGGTCATGCAGTGCGCGCGATGTACGCCTGCTGTGGGGCGACGGACTACTACATGGAAACGGGCGACCCGGCTTATTGGAAAACGCTGAACGAGCTTTGGGAGAACCTCGTTTCCGCGCAGATGTATGTGACGGGGGGAGTGGGGGCGCGAAGCCAGGGAGAAGCTTTCGGTGAAAATTATGAACTTCCGAACTTTACGGCGTACGGGGAGAGCTGCGCTGCGATTGGGAACATGATGTGGAACTGGAGGATGCTGGCGGCCACGGGCGATGCGAAATTTACTGATGTCATCGAGCGGGCGTTGTACAACGGAATCAATTCCGGGATGTCGCTGAATGGGACGCTCTATTGCTACCGCAATCCGCTGGCGTTTGACCCTTCGGGCGGCGATAAGATCCGCAATCCGTGGTACGACACGACGTGCTGCCCGCCGAATCTGGAGCGGACGTTCGCTTCCTTGCCGGGATATTTTTACAGCACGAGCAAAGATGGTCTGTATTTGCATTTGTATGACAATTCGGAGCTGGACTGGCATCTCGAGGATGGAACCGGGCTGAAGGTGGCACAGAAGACGAAGTTTCCTTGGGATGGTGCTACAGAAATCTCCGTGACGCCGGCGAAGCCGACAGAGTTCACCTTTTATCTGCGAGTGCCGGGATGGTCACATAGTACGCAAGTTGCAGTGAATGGAAAGGCGGTTGAGGGAGCGGTTCCGGGGAAGTATCTGGCTTTACGGCGGCGCTGGGCGGAGGGCGACGCGATAAGCGTGAAGTTCGCGATGACGCCGCAAGTGATCGAAGCAAATCCCCGCGTTGTGGATGATTTCGGGCGTGTCGCGGTGCAGCGCGGCCCGCTGGTTTATTGCCTGGAACAATTGGATCAGCCGGAAGGAGTGGGGTTGTTCGACGTTTCGGTGGATGTGCGGCCGGAGCGTTCCTCGAATTTCGAGGAGGAATTCCAGAATGATTTGCTGGGTGGAGTCCTGGTGTTGAAACACAGAGGCGCGGTGACGGATAAGTCGGCTTCGAGCGAGGCGCTCTATCAGCGTTACACGGCCAAGAACCCCGCGATCAGGCAGGTGGAATTGAGGTTTATTCCTTACTATGCTTGGGCGAATCGAGCGGCGACACCCATGCAGGTTTGGACGCCGGTGCTTCGGGCATAAGAAAATACGGCGCTGCGGGGCCCGACAATTAGAAATTAAGACCGCGCCTCGCGGATTCTACGCGTCCACTTTGTGATAGAGACGATAGGGTTCGTCGCCAATGGTGTCAAACGGTCGGAAAATGATTTTCCCGCCATCCGTTTGGACAATCGAGTCCGCGGAAGACTGAGAAGCGGCCAGCAATTGCGCTCGGGAGAAAGTTGCAGGCAAATTCCCGGTGGCAAATAGTGCGAGCGGGCCGCGGCGGAGGGCCACGATTTGCGGGTTCTCCGGATCAACGGGTTGAAGACGAAGAGGCATTGAAATTTCGTACTCGATCCGGTCGCCGCTCTTCCAGGTGCGAGACAATTCGAAGAATTTACCCGGCGTGGGCTCGCCTTCGGCGCGTTTGCCGTTGATGGAAATGCGCGTCTTGGCGTCGGACCATTCAGGAACCCGCAAGTAGATGGTGAACTTTTCCGGAGTGGCCGTCGCAAGCTCAAGCTGAGTTGTGTTTGCTGTGGGATAGTTCGTTTTTTGCGTGAGAGTGCAGTGCGTGCCGCCTTGCTTCCAGCTTACGCGGGAAGGAATGAAGAGATTGACGTAGATGCCTTCTTTGGACGGGTAGTAGGAGCTGATGCCGTAGTCGGCGGTGAGTTGAGGAAACGTGCCGGAGCAGCAGGGCCATTTGTCCTTGTAATAGACCTTCTTGGCGTCCTCGTTATTGTAATCGGAATAGTAGAAGCTGGTGCCGACGGGAAGAATCGGTTTGGCGCCGGCGACGGTGTTGTAGAGAACCTGCTCCATACTATCGCCATAGCGAGAGTCGCGAGTGACGCGCAACAGATAGCGCGTGATTTTGAATTGTCCGTAGGCGCCGCAAGGAGTTTCGAAGCTGGAACGCGTGGTGCCGAGGCTGGCAGCGAGCTGGCCTTTGCCGGGCTCGACAAAGGCTTCGTTGGGACCCCAGCCGCCGGTGGCGTAGCTTTGTTCCTGGACCATGCGAAGGCCGTTTGCGGCGGCGCGAAGATATTTTTCGTCGCCGAGAACCAAGTAAGACTGCATTGCGGAACTTAAAGTGTTGACGTGACTGTAGGCATGCATGCCGGGAAGGGCATTGTGATTTTCCGACAGGGCATCGTAGTACTGGTGATAGATGAAACGTTCACCCAGATCACGGTAACGCTTGTCACCGCTGCGGCGATAGGCGAGGAAGAAATTTTCGGGGAGCGTGTAGGTTTCGTCCCAAGTATAGGCGATGGATCTGTGAGGACGAGCTTCCTGTTCGGCGCGGCTTAGAGCTTTTTCGGGGAGATAGGGAAGAACGGCGTCGGTGGCGCGTTTAAGGACTTCGAGAGCGAGGGGATCGGCGGCAAATTCGTGGGCGTCGATGAGACCGCAATTCGTTTTGTCGAAAGTGTAAGCCGGCAGGCGATAGTCGATATAGAACTTTCCTTTCGGCTCGACGGTGGCTGAGAAAGCGCGCACGAGGCGATGGATTTTTTCTTGCGTGGGCTTGTCCCCGGTTACGGCATAGGCGCGGGCTAACGCGGAAAGGTATTGGCCGAACGAATGTCCGGGAATGAAGCCGTGAAAATTGTCTTTCTCATTGAACTCGTTGGAGTTGTCATACCAGCCGCCCATGTCGGGTCCGGGAGCCGGCAGACCTTCGCGTTCCCGGAAAGGCTTGAGTAAGCCATCTTCGTTGAGATTTAGAAATAGCTTGTGGTTTTCCACGAATTGAGTGCGGAGGTGGCTTTCGAGGAGCTGGACTTGCGAGTAGCCGAAGACGGAGAGGGGCGGCGTGACAGCGACAGCGATGGAGGGGTCGGCCCACGCGGGAAGAGCCCGCATGGCCATCAGACCGGCGGCGGAAACGGCCGTTGATTTTAGGAATTGACGCCTGGATTTGTTGCTCACGGGGAAGCCTCCTGAGCGGGGCTGCTGGGAGAGGTCATCCTTTTGCGGGAGAGGCGTCTCGAACAGCCTCTCGGAGAGATGAATCTCAGCAAGCGTTTTCTCACTCGACCTATGTATAGCGCGAGAAAGGCGCTGGGTCAAACAGTTGCTGTAATCGATTTCCCGGATGCAGTATCCTGTGTTGGCGAAGATGCGACAATTATTGACGGGATCCAAGAGTCTGCGGCGAGGGAAGTTTGTTCTAGCCATCCTTCTGCTAGTTGGTCCGAAGCTGGTTTCTAGCCAAACCCCAGGGAGCCAAATCGAGCCGATTACGGCGGCACTGAGAGCCAGAGATTACGACAAAGCCGTGGAATTGAGCCGGGCGGCGCTACAAGCTTCGCCGGACAACGCGCAACTGTGGACGCTGCAGGGGATTGCGCTGGTTAACAAAGGTCAGAGCACAGAGGCTCTGGCAGCGTTTCAGCGTGCGCTGAAGATTGCTCCGAACGACGTGGCGGCGCTGGCGGGCGCGGCGGAGATCGAGTATCAGGCGGACAACCAGGTGGCCGTCCCGCTACTGAAGAGGCTGCTGGTGGCGCGTCCGGATGACCCTACGGCGCACGCGATGCTGGCGGTGCTGGACTATCGCAGGGCGGATTGTGCCGGGGCAGTGCCGCACTTTGAAAAAGCGGGGGAGTTGCTGGACTCGCAGATCGACGCGTTGCACGCTTACGCGACGTGCCTCGTAAAGCTTAAGCGGCTAGATGATGCGTCGAAGATTTTTCAGAAGGCGCTGGCGCTTCGGCCGGACGACCCGCGAGAACACGTGCTGCTGGCGTCGATTCAGTTGATGGACCACAAATCGCAGGACGCGCTGGCCACGCTGCAGCCACTCCTGGAATCGAAGGATGTGGATGCCAATACGCTCGATCTGGCTTCGAGGGCTTATGAGGACATGGGGGATACCCCCCACGCTGTGAGCGCATTGCGGCAGGCGCTTTTGCTTGATCCGAAGAACGTCAGCCTCTATCTGGATTTTGCGAATATATGTTTTGCTCACGAATCGTTTCAGGTCGGTATAGATGTGATCACTGAGGGGCTGATTCTGCTCCCCAAAGCGGACGACCTCTATGTGGCGCGGGGCGTGCTGTATGTGCAATTGGCGCAGTACGACAAAGCGGAGGCGGATTTTGAGAAGGCTTACGAGCTGAATCCGAATCAGTCGTTGAGCACGGCGGCGCAAGGATTGGTGGCGGTGCAGGAGAATGATCTGGATCATGCGCTGGTGTCAATCCAAGAGAAATTGAAGCGGAAGCCGGATGATCCATTGCTGCTTTACTTGCAGGCGGATGTTTTGTCGCAACAAGGCGTGGATACTGGAACTCCGGAATTTCAACTGGCAATGCAGTCGGCGCAGAGGGCAGTTGCACTACAACCGACATTGGCGGCGGCGCGGGGCGTGCTGGCGAAGTTGTACATGCAGACGGGGGAGTATCAGAAAGCGATCGAGCAGTGCCGGAAAGTACTGGCCAGCGATCCAAAGGATCAAACCGCCGTCTACCGGCTGATTCAGGCCCTGCGGAAAACAGGACAGAATAAAGAGATTCCGGAACTACTGAAACGGCTGGCTAGCCTGCGGGAACAAGCGACGCAAGACGACCGGGAACGGTACCGCTACAAAATACTTGAAGACGACACGGCGCCGAAGCAGCCTTAGAGCCACTTCAGGCAGACCTCGCGGAATTTGAATGGAAATCAGCGGAGCTCTTGCGTACAAATTGATGAGAGAAGCGTGGCCGAAGAGTGCACCGTTGCGCCCAAAAGGGAGCCAGTGAGAATGAGTTATTCGAGGCGTGCGTTTCTGGGATTGTCCTTGGGCTCGGCGATGACGTTTACCGCGGAACGGGTGCTTGGACAGGGGGTCGCGGCTCACGTGGCGAAGCCTCTCCCGCGGCAGGCGCCGTCGGGCCGACCGTTTAATGCGCACTTTGTCGATGTGGCGGGAGCCGCCGGGTTGAATAAGCCGACGATCTATGGCGGAGTGAACAGCAAGAAATACATTCTGGAATCGACAGGATGCGGCTGCGCTTTTATCGACTACGACAACGACGGCTGGATGGACATTTTTTTGCTTTGCGGGACGCGGTTGGAGGGCGCTCCTCCCGAGGCGACGAACAGGCTGTACAAGAACAATCGCGATGGAACGTTCACCGACGTTACGGAAAAAGCCGGGCTGCATTCCGTGGGGTGGGCTTGTGGCGTGTGCATCGGTGATTACAATAACGACGGGTTCGAGGATATTTTTTGCACTTACTTCGGGCAAAACATTCTTTACCGCAACAATGGCGATGGCACGTTTATGGACGTTACCAAGGACACGGGGGTTCTGAACGAAAAACCGCGATGGGGCGCGGGATGCAGCTTTCTGGATTACGACCGCGATGGGCACCTCGACTTATTTGTATCGAATTATGTGCGATTTTCTTTTGAACACGCGCCGGTCCCAGGAGCCAACACAAATTGCAATTGGAAAGGGATTCCTGTGGAGTGCGGACCGCGTGGACTTCCGACCGGACATCATTCGCTCTACAGAAACAACGGGGACGGAACGTTTACGGACGTGAGCCAGGAGTCGGGGATCGCGCAAGCCACGAAGTGCTACGGCATGACCGTGGTGGCGGCAGATTTGGACGAAGACGGATGGCCGGACATTTATGTGGCGTGCGATTCGACTCCCAGCCTGCTTTTCATGAACAATCACGACGGAACCTTTCGCGAGGAGGGCGTAGTACGAGGAGTCGCCCTGAGCGACGACGGGGAGGAACAGGCGGGGATGGGGGTGGGGGTCGGGGATTATGACCTTAATGGTCATCTCGATCTCTTCAAGACACATTTCGCGGACGACGCGAACGTGCTGTACCACAACGACGGCAAAGGGAATTTCGATGATGTCACGCGCACATCCCGCGTGGGTGTGGAGACGCGGTATATCTGCTGGGGCGCCGGAATCGTCGATCTGGACAACGATGGATACCCGGACCTGTTCATGGTTACGGGGAACGTTTACCCGGAAGTCGGCGAAAAGCTGCCGCAATATCCGAACAAGACGCCACGAGCGGTGTTTCGGAACTTGGGCAATGGCACATTCGAAGAGCTGATGGAGGCTGCTGGCCCTGGCGTGGCGGCGGCCCATTGCAGCCGCGGATGCGCGTTTGGGGATTTTGACAACGACGGCGACATCGATATGTTGATCATCAACCTGAACGAAAACCCCTCGCTATTGCGCAACGATATTCGCGGAAAACAAAACTGGATCAAGGTCAAGTTGGAGGGCGTAAAATCCAATCGGAGCGCGATCGGGGCTCGGGTTCTCGCGCATTATGGGGGAAAAACGCAGGCTCAGAGCGTTTTGAGCCAGTCCAGCTTCTACTCCTGCAACGATTCTCGCCTGCATTTCGGCCTTGGGAAGTACACTACGGCGACGATCGAGGTTCATTGGCCCAGCGGGCTTGTCGAATGGTTCAAAGAGCTCCCCAGCAATGAGCTGGTTACGCTGAAAGAAGGGGTCGGCCGGATTCCCAACCGAGGCTGGTCCAAAACCTAAGCAAAGGGCCACCGCAAGCGCGCTATCGGTTCCCCCGTCCCCCTAATACAAAACCATTAGAAAAAGCTTGACAGCAAAATTCAACTGGCATATATCTGAGGCAATCGAGAAAACGTTTACAGTGAAATTGTTCTGTAAATGTTTGCTCAAATCAATTTGGGGGGGTGGAGAGGCATGCAAGTGAGATTACTTCTTGGTTGGTCCTTCCGTCTGCTTGTCACCGTTCTACTCTTGGCTGCGTCGACTTGGGCGCAATACACGGCAAACATTCAAGGAAGCGTTACTGACCAAAGCGGCGCAGCGGTCGCACAAGCGAAAGTCACGCTGGAGAACCTTGCGAACCATGTTACGGCAAGCACGACAACGGACGCCGAGGGTGGGTACCGGTTTCTGAGTTTGGCTCCGGGGTCCTACCAGGTCTCGGTGGAAGCGGCGGGTTTTTCGACGGCGCGCACGACTGTCACGCTTGAGACGAATCAAAACTTGACCGTACCCATAGGGGTCAAAGTTGGCACGACGACGGAATCCGTGACGGTCACCGCGGAAAATCCACTGGTAAACGTTACCGAGACACGGAATCAGCAGACCCTTGAAACGCGAGAGTTGTCCACGTTGCCGCTCGCGGCGCGCAATATGCTTTCGCTTTCCACGATCGCTCCCGGCGTTACGGGGCTAGGGCTAGCTGGCGGCCCGGGCGTTGCTTCGGGGACTCCAGGCTCTAACGCAGGTAACTTTTCCACGGAAGAGGCAGTTGACGTCAGCGCCAACGGTCAAGGGACCGTCGCGAATATGTGGATCATTGACGGCCTGGACGTCACAAGCAGTGTAAGACAAGGAGTATTGAATCTCACTCCTAACCCCGACGTAATTCAAGAAGTAAGTAATCAGGTCAACACGTATTCTAGCGAATATGGACGCGGGAGTGGCCTCCAGAATGCCATGACCACAAAGTCCGGCTCCGATCAATTCCACGGCTTGGTCAGCGATTATTTCAACTATCAATCGATGTACGCTAAGTATTCTTTACCCGGTTCCGACCATTCTTACAACCCTTTCCATAGCAATAATCTCTCCGGAACGATTGGCGGCCCGATCATTCCACATCACCAATTTTTCTTCTTCTTCGGCATTGAAGCCTTGCGGTCCTCTGCTTCCACAGGCAACAACGTAATCACCTTTCCGGACCCGGCGTTCGCGGCCTTTGCCCAGGCGAACAATCCGGGCACATTCGGGACAGAGATTCTCAATACCTATGTTCCGACCCACGTTGTCGGTGTTGCCGTATCGAAAACTGCCAACGACATTTTCCCCGGAACTTGTGGAACAGCGGCGACGGAGAACTTGCCTTGTTCGACGCCGATGCTTGACAGTGGCATCTTCAATTCCTCCAACATCATCAACGGTACGCAGTATTTCGTTCGCGTGGACAAATATTTCAGCAAGGATCGCATTTACGGCAGTTTCTTTCGTACGCTTCAATCAAATCCTGCGCCCAACGTGATCCCACAGTTCTCCACGACGAATAACTACTGGCAGCGTGCCTTGCAGGTGAACTGGACGCATGATTTCAGTCCAACAACTCTCAACGAAGCGATTTTTGCCCAGAACCGCATCGAGGGCAAACTTGGCGAAACCGGTGACTTCACCATCCCCGGAATCAGTGTCACGGGGCAAAGCGTCGGATACGGCGTGGGATTTGCCCAGGGCGATTTCATTCAACACAATTATCATTGGCGCGATGTCTTGACGCACGTCCGTGGCGCGCACGTCATAAAAGTAGGCTACGAAGGCTTGTACGGCGATGACGTCGAGCCTTTCCAAGGGCCGTGGTCACATCCAGGTTTCAGCTTCACGAATCTATTGGCCTTGGCTCAAGATGCTCCGATTACCGAGAGCGGCGTCATGTACAATCCCATCACGGGTCAGCAGCAACTTTGGAGTTGGGACGCCGCCTCGAAAACGTGGGGCATTTTTGCCGAGGATACCTGGAAAGCGCGGCGCAATCTAACGGTCACGCTGGGCTTCCGTTTTGACGATCAGGGAAACCCGTATTCCAAGTCGCCCACGACAGTTTTTGGCAACTTCTATCTTGGTTCGGGCTCGACATTCGCAGATCAAGTGGCGAGCGGCTTTGCCAAACCGACTCACAACGCATTGGCAAGCGCACCGAAAGCTTACACGCCGCGGATCGGCGTGGCTTGGGATGTCACAGGAAACGGCAATTGGCTGGTACGTGGCGGGTTCGGGATGTTCTCCAACTGGCTCACACCCGCTAATATCCAGGAGGAGTTCCGCGGCAACCCGCCCGGGTTGATTAATCCAACCTTCTACGCCGCCAATGCGCCTGGGAACCAACCGGTGTTCGTCCAAGGGACCAGCAGCAAACCTCCATTCGGATTTGTATTTCCTCAATTGGCTGGCACAACTTTGTGTCCGGTAGCCCCTTGTCTGGACGCTGCGGGCGGAATTCCGGGAGCAGGCTTAGGTATTGGGGGAATTAATCCGAACATTGTGTCGCCCACCGCATACATTTGGTCGGGCACGCTTGAACATAGGCTTGGCAGCCGTTTTGTTGCTTCGGCGCTGTATAGCGGATCCCATACTTCCAACCTGGTTGGCAACGGCAACGCGGGAGGCCTAGTCTCCTACGGCGTTGACATCAACGAACTGCCGGGAGCTTTGATTGGGCTACCTGCCGGCTCGGCTCCCCCACGGCCTAACGACAGTTTCGGCCAGATCGCTTACACCCAAAACAACCGGTATGCCAACTACGAGGCTGTGACGTTTGACCTCAAAGCCAGGGCAAGCCGCGGGTTCTTTGACGTTTCTTACACTCGCTCTTCCTCCAAGGACGACGCGAGTAGGTACCCAACGCCGGAGAATCCTTCTGCGTTTTACGGTCCCTCTCCTTGGGATGCCCCCAATCGTTTTTCCGCGAGCTTCAACTATGAGCAACCGGGATTGAAAGGTGGCGCTGGATTTGTCGGGCACGCGACGAGCGGCTGGGGCGTGAGCGGGACGAGTATCTACCAGACGGGTTACCCATTCACAGTCTTCACATCCGCTTCGTACAACGCTGCAAACTACGTCGCCGGTGCAAATGCGCAAACTACACAGACCGGCGACTACCTCGCCAATGGAGATAACTTTAGCTTTCCAGACGTGAGCAATTATCAGCAGGGAACCTCCGCTAGCGCTTACACAACCGGAGTGTTTACGGCCGGCCAATTCACGGTGCCGACTGCGGGGACGAACGGCAACGAAAGATATAATGCGTTCCGCAATCCGGCCTTTATACAGACGGATATGACGCTCTATAAGAACACGCACATCAACGAGCGACTTGTTTTCCAATTCCGTTTTGAATTCTACAACCTGTTCAACCATGCCAATTTCCAGAACATCCAAGGCGACATATCTCAAGGCAACTTTGGCCAAGTGACGGCCCAGACGCTGCCGAGATGGTGGCAACTGGGAGGGAAGCTCTATTTCTAGGCTGATTTGAAAGGCGCGACAAGGGACCGCCGCTCCACACCCCGAGCGGTGGTCCCCGAAATCTGCCGCTGAAGGCTTCTGGCAATTATCGACGGTTCCGGCCCGGCAGCACTATTGTGCGTGCTCCTGGAGCCGTAAACCTTTTTACAACGATACTTTAAGCGGATTTCCTTCGAATACGATCGAACGAGTTTGCTTTTCAACGCTCACAACGAATTCTCTGCGGAGCGGGTGCAGCATGCGCGAGCCCGGGGAAAGCCGCAGAGTCAGTGTCCGAGCGGCGTCATGCCAGTCCATCTGGATCCCCATCCACTCTCCCTTGCGATAGTTGAAGGAACTGCCGTCATCTTCGTAAAGCAGGAAGGAAGCGTCCGCGCGGGGATAAATGGAAATGGAGAGCGGTTCCTCCACTTTTTCGCCGGTGAACTGCTTCACGGGGCCGAGCGGCAAAATCGAACCGGCCCGTAGGTAAAGAGGGATGGTATCGAGGTCCACTTTTCGGCTGATCTCGCGTCCGCCTTCCAGATATTCGCCTGTCCAAAAGTCGTACCACCCGCCTGGGGGCAAATAGACTTGCCGCGTTTCCGCGCCCTTTTCCACCACGGGCGCCACGAGCATATTCTTTCCCCACAGATACTCATCGCCGCAAGCCGCAGCTTTTGGATCGTCCGGAAAGTGCAGCCACAGTGCGCGGAGAATCGGCATTCCGGTCGCAGCACATTCGTGTACGGCGCTGTACAGATAGGGAAGCATCCGATAGCGTAGCTCCAAGTACTTGCGGCAGATGGGCTCGACCTGCTCATTGTGGAGCTGGCTGGAGTCCGGAATCGCCGCGCCATTGTAATTGTTGATTTCGGTTGGGCCGGGGTCGCCGGTGTTCCATCCCCACGGCAGGCGGAGTTTCCAGGCGCGTCCGTGACAGCGAAACAGCGGACAAAAAGCGCCGAACTGAAACCAGCGCAGGTAGAGCTCGGCTGTAAATTCCTTGGTGGGCACGAAGCCGCCGATGTCCGTGCCCCAATACGGAATTCCCGTCAGCGCGGTGTTGATCGCGATGGGAATATGAGTTTTGAGCGTTTCCCATGTGGAATAAACGTCTCCAGACCAAAGGAACGAGCCATATCGCTGCATGCCTGCATAGCCGTTGCGATGTAGCGCGTACGGCCGCTCATTCGGCCTGTCAAGTTGAGGGCCCTCCCAATACATTCGGTTGCGAGTCAGGCGTGAAGCAATATCCAGCGGGTCGCCTTCATCTGGCCACCAGCCATCAATCCCCTCGGCGAAATCCTTCCGATGGGCGTCCCAGTAACAGCTCGCTTGCGCTTCATCGAATCGCGAAAGTTCGCATGCGTCGTGGACTGTCCCGCTAAGTTTGTCGGACAGGATCACGGCGTGAAACACAGCTCGGAAATTATGCTGATGGAGTTCAGAGAGGATTTCCATTGGGTCGGGAAACACGCGCGAATTCCAATCGAAAGATCCGTTTTCTGTGTTCCAGCCCGAGGGGCAAAATCCGGTGCCCAAATAGATCAGTGCGTCACAAGGAAGCTTTTTCTCACGGAAGGTTTTTGCTTCGGAAAGCACCTCCTCGCGGCTGGCTAAAGTGCGGTGCGATTGCTGATAACCGAAACTCCAAAGCGGTGGCATCTCGGCGTGCCCTGTTAGGAGAGCATACTCGCGCATAATCGTGGCAGGATCGCGTGAAGCGACGAAAAAGATATCGAGCGGCAGAGCGGATTGCGGGCTCGTTGGCGCGAATTTACTCTGCTCGCCCGTAAAATCAAACGTACCGAAGGGCTGGTGGAAGAACATTGCCCAGCCTTCCGTTCCGATTACCCATGGGATTGGTACTCGGCCACCGTGCGTTGCCAGATGATAGCCTCCTTGCCCGCTCTTCATGCGGTCGGTTGAGCCGCGCCGGTCGAACTGCGGCCCGCCTTCTCCGAGGCCCAACAGTGGTGAATCTCCGGTCAGGAAGGAAACGACGCCTGTCTCTTCGTCGATGGAGAGACGCTGGATCGTCTGTCCTTCGGCGTTTGTAAAGGTGAATGTGGGCGGGTTCGGAGCAATTTGCACGTTCATTTTTCCAGTTCCGACAGTTTGGGGTGGGAATGTGCCGCGAACTGCGGCGGCAGGTGCGCCCCACGATGTTTGAACGAGGGAGCCATCAGAAGGAATGTCGCTCGACGTGCCTCCTTTGATGGGAAGGACGCTGAGGCGAAGCGTATTCTCACTTACAGAAGTAACACGCAGCTCGCAATCTTCTCCTACAACTCCTACAACGCGCAGAGGCTCACTAGCTGAGGCATTCCCATGCGGCAGGAGCATCCCCGCAGAAACGGCCGCAAGCTGCGCTAATAATTCCCGGCGATTCCATTGCTTAGTCATCGTTGGGCTCACCTCTGGGGCCCGCGCTACGCGCAAAGGCGATTCCGCCGCGCAAGGCGACGAGATGTGCCAGCAAACGTTTACATCCCAGACGCACACAATATGGCTTTCTGACCTCCCTTGGCAAGAGGCGACGGCAAGCTCAGGAGACGAGCGGGCTCCAAGAATCAGCGCATAATCTTGCCGAATGAGTCCCAGCGAGTTCATGCAGGTTACAAGGCTGAAGAACTTCGCGAGAAACGCCGGAACGGAGTCGCCGGTGACGATGACGTGCTCCGATGTGGAAGCCAATGCAGGAGGCGTAGAAAGGCGCGCTTTGCCTGCTTGCGTCCAGGATCAGCGACAGCATTTGGCGAGCTCCTGGCCCGTTACGCGCAAAGCCGCAAAGCAAGCCGCCATTACCAAGCTATGGACCGGGTTTCCGGCAGGTTTATGTTCGGAAGGCCACCCAAGTGACTTATGGCAGGGGCGGTGGAAATCGAACGCACATCTAGCGCTGGCTAAGCTATTGATGCGCTGGCGGTTAGAGTTTTGATGGGGTCCAAAGCGGTGCTATTCACTTTTCAGTTCCGTTTAATGATGAAGACGGTCTTATCGTCGATACGATCTTGTTCTCCAATTTGCCGGAGACGATCGTCTTCCTTAAGAGCATGCGCGAGCAAGGCATTGCAGATGTCTTTTGCTGGGCGCTGGTAGTGCTGGCGCATGACTTCCTCGATCTTCTGGCGTACTCCTCTGTCGCTCCCGTCATAGACCCCGTCTGTATAGAGAAAGAATATGTCCCCCGGACTCATCAGCGTTAGCTCGGCTAGATCGGAGGATTTCACTGGTCTGCTCCGGAAATCCAGTGACAAATACCTGTTGCGATCCGGGTGATCTTCCGGGATTTGCACGCCGAGCGGAAGGAATTGCACCATCCGGCTTCTGTCAATGTCCATAAACTTGCGGTATTCGGCGGAAAAGACGAGCGGCGGCGGATGTCCGAAATTGACGAATCGGAAGTATCCATAGGGGCGCATCTCACCGTAAAGCATAGTCGCGATCTCCTGAGCGTTCGCTTGCTCAGTTCTGCCGAGCGCATTGCGGGCCGTGACCGACAGAGCCAGCCGCAGGTTGATCCTCTCAAACAACTCTGGTGTCGTTTTTCCTCGGTGATCGAGTTCGGAAAGCATGAGCGCATGAAACGTATCGTGGACGGTAGACGCGATTTTCGCTGAAATGATTCCATGGCCCTGGGCGTCGACCAGCAGGACTCCGGCAGTGCTGTACAACTCATGCAGGTCTTCGGCGACCCGCACCTGCTCGGAACTTCGTGCGACTCTGTACTCTCTCTCCAGGTCCGGTTTGTAGTCCGACCTTGATTTGAGCCATTCCACGTGATCGTCCACCGAATTGCGAGGCAGCGCCCCGGGCGGCAGAGTCTCGAGATATTCTTGCGACCGCTTCAAGGCCCGCTGAATGCGCGCATCAATGTCGTAGCGTTGTTGAAAGTTTATGTACTCAAACAGATCGCCGCCGACCGTTCCCGCGGGAATGGAACTGCCGTACATCTCGATGCCCTGGACATGCGGAATCGCACCCTCGACGGGCATCAGCCGCTTGCGCAGATATTCATCAATGCTCAAGGGCGTGTAGGGTGTGGCCATAGAAAAAGCTCAAGGCAAGACGAATCCCGCAGTGCGCGTCAAGTTTCATCCCATCGAGGGGGACGCGCGAAGTGTGATTTTACCGCTGTAAGCTCCCTCCCCAACTGCATAGTTTACATGCGAATTAGGGAGTCTTTTCCTGCCGGCTTGAGTTTTCGATCTAGTCGCCGCCGGAGCCAGCGTCTTGCATGAAAAACACGAGCTTTGACGGCGGCCACGGTCAAACCGAGACATTGAGCGGTCTCCTCGTTCGTGAGTCCATGAAATTCGCGGAGTAGAATGACGGTTCGCAAGTTCTTCCGGAGATCTGAAATCGCTTGGATCAGGGCGGCACTGAGTTCGTTGGCGGCTACAGTTTGTTCCGGGGTTGGCGCCTCATTCGCGAGATTCAGGACGAAAGGGATATCAGCGTGCTCTCCGCCGATGTCTGAGAGTGATGTGTTCGCGCGCCTTTGACGGAGAAGCGTCAGCGCTTCATTGATGGCTATGCGGGTCACCCAAGTCGAAAACCTTGAGTCCCCGCGAAACCTAGCTAGGTTTGTGAATGCTTGCTGAAAGCATCGTTGAACCGCGTCTTCAGCATCTTCCCTCTGGCGAAGCACGCGGAAGATCGTGTTATAGACCTTCACTCGATGGCGCTCGTACAATTGCCCGAAAGCAGCGGAGCAACCAGATTTCGCCCGGGTGACGAGCCCCTGCTCGTCGCTGGCTTCGCATGCTTCACACCACGCGTGCTCCCGCATCTGTGCAACTAATGAGACTTCTTGGAGACTCATACCTGCGCGTCTTCTCCTCCTGATAGAGAATCGTCGAACGAAGAGCTGCGACGAACTTGCATCGACAAAATCGTGGGCCAGCGGCGCTGCTGAGAATATTGGTATCCGTTTCTCTACTTGAGCTGGATGAGTCAGGACTGCATCCCGGGATGCGATCCTAGTGATTTTGCGATGTTTCCGTCGGTCTTAGCGCCGCGGCTCCAAAATTCACGCTGAATCGTTTGCACCAGATGGACACCGCGCGGTACTTCGCCAGGTCCAAGCTGCTGGCGAGTGTGTAGTTCTGGTCGCCGATGTTGCCTTTGATGACTCCCAGATCGACGAAACCGGCCTCTCGCACTGTTGCTGCGTCCTTGGCATCGTCGGCGGCAACCATGTAGACATGCACATCAGGGCCATTGGAAGTGCTGAAACTCGTAAGGCGAAGGACACGCGTGCCATCTCCCATTTGGTAGATGGTTGCTGTGCCTGCCGTCGGGTGCAAAATGCTGTAGAACTGTCCGGATTCCAGAGGCTGCGCCTCGAAGCCGTTTTGTGCGACCGGCAATGCTTCGTTAACCCGTCGATTGATCAGAAGCCGCTCCGGCCGAAATGCATACCAGGCGACGAAAACCGCAACAGCGGCAACAGGAATTGCAACTTTCATCCATTTTTTCATTTTTCTATGTCCTTGCACTCAGGCATCTGGGCTGGTTCCTTTCGAAGTGTGCAGCACCAGGGAATCGGCATTTGATCTCTCAGGCAGCGAGGAATCGTTTAACGAGAGCAGCTGTGTCGTTAGGATTCTCCTCCGGGAAAAAGTGGCCGCCCTTCATTGGCTGGCCCTGCGCCCGCGGAGCCCATTGGCGCCAAATGCCGAGCGGACCACCGTCTTCTGCGTAGAAAGTGTCCAGCGGGCCACCCTCGGCCCAGAGATGCAGCATCGGGCACTCGATTCGTCTGGACGCTTCCTTGTCGGCGCGATCGTGTTCGACATCGATCGTTGCGGCGGCGCGATATTCCTCGCAGATTCCATGAACACGGGCCGGATCGCGATAGTTGGAAACGTATTCTTCGAGAATCTCCTCGCCAAAGGCACCGTGTCCGAAGGGGTTATCGAAGACAGCCTTGGGAGCACCGAGCAGATAGCTCTCCGGGAGCGGGGACTTTTGCGACAGCAAAATCCATGGCCAGTAAGTCCGAGCGAAGCGCGCATCGGATCGGTTCCAGGCTTCGAGAATCGGAATCACATCGAAGACAGCGAGACGCTCCACCTTCTTGGGATGGTCCAAAGCCAACCGGTAGGAGACGCGCCCACCGCGATCGTGGCCGACCAGCGTGAAGGTCTGAAAACCTAGTCTGTCCATGACGTCGACCAGTTCCTTTGCCATGGCACGCTTTGAGAAAGGGAAGTGGTCGTCCGCTGAAGCGGGGATCCCGCTGCGGCCGTAGGCGCGCAGGTCCACGCAGATGACGGTGTGGTTCTCGGCGAGCTTCGGCGCGAGGAATCGCCACATCAGACTGGTACGCGGAAAGCCATGCACTAGGAGGATGGCCGGTCCCTTTCCATATCGACGCAGGAATATGGCGTTGCCTGAAACCTCGACCCGAGAAGTCTCGAAGGGAATTCGACCAGCCGAGGTCGCGGCAGCTTGCTCTGTGTTTTGCGCTCGCGCACACTCAGTGAAAATGCCCTCTGACAGAGCACCCAGAGATGCGCCGGCGAGCGCACCAAGAAAGCTGCGGCGTTGCAACATTTCCTCCTTGCTTCGACTTCTCGTTGCGGCTTCCATTCGTTCCCTCAGGACCGGAAGCTGAATTCCGAGTCCGTGTGCTTTCGTCGCGAAGGCGCTATTGCGAAAGGGTTTCGCGCGCCGCCTGCAAGATCACGTCGACCACGAGGTTGGGCTCGGTGTACATCGGAGTGTGGTCCACCTGGTGCGACCGGACCTTCGCGCCCATCCGATCAGCCATGAAGCGCTGCGTCTTGGGGTTAATCATGCGGTCTTCTTCCGCGAGCAAGAACCAGCAGGGATTTGTTTTCCACGCTGGCACCGGAGCCGATTCTTGAATACACGCCACTGCGATGGGCCGCTGCACGGCAGCCATGATGTTTGTTTGGTCGGTGGAGGCCCTATGGGCGACCGCGCGGCGAAATCCATCTTTGGCCATCCATATAAAGCCATGAGAATCCGCGGCCAGCTTAGGGGCCTCCGGGTGGGGTTCGTCGCGGTAGAACACATTTGCCACCGTCTCGCCATGATCGGGCGCGAGCGCCGCCACGTAAACCAGCGACTTGACTCGTTTCTCGGTCGCACCGGCGATCACAGCTCCGGCGTACGCGTGCCCAACCAGAACTACGGGGCCACTGGTTCGTTCTAGCGTTTGATTTAAGGCAGCGATGTCGTTGGTCAACGAGGTCAGCGGGATCGGAGCACAGAGCACGTTAAGCCCCTGGCGTTGCAGAGGAAGAATCAGGTTGCTCCAACAAGAGCCATCGGCCCACGCTCCGTGCACCAAGACAATGGAGGAGTTCTGCGGGAAAGCGCTCATCTTGCAAGTCCGCTGTCTCCGCTGCGGCCCGCAATACCGTTTGCCTGAAAAAACTGTTCTATTGCGGAGGCAATTTCAACGACATGCGTTTCCAGCGCAAAATGTCCCGTGTCAAGAAACTGAATATTTGCGCTTGGTATGTCCTTGCGAAAGGCCTCCGCTCCCGCGGGAACGAAGAAAGGATCGTTCTTGCCCCAGATAGCAAGCAGAGGCGGCTGCGATTTGCGAAAATATTCCTGAAATTTCGGATAGAGCTTTAGGTTCGACGCGTAATCGAGAAACAAATCGAGTTGAATCTCTTTGTTCCCGGGCCGTTCGAACAGCGCCGTGTCCAATGTGTATGCCTCAGGCGGAACGCTTTCCGGATTTGCTACGCCGTGCGTGTACTGCCAGCGCGTTCCGCCCGCTGTCAAAATGCTTTGGCGGAGTATGTCGCGATTCACTGCCGTGGGAGATGCCCAATACTTTCGGATCGGGCCCCAAGCTTCACCAAGGCCTTCTTCGTATGCATTTCCGTTCTGCGAGACGATGGCGGTAACTCGATCGGGGTGGGCCATCGCCAAGCGGAATCCGGTTGGCGCGCCGTAATCGAATACGTAGATGGCGTAGCGGTCTATCTTGAGTGCCTGAGTGAACGCGTCGATCGTGAACGCCAATCGATCGAAGGAGTAGGGGTACTTTCGTTCAGGAGGCACTCCTGTGAATCCGAAACCCGGAAGGTCTGGAGCGATCACGCGGTAGTCGTTAGCCAGGCGCGGAATAAGTTCGCGGAACATGAACGACGAGGTCGGGAATCCATGCAGAAGGAGAACTACTGGCGCGTTTGCTTCGCCGGCGGCGCGATAAAACACCTGCACGCCATCGGCTTCGATCCCATGGATGGATGTAAGAGGCAAGTTAAATGGCGCATCGCCCTGGCTCGGCGATGAGCGTTTTGCGGCTGTTCGCGAGGTTGCATCACTCATGAGTTCTCTCCTGACTTCGTCGATCTCTAGCGCATGTGAGATTCCAACCAAGGCACCCCTCGCTCGAAGAGAGGACATTCCTTGCAAGTCATTCTGGAGACTGAAGTTCGTAAGGAAGGAGCTCGGGAAATCTCAAGGCGTATGTGACGAATCGCTGACGGATATCCGCCGGTGATGGATTTCCGTCGCATTCATGACCACTAGCGGATAGGCTGATAGACCAGCTAACAAGCTCAGTCGGCCCCAGCCGCACTTGCGACGGTATGTTTCTGCGGGACTTCAGCAGGCCGGCGTATACGCAGCTTCTTCATCCTATAGACCAACGATGTTCGCTTCATCCGCAAGCTCGCGGCCGCGGCACTGATCACCCAGTTGCTCGCCTCCAGCGCGCGAAGGATATGATCCCGCTCGACCTCTGCGAGACCATTCATAGGGGCATTCGATTCCTTGTAAGGCTGGAGCGGCTCCAGCTCGGAAGTTGGCGCGCGTAGTGTTGACTGTGGAGAGAGAATCAGGGCGCGTTCAATAAAGTTCTGCAACTCGCGAACGTTTCCCGGCCATGGATATCGCACCAGCGCATCCATCGTCTCGGGAGGAATCACGTCAATTCGCTTGTTCATGAGTTGCGCGTAGAGCGCAGTGAAATGCCGCACCAATCTCGGAATGTCCCCCGTGCGTTGCCGCAGCGCCGGAACCTGGATAGGAAATACTTTCAGGCGATAGTAAAGGTCCTCGCGAAAAGTGCCTTGTTTCACCATCGTGGGCAAATCCCGATGCGTTGCTGCGATCAGGCGAACGTCCACCTTATGCGTACGGTTACTTCCGAGCCTCTCGAATTCCTGCTCCTGCAAGACGCGCAGCAGTTTCGCCTGAAGTTCCAGAGGTATATCGCCGACCTCGTCAAGAAACAGAGAGCCTTTGTCGGCGAGCTCGAACCGTCCCGTTTTTTGGGCAATAGCGCCTGTAAATGCCCCCTTTTCGTGGCCGAACAGCTCGCTCTCAAGAAGTCCGAGAGGAATTGCAGCGCAATTTAGTTTCACGAACGCCTTTTCGCTGCGACTGCCCAGTTTATGTATCGCACGCGCAACGAGTTCTTTTCCGGTTCCGGTTTCTCCTAGAATCAGCACGCTGGAATCCGTAGGCGCCACTACGGAGACCAGGCTCAAGGCGGTCTTCAGCGCCGGACTCTCTCCGACGATTTCGCCGAAGTCAGCGCGAATCTCTTCTTCCAAATAGCGTCTTTGCTTTGTCTCCTTGTCCCTGTCTTTGATCGCCGTTTCGTAGTCCAACGCATTTTCTACTGCAATGGCCACCTGGCGCGATACCTGTTCAAGAAATTCGACGTCGTCCTGCCCGAATGCCCTTTCCGACCGCTTGAGGGCGCTCAACACGCCTAGCACCCCGCTTCTGCCGATGAGCGGGAGATCGCAACCCGACTTCAAACCTTCCGCCGTGATCTGTTCAAAGAAACGCCGGCCCACCTCATTGCCGAAGCTTTCGGGGTCGTCGCGTAGCTCTTCCAGGCTGTCAAAGTACTGACTCTTGCCGCTCCGGAAAACTTTGCCGCAGACCGAACCATGGATCGGTATGATGGCTCCGTCGGAGATGGACCCTTGCGAGCCCGGGTTGTACAGGATTGTCAGACGCAGTTCGCCATTGTCGGCATCCGGTAAAAGCAAGGCGCAAAAATCGCATCGCGTCACTCTCAGCAGATTCGTCGAGAGCACCTCGACCAAACGGCGCAGGTCCAGCTTGCATGTCATGCTATTCGTGATTTCGAGAAGCAAGCGAAGCCTGTCACGCTCGCGCCGCAACTCCTCTTCGTTCATGTGTCGCTCAATTGCGATTCCGGCGATGTGGCTGGCGTTTTCAATCAACTGCAGGTCGTTGGCGGCAGGGCTGCGTGATTCATGATAATTAAGAGAAAAAGTGCCGAGGGCTTTCCCTTCGCTGCTGAACAACGGACGCGACCAAACGGAGCGAATCCCATAAGGCAACAAGCGGTCACGATAATCGTCCCAGAGGGGGTCCGTCAGGATGTCGGTTACATACACCGACTCACGCCGATAAACCGCCGTGCCGCAGGATCCCCCTTTCGGGCCTACAGACATGGTCCCTACACTAGCGCTGAATCCAGGAAGGCTGGGCGCAGCAGCACAATAAAGTTCCTTGCCGTCTTCATCGGGAAGCCAAATAGTGCAAGACATGCCTTCGGCTTGCGATTCAACCAACTGAGCGATGTTCGCTAGAACTTCGGACAGAGGAGAGCCAGCAAAAATCAATTGTTGCAGCTTGAGGACAGACTCTGTAGAAAACAGCCCCAGCTCGGCCTTCGCTGGCGCGCCGAGCGACAAAACTTCAGAGGCGGACTCTACTGCTCTTTCCATGAATTGTCCTTCCTGGTTCATTAGATTCGGCTATTTGGTTTTTGGTGCCATACGGCGGGAACTTGCGCGGCGGCGGCAAGAATCTGTATTACCTTCCCCCGTTTCTGCAGGAAGTCACAGGTGAGGCTAGTGCAGGGCGATTTCATAAGCGCCAATTTCAAGCCAAGTCACAGACTACTTTAAGCCGGAACGGGCGAAACCGCCAGAGTTTAGAGAAGGGGGTAAGGCCGGCATCAGAGGTCTTGCATTTGTTTCCGAACGGTCCTGTCGCAGGAACGCTCGAGCCCTTGAGACAGCCGCCTGCATCAGTGATTTCGCGCGCGAACTGGCAGAAGGCGAACCTTGGCTTATATATTCGCGCAGTGTGCGCGTGCTGGACTGCAACACGTCGGCCGCCTCTCGCAGTGTGAGCAAACGATCCCCAATTGATACAGGGTCAGACTGTGATCTCTTTTGTTTTTTGATCGCGTGGTTTTTTCGCTCAGAGAAAACTTGGGGGCAAAACCCAGGTCCCGAAGGCGCACGGCTTCTTCCAGGCAGGATCCGAGAACATCGCGGTATTCGTCCACCGTTCGCGCCCGTGCCAAAGCCACTTCCGCTTCCCTACACCGGACTGCCCGACATCGACTATCCCTTCCACGACAAAACCATCGTGGTCACCCGCTGCGGTAGAATCTGTCTGGGGCGCAAAAAGATTAATTTCAGCCAGGTCTTCGCCGGCCAGGCCGTCGGCATCAAAGAAGTCCACGACGACATCTGGCTGGTCAGCTTTATGGATTATGATTTGGGGTACTTCGATCTCGACACGCGGGTGCTTGAACCACTCGAGAATCCGTTGGGCCCAAAGCTGTTACCCATGTAGCCGGTACGTTCTGTTACCCATGTCTCCGGGTCGGACCATTGAAAATCTGGTGGACGAGAGGGGATTCGAACCCCCGGCTTCTCGTTGCGAACAGTGGGGAAAATAAGCTAAGGCAAAGCGCCACAATCACTTAGCTGTTTTCACGGGGCCCTTAATTGGCAAGTCTGGCAAGCCGGTTTTCTCTTACTCTTTTCAGTGCAGTTCGACAGTGAGAAGCCGGATAAAATCACGCGCGGTGCCTGTGCCTGTAACGACGACAAAGTCATTTTCGAGAACCCTCTGAATTGGACAACCCGGAGTTTTATTTTCGCGAAGCAGGGGGAGTCGGTCGCTGGACAGTGCATCGACGCTTTGCTTCATTTCCAAGAACGGTTTCCGGACCGTGAGGGCCACATGTACGATTATGCGACGGATTTCATCTAGGCTGAACTACAGGTTGGCCTCACATTCTCCATTCTGGGGTCGCAATCAATGTGCGCGGACAAGACCTCGCGCAATACAGCCCATGTTGGAACAACCGCCCAGCAGCCGCCCCAGCAAGATTTGCTGCTTGCGCTTTCATTCTGCCGCGCTGTTTACGGGCTGACTTTTCGTAAGGGACGATCGGGAATGCTACGACGGAATAACAAGATAAAACCTCTTGCTGCCTGTTAGCCGCAAAGCCGCTCTGAGCCTACCCACAGTTGAGCCAGATCTCTGAGGTTGTGTTTGTATGTACGCGTCACCAAGTATTCTTTCCCACCTTTTACACGCAGCCTGTACTCCCCCGTCGGTAAAGGATGGATCTCCTCCACGGCCGAAATATTCACGACGACCGAACGGTGGATGCGAATAAAACCGTAGGGTTTGAGTTTCTCCGCCATGGACGAGAGGGACTCGTGCACCAAATAGGGATTAGGTCGGTATTGCAACGAAACGTAATTACCTTCGGCTTGCACGGCCAAGATGTCGGCTAAATCCAAGAGTAGGATGCTACCCTTTGCCTTGAACGCGATTCGTGGCGCCTGCCGTTTTGCTATAACCTCCAACTGCCGCAAGACTCGCATGAGGTTTGCAGCATCACCTCGGATTACCGGAAGCAATGATGTATCTGCAGCTTCGCAGAACTCGTCCGCTGTCGGTTCAAGAGTGTAATCCCGTCTACTCTTGGTGGAGCAAATCGTAGCTCCCCGCAGTGGGCTAGCCGAAACGTCCGCATTAGCGTGAGCAGCTTGTTGAACAAACATCTCACGTGCAACGGCCTTCTGATCCTGAATTTCGCGGGCGCTCATGATGGAACCCCTTGCTCTCTCGTTTCGACTTCCTGGTACCCGAAGTGAGATTGACGCGTGCACTGCTTCTAGATGTAATGCTCCTACATAACCGGAGCAGCGGATCCGTCTGTCCACCTGCCCACGGGAACGACCAACACGTCGAATGGTTGAGCGCCTTTGAATTGTGGATTCAGCGTCACCGGTGATTTCGGCAGATCGGCACCCCACGCCTCACGTTCCAGGCCCGTAGGTTACTTCTGCCCAGTGCGCACTGCTGACGGAAAGCTGGACTGCGCGCCGAAATAACACTCAATAGATTCCAACTTTCCGTTCTTGATTCGGAGATACTCTACGTTCCGGAACGATTTACCGTCCTTGGTGTGGCAAAGATATTTCACAAAAGCATCCTCGGCGCCAGTGGTGATCCGCTCCAGGTCAAAATGTCCAATGAAATCGATCTGTGTTTCCCAGCATCGCGTTTTGAAAGTGCTCTTGCTGATGTGGTCGTCGCCGGCCGCGCTCGTAAAGGTGAAGTTATCGGCGAGCAGCCTATACACTGGGCCCCAGTCTTTCTTCTCCCAAGCTGCGTACCACTTCCGGGCAATCTCTTCGTTCGTTAAGTTCTGCCCTCCCAAAGCGCTGGCACTTGCCGCTCCCGGTAGGCTCACCGCACCAACCAGTGAGCAGACTCCCGTTGTGAGCAGATTCCTGCGCGACACTGTGATCCTTGTCATTGTTCGTTCTCCTTTTCATGATGTAGTTTGAAGCGCTTAGCCCGATCGCAATGCTGACTGTCCGAGCATACGAACCGGTTGGTATGTAACAGCCCCAAACTGCTCCTTCCTTGGGCCACCGATTCGATCAACCTCGCTTGCGGTTGCCGGGCGCGCGCAGGGACCGCAGCCAGCCCACGATGTTTCTGATCCCCGCTTTCATCACTTTCGGATCCTGAGCATTCTTTGCCAGCGACGCATACCCTTCGACCATCGCGATCAATAAGCCGGCGGCATCAGCGGGTTCCACGTCGCGGCGAACGCTTCCGTGGGTCTGGCCCTCTCGCAAAACGGAGGCAACGGCCTCCCGCCAGGCATCGAAGATTATCGCCAGCCGCTTCCGGAATCCCGCGGCAAGAGGAGACATTTCCTGCGCCAGATTGTTCAGTTGACAGCCGCCTCTTATATCCGCGGGCCGAACGGGTATACCTTGAACAGCGCCTATCAAAGTGTCGATAGGGTCCTTGCCGCTCTGCAGAGGACGAACCCACTTGGCGCGGACGTCGGGGGCGATGACCTCATCGACGACGGCGTGTCCCAAGGCTTCCTTGCTGTCGAAGTGGTGGTACAGTGCGCCCTTGGTGACCCCAGCTACGGCCAGAATGGTGTCCAGGCTGGCACTCTGGAAACCCGATCTGTAGATCTCGCGGGATGCCGCCTGCAGCAAGCGCTCCCGCGTGCGCCCAGAGTCGCGCAGTCTAGTCGCTCTACGTTTCGGACTCTCGTGTGCTGCCAACATACCAACCAGTATGCATGTTAAATCATCTTAAAATCAATCAGAATTGAGCGACCTGACTTTTGGCTGCTGACGTTCTCGAATTTCATAACCTCTCGCCTGTGTGTGTGAAAAGTTGGAGAAACAGGCGCTTTAACCGTCCTGGGATCGTCCCAGGAAGTTGTTAGTCCGCTACTCGTTTTCGAACTCTGAAGTGTTGGGCTTGTTGTGTCACGTAATTCTTGTGAACGTGGAACACCACATGCTCCCTCAGTTCTGACTCAGCAGGAGTTTGTGAAGTTGCGAGCCAATTCTGCTCTCAATTGCACGCTAACTGTCCGAGCGGTGGTACCTGACGTAAATCGCCAGTCATCCCGGCACCACGACTTTACCGGAGGAAAAGAGGAGATATGAATACGCTAAGACGGTTGCGGAATTTCTGGATACCGGGAGTTGCGACGATTGTTCTGGGTAGCTTCAGCAATGCGTTCGCTCAACAAAGCTACAAAATTACCGATTTGGGTATTAACAACAGCAAGGACAACTTCAGTATGGCCATGGGCCTCAATAATCAGGGCTTGGCGGAGAACATGGATGGGTTCGTGAACCCTCCCGAGAATAATATGGGTACGACAGTTTCAAGGGGCCGCGCGGTGATCAGCGTCTACGGATTCAACATTGACTTGGGCACGCTTGGAAAACCCGGCGCCAACAGTTGGATCAACTGGGGTGGGATCAACGACCGCGGGGAAGCTGTCGGTATGTCCGAAACAGCTGTTCTAGATCCGAACGGCGAAGACATTTGCGGCTTCGGCACACACCTTACCTGCGTTCCGTTTCTTTGGCGCGACGGCCACATGAGCGCTCTCCCAACCGCGGGCGGCAACAACGGGCAGGCCAGCGCCATCAACAACCGCGGACAAGCCGTAGGATTTGCGGAAACGGCTAACGCTGACCCCACGTGCCCGCCCGTCCCTGCTGACGTCCCGGTATTATGGGAACAAGGCCAAGCCCATGTTCTTCCTTTGGTAGGTACCGATCCAGATGGTTTCGCAAACGGGATCAACGATCGAGGCGAGGCCGTAGGGTACTCGGGAAACTGCTTCTTCGCGACGCACGCTGTAGTGTGGAAAAACAACACTGTCGTCGTGCTGCAGGACCTCGGAGGTACAAAATCCAATTTCGCCTTCGCCATTAACAACCTGGGGCAAATTGTCGGGAAAGTCCGCAGCGCTGATGGCACAACCTACGTAACCGCTCTTTGGCAGCCGGACGGCGCACTCACCGTCCTCGGCATTCTGCCGGGAGATCATGCCGCCTTCGCCACCGGCATCAACGACCGGGGACAAGTCGTGGGAAACAACGTTGACTCCGACAACAACTGGTCCCACGGCTTCATCTGGCAGAACGGCGTGATGACCGACCTTAACACGCTAATTCCTGCGGATTCCAACCTCTTCATAATCTCGGCTAGCAATATCAATGAGCGCGGACAAATCTCGGGTATGGCAACGGTGCAAACCGGGCCCCATGCGGGCGACATTCATGCCTATCTTTTGACCCCCGTCGACGGACGCATAGGCGCCTCGATGGCAGATTTTGCACGTACACACCCCCAGTCCATTTTACACGGGAACGCTTGCAGCCATTTTTTACAGAGACCCGGACCCGGCCGATTCGAGCGTTAAAGGGCATTGGGGGAGCTTCGCACCATGCATTCCAGCCGTATGCTGCGCGAATGCGCAAGGCCGGAGATTGTGCGGGACATTCTGGGTCACGTCGATATTTGCGTGACCCAGAATGTTCACGGCAAGAGCTGGTGGGAAGAGCGAGTGGATGCGGTCACCCAAGCTGTCGAACCCGTAACCAATGCCGCCCAAAATGCCGAGAAAGAAGAATGTTCGGTGCGTCGTGGGAAGCAATAGCTCAAGACACCAAAATACCGTATCCGAGCATGGCCCCGCTCGAACACCACCTGATGCCGGATCGGAACGAGGAGATAAAGCTGGCGCGGAATGCTGCGCTCGACTCCATCTCAGGCCATGCCGAGGTCTTGGTCAAATGCAACAAGTCAGCGATGGGAAGGTCACCGGAGTTGCGGTTTTCTTGAAGGCAGGCAGCACGAACGCCACTATTCAGGAGCTTTGGCAAGGTATGCCCAACACCCCGGGCAAAGAGCAGGAGGTCGTCGGAGTCAAGCTAATCCCGGCGGCCTCCTGCACCCCTAGATCACGCAGGTGCCGCTTCTTCGCGGTCCGAGAAGCACTATGGCCCTTGGCACATTTCTCCTCACCGGCTTGAGAATGCTAATCGCATGGCCATTCCACGACCCAAACCCCTCGAATGCCATATCCCGTCCGGGTTGTCGAAACGTGACGATGCGAAGCAGTTTGCTCAGTTAAGTTCGGGCATCATAAATTGCGACCAATGCCAAGTCAAAAAAGCTAGGCTAGTTTAAGCATCAAATTGCATTTCGAAGTTTTTCTAAGTCTGATAAACGCGCAAACCGTATATGTGAAGTACTGGGACGCGCCTGGTGTTACTTCGGATGGCAGCAAAGCTGGCAGCTCTTATAACTCTGTCCCATCACAAGCCAACTATGCTCAGCCTACTACTGGGTTCCCTTCATTCTCATGGGAAACTGGAAGTGAATTGCCGACACTCATGGACCCTTGAAACGAT
>CAVYFO010000024.1:0-127843 GCA_963767755.1 uncultured Acidobacteriota bacterium | reverse complement strand
GGCCCCACTTGTTTCACGTGGAACGAGACTTGAAACATTTGACGGAATTCGTTTTTCGATTCTTAAACCGGATTGAGGCCGCAGTTGGGGTCCCGCGCAAAGCGATGTTCCACGTGGAACGCCTCCCCCGGCAGGCGAACCTTCGTTCTGATCAGATATAAACTAAAGCAATCTGTGAAAGGAGGATTCGTCGGCGGGGCAACTTCTAACCACTTTATTTTTCTATCGCGTACAGAACAACTTCAATTCCGTGGTGAAGCGCATCCCCTTCATAACGCATTCCGATTTTTTCCATGACACGCGTCGAGGCCCCATTTTCCCGTCGGGCGATCGCAACAATGCGATTGAGGCCGCAGCGCGTGAAACCATCCTCCAACACCATGCGTGCCGCCTCCGTGGCAAGGCCCTGACCCCAAAGGTGCGGCGCTAACCACCAGCCGATCTCAACTCCCGGCAGGTCATATAGCGGCTGAATCCCACAGAAGCCGGATATTGCCGAGTTATCTTTGACCATCAGCTTCCAAAGACAGTAGCCGAGTTCGGCAAAATGGCTCCGCTGACGCGCTACGAATTCAATGATTTTGGAATCAGGCCACGAAACGCCATCCGAAATGTACCGCATCACGTTCGGATCCGTCGCTATGGGCTTAAATTCGGACCAATCCTGAGATTCCCAGGGAAGGAGTGTAACTCTTTCTGTTTCAAGTCGTTGCGTCGACATTCGCGCTCTTTCTCGAGCCCACAAGCAAGTAGCGGCGCAGCGAGTGCGGCACGGCGATCGGTTCGCGCCATTCCCATTCGGTGCCCTTGCGCACCTGATCGAGGTCGCGTCCCCCTATCCACAGGATAACTTGTTTGGCTGCAATGCGTTGCGAGGCAGCCCAAGCCAGGAAAGGCTCGAAGTCACCTACGGCTCTCGAGCATACGTAATCGAGGGGTGTCACCTCTTCCCCCAGCTCTTCATACCGGCTCACCAGGACCCGCGTGTCCGGAAGTTCAATAGTTCTAAGCACCTCCGCGAGAAAGGTGGCTTTTTTCATGTTTGATTCGATAAGAAAAACCTGTAGCTCCGGTCGCATGATTTTCAGAGGAATTCCCGGAAAGCCGGCTCCCGAGCCAACGTCGGCGAGCCGACCGTTTTCCACAGGGACGGCGGTCGCCGCATACATACACTCGCAGAAGTGACGATATAGTATCTCCAGGGGATCACGAATGGCGGTGAGATTGACCTTTTCATTCCAGGCCAGCAAAAGCTTCATATATTGTTGAATATACAAGACTTGTTGTTCATTTAGATTCAACTGGAATTCGCCGGACGCACGGAGAATGGTCTCCGCCGAAAGCACCTCTGGGCTAGGTGTTGTCATTAGAGTAACTATAGTCCTGTCGAGCTGTGAATTTCCTCTTTCGTCGTTGCTGGTACCTGTTTCAATAGGTACTTCGGGCCCGCCACTCCTGCCACGGCGTCTACCGCGCTATGCCAAAGAATCACCGGAGCCAATCCATCGTACGCGATTCGCGCCGTTCCGAACACTGTGCCGATGACCAGTGTGCTCACAATCCCACCACGCCCTTGATAAAGGTGCGCCATGGCGAACAGAATCGAAGACAAGAGCACGACGGTCCAAACCGGAAGCCCGGCTCGCGTCAAGGCCGCCATGGCGAATCCCCGGTACAGAAACTCTTCACACAGGCCCGCCGTCAGCGCCAGCGCCAGAAAGGGAAGCAGCTCCGCTCTCGATTGAGGCAGGATTCGTTCGGCAAGGGATTGCATAAAGCTCCGCGCTTTTCCCGAAGATCGCCCCATGCGCCGCAGATTGAGCCACTGCAATCCACCCAAAGTCGCGGCGCCGACAATTGCCGCTAGAAAGATCCTTCCACGGCCGTGTACGACCAAACCCAATTCTTCGAGCGTCAAGCCGCGTGCCCATGCGCGCCACGCCGTTGCTGCCGCGGCCAGCCACTGAAACGCGATCGTTGAAAAATAGAGCGCCAAACGTTCTCGCGCGCCCATCTGCGGAATCGCGAGCATTTTCTTTAATCGCAGGTGCCCGCGCCAGGGCAGGAGCCCGCCAAGCGCTAAGAAGATAAGCCAGAAGTCCCAAGGCATCCGGCGATGAAACCACGTTCCACATCGCAGCGCAACTTTACGCAGCTTTACATTCTTGCCAAATTCCTGGTATTACCTCCGTTAAGTCTCTCGCATCGTTATAATGTTCTTTGAACGAGCGAGGTACATCTTGGCGACGCCAGTAAAACTCACGTCGATGGCAAAAGCGGCCGGCTGCGCGGCGAAATTGAATCCCGCGACGCTAGACGCTGTGTTGCGCAAACTCCCGCGGCAAACGGATCCGAACGTTCTCGTGGGTTTCGATACGAATGATGACGCTGGAATTTATCTGCTTGGCGAAAATCTTGCGCTTGTGCAAACAGTGGATTTTTTCACGCCCATCGTCGACGACCCATTTCTCTTCGGCCAAATCGCCGCCGCCAACTCGCTGAGCGACGTTTATGCCATGGGCGGCCGGCCCGTGACGTCGTTATCCATAGTGGGTTTTCCAGAGAAGGGCGATCCGGAAATTCTCGAGCAGATTATTCGCGGCGGCCTGGCCAAAATGAACGAAGCGAAGTGCAGCGTGATCGGCGGCCACTCGATCCGCAATGAAGATATGCTTTTCGGCTACGCCGTCACAGGGACTATCGACCCGCATCGCGTCTGGCGCAACGTCGGCGCCAAGCCCGGCGATGCGCTTCTCTTCACCAAGCCGCTCGGAACTGGCGTCATTACCACAGCCCTGAAAAAGGACCGCGCCTCTGCGGACTCGCTCGCGGCGGCCGTTTCTGCGATGAGCACTCTTAACGCCGCTGCCGCAACGGCGCTGCACGAAATCGAAGAAAGCGCGCAACCCGTGAATCCGATTCACGCGGTCACCGACGTCACTGGATTCAGTCTTCTCGGCCACGCACGAGAAATGGCGCTTGGCGATCCCGCCAATGGCCTGCAGCCGGTCTCGTTCGAATTCGATCATACTGCCTTCTCGTATTTTCCCGGCGCGGTAGAAGCCGCCCGCGAGGGCCACCTTTCTGGCGGACTCAAGAACAATCGCGCTTTTATCGGGGTGTGCGCCGAATTCGAAGCGACTGTCTCTTCGGAATGTCAGGATTTGCTCTTCGATCCGCAAACCTCCGGGGGGTTTCTGGTGGCCATTGACCCAGCCTACGCGGATTCGGCGCTGGTTGCGTTCGCGCGCCACGGCGTTTCCGCGCACCGCGTTGGCCGCGTCCTGCCAAAATCCTCACCGTTGATCAGAGTTCTCTGAAACTGTGCAATCGTCGCGCGCGGTACCCAAGCAAAACGGGGCAGCTCACCAAGAGGACATCGTCTAAGCTAAACGAATGGACACCATCACACATGGAATTGCCGGCGCGCTGATCGCTAAAGCTGCGTTCCGCGGCGAAGACATGTTTGCCTCGCGCCCCATGAATTGCGCGCGCATCGTGACCTGGTCACTGATGCTCGGCGCAATTTTTCCCGACTCGGACATGTTCCGCGAATTTTTCTCGAGCAATCCGATGCTCATCCTTACGTGGCATCGCAGCATCACGCATTCCCTCATTTGCATGCCGTTTTTCGCGCTTGCGCTGGCCGCACTCACTCGATGGTTCGCGAGCTGGCGCAAATGGGACGCGCCCTCGTTTCTAGCATTAACGGGAATTTACGCTGTCGGAATTCTTAGCCACATTCTTCTCGATCTGGCCACATCGTTTGGCACGATGGTTTGGTCGCCAATCAGTTGGTCGCGCCCCGCGTGGGATCTCCTCTTCATCATCGACATCACGTTTACTGCGCTCCTTCTCTGCCCGCAAATCCTCGCGTGGGTCTATCGCCAGCCAGAAAACCTGAAAAATCGCGCCATCCTTACTTGGTCGGTACTCTCGCTTGCCTCGCTCGGCGTCGCGGCATTATTGCAAAATGTCGGCGCGCCGATTTCTGCGCAGACTGCCGTGATCGTCCTCATGCTGATTGCAGCATTCTTTCTTCTCCCAACTGTTGGCGGCAAAGGACTACGCGTCCCTTATGCAACGTGGAACCGAGCAGGTCTCGTCGCCGCGATCGTCTACATTGGCGCGGCATCGTACGCGCATCGAGTCGCTTTCGAGCGCGTCAAAAAATTTGTTTCTCTTTTTCAACTGAAAGCCGAATCACTCGGTGCACTTCCGCTTCCTCCATCGATGTGGCATTGGGATGGGCTCGTCAACACGCCGCACGGCGTCTTTGAAGTACGCCTCAATCTCAGCGAACCAGCTTCCCCTGCGGACATCGAGCATCGCTTCTATCCCGACGCTTTCCCCAATCGATTCATCGGCGCCGCTGAACAGCTGCCCAATGTAAAAAAAGTCTTGTGGTTTTCACGTTTCCCTGTTGTGCGCTTTCATAAAGAAGGCAATGAAGCCATCGTGGAAATTTCCGACATTCGATTTCAACAATTGCGAAGAGATCGCCCCGCGGCATTCACTTATCGCGTGAAGATGGACTTATCCGGCAATGTCATTTCGCAGGGATGGGAGCGGGAATAGAACTCTGCGCCCGGCGAGCAAAGAAAGGACAATTCGCAGTTTGTTTGAGCTTACTTTGCTTTGGCAGGATGAATGACTACCTGACGTTCTTCGCCCATGCCCACGCTCTCGGTGCGCACTCCGGGCATTTCTTTGAGCGCCAAATGAACGATGCGCCTCTCGCGCGACGACATGGGATTGAGACGGAATGGCTGCTGGGAAGCCTGCACACGCTCCGCCGCCACACGAGCCGTCATGCGCAGCTCTTCAAAGCGCAGCGCACGATACCCGCCGCTATCCAAGTGGATTTTTTCATGATAGGTAGGTTCGAGGCGCAGGGCGCGAAACGCGAGATGCTCGATGGCCTTTAAAACTTCTCCGTTGCGCTCCAGCAAAATCTCTTTGTCACGCCCGTCGAGATCAGCGATCACTTCCGCGTCCCCTGATGGGTCGGCCCCGGCCGGATCTATGGCCCGCACTTGCACCTTCAGGTCCAATCCCGATACGCGCACGAGCTCTTCCAGAAACTGCCGCAACGCCCCCGCGGCCGCCTGGCGGTCGAGACGGCCTTCCCGGATAAGCTCCTGTGCCATGCGCCTCCGTAAAACCTGCGGTCCTGCTTAACTGCCTGTGGCGATCTCTCTACGATTTCTTCCCGCGAGGCAACTGCTTCGCCGGCGGAATCGGCGGATGCTTGCGATTCAAGTACCACTGCTGCCCGATACCCACCACGCCGCTGGTGAGAATATACACTGCGAGGCCGCTCGGGTACGGAATAATCATGAACAGTCCCGCCATGCCAATCGGCATGATCTTCATCATCTTCTGCTGCTGTGGATCCGTCGCGGGCATGGGCGTCATTTTCGAGGCAAAGTACATCGATAAGCCCATTAAAACCGGCAAAATATAATAGGGATCCTTTGCCGAAAGATCCGTGATCCAGCCAAACCACGGCGCGTGCCGCAATTCGATCGTTCCGTTCAACGCGCGGTACAGCGCGTACCAGATCGGCATTTGCAGGAGTTGCGGGATGCAACCGCCCACCGGATTAATCCCTTCCCGACTATAGACGGCCATCACCTCCTTGTTCATCTCCTGCTTCTTGGGATCGTTCATCTTGTACTTCTTATAGCGATCCTGAATCTGTTTGATTTCCGGGGCCACACGCTGCATTTTCAGCGTCGTTTTGTAGCTCGAGATGCGCAGGGGGAAGAGCAGCATGTTGATGACGAGCGTGAGCACCACAATCGACCAGCCCCAATTTGGGACGTAGTTGTGGATCCATTTCAGCCCGTGGAACAGCGGGTCCGCAATGATCTCCAGCCAGCCAAAACTCACCAGCGCCTGCATCGGCGGTTTCATGGCTTTCAAAATGTCGTAATCTTTTGGTCCGACGTAGACGCGCAGCGCCAGCGGCTTCGCCGTTGTAGCCACGGCTACTTCAGAGACGGGCTCCTGCACCTCTTTCCCGTCCGCTCCCTGCACCGTGCGCATCACCTTCCAGTAGCGTGTTTCTATCGAACCGGGCGCCGGCTCTTTGATGGGCAAGAAAGCCGCGGCAAAGTAGCGGTCTTCAATTCCGGCGTAGTCTTTGCCCCCCATCCAAATTCCGGGGCCCCATTTTTCGGGACCTTCGAGTTTCTTGTAAGCCAATGTGCTTAGCGAACCGTTTTCGCTATAGAACGTGTAGACCGTCTCAACGGGGGCTGGATTGGCCACGGTCAAATCGCCGAACCCGCCCAGCCATGCCAATCCCGCTTGCAAGGGCGTGCCGTTCAACTTGACGGAAGTTTCCACGCGCATCACATAGGAATGATCGAATTGAAAAGTCTTTGTGACTTCGAGGTGTCCGTCGCTCCAGGTGAGTTGCAATTCTGCCGGAGCCTCCAGAGGATTTGCCGGAAGGGCTGCAAAGTGTGCCGCCGCGTCTCCTAGGTGAGCGCCCGGCTCAGGGACCTGGGCCACGTACAAGCCGGAGTTCGCCTGCCCCTCAAGCTGCGCATCCTCCAACACGACGGAGAAAGGCCAGGCGCCAATCTGTGCCGACGCTTGGGGATGGACCACGTCCAGCACGCGTGGCGGCTTCGCGTCATCTTTATATTTCTTGAGCTGCCAGCTTTTCACCACGCCGCCGCGGTTGGAAATCTCCACGCGGTACAGCGCGTTTTCCACCACAATGGTGCGCTCTTGCGAGTCCACCTTCACCGGCACGACCGCCGCAGGCGTCGGCGCAATCGCCGTCGCACTTCCTCCAGGCGAAGCAGAGTTCGGCGTGTTTTGCGCCGAGCCACCGGCGACTGGCGAAGGTGTACCCGCGGCGCCGCTTGACGCTGGCGCGCTTACTCCTGGTTTGTCGGGTTGCGGTAAGTGCGCAGGCGGTTTCGGCGCAAAAAACTTGAACCACAGCAGAATGACCGCCATCGAAAGGATCGAGGCGATCAGAATGCGCATTTCTGAAGAAAGTTCTTTTTTCTTTTCCGGCTCGCTCACGAATGGGCCTCTCTGGGAGTGGCGCCGCCTCGGCCTGCGTCCCGATCCGCACCGCCGGAATTCGCCGTTTCAGCTTCTACTTTTTCCGGAACCGGGTCGTAACCAAATTTGCGCGACAATGGATGACACCGCAACAGCCGCTTCAAGCCCAGCCAAGTCCCCCGCATCACGCCAAATCGCTCGATCGCTTGATAGGCATACATCGAGCACGTCGGTTCAAAGCGGCAACCCCCCGGCATGTGCGCCGACAGATACACTTTATAAATACGCAGCGCCGCCAGCGCCGCTTTCACCGCAGGTGGTGGGACAGACTTCAGTCTGTCCTCTTCTTTCGGTTTGCGAGTGCCGCTCGTCTTCATCAACGCATTCCTATGCTCTTCATCAATCGCAGCAAGTCCGCGGCCAACACAGCAAATTCCGCCCGCGCCACGCTGCTCTTCGGATGAATCACGAAGTCCCATCCCGCCGGTATCTCTGCGCGATGGCAGCGCACAATTTCTCGAATGCGCCGCCGGATACGATTCCGTATCACCGCGCCGCCCAGCGCTTTCTTGATGCTGAAACCGAAGCGGCTCACCGGCAATGGATTGGCGCGAAAAAAAACTGTGAAGTGAGAACTGGAGCGGCGCTTTCCGGCGCGGTACACGGCGTCGAATTCGCCGCGCCGCACGAGCCGCGCCTCGCGCGGAAATTCCAGGCGCCCGGGACTACTAGGGCGTGAGGCGATGGCGTCCCTTCTTGCGGCGCGCCGCCAGAACTTTGCGGCCGCCTACGGTCTTCATGCGCGAGCGGAATCCGTGCGTCTTTGCGCGGCGTCGCTTCCGCGGTTGAAATGTGCGCTTTGGCAAAACACTCCCCCTTTAGTTGCGCGGTCCCAGGCTGCGTTCGCTGGAGCCGGTTCTTCCTGTGAACACAAAGCAGCCGTCAAGCCGCGTGAGCGACAGGTGTCGAATTTACAAGTGTAGACGACCCTCGCGCGCAGGGTCAAGAAATCCGCTGATTTGGCTGCTCCTTCAAATCGTTAACTTGCCGCATAATCACTTTCGCGAAGGAAATCTCCGTGAGACATCTGTCGCTTCCAAAACTCGAAACAGTTTCTCCCGTCTGGACCGATTACGAACTTCTCGACTCCGGCTCGAGCCGCAAACTTGAACGCTTCGGTGCCATCTCTCTGATTCGCCCGGAACCGCAAGCGGTGTGGTCGCCGTCTCTTCCGAAAGAAACTTGGAACTCGGCCCACGCCGAATTTGTCCAAACCAACTACAGGATGCAAGGCACATGGCAGTCTAGTCGGCCGCTTCCGTCGCGCTGGACGATGCGCCGCCAAAATCTCTCCTTTTGGGTTGCGCCCACTCCTTCCGGCCACCTCGGCGTGTTTCCCGATCAAGCTAGTCACTGGGATTGGCTCGCCTCACTCATTGCATCCGCAAACACCGCTCCAAAAATCTTGTCTCTCTTCGGCTATACCGGCCTTGCCACTCTCGCCTGCGCCTCTGCAGGAGCGCACGCCACTCACGTCGATGCTTCCCGCAAAGCTATCAAGTGGGCTCGCGAAAATCAGTCGCTCTCGCAGCTTGAAGATCGACCCATCCGCTGGCTCGTTGACGACGCTGCATCCTTCGTCGCGCGCGAAGTCCGCCGGGGCCGCACCTACGACGGCATCATCCTTGACCCGCCCCGTTTTGGGCGCGGCCCCAAGGGCGAAATCTGGAAGCTCGAAGAATCGCTGCCCGCCTTGCTCCGGCAATGCCGCAAACTTCTCTTGCCTTCTCCTTTGTTCGTTCTTCTGAACACCTACACTACGGTCCTCACTCGCGGTCAAACTGCGACACAAGCTGCACAACTCCACTCATTCCTGCAGGAAATGCTCTGTAACTATCGAGCCGCTATCACTCCCGGCGAGCTGATTTTCTCCGATTCCGCCGGCCGCCAAATCTCGAATTCGGTGTTCGCTCGCGCGCATCTCCGATGAGCGCTTGCAGAGGTTTTTCCCTTCAAGTCCGGCCGTCAGCCGCGCCCATCCATTTTCTAAGGTTCGCGTGTAACCTTCCGCTCCTCCCACGCGTCCCACTTATTACTAGCGGGTGTTGGCCGATTTTTCACAACACCTCAATGCTGTCTCGGGGTCGACGGCCCGTTTGCCAACCAAAGTCTTTCGAGCCCTTGACTCCGGGACAGCACCTTCCATCTCGCATCCAGTATTGTTCGCACCCTCAACGAATCATTCGTACCGCAGCGCCACCATCGGATCGACTTTCATCGCCCGCCGTGCCGGCACATAGCACGCCAAAAGTGCGACGAGCATCAGCAGCGCCGCAACCGCTCCAATTGTCAGGGGATCGTGCGCCGTAACCCCAAACAGTTGGCTCGTCATCAAGCGCGTCAAGCCCAAAGCTGCGACAATTCCGATCGTCACTCCTGCCAGCGCCATCGTTGCGCCTTGCCTCAAAACCATCTGCGCTACGTCTCCGCGCTGCGCCCCAAGCGCCATGCGAATTCCAATCTCGCGCTTGCGCTGCGAGACGAGGAACGAAATCACTCCGTAAATGCCGATGATCCCCAGGGTCATCGCCATCACCCCAGCAATCCCTAGCATCACCAGCGTGAACGATGTCCGCGCCAGCGATTTTCCATACACGTCCTCCATAGTTCGTACCGAGGCCACCGGCAAATTCGAATTCACCGACCACACCGCTTGCCGCACCTCGTTCAAGAAGCTCTCCGTCCCCGCGCGCTCGCTCCGAATCACAAACGTCACCGTCCGTTCCGTCTGCGCCGTCTTACGCCCGAAGAGATACTCCATCATCGGGGGCCAATAGACGATTGCCGGAGCCTTCTCCTGGACGCCTCGCTGCCGGACATCCTGGATTACGCCGATCACCTCGTGCCACGGCATTTGGGGAAACTCTCGCAACTGTTTGCCAATCGCCGCTGACGGGGAACCCCACATTTCGCGGGCTAGGTTCTCCGAAATCATCACTGCCGGCCGCAGTCCGTAAACGTCGTCCCACGTGAATTCCCTTCCCGCGACCAAGCGGGCCCCGGCAACCCGCAAGAAGCCGGGAGAAATGTACTTGTAAAGCCTCAGCGGCGGCATGACGTCGTCGGGGTAGGTCTTGTCCTGTGCGAAGATGCAGTCCCAGCCCGAATCGAAGCCCTCCATCGGCATGTCACTCGCGAAGGCCGCCGCCCTCACTCCAGGTATGGCGTCCAACTTAGCTAGAATTTCGTTCTGGGTTCGCGCAACACGCTCCGACTCAGGGATTAACGCATCTGGGATCGATATCCGCATCAACTGCAAATGGCGCGCATCTGTAAAGCCCGGCTCAACAGTCCTCAACGCCTCGAACGTGCGAATCATCAGCCCGGCGCAGATCAGCAACACCAAAGCCATTGCCACTTGTCCAACCACCAAGAAATTTCGCGCGCGGTGCCGCTCCCGGCTTACACTGCTGGTCCTGCCCCCGCTGCGCAGCTCCAGTGACGTGCGCGGTCCCGCATACTTGAACGCCGTAATGAGCCCAAACACCAGCCCGGTCAGCACCGAAATTACGAACGCAAATCCCAGCGTCCGCGCATCGATCGAAACTTCGCTCAGGCGGGGCAGATTCGCTGGCCCAATCGCCGCAAAAAAGCGCACGCTGACATATGCCAATCCAACGCCAACCACGCCTCCCATCAGCCCAAGCATCACGCTTTCTACGAGCAATCCACTGACAAGACGCTGCCATCCAGCGCCCAGCGCCGCCCGCACCGCCAGCTCCTGCTGCCGCGCTTCCATGCGCACCAGAAGCAAATTCGTTACATTTGCGCACGCTATCAGCATCACCAAACCAATCGTCCCCATCACCACCCACAATGCCGCGCTCACATTGCCCACCACTTCTTGTTTCAACGGCTTCAGCATCGGCGTAATTTTCCAGGTCTCATAGAAATGCGGATTCGTCCCCGGCCCGTTCGTAAACGAATCCATCCAGATGGGCAGCATCCGTGTAATATCCGCGTTCGCTTGCGCGATGCTGGCCCCCGGCTTCAAACGCGCGATTCCGCGATATCCAAATCCTGCCAGAATCAACTTCCCGCGATCGAATTGAAACGGCTTGATTAAATCGAAGTCCGTATCGACAAGGCGAAATCCGCGCGGCATGACCCCAATGATCTCCAGTGGCCGCGAATCAACCTGAATTGTTCGCCCAATCGCCGCGCGCTCTCCAGCAAACCGCCGCTGCCAATACCCGTAACTGAGCATCACGCGCGTCGGTCCATCCGGCACCTGATCTGCCGCCGAGAGCCATCTTCCAGCCGCTGGCGCCACGTCGAGTGCCTGCAGCACTCCATCGCTCACATCCACTACGCGCACTTGCTCCGGCTCGGCCAAGCCCGTCACATTTGCCGTGTCCGTGTCCCACACCCCCATGGATTGAAATGTCCGGTTATTCTCCGCATACGTGAAATACATGGAAGGCGAAAGCAGCAGCCCATTCTCAAAATCCGCCAGACCCGGGGCTCCCGGCGCGATCTGGTGCAGAAACACTAATTCTTCCGATTTCGGATAATTCAGCGGCTTCAACAGCACGCTATTCACAACGCTGAAAACCGCCGCGTTCGCGCCGATCCCAATCGCGATCGTCAACAACCCCGCAAGGGTGAATCCCGGATTGCGCCGCAGCATCCGCAGCCCAAAGCGCACGTCCATGAGAAAATTCTCGATGGTCAACCATCTCCACACGTCTCGCCCGTCCTCTTCCACCAACGCCACATTTCCAAAGTCCCGCCGCGCCGCCGCCTCCGCGTCCTTCCGTGCCATCCCGCCAGCCACCAACTCTTCTACCTTTTCCTCGAGGTGCTCCTGAATCTCCTCCGATAACTCCCCGTACATCTGCCTTCGCGAAAAAAGTTGCTTCATCCAATTCATAGTTCACCGGGCGCCAACACCCGCGAAATCCCCTTCAGCATCCGCTCGAAACTCGAGACTTCCCTCTCCAGATGTTTCGCCCCCGCCGCCGTTAGCCTGTATGTCCGCACCCGCCGGTTTGTTGCCGACACGCCCCATTCCGCCTTCACCAGCTCTTCCTTCAAAAGCCGCTGCAGCGCGGGATACAGCGACCCTTCTTCGATCTGCAGCAAATCGTTCGACGTCCGCTTGATGTGCTGCACCAGCGCGTAGCCGTGGAGCGGCTGCCGCTTGAGCGTCCGGAGAATCATCATCTCCAGCGCCCCCGGGAAAAGATCCCGCTGCGTCTCTTTCTTCGTCATCTGCTTACCCTTGCTTTCATAGACTATATTGCTCTAGGTATAGAGCAACCTAGCCTCATCTTTTCCGTTTGTCAAGCGGTTGAACCTCCGAGCAACGAATTATGGGTTTAGACCCGGGTCTCAGTTTTGTTCTGTTTCGCGTGCGAGCTTGGAAAGCCAGGTGTTTTTCCCATGCCGTTCGAAGTGCCGCCGCTTCGCGCCTTTCGTCTTGTCGCCGGACGCTCTTCGCTCCTGTTGTCCTTTAGGACAGCTTCCTCACCTCAGTACGTTTGTACTATCGCCAGTATGGTCGCCCCCTGCGACAATCCGATGTTGTCTGGGCCGTTGCGTGTGCGGCTCTCCGCAGCCTGATCACTTAAAAGATGCGTCGCCCTCCGGCGCGCGAGGGACAACCCGATCGTGGCTTCCGCTGTCGACATCCGGCATTCGACCGCCTCGCCCTCCGCGAGCCCCCAGAAAACATCCGGGCAAAATCCTGCAGCAAGTCCCCGGCTGAATGCCGTTGCCTGTGAAGTGCCGGTCGTCGCCACCGGCGCCCGCCCCTCGGAAAAAGGCGGCCAGCGCGAACTCTTCACGGAAGACACCACCACCGCGCTGGTCTTTGAAAATGGCGGCGTCCTGCGCCTTTCCGCGAAAGTGGATCCCGGCCAGTTGCTGTTTCTTACCCACAAGGAAACCAAGCGCGAAGTGGTCGCGCAAGTCACGCGCAAGCGCGATTTTCGTCCGGGAATTTGTTACGTCGAAATAGAGTTTAGCGAGCCTTCGCCCGGATTCTGGAACGTCAAGTTTCCAGAAACGCCTGCCCTTGCCGTGGCGAACGCCCAGCAGGAAGCGGCGGCAGGATCGGCGCAAGCACTGGAAGACATCATCGCGGACGAACCCCTTGAGCCTGTGACCGCTCCGAGCGACGAGGAAGTCACGGCGTTGAAAATTGAAGTGGAAGTCCTGCGCGAGCAACTAAAACTGCTCCAAACGCAACCAGCTCCCGCGAATCCGTCCCTCCCCGCTCAAACTCCTCAGTCTCCCCAGTCCTCTACCGGCGTTCCTGCCCAAGCTCCTTCAAACGGCGTCGCCCTCGGCGAGCTGCTGGCAAAACTCCAGCCCGCAACCGGCGATGCGGCGCATGAGCCGCCGGCGGAACTTTCCGGCGCTCTCGAAAGCGCCCAAGATGCTCCGGCAGCAAATCCTCCGCTGCCGGACAATGGCGCCAAGCCCTCATTTTCCGCGCAGGATCTCCTCCTGCCCAAGCCCGCTCTCAATTTTAAAAATGCAAAGCCGCCGGCGCTGCCCGAGCGTCAACAGGAAGTCGTAGTGATCCCGCGGCGCGCGGCGCTGCGCAAGGACTTGCTTTTTGCGGCGTTCGTGCTCATCGTGGCCGGTGCGGCGTGGTATCAGAATTTGCTTCCCCTGCTGCCTCACCCGAAGACTTTATTTTCCAGCGCGCCCGCTCCCAACGTTACCGCGCATCCTGTTCCACGCACGCCTCAAAAAGCCGCGGCTGTTCCCGCTGATTCTGCCAAGTCCGCCCAGCCAACCGAGGCTCCCGCAACTTCGCCACAAGCGGCCTTGCCCAATGCGTCGCAACCCGCGACGTTAGAAACAACGAAGTCTTCCACCCCCGCTGCATCCGAGACGCCAACTGTGGCCAAATCAGGCTCCGACGCGGAGGCAGGTGCGGCAGTGGCCCCCGAGAAATCGGAAGCTCCGACGCGTTCCAGAAAGCACTCCGCTTCGCCGGCCTCGAGCAAAGCCGCCTTGGATTCCGACGCGCCCCCTTCTGACGGTGCCGCGACCGTCCCTCCGAAACTGATCAAGTCGGTCCGTGCCGTTGCCCGGCCGGATGTCTTGCAAGATTTCTCCACTGGGAACACGAACAGCGTGACGTTCGACGCGCTGGTCGATACCTCCGGCCACGTGAAGTCCATGAGGGCGCTCTCGGGATCCGCTCCCTTGCAAAAAGCCGCTACCGAAGCGCTCAAGCAGTATCGATACGAGCCCGCCACTCGCGGCGGAAAGCCCGTCCCCGCCCACATCAAGGTCACCGTCAACTTATTGTTCGAGCCATAACCTTATTTTCACCGCTCCGCGCAGCGCCAGTTAACCCGCTCCAACGCCGTTCACGAGCTGTTAGGGCCACCTTCTGATTAAGCGGTAATCGAGAAAATGTGGGTACTAATCTTGCAGATAAACGGTAGGGTTTTTATCGTCCCCTTTGTCATCTTCATTAGGCAGAGTGAATTCAATCCTTGTCTGGTTCATTGTGCGCATCAGTTCCTCGATTTCCCTGGGGTTCACCGGGCTCTCAAATGGTCCGATAGCCATCATTGCCAACACGAGAACCTTTTGCCATTTGCGATTAAAGGACACGGAACCTCCAGGAGAAACCAGGATTGCGTGGGAATTCAGACGAACGGAAATTGCCCAGTTAGCCCTCAGGGTTATGTGCCTAAGGGCCGCGAACAAGCAGTTGGATCGTGCTTTGGCTATAGAGCGGGAGGAGGCCGGGGAGAAAAGGCAGGCAGTGTTAAGACGTGCAGCGGGTAGCTCTGTGTGTCCACATGGGGCAGGAGAGCAAACACCATCTGCACGACAAAGAACCAAAAAATAATTAGTATGGCGAGTGGGAGGCTAGCGGCGGTCGGTGTGACTGCTGCAAGCAACACTAGTAACAGACAGAAACAAACCGCCAGACGATGAATAACAGATGCTCTACGCATACTTCCTGTATCATACGATCAAAACCTGCCGCTGCGCGCGGTCGATCACTCCGGATTAACGTTAATCGGAAACTTGACCCTCATATCCCGCAACCGGCCTTCCCCGGAGTTACTGCCTCCGATTCATAAATTCCACAAACTGTACAAAAGTGAGCAGTACGCCATCTCGGCACCGGCTACGCTCCAAGGCCAGAGTTCCAAATTGGAAGTTCCGGGGACATTGCCAACTCCGGACTAATCCTCGACGACTTTCTCAAGGCAAAGGATGGAGAAAAAGCATGTTTCACTTGATCTGGTATTTGCTGATTGGGCTGATCTCGGGGGTTATCGCGAAAGACGTCATGCACGTGCACATAACGATTCTCTGGACGGTCATCCTCGGCATCATCGGATCGATCCTCGGCGGCGGCGTTGCCCACATGTTTTCGCGCCCGACGAATGAACGATATCATCCCGCAGGGCTCATTTTATCCACACTGGGCGCGATTCTGGTTCTGTTCGTTTGCTATAGGTTGAATATCCATTTTCCTGCGATCTAATCTACTGTAATCCAATCAAAGCGGTTCTATTTAGCGTATGCCTAGCAAGCGCGCCAATCCTGTTGGCGCAGATTCGAGAACAGAATGAAGATAGAAATCGTTCACTGCTAAATTTGACAGAACAATAAGATCAAGGTCACGAGTCTCGTGGCCCTCGTCAAGAAGCGCCTGGGCATCGAAGCCGTCCTGACGCCTGGCAAGACGGGTCAGTTCGAGGTGCTCGCGGACGGCAAGAGGATTGCCGAGCGCGGTGGGAACTGGTTCACACGGAGCTTTGGCGCCGGCTATCCCGATCTCGATAACGTGATCGACCAGCTTGAGAAGCACCGTGCGAATGAAGCACCGCAGTAAGCAGCAGGTCTCGAGCTGTCCCGGCCGGTCAGACACTCCTGTTGCCTCCCGCCCTGCTTCTCGCTTCTGAAGCAATCCCAAAAAGCGATAATCCTCAGCATGGTCGCGCGTTTCTTCCTGACCTTTGAAAACGTGATAACATGCCTCCCACCGTGATTCGCTTCTTCAAAAATCGCGCCGCCCGCGGTGGCAGTCCGGACCGGCCTCTGCTTTTGGGTAGCCTGGAACTTGAATTGATGGAAATTCTCTGGTCTCGCGGAGAAAGCAGCGTCCGCGACGTGATCCCGAAACTGGGCCGTCCGCTCGCCTACACCACGGTAATGACCACGCTCGATCGTCTCTTCAAAAAAGGTCTTCTCGAGCGCCGCAAATTTGATCGCGCCTTTTTTTATTCGCCGAGTTTCTCGCGCCAGGAATGGGAGCGCCGCCGCGCTGGCAGTTTAGTAGCCGGCTTTCTGGCAGGTCCTCATCCCTCCCCCGACCTTTTGCTTTCTTGTTTGCTCGATGCTGTCGGCGAACACGATGCTTCCCTCCTCGACGAACTCGAAAAGAAAATCCGCAACCGCCGCAAGGAACTTTCTCGCCGGGGGCAGCTATGATCCTCCCCTACCTGCTCAGGCTTCTGTGTCTCTGCTTCGCCTCTTTTTTTGTGCTGAACGCCGCATTGGGCTTGCTCGTGCGCATCTCGTCTAAATTCGCTGTCCGTTTTGCGGAATCGACATCGCCCCGAGCTGCCTCCCGCTTTCTGCTGGCTTTGCGCATGCTTCCGTTTGCGTTGGCCGCTCTTTTCGTCTTGGCCCTCTGCGTTCCCAGCTATCTTCGATTCGAACCGTCTCTCACCTCCGAACGCGCGGGCGCCGTCTGCCTCGTCCTGGGGCTCCTCGGCGCGGCAACCTGCTCTCTTTCGATTGCGCGGAGCGCTCATTCCCTCCTTGTTTCCTGGCGGCACAATCGCCTTTGTCGGTTGGCCGCCCAGGAAGCGTCCATGCCGGGAATCTCTTCCCAGATGCTGATCGTCGAAAACGATGCTCCTCTCCTCGCCATGTCTGGCCTGCTTCGTCCGCACCTCCTCATCTCGCGTGCCGTCTTGCGCGCTCTTTCCACCGAAGAGCTCCATGCCGCCTTGCGCCACGAGCATGCCCACCGCTCCTCGCGCGACAATGCCAAGCGCCTCCTTCTCCTTCTCGCTCCCGATATTTTCCCTTTCGTCCGGCCCCTTCGCCCGCTGGAACGCAGCTGGTCAAAATTCACGGAGTGGGCCGCCGACGATCTAGCCGCTTCAGGAGACTCCGCCCGCGCTCTTTCCCTCGCCGCCGCCCTCGTCAGCGTCGCCCGAATGGGTTCTTCGCCGCGCTTGCCCTATCTCTCCACTTCGCTTTTGGCTTGCGACCGCGATCTCTCCGCCCGCGTCGATCGCTTGCTCCGCACGACTCCTGCAACTAGCGCCCGCGCCTCGCAAGCGCCGCCATTGTTCTCTATTGCCGGCCTGTCGCTCGCTTTGTGCCTTGGCGCGCTTCTCCTCGCTCCCTCAATCCTCTCTCTCGTCCACGAACTCCTCGAACTTCTCCTCCACTAACTCACTTTTCGCTCACGCCGCCGCTTACCGGTGTTTCCCACCACACTCACTTTCGGACTACGCGTCTTATTCACCTTGAGATTGCAGAGCAACCCCCCAACTCCTACGAACCAATTTCGCTCCGCCGAGGGCCACGATTCCTCGCGCCCCTACGTGCTGTAGACTATTGCTCCGATGGACAAGCTCACCGGCATCCACGCTGTCCGCGAAGCGCTCGATGCGGGCCGCGCCTTCGATCGCATCCTGATCGCGCGCGGCCGCCAGGACACGCGTGTCGAAGAAATCGTCCAGCTAGCCCGCGCACGTCAAATCCCTGTCCGCTTTGAAGACCGCGGCCAACTCGATCGCCTCGCCAACTCCAAAGATCATCAAGGAGTCGTGGCACTCGCTGCTGTGCGCGCCGCAGCCACACTCGAAGACATTCTCGCCGCCGCAAACAAAGGCCCCGATCACGGAAGCAAAGGCCTCATCGTTCTTCTCGATGGCGTCGAAGATCCTCACAATCTCGGGGCCATCATTCGCACGGCGCTCGCCGCAGGCGCACACGGCGTCGTGATTCCGGAGCGCCGCGCCGCCGGACTTACCGACACGGTCGCGCGCGCCTCTGCCGGCGCGATAGCGCACTTGCCCATCGCCAAGGTTACGAACCTCGTGCGCTCCATGGAAGAGCTGAAGGAAGCAGGCTACTGGCTCATCGGCCTCGATGAACGCGCTGACAAAAGCTACAGCGAAGCCGACTACACGTCCCCGGTAGGCATCGTCCTCGGCGGCGAAGGTAAAGGCCTCCACGATCTGACGCGCAAACGCTGCGACTTCATCGTCTCGCTGCCCACCACCGGCCCCGTGAAATCGCTCAACGTCTCCGTCGCCGCCGGCGTCGTCCTCTTCGAAGCCCTCCGCCAGCGCCATTCCAAATAGCGCAGCGACTTATCTCCCGGTATTTCGCATTGAGGCGGTTAAGAACGCCTCGGTGGCGATTAGACTTGCGGTCCGAACAATGTATCAGTTAGAAAGAGAGTGATAGGCAGACGAGCACTGCTAACCGGGGTCCAATCCATTGTCTGAGCACACCGCTCATGTCGACAAGCCTTCGACGCGTATATTGAACGCCACCAAGGTTTTGCGTTTTGCTTCGTTCCTTTTGGTGGGGCTTAGTTTCGCAATCATCCACTTCTTCAATGTGGACCAGGTTGGCGACTCAATGGAATGGAAAAACGGGGATACGTCCATTTCCGCTGGCTCGCATCCGGCCATGCTCATTTGGAGTACGATTGCAATCGCCCTCTTCATTTTCTTGATGGTCAAGGAGCCAACTCCGGTGGCCGAAGGAATCCCTACACGCAAACGCAGGATCTTAGCTTTCCTCATTGATTTCTGGTTCAGCCTCTTAACCATTTCAAGCGTTGGTGCACTCATTCCTCTGTGGTTGGAAGCGGTGCGGACTGGCCATTTTATGTGGCATTTTCATCGCAATTATTCCGCCACTTTCGACAACCTCTCACTCTTGTCGTCTTTACTCTCCATGGTTTTGATGGTGCTGTATTTTGCATTCCCCCCTACCGGAGGAAGACAGACCGTAGGTTGCTTCATCATGCGACTAAGAGTCACGCCGCCATTTGGCGACCGAGGGCGTTTTACGCTTAAGGCAGCTTTAATGCGAACCTTTTGGGCGTTCATGGGTCCAACCTCCATACTCAGTCGCAATTGGGACCAAGACGGGCAAGGTAGGACGTGGTACGACAGAAAAACTGGATGCGAAGTCGTTTTGGTCAGCGACTGGTGAATTTTGCTCTTGCCGTTCGTCCGTCTGATTAACGCTAGATCTATATGGAAAAAACTGAAAGCTACCTAAAAAAGCTGCGGTTTGCCTTGTCGGGCTTAAATCATACGCGGAAGCTATTCGTCGTACTGGATCAGCGAAAAGACATCCACGCCATTGAGTTTCGAGCGGCCGTTGAGAAACGTCAGCTCGACGGCGAACGCTGCGCCTTCGATTTTTCCGCCGAGCTTCTCCACAAGCTTTGTGGTGGCCGCGGCCGTGCCGCCCGTGGCCAGCAAATCGTCGCAAATGATCACGCGCTGGCCTGGTTTCACGGCGTCTTCATGAATCTCGAGGGTGTCCGTGCCGTATTCGAGCGCGTAGGAAACGCTCGCGGTTTTCGCCGGCAATTTTTTCGGCTTCCGCACCGGAACGAAACCTGCCCCAAGTCGGTACGCCAGCGCCGGAGCGAAAATAAATCCGCGCGCTTCGATCCCCGCGACGACATCGATCGTATGCCCTTTGTAGTGCTCGCAGAGCCGGTCGATTAGCGTATGGAATCCAGTTTTGTCTTTCAGCAGCGTGGTCAAATCATAAAAAAGAATTCCCGGCTTGGGATAGTCCGGCACTTCGCGAATCAGCTTCTTCAAATCATCCATGCAAACGGCTCCTCGTTAGCCAATTTCTTTAGCGAACTTCCTCTTATGCGTCCGGCTCAATCGCAAATCCACCTTCATGCAGCGGATTGGGTTGCGCTTTCTCTTCCCGAACCTCAGTGACGCTCGAAAATCGCGGCCCGCGTTCGAGCGCAGTCCTCAGCTCGGCAAGTTGCGCCGGCGTGCCCACGGCCAGGACTTCGACCCTGCCATCGAAAAGATTCCTCGCGTATCCGCCGATCTTCAGTTTTTCCGCCGCTCGCTGCACAAAGAACCGGAACCCCACTCCCTGCACGATCCCGGAGACAAAATAGCGCCTGGTTTGTTTCTCGTCGCTCACAAACTTCGAAATTGTAGCAGAGACTTACATAGTTCTGCCGGAGACGCTACGTGCTTCGTGCTGGCATTCTCGTAGCCAGCGCCATCGTAGGTTCGCTTCCACAAAATGCGCTAAACTCGCTCGGGTTCACGCAGTCGCCGAGGCTGCTCTTCGGCGTTCGCCGCGCATCCTATTCAGTATGATCTGGGACACCGCCTACTTTCGCGTCCATCGTTCCGTAGCCCTGCGGCATTGTACTTTTCTTGCCGGAGCGCTCTGCGTCTCAACTACGGTGTGCCATGCGCAGGCAGGGCCGCTCACGCCTCCTCCGGATCACGACGTTCGCCGCATCGGGACGGAGCCTGTCCCGCCCGCGCCCCCATCCGTGCCTCCCGAGGAGATCATTAAGCGCTTTTCTCAAAAGGAAGACCAGTATCTCGCGGCGCGCGCGGGGTTCACCTACAAAAAAACCGTCCGCCTCGAGGAATTCGGACCAGACGGCCAGCGCTCCGGCGAGCTTTCCTTGGTGGTCGAAGGAAAGCCCGGGCCCGACGGCAACATTTACGAAAAGACCGTCGAGCGGCCGCAATCCACTCTTCGCTATTTGGAGATGGGTCCGGAAGATTTCTCGAGGCTAGCGCGCATGCCGGCCTTCCCGCTCACTACCAGCCAGCTTGCGAAATACGATCTGAAATATCTCGGTAAGGAGCAAGTCGATGAAATCAATTGCTACATCTTCCAAGTGAAACCCAAGGCCGTCGAGCGCGCGCACTATTATTTCGACGGCATCGTGTGGGTCGACGACGTTTATCTCGAAGTCGTGAAAACCTATGGAAAGTGGGTCAACGATCTCGGCGACATGAGCACGCCCACGATGCCCTTCTCGATTTTCGAAACCTATCGCGAAAATGTCGACGGCAAGTATTGGCTTCCGGACTACATGCGTTCCGACACCACCTTAAATCTCAAAGACCAGAATGTGCCTGTCCGCCTGATCATCAAGTGGACCGATTACAAACCAATCGGCGCCGCAACTCCCGCGCCAGCCGCTGCGCCTGTGCCACCCCGGCTCCGAGAAAGCCATAATCCTGACGCCAGTCCTGAAAACGCTGTAGGGGCCGGGCTTGCCGGTCCCCTCTTCCGTCCGCAATGATGACGCGCTAGCCAGCGATTTTCCTCAACGTCTCCGGCAATTCGCGGATCGATTCGAGCAAGAATTCCGGCCGTGCCGCGCGCAACCGTTTCTCTGTCGGAAAAGGTCCAAGCACGGCAATCGCGCGAACTCCCGCGCTCTTCGCCATTTGTAAATCTTCCGGCGAATCTCCCACGTAAACGCACGCGGATGGCTCCAAACAAAGCTTCTGCAACGCGAGGCGGAGCGGCGCGGGATGCGGCTTTTTTTCCGGAGTGTCACCACTGCAAACCCGCGCGCCAAAAAGCCGCGTCAGCCGGAACGCGCGCAACTGCCGCGTCACGCGGTCCCGGTCGCCGCTGGTGACTAAACCCAGGTGATGTTCGCGCTCCAAACGAACGAGCACCTGACGCGCGCCGGCAATCAACTTGGGCGAATGCTTCGCGTATTGCGCGCGCCAAGCACGATCCGCGTCGTCCCAGCGCGTCCGCGGCAATTTCGCGGCGCGATAAACGCGATACCAGTTCGGCGAATAATGCCGATCCAGCTCTACCAGCCCCCAGGGAATGCCCATCTCTTTGAACATCGCCAGATAGGCCGCGGAATCGGCTTCGTAGGAATCGACCAGCGTGCCGTCCCAATCAAAAAGCACTCCTTGCAGCCATTTGCTCTTCGTGGAGGCCATCGTGTCTCAGAGTAGCAAACCTCTCGCGAACGCCGTCAGCCGAATCGCTGGAATTCGAATTCGGCGAAATCCATTGCAGCGTGACTCGCATGCAGCTATAGCGTTCACTTCACTTAACATCTGGCTCATCATTTACCCTTAAGCTTACTGTTGTCCGATAATCTGTGGAATTCCGCACACCACGCGCTAGTTTAGGACCGTACCCCTTGCTGCACAGCTTCCCTCTGCACGGAGAGCACGATGAAAACAGACGCTTTGAAGTGGGCCCTGGGGATTTTTCTGCTTTTTGCTTTTGTCACCGTACATCCTTCACGCGCGCTCGCACAAAGCGCACCCGGCGTTTCCGAGAACGAAATTCTCATCGGATCCTGCTCTGCACTCGAAGGCCCATCGAAGTTTCTCGGGACAGAAACGGTGACAGGCGCGAAAGCCTATTTCGACATGATCAACGACGAAGGCGGCGTGAACGGCCGCAAGCTAAAGCTCGTTTCCGCTGACGACAGTTACGATCCCGCGAAAACGCAAGCCTGTTTTGACCACTTGATGAGCCAAAAGGTGTTCGCCATGGGTTTTTTCGTGGGCACTCCTACGGCGGTGAAATATGTTCCCATGGCCGACAACGCCAAGGTCCCATTGATCGGCTTATTCACGGGAGCGCAGACTCTTTACGTGCCGCTGCGTCACTGGATTGTGAATGTGCGCGCATCTTACTTCGACGAAACGCGCGAACAGGTCGACGGGTTATGGAAAACACTCGACTATAAGAGGATCGGTGTCATCTATCCGGATGACGCATTCGGTGCCGCAGTCCTGGAAGGGGTGAAAACCGCTCTCAAAGCGCACGGCGCCGAACCCGCCGCCATAGCGTCCTATCAGCGGCAGACGTCACAAGTTGGAAGCGCCATCGACACGGTGCGCGCGGCGAATCCGGAGGCAGTCGTTGTTGTGGGGCCCGCCAACACCGTGGCGCCCATTCTCAAGCAGTCTCATGCCAAAAACTGGAAGCCGCTGTTTGTGACCGTCTCGTTCGTTGGCACGGATGAGCTGATTTCCGAGGCGGGACAAGATGCGGAGGGCGTAGTGATCACGCAGGTTGTGCCGCCGTATTACATGACCGAGCAAAAGTCCGTGGCCCTCTATCGCCGGGAACTAGGGAAATATTTCCCTTCGGAGCAGCCTAATTTCGTCAGCCTCGAAGGATTCGTGGACGCCATGGTGATGGTCGAAGGCCTGAAGCGGGCGGGGAAGGATTTGACGCGCGAGGGATTGATTCGCGCGATCGAATCCATCCATGACCATGATCTAGGGCTTGGGCCACAGCTTATGCTGAATTATTCGGCGAAGGAACACAAAGGTTTCAACCACGTGATTCCGACGATTGTTCGCGGCGGAAGGGCCGTGCCGTTTACGGATTGGTCGATGGCCGCCCCCAAATAGGGCAGAACACTTTTTGACGCACTTCCGCGCCGAAGTCGCGCGCTCGATAAAGCTTTTCCAAAGATAACCTGTGCCTTGCAGTCCACGTTAAATTATTTGTGAGCAGATTCGGTTTGCTCGAAGGCGTGGTACGAAGAGCGGACGAGTGGACCGGCTTCGACGTGTTTGAAGCCCATAGCTTCGCCGCGCACTTTGAATTCGGCGAACTCGTCGGGGTGAACGTAGCGCACGATGGGCAGATGATCGCGCGTCGGCTGGAGATATTGGCCGAGCGTGAGAATGTCGGTGCCTTGCGCGGCCAGATCCCGCAGCGTGGTCAGCACTTCTTCTTTTTCTTCGCCGAGACCAAGCATCAGGCCGGTTTTTGTGGGCACATCGGGGTGTGTCTGCTTGGCGCGGCGGAGCAGTTCAAGCGAACGCTCATAAAGCGCGCCTTTGCGCACCTGGCGATAGAGGCGCGGCACGGTTTCCGTGTTGTGATTCAGGACGTCAGGCCTCGTGGCCACCACGACGTTAAGCGCATTCCAATCTCCGCGAAAATCTGGAATTAAGACTTCGACTTTGCAGCCGGGAACGCGGCGGCGAATTTCTTCGATGGTGCGCGCGAAAATATGTGCGCCGCCATCCGGCTGATCGTCGCGATTCACGCTCGTGACAACGGCGTAACGCAACCCCATGCGCGCGACGGCTTCCGCGACGCGGAACGGTTCTTCTTCATCGGGCAGCCCGGCCGGTCTGCCGCTGGGCACGGCGCAAAATCCGCAGGCGCGCGTGCAGATGTCCCCCAAAATCATGAACGTAGCCGTTCCATGGTCCCAGCATTCGCCCATGTTGGGGCAGCGAGCGCTCTCGCATACCGTGTGCAAGTCCAGCGTGCGCATGGTGCGCTTCAGTTCCTGGTAACGCTCGCCGCCGAAGAATTTTATGCGGAGCCAATCCGGCCGCGGATGCGCCCCAGGTGACGGCACCGGCATCGGCGGCTGGTTCGAAATGATGTTGAACGGTGTGGCCATGAGGTCTTTTCTAACCCTCTATTTTACCTTATTGCGCGTGCGGCACAAACCGAACGATGTGATGAGGGTGCACGCCATAGGAATGGTGTGAGACTAAGGTCGGCCTTTTTTTATCTTTTCTTACGGCATATATGGCCGTAGGATAGATCCATGAAAATTCCTCCTGAAATACCTTCCTCCATACGTGCACTGGCCGCCGTTTTGTCTGAACCTAAACCGATGCGCCGGGGGTCCGTCTCCGAGCGCACCATGAAATGCGGTAAAGCAGGCTGCCCCTGCCAAGAGGATCCCCAAGCGCGTCACGGCCCTTATTACAGTTTGACCCGGCCGATGGCAGGCAAAACTCACTCCCGGTATCTAAGCCCGGAACAAGCCCAGCTCGCGCGGCAGCAAATTGAGCAAGGGCATAAGTTTCGGGAACAGGTGGAGCAGTATCGGGAGGCTTGTGAACAATGGGCGGATGCCCAACTGGAACGGTCCCAGGCAGCTTCCCGAGAGGCGGCCGAAAAAGGGGGCTCCAAACCAACCTTCAAAACGAAATCGTCCGGGAAATCGAAACGCTCTTAGGGTGCCAATCGATCGCCGGCTTGGATTTCGAAGCGGTAGAAATGGCGGCGCGACGCCAGGCTTTGCGCTTGGCAGCGCGTGCGCTGGAACAACGGCTCAACACGGATACCAGCGATCATGTGGGACCGCAGCTGCCCTGTCCCTGCGGAGGCTCCGCCCACTATCATGGTCGTCACGGAAAGACCTTCGAAAGCGTACTGGGGCCTCTGCACCTACAGCGCGCTTACTATCACTGTGAGCAATGCGATAGCGGATTCTGCCCGCGGGACCGGGCTCTGGGGCTGGAATCGTTTTCGCTGACGCCCGGTGTTCTGCGCATGACGACCAGCGCGGCAGCGCTGTTGAGCTTCCAAGAGAGCAGCGGGTTATTGCACGAATTAGCGGGGGTGGGAGTCAGTGTCAAGCAGGTGGAACGAGCCGCAGAAGCGTTGGGGGCCGAGATCGCCGTTGATGAACACCAGCAAGTAGAAAAGATGAGCGAAGTGGCTCCCACCATGTATCTGGGAATGGATGGTACCGGGGTGCCGATGCGCACCCAAGAAGTCGCGGATCGTGCGGGCAAGCAAGCCGACGGCTCGGCCAAAACTCGCGAAGCCAAGCTGGTCACCATCTGGACGGCGGAATCGCGCGACGAGGAAGGCCAACCAGTGCGCGACCCAGGATCGATCACCTATTCGGCCGCCATTGAAAGCGCAGCGACTCTGGATACCAGCCCCGACCTCTCGGACTTCGCGGCGCGCGTACAGCGCGAGGCCAGTCGCCGTGGTTTCACTGAAGCTCAGCGCCCGGCGGTGTTGGGCGATGGTTCAGCCTGGATTTGGAACACGGCTACGGAACTATTCCCGCAAGCCACTCAGATTCTCGACCGCTTTCATGCCAAAGAACATCTCAGCCAGGTGGGAAAGATCATTTATGGGGACGACCCAGAAAGCAAACTATGGATCCAGGCGCGCTATGATGAACTCGATGGGGGCCGCCTGAAATCCCTGGTGCAAGCGCTGCACGGCCACGCAGGCCAACACAAAGAGGCACGGGAATGTGTCCGCTACATCTGGAACAATCGACATCGAATGCGCTATCCAAAGTTTCACAAACAAGGGTTCTGCACCTCGACCGGCGTGGTGGAGGCCGGCTGTAAAGTGGTGATCGGCACGCGGCTCAAACGGGCGGGTATGCATTGGACCGTGAAGGGGGCAAACACCATCATCGCCCTCCGTTGCAGCAAACTTAGCGGACGCTTTGAGGATTTCTGGGAACGCCGTTCAGATCAAAGGAAGACGGCCGCATGACTTCATCGCCCAATTCTGATGTACGCCCATGTGATGAAGACGACCGTGCGTAATCTCCGTGGAACGGCAGGTTTGAAAGTCCCCAATTAATTTAAACGGTTAGAAAATCGAGTTTAGTCGGATCGAAGGGCCTAGCGAAGGCGAGAATGGTACTTATGGTACGCCAAAAATTCGCGGAGCTGGGAAAAATTGCGGTTCGTTAAGAAGAATTGCGCATGCTAATTGCTTTTGTTTTTAATCTGTTAACGAGGCAGCGGCTGGAAAACGGTTTGCTTCTAACCGGAGTGGGAGGTCGTGATGCATCTGACGAAAAAGCATTACTTGATGCTCGGGGGAGCAAGCGCGCTTGTTGTGGCCGCGGGAGTTGGTGCTGCCACACTGAAACTTCACCGAAGGAGCGAGACACCCAAAATCGTGGACGTGACGGTCCCGGAATATACGCCCATCCACGTGACGCTGGACCAGGCGATCGCCAGCGATGAAAACCGGCCCGGCGATCATTTTGAAGCGACGGTGTCGCAGCCGGTCATTGTCGATGGCAGGACAGTGATTCCAGAAGGAGCGAATGCCGAAGGAGTAGTGGTCGATGTGCATCGCTCGGGGCGGCTGAAGGGGCGCGGATCCTTGCGGCTCGCACTGGAAAGCGTGCAAGTGGACGGGCAGGAGTATGACGTGCAGACCGACACTTCGCGCCGAGCGGGAGGCCGGCACAAGAAACGCGACTGGGCATTCATCGGCGGCGGAGCCGGCGGAGGAGCCCTGATCGGCGCCGTCGCTGGCGGTGGAGAAGGCGCGTTGATTGGTGGACCGGTGGGCGCAGGTGCGGGAACGGCGTTCGCTTTTCTCACGGGGAAGAAGGACGTCCACCTGCACCCTGAAACGCCTCTGACGTTCGAGTTGTCAGAACCTTTGACCGTACCGATGAGGAATCCCAGCGAAAGCTGAGCTAACCTGCGCGTCGCGCAAGTCGGCTAGCAAAGAGCGGGTGGTTTTTTTCCAATGAGCTGGATGAGGCCGCCCGCTCTAGCTTTTTGCGGGCGGAGTGTGATGCGTTTTGGACTGGTGAAGCGTAGCCCGCCTCGCCGCACCGTGCTTGGTCATTATTTCGAGGCTGGCTGAAGTTTCTTGGCGTGCGCGGCGGAGCGTTCGGAGCGGCGCTCTTGCTCGACATGATGCGTGCAATCGGCGATGTCGTCGTCGAGCTTCTTGATTTCCAGCGCGAGGTGAAAGTCTTCGGGATGCTTTGCGTATTTGTCGAAAAGCGAATTCCGCTTGGCTTTCAAATCATCGCGTTTTTTCTTCCAGACACCTGCAACGGCAATCATGTTGTTTCCCCAGCAAGTAGTGTGCGCCCTTTTTGCGATTATCGATAGAGCGACAAAAAGCATTGTGCGGATTCGAACCCAACATGCGCCTGCGTTGGTCCGATAATGCAACGAGTTGGATGCAAAGAATGAGTTCTGTGCCGCCAAAAGGCTGGCGCGGGTGAAATAGGCGGCGTGGTATCATGAGCGCAGAACCGGGGTCGGAGAGCCACAAAAATTTGGAAGGAATTTGGGCCAACAAGTAACGAAATGCTTTGGGTCTCGAACGAGGAACTCGAAATAGCAGGCGAGAAAAAGGGGAATCACCCAAATGCCCGGACTACCACAGCTTTTGCCAACCACCGCCAACGCGGAAACATTTGGCGGCGTCACTTATCATATTGACGGCGAACTCGTGCCCGTTCTCACGGTTGATGTGTCGGCGCGGCCCATCTACTTCGAGCATCACATCCTTCTCTGGAAACATCCCACCGTGCAAATTGGGCTGAGGCCCATGAAAGGCGCGCTCAAGCGCATGATGGCTGGCATCCAGGTGTTTGTCACCGAAGCGCGGGGCGCCGGGATGATCGCCTTCAGCCGCGATGGCGCCGGCCACATTGTTCCGATCCACATGCCGCAGGGCATGGAGCTTCACGTTCGCGAACACCAATTTCTGGCCGCGTCGGACAGCATCGACTACACCTTCGAACGCGTGCGCGGCGCGGCCAACATGCTTTTCGGCGGCACCGGCTTTTTCATCGACAAATTTCACAGCCACGCCGGTGACGGCATTCTGTGGCTGCACGGCTACGGCAATGTATTTGAAAAAATACTTGGGCCTGGGGAGACCATCGACATCGAGCCGGGTGGCTGGCTGTACAAAGGTCCGACCGTTCGGATGGAGACCGTAATGGACCGCATCACGAGCGGCATATTCGGCGGATTCAATCTGATCGTCAACCGCTTCACCGGACCGGGCCGCGTCGGAATTCAGTCCATGTACATGCACTACCCGACTGCGGAATAACCGCAGGGCTCGCGAGAGGAGACGGCTTTGCGACGAACATTGTGCCTGGCAGCTTCTTTCGCAGCGGCAATTGGTGCGATGAGCTGGCATACGGAAAGCCGGGCCGCGAACTCCGGCAATGCGAACGGTGTCGCGGCTGATTCCAGCCAGCCGGACGCGCGCCCCTCGAACACATGGGACCAGAAAGCGGCCGCAGCCTACCTCGATCAGCGGGCGGGCTGGTGGATGGAGTGGCCCCGCGCGGCGCGCGATCACGGTACATTTTGCGTGTCGTGTCACACCGCTGTGCCTTACGCGATGTCGCGGCCGTTGCTGCGCGGCCCGCTCGCGGAGCAGGGTCCTTCCGCGAATGAACAAAAGCTCTTAAACAACGTGATCAAGCGCGTGAGGCTGTGGAAGGAAGTCGCGCCATTCTACACGGACGCGGATCGCGGCATGTACAAGTCCGTCGAGTCTCGCGGGACAGAGGCGGTATTAAACGCGCTGATCTTAGCCAGTCACGATGCGAGCAAGGACGCCACTGATTCCGGGGACAGCGGGCATCTGAGCAACGACACACGCACTGCGTTCGAGAACATGTGGGCCGAACAACAGACTGCGGGAGAAGACAAGGGCGCGTGGCGCTGGCTGAGATTCAAAAATGAGCCGTGGGAAGCGGACGACTCGAACTTCTACGGAGCGGCACTCGCGGCCGTCGCCGTTGGAACGGCTCCCGAGAATTATCGCGCAAGGCCTGAAATCCAAAATAATCTGAAAATTCTGCGCGAATATTTGAACCGCGAAAGCGGCGCGCAAACCTCGGTCAATCGCGCTGTTCTACTGTGGGCCTCGGCGAAAGTGCCCGGATTGCTCGGCCCAGATCGGCAAAAGGCCATCATCACAGAACTCCTGAGTAAGCAGCAGACCGACGGCGGCTGGAGCCTGTCTTCCTTGGTTGGAGATTGGAAGCGGCACGATGGCACTCCGCAAGAAGCGGAGAGCGACGGTTACGCGACGGGCTTGGTCACGTTCGCGCTGCAGCAGGCGGGCATTCCGCGCACAAATGCACAATTAAGTCGAGGCCTCGCCTGGCTTGCGGGAAATCAGGACAAGGCGCGCGGCTCCTGGCTCGCCTATTCTCTGAACAAAAACGTGGAACATCACATCAGTCCTGAGACCGCTCTCTTCATGAATGATGCTGCGACCGCTTATGCAGTGCTTGCACTGAGCGGCGCCAACGACCGCTAAATTCCTAAGAACGTATCCGCGAGTCCTGGATGCGGTCGCGCTACCCTCGCACAATCCTCGATCTAGTTCCAACTTATGCGCAATAGCGAAACACCTTGCCGCGGCAAGGTGAATTGCAAATGTGCCGCGCCGTGTTCAATTGGAACGTAGGCGGGAGACGTCAGCAACTGCAATTGTCCCGCTTTTTCCAGTTGATCATCTTGGAGCGGAGAGGGAGTTTGCGGCGAACCCATTTCCTTCCACGCCGTAAATGCATTGCTGTGTTCGGCGTCGATGCGAAAATGCTCAAGCAGCGCCTGCGTCGCATCCATGGGCAAGCCGCTGACTGTGAGATCGACCTTGGCCGGATCTGCTAATACGTCATCGTCATGGTAATTCCAGGTCAGGATTTCCACTTCGTGGTCCTTCCGCGTGGCAATCACGTTGATATCCGGCTGGCCGCGCACTCCGTCGCGCAAAACTAGGCCAGCGGAAAGCGCTGCGGAACTTTCCGCCTTCACGCGTTCTCGGCCGAGCAACCCAAATATGCGAAAAACATTTAACACGGGCTTGTCTACGCCGTTCGTGGCCAAGTCGCGAAAGCCCTCGAAATACGGCTGATCTTCAAACTCAAAAGCCCAAGTAACCGCGCCGGCAAAGTTGATCTGTTCGCCGCGGGACAAATCGTAAATCGCGCTCAGCGTTTCCGCCGTGTACGACGCATATTGCGCCCCATTGCGATAGCCGTTCTGCGGATAGACGCGCGCAGAGCAGGCCGCGCAACCCTCGGGATCCGATTCTCCAAGAATGATCGGTGTGCGCCGCCATTCCGGGAAAGAAGCGACGATTTGGAAACCCGCTTCAATCGAGGCTAACTGCCACGCGATCCCCATTTGCACGTGGCCGTCTTTCCACGCCACCGCCCCCTTAGGATGAAAACTGATGAACTCCAGCGGCGATCCGATCTTGCCGGTAGCGAAATTGTGTTCGTGGGCGCAGTGCTCGAGAAATCTGCGCAAAAACTCCGCCGCTTTCGGAGACGCCGGACCCGTCGTGTCGGGTCCGCCGACGGTCGCTTCCGGCAAAGCTCGGAGAATGGCCGCAGTGGAAAAATCATACAGCTTGAAATATTCCTCCGGCGTCCCCTTCCAATAATCGATGTCCGGTTCATTCCAGATTTCCCACAGCCACGTTTTCGTCTCGGCCTCGCCATAGCGATCCCGCAGATGCGCTGCAAAATGAAAGACCACGTCCGCCCACTTTTGATAATCCTTCGGCGGATACGCCCAGCCCGTGAAAATCGTGCTCTTCGGGAAGTTGTGGCGATAAGGCTCGGGATGCGTCGAGAGAGCCTCGGGCATGAAGCCCACTTCTACAAGCGGCTTGATTCCCAGTTCGTGAAACGTGTCAAAGATGCGGTCGAGTATCGCCCAGCTATAAACCGCCGTGCCTTGAGCGTCCTCCGTGTAAACATTCGTCGAACCCCATTTCAGCGACGCCGACCCATCCCCGGTGTTCAGCAAGTTATGCACGCGAATGTGAACCGGCGCAGAACTGAGCGCCGCGAGTTCGCCGAGCAATTTCTGCCCGTTCGGCGCATAGGTGTAATTCGGTTCGTCGTAACCAAAGTAATGCCAGATGGGCGGAAGCGGCCCGTCTGGCTCCTTGACGTGGACTCGAATCTCTACAGCCGGGGCGGATTGTTGCGCCGCGCATGGCGCAATAATCATTGTGAAAATCGCTAGAACGGCGCAGACCCGTCGAATCAGCAAATCCGAAGACTCGCTTGTAAACAATCGTGCGAAAAGCCAATAAATGGAACCTCGCATAATCATGCGATGCATTCTAACCGAACAGCCGCACCGCATCCCGGTTTCCACACAACCGAAAAGAAAGAGCAGTCGGAGCGGGCCTCTCTGCACAAACCGGCAATGAATACAAAATGAGGGCTGGTGAATCTAATGCTGTATGAGAATCCGAGCAGAGATCATCCGATTCATCGTTATTGTTCAGGCGGTTCTGTTTCTCACGCACCTCTTTTTGTATGAGACGTGGACGTTTGCGCCAGGCAAAAGTGGCGTCGCCGGCCCTCTTTGGCTCAAACTCTGCCTCGCCGTCTTGTCGGTTAGTTTTATTGGCGCTTCCTCGCTGGCCTTTCGCTACACCAGCGCCACGCTGCGCCTGTTTTACAAGGCTGCAGCGATTTGGCTGGGCCTGGTCAGCTTTTTGTTTCTCGCGGCCGTTTCTTCCTGGGTCGTTTTCGGGATAGCGCTTCTTGCCGGGCTGCCTGCGAACTTTCACCTCATTGTCGAAGTGCTGTTTGGAGCCGCGGCGCTAGCGGGTTTCTACGGTGTTTTCAACGCCAGCTGGACGCGCGTGACGCGAATCACCGTCCGCCTGGCGAACTTGCCGGAAGCATGGCGTGGCCGCAGAGCCGCGCTGATCAGCGACCTGCATCTAGGCCACGTGCGCAACGGCGGTTTTCTGCGCCGCATGGTTGCAAAGATACTGAAGGAAGAACCCGACGCGATTTTCATCGCCGGCGATTTGTACGATGGCACAGCGATTGACGCAACACGCGCGGCGCAGCCCCTGAGCGAGCTTACTGCTCCTCATGGCGTCTACTTTGTCGCAGGGAATCACGAACAGTTCGGCGACGACACCAAATATCTCCGCGCTGTCGAGGCCGCCGGAGTCCGCGTGCTCACCAACGAAAAAGTCCTGGCTGACGGCTTACAGATTATCGGCGTCCCCTACCGCCATGCAACGCAGGGCCAACACTTCGCTTCGGTGCTGCAGGGCATTGGCGTGGACCGCGAACGCGCCAGCATTTTGCTCACCCACGCCCCCGATCATCCTCAAGTCGCCGAAGCCGCCGGCGTTTCTCTCCAGCTTTCCGGCCACACGCACGTCGGGCAATTTATCCCCTGGAGCTGGCTGGCGCGCCGCGTTTACCGCCAATTTGTCTACGGCCTAAGCCGCATCGGCAAGATGCAAGTCTTCACTTCGAGCGGCGCAGGCACGTGGGGTCCGCCGTTGCGTCTCGGCTCGAACCCCGAAATTGTTATGCTCGAGTTCCAGTAATATCTGCGAACCCGCGCCCCGCGGCAAGAGACCACTGCGTAACCTTGAGCGGCGCGGCCAGCTGTTCGGTGTACGCTCGCTAGACTGGCCGGCGAATACCGAGCTTGCGCATGCGCGCCTGCAGCGTGGTGCGTTTCATATCCAGCAGCGCCGCCGCCCCCTTGGGTCCTGCAATTCGCCACTCCGTTTGGCGCAGCGCGCGGAGAATGTGCTGGCGCTCGGCCTCTTCAAGGGTCGAAATCGATGAATTCGCGGACGCAGTGGAACGTAACACATGAAACGATGAGGGTGAGTCCTCGCCCGCCGCTGCCGCGAGAGCAGCCGGTTTCAGCTCGGAGATAGGAACGCGCAGCTCTTTCGCAGGCGAGAGCAGAACTGCGCGCTCGATAAAATTCTCCAGTTCGCGAATATTGCCCGGCCAAGCGTAGTTCGCAAGCGCCTCCATGGCCTCGGCGGGAATGTAGGAAACCGTTTTATTCAGGCGCCGGCTGAATTTCTGCACGAAATACCGCACCAGCAAAGGCACATCCTCGCGCCGCTCGCGGAGCGCCGGAATGTGGATCGGAAAAACGTTCAAACGGTAAAAGAGGTCGCTGCGAAACGTGCGCTCGGCAACAAGCTTGGAAAGGTCACCATTCGTAGCCGCCACGACCCGCACATCCACGCGCTGTGTTTGATTGCTCCCCAGCCTTTCAAACTCCTGCTCTTGCAGAACGCGCAAAAGCTTTGGCTGCAGCTCGAGCGGCAAGTCGGCAATCTCATCCAAAAATAGAGTGCCGCGGTCCGCCAGCTCGAACCGCCCGATTTTTTGCGAGATAGCCCCGGTGAATGCTCCTCGCTCGTGCCCGAACAGCTCCGATTCGAGCAGTCCGCTCGGTATCGCCGCGCAATTCACCTTCACGAACGTGCGTTCCCGTCTCGGGCTGAGGTTGTGAATGGCGCGCGCGATCAGCTCCTTGCCGGTCCCCGTTTCCCCGGTTACAAGTACGGCTGTCCCCGCCGGCGCCACGAGTTCCACCTGCGAGAGCGCCCGCTTGAGCACCGCGCTGTCCCCAACAATTTCCTCGAAGTTGAACTCGCTCCGAATTTCCTCCTCGAGATACAGCTTTTCTTCCGCCAGTTTGTCCTTCAGCGCATCAATCTGTTTAAACGCCAGCGCGTTCTCCACCGCAATCGCGATTTGCGCGGCAACTTGCTGCAACAGTTCGAGGTCCTGCGGCGAGAAAGCGTCGTCGCGCCGGCTAGCCAGATTGAGCGTCCCAAACGTGCGCCCGTGCGTGATAAGCGGAACGCAGCAAATCGTTTGCACGCCTTCATTTCGCAGCAGCCGTATGACTTCCGCCGGAAATTCGTCAATTTCAGCCCCGCGAGCGAGCAGCGGCTTGCTGCTCGTCAAGCACTGTCCAGCGGGTGTAGCGTCAAACGAAACTTTCGTCTCCTGCTTGAAGTAACTAGGCCGGTTCGGAAAATCGAGCGCGTAGATTTTGAGAAGCCCGGAAGCAAGATCCACCAGCGCGAGACTCGTGAAGTCGTGCGGAATGACACGCTGGAGAGAACTGACGATCCCGCGAAACAAATCCGGCAGATCGCGTGTGGAGACCAGAACGTTGTTGACTTCCAGAAGGACCTGCAGCCGGTCGCGCTCGCGGGCCAGTTGGCCCTGGTACGCCTGCGAGCTCTCGAAATTGAGCGCGTTATCGACGGCCACCGCGATCTGGCTACCGACGCGCTGCATGAATTGCAGTTCCGTCTCGGTGATGGCCTGAGGCACCAGCCGCCCAAATCCCATCGCTCCGAGCCGGCGCTGCGCCGTGGTTAGAGGCACCATCGCCAAAGACCGGATGCCAAATTCGCGCAGCCGCTGCAGAAATTCCGGGAATCGCTGGTCTTCCTCCGTGTCGCTGACCACAAACGGCTGCTGCGATTGCCACACCCATCCCGAAGGATGCCCCTCCATCGGCGTCTCGCTCCCGGTCTTGGCGGGAGTCGGCAAACGCGTTTCGAGAATATGCAGCCGCATCACGTTGCGCACCGGGTCGTGCAACACCAGCGTCAAAAAATCAAAATCCACCACGCAATGCAGCCGTTCCGCAAGATCGTGGAAAAGCGCGGCCAAATCGCGATGCTGCGCAATCGATTCCGCCACTTCGAGCAGCGCTTCGAGCTGACGCCTCGAGTGTTCCAGCGGCGCTTCGGGAGTTGTTTCAGGCGCGGAAATCGCGGGATCCGCCATATCCGCCAGAATAGCATCCGCCTTGCCACGCGCTCAACCAAAGGCGTAACAGCGCAGCTCATGAATTTGCGACGGAGCGTACCAGCTATCTCCTCACGCGTTCCATTTCGGGGACTGATCGGCACGACTTACCAGATGGGAGAAGGCCGGTCTCCTTTCCATTGCGCTTCGAGCGCCTCGACCACCGGGAGTGTATTGCATCCCGCAGAGAGCATTAATGTCGAATATGGGCTACAGGTATGCTATCCCTTGCAGCTGCGGTGGTTGATCACCTGCTACAAACGCTTGGCGCATCGTGGCGAGATTTGAATCAAAGAAGCCCATGAAGAAAAAAGGAGTCGCCACATATCTTTGCATCGCCTTCCTGGGAGCTTGGGGGATTTGGTTGGCGGCATGGATCATTGCTTCCCGCGTCTTTCATGTTTCGGCCTCGAATCCCCTGTTTCAGATCGGCGTGTTACCTGGAGCTTTTATGCCGGCAATCGGGGCGATCATTGTCCGCAAATGGGTAACGCGCGAGGGATTCTCCGACGCAGGTTTGCGGCTTAACTTCAGGAAAAGCTGGAAATACTACTTGTTTGCTGCGTATCTCTTGCCTCTTGCGGTGGTTGCGGTGATTGTGGGACTCGCCGTGGTTCTCGGAATCAGCCAACCTGACTTCTCGCTGCATCGATCGCTGGGTGAGCTATTCCCGCGGCTGAATCTGTCCTCGATACGAATAGGCCCGAGGCTATGGGCGATTTTGCTTGTGCAGATGATGATCGAAGGAGTTCCGCTCGGCACAGTTGTCACTTGGGGTGAAGAATTTGGATGGCGAGGTTATCTCCAGCCCCGCCTATTCAGAGAGCGCCCAATTCTGGCGGCCGTCCTGACCGGATTGATCTGGGGGTTCTGGCACTACCCACTCATCCTTTTTGGGTACGAGCACTATGAAAGAGTATGGGTGGGGCTTTTGGTATTCCCGATATGCACGATTCTGCTTTCCATCATTTTCGGGTGGCTGCGGTCGGAGACGGGCAGCATATGGTCGAGCAGCGTCGCACATGGTGCGACGAATGCGCTGGGCGGGTCGCTTACCTCATTGCTGTTCTTGGGTGGGCCGCATTTCGAGTTTGTGAGCTATTTGGGGATCTTGTCGTGGATACCGTTAGGGGCGGTCTGCGCATGGTTCTGTGCGAACTTCTCAACGCGACGAAAGTCTGATTCGGCGCCGTCCAACAGGGGCAATCAGCCTCAATCCGCTATCGAGCATGCTCCGCAATAGCTGAGCCTAGCAGCCTTGACATCTTCAACCCTGTACGATGAGTCGCAATGCTTGATTGACGCGGTTATCGGAGAAGTGTGGTGTCGCCCTGACGCTTCACCGCGACCTGCCACACATCGGCACTCGGTTGGCTCGGCGGTTCGAATTTCGCGCGATTGCCCGTGCAGAATGGCTGGAGTAAACTCCGGGGCGGGTGCCGGATACTTCCCCCATTACCGGGCGCACCATTTCCCATTACGCCGTCCTCGAACAGCTTGGCGGCGGAGGCATGGGCGTGGTCTATCGAGCCCTGGACGTGCGTCTGGGCCGCAATGTTGCCCTGAAATTTCTGCCCGAAGACATTTCCCATGACCCGCAAGCGATCGAGCGGTTCCGGCGCGAGGCGCGCACGGCCTCCTCCCTGAATCATCCCAACATTTGCACGATTTACGATATCGAGGAATTTGAAGGGCGCCCCTTTATCGCCATGGAGCTGCTCGAGGGCCAGACGCTCAAGCGCCGCATCGCCAGGAAATCCATCGAGATAGCCGAACTTCTGGAAATCGGCATTCAAATCGCCGACGGCCTCGAGGCCGCTCACGCCAAGGGCATTATCCACCGCGACGTCAAGCCTGCGAACATTTTCCTGGTCGATCGCGGTCCGGCAAAAATCCTGGATTTCGGGCTGGCCAAGTTCGCCGCCTATCGGGAGCCGGCCTCCGAGCCCGCGGAAGATTCCTCGATGCCCACGCAGCGCCATGTTCTGGACGACGCGCTGGCCACGAGTCCCGGCCAGTCTGTGGGCACCGTCGCCTATATGTCGCCCGAGCAGGCTCGCGGCCAGGAATTGGATGCCCGCACCGATCTGTTTTCCCTCGGCGTCGTGCTCTATGAAATGGCGACTGGCAAGGTTCCTTTCGGAGGCTCGGCCGTTGGATTGATTTTTGACGGCATCCTGAATTCCTCAGCCGCGCCCGCCAGAAAGTTGAACCCAAGTTTACCGGTCGGCTTGGAAAATATTTTGGCAAAGGCGCTCGAGAAAGATCTCGACTTGCGTTATCAGACCGCTGCCGAACTTCGCACGGATTTGAAGCGCTTGAAGCGCGATCTGGACCTGGGCCACTCTGGGACGATCACTGCCGCGCCGGCCGCGCTCGAAGGCGTTCGCGCCGACAGACCGCGTCGGTGGCGGCAGGCTGGGGCTCTCGCGGGCGGCGCGCTTATCGTGATCGCGGCAGCTCTCGGATATGTGTTGACCCGGCCCGTCGCGCCCCCACGAGTTCTTAAGACCGTCCAGCTCACCAACTCGAATCGGCAGAAATCCGGCATAGTCACGGATGGTTCTCGGCTCTATTTCATCGAAGACCAATCGCAGCTGTCCCAAGTCTCCGTGGCCGGCGGCGAGACAGTTCCTGTTCCTAATTCACTCCAAAACACGGGCTTCGCGAATCTCTTCGACATTTCGCGCGACGGCTCTTCGCTTCTGATGAATACCGCGCTGGGCACTTCTCTCGACGGCCCTCTTTGGAGCGTGCCAGTGCTCGGCGGCTCGCCTCGTCGATTCGGCAATTTGGAAGGCCACTCCGGAGCCTGGTCTCCGGACGGAAAGCGCATCGCTTATTGCGAAGCGAACGGGATCTTCCTTGCCAACAGCGATGGAGGCGATACGCGACTGCTCCTTCAACCCGGAGGCACCGCCAGCGATATCCGCTGGTCTCCGGATGGTTCGGTTTTGCGTTTCACGGTGAACGATCCGAAAACCAACAACCGCTCGATCTGGCAAGCTTCGGCCGATGGCGCCAACCTTCATCTTTTGCTTCCGGGCTGGAGCGATGCCCCCAACGAATGCTGCGGCAAATGGACGCCCGACGGAAAGTATTTCGTGTTCCAGGCTCGGCAAGATAGCACCGCCAATCTCTGGGCCATTAACGAACGTGGCGGCTTCTTTCGCTCAACTCCTCAAGCGCCTGTTCAACTGACGACCGGTCCGATGAATGTCGGCGATCCAGTTCCCAGCCGCGATGGCAAAAAAATATTTGCCCAAGGCTGGCAGCCCCGCGGTCAATTGCTGCGCTACGACGCCAAATCAAAACAACTCCTGCCTTACCTTTCGGGAATTTCAGCGATGGGGCTCGACTTCTCTCGCGATGGACAATGGGTCGCCTACAACGACGCCACCGACGGCACCATGTGGCGCAGCAAGATCGACGGAACCCAAAAACTTCAGCTCGTTTTTCCGCCCATGCTGGCCTATCTCCCTCGCTGGTCTCCCGACGGAAAGCAGCTCGCCTTCTTTGGCCATCCTTCGGGCGAACCTTTTCAAATTTATCTGGTTCCCCCCCAAGGCGGCACTCCCGAACTGATTTATCGCAGCTCGATCAACTGCGCCGATCCCAATTGGTCGCCAGACGGCAAATCGCTGGTCTTCGGAGAAAATTCCCTGAACAATCAGGGTTCTGCCGTCTACGTGCTTGACCTGAAATCGCGAAAACCAACGAAGTTGTCCGGCTCCGATGGTTTTTATTCGCCGCGATGGTCACCCGACGGTCGCTACATCGCGGCCATCACTCTGGATTCGCTCAAGCTCATGCTTTTTGATTTCACCACGCAAAAATGGACCGCGCTCGCAAACATTTTCGTGGCCTATCCGACTTGGTCGCGCGACGGCCGCTACATCTATTTCGACGGAGTCCTCGATAATCAAGAAAGCTACTATCGGATCCAAGTCAGCAACGGAAAACTTGAGCCCATCTTCAGCATGAAAGGCTTTCAAGCCGCCGGCGGCGCCTTCGGAAACTGGAGCGGCCTCGCCCCCGACGAATCTCCGCTGCTCGTGCGCGACGCCAGCATCCAGGAAATCTACGCCCTCGATTGGGATCGGCCGTAGAAAATCTCAGTCGACGCGACTACTGCTCAGGACGTTTCCAGTTTACATTTTGTGTAAGGAAATCGCGGTGGATGGCTATGAATCAAAGGAGCATGTACGCATCCATAAAAACGTCATGGAAAGTCGGCCAAAATCTTTTTGACTTGTTTGTGAGTCAGAGTCGGAGCATTGGGACCTAAAGTGAGCACAGGAAAACCGGTAATGGCATCCTTAATGATGCGTGCCTGTCTTGCTCGCCTTTTGCGCGGCGTCAGTACCATGCGACCATCCTCAACGCTTGCGTCAAGCGGATCGCCGGGCCGAAGTCCTAACTTGTTACAGCTACGGCTAGGAAGAACGACCTGGCCCTTGGTTGAGAGTTTGGTTTGCATAATTAAGGCAATCTTACTTGCCTGTTCCGGCTGAGGCAACTTCCTCGTTCGTCTAGCGCAGCATCATCGCGTCTCAGGGTAAACTCACAAGAGAAATTTTCAGTTCCAAGGAAGGCCCGGGAGATGAAGTCGCGATTGCAAGTAATGAAATTTGGAGGCACGTCCGTAGGCGATGCCGCGTGCATGGCCAGGACGGCGCAGATTATTGCGCAGGGGGCCCGGGCAGGTGCCTGTGTCGCGGTCGTTTCCGCAATGAGCAGAGTGACGAACCGGCTGATCGAGGCGGCGAGGCGGGCGGGGGCAGGGGAAAGAGAGCCGGGGACTGCGGTTCTGGACGCATTGCGGATGCAGCATCAAGGGGCGCTGGCGAGCTTGGTCCAGAACGAGAGTGCTCGCAAGTCCGTCATAGACAATCTCGAAGGGGTTTTCGCGGAGGGGAGCAGGCTGTTTGAGGGGACTGCGCTTCTGCGTGAGCTCACGCCGCGAACGCTGGATGCGATCTCGAGTTTGGGAGAGCGGCTGTCGGCGCCGCTGGTGGCAGCAGCGATGAGGGAACTCGGCTTGCAGAGCGAGGCCGTGGATGCAACACGGGTGATTGTCACGGACGCGTTTCACGGAGGCGCGGAACCTTTAATGGATCGGACGCGCGGGAAATGTGAAGCGCACTTGCGGCCGTTGCTGGAAAAAGGAACCGTGCCCGTCGTCACCGGGTTTCTCGGCGCGACCGCGGAAGGAATTTTGACCACACTGGGGCGCGGCGGGTCGGATTATTCGGCGACGATACTGGGTGCCGCGTTGAAGGCCGACGAAGTGATTATCTGGACGGACGTGGACGGCGTGCTGACGGCCGATCCGCGGCTGGTGCCGGATGCGCGGACGATTCCTGTAATTTCTTATCGCGAAGCAGCGGAACTCGCTTTTTTTGGAGCGAAAGTGCTGCACCCGAAAACGCTCAATCCCGTGATGCAGGCCGCGATTCCCGTCTGGATTCGCAACAGCTTTGCGCCGGAGCGGCCGGGAACATTGATTACTCCGCAGGGGCGGAGCACAGGCGGCGGGGTGAAAGCGTTGACGGCGATCCAGGATGTGGCGCTGATCAGCGTGGGAGGGCCGGGGATTGTGGGCTTGCCTGACGTTGTCGGAAGAACATTTTCAACGACGGCGGAATTGCGGGCCAACGTCTTGCTCATTTCGCAATCGTCCTCGCAAAACGATATTTGCTTTATCGTGTCCGCGGGAGACGCGCAACGGACGGTGGAAGCACTGCGAAAAGAGTTCGCGCAAGACCTGGCGCACGAAAAAGTCGAGCACATCACTGTCGATTCCAACATCGCGATCGTGGCGGTGGTCGGCGAAAACATGCGCGGGACGCCAGGAGTCGCTGGGCGAACGTTCAACGCGCTGGGCCGCGAGAACGTGAACCTGATCGCGATTGCGCAGGGATCTTCGGAGTCGAATATTTCGTTCGTCGTCGAAGAAAAGGCGATGAAGACAGCGTTGATCACGGCGCATCGCGAATTTGCATTGGGCGCGCCGACGAACTGAAAAGTTCAGTTGGGCTTTTCTTCGTCGGGGGGAATAATTTTGATGTCGTCGATGGCGCGGGGAGTAGCTGCCGGGATCTTTGACGAGCCCACTGAGCGTGGTTTTGGCGTGTTCGTCGACAGCGCCGACGGCAGCCACGAGGCAGGAATAGAGAAACGCTTTGATGCCCGAGCGGAATTGCTCGGTGGATTGTTCGGTAGTGCGTGTGACGTCGTCGATCATGGTGCGGCGGCGGGCTTCGCAGGCGGCGCGACTTTCCGCATCGAGAGCGGAGAGCGCGGATTGGACCCGCTCGGTCGTTTCCGAGATGGCGAGATCGACCTGGACCTCGGCCTGACGGCGAAACTCTTCGAGAGTGCTTCCCGAAGCGCTGTGCAGCAGGGCTCGTGATTCCGCGACGCGGGCGTCCAGTTGCGCTGCGGCTTCGCGGACGACCATGCGTGTGGATTCCATCACACGAACGAGCTGGCGATCGGAGATGCGATCCGCAGCCGCCTCGAATTGCTCGGTGGCCTGGCCGAGCGATTCGTCCAAATGGCCCCGCGTTTGTGGCTCGATTTCATAAGTCGCTTTCTCGATGAACTTCTGCGTTTCGGCGAGATTGCGCTGCGTATCAGCGGCGAGCAACTCCAGGCGCCGTGCGATTTCCTCGGCTTGCGCGCGATAGGCGTTTTGCTGCTCTTCCCAGTGGCTTTGCACTTCGCCGAGGCGCAATTCGAGGTGGCCGAGAATTTCTTCGCGCGAAGCGCGCATCAGCGATTCAAAGCGAAGTTCGGAAAATTCATGAAGTTGCTGGACATTGTGTTCGCGAACGCGCTCGATTCGCGCGAGGGCGTCACTGATGGCCTCGTCGAGATGGGTGGCCAGCGCGTTTTGGACAACTTTTTCGGCGGCCGCTTGCAACTTGCCTTGCATGGCGGCGACCAACTGGTCAATGGTGATGGCCACGCGCTCCGGTTTGGCGGGCGACACCTCCTTCGCGGGTTGCGCGCCGGCCGCGGCCGGAAACGGCGTCGGAAACGGGGTCTCCTGCGTGTCTGTCCCATCGTCAGCGCTTCGGGCCGGAGGGGGAGCTGACGGAAAAGACATGGTAGCGGCGGCGGGCGGTGCGGGCGGCTCGGGGCGCTCGAGCGCGGGGGCGACAGCAGCCGACATACTTGCAGATGCAGTGCTGCCTCCGAGCAGGCGATTCCAATCGGAGGGCGGTGGAGAAACGTTCCAGATATTCGCAGGAGATTCGAGCTCGACGCCGACCTGGAAAAGTTCGCGAGGGCTAGCGGGCGGATGGACGGATTTTACAAAAGCGCGAATGACGGGAGAGATGGTTTCGCCGTCCGGTTGGAGGACGCGAAGGCCGACGGAGGCTCCGACAGGATATTCGTGGCGCGACGGGTAGCGGCAGCCGTGAAGATTGAAGCTGACTGTCGAAGTTTTCTCCTGAAAGGACAAGCCGGTTCTGGTTTGGCCGAGCACGACAAGCGGAACGGTGCGATCGATGCGCGTGCTGCGGCGGCCTTCGAGGCCGGTAAGAGAATGAAGATGATCCGGTGGAGCGGCTAGGCTCACGTCTTGCCTCCGACTTACCAACTGGGAAGCCTACCACCGTCGCGGCAGAGCGCAAAAGAAATGTTGATGATGGGCAGTGAGTAGTGAGCAGTGCTCCATGGTTCCACGATCCGCGTTTCGTGACCGGTGGCTCCTGTCTCGGGAGGAAGGGTTTCCTAGCGTATGCAGTACGGGCGAAGTATCTTCTGCGGAGGGGAGGATGGCTTCCTTCCGGCAGTCTCGACCCGTCCGGTAGTCGGAATTCTGGTTGACAATAACCGGGCATACACCCTAGTTTTTTCGCAAACGCTCATTCAAACGCACTTAAAGTCATTTGTTTTGATGCACATCTGTAGGTGTTGATTTTGCATGAGTTAGTGGAGGCTTTTTTGGCGGGGATCTTAGGACGCCGACGGGGGTGAGGCAGGCGCCCATCGGCGTGGGTGCTGATGAATTCGTGCTGAGAGAGTTGGAGGGTGAGCACCATGGTTCGGGAGAGAAGGGCGAGGGTGGAGGCGGTTTTGGTTTTGCATTGGCCGTGGGCTACGGCGGGCAAGAGGTCCGCGATGAGGGCGCTGAGATCGCGGGCCGAGACGCGCTCTCCCGTGAAGAAGAAAGACTGGTCGGCGCGGGGCGGATCGGGGGCGTGGGCTTGGGCTTGGGCCTCTTTGCGGGCGTGGTCGAAGCAGAGGCGCGGATGGCTGCTGAAAAGGGGAGTACGGCAACGGCGGCCGTCGGCGAAGGTGAAGGTACACAAGGACGCGCGGTCCTGCGGGCGAATCGAGGACATGGATGTCTCCTGAGAGTTGAAGTTTGGGATCGGATGAAAAGAGCTCAGGCAGGAGTGCCTGAGCTACAAAAAGAAAAGCCTCGCGGGAGGCGAGGCGCAATTCCCTACAGTCGTAATATACAGGGTTGGTAATGAATTTGTCAAGCAAAAAATTATTTATAAAAAATTCGCGTGGGCGGCAATGACGGGAAGTGTCGCTTGGGCTCGAACTAGTGAGCCTCGCCAAATATAGAGGCGTGGGAACCAGCTGGGAAAAGCGGCAGCGGGGCTGCCGCACTCCAAATAGCTTGTTCGGGATATTATGCGGGACTCAGTAGAGGCGAGGGGAGTCCGGCGCGGGCTCGCGGAAGGCAGGGAAGAGGTGTTCGGCTAGGGCGAAACCGCCGAAGAGGAGGGTGGCGTAGACAGCGTCGCCGGCCAGGGTGTTCCAGAAGAAGAGGACCGCGGCGGCGTAGCAGGCTAGCAGGCCGGTACCGGTGCGCGGATAGGTGAGGCCGAAGGCCCAGACTGCAAAATTGGTGATTAGGAAAAACTGGATGGCGCCGAAGAGAGTGGCGGCGCCGATGCGGGCGACACCACGACGTTTGCGCAGCCAGAAGCCGATGGCTACGCTGATGAGAAAGCTGGCGTAGACGATTGGCATTAGTTTGTGGAAACCGATGAAGATGTCGCCCGCAAAGAGAGCTAGGAGGGGAAAGACGAAGGCGAGGCGGCGGTCTTTGATCATGGCACCGGCGAAGAGGGCCATGGCGCCGATGGGGGCGAAATTCCAGGGATGCGGAGCGATGCGTAAGGCGGCGGCCAGGACGATTAAGGACAGAACAAGGAGCGTGCGATAAAGCAGAGTTTCCTTTTGAGAGAATTGCGTGTTCATAGTGGTGCCTCCTCTATTCTAGACAGTAGATCGCAGAAAACAAAGCCATCGCGGTGGACGACTTCTCCAGTGCGGACAGGAATGGGAAATTTGAAAATGGGGCCGTCGAAGACGAAGGTGTGGAACTCGCCGTTTTCGCCGCAGGGATCGGCTTGCGCCGGAAGATCGCGGAAGAAGGATTCGTCGAGTTCGCGGCCAGCGAAACTGGGAGCGAGGATTTTGGGATCGATGCAGACGGCGACGGCGCGAAATTTGTTGGCCTGGAAGGAACGAATCAGCTCGCGTGTGTCACGCTTCCAAATGGGGAAGATGGCGGTCATGCCGATGCGGGCGAGATTTTTTTCGCGATAGGCGCGAAGGTCTTCGAGAAAAATGTCGCCGAAGGCTACTTTGCGGACGCCTTTTTCGAGGTGGATGCGCAGGGCTTCTTCCATGCGCGCTTCGTAGATGGGATTGACGCACTGCGGAGGGATGCGGACTTCGTGAAGCGGCAGGCCGATGGATTGAGCCTGGCGCTGGAGGAGATCGCGGCGGACGCCGTGCATGCTGATGCGCTCGTAGGTTTCGGTGACGGTGGTGAGGAGCGAAACGACGTGAACCTCGTTCTGCTGGAGCAGCGTGTGGAGAGCCATGGCGCTGTCTTTGCCGCCGCTCCAGCAGAAGAGGATGGGTTCGGACATCTTTTAGAATCCTCCGTGATCGTTTGGGACTGCGTCTTGCCGAAGAGGGCGGGGCAAGCCCCGCCCCTACAAAATCTGACGGCCCTGCCGCGATGGACGCAAGAAGTTAGTTGCGGCCTTTGAAGGTATAGCGAACACCCGCGCGGACGTCGCGGCCGAGAGCAGGGTAGCCGAGAGCGTCCTGGTATTGTTTGTCGAAGAGATTGGCTGCACGCGTGTAAAGGGTGACGCCGTGGCCCAGATCGTAGTGCGCGGCGATATTGAAAAGCGCGTAGCCGGGATTGCTGGTGAGACCGAGGCCGAGAAAATCCGAGTCGGTGCGAACGCCGGTGAAATAGCCGCTCATAGTCACGCCAAACTTGCGAAAAGTGGCGTTCAAAGTGAGCGATCCGGAATTGACCGGACGCCGGGCGAGGTGGTTTCCGGGAAGCTCCGTAGGATCGAAAGCGTTGGGAGACTCGAGGACGCGGCTGTCGTCGTAAGTGTAATTGCCGGCTAAGTTGAGCCAGCGAGTGAACCTGGCTTGGCCGATGAGATTGATTCCGCGTGCGCGGGCGAGGTCGGTGTTGAAGTAATAGCCGTAGTCATTCATGAGGCCCGGAATGGCCATGTTGCAGAAGTTGTTTGCGGCAGTGCAGTACTCAAAGCTGACGATGTCGTAGAAGCGGCTGGAAAAATAATCGGCGGAGAGGCGGACTCGATCGTGGAGCAGTTTTTGATCGACGCCGGCGGTCCACGTTTTGCTGGCTTCGGGTTTGAGCGAGGGATTTCCGTAATCGCCAAAGTCGTCGCCGTAGATTTGGTCGAAACGCGGCTCCTTAATGCCTTGGCCGTAGAAAACGCGGAGGAGCGTTTCACCCCAAAATTGACCGCCGTCGCGCGCAAGGAAGGAAGCTCCGGCGCGAGGAACCACACGAGTGCCGAAATCGGCGTTGTCTTCCGCGCGGCCGCCGAAATTTAGAGAAATACGGCGCTGGGGACGATAGCGGAAGTCCAAGAAGCCACCCTCGTTGTTGCGGCGCGCGTGCGGGACGTCGATGGAAGTCAGAAAAGCGTTTTCCACTTCGTACTCGTAGCCTGCTGTGACTGCGAAATTTGTGAGCACGTAGCTGGATTGAGCGCTTACGTTGGCGCGGTTGTACTGAAAAAGGCCGCTGCCAGTAAAGTCGCAGAATTCGGCGGTCGGGACGGCTGCCGGATTGGTTTGCGGACAAAACGCGTTGGGATCGGTGGCATAGAAGCTTTGTATGGGATTGTCGCTGGATTGGCGGGTGTAGGATTCGGCGCCGCTGATTTCGTGACGCCAGTGTTTGCCGGTGGAAAAATTCCAGCGGGCGCTGGAACTGAAAATGTGCTGGCCGTAACGCTGGTAAAGGCTCGGCGGTTCGAAGATGGTTTGGCCGGGAATGCCGGCGTCGCTGTCGTTGTTGCGGAGAGTGAGGCGGAGCTGGTCGGTGTCGCTGATGGCGTAGCCGAAATTTCCGGAGAGAGTGCGATTGATGAAATCGTCGTTGGGTCCTTGGCCGTCCGTCTGCACGTAGGACGCAGCGGCGGAGTAGTCGAACTTGGCGAGGAGACCGCTGAGTTGAGCGCCACCTTGGGCGGTAGAGAAACTGCCTCCGTCGGCATAGACGCTGAATTCAGGTGTGCGAGTGGAGCCGCGGTGAGTGAAGAGTTGGATAACGCCATCGACGGCATCGGTGCCGTAGATGGCGCTTTCTGCGCCGCGAACGATTTCCACTTTGTCGATGTTGTCGAGGGTGAGATCGGAGAAATCGACGGAAGCACCGGGAGGATTGATGGGAGCGCCATCGACGAGGACTTTCGTGAAATTGGAATTGCCGCCGTTGAGAAAGACGGAATCGCTGCCGCCTTCGGGGCCGGTGCGGCCGACGGCGACGCCGGGAGTGAAAAGGAGAGCGTCGGTCAAAGCGACCCATTGCGAGGCATCGATTTCTTGTTTTGTGATGACAGAAACCGGAGCAGTGGTTTGGTCCGCAAGAATAGGCTCCGCTTCGGCGGTGATGATAACGCTGGAGGAGAAAGGCTCGAGATTGAGAGTAAGGTCCAGAGTGTGGTGTTGATTGGAGGCTAGTTCCATGACGAAATCGCGGGAGACAAATGGAGAGCGCTGAAACGTTATGCGATAGCGGCCGGGCGGAAGCGTGAGGGTGTAAGCGCCTTCGGCGGACGAATTTGCTTTCCAGGTATGCGCGTTTGCGCTGCCTTCCAATTGCGCGGTGATGTTTACTCCCGCGACGGCGGCGCCGCTGGAATCCAGGAGGGTGCCGAACAGACGAGCATTCGAGGATTCGCTTTGTGCTTTTGCGGAAAAACTGACTGCCAGAAAAAACAGGAGAAGAAAGTAAGTTCGAAGAGGCGTAGTTTTCATGGTTTCCTCCGCTCCCTCTCGCGCGGGAGTTGAAGGCTGGCCCGGGGAGTGGAAAAAATCGCCCGGGCTTGCGGACTTCGCCGGTCTCCTGGCTTGGCGGCAGTTCCGTCCCCGCTGTGTCGTTGCTTCATTGGGGGGCCGGTGCTGGGCCTTCCCGCTGGCGCTGCCCTTTATTTCTGGAGGCGATCCTTTTAGGAAAGATCGCGCCAGTGAGCGGGGCGCCGCAGTGGCTTCAGCAGTACCTTGTTCCGCCTTACAGTCGCGCGGCGGCGACGGCTTCTTTCACGTTCGAACCCGGCGTTGGCCAGGGGAAACGCACCGTCTTCCCGTGCACGAAGTCCGCGGTGATTGTGGGGGGCGCCCTTGCGGGGCCCGCTAAGCATGATTCAAGTGCCGCATCAATTTGCCGCGGCGTCTGGGTGAACGATGGAACGGCTACTTATTTAGCAGACGGCAGTATCACGCGAGGACGGCCGGACGAGCCGAGCTCGACGGTGAGAGACGTCTGAAAAACTTGTTCGAGCAATTCGCGCTGGAAAACGCTGGCTGGCGGGCCAACGCGAAGACATTTGCCTTTTTGAAAAAGAGCGACCTGGTCGGCATACTGGCCGGCTAGATTCAGCTCGTGGGTCACGACTACGACGGTGTAACGATTCGCAGCCGCGAGGCGGCGCAGCGTTTCGAGCAAATCGACTTGCGCGCCGATATCGAGATGGAGCGTGGGCTCATCGAGGAGAAGAAGCAGAGGCTGTTGGGCCAGAGCGCGGGCCAGGATAACGCGTTGTTTTTCGCCGCCGGAGATTTGATCCATCCAGCGATCGGTGAGATCTTCCGCGCCGACTTGTGCGAGCGCGTTGCGCGCGATGAGGATGTCGTCTTCCGTTTCGAAGCGCAGGGTGCGGCCGTAGGGATGGCGTCCTTGAAGAACAAATTCCCAAGCGCGCGAGGGGAAGAGCAAGGGGCTTTCCTGCTGGACCATGGCGATGCGCTGGCCGCGGGTGCGGTGGGGAAGCTGGTGAGTGACGAAGCCGTTGAGGAGTACGCGGCCGGAGAGCGGTTCGAGGGCGCCGGCGATTAATTTTAAGAGCGTGGATTTGCCGCAGGCGTTTGGGCCGAGGATAGCGACGATTTCGCCGGGACGAGCCTGAAAGCTGGTGGCTTCGAGAGTGAAGAGCGGAGCCTGCGTGGGATTCGCGGAGTAGGCGTAGCTGACTTGCTCGACGCTCAACCGAATGTCGGAGTTGAAATCGCCAGCCTCTCCGATGGGACGTGACGCAGCGGTGGGAGAGCGGGTGTAGCTGCTCACGCGAGCCTCCTGCGCATTAGATAGAGAAAGAGCGGGGCGCCGGCGATGGCGGTCATGGCGCCGACGGGGAGTTCGGAAGGAGAGACGACGGTGCGGGCGAGGGTGTCGGCGACGACCAGGACGATCGCGCCGCCGAGAGCGGCGGTTGGTAAGAGGATGCGATGGTCGGAACCGAAGAGCAGGCGCATGACATGAGGAACCAGGAGGCCGACGTAGCCGATGGCGCCACTGACGGAGACGGCGAGGCCGGTTAGCAGGGAGGCGGCAATGTAGACGACGAGGCGGACGCGGCGGACGTCGACGCCTAAGTGCATGGCTTCCTTTTCGCCGGAGAGGAGCAAATTTAGGTCGGAGGCGGTGGTGTAGATGGCGGCTGCGGCGAGGAAGAAACCGAAACGCAGGACGAGGCTCACCACGCGCTGAGGCGGCGTGGAGAGGTCGCCCATCATCCAGAAGGCCATGCCACGGTAGTTGCCGCCGGTGAGCGTGGACATGAAAAACATGATGATGGCGGACAGAAAGGAGGCGGTAATGATGCCGGCCAGGAGAAGAGTGCCGCTGTCGATTTGGCCTTGGCGAAGACCGAGGAAGTAAACCGCGGTGACGGTGATGGCGGCGCCGAGGAAAGCGCCGACCGGAGTTAGGAGCGCGGCGACGGCGGCGGGGAGAGCTAGATGAGGCTCGACGATCAGCGCGACGATGGCGCCGACGGCTGCGCCGCTGGAGACGCCGAGAACGTAGGGATCCGCGAGCGGATTGCGAAGCAAGGCCTGAAAACTTGCGCCGGCGACGGAAAGCGACGCGCCGACAAAAATGCCGAGGAGAATGCGCGGCAGGCGAATATCGAAAATGATGAGCTGATATTCGCTGGAGAGCTGGCTGGTTTGGCGGAAGAGAACACGGAGGAGATCGCGACCCAAGCCGTAGAGCGAGACGGGGACAGCGCCCATTTTGAGCGCGATGACCACCACGACGAAAAGAATGGCGGAAAGGATGGCGCAGTGAGCGAGCAAGCGGCTGAGAGTTAAGGGGCGCAAGAGCAGGTCTCCAAGAAGGCGTGATCGACGCTGGGCGAATCCACTATGCCGGAAGAGAGCTGTGGCTGAGCCGGAGAAGGATTTTTCAGTTCTTTTTCGTCGTTCGGCTGCGCGGGAAAAGCTTCGGGGTGCAACTGACGGGCGAGATCCTCGATGGCGGAGACGATGCGCGGTGCGGGGCGATTTACGGCTTCGCTGATTACGGCGAAGCGGCGATTGCGGACGGCGTCGAGGCCGCGCCAGCCAGGGCGCTCGGCGAGGACATCGAACTGATCCTGACCGCCATCGGAGTGGGACGCTGCGAAAACTAGAAAATCGGGCTGCAGGCGGACGACTTCTTCCAGGCTCATTTGAGGCCAGTCTTGGGACGAGTCCACGATGGAGCTGGCGCCGGCCAGCCGCAGGGCATCGGCGATGAAAGTATTTTTGCCTACGGAGATGAGGGGATCGGGCCAAACGATGAAGATGACGCGGCGGGGAGGAAGACCGCTTAAGTGTTCTTGGAGAGCCGTGAGGTGACGCTGGAGGTCGGCGCCGAGGGTGGCGCCTGCCTCGGGGACGCCGAGGACATCGGCTAGACGCTCGGTCGAGGAGATGATTTCTTCGACGGTGTGGGGATCCGTAGAATAAGAAGGGATGCCGAGGCCATCGAGCGCGTTCACGGTTTCCAGGCGATTCAGGCTTTTGGTGACGAGAACCAAATCGGGGCGCAGAGCGACGATTTGTTCGAGGCTCGGATTGATGGCGCCGCCCACTTTGGGTTTTTTCTGTGCGTCCGGGGGAAAATCGCAATAGTCCGTGTCACCGACAAGGCGATCTTGCAAGCCGAGGGCGTAAATTGTTTCCGTGAGGCTGGGAGCGAGAGAGACGATGCGCTGCACGGGTTGGGGGACGCGAACGGTGCGGCCTACTTCATCGATGAAATCCTTATAGATCGGAGTTGCGACCGGGCTCGTCGGCGGGGTCTGCGCGCGCAGCGTTGGACACCAGGATGCAGCGCATGCCAACAGCGCGACGATGAGGCGTCTGGCCGGGATATTTTTTCTTGCGTCTTTCCGCGTCGGCACAAATTCCTCTGACGGAAACAAGCTTCTCACAAAAAAAGAGCCCCGCGAGACAGCCCGGGGCTTTTTGGCATCGCTTCTTCTCGCGAGAAGCGGCGGCCTCTGCGGCGCGGGAGGGTGGTCTGGCTTACGGCACGTTCAGCCGCTTACAGTGGCGGGACCGCGGCCGATTCTCACGGCCTTCCCCACTTCCCTCGCCTGCAAATTGGAAGCCCAGTGTATGACGCGGGTCTGGGAGTGTCAATGCACGGGGCGGAACCGCCGGCCGACGGAGCTCAGCGATTTTTCCAATTTGGTTTGCGCTTTTCGACTAGCGCGCGGAGACCTTCTTGAGAATCCTCGAGGCGATAGAGTTCGTTGAGGAAAATATTCATGGAGTTTTTCATGCCATCGCGCAACGAAAGGCCCATGCCGCCGAGAATCGCTTTTTTGGCCATGGTGAGGACGGGGCCGGAGTGGGCGGTGATGCGTTCCGTCAAATCGTTCACGGTTTGCTCGAGTTTGGCTTCGGGAACGAGGCGGTTTATGAAGCCTAGTTCGAGGGCGCGCTCCGCGGTGATAGCCTCGCCGGTTAAAACAATTTCGAGAGCGCGCTTGGGGCCGACGAGAAAGGGAAGAATGGTTGAGGCGAGCGGCGGGAAAACGCCGATGGAGATTTCGGGCTGCGCGAAACGGGCTTTGGGAGTGGCGATCACCAGGTCGCCAAAAGCAGCAAGCTCGGCGCCGCCGCCGATGGCGGGTCCATTGACAACGCAAATCACCGGCTTGGCCGCTTCCAGCATGCCGGAAAAGGCCGCGTGGAAGGCGTCGAGCATCTGAAAGACACGTTGCGAGGTGTATTCGCCGATATCGATGCCCCCGCAGAACACCTTGCAAGCGGAATCGAGGACGATGAGCTTCACATCGGGGCGGTCGCCGGCAAACGAAATTCCATCGGCGAGCTCCCGGAGGAAGGATTCGTTCAGGAGATTGTGTTCGGGGCGGTCGAGCGTCATGCGCGCGATGGCGCCGTCGATGCGCAACTTCACGTATTCAAATTGATCGGGCTCGCGCTTTCCCGGTCGGGATAAATAATCTTGCGCTTTAGCCGGCTCAATCATGCCGCGCCCTCCTTGGAAAATGCCGCTCGCATGCACGCAGCAGCGTCTGTGAAGTACCAAACTGGATGCTAGCACGTTGCAGCCTCGGGGTTGGGAGGAGCAAATGGGCGCGTGCGCAAAAGGTTTGCCTCTTGCGAAGACCCGGATGCGGCTTCTTCCATGGCTCCTTACCATTCTCCGCACATTAGCCTGCATCGTTCCAATCGCTTTGCCTTTTGCAGATATGCTGGGGTACGGGTTCGCCGACTCGCGCGGGGTGCATTGCGTGATTGCTGGAAATACATCATCGGCTCGAGAAACCGGGACAGCCGTCGCGAAAGAATTCCTTGGCCGGAAGGATGCGGAAGGATTTCCGAGCGGCGAAGCGTGGGAAAACGCTTCAGCGCTACGCTTCGACAGCGATTGGCAAGGCAAGAACGCCGATCCAAACCGAGAAACGGAGGTGCGGTTGCTGTGGACTCGCGACGTTCTCTACGTGAGATTTATCGCGCGCTATCGCAATCTTACGGTTTTCTCCGATGCCGAGCCCAGCGGACGGCGGGATCACCTGTGGGACCGCGACGTGGCCGAAGTTTTCCTTCAGCCGGCTGGGTCGGAAGTCCGCGGCACTACAAAGAGTTTGAAGTGAGCCCCAACGGCTTTTGGATTGACTTGGACATCGCCGGCGGGAAAGGGAGCAATCTGCAAAGCGGACTGACGAGGCGCGTCGAAATGGATGAGGAGAGGAAAGCCTGGATCGCGGAGCTGGCTTTGCCCATGAAGAGTTTAACGGCGAGTTTCGACCCATCGGCTCCTTGGCAAGTCAATTTCTACCGCGTTGAAGGAACCACGGAGCCGCGCTTTTACTCAGCGTGGCAACCAACAAAAACGACGGCACCGAATTTCCATGTTCCCGAGTGCTTCGGCAAGCTCATTTTTGAGAGGTAGATCGGCTGTCAAAGCCGCGGGAGACGAGACTGGCGTCTGGGGAGCTTTTTTCCTATGCTTCTCGGGTGAAAAACCCCGTTTGTTCCCGCTGGCCAGCGATTCCTAAACTTTTTCTCCGCCTCATCACGATCGCTGGCGTCATTCTCTTTCTATGCCCCGGATGCATTTCCGCGCAAGAAGACTCATCGCAGAAACCGGACCCAAACGCGCCCGTGGTGACAAAGGTTGAGCCGCCTTCCTGGTGGCTCAAGCTGACTCCGGAATTGATGGTGCTTCTTTCCGGCCACCACCTTGAAGCGACGCGCGTTGCTTGCAATCTGGAGAGCGTCATCGTCGAGCGCACGCAAGCGACGGCGGGGGGCGACTATTTGTTCGTTTGGCTGACGATCGGTGCGGATACAAAATCGGGCACTGCCGTTTGCCGAGTTACAACGCCGACGGGCAAGACTTCCTTTGAGCTGCCGCTGGCTCCGCGTGCGATGAAGCTTGGAAAGTTTCAGGGACTTTCGCAGGAGGACGTGATTTATCTCATCATGCCGGACCGCTTCGCGGACGGCGATCCCACGAACGATGATCCGGCGGAGGCGCGGGGGATGCATGATCGTTCGAATCCGCGCGCTTATCACGGCGGGGACTTGCGCGGCATTCACGAGCATCTTCCGTATTTAAAGGATCTGGGAATAACCACGCTTTGGCTAACGCCCATTCTGAAAAACGGCGCGGCGCAGGACTATCACGGGTATGGCGCGGTGGATTTATATTCGGTGGATCCGCATTTGGGAACGGTTCAGGATTATCAGGAACTCGTTGCGGAAGCTCACAAGCAAGGGATGAAGATGCTTTTTGATTTTGTGGCGAATCACGTCGGGCCGAAGCATCCATGGGTGGCCGACCCGCCGATGCCGGATTGGTTCCATGGCACGCCGCAGCATCATCTGGATTCTTCGGGTGGGGTCAACGGCACGTTCTACGGAAAAAGGAGCAAGCAACCGATGGCCAACGATCCATTCGAGCTGCTCGTCGATCCGCATGCGCCGGCGCGGGTATCGAGAAATCTGACGGAAGGCTGGTTTTTTGGCGTGCTGCCCGATTTGAACACGGAAAATCCGATGGTGGCCGAGTACCTTCTGCAAAATGCGATTTGGTGGGCGGAAACATCCGGATTGGATGGATTTCGCCTGGACACTTTTCCGTATGTGTCGCGCAAATTTTGGTCAGGCTGGCATGACGGTTTGCATCAAATTTATCCGTACCTGAAGACCATCGGAGAAGTGTTTCATCCGGACCCGAGCGTTACCTCGTTTTTTGCCGGTGGACAAAAACGCCTCGATGGCATCGACTCCGGCGTGAGCACGCTGTTCGATTATCCGATGTTCTTTGCGCTGAGAGATGTACTGCTACGGAACGCATCGGCGGGCCGCATCGCCGACATCTTGCGAAGCGATTGGCTGTACCCGCATCCCGAAATGCTGGTGACCTTTTTCGGGAATCATGATGTGCCACGTTTTGCGAGCGCGGAAGGGAGTTCGCCTGCAAAACTCAAGCTGGCGTATGGATTGATACCGACTCTGCGAGGGATCCCGGAGCTTTATTACGGCGACGAAATCGGAATGACCGGCGGCGGAGATCCAGACAACCGGCATGATTTTCCTGGAGGCTGGCCAGGCGATCCGAAGAATGCCTTCACAACGGAGGGGCGCACGGCGGAGCAGCAAACGCTCTTCAACTTTGTGCAAACGATGTTGCGATTGCGGCGCGAACATCCTGCTTTGCAGAGCGGCAGATTGTGGCACCTTGCTTCGGACCAGGCTTCCTATGTTTTTCTGCGCGAGACGGAAGAAGAGCGTGTGCTTGTGGCGTTTAACAATTCGGACAAACCTCGCGAGATGAAAATTCCCCTTAGGGACACACCGGCTCAGGGGGCAGCCGGATTTACGCCGCTTCTTGGAGAGGCGAAAGCAGAAGCATTCGGCGGTGAAGCCAGACTCACGATGCCCGCGCAATCCATTTCCATTTTCCTGGTCGATTGAGGAATCAGAATTTCAAGTGAACGTTCCAGTTTCTGAGCGCGTCGGGCACAGTAAGCGTAATGCAGTGGGCTTGTGGGTCGAAGTGCCAATCGTGAATCGCTTGATCTCCGATGCGAACTTCTTTCGGCTCGGCTGCTGCCCCATAGATTTCCAGTTGCGCGCTGTTCCACCACGGCTTATAGCCGTTTTTCTCGATGACACTCGAAACGGTCATGTCGTGCGGTGTTATGTCGCAAGTGAAATTCACGCGGAGAAAGTTTCCCTTTTGATAGTCGAACGTAAGCCCGTCATCCTGATACAGCGTTCCATGGCAGTCGTTGCCCATGTAAAGGCGCAATTCGAGGGGGCCGTCGGGTTTTTCGTTCGTGCTTTGTACCACGGGCTGCATGGGAATGATCGCGCCGGCGCGGACGTATAGAGGTGTTTCCTCGAGAGTTGGATGTAATGAAATTTGATCCTTGCTTGTGTGGATGTCGGCGGTCCAGAAATCGTACCAATCGCCGGGGGGCAAATGGACGTCTTCCGCATCCCTTTTTTCGGTGATCACCGGAGCGACGAAGAGGTCTTTGCCGAAAAGGAATTCGTGATCTTCACCGTAGGAAGCTTCATCTGCGGGGTACTCGAGAAAGATGGGTTCCATCAACGGAACGCCCGTGCGCGAAGTTTCTTCCATTGATGTGTAAATGTACGGCAGCAGTTTGTAGCGCAGCTCGATGTAGCGCTTGCGGATGGCTTCCTGTTCGGGGCCGCTCGCCCAGGGCTCGTGAGGCTCTGTGCCTTTCGCGGCGTGATCGCGATAAATCGGATAGAAAACGCCGAGTTCGTACCAGCGGGTCAGAAGATCGACAGGAGGAGAGCCTGCAAAGCCGCCGACATCGGCGCCAACGAGGGCGTACCCGGAAATTCCCAAGCTCATGATTTGAGGAACGCTCATGCCGATGTGGTTCCAAGTGGCGCTGTTGTCGCCGGTCCATGTAGCGGCGTAGCGTTCGGTGCCTGCATAGGCCGCGCGCGTTAGCACGAAGGGCCGCTCGTCGGGGCGGAGGTTGAGAAGGCCGTCATGCGTCGCGCGGGCGTTTTCCATGCCGTAGACGTTGTGGATGGCGCGATGATCGACTGTCGTACCATCATCAAGATGAAAAACAACATCAAGCGGCATGGTTTTTGTTGGAGTGTCAAAGACCGACGGCTCATTCATATCGTTCCAAAAGCCGGCAACGCCCATATCCACGAAATTTTTGTAAAGGCCGCCCCACCAATCGCGCACGCGGGTAAGAGTGAAATCCGGAAAAACGCTGTCGCCGGGCCAGACTTTGCCGACATAGACGGAGCCGTCCGGATTTTTGACAAAGACATCCTGCTTCATCCCGGAATCGTATGGAAAATAGCCGTGGTTGGGATCTTTTTTGATGTGCATATCCGTAATGAGAACGGTGCGCATGCCTACCGTCAAAAAATCTGAAATCATTTTCTCAAACGTTGGAAAATATTCGCGGTTGATGGTGAAAGGCGCGTAACCTTGCTGGTAATCGATATCCAGATAAATGGCGTCGGCGGGAATCTTTTTCTCGCGGAGCGTCTGGACGATCTTGCGAGCTTCCGCTTCGGGATAATAGCTGTAGCGGCTCTGTTGGTAGCCGAGCGACCAGAGCGGGGGAAGAGGCGTGCGGCCGACAAGCGCGGTGTATTCCTTGACGATTTTCTTGGGCTCGGGGCCGGCGATGAAGTAATAGTTCGGCTCGCCACCTTCGGCGCCGAACGAAAAATAATCGCGGGATTCTTTTCCGAAGTCGAAGCTGCTGCGATAGGTGTTGTCGAAGAAAACGCCATAGGCCGTGCCTTTGCGAAGGCCGATGAAGAAAGGAATCGTTTTATAGAGAGGATCGTCGGATTCCTGCCAGCCGAAAAAGTCGGTGTTCCACATCGTGTACGCGTGATCGCGGCGGTTCATGGGGCCGGGCTTGTCGCCGAGACCGAAATAGTCTTCATCCAAGGGCATGTGCTTCCAGACGTGGACATACGTGCCATTCCATGCCATGGGCAGGGACGGTTCATCGGCGAGGAGAACATTTCCGGCTAGGTCCGCAAATGTGATGAGCGCCGGAGATTTTTTGACGATGACAACGACGCGGCCTGCGGTCATGCGCAGTTCGGTCTTGCTGTCTTCGATTTTGATGGGCGGAGGATCGGGAGACTCGATTACGGCCCAGGAAAAATCTTTCGGGAAAGAGCCTTGCGGAGCGAGGCGAACTCGAATCACGCCATCGTTAAAAGCGGTGATACGCAGCTTCGCGCCGCCGGCCGTTAGTTCGACTCCATCCTTAAGTTTCTCTACACGTTGGACGTTGCCGATGTGCTGCCAGCCCGTCGCGGCCCCGCTGCCGACGTGGAGCGTCCAGAAAAGCATGGTGATTCCGGTCCATTTGGCAAGGCGTGACATGCTAATCCTCACTGTGCGGCGTTGGCGGAAGTATTATCTCTCGGAATGCCGCTTGGCGCGCTGATAGCATGAATCTCGAAGGGCGCTATGCGGCGAGCCACTGCTCGAAAAAGTAGGAGGCTTTAGCACCCTCGATGCGGCGGCGCACGGCGTCCATCACTCTACATTTTGCCGCAGCATTGTTGCCGTAAAATGCCAGCCAATACGGGAGGTGCACTTCGCCGGGCATGTGGGTGATTTCGACTTTCAGAGCGCGCAATTTGAAGAAGCCTTGCTGGAAGAGCACGCGGAGGACTTTCATTCTGAGGAGTTCTTCCGCGGCTTCCGGCTGCAAGCCTGGCAGCAGAAGATTTCGCGTCTCAATGGTCTGGAGTTCGTCTTCTCGCGGCGCGTGGGGAAACTCGAAAAGATCGAGCGCGCCATGTACAGCGTCGAGAGCAAAAATGCGCGCGTTCATGGCGCCTACCACTTCGTAGCGGACTTGATACACCCAGAAAGGCACGTAAGCGTCGGCGATTCGCTGCAGAGGGCCATTTCGAACTCGCCAGTAAGCCGAGCTAAAAACACCCGAGTTGAAAACGCGGAGGGCTTCTTCCCGGGTTACGTTGGGCTTAAGGACCTTGATGGCGGAGGTTTTCATTTGTTTCCTGTGCGCAGCAGTCGCTTAGCGGAAGTAGATCCACAAGCCGATGACCGTGCCGAGCAACAAGAGGCTGAAGACGATGTTGATGGCGCGTTCGGTGGGCGTTTCGTGCGCAGGCTTGCGCTGGCGCGGATCCACCACGGTGGTTTCGATTTTGTCGTCGACAGTGGCAAAGGTCAATCCGGCCAGCTGTTTGCGGTCCGGAGCTTTGGTCATCAGGCTGACAAGGACAAGGACGACCGAGCAGACGACGAACATGAAAATCGCATAATGCAAGAAGTTCATGTCCACAAGCCAGCGAATGGCGGGCGATTGGAAGTGTGCACCGCCGGCTTGATCCGCAAGCTCCAAGACGAATCGCGTGGCGCCCAGGACGAACCCGGTTAGCAGCGACGTGATAGCTCCGGAGCCGTTCAGGCGCGGCCATAGGATTCCGAGAACGAAACAGGCCGAGATTGGCGGGCTGATATAAGCCTGGACGCTTTGCAAATAAATGTAGAGCTGGCTGCTGATGTAGTGAATGAACGGAACCCAAAGCAAGCCCAGCAGCACCATCATGCCAGTAGCAATGCGCCCGAAATTAACCAGTTGCCTCTCCGATGCCTGCGGGCGAATTTTTTTGTAGAAATCCAAAGTCACCAAAGTGGATGTGGAATTGAACACCGAACTCATCGCGCCCATCACTGCGGCGAGCAAGGCTGCCATCACGAGACCAACGAGGCCCGTAGGCAGCAAGTTTAGGATTAGGGTGGGATACGCGTAATCGGGCTTCTTTACCTGCTCGGGGAAAAGCGCGAAGGCGATAATGCCGGGCAATACCAGGATAAAGACCGGCAGGATTTTCAGGAAGCCGGCGAAGATGGTTCCTAGTTTTGCGTGGCCCTCATCGCGTGCAGAAAGCACGCGCTGCACGATGACCTGGTCGGTGCACCAATACCAGATGCCGAGGATCGGTGCGCCGAAGAATATGCCTGTCCACGGAAATTGCGAATCGGACGCGGGCTTGATCATGTGGAAGTAACTGGCCGGCACCATGGTCCGCAAGTGTTCAAATCCGCCTACCCGATGAAGGCCAATAACCGTCAGAGCAACGGCGCCGGTAATCAAAATCAAGGTCTGCACGGTGTCGGTGTAGATGACGGCGGATAATCCGCCGGCTATGGTGTAGATTCCGACGGCGATGACGAGTACAACCGCCGTCTTCCAGAGCGACCAGCCGGCCACTCTTTCCAGAACCACACTCGCGGCATAAAGCTGGACGGAGATTTTTGTAAAGATGTAAGCAATGATCGAAATCGCGGCCAAATAGACGGCGCAGTTGCGATTGAATCGCCGTTCCAGAAATTCCGGCATGGTAAAGACGTTCGATCGCAAGTAGAAGGGAACGAAGACCCAGCCGAGGACGAGCAAAATCAGGCAAGCGAGCCATTCGAAGTGGCCCACGGCCATTCCAGAGGAAGCACCAGTGCCCGACAAGCCGATGAAGTGCTCGGTCGAAATGTTTGACACGAAGAGCGACGCGCCGATGAAAAACCAGCCAATATCGCGTCCGGCGAGGAAATAGTCCTCGGAAGTTCGCTCTCTCTTCGAGAAATACAGGCCGATGCCGAACACAATCGCGAAGTAAATCCCGATGATGACGAGATCCAAGGTGGCAATGCTCTTGTGTGCAACCGCGACTTCTGCTGCAAACAGCATTCATTCCTCCTTGGTTGTCACCGGCGTTGGCCGTGCGGTCATTGGCGCCCAGCTAAGCTCGCTTTTGAGAGAGTGCCGAACGCAGCCGCCCCTGTTTTGCGGAAATGCGCCTGCTACGATGAAAATGACAGCATCTGTGTATCAGAATTCTGGGTGCGGAGTCTATAACAGGGCACGTTCCGGCTCAATGGGCGATTGGCGACGTGGCAGTTCCCGTAATTCTGGCCGCTTTGGAGCGTAGCTGGCATGGGCGTCGATACTGGCATATTGTCCAGTGATGGCCCCATCATAAGACGTGGCTATGGTCGCACTGCAAAACGTCAGTAAAGACTATTTGGCGGACGGCCAACGGGTGCGCGCGCTGGATGGCGTCTCGCTGGAAGTAAATCGGGGAGAATTTGTTGCGCTTGTTGGGCGGAGCGGCTGCGGAAAATCGACGCTCCTCAATCTCGCCGGGGCGATGGATTTTCCGACAACCGGGCGCGTGTTGCTTGATGGCGCCGAGACTTCCCGTCTCAGCGATGCAGGATTGACGCAGCTTCGGCGCGAAAAAGTCGGCTTCATCTTTCAATCGTTTCAGCTGCTTCATACACTCACCGTTTTTGAAAATGTCGAGCTGCCGCTGCTGCTTGCCGGAAAGCCGAATGCGCGGGCCGCCGCGCGCGAGAGGCTCGGCTGGGTGGAACTCGATGGGTTGGGCGACCGCTATCCGCACCAACTCTCCGGCGGACAGATGCAGCGGGTGGGCATCGCTCGTGCGCTCGTTCAGTCGCCCGCCGTTCTTCTTGCCGATGAGCCGACGGGCAACCTCGACACGGCGACCGGCAACGTCATTCTCGGACTGCTCAAGCGGCTGACAAGCGAGCTGAATACAGCCACGGTCATGGCCACGCATAGCGCGGAAGCCGCGGCGCTCGCCGACGCTGTTGTGCGCCTACGCGATGGAAAAATAGAAGAGGTCACCCGGCGCTGACATGGGACGTCTGTTTCTTTTTTACCGCTTAATGCTTCGGCCTCTGTTGCAGGAGCCGGCGCGAGCCGCCCTTACCATTCTTGCGGTAACGCTGGGCGTCGCCGTGGTCCTGGCGATAGATCTCGCGGGAGCCGCGGCAACGGGATCCTTTCGGGCGTCGATCGAAACCCTGACAGGCGATAACGATCTGGAGATCGTGGCTACCGGCGGAGTGCCGGAATCGCTTGTGGGCACGCTTGCGACACTTCCTTATTCCATTCGGATTTCACCGCGTGTCGAAGATTCAGCTGTGATTGTAGCGACTAAGCAAACTCTTCCGCTTATTGGTCTCGATCTCGTTGCAGAAAGAAGTTCCACGTGGAACGGAATGACCTCGGAATCCAAATTGAGTGAAAGACTTGCACCCTCTGAAGATGCGATGCGGAGCATGCTGGACCCGGACAGTATTTGGGTCGGCGCAAGTCTTGGAAAAAAACCGGGCGACCGGCTTCGACTGCTGATCAACGATAGTGTCCGCGAATTCACGATTCGCGGCGTTTATCCGGACTCGAATGGCAACGAATCCGCCATCGTTATGGATCTCGCAGCGGCTCAGCGCGCCCTGAGCCGCTTTGGCCGCGTCGACCGCATCCTCCTCAAAGTTCCAAGAACTCCCAGCCTCGAAGAATGGCAGCAGCGCTTTCGTTCCGTCTTGCCGCCAGGCGTCGAGAATCGTCCGCAGGGAACGGGCACCAACGAAAATCGGCGAATGCTTGCGGCTTTCCGATGGAATCTGCAGCTGCTTAGCTATATCGCGCTAATTGTCGGCGCATTTCTCATCTACAACACGATCTCGGTATCTGTCGTTCGCCGGCGCCCGGAAACTGGAATTGTCCGTGCGCTCGGTGCGAGCCAGGGCACCGTGCTCGCAGCTTTCCTCGGCGAAGCGGCCTTTTTCGGATTGGCAGGAGCCGCGTTTGGCCTCCCCGTCGGCCGGTTGATGGCGTCGGGAGCCGTCAAACTGATGTCTGCAACGGTGGAATCTCTCTACGTAAGCAGCCGCCCCGGAGTGATCGAATTAAGCCCTGGGTCTGTTGTGCTCGCGTTCGTCATCGGCGTTGGCGTCGCCATTCTCTCCGCGTACTCGCCCGCCCGCGAAGCCTCGCTCGTCTCGCCCGTGGAAGCCATGGCTCGTGGCAGACGCGAATACGCCGCGCGCGTGCATAAATCGCGGGATTTCTGGATCGCGATCGTCCTCGCCATCGCTGGCGCCGCCGCAGCACGCGTTCCGGCAATACAAGGCAAGCCGCTTTTCGGGTACCTCGCCGCCATCTTATTCGTGGCCGCATCCGCACTGGCAATTCCGGCTTTTGCCGATGCCGTCATCCACCGCCCTTCACGCTGGCTAGGAAAAATGTTTGGCGTCGAGGCTCTGCTCGCGTCGCAAAGTTTGTCCGCTTCGCTCCGCCGCACATCCGTGCTTGTGGGCGCTCTCTCGACCGCCATCGCCATGATGGTTTCCGTCGGCATCATGGTCGGTAGTTTTCGCGAAACCGTTCGTCTCTGGATGAACGACCGCCTTCCCGCTGATCTTTACCTGCGCCCTGCTGGCGAACCTGCGCCCGATCGGCACCCCACAATTTCTCTGGGGTTGGCGGATAAGATTAGCGGGTTGCCGGGAGTCGCAGGCGTTGACCGCTTGCGTGCTTACGAAATCAGCTACGATGGATTGCCAGCGACGTTAGCGGCCGTGGATTTGAGCGCGCAGCGTTCGGAACAACACTCGAACTTTTTCTCCGGAAGGCCCACCGAAGTAGTGCTCTCGGAGATTCGCGGTTCGAACGATGTGCTCGCGAGCGAGCCGTTCGCCTATAACCATCATCTGCGCGCAGGCGACACCATCACGCTCCCTCTCGGCCCGGCCCGGCCATCTTTCCGAATCGCGGATGTCTACTACGATTACGGCAGCGAGAGCGGCGCGATCTTGATGGACCGCCAGACCTTGCTCCGTTATCTTCCAGACCCCGCTCCCTCGAACCTGGCTGTGTATCTCGCTCCCCATGTATCGGTCGAGGCGGTACGGGAAGAGATCGCCCAGGCGTCCGCCGGCCATCGAGTGCTCATCGCTTCGAACCGCGATTTGCGTACGGAAGCGATCCGGATCTTCGACCGCACCTTCGCCATAACGTACGCTCTCGAAGCCGTTGCCGTGATCGTCGCGGTGATGGGCATCGCCGGCGCGCTGCTCGCTTTGGTGATCGACCGTCGACGCGAGCTCGGATTGCTGCGCTTTCTCGGCGCAGCGACCGGGCAAGTGCGCAAACAAATTCTGGTGGAGGCTGGCCTTCTCGGCCTGCTTGCGAATTTTGTGGGGATCGCTCTGGGGTTCGCGCTATCGCTCGTCCTCATCTACGTCATCAACAAGCAATCGTTTGGATGGACGATTCGATTCCATTGGCCCGTCGCTGTTTTGCTGGGTGCCCTCAGCGTCGTTTATGTCGCCACGGTGCTGGCAGGTTTATATCCCGCGGAAGTTGCCGTGCGCCTCAATCCGCTCGAGGCCGTCCATGAAGAATAAGCTGGCTGCGATAGCCGGCGCTTTATTGATTCTGAACCCGCTTGCTGCACAATACCGCACCGCGGTACCGGGATATCATTTTGAATTCCCGCGCGATTATTTCAATCACCCGGATTTTCAAACGGAGTGGTGGTATTACACCGGCAATCTGAAATCCGCAAGCCGCCATCGCTATGGATTCGAACTGACATTTTTCCGCCAAGCCGTCAGCCGCGATCCGGCTCAATCAGAAACTTGGGATCTGAAGGATCTTTACCTGGCGCATCTTGCGCTTAGCGATCTCGACGGCCAGCATTTCTACCACGCCGAAAGAGTCAACCGCGCCGGGCCGGGAATTGCCGGCGTGAGTGAATTAGACCGCCGTATCTGGAATGGCAACTGGCAGATTCAATGGGAAGGTTCCGACCAAGAGCTGCAGGCTATCGATCCGCGATTTCAATTGCATCTCAAGCTCCATCCCGAAAAACCTCCTGTCGTCCATGGCGAAAATGGCGTCAGCCAAAAATCGGAAGGAGCAGGCCACGCGTCCTACTACTTTTCGCTGACACGCATCGCCGCAAGCGGAAAGCTCGAAGTAAACGGCGAAAGCTTCGAAGTGACCGGCCTCGCCTGGATGGACCACGAGTTTTTCACTCATCAGCTGGAAGGCAACCAAGTCGGATGGGATTGGCTGAGCTTGCAACTCGAAGACAAAACCGAACTGATGCTATTTCGCATTCGCCGCAAAGACGGTTCGCTCGATCCATTCTCCGCAGGCACTTACGTCGACGCTCAAGGCAGATCCACTCACCTAGGCGTGAAGGATTTTTCGCTGCAGCCGCTCGCGGAAACTTGGACAAGTCCAGACACTCACGCGGTCTATCCCATCGCGTGGAAAATCGCGATACCGAAGTTAGGGATCGAACTCGAAGCGCGGACGCTTCTAACCGATCAGGAGCTGGCTGGAAACGAGAGCTTTGTGCCGGCCTATTGGGAGGGAGCCATTGCTCTGTCAGGCCATCGAGAAAAGGCGCCCCTAAACGGCGTCGGGTATCTTGAAATGACGGGATACGATCACCCCGTCAAATTATCGCCCTAATCAAGTCAAGGTCCTCCAGTATGTGGATCGGGTGCCGCAGCACGGAATCCTCCCGCTTGAGTATCATTGTAAATCGATTTATTATTCTGCTTCGTGAAAGCGTGGAACGCGCCGGGGATGTGGCCCACTTCCTCAATGCAATATCCCGCTAGAATAAGGATTTTCTAAAGACCATGGTAAAGCTAAAACATTCAGAATTGCACGCAGTTCTTACCACAAATGGCCCGGAATCGAGTAAGGTGTTGACACATTCAGCGCAGAAAAGGGCGGCTGGGCGGGCGTCCATCGGCTCAATCGGAGTTCTTGAAAAGGTGCTCACCTCACTGTTTCGCTTTGCAATCGTCGCCGGGGTTCTGCTCGCCTCCCTGCCTGTCACGGCCCAAAAGCCCGCGGCTGCCACGGCGTCCAACGCCAGGACGCTTCCTTCGCCTCTGGTCAATCCCGCCGTCGAACGAAAAATAGATGCCCTCCTTCGCAAAATGACCCTCGAAGAGAAAGTCGGCCAATTGGTCCAGTATTCCGTCGGCCAGGCTGCAGGTCCTGTCAGCGGGCCAACGGAATACAAGGAAATGATCGAAAAGGGCGAGGTCGGCGCCCTGTTTAACGTGACGGCGGCGCGCGATTCAAATGCGTACCAACGGCTGGCGGTGGAGAAATCCCCATTGCACATACCTCTTGTTTTTGGTCAGGACGTTATTCACGGCTTTCGCACAGAATTCCCGATTCCGCTAGGACTGGCATCCACTTGGGATCCCGAGCTCGTCCAAAAAGTCGCTCGGGTCGCCGCGCGCGAAGCTTCCGCAACCGGAATCCGCTGGGTGTTTTCTCCGATGGTCGATATTGCGCGGGACGCGCGCTGGGGAAGAATGACCGAAGGCGCCGGAGAAGATCCCTACTTGGGCTCTGCAATGGCGCGAGCCTATGTGCGTGGCTACCAGGGTGAGCGGCTTTCCAATCCCGATAGTGTCGCCGCTTGCGTCAAACATTATGTGGGCTACGGAGCTGCCGAGGGCGGCCGCGACTACAATTCCGTCGAGATTTCCGAGCACACGCTACGGGAATTCTATTTGCCACCTTTTCACGCGGCCGTCGAGGCAGGCGCCGCGAGCATCATGACGGCCTTCGACTCCTTGAATGGAATCCCCGCCTCCGCAAATCCTTTCACGATCAAAGAGATATTGCGCAAGGAATGGGGGTTCCGCGGGCTCGTTGACAGCGACTGGACTTCCATCGCCGAACTGATCCCGCACGGCATCGCGAACGATCCTGCCACTGCCGCGCGAAAGGCTTTTTTGGCCGGCGTCGAGATGGACATGGTCAGTAGTTTTTATCACGAGAATCTCGCGAATCTGGTCCGCTCGGGCCAGGTCCCCGAATCGGATGTGGATCAGGCGGTGCGCGATGTTTTGCGGCTCAAGTTTGCGCTCGGCCTGTTCGAACGTCCCTATGCCGACGAATCGAAAGAAGCGGCTGCCATGCTTCAGCCAGACAGCGTGGCGCTGGCGCGCGAGGTCGCGGAGCGCTCCTTCGTGCTGCTGAATAATTCGCCGACAGACAGCGGCTCGCCCCTGCTTCCTCTTCCCAGCGACTTGAAGCACGTCGCGCTCATCGGCCCGCTCGCGGATGATGCCGCGAACATGCTTGGTTCGTGGTCTGCGAAAAGCCGTCCCGAAGATGTCGTGACCTTGCGCGCCGCGCTTGTCGAGAAGTTAGGCGCGGATCACGTGCAGTACGCGAAGGGCAGTGAAATAACGGCAGGTACGAGCGATCAGTTGGAGGAAGCCGTCACTGCTGCGAAAGAGTCCGACCTCGTGATTCTAGCGCTCGGCGAAGATGGTCCATGGATGACCGGCGAAGCCGCTTCCCGCGCGCACCCGGGTTTGCCGGGAATGCAGGAACAGCTTCTCGAGGCTATTGTTGCCACTGAAAAGCCCATCGTACTCGTCCTGTTCAGCGGCCGGCCACTCACGATTCCGTGGGCGTTTGAACATGTCCCCGCCGTCCTGACAGCATGGTTTCCGGGAATTCAGGCCGGGCCCGCCCTCGTGCGAACACTTTTTGGTGATTCCAATCCAACCGGAAAACTCGTTGTGTCTTGGCCTCGCGCCGTTGGGCAGGAGCCTCTCTACTACGACGCTCTGAATACCGGCCGCCCTCCGGGGAACGCCGATCTCACCAAACCGCCGTGGGAAGGCACGCCAAAGTACGTCTCCAGATATATTGACGAGCAGAACTCCCCGCAGTTTCCGTTCGGCTATGGGCTCACTTACTCGACCTTCCGCTATGGAACACCGCAGATTAGTTCCACGTCATTGAACGCGGCTACTCTGAACCGGGATCTTCGGGACGTGGCTCGATCTTCGAACTCCGAGCTAACTGTAAGCGCCGACATCACGAACACCGGCACACGCTCGGTCGAAGAAACTGCTCAGCTTTACGTCCGCCTGGAAGGTACGAGCACGGCGCAGCCAGTTCGCGCGCTCAAGGGTTTCCAACACGTCAAACTAGCTGCAGGCGAAACGCAGAAGGTCACTTTTCATTTGGGCCCGGATGCGTTTGCGCTCTGGGACGATCACAACAAATATGCCGTGGAGCCCGCGCGCGTGAAAATCTGGGTCAGCCCCGACTCTGCCCACGGTTCCGAAGCGACTCTCGAAATCACAAAGTAGTTTCAAAGGCTGCGTTTATCTTGGGTTTAGGTTAACCCCGGTATAGGTATATTTGCTCAAGCTCCCTCACGGGCCCTGCATTCCAGGAGAGAAACGTCATGCGTAAGCGTTTTGTGGTAGGTACGATCCTCGCTTCCCTCTCTATCGCTATGATTCTTTGCGTCGGCCTCAAGTCACGAGCAGCCATCCCCGCTCCCGGCCCTTCCGGTTACCACCTGGTCAAAACGGTTCCCGTTCCTGGTGACGAAGGCTGGGACTATCTTGCCGTCGACTCTCACGCCCGCCGCGTCTACATTTCTCACGGCTCCCATGTTGTCGTCATGAACGCAGACACTTATGCCATCGAAGGCGACATTCCTGACACTCCAGGCGTCCATGGTATCGCCATCGCTCGCGATCTTGACCGTGGATTCGTCAGCGCCGGCCGCGCCAACGAAGCGGTCATCTTCGATCTCAAATCGCTAAAAACCCTTGGCACCGTGAAGACCGATACCAATCCGGACGCCATCGTTTACGACGAAGTGACAAAGCGGGTCTTTACAATGAACGGCCGCGGCCAGAACACCACCGCCATCAACGGCGCCGACGGCTCCGTCGCCGGAACTCTCGCTCTCGGCGGCAAACCCGAATTCGCCGTCGCTGATGGCAACGGCAGCATCTTCGTTAACATCGAAGACAAATCCGAACTCGTCGAATTTGACGCTCAGAAGCTCACCGAAACTCATCGCTGGCCGCTCGCGCCCTGCAAGTCGCCCTCCGGCCTTTCGATGGACCTCAAACACCGCCGCCTCTTTTCCGTCTGCGATGAAAAGGTCATGGCCGTCGTCGATGCCGACACTGGCAAAGTCGTCGCCGCTCCCGAGATCTGCGACGGCCCGGATGCCTCCGCCTTCGATCCAGCGACTGAGTATGCCCTCGCTTCCTGCGGCGACGGCCATCTCACCGTCGTGCACGAAGATTCTCCCGACAAGTTCACCGTCATCGAAAACGTTCCCACCAAACGCTCCGCCCGCACCATGGGCCTCGACTTGAAAACACACAAGATATTTTTGTCTTCCGCGGAGTTCGAACCGCCAGCTCCCGGCGAGCGCCGCGGCAAAATGAAGCCCGGCTCCTTTGCGATCTTGGTCGTCGAGAAGTAGCTGCTCGAAACCCGAGCGCGTGCCAGCGTCGCGCATCCGCCTCCGCGCAAAATAAAAGCGTCCCGACCACGTCGGGACGCTTTTGATTCTCTCTATTTTTTAGAGACTCAGTTCGAAGGCACCACGCCCATGTTGTGTACTCCCGCTCCCAGCGACATGCCCGTACCCGCTGATTGCGGCAGCCACCACATCTTGCGCAGCAAGCTGTACCGGCTCGTCATCATCTTTCGGCCAACGAAGTCCAACACCAGCGGGCTGACCTGCGTCGCCGCATAAAACGCTCCCGAATGCGAGAACGGCCGCAGCAACGGATTCGCTTCCGTTCCGTACCCACCGGAAATCGCTCGCCTCGTCGACCATGCGTCAAACGCCGCTGCGCCAGACGAAGCCGCCATCAGGGCGTACCAAATCTTTTTTTCCCGCCCCGTCCCGTATTCCCCCTTCGCCGCCGGCTTCACTGGCCGAAGTGCCAGGGAGGGGTTCCCCGGGGTGATCGGGGCCGCCACCGTAGCTGGATGCAGCGGCTCCGGATTCGAGGCATCCGCGATCTCCACATCCGTTTGGATCTTAGGATCTGGCGTCGAAGGCAGCACCGCTGAGAGGGAAGAATCTTTCGTCGTATCCGCGGACACGCTCGCGGGGCGCTCTGTTACTGCCTTTACTGCATCCCCCGTCTGCGGAAAGGGGCACATCAAAAGGATCGTGGCGAGCAGCATTCTTCCACCTCAGTAGTTGAAAGCCATGCACATCGGTCCCCACTCTCAACTAGGGAGAATATACTGTCCCAAAGGGCAGGTCGCACTGGCCCATTGGTCACATTCTAATTAGTACCTCCCTTTGGGCCTTCCGTTTGTCTCCTTTAGGACACCCGTACCAGCCGCAAATGTGAACATATTTTCACTTTTTCGCCCTCCCGTTGCCGCCGCTTTACGGGGATTTGGAGTGCAAGAGCCCCGCTCCCGCTTTCCTGCCGGCTCCTCGCACGACACACGCGAAACGCTGTCTCTCGCCGATCCCGTTGTGAACGACTCTGCTATAATCCCCACCATTGACCCGGTTCCGCCGGGGTTGTTCGAGAAGTCGCTCTAGAGGTTCCGCAAACCGATGGCGGCCAACGAATCCACCGCAGCGAAGCGGGCTGCTCGCCCAGAGCGCGGCCCGCAATCTCCGCGCTACATCGTCATCGAGGGCCCCCTCCGCGTCGGCAAAACCACTCTCGCCAAAATCCTGGCCGAACGCCTCCACGCTCGCCGCATCTATGACTGCGAAGACAATCCTTTCCTCGCCGACTTCTACAAGGAAAAAGCCGGCGCCGCGTTCCGCGCCCAGATGTATTTCCTCATCGAGCGCCAAAAGCGCATCCGCGAAGCGCTCGCTGTCGAAGCTCCCGGCCCGGTCCTCTCCGATTTCCTCCTCGAGAAAGACCGCATCTTCGCCAATCTCAATCTCGATGACGAAGAGCTCAAACTCTACGACCGCTACTACGATTCCCTGACCGCCGGAATTCCCGCGCCCGATCTCGTCGTTTACCTCCAGGCCAAGCCCGAAGTTCTCCGTTCCCGCATCGCCAAAAAGGCCTCCCGCGACGAATCTCAGATCTCGCCCTCCTACATCAGGCAAGTCGCCGCCGCCTATGAACACTTCTTCTTCCGCTACGCCGCCTCCGACCTCCTCGTTATCAACACCTCGGACATCGATTTCGTCGAGCGCAGCGAAGACCTCCAACACTTGCTGAGACGTCTGCAAGAACCGGTCAAAGGCACGCAGTACTTTCTTCCACTCGCTTCTGCCGAGTAGAGCATCTGGCGGTGCTCCGCAGTTTACCCGGGCGCAGCGTCGCGGCCGCCTCCAAGACTTCTTCAAAAGGACCCAATACCCCCCCCAGCGCCTCCAAATAACCTTCTTGTGTCTTCCCTCGGTCGTGGGGCAGGGCACGTTTGCGCTGAACTTCGAAGGGCCGTGCCCGCACTTCGAATCGTCACTTGAAGGATCCCCGGCATGGACCCGGTTCGGCGCCCTCGTTTCTTCGTGCGTTCACCCGCGTTCTTCCAGAACGCGTCCTCTCAGGTGTGGTGCAAAAATCCCTGTTCAGTTCGGTCGTCCAAGGGCATTCTCATGAAATCAGGAAATTTCCAAATGGTTCGCTTTCCTTAAATGGAACGGATTCCGTCCCAAGTTGCTACGACTTCAATTCACTAACCGATCTGTTTCTCTCACTCATAATAGAGTCAGAAGAATACTTCTCTTTAGAATTAACATTTTAGCGGCGTTACGGGACCCAGCAAACGCGCCGCCACTAACAGGTCTGCTGTGGCACAAGATATGCATACTCATTCCCCGCACGGAGGGTTTCTGTTGAGAAACGCGGAGGGTAGTGCTGAAGTCACCGAAAAATCAGCAGGGTCCTAGCCGTTAGTCACCTGACTTCTCAGCTTGCGAATTTTGGCCCGACTTCCCAGCATAGTTACTTACGTGTTAAATAATAACAAAGGATAGTCGCAAGCCGCTCAGCATGTACCGTCGCCTTGACCTGCACCCGCGACGCTCTGCTCATATTTGCTTTGTCTTGGCACGGGCGCTTGATGCGCCGTTGTGCCGAAACTTTGTTCTAGAAATTCAATGATTCGAACGTGCGATGGCCCTGGTTTCAAGAAAAACGGAACGCCTTGTCATCGGTTGAACAGGAGAAGCTAATGCGCAAATTCATGTCCGTGAATACATCTTTACTGGCGTTCGTATTAGTCGCTCTTGCAGCCGGATGCGGCCCGGGAACAAGCACCAAGTCCAGCGTCACCCATTGTCATGGCCACATCTCCCGCCAATGGCGCCACCGCTGTGCTGCTCAATACCACGGTTACCGCGACTTTTAGCTCGATCATGGCCCCGGCCACCATCAACACAACTACGTTTACGTTGATGGGTCCGGGGGCAACAGCTGTTGCCGGCACAGTGACCTACTCTGGCACCACCGCGACCTTTACGCCGACGGCTTCTCTCGCCGCTCTTACTTTGTACACCGCGACTATCACTACCGGAGCCACCGACCCTGGCGGTAACGCTCTTCAAGCAAATTATGTGTGGACGTTCACATCCGGCCCGCCGACCGTAATTTCCACCGTCCCCGCTAACTTGGCCACAGGTGTCCTCGTCAACAGCGTCGTTTCCGCCACGTTTAGCGAGCCCATGAATCCCGCAACGATCAATGCGGCTACCTTCACTCTCGCCGGACCGGGCGGCATTCTCGTGCCGGGAATAGTCACCCGCGGAGCAAGCTCCGCTCGGCTGGCCAGAGGAGCGCGCCGCGCCCCGGTCTCCCTATCTAAGCCGGAAGTTGTCACCTACACAGGTTCCACCGCGACATTCACACCTGACGCCGATCTTGCCGCCAACACTACGTATACCGCCACGATTACCACGGGGGCGGAGGATGCTGCTGGAGTAGCGCTGGCTGCCAATTTCGTCTGGACATTTACCACCGCTCCGCCACCCGCAGTCGTCTCCACCGTCCCGGCAAATCTGGCGACCGCTGTTCCTGTCAACACGGTCATCTCCGCTACGTTCAGCGAGGCCATGAATCCTGCCACCATTACCGCGACAACCTTCAAAGTAGCCGGGCCCGGCGCCACTCCGGTCGCAGGTGTCGTCACTTATTCAGGCACGACAGCAACGTTTACGCCGACAGTGGTTCTCGCCAACAGCACCTTATTTACCGCCACCATCACCACCGGCGCGCAAGATCCCACCGGCGCTCCTCTCGCCGCCAACTTTGTGTGGACGTTTACGACCGCTCCGCCTCCGGCCGTGGTCCCCCCACCATTCCGCCAAACAACGCCTTCGCCGTCGCTGAAGGTGTCGTTCTCTCGGCCACGTTTAGCGTGTCGATGGAAGCTTCCACAATCAACACGACGACATTTACTTTGATGGGCCCAGGCGCAGCCCCCGTGACAGGAGCGGTCAACTACTCCGGCTCCACGGCCACATTCACTCCGGCTGCGCGCCTCGCGCCGTCTACTCTGTACACCGCCACAATTACTACCGTCGCGACGGACACCACAGGTGCGCCTCTCGCCGCGAATTACGTCTGGACGTTTACAACTGCGCCACCACCGGCCGTCACTTCCACCGTCCCACCCGGTGGCGCAACCAACGTTCCGCTCAACCAGAAAGTTGCCGCGAACTTTAGTACCGCGATGGACCCGTCCACGATTTCCGCCGCCGGCACGTTCACTCTCGCGGCAACCGTCGGAGGAGCGCCGTACCGGGAACCGTCTCCTACGCGGGCAGCACCGCCGTCTTCACTCCGACTGCGAATCTGGCTGCGAGCACGCAGTACACCGCCACAATCACGACCGCCGCCAAAGATCTGACCGGCGTCGCTATGACCGCCAACTACGTCTGGAGCTTTACAACCGGTGTTGCGACCAACCTTATTGGCCCAACCATCACCGTCACTAACCCTGCCAGCGCGGCTATTAACGTCTTCATCGGCACCACCGTCAGCGCCACCTTTAGCACCGCGATGGATCCAACGACCATCAACAACGGAACCTTTAGCCTCGCCGTTGCGGGCGTGGGCGGAGCGCCGGTCAGCGGCACCGTCACTTACGATTCCGCCAGCCAGATCGCCACTTTCATTCCCTCGGCCAACCTCACCGCCAACACGCAATATACGGCCACGATTTCAAACATGGTCAAAGACCTGTCCGGGGTACCTTTGACAAGCGGGCCGGCATCCACTCCGCCGGATCCTTGGAGCTTCACCACTGGCACGGCCACCGGCGCCGCAGGTCCAGCGATGATCAACCTCGGCTCCGCGGGCAGCTTTGCGGTGATGGCCACCGCCTCCATCAGCAGCACCGGTCCTGTCGTCATCAACGGCAACGTCGGTCTGGCTCCCGGCACTTCGCAAGGTATTCCGCCGGCCCAAGTGAATGGCACCATCCACGTCAACGATCCTATCGTCGCGCAAGCGCAAGCTGATCTGCTTGCCGCTTTCAACGACGCCACAAGCCGCTCCACAAACGCGCAAACCCTGCCTGGAAACATGGGGGGCTGACCTTCACTCCCGGACTCTATGTTAATTCGACCTCGGTCTTAATCTCCGGAGCGGGGCCTAACAACAACGTAACTCTCGATGCCCAGGGCGACCCGAATGCCGTCTTCATCTTCAAGATGGGCTCTACGCTCACCACTGGAGTTGGTTCACAGGTCATCCTCGCCGGCGGTGCCAAGGCTAGTCATGTCTTCTGGCAGGTAGACACTTCCGCGACCATCGACGTCGGCTCCCTATTTCAAGGAAATGTCCTCGCTGCTACCAGTATCACCATCAATACCGGCGCAGCCGTGACTGGAAGCATGTTCAGCGGTGCTGCCGGGGGAACGGGCTCGGCCACGATTAACGCCAGCACCGTCACTGTCCCGGCGCCGTAGGTAGGGTGGGCGTCATTCGAAGCGCGCACGTTGCACACGATATACGGCCACGGAGCGGATTCATTCTCCCGCTTCGCAGCCAGTAGGCACGATTCTGGAGGCGACAATGAAATTGGGAACACGCATTCTTCCCGCGATAGCCGTTGCGTTTTTTCTGGTGCCTGCGGTTTTCGCGGACGACACGCCCAAGGCCGGTGACATCCCCAAGAAGGATGAGTCCGCGAGTGCCACCGCGGCTCCCGCCGCCGCTTCCAAGCCAGCTGGGAAAACTGCGCTCCCGCTGTCGCCAGTGCCCTCCGACCAGGCGCCCGCAGGCGAAGGACAAGGAAACCATTCGGGCAGACACGCGCGCCGAGCGGCCGAACAGAACGAATCGACTCCCAAGTTCGAGCTCTTTTTGGGCTACTCCTACTGGCGCGCTGTGCCGTACAACAACGGAAATCGCATCGAATCCATGAATGGCGGCAGCACCTCGCTGGCCTACAATCTGAACAATCACCTCGGCTTGGTATTCGATTTTGCCGGCTTCGGGGCCGACTCCCTTAAATTCAACAGCCCTGGCGTGGGTTTCAGCCCTTCCCGCGTTGTGGACGCCGACGGGAAAGTCTTCACTTTCATGTTTGGCCCCCGCCTTTCCTTCCGGGATCATGGCCGGTTCACGCCGTTTTTACAGGTTCTCGGCGGGGCCGCACACGCCGGCGAGGTCACCCTGGACATTTGTAATGCCCCTATTTATGCCTGCATCCCGCTTCCCACGGAAACGGCGTTCGTCATGACTGCCGGTGGTGGGTTGGATTACAGACCGAATCATCGCCTGGCGTTGCGCCTCTTTCAGGCGGAGTACATGCTCACCCGCTTTCAGGATCCTGCTTCCGTCACTGGCGCTAACGGCTGGCAGAACAATGTCCGCCTTTCCACCGGTATTGTTTTCCGCTTCGGCGGGAATCCCCCGCCGCCTCCTCCGCCTCCCAATCGCCCTCCGGTGGCTTCCTGCTCGGCTGATAAGTCCATGGGCTATGTCGGCTCCGGCGACTTCGTCGCTGTCCGTGCGGACGCCAGCGATCCCGACAATGATCCTCTGACGTGTTCTTGGAGGTCCACGGGCGGCGCCGTAGAAGGCAGCGGTCCAGAAGCCAGATGGAACTCTTCCAACACCACACCCGGCACGTATACCGTGAATGTGCGCGTGGACGATGGACGCGGCGGCACCGCTGATTGCTCTGCGGCTATTCGGGTCGAGCCGCCACCCAATCATCCCCCCACCATGAGCTGCTCCGCGGACCGCACTTCCGTCTCGGCCGGCGATGCGGTGCACATCACTGCAACCGACAACGATCCCCTGAGCAATTCCTGGAAGTCCAGCGGCGGAGAAGTCCGCGGCAGCGATGCATCTGTGCGATTCGAGACCAACGGGCTTAGTCCTGGCAACTATACCGTCGATGGCCACGTCGATGATGGCCGCGGAGGCACCGCTGATTGCGAGCTGGGAATTAAAGTGCAGCAACCGCCGCCTCCGCCGGAACAGGTCGAGCTCGAAAGGGAGCTCTCTCTTCATAGCATCTATTTTGCGACGGCTCGTCCTACCGCGGCCAATCCCACCGCCGGCTTCCTTGACAGCCAGGAACAAATTTTGGTCAAGCTGGCGGCAGACTTCTCGCGCTACTTGACCTTCAAGCCGGACGCCCACTTGATCCTCGGCGGCCACGCTGACCCGCGGGGCGGCGCGGAGTACAACAAACAGCTCACCGAGCGCCGCGTGGCACGCGCCAAGAGCTTCCTCGTCCAACATGGCGTTCCCGCCGACCACATTGACACGCGCTCTTACGGCGAAGAGGACCAACTCACCGCTGAACAGACCAAGGAACAGATCGCGCAAAATCCCGACATTACGCCGGAGGAGCGCAAACAGATGCTGGACAACCTGCGGGTCCTCGTCCTCGCCAATAATCGCCGCGTGGATGTCACCCTCAGCACCACTGGACAGCAGTCCGTGCGCCGCTACCCGTTGAACGCTAGGGATTTCCTGGCCCTCATCAGCCTCAAAGGCGGAAAAACGCCCCCAGACAAGAAAAAGCCCTGAAGACCAAATGTACCAGTTGCAATGCGAGCCACCCCCCAGCCTTCGACTTTGTCGAAGGCTGGCCGCCGCTTCAGATGCATGTTTTTGCCGCGCACTCATTCTGACAATGGAGGCCAAGTCCAACTAGCGTCATTGACCCCGGAGCCAAGCCTGAGCTCATCCAGCGGGCACTTGGGCGACACAGCATCTCCTCGATGCCTCAAACCGCTGCCCAGCTGTTTCACAATCAAGCCATTATGTCGCTCGCTCACGTTGACGCGACGCTCCGCCGAATGTTATAAAATACTGTTCAAACAGGCAGCGTCAGGCCCACCGTATCGCCCCTTCCCGGGTAGGGGGCACGGCGCGGCTGCCAACATGGTGGCCGTTCCGTGGCCCCAAAGCGAGTGTTAGGCTACTCAACTTAATGCAAGAAATGGTTCATCAACTGGGAGACCTGGTCCTTCAGGCTGTGCCTACAGTCCTGATCATCCTCCTTTTTTACTTCATCTTGCGGGCGCTTTTCTTTAAACCGCTGCTCAAAGTGATGGCTGAGCGCGATGCCCGCACCACCGGCGCGCAGAAAGCCGCCGAACTGGCCCAGGCTGCCGCCATTGAAAAGGCCACGCAGTACCAGGATGGGCTGAAGCACGCGCGAACAAAGCTGTATGCCGAACAGGAAGCAGCGCGGAAGAAGCTCCTCGATGAGCGCGCTGAGCTAATCAAGCAGGCCCGCGTCGCTGCCGCTGCGCAAGTTGCTACCGCCAAAGAGCGTATCGCGGGCGAATTTGCAGCAGCCAGCCGCGAGCTTGAAACTGGTGTGCCGCAACTTTCCGCGGAAATTGCCGGACGCATTCTGCCATCACTGCCCCGGCGGCCCGGTGGCTCGACGAGAGAGGCCCGATGAGGCTAAGCGTAATGGTGCAAAGTTCCCTTCGGCGCAACCGGCTGCGCGCGATGTCAAGTTTGGGGATGCTCTTTTTCTGCGTTGCCATGAACGCTAGCGCCGCTGAAGAGAAGGCGAGTCCCGCGGCTCAAACTGCCGACAGTATTTTCAAGTGGATCAATTTCGCGATCGTGATCGGAATCGTGGTCTGGCTTTTCGCCAAGAAATTGCCTCCCGTATTTCGGAGCAACGCCGAGAGCATTAGCTCCGCAATCACCAAAGCAACTGCGGCCAAAGAGGAAGCGGATCGCCAGGTTCGCCAAGCCGAGGCCAAGCTCGCGCACCTCGAGCAGGAAATTGCTACTCTCCACGCCGCTGCGCAACGTGAAGCTGCCGCGGAGGGGGAACACATCCGGGTGCTGACGCAGGTCGACGTGAAAAAAGTCGGCATCGCGGCCCAGGCGGAAATGGAAGCCGCGGAGCGTGCCGCCCGCCTGGAACTGAAAGCTCTGGCGGCGTCGCTTGCTGTTGACGGTGCCGAATCCCTTCTTGCAAAACAACTTACTCCCGCGGCACAAGAATCCCTGCTGGATACTTTCGTGAAGAGTCTCGAAGAGAGGCCGAATTGAAGTCCGCCAGTCTTCAATACGCCAACGCCCTTGCGGACGTTGCTCTGGCTCAAGGCGCGGCCGATTCCGCGCTGAAGCAAGTGAGCGATTTTGGCGCTGCCTTCGCGATTTCCGGGGAACTGCGGAATTTTCTTAGCAGTCCTGGTGTGCCCCGAAGCGCGAAGCATGGCGTGATTGAAAAGATCGCCGCGCGCATCGGCGCAGGCAAGATCATTCGCAATTTTCTTTTTGTCATCGCGGACCATCAGCGCACGCACATCCTCCCGGAAATCATTGCGACTTTCGCCGATGTCCTCCGGCAGAGGCAGGGCTTCGCCGAGGCGGATATTTCCTCGGCCGTCGAGCTAAGTGCCGCGCAGAAAAAGAAATTCATGCAATCGCTCGAGCGCCTGACGGGCAAGAAAATTCAGGCAAAGTATTCGCTGGACCCCACGCTCTTGGGCGGCGCAGTGGTACGCGTGGGTGACACGGTTTATGACGGATCGGTGCGCAACAGCTTAAATGAACTGCGCGCGCGTCTCGCGGCACAGTAGCGGAACAGACTTCAGGAGCGGGCATGGCGAATATCAAAGCAGACGAAATTAGCAAGATCCTGCGCGAGCAGATCGAGAATTACGAGCAGACCGTTTCCGTCGATGAAGTCGGCGCGATCATCAGCGTCGGCGACGGCATCGCGCGTGTCCACGGTCTCGAAAAGGTCATGGCCGGCGAGATGCTCGCTTTCCCGCACAATATCTTCGGCATCGCGCTGAACCTCGAAGAAGAAGAAGTCGGTGTGGTGCTTCTTGGCGAGTCTTTCGAACTCCAAGAAGGCGACGTCGTCAAGCGCACTAACACCATTATGTCGGTTCCCGTGGGTGAGGCCCTGATCGGCCGGGTGGTCAACCCGCTTGGCGAGCCGCTTGACGGTAAAGGTCCCATAGTTTCGAAGCAGCGCAATCCCCTCGAACGCATCGCTCCCGGCGTGCTCGACCGCCAGCCCGTGCGCGAGCCCCTCCAAACCGGCATCAAGGCCATCGATGCCATGATTCCCATCGGCCGTGGCCAGCGCGAGCTCATCATCGGCGACCGCCAAACCGGAAAGACCGCCGTCATTCTCGACACCATTATCAATCAAAAGGGCGGCGACGTTATCTGCATCTACTGCGGCATCGGGCAAAAGCGCTCGACGATTGCGCAGGTAGTGAAGACCCTTACCGACGCCGGCGCCATGGACTACACCATCATCGTTGCTTCCAGCGCCGCCGAACCTGCGTCCGTGCAGTACATCGCTCCGTACGCTGCCTGCGCTATGGGGGAATATTTCCGCGACAACAAACGCCACGCCGTCGCGTTTTACGACGACCTTTCCAAACATGCACAGGCCTATCGCGAAATCTCTTTGCTCTTGCGCCGTCCCCCGGGCCGCGAAGCCTTCCCAGGCGACGTCTTCTATCTCCACTCGCGCTTGCTCGAACGGGCTGCGAAGTTGAACGACAAGCTCGGCGCGGGCTCGCTTACCGCGCTTCCTGTGATTGAAACGCAGGCCGGCGACGTCTCCGCATACATTCCAACAAACGTGATCTCCATTACTGACGGCCAGATCTATCTCGAGGCCGACCTCTTCAACGCGGGCATCCGCCCCGCCATCAACGTCGGCATCAGCGTCAGCCGCGTCGGCGGCAATGCGCAAATCAAGGCCATGCGCCAGGTGGCCGGCACTCTCCGTCTGGACATGGCGCAATATCGCGAACTCGCTGCTTTCGCGCAGTTCGGCTCCGATCAGCTCGACAAAGTTACGCAGGCACAACTTGCCCGCGGCCAGCGTCTCACGGAAATTCTAAAGCAGGATCAGTACGTGCCCCTCTCGGTCGAAAAACAGGTGCTCAGCATTTTCATTGCAACCAGCGGCGCGATGGACAACGTGGCCGTCACGGATGTCCGCCGCTTTGAGCGTGAGTTCCTGCAATTTGCCGAGACCAACTATCCCGCGCTGCTCAAGAATATTGCGGCGAAAAAAGCTCTCGACGACGCCATTAAGGCCGAAATCAAAACCGCCGTTGATGCGTTCAAAGAGCGCTTCACCGCTGCCGTCGCCGCCGCTGCGAACTGAGGCTGCCGACTAGCAAACGACCATGCCCACACTTCTCGATTTCCGGCGCCGCATCCGCTCGGTGAAAAACACCCAGCAGATTACCCGTGCGATGAAGTTCGTCGCCGCGGCCCGTCTGCGCCGCGCACAGGAAGCCGCCCTCGCCGCGCGCCCCTTCGCTAGGGAACTCGCGCGTGTCTTGCGTTCAATTATGTCGCGCATCGAGCAGCCCGAACATCCTTTGCTCGCCCATCGCCCGGAAGAAAAAATTCTCGTTGTCGTGATGACTGGCGAGCGCGGCCTTGCCGGAGCGTTCAATTCCAATATCTTGCGCAAGGCCAGCGAATTCTTCCGTCCGAACAAGGGCAAGAAGATTTCGGTGATTCCGGTGGGGAAAAAGGGCCGGGACGCCCTAAAAAAGGCCGGCTTTCATTTTCCCGCGGAATACATAAACGTTCTGGCTCGCGTCAATTTCGGAACCGCGCGCGACATCGCTTCCGTGGTCACGGATCTCTATACCAAACAAGAAGCCGACTCGGTGTACATCGTCTTCAGCGAATTCAAGACGGTCATGACGCCGAACCTCGTCGTCGAAAAGCTTTTGCCCGTTGAGGCGCTTAAAGCCGCCGAGGAATCCGCAGGCGAACGGGCCTCCGCGCAGGTCGACTACATTTACGAGCAGCCTAAGGAAGTGCTTCTCGACCGGTTGCTTCCGCGCTACATCGAAACGCAGATTCTCCGCGCCATGCTGGAATCCTCCGCCGCCGAACACGCGGCCCGCATGACCGCGATGGAATCCGCCACAAAAAACGCCGGCGACGTCATCGAAGCCTTGACGCTTTACATGAACAAAGTGCGCCAAGCGGCCATCACCAAAGAGATTATTGAAATTGTCAGCGGCGCAGCATACGGCGCTTAGGAGAAAGCATGGCAGAAAAATACGCAGCGGTCGGACACATCGTGCAGGTCATTGGACCGGTGCTCGATCTTCAATTTGAAGCGGGCCACTTGCCCTCCATTTACAACGCAGTCCGCATCACCAGCGAAGGGTTCAACGTTCCTGAACCGATCGACGTCACCGCCGAAGTCGAGCAGCACCTTGGTGAGGGCCGCGTCCGTTGCGTCGCGATGGAGCCGACGGAAGGTCTCGTCCGCGGCATGAAAGCCTATGATACCGGCGCAGGCATCACGGTTCCCGTGGGACGTGCGACTCTCGGCCGCGTGATGAATGTGCTCGGCAAGCCCGTCGATCAGCTCGGCCCGCTGACAAGCAAAACAAATTACCCCATTCATCGCCCCGCCCCTCTCTTGCTGGACCAGTCCACCAACCTCGAAATGTTTGAGACCGGCATCAAGGTCATCGACCTGATCCAGCCCTTCTTGAAGGGCGGCAAAATCGGATTGTTCGGCGGCGCCGGCGTCGGCAAAACTGTTCTCATTCAGGAGTTGATCAACAACGTCGCCATGCAACACGGCGGTGTTTCCGTCTTCGCCGGCGTCGGCGAACGCACCCGCGAAGGAAACGACCTGTGGCTGGAATTCCAGGAAGCCGGCGTCGTCGTTCCGGGCAATTCGGAAAAGTCCCGCGCCGCTTTGATTTATGGCCAGATGACTGAACCGCCAGGCGCGCGCCTTCGCGTCGGCCTTACCGGCCTGACGGTCGCGGAATATTTCCGCGATGAAGAGCATCTCGACGTGCTTCTTTTCATCGACAATATTTTCCGTTTCGTCCAGGCCGGCTCCGAAGTTTCCGCTCTTCTCGGCCGCATGCCCTCCGCCGTCGGTTATCAGCCGAACCTCAACACCGAAATCGGCGAATTGGAGGAGCGTATCACTTCAACGAAGTCCGGCTCCATTACTTCCGTGCAAGCGGTTTACGTTCCCGCAGACGACTACACGGACCCCGCTCCCGCCGCCACATTCACGCATCTGGACGCAACGACTAACCTCAGCCGCCAAATCGTCGAGCGCGGCATCTATCCCGCCGTCGACCCTCTCGCCAGCTTCTCGCGCATTCTCGATCCGCGCATTGTCGGCGCGGAGCACTATGCGGTCGCTCGCGGCGTGAAATCGATTCTCCAGCGCTACAAGGATTTGCAGGACATCATCGCCATTCTCGGTATCGAAGAACTTTCGGACGAAGACAAGCGCACCGTCGCGCGCGCGCGCAAAATCGAAAAATTCCTCTCGCAGCCCATGTTCGTTGCCGCGCAATTCACCGGCCTCGAGGGCAAGTACGTCAAAATCGCCGACACCGTCCGCAGCTTCAAGGAAATCGTCGAAGGCAAGTACGACGACATTCCCGAGCAGGCGTTCTACATGGTCGGCACGATCGATGAAGCCCTCGCGAAGGCTGAAAAAATGAAGGCGAGCGCCTAGAAACGCAAATGCTCCCTGACTCCATCGAGTTGGTTATCGTCACGCCGGAAAAGCAATTCCTGCGCGAGAGCGTGGTTGAAGCCATACTGCCCGGCTCGGAAGGCGCCCTCGGTGTTCTGCCCGGTCACGCGCCTCTTATGACCGAGCTCGGCATCGGTGAGCTGACCTATCGTGGCGCGGGCACAAACCCCAGCGGAGCCCTCGCCGTCATACAAGGCTTCGCTGAAGTGTTGGGCGACCGCGTCACGGTCCTTGCGGAAACTGCCGAGCGCGCCGCGGAAATTGACATCGCTCGCGCTGAAGCAGCAAAAGCCCGCGCGGAGAAGCGCCTGGCCGCCGGAGATCCGAGTATCGATTTGGACCGCGCCGCCATCGCGCTCCAGCGCTCCCTCATTCGCATCCAGGTCGCACGCAAGTATCGCGGCCTGCCTATCGAGGCTCGCTGACTCTTGCTAAAATCCTCTCCCATCGCGGGCATTGCGACCCCATCCTCGATCCAGCATCTAATGTAACCGGAGCCCTGGATGGAAATGGTGACCTTGTATACCGCTGCATGGTGCCCGGACTGCCGGCGTGCAAAATCTTTCCTAAAAGAGCGCGGCATCGAATTTCGCGAAGTGAATATCGAAGGAAATCCTTCCGCGGAAGAAATCGTCGTGAAAGCCAACGACGGCAAGCGCAAAGTCCCCACGCTAGAAATTGGCGGCCGCCATTTTGCTTGCAGCCCCTTTGACCCCGAACAACTGGCCGAGGATCTCAAGATCCCGCTAAATCCCTGACCCAGCGCATTTTCAAGACCGAGATTTTCCTTTCCTGCGATATCTGCAACGACTTGCTTGGCTTCGGCAAACAATGATGTAAGCTGTGCAGTCTCCGGAGGTCCCGATGCGCAGTCTGAAAGCAGGTTTCGTTTGGGTTGCTTCGATTCTTTCGTCCCTTTTTTTCTCGATGGACGCAAATGCGCGCGTCACCCGCGTCGAGATTATTTCCCGCTCGGACATTCAGGACGGTCGCTCTTTCGGCTTGGCCGGCGCCTACGAAAAAATTGTCGGCCGGGTCTATTTTGCGGTTGATCCCGCGAACATCCACAACCGCCAGATCGTCGACCTCGAAAAAGCCCCGCGCAATGCGAAAGGAGAAGTCGAATTTTACGCGGACCTCTATCTCCTGAGGCCCAAAGATATGGACAAAGGGAACGGCGCCGTCCTCTTTGAGGTATCGAATCGCGGCGGGAAAGGAATTCTGCATATCGTTAATGGCGTGACCTCCTCCGATCCGGAAGCGGAATTCGGCGACGGCTTTCTGATGCGCCAGGGCTATACGATCGCCTGGGTCGGCTGGGAAGCCGATCTCGCCGAGACGGGCGACCGCTTGCGGCTTTTTGCTCCCATCGCTCACGACCCAGATGGAAAAACGATTCGTGGCCTGGTGCGTTCGGATTACACGCCCGCGCAAGAATTGAAGGACATGCCTCTAGGGCATTTTCTACTCGGACCAACCGGGGGAAAGAGCTATCCCGTCGATGATCCTGCCAGTTCGAAAAACATTTTGACAGTGCGCGACACGCCCGATGGCCTGCGAAAGATCATTCCGCGCAGCCAGTGGAGTTTCGCCCACACCGTTGACGGCAAAATCGTCGCCGATCCTCATTACATTCATCTCGATGCCGGATTTCAGCCAGGCAAAATCTATGAAATCGTTTACGAAGCGAAAGACCCGGTCGTCGTCGGCCTGGGCCTGGCATCCGTCCGCGATTTTCTCTCCTACCTGAAATACGACCCGCATTCCACCGCGCCGGTCCATCGCGTTTACGCCGTCGGCATTTCGCAAAGTGGCCGTTTTCTTCGCCATTTTCTCTACCAGGATTTCAACACTGACGAGCAAGGCCGCCAGGTGATGGATGGCGTCATCACCCACGTCGCTGGAGCCGGCCGCGGCAGCTTCAATCATCGTTTCGCGCAGCCTTCCCGCGACGCGCAGCCGCTTTCCAGTATTTTTTTCCCAACAGATTTGTTCCCCTACACCGATCTTCCGGAAACCGATCCGGAGACTGGCGAGACCGCAGGCCTTCTCGACGCCGTAAACAAATCGCATACCGCGCCGAAGGTGTTCTTCACCAACACTTCGTACGAATACTGGGGCCGCTCCGCGTCTCTGATTCATACCTCTGCCGACGGATTGAGCGACGCCAAGCTCGGCGAGAATGTCCGCGTTTACATGCTCGCCGGCTTGCAGCATTTTTCCGCGCCATTTCCTCCGAAAAAGAGCAATCCCAACTCCCCGGATTCGAACGCGCAGCAGCGCTACAATCCGAATCCTATCCAGTGGTATTGGCGCGCGCTGATCACGGACATGGACCAATGGGTGAAAGACGGCACCCCGCCTCCGTCCAGCACCTACCCGAAAATTGCCGATGCCACGCTTGTTCCCCTCAGCAAATGGAATTTCCCAAAAATTCCCGGGGTCAACAAACCCCACGAAGTGAGCCTGGCATACCATCTTGATTTCGGCCCGCTATGGAAAGAAGGCATCGTCAGTTTTGAGCCTCCCAAAGTCGGCAAGCCCTTTACCGTTCTCGTCCCGCAAGTCGACGCCGACGGCAACGACGAAGGCGGCGTCAGCCTGCCGGAATTACAAGTCCCGCTCGCCACCTACACCGGCTGGAACCTCCGCGATCCCAGCATCGGCGCTCCCGATTTGCGGCTCAGCTTCTACGGCTCGTTCATTCCTTTCGCCAAGACCGCAGCCGAGCGCGAAAAATCCGGCGATCCTCGGCTCTCCGTTGCGGAACGTTATGCATCGCGCGACCAGTACACGGGGAAATTCGCCGAAGCGGCGCTGAAGCTAATCCGTGAGCGCTTCATGCTGCCCGAAGACTTGCCCGCCGTGCTCGAACGCGGTCGGCGCGAATGGGAAGAAGTCACTGGACAGAACTGATTCGGGCGGCAGGGCGCACTCGACAAAATGGAGGTCAGATGAATCGAAATCGCCGTGATCTTTTGAAAGGCGGAAGCCTTGCGTTGTTGGGCGGCGGCCTTTTCAAGCGCATGGACAAGATCGACGGAATGCAAACGCCAGGCGCAGCCGGTTCGCTTGCGGAAATCGCGAAGAGCCGCGGTACAGGCGCCAGCGAGAAATTGCTTCTGGGCCCCACCCCTGGCGAAGAGGGTCCGCCCGAACCTGCAAAGTACGATCGCCTGCCTATCGAATGGAATAAACAGACGGTCGCACGCTTCAAGGAGCAACTTGCGCAAAAAGACGTTCACGCCTTCCTGGTGCGCGATCAGCTCAACATCATCTATCTCACCGGTTACTGGCACACGCACACGGAGCGTCCCCAATGCGTCTTCATGAACAAAGACGATGCCGATCCCTGGTATTTCTATCCGGCGCTGGATCGCGACCTGGTGAAAGGTTGGTGGTTCGGCGGCGGACTCGAGTATTTCGACACCAAGCACGCCGAAGGCGGCTTCCCGGAGCAGGGAAGAGTCGTGCAAGGGAAGACCGTCGATTTGTTTGACATGCTTCTCGAAGGGGTCAAAGCAAAAGGCGTGCAGGGGAATAAAATCGGCATCGATGGCAAGCTCTACGCCGACGAACTCGCGACCGCAAGAAAGGTTCTGCCGAAAATCAAATGGGTCGACGTCAGCCAAACTCTTCTGGACATGCGCGAGGTGAAGGGGCCCCAAGAACTTGCGCTGATTCGGCGAGCGTACACTTATTTTGATCGCGCCCATGCGTACGCCCGCGATTACATTCTCACCTACGGTACAGACGTGACCGATTACGAAGTCGGAGTCGCAAGCACGTTCTGGATCAACAACATTTTGTATTCGGGGTTGGATCTCGCCAATGGTTTGCCGCATCACGGCGTGCAATCCAGCGTCGAAATCGATTGCCGCGTTGGCCGGCTTTGCGCCTATCCGCATCCGAACCAGCCGCGATTTAATCGCATCCAGCGCAACATGCCGTTGCAGGTCGATGGCGACGCATACATCGGCGGCCACGGCGGCGAAAACTATCGCATGTACATTCTCGCCGGTGATGCGGGGCAATTCGATCCGCACATGCAGAAGATGTGGGAAGTCAGTCAGCACACCTGCGATATGCAAGTGGAGCTTCAGAAAGAAGGCTCGACCTGCTCGAGCGTCGCCTACGAAATTCACAAATACCAGGTGGCGCAAGGCATGCAGGACTACATTTACCACCGCCCCGCGCACGGAGAAGGCTCCGAAGGACACCAGCCCCCATATATGTCGCTCGGCGATTATACCGTCCTGAAAAAGGGCATGTGCTTTTCCGAAGAACCCGGACTCTATGATCCGAAAACGGGAGTCGGCTTCAATTGGAGTGATCAAGTCGTCACCGGCGTAAAGTCCGGCTACCGCATGAGCCGTGTGCCATACTCGAAGGAATGGAGCTGGATAAAGATTTAGTTAGGCAGAGTCTGGCGCCTTGTGCCCGGCGAACGACAAGAAGCCGCGTCTCCGATTTAATTCCCGGCGCGTAACACAATTGGAAAAACCCCTTGTCCGTGATGTCGTTGGAAATGGAAATTGTGGGGAAATTGTCTGGCACACCAGAAAGATCCATCCCGTTATTCGTGAGATTAAATTCTAAACACGTTTGCAGCGCACTCCCGTGAAGTGCAAAATCGAGTGCAGTTTTGCCGGTCGAATGTGGCAAGAGGGAACGTGGCTGAGCCAAAAGCGCAATACGAAAAGCGGTTGGAACAACGCTCGCGGACGGTCAGCGAGCAGGACCGCGTGCACCTGCGGATTGGTTATGCGAAGTTGATTGTGATCGCCGCCGGATTGTTCTTGGCATGGATTATTTTTGCGAAACATTTGTTGTCGATTTACTGGCTGATTGCTCCCGTTGCGGCTTATGCGCTGCTTGGGATTTTGCACGCGCGCGTTTTGCGGGCTAAGGCGCGCGCGCAGACCGCGGCGGAATACTACGCTAAGGGAATCGCGCGGATTGAGGATCGTTGGGCTGGCACCGGACAGACGGGTGAGCGTTTCCGCGATACGAATCATGTGTATGCGGAAGATCTGGATCTCTTCGGCCGCGGCTGCCTGTTTGAATTGCTTTCGACGGCACGTCTGCCGATGGGCGAAACCCGCCTGGCCAATTGGTTGACCGCAGGATCGGACTTGCGAACGATCCAGGACCGGCAAAAATTGATCCTGGAGCTGCGCGAAAAGGTAGACTTGCGCGAAGATTTGGCGGTAACCGGAGAGGAATTGCGGGCCAGGCTGAATCCAGAGTCGCTGGTCGAATGGGCGGAGGCCAAGTCGATTTTGCCGCGCGGAATTTGGCGCTTGGTCATGGCGGCTCTGGCGATAGGGGCAGCTGCGGGAATCGTCTATTACTTTGAGAGTGCGACGCTATGGCCGCTCTTAAGCGTCTTGGTAATCGAGGCTGTCGTGCTAGCACGGCTGTGGCGTAGGGCGCATGCCGCGATCGAGGGAGTCGACTCCAAGGCCGAGGGCCTGCTGCTTTTCTCGGAAATTCTGGCGCGGCTCGAGCGGGAGCCGTTTGCGTCAGCACGATTGCAAGAGATCGCGGCGGAATTGAAGGACGGGGACGAGCCGGCTTCTCGCGCCGTGCGCAAATTTGCCCGTACCGTCTATTGGATCGATGCCAACGACAGTTTGCTTGCACGCATGTCCGAGTTACCATTTCTTTATAGCGTGCAAGTAGGCATGGCGGCCGAAACGTGGCGTCGCCGCTGGGGCGCAAAGATGCGGCGTTGGGCGGATCTGACCGGCGAGATGGAAGCACTGCTCGCGCTGGCGTCCTACTCCTACGAGCATCCTGCCGATCCTTTCCCTGAATTCGTCAGCGCAGAAGGGGGGCTGGGATTCCTCGAAGGAGAAGAATTGGGCCATCCGCTGATCGCCTCAGAAAAATGCGTGCGAAACAGTGTGCGGCTCGATGCGAAGACACGCGTGCTGCTCGTCAGCGGCTCGAATATGTCCGGGAAGAGCACACTGCTCCGCGCGGTCGGAATCAATACCGTTCTGGCCATGGCAGGAGCGCCGGTTCGCGGCGCGCGGCTGCGCCTGACGGCGCTGCGCATTGGAACGCGCATTCGCAGTACGGACTCGCTGCAGGAAGGCCGGTCAAGTTTCTATACGGAAATTCTGCACATCCGCAAAGTATTCGATGACGCGAATGAAGCGGTCCCGCTGATTTTTTTGTTCGATGAGCTGCTCGAGGGAACGAACTCGAAAGACCGGCGAATCGGAGCGGAAGGGCTCATCCAGGCGCTGCTGAAACGGCGCGCAATCGGCATTGTGACGACGCACGATCTGGCGCTGACCGAAATTGCGCCAGCCATGGGAAGCGTTTTGCGCAATATGCATTTCGAGGATCAGGTCGTCGAAGGAAAAATGCGCTTCGATTATAAACTTCGTGATGGCGTAGTGGAAAAGAGCAACGCCCTGGAATTGATGCGCTTGATCGGTCTGGAAATGTAGCTCGAAACTTGGGCGGTGCCGATCAAAAGCGCGGTTCTATTCAAAGGGCGAGGCCGCGGAATTGGCCTCATTCGCTGACGGAATTCGCGCTTCCAAAGACAGATTTGAACGAATCAGCGATTCGACCTGATTCCAGACCGCGGGGTCGCATTCGATTTGAATGTGCGGCCTCATGAAAACACGGTCCCACCACGGATATTGGCCGCACGAGAGCGGTTTCGATTTGTAGTCCGCCCGGAAATTGCCAAGGATTCGTGTGCGCGCCGGATTAGCGGCGCGAATGTTCGGCTGCCCATGCAGAAAACCATCGAGCTGATAAAAGTTCACAGCCTGCGCCACGTTTGCTGGAATCACGGAGTCATTTTCGCCGAGCTTCGAGACGCTATCGACCTGGATGGTGAGTAGAACGGGTATGCCGTCTTTTCCAAGCTGGCGCGCGAGCTCTACGGTTTCCGACGCGCCCCAACTATGGCCAAAGATAATGATGCGCGCATTCTGCTTTTCTTCAGGAGACAAATTTCCATCGCGGTTGGCATCCAGCAGGCGAAGAACTGCGCGATAGGCGTCTTTGCCCCGATGGTTCTCGAACGTTTGCACGTAAATTCCGGAAGCATATTCTTCGCGCAGCCGGTCGACGAGCTGCACTTCCGTGTGCACGGCATCATCGTGCCCAACAAATCCACCGACGAAGCCGATCACGATCGGCGGCGGAGCAGCGGCGACGGCTGCAGGAGTAGCGTGCGAATTGGAACTCACCCCACCAGAGACAAGAAGCAGAGCGACGATCAAGAAGAACGAGACCCGGACCCAGGAAAGCATTTGCCGCACCGTGACGGGAAGCTACATCAACAGAGATGACGGAGACAAGACTAAAGTTGCGCAAAATAGGAGGGGAGAAAATGGTACGGAGCGGCGGAAAGGAATGGGAAAAATGCCTTAGTACTCACAGGACTCGCCCGAAATGAGCGTTCAAAGGAAAGGGACAGCGGAGAAGGAAACTGCGCGCGCGTTGGCCGACGGCGAGGCGCTATTGCTGTTTGCGGCGGTAGAGATAGATCTCTCATTGAAGCTCTTGCTACGCGCGGTCTGCAACATGGCCCAATCGCTCTTGAATTCCGGCATAATCTCGCGGCTATGCTTGGGGCTTTTCAGGTAGTGATCCGCGCGAGCGAGAATGATGGCGTAAGCCCACTGAGAATCCGTCCCAGGAGCAAACAGGTTACTCGCGCTCAGGCCCAACTTTTCGGGATTGCCGCCCTGCGAGAGATCAAGCCAAAGAGCGCCGTTGACGTCGACGGATGGAGTTCCCGCGCGATCGAGATACTTAAAAAGGCGGCCGAGGAAGTTGGCATCAGGGATCACTTCGCGGCTGATGGCGTCATCGGCGAAGCCACTGAATTCCTCGCGATATTGTTTCCATTCCTTTGCGGTGCCCACCAGTTGCGCGCCTTCCATATCAACGACCGCTACGAGTTCCGCTTCATGGGAGACATTATTTTCCGATTTCGCCTGGCGTATTTGCAGATCGAGATCGGAGGCCTCGGCAGTGGGATGCTGCTCCAATTCATGCTCGGGATTGAAGCGGCCCGTGAGCAGGTAAGATGCGGCCATAAACGGCAATTCGTGGTCCGCAAAAATGAGCATGGGCACTAGCAACTTCTTGGAGTGATACAACTGTTCGGTTGCATTGCGGCATTCGGTGCTGCGCTTGATGGTGCCGGGCAACTGGGCGAAATGAAGAACGCGGAACTGCGCTTCGGGATGACGCGCGGCGTAGCGGGCGAATGAGCGGGCGATGGCTTTGGGAGTGGTTAGGCCGAGGTCGTTTAGATAATCGGCTCGCGCGGCATGCGGATAATACGTATTCAGGATGTGCCGGGCGAATGTAGCGCAATTGCGCGTGATGCCGTTGAAATGATTTTGATTGGGAAGAGAATTGAATTCGTTGATGAGCGCGAGATCCTGTTCGACGGTGGTCGAGACGACGAACGCATACATGCTGCGTTCGAGCGTGGCGCCGACCATTTCGCGCCATTCGGCTTTGTTGCTCGTGCGGCATTCGGAGCTGTTGCACAGGCCCGCGAGATATTTCTCACGATATCTTTCCTCAAGGACATGCTTGATTTTTTGTGAGCCGAACAACGGACGGTTCTGCGGATCTTCAACGCCATACAGATAAATGGAAAGCGGGACGATGTTCCATTCGAAGGGTTGGTCTTCGCCAAGAGTGGTGTAGTTGCTCATGACCGAGCCTTCTTCACCGGGGCGGCATAGGCGGAGTTTGATGGGCGATTCCGCGCAGATCCTCGAGAAGTAGATGGCGCTGTGCCCGGAACCGGAGATTCTGGCGAAACTGGTATCCAAGGACTCGTTGAGAAGGAGGCCAACGTCTCCATAGGCGGAGGACGGGGCAAGGCCGACGAGCACGAGACCTAGTACGGCCGCCAATCGTGCGAAGATTGCCACACGACGGGCCAAAAGCCTGGCCAATCCCGTTGGTGAAGGGTTTGGAGTCAGCTCGGGCACAGCAATAGGTCTCCTTTCTGCCGAAGGCTTGAAGCTCTATTTTAACGGGCCGGGGAGATTCGCGCGGACCCTGTAGGGGCTGGAATAATAGTGCTTTGGGCAATTTCCAGCCAGCACTTAAGGACAGGTAGTTCTTCCGTAAACCGTTGAAACGGAATGACCTACCACAGTTATTGGATGCCCAAATCGGAACGAGGGTTGCGCTCAGGGCTGGAGAGCCCGGCACCCTACGCGAGTCAACCTGCAGCGCTAAAGAAACCTCTTATGGAGGCCAAACCCCTATCAAATAACCCAGCCCGAAAAAGAGAGTTGCCCTGGGGCCTTGCCGTGCAATTGCGGTTCGATGGATACCCCAGGCGCCCCGCGAGCGCCGCATGGACGAACCTGCTGGAGACCTGAGGTGCCCTTGCCTATGCCTAACCGGCCAGCGGCGCGCTCCCCCTGATGGGGGCAGAGTCGACTCCATCATCTCGGAAAAACTCTGACGAACGCTGTGAATCAATGAAGAGCGCACAGCCGCCGGATTCGAGGTTGACAACTTCACGGGGCGCTCTTGTAATGAATTGAATGCATTCCATGCTCAATCCAGCTCTTTATCCCTCGTGACGAACTCCGCAAAATCAGAAGATTCCAGGGGCGGATCGAAACAGCACGCCATCCTGGTCGCGGCGGGGATTTTGCTCAGCCGGATCGCGGGGCTTATCCGCGAGCGGGTGTTCGCGCACTACTTCGGCAACTCCGATGCAGCGGATGCTTTCAAAGCAGCGTTCCGCATTCCCAATTTTCTGCAGAATTTGTTCGGCGAAGGAGTGCTTTCCGCTTCATTCATCCCCGTCTACGCCAAGCTCCTGGCACACAAAGACGACGAAGAGGCGCGACGGACGGCGGGAGCCGTTGCGGCCCTCCTGGCGCTGACCACTTCGTTGATCGTGTTAGTCGGCGTTCTGACGACGCCGTACTTGATCGATGCGATCGCGGGGGGATTCACCGGGGCAAAACGCGAACTGACGATTCGCCTTGTGCGCATTCTCTTCCCGAGCGCTGGCTTGCTTGTTTTTTCCGCGTGGTGCCTGGGCGTTCTGAATAGTCACCGGCGCTTCTTCCTTTCTTATGCAGCGCCAGTGGTGTGGAACGCGGCCATGATTGGCACGATGTGGGGATGGGGACGCCACAACGCCGAGTTTCCTCTTGCCCAAATCCTGGCGTGGGGCTCGGTGGCGGGAAGCGCGTTGCAAGTTATCGTGCAGTTGCCTGTCGTGCTGCGGCTTCTGAAGGGCCTCCATCTTTCGCTGAATTACAAGACAGAAAACGTAAAGACGGTGGTGAGCAATTTCATTCCCGTTTTCGTGGGACGCGGCGTCGTCCAGATCAGCGCTTATGTAGATACGTTGCTGGCGAGCTGGCTGCCGATGGGCGCGGTGGCGGCGCTCTCCTACGCGCAGATCCTCTACTTGCTCCCGGTAAGCTTGTTCGGCATGTCGGTTTCGGCGTCGGAACTGCCGCACATGTCCGGAGCGCTGGGCAGCGACGAAGAGATCGCTGCAACTTTGCGGAAGAGGCTCAACTCTGGCTTGGGCCAGATCGCCATGTTCGTGGTGCCGTCGGTCGCGGTTTTCCTGATTCTCGGCGACGTGATCGTGGCGGCGATTTACCGCACGGGGCAGTTCAAGCAGGCCGACGTGATCTATGTCTGGGGCATTCTTGCCGGCGCCACAGTTGGCCTGCTGGCATCTACGCTCGGGCGGCTGTATTCCTCGACTTACTATGCACTGCGCGATACGCGGACACCGCTGCGCTTTGCCATCGTTCGCGTGATTCTGACGACCATTCTCGGACTGCTTTGTGCGTTCCCACTGCCGCATTTGCTGGGCGTCGAGGCGCGTTGGGGAGCGGCGGGGCTGACCATCTCCGCAGGGATATCGTCCTGGGTCGAATTTGCACTGCTCCGGCGAACGTTAAACAGACGAATCGGCGATACGGGGATTCCTGCGGGTTCGCTCGCTAAACTTTGGGCAGGGGCCCTTGTGGCGGCGTTAGTGGGATGGACGATTCACCACTTCCTTGGGCATCAATCTCCTATTCTTGTGGCCGTGGTTGTCTTGGTCCCGTTCGGGATCATCTACTTCGGGGCGCTTCTGGCGCTGGGACTAGACGAGGCTCGCGGATTCCTGCGGATGGTAAGCGCGAGGTTTGGGAGCCGGTAGCTGGTTAACAATAACTGGCATCCCCCCCCTAGTTTTTCTGTAAACGCTGTTTTTAAAGGGTTTACACTTTTGTTAAACCTTTTAGAATCATATGTTTGCAGCCAGAAATGTAATTGTTGATTATAAAAGGGTTAGGAATCCGCTCAGATTGGCTATTTTGAATGGCTGTTGAGGTAGCCTATTCCCCGAGGACTAGGCTACTCCAGTTCCAGATTTGCTCTACGGCATGGGTGGGGCGGAAAAGAGCACAGGCTAAAGCCTGTTCCACCAAAGCAAAACGCCAGCAAAGATGCTGGCGCTTTGGGGCAAAGTGGCAAATCTCCCTACTTTTCTTGTACGGCAGGAGTCAACTTTTGTCGAGCAATAGGTGGGAGCAAATCCATGGCCTGGGATTCCGGGCTGGCGGGAGCGCAAGGGGATTCTTAGTTTGGACCGGTCACGAGATTGAGGGTTGTGGGAAGCTGTGGGAGGCCGAACCGTCGGCACGTCTGGAATTGCAACCGTTTGCCTCGCTGGCGAGGAAATCATCAAGCGGAAGTCGTACCATGCAGAACATGCTGGGGTTTTGCCGAAGAGCAGCTTCCAATGTCCTGATCGCCGCTCTCATCGGCCTATGCATTCGTCCGATTTTCGCGCAAGGAGTGGTAGCCCGAGAGAAAGTGGGACATTCGGAAGCATGGCTTGACGCTGCTCAGGAATCAGCCATTGATCAGCTCTTTGCCCGGCCTGCTGGAGCGCCCGGATATGCGGTGGCCCTCATCAAAGATGGCGAGTTCGTCTTTCCCAAAGGGTATGGCCTCGCCAATCTTGACGACAATATTCCGATAACGCCGGAGACGTCTTTTCATCTCGCCTCGTTGTCCAAGCAGTTCACCGCTGCGGCGATAGCTCTCCTGATCCTCGACCACAAGATTGCCCTCTCCGATCCAGTCGCGAAATATCTGCCAGAAGTTTCAAAGTACGGCGATGGATTGTGTATCAAACATCTGGTCTATATGACCAGCGGACTCCACGAATACACAGATGAGCCGCGAAAGAATGGGACGCCGTGGATGACGTTTTACTACTTCACTCGCGATGAAGCTATTGCGGCAGCGCTACGGCCCAATCAGCTCGAATTCGCCCCTGGGACAAAGTGGGCCTACCGCAATATCAACTACATGCTTCTGACGAAGATTGTTGAAGTGGTCAGCCATGAGTCTTTCGCCGAGTTCATGCACGAACGAGTGTTCGGTCCACTCGGAATGTCGCATAGCGAGATCAACGACGACAGCACAGAGATCATTCCGCATCGGGCTACGGGCTATGCTGCGCGTTCCGATCCGCGTGTTATCAGAGAATTTGCGAAAGTGGGTGTCGTCATCAAGCCCGGTGACGGGTGGGCACGGCTGGTGCGTGTCGCACCGCATTTCGGCGGCAGCGGCGTTTTCACTACACTCAACGACCTCCTGCTATGGGACAGAAACTGGTACGCACAAACGCTGGCAGGTCCGCAATTCACTGAACTGATGAACAAACGAATGAAGTTCGAGCACGATAAGGATAATGACGCCTTGGGACTTGTGTGGCGCTCGCGCTATGACCATCCCCTGTTGGACTACTCAGGCGGGGACACAGACACTTCTACCTACATGGCCCGCTTTCCGGAACAGCACTTCACGATCATCTGTCTTTCGAACATGCCGCTTGGAGATGCGGAAGGCAGGGCAGATGGAGTACTGGATCTTCTGCATGCTTGGGGCAAACTGTAGAGATCGTTGCGAATCGACGGCGGACTTGAAAACCACTCCTGGGGGTAGGGTTTCTTTCGGGCACCGACCTGCTCCTGAACTAAAACCGAAGAAAAGGCGGGCTTTGACGGGGGTGGGGCGTCTGTTAGAATGAGAGCCTCAGTATTGTGGCTTCAGAAGAGTAAAATTCCCGGCTGGACAAGACGGCCTGAGTAGGAAGAACAATGGCATTGAAGTGCGAACTTTGCGGCAAAGGGCCGCATTTTGGGAACGTGATCAGTCACGCGAATAACACGAGACGGAGACGGTGGAATCCGAACCTGAAGCGCGTCCGCGCGGTTGTGGACGGGGCGAGAAAGCATGTTCGAGTTTGCACGGCCTGCATCCGCGCGGGCCGCGTGAAGAAAGCCGCCTGAGTACCCCACTTGAATTCAGCGCCTGCGAAAAATAGTGTGGCTGCGCGCACGCACGGCCCGGTGAGGGGCGTGGCGCGCGTGGCTGCGTTGTTGCCGGTGATGGCCATGGTGCTAACTCTGGGCATCGGCTGCAGACAAAAGGCGCAGCCGTCGCCGGACGTGTGGGCGGTGGTGAACGGGCAAGAGATCAAGCGGGATGACGTGGACAAGTATTACCGGACGCGCGTGAATCCGGAAGGGCAGCCGCCATCCGAGGAAGAGGCGCTGTCGCTGAAGCTGAATGTGCTCGATGAGCTGATCAATAATGAGATTTTGCTGGAGCGGGCCAAGAAGCTGAATTTGGAAGCGAGCGACGGCGAAGTGGAAGACAAGTTTACCGAGCTGAAGAGCCCCTACACCGAAGACGAATTCCAGAGGCAACTGAAAGAACGCGGCGTTTCCGTGGACGACTTGAAGAACGACCTGCGGAGACAGCTATCGATTACGAAGCTTTTGAATCACGAAGTGGTGGCGAAAATTACCATCACCGACCAGGACATCGCCGACGCTTACAACTCGAACAAGGCGCAATTCAATGTTGCGGAGCCGCGCTACCGAATTTCCGAGATCGTGGTGACCCCTCGCAAGGAAGTGCAAATCCGCAATCTGAAAAATGACGATGCGACGAACGAGGCAGAAGCGCAGCGTAAAGTGAAGATGCTGGAGGACAAGCTGAACAGCGGGGCGGACTTCGCGCAATTGGCGATGGATTATTCCGAGGATATGAATTCCGCGACTATGGGCGGAGACCTGGGATATGTGCCGGAATCTGCGCTGAACCAGTCTGATCCGATCCTGAAGAAGGCTGTGATGGGGATGCAGGCGGGGCAGGTGAGCCCGCCGCTGTTGATTCAAGCGAAAGATGGGTCGCGGTTCGTGATCTTGAAATTGATTTCGCGCGAGTCGCCGGGGCAGCGCAGCATTTCCGATCCGCAAGTGCAGCAGACGATTCGCGACACGCTACGGAATCACAAAGAACAACTTCTGCGCGCCGCTTATTTGACGATTGCGCGGGACGAATCGCACGTTACGAATTATCTGGCGCAGCAAATCATTGAATCGGCGGGCAAATTGCCGGAAGCGGCGAAGACGGATTTTCCGGCTAAATCCTCGGGGCACTAGACCGCTTTTTGGGCTTCTGTATTTCCTTTCAAAGATTCCACTACTCTACCCAGGCAAGGACTTCGCCGGCGTTGACGGGCTGGCCTTCTTTGACTTGGAGACGCTCGATCACGCCGCTTTTGGGAGAGCGAATTTCATTTTGCATTTTCATGGCTTCGACGACGAGGAGACCCTGGCCGGCTTCGACTTTGTCTCCAGCTTTGACGAGAACGCGTACCACTTTTCCGGGCATGGGAGCGACGATTTGCTGGCGGCCTTCGAGTTCGACGCGCCATGTTGCGGCCGCGCCAGGCCGGGGATCCGCAACTTCGGCGGTGAACTCTTGCAGGCCAGTCTGGAGTTTGAGCTGGCCATCGGGGAACGGCACGATGCGAACTTCATAGGAATGGCCTTCGAGAAGAAGGGAAATGGTGTTGGGGGCGATTTCAACGGCGTCGGCGTCGATGGGTTGGCCATCGAGCGTGATCTTCCAGCGATCGGCATCGCGTCGAGTTCGACGGTGCGATGTTTTTTACCGGAAGGGCCAGTGAGCTGGACTTCAAACTTCAGGATCATGGCAGGCGGTCCAACTGTTGGCGGCGGCCCTCTTGTTTCCAAGGGGAAGGTTGGCTGGAACCCTGGTTTGTGGAGGTGAGTTGGCGCCTTATCCGACTGATTTGCGCGCCAGAAAGCCGCGGCAATTGCGGCGGCTTCGCGGCGCGATCTGGCTGCGATGAGTCGCGCGATGCGGAGGATGCGCTTGGCGCGCGGTGAAGCAATTCATCAAGCCATTTCGTATGGATTTCTCCGCGAAGAAATTCCGGTTCGGCGAGAATGCGGCGGAACAGCCCTGCGTTGGTCTTGATCCCGGTGACGGTGTATTCCTCGAGAGCGCGGCGCAGGCGGGCCATGGTTTCCTCGCGACTGTTGCCCCAGGCGATGAGTTTGCTGAGGAGCGGATCGTAGTCCATCGGAACGGTCCAGCCTTCGTAGACGCCTTCATCGAGACGGATGCCGGGGCCGCTGGGCGCATGGCGCGAAAGAATTTTTCCGGGCGAAGGGAAAAAATTGTTGTCGGGATCTTCTGCGTAGAGGCGGACTTCCATGGCATGGCCGCGCGGCGTGATGGTTTCCCAAGCGAAAGGAAGACGATGGCCGGCGGCAATCGCGATTTGCAGCTTGACCAGGTCGAGGCCGGTGACTTGCTCGGTGACGGGATGCTCGACCTGCAGGCGCGTATTGACTTCCAGAAAATAAAAATTGAGATGGGCGTCGACGAGAAATTCCACGGTGCCGGCGTTGACGTAGCCGCCGGCGCGGGCGAGGCGAACGGCGGCTCACCCATCTTTTTGCGAAGCTCCGGAGTCACGACGGGCGAAGGCGCCTCTTCGATGACTTTTTGATGGCGGCGCTGAACCGAGCATTCGCGCTCTCCGAGAGAGACGACGCGGCCATGGGTGTCGGCGAGGATTTGAATTTCGATGTGGCGAGGTTTTTCGAGATATTTTTCGAGATAGAGGCGGCCGCATCGCCGAAAGCGTTCAGGGCTTCGGACGAAGCGTCGCGCCACGCGGGGGCAAATTCGGCATCGCGTGTGACCACGCGCATGCCTTTGCCGCCGCCACCGGCGACGGCTTTGAGCAGAACGGGATAGCCCATGTTTTGGGCGATGGCCTGGGCGTCATCTGGATTTTCGATGGTATCGTTGGCGCCCGGAACGGTGGGGACGTCGGAGCGGCGGGCTAGTTGGCGACCGGCGGTTTTCGAGCCGAGCGCTTCCATGGCTTCGGCGGTGGGGCCGATGAACGTGATGCCCGCTTCGGTGCAGGCTCGCGGCAGCGCGGGATTTTCCGCGAGAAAGCCGTAGCCAGGATGGAGCGCGTCGCAACCGGCGCGGCGCGCGACGTCCATCATTTTGTCGATGCGCAGGTAGCTTTCGCGCGAAGATGCTGGACCGATGGGATAAGCCTCGTCAGCGAGACGAACGTGCAGGGACTTGCGGTCCGCTTCGCTGAAAACCGAGGCGGAGCGAATCCCCAGTTCGCGGCAGGCGCGCAGGATGCGCACGGCAATTTCACCGCGATTGGCAATTAGTATTTTGCGGAACATGGGTCTTTGATGATGCTGCGGGATTTTAGCACGAGGGGTATCGTCCCTACCCGACCAGCGCGCCAGAAGTGTCTAACCGCAATTTCTCATATTAAGCAGAAAAAGGCTGTTGCTTCATGGCATAACTCTTTTATCAGGAAGAAATTCTGCCAAGAAGGAGCAACAGCCTTATGACTGCAGAGTGTAACCAGTTCGTCTTCGGATTTCATCCTCAAGCGACGCGACATCCGGGCGCAGTTCGATGGCGGGGCAATCACCAGCGATGGCGGTGGTCTGTGCTGCGTAGGTCGAGAAGCGCATTGGCAACCTCCACCAGTTTGCCGCCTGCTTCACCGACTATCGGAATCCGATCTGATCCAACATCCGGTAAAGCAGTTGGTGGCCCAGAGAGTCTATGGGCTGGCCCTGGGATATGAAGATCTGAACGATCACGAGGAGTTGCGGAATGATCCCCTGCTGGCGGTGCTGGTTGAGAAGGAGGGTCCCGATAACCAAGTGTTAGCCGGAAAAAGTACCTTGAATCGGTTGGAACTGAGCGGGGAGAAGGTCCGTGAGAAGGAGCGCTACAAAAAGATCGTGCTGGATCATGGAGCCGTGGACCGGCTGCTGGTGGAAGTCTTTCTGCAAGCCCACCGGGAGGAGCCGAAAGAAATCATTTTGGACCGGACGCCACTGACCATCCGCTGCACGGGAAGCAGGAAGGACGTTTCTTCCATGGCTACTATGGACACTACTGCTACCTGCCGTTGTACATCTTCTGCGGAGAGTTTCTGCTGCGTGCCGAAGGAATCGCGATCGTCGAACATCGATGCCTCGTCGGGGAGTGTTGAGGAAATGGATCGCATCGTGGCCCAGATTGGTCCGCGTGGCCCCAGGTGCGTATCGTGGTGCGTGGAGATTCGGGATTTTGCCGCGAGGAGCTGATGGCTTGGTGTGAAGCGAACCGCGTAGAGTACGTGCTGGGACTAGCGAAAAACGAACGTTTGAAGACGGAGATCGCCAAGGAGATTGCGGAGGCGAAAGAGCAGTACGAACAGACCGGACGCGCGACTCACTGTTCAAAGAGTTCTTCTATCGAGACGCCTTGAAAAGCGGAGTCGTTCTCTAAGAGTGGTGGTGAAGGCCGCGCATCCGGAAAAGGGAGAGAACCCGCGATTCGTAGTGACCTCGCTGAGCGGAGAAGCATGGCCGGAAAGGCGTGTACGAAGAGCACTTTTGGCCAGAGGGGTTATGGAGATCGCATCAAGGAATAATTGATGCCGTTCAGTGATCGGACATGTAGGGTCCACTTCGTGGATTAATAGCGGGCCGAGTCACTTTTATCCTACGAGTTGTAGCGTAAGATAATGGGACCGACTACCACGCAGCTGGCTTTGGCGCGTCATAGCCCTTTAGCTCCCCATCCTGCTCTTTGGCCAGCTGATATTAAACGGAGAGCACAGCGTGGATTTTTTTTTTTTTTTTTTTTTTTAAAAAAAAAAAAAAAAAAAAAAAATTTTTTTTTTTTTTTTTTTTTTTTTTTTTTTTTTTTTTTTTTTTTTTTTTTTTTTTTTTTTTTTTTTTTTTTTTTTTTTTTTTTTTTTTTTTAAAAAAAAAAAAAAAAAAAAAAAAAAAAAAAAAAAAAAAAAAAAAAAAAAAAAAAAAAAAAAAAAAAAGGGGGGGGGGGGGGGGTAATTTGCTCCGGGTTCGAAGTATTCATCCTAGAGCCATCTTTGAGAGATATAACTACTAGCTCGGTTTTCCTAGACGGAACGTTTCTTGGAATTGGCCTGCATCTTCAGCTGGCCATTTGCCGAAGCAATTCCCCGATCGCTGAGATATCTTGATAAAATCTGGATATGCCGGGTTGCGCCCACGAATTCGCGGGCGCGCGGGTCGGGCTTGGCTTGTATTTTTTTTTTTTCCTGATTTTTTTTTGCAGCTTTTTGAGCCGTGACTTAAAACATACTTTTTTAACTTACGAGTCTTTACATTGGACCGCCCACAATACTCGCCGTCAAATTAACCCGGACATCCCGCAAGCGAGGCTTTCCCCCGCGTCCAGTTCCCCGTTTAAGAAAATCGAGCTGGAAAGCCCCTAATTATTTCGCCTGTTTTCTTTTGTTGCACGTGCCTACTCACCTTTGCAAGTTCGCTTCTCTGATGGTCATATTCCTCGTTCTCTCTTCCGCGAAAGTCAGCAGGCATTTTTTGGCTTGTATATAAAAAAAAAAATGCTCAAAGAGGGATGTTGCCGTGCTTTTTGCGCGGGTTGGTGTCGCGCTTGTTTTCGAGGTCGCGGAGGGCGGTGATGATGCGAGAGCGAGTTTCGGAAGGCTCGATGATGGCGTCGATGTAGCCTTTTTCGGCGGCGACGAAGGAGTTGGCGAAACGGTCGCGAAATTCTTCGATTTTTTCCTGGCAGAGCTTGCGCTGGACTCCGGAACTTTTTCCGGGTCGCGCTTGTAGACAATGTTGAGCGCCTTCTGGGCCCATGACCGCAATCTCGGCGGAGGGCCAGGCGAAATTCGCGTCAGTGCGATGTGTTTGCTGGCCATGACGCAATAGGCACCGCCATAGGCTTTGCGGGTGATGACGGTGATTTTGGGCACGGTGGCTTCCGCATAAGCAAAAAGCAATTTCGCGCCATGATTGATGATGCCGCGGATTCTTGATCTGTGCCGGGCAGAAGCCTGGAACATCTTCAAAGGTGATGAGCGGGATATTAAAGGCGTCACAGAAACGAACGAAACGCGCACCTTTGAGAGCGCATCGATATGAGAACGCCGGCCAGGAACGCGGTGATTGGCGACGATGCCGACGGGGCGTCCATCGAGGCGCGCAAAACCAACCACGATATTTTTGGCGAAGTGTTCATGGACCTCGAAGAGGTAGCCCTCATCGATGATGGCGTGGATGGCGTCTTTCATGTCGTACGGCTTTTGCGATCATCCGGGACAAATGAGTTGAAGGATTCTTCGCGGCGGTCTGGCGAATCTGAAGTCTGGCGCCGCGGAGGATCATCGACATCGTTTGTAGGCAAGAAACTGAAGAGTTCGCGAATCATGGCCAGGCAATCGGGGTCGTCCGCGGAACAAAATGGGCGACGCCGCTTTTTTCATTGTGAGTGATTGCGCCGCCGAGCTCTTGCTTGGTGACATCCTCGTGCGTAACGGTTTTGATGACGTCGGGACCGGTGACGAACATGTAGGAAGTCTCGCGCGTCATGAAAATAAAATCGGTGATCGCCGGGGAATAGACGGCGCCGCCCGCGCAAGGGCCCATGATGGCGCTGATTTGCGGGATCACGCCGTTGCGAGGTGTTTCGCAGAAAAATATCGGCATAGCCGGCGAGCGAACAACTCCTTCCTGGATGCGGGCGCCGCCGGAATCGTTGAGGCCGATGACGGGGGCACCGGCGCATCGCGAGATCCATAATTTTGCAAATCTTGCGCGCGTTGGCTTGGAGCGCGAGCCCCCGAAAACGGTGAAGTCCTGGCCAAAAACATAGACGAGGCGGCCGTCGATGCGACCAAAGCCTGTGACGAAGCCGTCGCCGGCGGGGCGCTGCTCTTGCATGCCAAAATCGACACAGGCGTGGCGGACAAATTTGTCGAGCTCTTCAAAGGTGCCTTCATCAAGGAGCAGATGGATGCGTTCTCGCGCGGCGAGCTTGCCGGCTTTGTGTGGGCGCTCGCGTCGTTCGGGACCACCTCCGGCTTCGGCTTCCGCGGACTGGCGGCGGAGTTCCTCCATGCGATTGGTGTTTTTCTGTTGCGCTTCAGCGGTTTTTCTCAGGCAGGGCTCCCTCCGGGAGCTGAAGGCCGTTCTCGAAGATGATGGAACGGCGAGATGGCTGGCCAGCCGCATCGTGCCAAGAGCAAGACTACGCCCAAGACCAACTCCGCGCAGATGGCAGCAGCGCGCTGGAGAGGGGAGGCGAGGGAGGTAACGTAGAGAGTGGCTTGGACGAGAAGGAACATGGCGCCGAGGGTCATTGCGACGATGAGAATCGCGGTCAGGACGGAAGCGAGGATTAGTTTAATGAGACCTGCGGGTGCAGTGAAGTCGCAAAAAGAAGAATAACACAATTGACGACAAATCCGAATCCAATTAGAGAAATGAGCCGGAGCCTCTGAGCTCAGCGCAAACCAGACCAATCGTCGGCGACGAGGATGAATCGCTCGGATTGGAAGGGTCATACTTCACGCTGGCGGGCTGGCCTGCCACAAGCCGTTCAAAGCGGATTTGCCCTTCGAGGCCAGTGATGTCCTGTGCGGTGTGATAGGTCACACCAGAAATTGCATAGCTGTACGTGACCAGATGCCTCGGCTGCAAATCAATGATTGGGCGTGCGCGAGAGCCAAAGAGTTTTCTCTGAGCCTCGCGCGGCTCGGGAGGATGTTCGGCCAACTCGACGACCTGACCTTCCGCAATGCGTCCAATCTGATTCAAATGGAGCCGGCGTCTGCGCTCCACGGCCTCGGGCTCTTCCGGGGGACGAAAAATCGTAGGCGATCATGGCGATCGCCGCAATAGCAGCGGCGCTCATGGCGAGAACGAGCTTCCAGTCAGCGAACAGAGCTTTCAACTAGCGGACTCCCTCAATGCAAGGAAATTGTGGAGAGCAGCAGGCGCGAGTAAAATCGCGTCCAAGGCGCACGAGAAATTACCTGCCTGCGGAGGCAGCCCCACAACCGTGTATTTTACAGAAACGGAGGCAAGGAGGTGCAATTCGTGTGCGGGGCTTGCACCGGATTGCGCAACACGCCAACCCCATTGACGCTGACCTCCACGACGTCGCCGGCAAGGAGCGGACCAACGCCAGCGGGTGTGCCGGTGGCGATGAGATCGCCGGGATAGAGCGTCATGACATTGGAGATCCAGCGGACGAGAAATGCAACCGGATAGACCATCAGCGAAGTGCGGCCCGATTGGCGGAGAGCGCCGTTGACACGCGTTTCCACCAGGACATCGGAGGGGTTGAGCTGTGTTTCGATGTGCGGGCCGACAGGACAAAACGTGTCGAAGCCCTTTGCGCGCGTGAACTGCACGTCGCTCTTCTGAAGGTCGCGCGCAGTGACGTCGTTGAGGCAACTATAGCCGAGTAAATAAGAAAGCGCGTCGTCGGATTCTTTGAGGTGCGAACAAAGGCGGCCGATGATGAGTGCGAGTTCGCCTTCGTGCTCAACACGCTGCGACTGCGGCGGAAGAACGACTGGTTCACCGGGAGCAATGATCGCCGATGGCGGCTTAAGAAAAATGAGAGGCTCTTTCGGCAGTTCATTGCCGAGTTCAGCGGCGTGTGCCGCGTAGGTGCGGCCAACGCAAACGATTTTAGTTGGCTCGACCGGAGCCAGGAGACGAACGTCGGTAACTGGCCAAGTGCGCGCGCCCTGCGACCAAGGAGCCCATGGAGACCCAAAAATTTCGCGAACTTGGTCGCCTTCGAGCAGGCCATAAAGCGGCGCGGACGCGTGTGCAGCAAGAAATTAAGAGGAAGGAAGCGACAAAATTTCATGCGGGTCAGCTCGAGTGGTGGTGCGGATGAGAGATGTCCGACGCGCGCACGCGGCGGATGATGGTCCCGAGCCAGGAAACAGTGACCACGAGCATTAGACTACCACACCGAGCACGAAAATTTGCGCCGCGCTGAAGCGCTCCTCGAGATCGGAGAAATCCATGCTAAGAATACGATAAGATAGGCTGAGAATGAGCCAGGCGATAAGGCTGGAAGCGAGCAAGTTGCCGGGCCTGCGCCAAAACTGGAGAACGGGAATCAAAGCAAGAAGACCAAGAACAGCAACGGCTGCCAGATTGCGCGCCAGCGCGAAGCGATCTAGGAATGGAACCCGATTGGCAACGATCACCCACCCGCTGAACACGATGGAAAGAGAAACCCAACGTAGATACCGGTGCGCACCGAGGCGTTCCGAAAAGCATGGAACGAGCCATACGCGGGCATGTCTGCATGGACGGACGTCAAGCGATGCGCTCCCAAGAATCCTGCTGAGCATAACCCGGGGCTACGACGGAGGTTTCGCGACATCCGCGGCGACGGCCGCGCTGGGTTCACTTTCATTGCCAGCATGATCGACGGCAGTCACGGAATACCAGTAGCGGTGGCCGGGCTCCACAGACGTATCACGATACGCCGGTGCAAGCAATAGGTCCGGAGTGATAAGCGTACCTCGCGTGCCCTGCTGCTCACTGCGATAGACGCGGTAACCGGCGATGTCGTTTAAAGATTGATGGACCAGGAGAGGTCCGCGACGACCAGCAGGAGTGGCACCCGGGAGGATCACAGCCACCACATTTTGTGGAGGCGCGGGAGGAAAAATGTCGCGTGCAGCAACGATGGCAGGCGCGGAATCATCGGACTCGAGCGTGTTGCCCTCCACCATTACGACGCTTCTGACCACGTATGCGTAGGTTTTGCCAAAATCAAAGAGCGTGTCCTGGTAAGAGTTTTCGTTTGGCGAGGCAAGGAGAGTGAGCGGCGATTTCCATTTTGCTTTCGAGAGATCCTTTTCAGCGGCCTCAGTGGAGGAAGAGTCGAGCTCGCCGCGATACACGCGATATCCGGAAAGAGCAGCTAAGGGAGCGCCGCCCGCGGTGCGCGTGGGCGCGGCCCAGCTCAACTCGATGGCGGATTCTGTGACGCGGGCATCGACATGGGGGATGGCTTTGGGTACGGGAAACATGCGGACGGAGACGGCGTTGGAATCCGCCGAAGCACGCTTTTTGGAGGCACGCGTCCGAACCATATAGAAAAGCAAGGCACCTGGATGCGCGCGGGTTTCCGATGGAGCGACGGGGTCGATGAATTTTAGATGGCCGTTGGAGGCGTAATCATTTACGAGCGAACCCGGAATCGTGTAACGATGCGGAATGATTTCTTGTCGGGCGCGCCGTCGGGTTTTGCCACGCCTCGAAGAAATTCGACAGCAGGCGGTGCGGCGAGATGATCACCGGAAACGGTCCTGGCGGGCAAAGTGAAACCGAGTTCTACGCCATCTCCCGCTTGCTGTGCGGCGAGATCGGTGACCGCTACGGGAATCGGCGGCGAAGGCGGGACTGGTTCGCCGGGCGCGCCGCAGCCGACGGCGGCGAGAAAGAATAACGCCGAAACCAAAAAAGCGGGTTTTGAAATGCAGCGGCCAGCGATGTAACGCGTTGCAGGCTTCCGCGAGTCTCGAATTTCCATTTTCGGTTTCGGAGTTTACAGGATGTAGCGGCTCAAGTCTTGGTTCTTGACGATCTCTGCGAGTTGCTTATTGACATAGGCGGCATCGACCTTGACGTTCTTTTTCTTCAGGTCGGGCGCTTCAAAGGAAAGCTCGTCGAGAACTTTTTCGAGGATGGTATGCAGGCGGCGGGCTCCGATGTTTTCGGTCGACTCGTTCACGGTGGTGGCGAATCGCGCGATGGAAGCAACCGCGTCATCCGTGAAGGTCAGCTTGACGCCTTCGGTCTCCAGCAGCGCAACGTACTGTTAATGAGCGCGTTTTTCGGTTCGGTGAGAATGCGGATGAAGTCCTCTTCCTTGAGCGATTGCAGCTCGACGCGAATGGGCAGGCGGCCTTGCAGTTCTGGAATAAGGTCCGACGGCTTCGTGACGTGGAACGCGCCGGCGGCGATGAACAGGATGTGGTCGGTGCGAATCATCCCGTAACGCGTATTGACGGTCGTGCCTTCGATAATCGGCAAAATGTCGCGCTGCACGCCTTCGCGGGAAACATCCGGGCCGTGGCCGGATTCGCGCCCGGCGACTTTATCGATCTCGTCGATAAAGACGATTCCCATCTGCTCGGCGCGCTCGACGGCGATGCGCGTCACCTGATCCATATCCAGCAGCCGATTTTCTTCCTCTTGAATCAGGTATTCGAATGCATCGGCAACGGACATCTTGCGCTTTTTCTTTTGCTGGCCGAACATCCCGGAGAGCATGTCCTTGATGTTGACATCCATTTCCTCGACGCCTTGATTCGAAATGATCTCGAACGAGGGCATCGCGCGTTCGCGAACTTCGATATCGACCATGCGCTGATCGAGCTTGGCTTCGCGAAGCTGGACGCGCAGCTTTTCGCGCGTGCGCTGCGTTTGCTCGCGCAGGGCGGCGGCTTCGGCTTCCGTGGTGCCGGGCGCAGGCGGCGGAGACGGCGGCAGCAAAAGGTCCAGCACGCGTTCTTCCGCGGCTTGTTCTGCGCGTTCGGCGACTTCATCGAGCTTTTCTTCGCGCACCATGTCGATGGAAGTTTCCACGAGGTCGCGCACCATCGATTCCACGTCGCGGCCCACGTAACCGACTTCCGTATATTTCGAGGCTTCCACCTTGACGAAGGGACAGCCCGCGAGGCGGGCCAGGCGGCGGGCGATTTCGGTCTTGCCTACGCCGGTCGGTCCAATCATCAAAATATTTTTGGGCAGCACATCTTCCGCAATTTCCGGCGGGAGTTTTTGGCGGCGGACGCGGTTGCGCAAAGCGACAGCGACAGCGCGCTTGGCCGCGTTTTGGCCGACGATGTACTTGTCGAGCTCCGCGACAATCTCGCGCGGAGTCATGTCGTCGAGCGCGGGAAGCAATTCCTGCTCTTCAGCGGGCGGAGGTGTGCCGTTGCCGCCGGGCATGTAAACGATCTCTTTATCGGTCTTGCTAGTCATGAAATGTCGGCTCCGCGCGCGTGCCTGCCCCTTGTATGCTAACCCCTAAAGCGCAAATCCTCTATGCACAGTCTCTGTGCGCGCAATCTGTTTGATGCGCGAGGACGCTTCCCTGTGCTATCCCGCAAGCCTCAGAGTTCTTCCACTGTAAAGTTGGCGTTGGTAAAAATGCAAATCTCGCTCGCGATACGCATGGCTTCCATGGCCAGATCCTTCGCGCCCAGCTTCGAATGCTTGATCAAGGCGCGAGCCGCAGCTAGCGCAAAGCTGCCGCCGGAGCCGATGGCGCACAAACCATCGTCAGGCTCGATCACGTCGCCGTTGCCGGAAAGAAGAAACGTCGATTTCGTGTCCGCGACGATGAGCAGCGCTTCGAGGTGCCGCAGCGCGCGATCCTTCCGCCACTCCTTGGCGAGCTCGACAGCGGCTTTCTGCAAATTGCCGGAATGTTCCTGAAGTTTGCCCTCGAAACGTTCGAAAAGCGAAATCGCATCGGCGGTCGAGCCGGCAAATCCGGCGATCACTTTGTCATTGTAAATGCGGCGCGTCTTGCGCGCGGTGTGTTTCATCACGTGATCGCCCATAGTCACCTGGCCATCGGCGATCATCACAACTTTGTTGTCCTTGCGCACGCACAGTACCGTGGTGCCGTGCATCGGTACGCTTCCCTGGCTGTTACGCATCCAGCCATTATACAGCGGCCAGGCCGGGGCTAGCCATGAGGAGCGCGGCAAACCTTCGACGACTGCCGCCGTACAATTTCGCAGAGCCTGACTGTTGAGGCGCTATATAGATGGGGGTTGAGGCGGCGCTGGCGGATTTTCCTCTCGAGGTTTTCCGCGAAGAGTTTGCAGATGATCCTGAAGAGCTCTTGCATCTCTCTGCGATGTTTCCAGAAGGCCATTGAGATGATCGATTTCTTTTTGCTTCTGTGGCTTCTCCTCAGCGGGAGCATCCTGGAGCTCTTGGTGCAGCTTGTCCAGGATAACCGTTTCCTCTTGAATATCGCTTTGTGTGTCCTTAATCATCTTATCGGTCTGTTCAACCGTCGCCGGAAGCTTGATATCCAGCGGCGGCTGTTTCTCGGACTTTATGGCCGCTCGAATGGCCGCCTCCTTTGCGGCGGCTTTCGCATCGGAAGCCTTCTTGGCCTCCATCTCCATTTCATAATTGTCGGCGGGAGTACGAATCTCGACCACGTCGTCGTTTGTCCAAACTTTGCGCCTCTTCACGGGCAGTTCGCCGATCGGTGGCGCCGGCGCGGAAGCAGGCTGCGAACTCGGGGGGGAGTTCGAGAAGGAGGCGCCGGTTGTTGCGATTGTTGCTGTTCCTGCTCTCCGGCAGGAGAGGCACCGCATTTCCATTGAGCCAAGAATAGCGCAGCACCCAGAGCGAGAAAGGATACACTCAGGTTCTGGAAGGGCTTAGTGTGGTTCATTCTCAGTCCAAATCCCTATTGTTGCGGAATTTCGTGGAAAGACAAAACTTTGTTGGTCAACGGGGCCTCGGCGGCCGTGATGCACCATCGATTGTAAAGAATGCCCCTGCCCACACTTCCAGTCGGTGGTGAGTTGTTAAAGCTCGCGGGTCCGGGGGGGTTGGATCCTGGCAGCGGATTTCCCAATGAGTCTACTATTTGTGCGATTAGCATAGCTCCATTGAAAGAGCCGCCGGGGGCGCTTTGGGTTGTTTCAGCCACCGTTCCCTTCCCGATGACCAAAATAATTCCATACCAATTAGCTGCCGTGTCGTACTTGAAACTGCCTGTTACGAGGAGCAGACCGTAGCCCGCCGGGATACTCGTCCCCAAGTGGAAGTCACCCTCGACCGCCACGGTCATGGGATTGGTACTGGACATCGCCGAAGGCAGATTTGCCTCAGTCGCGGGGCCGGAGATGACAGCATCGGCATTTTGAATAACGGTCTGGGCGAGTTGGTTGAGACCTTGCACAGTTTGCAAATTCGGAGCGAGCGTAACTTGGGCGACGCTGGGCGTAGAGCCCGTCCCGGTGAAGTTCCCGGTCTCGTTTGTCGGACTCGTGGGAATTCCGCTTTTTACATTGTTGACGTCTGGGCTGTCTGGAACCCCGATCGCCGCCACAGGGTTGGGGAAGAAGCCGGGGCTGACTAACGTGCTGGGAGGCTGAGACAGGGCCGTCGGCATCGTACCGCAACTGGAATTTGTATCGTTTCCATCGATTTGGAAAGAACTGTGGTCAGGCCCCGAGAAAGAGTCTGAGTATCCGTCCATCGTCAAGGCCGCAGGGAAGTTGAGGTTTATCGCCACTGGCGCAACGACGTACTGCAGAAATTTTTGGCTCCCGTTGGGCAGTGCGGCGAGAGCGGTGATTTCCAGGGCCTGCACTTCGGTAGTTGGAGGGGTTGGAGGACTCGCGGGCAAGATCAGGCTGGGCCATGGGTTGAGGTGAGAATCCAGGTGCGCCGGGTCGTAAAAGAGAGGCGTCGTGTTATTAAACGTGCCATCTTGATTCACGTCGGTGTAGAGAGACTGTTCCGTGGCAGCATTAATTCGTACCCATTTGTAGGCTGGCCCGGGGATGCCGCCGGGGCTGTTGTTCCAGACCGAAGGCACTGACGAATTGCTGGATGCCGAGACGCCAAATTCAACCGCGTATTCACTGTCATAGTATTTGTCGCTCGAATCCCAAGGCACGATGGTTTCGCCCGGCAACTGATTCAGGACGTAGATCGCCTGGCCCAACGGCAAGGTCGTTCCGTAGGCAAGGGCCGGGGTCGACAGACCAAAGTAGTCGTGATTTTTCGGCAGCAATCGTCCACGAGCTTCCTCAAGGCCTGCCAGCGCGCCATAGTACACGGTCGAGGATGAACGGTAGTTTGCTCCAAGCGCCGTTTCCGTGTTAGAAGAAACGAGCAGAGCGATCGCCACGACGCTGACCAGCAATAACACGAAGATCGCAATCAGCAGTGCGATTCCATCCTCGGAGCGGCGGCGCGATTTGCGGTCTTGCCTCATTCTCCCAGCTTCCTACGGTTGCGACTGAATCGGATTGAGGCTATGGCCCCGCCCGTGCAACTCGATGAGTCTCGGCTGTCCGGTCTGGGCGTCCACAGTGGGCGCCATGACGATCAGGGTGATCTCCACGTCCGTTACATTCACGGGAGAATTGTTTGACCCGGCCAAAGAGCACGCGATCGAAACAGGGGGCGGCGTCGGATTAGGGCAAATGTAGCTGAAGATGGGCACGGGATTCCCGCCCGGGAACACGTTTGGGTAAGCGGCCCTGAATTGGGCAAGTTGTGCGCCTGAGAGCGAGAGAGTGGGGTCGTTATTCATAACATTTTGTACGTACGGCACGAAGGCAGGAGCGGTCGTTCCGTCCGGATCCCCTCCTGCCACTTTGTAAGTTTGGGCGCGAGACAGTACGTTCCCCGCCAATTGATAACGAGTCCACTCGACGCCGTCATGGCGCCAAGGGTCAACGTCTCTTTCGATGATTAAATCGAAGTCCCCTGGTGTGGTGCACACCGTGCCTATTCCCGAGTCGATCACGCATGGTGTGTTGGTAGCATAGCCGGGTGACCAGGCAACCGGTGTGCTCGCATACAGGGTTGCGGACGGTGTGGCAGTGGAAAACGAGAAGGAGTTCTCCGGAGGATAACCCGAACCATTTACATCCCGAACGATTTCGTCCAGCCCGAAGCGCGCCTCTTGAAACGAATTCAATACCTGTGATTCTGTTTGGTACCTCTGCTGCGCTAAAGAAAGCAGTGCGAATGCTGCGCCGCAAAGCAGAACGAAGATCACCGTCGCGATCATCATTTCGATCAGCGAGAAACCCCGTTGTCTCCGGATTTGATGGGCGCACTTCATTTCTCGAGTATCGTATCGAGCGTCACCGGTCTGTAAACACCGTTACCGCCCATCCTCCTGACTCCCAGGATGAATCGTTTTGAGGTCACCAAATTGTTCCCGTTAGTGGTTGTGATGACCGCCCAACGGACGTCGTACATTATCCCGGCGGGATCGTTCGGATCTTGATACGTGAAGCTATAGCCCGCCACCGGCGAACCGCTAAAATTGATTATGAGCTGATCATAGTTAACGACGACGGGATTTCCCACGACAGTACCGCTTGGCTGCGTCGGATCTCCTAGATCGCAACTGAATCCTAGCGTGTCGATGAAAGAAGGCGGACTGATGGACATGTTAAGCGACTGGCTTAAGAATTGGTCCATCTCGCGTTGTGCGAAGACCAAAGACGAGGAGTCGTTGCGGTTCGTCGAGTTCGAGCCGATCGAAGCGGGCACCAGTTGCGCAACGGCCACAATGCCTACCAGCAGAATGACAATGGCCATCAGGACTTCCACCAGCGTAAACCCTCGCTGGCTGGTCCTCCTCTTGGCACCCGCCTTGGATTCATCCGTCTTTGCCATGGTCCTTCCCACGAACGATTTCAACTGATGCGATGCCAATCTCCTGCGGACGAGCTTGACCACGCTTGCACGGACCCCGAGGGTAGCGTTAGCACCGCTCGATAGCCGGGTCTCGGATCAGTGGCGCTGCCTAGGTAAAGCACGTAGACCACGCTCGTGTTGCAACTCGCGTTTCCGACGCAGCCGAGGACGCCGCGCTGGTCGTACGTCACACTGCCATTGGAGCCAGAGAGTACCGTCCATCCGTAGCTCGAAAACCCCACCCCCAAACTGGCCTGGATCGGGGCTGGACTCGGAACCGAACTCTCAGGCAGAAGAGTGAAGCCAGCGCCAACGTACATCTGCGGCTCGGCTTGATCCGCCACGCCGTTACCGTTTGAGTCCACCCACACCAGCCAATTTGCTCCTTGCAGGGCAATCTGGCAACTAACCGGCGTGTTCTGCCGGATGGCATCGAATTTTGTGTATTTGAGCATACCCGCTAATTGAGAAGCGTTGGAATTTAGTTGATAAGTCTGTAGCGAGCGCACGATGACAGGAACGGCGACAACGGTGATGATCAGAAGCACTGCCAGCGACAGGACAAGCTCCACCATGCTAAAGCCATTTCGTGGGCTTCGATGCGGGGACACGAAGTTGGCGTTCAGTTTCATTTTGGGACGACACTCTTCACACGGACTCCGGCGATGCTCCCGGAGCCCAGCTAGCTTTCCAAGATTATTACATTTTATCAGCAAAACCCCATAGGAAGGGGGTACCCAAATCTAGATGGCCATAGCACTAGTTAACGGCAGTACCGCCCGAGATATACCCCACTTCGCCCATGGTGGATGAATAAGATGTGAGTCTTGCCCGTCCATGCGGATTTCGAGTTCATAGACCGACTCGCGTCGCGGATTTCGCTAGGTTGCTGCAAACAGAGAACTTACTCCCGCCGAGAAGGCCTCCCACAACATACATCCCGGCTGGGACGTTCTTACTCCGCAAATCGTCGTGTGGGAGCGGCAATCGGAGCAGAAAGCCAAGCTCGCACGCTCGCTAGTTGCTGTCGTCGGTCTTTTTGCTCTTCTTGGTGTTTGCTTCGCTACCGCGCTTTTCGAGCGAGGACTTGTCAAAGTAATCGCTCGGGAACCCGGGATTATATTTGCAGGATTCAAAGAAAAACTGAGCGGTGCGCCAGCCATTGTGCTCCTTGGTGATTTGCAGCGGAGTCCACACGGTATCTCTCAACTGGTAGTTCGTGTAAATGGTCGTATCGTCGTCTTTTTCGTGCGTTTCTTCATTGTTTGTGGTGACGACACTCCGCACCAGCAGGTGCGTATGCGTGTCCACAGCGAGGCGAAACATCCGTTCCTCGCTATCCGTTAGCTCCACCCAATCCACTTCTTTCAAATCGACGGTATCGTGGCCACCGTAACGATAGGACCAGCCGGGTTCCTTCAACCTGACTCTCAGAACGTTGTCGATGTTTCGTTTGACTTGCTCTTCAAAATCGGTGACCGCCGTCGCCGGCAATTCGCTGACACCGCTCTTATCCAGCGTCCAGCCGCGGTCGCCGTTATACAGCGCGATGATTACGCCGCCATGCGACCAATCGAGGCCGTCGACACCGATCACCGTATTGATGATGCTTTTTAGATTGTGATTCTTCGCCGAATATTCCAGCCGCTCTTTGTCCGGATAACGGCGCGCTTCTAGAAAGCGCACGTAACCCGTGACGGCTCCATTGTGCCCAAATTGCGCGCGTGTGCCTTGGCACTCGCCTTCCACAGCTTCTGTATAACCCGAACCGCCTCGAGCATTAATCAAGTCCCTGAGAATCTCTTTGGCCTTGGCCGCGCTTTCTTCCGGCATCATGTTGTCCGGATTCTGTGCCGAAGCACGCAGCGCAAACGATGCGCTGACAAGCAGCACAGAAACCGCTAGCCGGGCAAGCTTCAACCGCACAAGACCGATCCTCCGTTTACATTGATGATCTCCCCGGTGAGGAAGTTGGCCAGGTCCGAAGCCAGGAAGAGTATCGGACCGGCGATTTCTTCGGGCGTTCCCGCGCGCCCAAGAGGAATCGCCGCCGCAATGGCTTTTGCCCCGGCCTTTGTTTGAATGTAAGGATTCGACATGTCCGTGGCCACCCAACCTGGCGCGACAGAATTCACCAGTATGTTGTGCCGCGCGAGCTCGGTCGAAAGTCCTTTGACCAAGCTAATCACGCCGCCCTTGCTCGCGCCGTAATGCGTGTGGAACGACTCGCCGCGCTGCCCTGCTGTTGACGTAACCGGAATAATCTTGCCGGATTTCTGCTTGATCATCTGCGGCACGCTGAAATGGATAATCGAGTAGACGCTTTTCAGATTGACCCGCATCATTTCATCCCACTGCTTTTCGGTCATGTTCTCGATAGGAAGGCTCTCAGCGTTCCAGATCCCCGCGTTGGCCACCACAATATCCAGCCGCCCGAGCCGCGCGATGCATTGGTCGACCAGCTTCTTGTTCTCCGCGTGCCGGCTCACATCCGCCTTGAAAGCCTCGACGCGCGTGCCGTGCTTCTTGGCTTCTTGCTCGATCTGCATCGCCGCATCTTTAGCTTTGTTGTAACTGAAGACCACGTCTGCGCCGGCCTGCGCGAAGAGTTTGACGGCTGCCGCGCCGATTCCGCGCGAACCACCGGTAATAAGTGCCGCCTTGCCTGCAAGTGAAATCATCCATTCCCCCATCCATTTGTGAAACGAAACTCGGAGCTCAGAAGCTCATGCCTTTTGAACAGCCGCACCGCGCGCCACGGCCACAAAATCTCGGAATAGCCGCTCCGAGAAAGCATCTCCAAACATCCTCTCCGGATGCCACTGCACGCCCACAACCCAATTAGAATCCCCGATCCACTCCACGCCCTCGACTACGCCATCCGTCGAGTGCGCCGTAACTCGCAGCTTTCTCCCCGGCTTCGCGATAGCCTGGTGATGCGAACTGTTGATCTTGGCGCGCTCGCCCGACGCCAGTTCCGCTAGCCGGCTTTCCGGCTCAAACTTCGCCCCGTGGACGGGGTCATCCTTTGGCTCCGGCGACAGATCTTTCTTCCGGTGCGGCGTCGCCGTTCCGAGCTCCGAGCGCAAATCCTGAATCAGCGTCCCGCCCAGATAGACATTCAAGAGCTGGCACCCATAGCAAATGGCCAGCACAGGCTTTTTCTCCGCAAAGGCATGCGCGAGAATGGCGCGGTCCGCCTGCTCACGGGGCAGGTCCGCAGGCGCAGACTTGCCTCGATTTACCTCGCCATATTCAGCCGGGTCGACATCCGCTGGGCTGCCCGGCAGCACAAAGGCGTCCAAGTTCGCTATCAACTGCTCCTGCTTAACCCGGTCTTTCAGAGGGACCAGTACCGGTTCGCCCCCGGCTTTTCGCACGGCCTCTTCGTAATTGGCGATCTTGGGGCGGTTGTTCTCCGCCTCCTCTTCCGACGTTCGCCAGGGGATCCCCACACGGGGACGGTTGAGAGTTTCGGGGCTCATGGAACCCCAGATCGTAGCATTCGCAGGGAAGTGCGGCAACCCGCGCCTTTTTGCGCGAGGCAGGCTATCCGATCAGGCCGGCGGAGAGACGCCCGCGCGAGTCGCCCCATCCAAACAATACTCAGGACGCTGAAAAAAAGCCGGCAAGCTGGGAAACCGGCTCGTCAATTGATCGAACGATGGCGCCCGCAGCGTTACATGGCCCAATTTGCGGCCGGGCCTTGGTTCTTTGCCATATAAGTGAAGATGCGCGGACGGAACCGCCAGCACCTTCGCCCAGTCAGGGACTTCGCCGATGAGGTTGATCATCGCCGAAGCGCCAATCGCCGTGGTCAGACCCAGCGGGAGGCCGTTGATGGCTCGCAAATGGTTTTCAAACTGGCTGGTCACCGCGCCTTCGATGGTCCAGTGTCCTGAATTGTGGACGCGCGGAGCCATTTCATTCGCAAGCAATTGGCCGTCCCGCTCAAAAAATTCGATCGCCAAAACGCCAACATAATTGAGCGATTCGAGCACCTTCCGCGAGGCATCCTCGGCAGCCTGCTGAATTTGAGGAGTGATGCCTGGGGCGGGGGCCAGGGAGAGCCGCAGTATCCCGTTGCGATGATGATTTTCGACTAGCGGATAGAAAGCGATTTCCCCCGTTTTGCCGCGCGTGGCGATCACCGACAGCTCCCTCGAAAACGGGACAAATCGCTCCACAATGATGGGCAGCCGCGGCAACCCTTCCTTGGCGATCTTTATGTCTTCCGCCGTCCTCAGCGTCCACTGGCCTTTCCCGTCGTATCCCATCCGGCGTGTTTTGACCACTGCCGGGAGCCCCAATTTCTTCAACGCCAGATCGAGTTCCGAGGCTGCCGGAACGGAAGCAAATTCGGTGGTCGCAATCCCCAGCTTTTCAAATAGTTGCTTTTCACGCAGGCGGTCCTGCGCCGCCTCGAGCGCCCCAGGCGGCGGAAAGATCGCCACCTTCTTTGCCAGAAAATGCAGCGCGTCCACGGGAACATTCTCGAATTCGTAGGTCACCACTTCCAGCCCGTGCGCAAATTTCTCCAGCGCGCTGCGATCCGAAAAATCTCCGGTCACGCGCGGGGCGATTCGCCCGACCGGGGCTTCCGGAGACGGGTCGAGAAAGCGGAACCGCATTCCCAAGGGGATAGCCAGCGAGGGCCAGCATGTAACCAAGCTGTCCGCCGCCGAGGATCCCAATGCTCACGCGGGCTTCCCCTTTTTGGGGTGCGGCACTGCGCGCGATGGGTCGGGCGTGGCGAGAACTCGCTCGGTCTGCTCCTCGCGGAATTTGCGCAGAGCTTCGCGGATGTGCGGATACTTGCCTCCGAGAATGGCGGCAGCCAGAAGCGCCGCGTTGATCGCCCCTGCTTTGCCAATCGCCAGAGTGCCGACAGGAATGCCACCAGGCATCTGCGCAATCGAGAGCAGCGAATCCAGCCCCTTCAAAGCTTTCGATTCCACCGGAACTCCAAGGACGGGCAACACGGTTTTCGAGGCCGTCATGCCCGGCAAATGGGCCGCTCCGCCTGCGCCCGCGATGATCACTTCGATGCCGCGCTTTTCCGCGCTCGAAGCGTATTCGAAAAGCAAATCTGGAGTTCGGTGCGCGGAAACAACGCGCGTTTCATGAGGCACACCAAGTTCTTTGAGGGTGTTGACCGCGTGCTCCAGAGTTTCCCAGTCGGACGACGAGCCCATGATGATGCCGACGAGTGGGCGCGCCGCCGGATGCACTTCAGCCAGGTCTCGTTCTTTCACGCGCGTTCGTTTCTTCGAGGTGTTTTTCGCCATCACGGTCCATCGCGCCTGGGCACGAATTCCGGCCTCATCGCCGGCGCTCCCGCACTCTATCGGAATTCGAGCAGATGATTCTACGGTGTTTTTCAACGCGCGGCGACCTGCGCGCGATTTTTCCAATAATGGCGCATTTGGCCAACCAGATATAACGATCCGGCCACGATGATCGCGTCACCTGGCGCGGCATGATCCAGCGCGCATTCGAGGGCAAGTTCCGGTTCGGAGATAATCGTGAAATGCGCGGCGTGGTGCGCGGTGATTTCGGCGAGTTGTGCCACGGAAATAGCGCGCGTGGTCCGCGGTTGCGTGAACATCACTTCGACCGCATGAGGAAAAAGAATCCCTGCGATCTCGTCGACGGCTTTGTCGCGCAAAGCGCCAAAAACCAGCCAGATCTTGCGTCCAGCAAGATTCTGGTCCAGGAACGCGGCAAGTTCTCTTGCCGCGGAAGGATTGTGCGCGCCGTCGAGGTACACATCGGGATTCGACTGCACTTTTTCGAGTCGGCCCGGCCAGTCGGCTTCCGCGATTCCCTGCGCAATCGCCTCATCAGAGATGCGATAGCCACGGCTTTGCAGATACCGCGCGGCAGCTGCGGCGTTCAAGCTGTTCTGCAACTGGAACTTGCCCGGCAGCTTCGGAGCAAGCTCTATTGACCAGCCGGTCGCATTTTCCGTGACAAGGGCACGGCTGGAGCCGTTTTCCGCCCATTCCTTTTCGACGCGAAATGCAGTCGTAGTTTCAATTAGCGGGCAGCCAATTCCCTTCGCACGCGCGCGAATCGCTTCCAAGGCTTCTGGCCTCTGTTCAGCGATGATGGCCGGAACGTGCGGCTTGAGGATGCCCGCTTTCTCGGCGGCGATCTCCGCGAGAGAATGCCCCAAAAAGTTTTCGTGATCGAATTCCACCCGCGTAATGATGGAAACCGCGGGCTCCAGGATGTTCGTCGCATCCAGCCGCCCGCCAAGCCCCACTTCGAAAACGCCGAAATCCACTCGCTCGCGTGCGAAATATTCAAATGCCATCGCGGTGACGCATTCAAAGTAAGTCGGATGCGCACGAAGCCTGCCCGCCGCGAGCAGTTCCTCGTTCAAAGCCTGAATGCGCGTGAATGTCGCGGCGAACGCGTCGTCGCTGATTTCCTGGCCGTTCACGCGAATACGTTCGTTGATTTTTTCCAGATGCGGCGAAGTGTTGAGCCCCGTGCGAAATCCGGCGCGACGCAGGATCGATTCGAGAAACGCGGCGGTCGAGCCTTTGCCATTTGTCCCCGCGATATGCGCGGTTGGATAGGCCCGGTCAGGCCGTCCCAGCCGCTCCGCGAGAATCGAAATATTTTCGAGGTCGAATTTCGCTGCTGCCGCTTGCGTCGGCGCGGCGAGCTCTCTGCCCAGTGAAAGCAAATAACGGACCGAATCGTCGTAATTCATTTCAGTTCAGCAGCAGATCGAAGGAATTTGCGATGAACGCTTTCAAATCTTTTCGGTGGACCACCGCATCGAGGAACCCGTGCTCCAGAAGAAATTCCGAGCGTTGAAAGCCTTCGGGAAGCTTTTGGCGGATGGTCTGCTCGATAACGCGCGGCCCGGCAAATCCGATCAGCGCGCCGGGCTCAGCGATATTGATGTCTCCCAGCATCGCAAAGCTGGCTGTCACGCCGCCGGTTGTAGGGTCCGTGAGCAGTGAAATGTACGGCACCTTTGCGTCGTCGAGCCGCGCCAGCGCCGCAGAGACTTTCGCGAGCTGCATCAGGCTAATCGTGCCTTCCATCATCCGAGCTCCGCCTGAACAGGAGACGACCACGAGAGGCTGCCGCGTCTCGATCGCGAGTTCAATGCCGCGTGTAACTTTCTCCCCCACGACCGCGCCCATCGAGCCGCCGATAAATCCAAATTCCATCGCACAGCAAACAATCCCCCGCCCGTTGAGTCTGCCTTCCGCCGTGATCACGGCATCGTTCATGCCCAATTTCTTGCGCGCCTCTTTGAGACGCGCAGCGTAAGGCTTGGTATCAACGAACTTAAGCGGGTCGGTCGAGGTCATTCCCGCATCGTGTTCCGTCCAGCGCGAGTCCAGCAGCATCTCCAGCCGCTGCTTCGCGCTCATCTTGAAATGAAACTGGCATTTCGGGCAGACGTAAAGATTAGCTTCCAGGTCCTTGCGAAAAACGATCGTCCCGCAAGACTCGCACTTCGCCCACAACCCCTCCGTGCGCACGCGGCGCTCCTCCGGGGGCGTGGTTGCTTCAATCGATTTCTTATTGCGCTTAAACCAGTCCATAAAAGAAAGTCGTCAGTCGGCCGCTAAGTTTTCAAAAATGGTCTTTAGTCTTTTCTAACCACCAGTTGCTAACCACCAAACACTGGTTTCAATAATCGATTCCCCGTTGAGCCAGTATACCCTTGGTGTACGGGTGTTTCACCTCGCGCATTTCCGTAACGAGGTCGGCCAGCTCGACAAGCTGCGGATGCGCATTGCGGCCCGTGCAAATCACGTGGACCCGCTCGGGGCGGTTTTTCAGAGCTTCGACGACCTCGCCCGCGTCCAGCATTTTATAGCTGATCGTATAATTGATTTCGTCCAGCACGACGAGGTCGTACTTCCCGCCGTAAATGGCCTCGCGCCCCGCTCCCCAACATTCCCGCGCCAGTTTGATGTCTTCCGGGTCGGTTTCGGCGCCTCCAATCTTCACGAATCCCCGCCCCATCGGCCGAATTTCAAATTTATCGTCACCCAGCATTTTCGCGGCATCCAGCTCCCCGTAGTGCCACGAGCCTTTGATGAACTGCACCATCAAGACGCGCAAACCCTGCCCCACGGCGCGAAACGCCGTTCCCAGCGCGCAAGTCGTCTTGCCCTTGCCGGGCCCGGTGTAAACGATTAGCAATCCCTTTTCTTCCGGCATGAGTTCCTTCCCCAGCAGCATTCGCTGGCCGCTGGGAAAGGTCTAGAGTTTGGAGGGTACGAAAAGAAAGGTCAAGACGACTAAGGGCGGTGGCTGGGCACCATCGCCCTTAGTCAGTCCATGATTGACGCTCAGAAGCTGGTTGCACCAAACGCCTGTTTGACGTTTGGCTGAAACAGATACACAAGGATCCAGACTTCGATCGCTAGCACGATCAGCCGGAACATCATCACAAACACCATCATATGGGCGAGCAGACTAAACATGCCGAGAACTCCGAAAAGCACGCCGATCCCGGTGAATATGATGGCCGCCACGCGGGCCCAATTCTGGAGCTTGATGAACCCGATCCCGAGGGCCAGGTCTATCAGCGCACCTACGATGAAGATCGCCCCCACAACCGCACCCCCCATGGCAAGGAGCACTGCTCCGGGTCCTCGTCCTCCGGCATGAGCCAAGCCCGAAAGCATGGATCCGCCAACAATAAATAGAAGTCCAAAAAGCCCAAGAATGGCGGTGCCCAGGAAATACAGCACTGCGAGAATCGTTACGCCAGTAGGACGTTCCATGGTCGCTCCTGTAATGAATGATTTTCGCGGTTGACTTGGGTCTGCGCAAACGGGCCGAAGGGGTTACCACCAACTCGCAGACCACCAATTAGAATCCACGTTATTCCCGCTCTCTTTCGGGGTCAAGGACAAAGCTGCGCGCCGTGTCCGTCAAGTAAGTCCCAGCCGCTTGGCAAATTCGTGAGCAACGGCGGCGATCCGTTCCTGTGTTGCGGCGGGAAGCGTCGTTTTTGGCTTGCCATGTGGATCGCGGACAATGATCCACAGGCCGGGACGGTATACTTCGTCGTCCCCGGGACAGATAGCGCCGGTAAGCTGCGTGATTTCGAGCGGCAACGGAGCGGAATGAGTGAAATCGAGATTAGCGTGTTCCGGAGAGTTGGCCTGGAACGGCGGATGGGCGAGGAGATCCATCAACACGCCGCGCGCGTCATCCACAAGATCGCGAAAGCCCTGGGAAACGAGAACAAGATCGACGTCGCGAGGTGTGGGCTGGTCGAGCTGAAGCAAATCGTAATCGGGCAGCGGTTTCTCAAGCGAAATCTCGATCGCTGCGGAAGGCTGGTCTTCGTCGGGAATGATGCGGATCGACATGGTCCTAAGGTTTTACACTAGAGCGGTTATTTCGGATAGGGGCTGCCGGAAAGGATGGCAAAAGCGCGGTACAGTTGCTCAGCAAGCATCGCGCGCGCGAGTTCGTGCGAGTACGTCATGGCGCTTAGAGATATTTTCTGCATAACTCGTTGACGGAGGGCGGCTGGGAAACCATCCGCGTCTCCGCAGACAAATATAAGTTCGCGCGTTCCGCGGTCGCGCAGTTCGCCTAGCCACTTCGCCAGCGCTTCCGAAGTGAAGCTCTTCCCGGTGGCGTCCAGCAAAATGGCCGTGGCGGCGCGGTCCGCGTCGAGTTTCTTGATGGCGGCGTCAGCGTCGCGCACTTCGGTAATTTCAATGGGCGAGTGACGCCCGATGCGTTTCACATAATCATCGATCACTTCGCGCAATTCCGTGCGCCGCGTTTTGCCGAGCATGAGCAGTCGGATTTTCATCTAAGGAATGCGTTGCTGCAGCTTGCCGCCAGGCTCGTTGTACAGCTCTACGTAACTGCCTGCCGCCGCGAGCCTGTCCGTGAGAACGAGAATGCCTTGGCCGTTTGTGGCGCTCTTTGTAGATTCGTAAATCAGGCCGACGATTCCGCCGGCGTTGAAAGCCGCTTGTCCGAGAACCTGCGTGGGCGGCATGGGACCAGTGGCCGCTAGGTATTCAGCCTGCGCCTGAGCCCAGTTTCCGGTCAGTTCCTGTTGATTGGTGCCAAGTGCGGCTTGAACCAGAGGATCCGTGGTATCGACAAGGTTGGTCAATACGCCGAGCACACTCATGAGCACCAGAGGTTTGAAGACGATGGCCACCGGGCTTCCAGGGGGTCTCAAAACGCCGGCGACTTCCGCCATCGTGGTCATCTCATCTGTCGCCAGATAAAGGCCGTTGATGGCCGCAGCCGGAGGCGCTTTGGGCGTGAAACGCACGCCCTTTTGATGACATCCTCCTGGCCAAAGCGGCTGGATCGGACTTCCCGCGGGCGCCCCGGGCGGTGCTCCTTGAAGATAATCAAATGCCACAGCGCGGTACCACGGTCCAGACAGCGAGATCCGTGGTAAAGCGGGAAGAATCGCGACAAGATTCGCGTACGGCAGCACGATGCCTAGGAGGGTATACCAGACAAGGCATTATCGAGAAGCGTCACCACCGCACCGGCCTGTCCGTCTAGGATTACTTCGATGGGCGTACTCCCGCCCAAATCAGGGTGCGGGTTGTTCAGCCACGCGCGCGCATCCGACTTCGAGACTGTAATGTGCGACACCAGATCGATGCTCTGTTTGATGGGTCCCAGTTTTTCCTGGAGGCCTGGAGCCGAGGGGGTTTTGTGCAAGGCGGGATACTTCACGCCTAATGCACCGGCAAGCTTCGCGAGCGGGACGTCCAAAAAGTCCGCCACCGCCTGTGCATCAATGCGTCCGCTTTTGGGGTCATGCAATTCTCTCTGAGGGATTTCGATCGTCCGCCGCGCCTGCGCCGCATCGAGTGCGCGGCGCACTCGCGTGAGCAAATCGTAGGCGTTCAACGGTTTCATTACAAAGTCGGTCGCCCCTTCAAGAGCTGCCGCTGATTCGACGCCCTTGCCGCAAAGCACGAGAATGGGAATGTTTCCGGCCACGCCCCGGATGAGTTCCACGACCCTGGTGCCATTGAGCGCTGGAAGATGCAGAGCCGACAAAATCAAGTCTGGCTTCGTGGTCGCGAGCTTCTCTTGGAGCTCTTTCCCAGTCGCTGCCGATTCCACCTCAAACTTCTCGCCTCGAAGCAGCTTGCTCAGGCCCTTCACCGTGGCGGCCTCGGGGTCAGCAATCAATATTCTCGACATAATCTCAACCTCTTATCAACTTGCATTATACCGAAAAACCCCTCCAAATGGAAGGCCACGGGTTCCTCCACAGCTCTCTGGCTGCTCACTTCAACCCGTATTTTTTTCGTTTTTCGAGCAGAGTTTTGCGGCTGATGCCTAGCGCCTCGGCGGCCCGGCTGATTTTGTAGTGAGTGGCTTCCAGTGTGGCGGCAATCACTTCGCGCTCGACGTCTTCAAGAGATCGCAATCCAGCGATAGATCCCCCGGCTCCAGCCGTCGCTGCTCGGATGTTGTCCGGCAAATCGCCGGGCTCAAGTGTGTCGCTACGGGAAAAAACAACCGCGCGTTCCAGCACATTGCGCAGTTCGCGAACGTTGCCAGGCCAAGCGTACGCACCGAGCATGCGCCGCGAAGCTTCGCTCAAGTGCGAGCCCGTGCGCCCATGAATGGAACGCAGCGGCGCTAACAAATGATCGGCGAGCGGCAATATGTCGGCGCGGCGTTCACGCAGCGGTGGCACCGTCAGCGCCAGCACGTTCAAGCGAAAATAAAGGTCCTCGCGGAAATTGCCGCCGGCCACGGCCGCATTAAGATCGACGTTCGTTAAAGCAACAATGCGCGCCTCGATGCGCAGCGTTTCCGTTCCGCCCAGCCGCTCGAAGCTCCGCTCCTGCAAGACACGCAGCAGCTTGCCCTGCGCCCCGGGCGTCAATGCTGCAACTTCGTCCAGAACGATCGTCCCGGCGCCGCCAAGCTCCAACCGGCCCAATTTGCGCTCCACCGCGCCGGTAAACGCGCCCAATTCGTGGCCAAACAGTTCGCTTTCCACCAAATTCGGCGGAAGGCTGGCGCAATCAATTTTCAGGAAAGGTGCGTCGCGTCGCGGCCCCAGCTCATGCACTAATCGTGCAAGATGGTCCTTGCCGGTTCCGCTTTCGCCGCTGATAAGCAGCGTCGTCGCTGCCCCGGCAACCTTTTGTGCGAGTTCAAGCAGCCGCAGCGACGCCGGATCTTCTGCAATCCACGGCAATCGCTCCGTGCTCATTCGGAATAGGCTTCGCCGGCGGCCTGCGAATCGCCGAGCGCATGGTTCCGCGCGGCGACGCCAGCTTCATCGGGAATCTCGATCTTCGGTGAAGAGCGCCACAGCCGTTCAAGATCGTAATAGCGGCGCGCCTGCTCGCTAAAGACGTGCACAATGAACCCGCCAAAATCAATCAGCGCCCATTCCGCCGAGCCATAACCTTCGCGATGTTTCGGCGAGCGCTGAAGATGCTTTGCGAGCTGGTCTTCGACTTCGCTGCAAATCGCCTGTACCTGTGGCGAACTGAACCCCGTGCAGATCACGAAGTAGTCCGTGAATGCGCCGACGCCGCTGAGGTCAAGAACGGTAATCGCAGAAGCCTTTTTGTTTTGCGCCGCTTCAACAGCCAGTCGGACGCCCTGTGGCAACGAGTCCAATTTCACCGGTATAGGCCCTGTTTGAGAATGTATTCCTCGACGCGCACGGACACAAGCCCATGAATGGATTGTCCGCGGTTCGCGCGGCGCCGGATGTCCGTCGCCGAAACGTCCACGGAAACCGTATCCAGCAGATAAATGCTGGTGTTCTGAAGATGCGCGACCACCTGCGACGCCGGCGTTTCCGCGTCCTTTTTGGCGTCGCGCCGGGCAATTAAATCCGGCGGAATGACCAGGCGCAAAGCTTCCACGCGAATTCCGGGCCGGTTCGCCACTATAAAATCGCAGAGACCAAGCAGCGTTTCGTATTCCTTCCAGAGGGGGATATCGAGAAATGCATCGGCGCCCACGATGAAAGAAATGCGGTCGCCAGGGGCATTGTAGGTGTGCCGGAAATAGCGCACCGTATCCACGGAATAATGAAGCTGCGTCCCGCTGAAATCTTCTCCAGCCTCGGCCAGCGACGGCACAAAGTGCGGATGTTCCGTGCAAGCAAGCGAAGTCATGGCAAATCGATGCGGAAACGGCGCCAGGTGCTGCTTGAGCTTGTGCGGTGGCCGGCTCGCGGGAACAAAATGGATCTCGTCGAAATTGAACCGCCGGTCCGCCGCGCGCGCTACCGCGAGGTGGCCATTGTGAATCGGGTCGAAGGATCCGCCAAACAGGGCGATACGGCGCGGATGATGCTTTGCGGCGGTGCGATGCGCCTGCGCGGTGGTCAATGCGCCTCCCGAGAGGAGCGTAGCTTCGATTTTCTCACGAATTCTTAATCGGCGCTGGCAACGAATCGTTCCCGTGCGCGTTCTCGTCAAGCTCGTCCGAGCCGTCGTGCAAATCTAAAGTTGTTTCATGCGCCGCACGCGGAATTTTGTCCAGTGCATCAGCAATCCCGCGCACCAGTTCGCGCACGCCTTCGCCCGTGGCTGCGGAAATGGCGTGAAACTCCAGATTGCGCTCGCCACAAAATTCGCGCAGCCTTTCCAGCCGCGTCCGATCCGTCGTAGCGTCCAGCTTCGTCGCCACAACGATCATCGGCTTCTCCACCAGCGCCTCGCTGAACGCGTGCAGCTCGCCATTGATCACTTCAAACGAATGAATGGGATCCTGATCGTTCGCGTCGCTCGTATCGATCAAATGCACCAGCAGCCGCGTGCGTTCGACGTGCCGCAAAAAGCGAATCCCCAGCCCCGCTCCTTCGTGCGCGCCTTCGATCAACCCCGGCAAATCCGCAACAACAAACGTCCGCCCAAGCTCCCGCCCGTCTTTCCCCGTGCCGCCATCCGCGTTAACCACGCCCAGATTCGGCTGCAGCGTCGTAAACGGATAATTCGCAATCTTTGGCCGCGCCGCCGAAATCACCGAAATCAGCGTCGACTTCCCCGCGTTCGGAAAGCCAACCAACCCCACATCCGCCAGCAGCTTCAATTCCAGCCGCAAATGCCGCTCTTCGCCCGGGAATCCATCTTCATGCTCGCGCGGAGCCTGATGCCACGGCTTCGCAAAATTTTGATTTCCTCGTCCGCCGCGCCCGCCCTGCGCCACCAGCACGCGTTGCCCCGCCACAGACAAGTCCGCAAGCGTCTCGCCCGTCTGTTCGTTGTAAGCCAGCGTCCCCACAGGCACTTGCAAAATCATATCCTCGCCCGAATGCCCCGTGCAGTTCGAGCCTTCTCCGTGCCGCCCGCGGTCCGCCTTGAATTCGCGGTTGTACCGGTAGCGCAGCAGCGTGTTGTCGTTGGGATTCGCTTCAAGATAAATGCTGCCGCCGTGCCCGCCATCGCCGCCCGATGGGCCGCCGCGCGGCACATACTTCTCGCGCCGAAACGCAACGCACCCGTTGCCGCCGTCGCCCGCCTTCACAAGAATTTTTGCTTCGTCAACGAACACGAAATGACACTCCCAGCGCGGCAGCCGCCGCGCGGCCACACCTATGCAGGATAGCAGAAGCGGGAAAGAATGATGGTGGACCGCCCAAGAAATCCAGGCGGCTTAATTGACAGCCGGAGCGCCCGCGGACTTGGCTTGCGCCGTCGGCTCCACGCTGATAAAGCGCCCGTGCCGCCCCCGGTCCGTGAACTTCACGTACCCGGTGACCAGCGCGAACAGCGTGTCGTCCTTGCCCTGCCCCACGTTTTCGCCCGCCTGGTGCCGCGTTCCGCGCTGCCGCACCAGAATCGTGCCCGCATTGACGAGCTGCCCGCCAAAGCGCTTCACGCCCAGCCTCTGCCCGTGTGAATCGCGGCCGTTTGTCGAGGAGCCGCCGCCCTTCTTATGTGCCATGACGAATTTCCTTTTTCCTTGAAAGCCTTTTCTCTGAAATCCCGCGCAGAAAATTTCGGCGTTTGAAAGCGTCTACAGCTTGATGTCGCTGACTTCCACGGCCGTGAAATTCTGCCGGTGTCCGCGAGAAATCTTGTACTGATTGCCCTTCTTAAATTTCAGCACGGTGATCTTCTTCGCGCGCCCTTGCGAGACGATCTTCCCGCTCACGCTCGCTTTCGACGCGTCGTCGCCCAGCACGATTTTCTTCTCGTCCGTGTGCACGGCCAGCACCTTGCCAAACGTCACCTTCTCGCCCACTTCTCCGGCAACGCGCTCAATCCGAATGGTGTCGCCCGGTGCGACCCGATACTGCTTTCCCCCGGTCTGAATCACAGCGTACATCTGCCCTCCAAGCTCTAAACGCAAACCCCAATTATACGGGTGAACCATCCACACGGTCAACGAAAGATCGCGTAGGGAATAGCCCTGCCACATCGTATCCCCCTGGCGGGTTTGAAGTGTGCGAGTGAAAACAGACGGTTCGAGCTCGCCACTCTCGCCCGCCGGCTCCCAAGCCCCCATCTCGTCGCGTGACCGCAATCGATGGCGACACCCTCCTCCTCTAACCGACTCCGAGTTGGACAAATGCACAAGTAAATGGTATTCTGTCTGCCTAGTCAGACTAGTCAGCATCTGAGGAAATGTCCTGTCCAAAACTACAAAAAAACGCCCACGCCCATCGGCCGCATGCACCTGGCAAGTCCAGACCGCCAAAGCCCGCTTCAGCGAACTCTTTCGCCGCGCTCGCACCGAGGGGCCCCAACTCATCACCCGTCAGGGCAAAGAGGGCGTCGTAATGATCGCCGATGAGCAGTACGAACGCCTTATCGCTAGGCCCAGGCAGCCCAAAAGCCTTCTTCAATTTTTTAGGCAGTCGCCCCTCGTTGGACTCGAAATCAATTTTGAGCGTGACCGCGACGAAGGCCGCGATATCGAGCTATGAGCGGCTTCCTGCTCGACACGAATTGCATCTCCGAAGTGGTCCGCATCAGCCCCGAGCCCCGCGTCATGGCTTGGATGGATGCTGCGGACGAGTCCCTTCTATACCTGAGCGTTCTGACCCTTGGCGAAATTCGCAAGGGTCTCGCCGCGCTGCCCCAGGGAAGGCGTCGCACCCGACTGGAAACTTGGCTTGACGTTGAATTGCGCGCCCGCTTCTGGGGCAAAATTCTGTCCGTCGATTTGCAGGTGGCCGATCGTTGGGGCTGGCTCTCAGGCACCGCAAAGCGTGCAGGCAAGGCCCTCTCCGTCATCGACGGTGTCCTAGCCTCCACCGCCCTCCACCACAACCTCACCCTCGTCTCCCGCAACATCACCGACTTCGCCCACCTCCAAGTCCCCCTGCTCAACCCCTGGCAACCCTAAAAACTCCCCACCCAATTCGTCGCCCGCCTCATACAATTCCTCACCGCCCTCCGCCAATACGTCGAAATCGCCGTCCGCCCCTCCCGCAAACCACAGGCCGCCCTCCCCGTCGTCTCCGCCTGAACTGCCATGCTAGGTTCGATCCGTGAAATCGACAAGAAACTGCCGACTCGCAGTTTCAAAACACAAGA
>CAVYFO010000023.1:0-95667 GCA_963767755.1 uncultured Acidobacteriota bacterium | reverse complement strand
CTCACACTTTGGACCGCCAGCGTCGCCCTCTTCTGCCTAGCCGCTCTTCTCACCTCGATCAATTTCACCGTAACCACACTCGACCTTCGCGCCAAAGGCATGACCTTGCCGCGCATGCCGCTCACCGTTTGGGCCTGGCTCATCAACGCCATTCTCGGCATGTTGATTTTCAGCATCCTGCTCGCCGCATGCGTTTTTCTCCTTTCAGACCGTCTCCTCGCCTCCCAATTTTTCTCGCCGCTCGCATTTCTCGCCCAGCAGCCGGCATCCATAGCGCAGTCCACCCTGCTCTCTCTCTGGCAGCGCCTCTTCTGGTTTTTCGCCCAAGCCGAAGTCTACGTCGCCATCCTCCCGTGCTTCGGAATCGTCTCGCATCTACTCTCCAATTTTTCTCGCAAGCCCGTTTGGGCCGAGCGCGCCGCCGTTCTCGCTCTCTGCGCCGTCGGCCTCTTCGGTTTCTGCATCTGGGGCCAGCACATGTTTTCCAGCGGTCTCAACCCCTGGTCGCCGCTCGTCTTTTCGCTGCTCGCCTCTTCTCTCGGCATTCCCGCCTGCGTTCTCTTGCTAAGTTGGTTCGGCACGCTCTGGAACGCCAAAATCCAGTTCAACACCGCAATGCTTTTCGCTCTCGGTTTTGTTTCTCTTTTCCTTTCCGGAGGCGTCTCCGGACTGTTCCTCGCGCGCAACGATTTCGGCGCCGTTTCCGTGAGCGACGATTTTGTAACCGGCCATTTTCACCTCGTCATGGGCGTCGCCGCCACCTTCGCGATTCTCGCTGCACTATTTTTCTGGTTTCCCAAAATGTTTGCCCACCGTCTGAACGAAACGCTCGGCAAACTCCATTTCTGGCTCACCTTCGCCGGAGTCTACTGCGTTTTCATGCCCATGCACTGGCTCGGCCTCATGGCTCACTCCCACTCTCCGAGCGGCGACCTCGCATCCGTCGTTCCGCTCGCCACATCATTATTAAGCGCATCCCTGGGCGCATCCTTACGCGCCTTTGTCACCGTCGCCACGATTGTCACCGTCGCCGCGCAAGCTCTCTTGCTCCACAATTTTGTTTGGACGCTTTGGCGCAGCGAAGAAATCGCAGATCGCAATCCCTGGCGCTCGACAACTCTCGAATGGAGCTTCTCCTCTCCGCCCCCTCTCAGCAACTTTGCCGCCGGCGAGCCAATGATTTATCGTGGAGCGTACGAATTTGGCGTGCAATCCGGCTCGGCAGCCGTGGAAGATTTCGTCCCGCAAAATGTCGCTTCCACTTCTTCCGAGCTGGCTTCGCGCAGAAATCCTGCAGCGCAAGCGGGCGCAAAGGAAAGTTAGGTAAGGTTCAAATGTCGGGCACAACCATCGTCGAAGACATCGAGCTCATCATCGAAGACATCGGTGGTGGCGGCGGAGGTAAGCGTCCGCCCGCGGGCGGCGATGACAGCGGCGACAGCGGTAAACAGCGCAGGCCGAATGTGCCGCCCTCGCGCCGCCATGCCACCGCCATCCTCATGATCATGGTCTCCATTTTCATGTTTTTCATGGCCATGGTCAGCGCTTTCATTTTTCTGCGCGCCACGAATCATAACTGGATCCCGCTCCATCTTCCGTCCATCGTTTGGTTCAACACGCTCGTTCTTCTTTCGAGCAGCGTGGTCATAGAAGCGGCACGCCGCCGCCTATCGTTCGGAGATGTCGGCCAGTTCCACAAAATCTGGATGGGCGCCACCGCTCTCGGTATCCTCTTCCTGATTGGCCAGCTTATCGCCTGGCGCCAGCTAGTCGTCGAAGGTCTCTACGTCTCCACGAATCAGGCCAGCAGCTTTTTTTATATTTTCACCGCGTTGCACGGTCTGCATCTTCTCGGTGGCATCTGCGCCTTGTTCTATGTGGCTTTCCGTAAATTTGAAAAGACCAAGCTTTCGCAATCCGTCGCCGCCGAAGTCGCCTCTTACTACTGGCATTTCCTCGACGGCCTCTGGGTTTTCCTGCTCGCGCTTCTCTATTTCGGAAAATGAATGGACCATCCACTTCGATGAGCGCGCAAACGCAGACCACAACTTCTTTCGAGCCGGTGCCACAACTCGATCTCGCGGCGCAATACGCCGCGATCGGCCACGAAATTCGCGCCGCCGTCGACAAAGTCCTGGCCTCGCAACAATTTATTCTGGGAAGCGAAGGCGCCGCTCTCGAAACGGAAATCGCCCAGCTCTGCGGCGCCGCTCACGGAATCGGTGTCGCCTCGGGAACCGACGCGCTGATTCTCGCGCTGCGTGCTTGCGGCGTTCAGGCCGGCGACGAAGCCATCATTCCGCCCTTCACTTTTGTAGCCACAGGCAGCGCCGTCAGCGCCATTGGCGCAAAACCCGTTTTTGCAGACATTCGCCCGGACACTTACAACATCGATCCTTCTGGCCTCGCGCGGCGCATCACAGCAAAGACGAAAGCCATCATCGCCGTCCATTTGTACGGCCTCTCCGCCGACATGGACCCGATTCTGAATTTTGCGCACGAAAGAAATTTGCGCGTGATCGAGGACAATGCGCAATCCATCGGCGCAACGTACAAAGGACGTAAGACTGGTTCGCTGGGTGACGCCGCCTGCCTGAGTTTTTACCCCACAAAAAATCTCGGCGCGTATGGCGACGCCGGAATGATCGTCACGAATTCAAGCGAGCTAGCCGCGCGGTTGCGAAACTTGCGCAATCACGGCCAATCTGCCAAATACGTCAGCAGCGAAGCTGGATGGAACAGCCGCCTCGACGAAATTCAGGCTGCAATTCTTCGCGTGAAGCTGCGCCACTTGCCGGTATGGCAGCGGGCCCGCCAATCGCACGCGGCAGCGTACTCGAAATTGTTGCTCGGTATCCCCGGAATTGCGCCGCCGCTCATCCCCGAAAACTACGACCACGCTTTTCATCAATACACAATCCGCGTCGAGCGTCGTGACGCGCTGCAGCAAGTTCTGGCCTCGCGAAACATCGGCAGCTCCGTCTACTATCCCGTTCCGCTGCACTTGCAGCCGCTTTACGCTTCGCTCGGCCACAAGCCCGGCGATTTTCCGCATGCCGAGCACGCCGCGAAAGAAGTGATTTCGCTGCCCATGTATCCGGAGCTGCGCCCCGAGCAAGTCACGCGCGTCTCGGAAACCGTCGCCGAATTCGTCACCGCCGAACACCTCCACAGCGCACCGCCGACCAACCGCGGCTGATGTCTACGAAAGGAATGTTTGCCAAGCGAACCAACTGGAATCTTGAAACAAATCGTCTGAGCGCCGCGCTCGAAGCGCACCGCGCCGCAGGCAAACCGCTAATCGATTTGACGGTGTCGAATCCGACAGAGTGCGGTTTCGCGTATGACGAAAAAGCGATCCTCGCCGCGCTTCAAAATCGAGCATCGCTCAAGTACGAGCCGAATCCCCGCGGCCTCGAAGTCGCCCGAAGCGCCGTCTCACAATATTACGCTGAGCATGGCGCTATAGTTTCGACAAACGATATTTTTCTGACGACGAGCACCAGCGAGGCGTACTCGTTTATATTCCGCACGCTCTGCGATCCTGGCGATGAGCTTCTAATTCCTGAGCCGAGCTATCCGCTCTTCGATTTTCTCGCAGACATCCAAGACGTGCGGCTCGTGCGCTATCCGCTGTTATACGATTATGGCTGGCAAATCGATTTTCACGCGCTGGAGCAGGCCATCTCGCCGCGAACGCGCGGAGTGATCGTCGTTCATCCCAACAATCCCACCGGCCATTTTTGCAAGCCTCAGGAGATGCAGAAGTTGAACGAGATTTGCGCCGCGCACGAAATCGCAATTATTGCCGACGAGGTTTTTCTTGATTTTGCGCTGAAAGAAGAACACCCAGCAACGTTCGCAGCGAACTCTGATGCGATGACATTTACTCTGAGTGGCCTCTCGAAGATTTGTGGTTTACCGCAAATGAAAGCGGCGTGGCTGGTCGTAAGCGGCCCGGAGCCGCGCAAATCGGAAGCGCTGGCGCGCCTCGAAGTCATCGCGGATACGTATCTTTCGATGAACGCTCCAATTCAGTGGGCCTTGCCGACCTTATTGGGTCAGCGTCACGCGTTTCAAATACAGTTGATAGCGCGCGTGCGCGAAAATCTTGCAGAATTGGATGCGCAGTTGGCGAAACAAAAATCCTGTAGCCGACTGGAAGTGGAGGGCGGCTGGAACGCCTTAATCCAAGTGCCAGCCACGCGCAGCGATGAAGAACTCGCCATCGACCTCCTGGCCACTAGAGGAGTGTACGTCCACCCTGGCCACTTCTACGACTTTCCTTCGGAAGGGACCATAATACTTAGCCTGCTCACGCCCCAGCATCAGTTCAGGGAAGGAGTCAAGCGCGCACTTTTTCTCTTTTGACCGAGTGTGCAGCGTCGCACTGTTTTTCTGAGTCCGGCCGGCCGTAAGGGTCCTCAATGATTCGCCGTCTTACCGAACCTTCATGTAAATCTGGCGGAGGACGCGCAGAGGCAGCGTCAACCCATGTTTTGGGCGACCGGTCGGACGAGGTTGCTAGCCGTACAGGGATTGTAGGATGCCTAACAAACCAATCTCCGAAAGGGCTCAAGAGATTTTTAGCGTACTTCAAACGCCACGTCCTAAATCAAATCTGATTTAGCGTATATTTAGACGATATTTATACAAAATTTGGAATCTAGAAATCTAAAGCCTCTAGGTATGGTACTAGTACTTTCTTGGAAATAAAGGACTTAACATAGGTATACGAAACCTGTATATAGATTGCGAATTGGAAAATGCCGTGCTTTGCAATAAAGAGGGTCGTGGTGGGCCTCGAGTGGTCATACCCACAAAAACAAAAGCTCTCATGGGGGATATCGATATGAAGCGTGTCCTGCGGAGTGGCGCAATTTCGCTCTTTTTGCTCTCTTTCGTGGCGATGGTGGCTTTGTTGTTCAGCCCGCTTGGCGTTCAGCCTGCAAGAGCGGACAACCTCTATGCAAAGATTCAGGGAACAGTGATTGATCCGTCGGGAGCAGCCTTGAACGGGGTAAAGCTCACAGCCACAAACGTAGGCACCAATTTGGCGTACAACGCATTGTCAGGCAGTGAGGGTAATTATGTGTTTTTGAACCTCCCCATTGGAACGTATCGGGTTACCGCCACCAGTACGGGCTTTCGGACCTATACGGCGACCGGCATCACACTCGTTCTCGACCAAATCTACCAGTTGAACATTAAGATGGAGTTAGGACAGATTTCGGAGCAGGTTCTCGTCGAAGCCGCAAGGGTGCAGGTGGAAACGACCAATACGCAGCTTGGGACGGTCATCAACGGCGACACCATCGTGGACATGCCACTGAATGGCCGCAACTGGACGCAGTTGCAGCAGTTTGAGCCAGGCGTAATGTCTTCCTCTGACCGGTTCGGAACGTATTCGACGAATGGCAGCCAGACGCAGCAGAACAGCTTTCTAATTAACGGGCAGGATTCGAACGACTTGCCGCTGAACACGCCTGTCATTATTCCAAGCCCCGATGCGATCGCTGAATTCAGCATGGTGACGAACACCATCAATCCGGAGTATGGCCGGAATTCAGGCGCGGTCATGAATGCCGCGATTAAGTCGGGAACAAATAGCTTTCACGGAAGCGGGTTCGAGTTCTACCGGGATACCTTTCTGAATGACAAGGACTTTTTCACGGACCAACCCCAGATCTACCACCAAAATCAGTTTGGTGGGACAGTCGGCGGGCCGATTTGGAAGAACCACACTTTCTTCTTTTTTTCTTATCAGGGAACACGTTTTCGCCAGCCACAGGCTACCTCAACTCAGACGGTGTATACCCCAGCCGAACGAAATGGAGACTTCAGTGCGGATGGCCTAGCTTTTACAGGTAACTCTCCGTTCCCGCTTTACGGAGATAGCGCCTCCACCTGCCCGGTCAGTGGTGGAGTGCAGTGCCCTGCAGGGACCGCTTATAGTTCACTCTTCAGCACCGGAGTGATTCCGAGTCAGGATCTCAACCCGATTGCTACGAAGTTGGTAAGCACTTATGTGCCATTGCCAAACTCCGGGACAAACGGCTTCAATTTCAGCCCGATTATTGCCGGAAAGACGGACCAGTACCTCTGGCAGGTTGACCATACGTTTAGTTCGAGCGATTCTATTCGGGCTTATGGATTCCTGCAGTCAAGCCCAGACACGGAAGTGCTTCCGTTCACAGGGGCGACACTACCGGGATTTGCCCAGATTGACGAACGTCATTATAAGCAATTCACAGCTTCATGGACTCACGTCTTCAACTCGAATTTGCTGAACGAATTTCGTGTCGGGTATACCAGGTTCAATTATGTCGCTGTGGAGCCGCAAACGCCCATACTCCCTTCTTCCTTAGGGTTCGACATCAACCCTCAAAACGCGGCCGCGGCGCAGGTTCCATTCATTAGCATAACAGGGTTCTTTTCGCTGGGATTCAGCACAAACGGCCCCCAGCCGCGCATCGACCAAACCTACCAACTCGACGACAATTTCAGCTACGTAAGAGGGCGGCACACGTTTAAGTTTGGTTTTGACGGGCGACGCTTCGGCGTGAAAAACCCGTTCTCTGCTGTCAACAATGGCAGCTTCTCGTTCGGAGGATCCGGACTTTATTCCACGGGAAATCCCCAGGTGGATTTCCTGCTGGGAATTCCAGATAGCTACTCCCAAAGCAGCGGCGGGTTTATCGAGGCCGGAGCTCAGGAGTTCTATCAGTACGCGCAGGATTCCTGGAAGGTTTCCCAGAATTTTACGTTGAACTATGGTTTGTCTTGGCAGATCAACACGCCATTCGTCGATCATTTCAACGATGGCCGGGCGATCAATTGCTTCCGCGCGGGACAACAGTCCCTTATCTACCCGACCGCGCCTGCGGGCTTGGTCTTCCCAGGAGATAATGGCTGTACGTCTTCCGGGTACCAAACGGGCTTCCACCACTTTGGTCCCAGGCTCGGTCTGGCTTGGGCGCCTCATGCAAGCGGTCCGCTGGGGTGGCTGACAGGGGATCAAGGAAAGTTCTCCGTACGCGCTGGCGTAGGAGTTTACTTTAACCAGTCGGAGGAGGAACTCACCCTCCAAAACCTCACGGCGCCTCCCTACCAAATATCCGACGCGGGTATCGGAGACGTGGGTGGACATCCGAGCTTTGCTGCACCGTTTACAGATATTAGTACGGGTGCTTCGATCTCTAACAAGTATCCGTTCACTCCGCCTCCGGCCGGGAGTGCAGTGGACTTCTCGTTCTTTGAGCCGATGTCTCTGAACCTGCTCGATCCGCGGTTTGCGGTGCCTTATTCCATCAACGACAACCTGACAATTCAACGTGAAATCCCTGGCCAGATGATTCTGTCGGTGGGTTACGTTGGAGCCTTTGGACGGCACGAGGAGCGAGCCTTCGAATTGAATCCTGGAATCAACCCCGCAGCCTGCGCGGCATCGACCACGTGTATTAATAATCGAGTGATTCAGGGATTCGTTCAGCCAGGGAATTTCAAGTATGATCCAACGGTTTTCGGCTCCCTTGGTCAGCAGTCCACGGATGGGAACTCTCGGTACAACTCGCTGCAAGTCAGCTTGAACAAGCGGTTCTCGCACGGCCTGACGTTCCTCCTTTCCTACACTTATTCGCACGCACAAGACAACGGGTCGAGCTTGGAGAATTCCTCGTTCGGCACACGCGGCACGAATCCTCTCGTGCCGGGCCTGAATTGGGGTAATTCGGCCTTCGATGCCCCCCAGCGCTTTGTAGCCAGCTACTCCTACACGCTTCCGGTGCCGCATGCGCTTACTTCCAATGGGGTGCTCAGCAGGGTGTTCCAGGGCTGGAGGGTCGCTGGCGACACCACATTCCAGAGTGGGTTCCCAATCAACATCGCCGACTCTAACTTCACCTCTCTTACCTGTTGGGCGTTCACCTTCTATGGCTGCCCGGATAATCCTTATCAGGTGGCACCAGTCGTGAAGGAGAATATTCGCACCTTCCAAACGATGACGAATTTTGCGGGCCAATCGCGCGCGGGGAATTACTATTTTGCGCCAGCCTCGTTCTGCCAGCCGACGAATGTCAACCCTGCTTTGAATACATGCCCGATGTTCTATGGGCAGTTTGGTAACGTAGGCAGAGATTCGTTTGCTGGGCCAGGCCAAAATGTGACCAACCTAGCGTTGATGAAGGATATTCAGATAAGAGAACAGATGCGGTTTGAGTTGAGACTGGAATCGTACAACACCTTCAACCACGTTAACTTCAACGCGCCAACCGCCGACGTGAACTCTCGGAATTTCGGACGGATCACGGGCGACACTCTGGGACCGCGTGTCGTGCAGTTGGCTGGGAAGTTCTACTTCTAACCTTCAACCAGCTAATGGTAAAAAGGGGCGCCTGTTTTAAGGCGCCCTTTTTTTTGGTTAAGGAGTGAAGTGGAGTAGAAGGATTGACAGATACTATGCCTTGGCCCAGACTTGAGAGCATCCGCACGCTGGTTGCGTCCACGATTTACAGGAAGTCAGGATCTTCTAAGCGCTCAGATACCAGCGATCATGGCCCTGGGAGGTAGGATGAACTGTTCTTGCTCGTTCGTTCGTCTACGCGAGCCGTTACTCTTGTTGTCTCTTCTGTTGCCGACGTACGCCCTCGCGCAACAAGGTCCGGGGGGTCTCGGAGGATTCAGCGGAGTGGAGAACCTGAATACGACGAGTATAACCGTGCAAGTGCGCGGAGCGGACGGAGCGAAGTTGAATAGCATGGCCGTGGTGAATGTGTCCAACCTGATCGGACAGACGGTCGGTTCGCAAACGACTTTCGGCTCACAAACGATCTTCCAGATAGGCGCGGGCGGGTACGTGATTGAAGTGGAGGCATTCGGATACGAGAAAGCGCGGGTGCAAACGGACCTTTCCAGCGCCCAGCCTCATCAATTTGTCGTTGTGAAATTGAAGCCAGATACTTCAAGCGGAGTCAATTATGTTGCCGCAGCGGGCGTCATACTTTCTCCAAAAGCGCAGAAGGAGCTGGCCAGGGCGTTGAGAATTTTCAGACGAACAAATTTGATGAGGCTGTCAAGCATTTCGAGGCCGCTCAGAAGCTAGCGCCGACCCATCCAGACATTGTCTATTTGCTGGGTGAGGTGTACGAAAAGAGGGGGGATGTTCCCACGGCCCGAAAATACTGGGATCAGGCAATTCAACTGAATCCGTCTCATATTTCTTCGTTGCTGGCCTGTGGCGAATCCTATCTCCGCCAGAATGACCCAGCTGGGGCGCGGAAGTATCTGGACAAAGCTGTCCAAGTGGCGCCAAATTCCTGGCGGGCACACAGCCTGCTGGCCAATGCGTTGCTGCGGCAAAACTCTTATTCGGATGCGGTTGCTCATGCACAACGTGCAGTACAGCTCGACAAGGGACAGGCTAACGCTTCACTACTGATCCTGGGCGAGGCCCTCGCGGCAGAACGCCAGAACAAGCAAGCCATCGCGGCACTCCAAGACTATTTGGCAGGAAAACCGCCGGAAGCACAGGCACAAGCAGTCGAGAAGCTCCTAGGGCGCTTAAAGACCGCCCCGGACGCTCCTGCTGGCGCCACAGTGGGGGGCGTGACGACGATCTACGAAAACAGGGCGCTGGCCAGCGACGTTCCCGACCTGCCGATGACGGCGGCTGTGCTCCATTGGCTCCCGCCGAATGTGGACGACGCGGTCCCTCCCGTTGAGCCCGGAGTAGCGTGCTCGCTGCCAGATGTCCTCAAGAAGGTCTCGGAGCGTGTGCAGGAGCTGCCGGAAGTCGTGGACCGCTACACAGCCACGGAAGTCCTGCACCAAGAGGACGTGAACGCGGCCGGATATGCGGATCGGGTTGCGGATCTATCTTTTAATTATGTCGCTTCCGTTCAGGAAATCAAAAACAAATACGGACAGTCTCTTGACGTGCAGGAATATCGCAACGGCAGCACCGGAACGGAAATGTTTCCAAACCAGATGGCTAGCGTGGGCTTGCCCTCTATCGTTTTGATTTTTCACCCGATGCTTATCTCTGACTTCGATGTGAAGTGCGAAGGACTGAGCCGAACACATGGCAGCTTCGCCTGGCAGGTGTATTTCAAGCAGAAGGCCGGCAAAGAAAGCCGCATCCGCCGGTACCGGATGGGTGGCCATGTGTTTCCAATTGCGCTCAAAGGGCGCGCCTGGATTGATGCCAACACTTATCAAGTTGTGCGGCTGGAGACCGACCTGCGCGAGGCTCATCCGGAGCTGCGGCTCAATGCGGAACACCTGGTGATGGAATACGGTCCAGTCGAGTTCAAGAGCCGCAAGGAAGAACTTTGGCTGCCAACCAGCGCGGATTACTATGCAGTACTGCGGGGGCACCGGTTCCACCGACGACACTTTTTCACAAACTACGTGCTTTTCTCCATCGACGATAAAGAGAAGATCGGGCAACCTCCAAAAGATAAGACCGCCGCTAATACGAGCGACAAAAACCCTTCCAAGTGAACGAAGAAGCTCCAGGAACTGGCTCGGACTCGGTGGCCTGCCGGTTTCCGGCTACATTTCGAGCGTCTGGATTAAACATTTACTCTGATCGTCAGATTCTATAAGTTTCGGAGATGGGCGAGGCGGAAGGGGGAGCCGAGGTGTTCGCGGAGGTCGATCCAGTGCTGTTCGGGGATGGTTAGGAAGACTTCGACGACTTTGGGATCGAACTGGGTATTGGCGCAGCGCCGAATTTCCTGGCAGGCGTGGGACATGGGGAGAGCTTTGCGGTAGGGGCGGTCGCTGATCATGGCGTCGAGAGAATCGGCGATGGTGAAAATGCGGGCACCGAGGGGGATTTGATCGCCTTTTAGCGCGCGGGGATAGCCAGTGCCATCGTAAAACTCCTGGTGGGCCAGGACGATTTCGGCGGCATCGCGGAGGAAAGGTATGCGGATGAGCATGTTATAACCGATTTCGCAGTGCTTGCGCATGACCTCCTTCTCCGCGTCCGTGAGCGGGCCGGGCTTGCGCAGGATGCCGTCGGGGATGGCCATTTTGCCGATGTCGTGGAGGAAAGCGGCGCGGGCGAGGATGGGCAAGTAGTGATTGGGAACAGGCATGGCTTTGGCGATGGAGATGGTGAAAGCGGTGACGCGCTGGCAATGGCCCTCGGTTTCGGCGTCCTTCAAGTCAAGGGCGCTGCCGAGGGCTTCGAGAGTGTCGTCGTAGGATTGTTCGAGCTGAGCGAGAGCGCCGGTGAGCTGAGCGGTGCGCTCTTCGACTTGCTGCTCGAGTTTTAGCTGGTAGCTGCGATTTTCGGCGACGAGACGGCGATGCTGAAGAGCACGGCCGACGCCGAGGAAGAGCTGGTCTTTCTCGAAGGGCTTGAGGATGTAGTCGTAGGCGCCGCGGCGAATGGCTTCGAGAGCGGTGGAGATGTCGTGGATGGCTGTGACCATGATCACAGGAACTTCGGGGTCGTACTCCCGGAGCCAATCGAGCAAGCGGATGCCATCCATTTCGGGCATGATCATGTCGCTTAGGACGAGATCCGGCGTGGACTTTTTGACTTGTTCCTGAGCAGCGCGGCCATTGCTTACGGCCGTGCAGCGATACCCTTTCGATTCGAGCATGGTGGAAACGACTTCTCGAATCGCCTCTTCATCGTCGACGACCAGGATCTGTTCTAGGTCCACGGGTATTTGCCCCTACAGGCATTATACGGGACGGCACAGGAGTACTGGGGTGAGCTTGCCCATTAAGAAAATAGCATGTTAGCGTCGAAGGAAGTTCGAAAGTAAGCATTGCGCCGTCCACGGGAAGAAATCAAGGGAATCTCGCATCGCGGCGGCGGCGATTTAGACCGGGAGGCGGCGCATCGTGTCGGCAAACCAAGGCCTGCTCGGGATTGCTTTCTTCGAGGCGTCGGCGTTCATTGTCCTGCTGGTGTTGTTCCTGATTTTCCGGCGTGATCCTATAAACAGGTATTTCCGATTCTGGGTAGCGGGGTGGCTGTGTTTTACTCTGGCCTCGCTCTGCGAAATCACGATGCTGAGCCGCAATCTTCCGGAATTGTGGCTGGCAGTGGTGATGGGGAAAGTGGCGGCGTTGCTGCTGTTCTCTGCTGCGGTGGTGCGATACACGACGAGCGCGAGCAAGCGCAGCTGGCCTGTGCTACCGCTTGCGGGTGTCGTGCTACTCGCCGTGTTTTATTTCCAGAGCAGCGTGGAGCAGAGTTTCGGAAATGTGCGGTGGGGAACGGCGCTGCTGACAAGCGCGATATGCCTGTGGGCCGGGATGCTGTTGTGGAGATCGCCCAAGGCGCAAGGCGGGCACGGGGTGCGATTGCTCGGGGGCATCTTCCTGTTGGACGGGCTGCATGGAATGGATCGACATCTGTGGCCGCAGCAGCCTTATTTCTTGCTGCGGGATGCCTTTGACCACCTGCTGGGGGTGGCGTTGGGAATCGCCATGGTGGTAGTGGTACTGGAAGGAGCGCGGTCGCGGACGGTAGAGCTGAACGAGAAACTACGGCGACTGACGCTGCTGACAACGGCGAGCATGCAAACGCTGTCGGTGCAGGAAGTGCTGGACCGTGTGCTCGCGGATCTCGTGAAGAGCCTGGGAGCGACGCACGGGATAGTGCGGCTGCTGGAGGGCGAAGGAGATAGAGCCCAGTTGGTTATGCACGCTTCGGTGGGATTTAGCCGGGAGTTCCAAGAAAAATACAGGAAGTTGCCGGCGAAAGCGCCATGGTCTCAGCAAGTCTTGCACAAGGACTGTGAGTTCCTGAGGCTGGAAGACGAGCCCGACGCCGGAGTGCGGCAGCGGATGGCGGAAAGCGGGATTGGGAACATCGTCACGATGGCGCTGCCTGGAAAAGACGGGCCGTTTGGAGTGATCGCGATAGGCTCGGCGCAAAACGAACAGTTTCAGGCGGATGAGATTTCGTACCTGCTCAACATCAGCAATCTGCTGGGATTGACGCTGCAAAATCTGCGGCTGTTCGAACAAGTGGCGACGGTGCAGCAGCAGTGGGCGTACACGTTTGATTCTATCGGCGACCCAATCTTGGTGCACGACCAGCAAGGACGGATTCTCCGCTGCAATTTGCGGTTAGGACACTTGCTGAGCAGAGATTCGCATGCGCTCGGGGGGCGGGCAGTGATGGAACTGCTCGCAAAGAAGAATCTCAGTTATGAGAAGTGCCCGTATTGCGAGGGAGTCGCCGGAGAGGGGGATGAACCGGACCCGTGGCTGCAAGGGTATTTTCTTGCGTCGAACTCGAGGTTTACCGATCCGGCCGGAAACTTGCTCGGGACGGTGCACGTCCTGAAGGACATCACGGAGAGAAAACGCGCGGAGGAAAAATACCGGACGCTGGTTTCGAGTGTGCAGGAAGGCGTTTTTATTTCCACGCCGCAAGGACGATTTCTGGACTTCAACGATGCGATGTTGCGTATGACAGGGCATGAGACGCGGGAGGAATTGTTGGGGGCGGATATTCCTGGCTCGATGTACGCAAATCCGGCAGACCGGGAGCGTTTGAAGAAGTTGCTTCAGGAACACGGGGCGGTGGCGGATTTTGAGTTCGAGATGAAGCGCAAAGACGGGGAGATTCGGACGGTGCTGGAATCGTCCATCGCCGTGAAAGATGCTGTCGGGAATGTCACGGCCTATCAGGGGTTTCTGCTGGATATAACCGAGAGAAAACGGGCGGAGCAGGAAATCCGGCGGCGAAACCGCGAACTGTTGGTACTGAACTCGATCGGACAAACTCTGATGGAGTCGCTGGATTTGGGCGATTCGCTTCACCGGACGCTGAGGCAGATGGCCGATTTGTTCAACCTGGATGCATGCGCGCTATATCTATTCGATGATGCGGGCACGCAGATCCGGCGCGTGGCTGCGGTGGGGCATCGCTCTGAGTACGCCAAGAATTTTCCCGCGGTCACATTGAAGCCGGAACTGCTCCAGCATATCCAGGCGGTGCACGCTACGTTTCTATCGGCCCAGGGGCTGGCGTTGCCGGCGATATTCCGGGAGGCGCAAAGGAAAGAAGAGCTGGTGTCTGCGTATATCGTGGTGCTTTGGTCGAAGGACCGAGTGATCGGAGGGCTGACGGTAGGAAGCCGCACGCCAAAAGAGTTCTCGCCAGCCGACATCAACTTGTTGATCGCGGTTGGCAGCCAGCTCTCGAGCGCCATTGAACGCACGACACTCTATGAAGAAGCCCGCCAGGCATACGAGAACCTGCGGCGAACGCAGGAGCAGCTGTTGCATAGCGAGAAGATGGCCGCAGTGGGGCAATTGATTTCCGGAGTGGCGCACGAGCTGAATAATCCGCTGACGGCAATCCTGGGCTACAGCCAATTGCTGACCTCCAGCGGGCAGATGGGACCGCAGGGGCTAGAGTATTCGGAAAAGCTCTACAAGCAGGCGCAGCGGACGCATCGGATTGTGCAGAACTTGTTGAGCTTCGCGCGGCAGCACAAGCCGGAGCGCGTGCCGGTACAGCTCAATTTGATTTTGGAGGAGACGCTGGCACTGCGCGATTATGACTTGCGAATGAATCATATTCGCGTACACCTGGAGCTTGCAGCAGACCTGCCCTTGACCTCGGCAGATCCACACCAGTTGCAACAGGTATTCCTCAATCTCGTTAACAACGCGGTGGACGCGATGCTGGAGCATTCCAACGAGGGGGATCTCTGGGTGCGCACGGGCGCGCAGAAGGACAAACTGTTTATAGAGTTTACCGACAGCGGACCTGGCGTGAAGGATGCATCGAGGGTGTTCGATCCTTTCTACACGACGAAACCGGTCGGCAAGGGAACTGGGCTGGGTCTGAGCATCTGCTATGGGATTATCACGGAGCATGGTGGAACGATCAGCGTGCGTAATGTCCCGCCGCGAGGAGCGACATTCCTGATCGAAGTGCCTTACCAGCCTGCGAAATCAGCAAAGTTGAGTAAGGATCCCGAGTCTGGCCAGGCGCTGGAGCAGGCAAGGGGCGGGCGAATTTTATTGATCGATCAGGATGAGTCCGTTATGGAGACGACGCGAGCCATCCTGCGTGAGCGCGAGCATGAAGTCGAGACGGCCAACAGCGCCGCAGATGCCATGGCACTTCTTGAGAAAGAGGAATTCGATTTGGTCGTGGCGGATATCGATCTTTCCGGCACTCTGGGAAGAAACATTCTTCATGACTGGATGCAGGCACGCAGGCCGGCATTGGCGAGGCGATGCGTTTGGATGCGCGCGGTTGCGCCATTGGGGCGGATCCCGGACGGAGCGCCGGATAACGGCCACCACATTCTCCAGAAGCCCTTTAAGTCGGCGGAGCTATTGGCCGCAGTTGACGGAGCGCTAGGGAGTGTTCAGATCTCGCCCGTCAAGAGATGAGGCCAGCTTGGCCGCCAAAGCCGCGCGCTCACCAAGGTCCTTCATCGCCGCTTCCACACGGATCGACAGCCTGCTGACGACTTCGCTCAAAGACCCAAGCTCGGGAAGAGCCGAAAAACCGAGAAGGAATTTGACGCGGACCATCTCATAACGCACGGAAAAGACCAAGCCCATGCGGAACCGCGCGAATTCTTGCCCCAGCCCGACTTGCGGCGACATCGAAGCGACGACGCGCGCCAACCGCCATAATCTGATGAAATCGCCGCGGAGGCAGGACAAATATGTCAGCGCGATTCTTCGGCGGTCGCCGCGCACTCTGCGCGCCAATCTGGGTAAACCTCGCGAGGCCAGAAAGACCAAATCTTCCTGGGCCATGGCCTGCCGCACTTGTGGAAAATAAGCCACATGGCGGCGGCCTGATTCATCTGCGGAGTTGATAGAGCCATCTGGCCTGGCGCGCCTCCGAGGATTCCCCAGCGCCCAGAGAAACAGGACCAGTAGAAGAACTGTAAAGACGATCGGGAGTAAGAGAGCAGGGCTCATTGTGATCGTGCCTCGACTTTCCAAAGTCGCAAGAGCTTTTCGTTGAGCAGGCGCAAGTGCTCATTAATCTCGGGAGAGAGCCGCTGATAGTCGGCATTTGAGGGAGAGGCGGCTAGCCGGTCATCAACCGGCAGGGGTCTCCAAAGGGCAACGGTCCAAATCATTTGGACGATTAAGAATGAGGACAGAGTTAAGCATTGCCAAGCTGCCTGGTGGAGGAAGAAATTCCTGCGGAAAAACCCTTGAAGAAAAGTATTGACCAGAATTTCCGTACAGGAATAAAAACAAAACCCCCCAAGTATCATTTTGTAGGCGGTAGGTACGGGAATCGAATAGTACCGGACAAGCAGAAGGCAGGCAATAAGAGCCGTTGCAAAGGTGAGGTGATAGCCGCGATCGAGTTGAAACCAGCGAGCTACGCCCCAGTGGGCGCGAGCTGCAAGAGCCACGAGAAGGACGACCAGCCCTGAGGTGACTGTCAAAGCCCGCCATCCAAGGCCCCAAATACCCGGGTATGGTTTAAGGGTAAGCGCAAGAATTTCGGTGGTGGCCAGAGCCTCCGCAAGGAGAGTGAGACATTCCGATGTCCAAGCGAGTGTGCCCGGAATGGCCGGCTCACTCCACGGATGTGAATATACAAAGAGGAGAAAACCGGCTTGACAAATATTCAGGGCTACGTAAGCAGTGAAAAGCGGCAGTCTCCGGGAATTCCCTCTTGAGAAGAGAAGAGTCAGCACAAACAGCTGTGCCAAGACGCTGAAGGCCCACAACCATAGCACGGGAGCTGGAAAACTATGCATCGCTACTGAATGCTAGCATGTCTTGACTGGCCGTTAAACACACTATAGGTATAGGCCCTGATAGATAGTTGGTACTCGAACTGTTCTTCGGCCAACCGGGAGCGGGTAGGACTTATCGGGGCAACAGCGCGTGCATCTTTCGAGCGCGATCAAAGGCACGCGAAACAAAAAGAGTTTGTTGGGAGGCGCGTGCCGCTGGGCGGGGGTTGAGAAGATTGTGGGTCTTTAGAGCTTTCTGAAGGGAACGCTCCGCAACTCGCCGTTCTTCCAATGGCTGGTTGCGGAGCGTCGCAACTTCTCCGCGTCTATGACGTCTGTCCCGGCGGAGTAGGCGTTGGCAGAGGCGAGCCAGTGACGGTGAGGAGAGTGAGTCCCGGAGGAGTGGGCGTTGGGAGAGGTGAGCCGGTAAGAACGGCGACTGAAACCGAAGTGATGCGATTACCGGATGACTGTTTGACCGAGCTATTAACAGATAGTACGATCAAAAAAGCAAAGACCGAAAGAGCAAGGAGAACGGAAGCATGTTTTTTCATGGATGAACCCTCCTGGCTCAACCATGAAGACCAATAGGAAGTAATAATGGGAATGACTTAAATCGTTCCGTCTTCGGAACGAGCGACGATCGAAAATGAATACGCAGCTCCAACAAGACCGCCGGATCATTCAGGACTTCACGCTAACTACGTTGGCGGGCATTCCGGGAGAATTCAGCAGACTGACCTATATCGCCTCGCTGCGCGAACTCTCGAGTGGGAGGTATGAGCATGTGGGGCTTGCAGCTTTGTATCCCGACGAGGCGATTCAGCAGGCCTTGCAGCTGTGTCATGAGCAAATTTTTGAAAGAGTTTTGGAAACCCCGCTGGCGCGGCAAGAGGCTGATCTAAAGGAATGTCTCGAGAGAATGCCGGGCGGACTATGCGCCGCGATTGTGCATTGGCATCGGATGGAAGCCTATCGCGTATTGATGCCGGAGAGCTCTCCGGGCTATCTTAAGGAGCTTTTCTGCTCGAATCTCCGCGCACTGCTGGAGATTCTCCGGGAAGAATGTTCCACGGCTCGTTGAGCCGGGTAACCATCCCAACTACACGGCCGACGACTTCGGCTTCCTCGGGATGACGCCAAGCCTCCGGCATACAGTGAGATAGCGGATGTGGCTGCATGAGCAAACGAGGGCCGTCCTGGTGAAACCATCCGCAGCGATAGCCGTCGCGGACCTCGATAAAGTACATCGGCCGGTCATATTCATTCGCCCAATTCTCGTTTTCAATGCGGCGGACAGTTACATCCACCAGGACGACGCTGCCCGGGCGAAGCAGAGGCACCATCCGCCTGTCCGACGAGCCGATATATCCATAAAGATGGTGAGAGTTTCCGTTGGTCAGCACACCCTCGAGACTGCCCCATTGTTCGACCATTCGGGAAAGGAGCTCTGTTCGCTTTGGATCGAATGACGGATCGAATCGCGGGGGTCCTTAGAGAAACGGGAGCGGCGGCGAGATGGGTTTGCGGCGCGTGAAACGCACTGCCGTCGGGGAAACAGTCCTCAATCGGGGCGTCATACCAGCGGAAGATCTCAAGAGGGTTCAGATGGTAGACGACTGCGAGCGTATAGAGTTTATGAAGGCCGGGAACGACGCCGCGGTTTTCGATGTCCGCCAAGCGGCTAATATGAAGTATCAACTCAGGACGGCCGCGTCGCGCGGCAAGTTCAAAGCTGGCGCGTTCGACATCCCGATAAGTTAAACCAAGTCGTTCACGGGCTTGCCGTAGACGAAGTCCGGGGAGCATGTTTTCCTCGGGAGAGTTCCTGGAACTGACAGAATAGAGTACAACAGAGTTACCATTCTGTTAAGGATTCGGAAGAGGACATTCCTCATTTTTTAGGCTTCCCAGCGGAGTAAGAGTTCCAGCTGCGGATTTTTTGGCGGATCGGCAGGAGGTGGGCTGGGACGGGAGCGCGACAGAAGGTTGCGAATGCCGTCTGCCAACGCGTAGAAGCGGAACGGCGGGATGCCGAAGAAGCGCTGGGAAATAATCAGGAGTTTCTCGCACAAGATTTTCAGCTTCAGTTTTTGTCCCAAAAACGCCGTGGCGAAGTACGCCGCTGCAGTCATCAGCAAAACCAGGTTTTTCAGCCGCTGGTAGCGCATAACCTGAATGTCTTCCAGCTGATAACTTTGTTTGACGAAGCGAAAAGTTTCCTCAATTTTCCACCGCGTCAGATAAATTTGTGCGATCCACCATAGCGATGCCGAGTCCCGCACTGCGCTGAGGTTGGTCAGCAGCAAGAGCGGCTCTTGTCCGAAGCCGGCGATCACCACCAACAGCAGCGCTTCCTCGCGGCCTGGCAGGCGGAACGGTTCCGCGCCGAAACGCAGTTGATAGATTTTCTCCTGGCCGTTTTCGATCTTGATGATTTGGGCTTGCTAGCGGAGCCGGCAGCGGGCTCCCAGATGGTGCAGCGGCACACGATGGCGCCGCCGGTCGAGCACCATGCGTTGTCCGGTGGAGCGGATGACAAAGCGTTCTCGCCGCTCCAGTAGCGGCTCCAAGAGCTTTCGCCGGTCACCGCCGCGGTCCATGGCCCAGATGCCGCGCCCCTGGGTGTGCGCGCGGAGTTGCTCGATGGCGGAGAGCAGTTCGTCGTTCTCGCTGAGGAAATCCTGGGCGCGTACAGAGAAAAGTTGCTGATACAGAGGCGTAAGTTCGCTGCCGTGGACTTCAGCGCCGAGGACGCTGCACAGCCAGTAGCCCGCATGGACTTCTCCGGCGCTGCCGTCCCAGACTTGATCCAGAAATTCCATCTTGCGGGCATACTCCTTGCGCACATCGCTGAGATCCAGGCACAGAACGGTGTTGCTCTCCACGCGGCGGCTGCCGAGCCGCAGCAGTCCGGCGCGAAGATGCGTTTCCAGTTCTGGAGCATGCAGATTACGAGAGAGACGGTCTTCGGTTTTCAGCAGCGAGAGGTCTTCTTCCAGGCTCCGCGCGATGCTGCTGAGCTTCACGTCCTGGCTGGCTTGGATGCCGAAGAGCATCTGGCCGACGAAGTTTCGCAAAGGCTTGCTGAGACCAAGGGTGAGTTCGGAACTGAAGCGGGTAAGCTGTGCTTTTAGCCGAGAACAAATTTTGCTATGTTGCACGAGGGGCGCCTCCGAGGTAGATCAGGATTTTTTGGCGAAAACCCTTCTACCACGGATTCCGTCCCCGACCACTTTTCAGAAGCAGTAAGTCTCTGTTCATCCGTCACTTGCCCGCGTTTGGACACAAAAAATCAGGAAGGTCCTGTTCAGAACGGCGAACTGTGGATTTCTGTCGTGAGTTTTTCGCCGCAGCCGGCTGGAGTAATTACTCATGAGTGTTGGGGACGGTTTTCCCCGCTATCTTCATTCCTTCTAGCTGATTGCAAAGGATTAACGCTTTTGGGGGGTGTTTCGGCCGCCTTTTTGTTAATGGAACCGCGCGACGGGGCGTGGCTCCAAAGCGGTTCCAATCCGGCAGCATCAGCCCCTCCATCCACGCTTGTCTCCGCGTGTTATCTGTTATTCTTCAAAGATGATGGCCCTCTCGATCAAACGGATCGCCAAATCCCTCTGCATGTTTCTCTTGGTAGCCGCCTGTTTTTTCTGTGAAGGAGCTCTCCGCGCGCAAGTAGCCGCCACAGCGCCTCCTGCGGCTGCACAGACGAAGGTGGACAATGCAGAATTCGCGGCGGCCGCGGATGAAGTGCTTCAGCAAGTCAGCCAGATCACGGGGCTGAAGCAACTGGCGCCTCTGAAGAAGACATTGCGATCGCGCGAGGAAATACGCGCCTACGTCATTCGAGAAATGGATGACGAGAAAAACCCTGCTGAGCGTTATGGCGAGGAACGAAGCGCTGAGGCTTTCGGCCTGATTCCAAAAGGGTTTGACCTGGATCACTTCATGATTGATTTGCTGACCGAGCAGATCGCGGGTCTCTACGACCCGAAGGCGCGGGAATTCTATGTGGCGGATTGGATTCCCTTGGAGGATCAGCGCATGGTCATGGCACATGAGTTGACCCATGCACTGCAGGACCAACATTTTCAGATCGATGCGTGGGTTAAAGCGGCGCGGCCGAACGACGACGCGGAAATGGCGCGCGAAGCCGTGCTGGAAGGCAGCGCGATGGCCGCCATGGTCGATTATTTGCTGCAGGGAACGGGGCGGTCGGTGCAGGATTTGCCGCCGTTCGACCCTTCCGTTTTTGCCGGCGATCTGTCCAAGACTCCGAAGCTGCAAGAAGCGCCTCAGTTCTTGAAAGATTCGCTGATCTTTCCCTATTTGGATGGGTTGACCTTTTCGGCGGCGATCCTGAGAAGTTCGCAGTGGAAGGGAGTTTCAGCCGTTTTTGCAAACCCGCCAGTTTCGACTCAGCAAATCATGCACCCGGCACTTTACAAATCGGGGAGAATTCCTGTTCAAGTGACGATTCCTGCTTTCGAGAAACTTCTCGGGCCGGACTGGACGAAAATCGATGAGAACGTCATGGGCGAGTTTGGCTGGAAAGAAATTCTGAAACAATTTTTGGATGGAGAGGCGGCTGTGCCGCTTGCCGCCGGGTGGGACGGCGACAGGTACGTTCTGTACGAGCAGAAACAAACGAAGAAGCTCGTCCTGGTGGCACGCTTGCGGCTGGATAGCGAGGACCAAACTGCACACTTTTATGAGGCCTATTCGCAGGCGCTTGAGAAAAAATACAGTGGGCACAAGAACGTGGTGAACCGGTCGAATTTTCTTTCGTTTGATACGCCAGACGGCGGGGTGTTTTTGCGTTGCGTGGCGGCCGAGTGTGTTTCGGTGGAAGGCACAACACGAAGCGTGTTTGACGGTATGAACGGTCTCATCGGCTGGCCGGACGCGCCTGAGGCGCCCAAAGTAGCTGCCGCTTCACACAGTTAAATTTAGTTTCTAAAACTTGTGCTGGCGACTCAGTTGGCGTTTCCAGCATGCACTGAGGCCTAAAGGCTAGGATTTAGCGGCAAGAGGCCCACTGGCCGCCGGGGCCTACTTTGTCGCGGAGTTCGCTCGCAGCGATCTTGCGATACTGCGATTCGCGGTTCTGCTTTTACCTTCCAACCGGTTGATTCGCTTTATCAATTTTTCGGCGGTGCGAGACGCGCGGCTTGCGGCGTAAGGATCGCGCGTGTGCGAGTGCATGTGGCGAAGCTTGGCGAGGCCAAGGCGGGCAAATTCGTCCGCACGAGCGGGATCCTTGACACGGCGCTCGTAATGGATGGCGAGTTGCTCGCAAGCCAGAACACCATCCTGTGGATCGGAGACGAGTTCGAGCCATAGCGCTGCCGCGGCCGCGTAATCGCCACGGCGCTTGGCTAGCAGAGCAAGCTCGCGGCGCGCGCGTGGGCGAAATTCGGCGGGCAGGCCAAGATCGAGAGCTTGCGAGCAAGCAGCCTGAGCGCGATCGGAATCGCCGCGCCGCTCGAGAAAACGCGACAGGCCGAAGAGATCGAGGCTGTCGAAACCTTTACGGTCCTTATCCGGAGAAGCGAGAAGTTCATTGATTTTGCCGAAGAGCGCCGCGAGGCCGCGCAAATCCATCTGATTGTGGCGGACGACGCCGACAAGAGGCTCCGACGAGCCGCCGCGAAGATAATCAAAATAAAATTGAGGAATGTGGGCGGAGGCGATGTCGTCTTCGCGATGCCAGCCGAGGCGCTGAGCATCGAGCACACGGCGCTCGAGCTCGACCAGGCGGACGGAGCCGAGGCGCAGCTTCCAGAGAGCGCGCGCGGGGTGGAGAAGATCGACATGCGCTGAGAGCTGCGGCGTGGGGATGGAGCGGGTCATGGTGAAGCGGTTCTCAAGCAGCGGCCAGTCGAAAGATTTGCCGTTGAAGGTGACGAGCACGGGGCGCTCCGCGAGACGCGCGGCAAGTTCGTGAAGGAGCGAGTGCTCTTCGGAGAAGTCGCGCATGAAGAATTGTTCGACCTGGAGCCCGCCGGCGTCCCACCACGCAATGCCTACAAGAAAGGGATAGGTGCCTGTGCCTCCGGCCAAGCCGGTCGTTTCCGTGTCCAGGAACAACCATCGGGAGGGCTCTTCGAGCGCGACGCGCGTGCGGCTGGCGAGAGAAGTGTCGCGTGTGCGGGAGAGAAGTTCAAGAGCGACGGCGGACGGTTCGGAAAATTCGGGAGTGGAAAACCAGTTGCGAATAGCGAGATGCTCGCCGAAATGATTTTTTGCAACGCCTGCGCCGAGAAGATGGGCGAGAGCGTCTTCCTGATCCGGCGCGCGCAGAGCTGCCGGACGTGATGGAGCCGGACGAGCAGGTCTGAGTGCAGCGAGCCGCGAGAATTTATCGGCGGGGACGGCCATCTAGCCACGCAGCCTATCGAGAATGGCCAGAGCAGCTTCTTTGGCGCGAGGGGCGAGGTCGCCGGCAGGACCGACGCAGGAAGGGCAGCCCTGTTCGCATGTGCATGCCGCGATCAGTTCGCGCGTTTTTTGCATGAGCAGATCGTGCGCGCGAAAGAGCGGTTCGGAAAAGCCGATTCCGCCGGGATAGGCGTCGTAGAGATAGAGATTGGGCTCGAAAAATTCCTTGAGATTGCCGCGGGAAACGTCTCGGAGTCGCGACGGCGTGAAATCATCTGTCGCGACCGGACTGAGCCCGTGAATCGGCGCGGCATGTTGTGACTCATTCGGTGAGTGGCCAGAATCCGAGTCTGGAGGCCGCTCGCCGATAGCGGTGCCGAGGTCGCGACCGTCGCACATCAGGAGCAGCGTGGCGACAGAGGCAAGCGCGTGCAGCAATCCGAACATGCCGCTCTGCCTCTCGCTGACGCTGTAGGGGAGAGATTCGAGCAGCGGTCGCTCGAGCGTAATCCAATACGAGGTGGTGTGCATTTCGTTTTCGGGAAGCTCGAGCTTGCCGTCGCCGATATTTTCGTTGGTGAAAAATTTTATTTTCTTAAAGCCGACAACTTGCGAGCGGACGAGGACGTCGCCATGAGAATGCAAATTCGCGGAAGGGGCAGACGCGGTGGCGGTTTCCGACGCTTCGAGCACGCGTACCTGCGTATAGCGCACGGCGTCAGTGTAGTAGTCGACATCCACCTGCTTGACGTAAGCCTTGCGCTCTTTGAAATCCAGATGCTCGACGTGGTACTGTTGCCCGCCGTGAATGTAGATGGCTTTCTCGTGGAGAAATACCAGCGCGCTGGGAAAATCCACTTCGCCGATGACATTGGCGCCGCCGGTGATATCGATGATGATGAAGTTGTCGCTGCTGATCGAGCGCAGGCTGATCGTGTCGGCGGGATACGCTTCGTGCGTCCAATGATAATGATCTCCGGCAAGGTGCAGATAGCCGGCTTCGGCGAGGCGCGCGCAGAGGTCCGGCAGATCGACTTCGCCAAAATGTTCGCCGGGAGCGATGGGGAGTTCAAACGCGGCACATTTCAAGTGATTCAGCAAGATTTCGAGATTATCGGGCTGGATGTAAGCGTGCTCCGGCGTGTTGCCGAAAAAGTAGTCTGGATGACGGACGATGAATTGATCGAGCGGCGACGAAGAAGCGACCATTACGGCGCACGAGCTGCCGCTGCGGCGCCCGGCGCGTCCCGCGCGCTGCCACGTTCCGGCGATTGAGCCGGGGTAGCCCGCCATCACTACCGTATCGAGCGAGCCGACATCGATCCCCAGCTCCAATGCGCTCGTGCTTACAACGCCGCGGATTCGGCCATCGCGTAGACCGCGTTCGATTTCGCGGCGCTCATTTGGCAGATAACCGCCACGATAGCCGCGAATCGTATCCTGCTTGCCGGGCAGCTTAGGATTCGCTTGCTGAAGATACGTCAGGAGAATTTCCGTCTGCAACCGCGAATTCGCGAAGACCATGGTTTGCAGATCGCGCTTCAAGAATTCTTGTGCGACGCGAGAAGTTTCGTTGATGTAGCTGCGGCGAATGCCGAGCGCGCGATTCACGACGGGCGGATTATAAAAGACGAACGTTTTTTCTCCTGCCGGAGCGCCATTTGCGTCGAGCACATCCACTTCTTTTTCGAACAACCTGGTTGCCAGCTCGCCAGGATTCGCAATCGTTGCCGAGCAACAAATGAATTGCGGGTCGCGCCCATAAAAATTCGCAATGCGCCGCAGCCGCCGCAGAACATTGCAGAGATGGCTGCCAAAAACGCCGCGGTAGGTGTGCAACTCGTCGATTACGATGTAGCGAAGATTTTCGAAAAGCCGGGTCCAGCGCGTGTGATGCGGCAGGATGCCCGTGTGCAGCATGTCCGGGTTCGTAAGCACTACGTGGCCTTTTTCGCGAATGGCCCGTCGCGCGTCGGCGGGCGTGTCGCCATCATACGTGAACACACCGAAGCGGTTGTCGAGGCGCTTGTTGAGGTCATAAAGTTCCGCCAACTGATCCTGCGCGAGCGCTTTGGTGGGGAAGAGGTAAAGTGAGCGCGTATCCGCATTCTCAAGAATCGAATTCAGAATCGGCAGGTTATAGCAAAGCGTTTTCCCAGAAGCGGTCGGCGTGACAACCACGACATTCTTGCCGGCATGAACGGCTTCTGCCGCGATGGCTTGATGGGTGTAAAGTTGGCGAATGCCTTTTGCTGCGTACGCGGCGATAAGTTCGGCATGAACCCAAGCCGGGAATTCCGCCCATTGCGCTTCACGCGCCGGGAAGTAACGGATCGCTGTGAGCACATCGCCGTCCACATCTCGCGTAGCAAGAGCGTCGAGCACTTCACGCACGCGCGTCAGCGACGAGCCAGCGGCCGTTTCGAGCGAACTCGGCGCCGCGGCCCGCACGGCGAGAGAATGAGACATGGAGCGTTCCTCCTGCGATTCGCCTTTTATTCGCCAAGGCTAGCACGCGGCGATAAGGGCCGCAACAGAGAACTGTTTATTGTTTACGGTCCGCCCGGCTCGTTGCGCAAAGCAGCTCCTCGGTTACTGCCGGGCCGATCGCGCCTCTCTCGCATTTTGGTTGCTAGAATAGAGCTTGCGGCGTTCCTCGCTTGCGCACTGCAAGTGGTTTGCAGGCCAAGGAGACCGACTAGGGAGAGCAGTGGCCAAGCTGACCGTCTTTTATGATGGGACCTGTAACCTGTGCCGCGCCAGCGTGTCTCGCGTGCGGCGCATGGACCGGCGCGGCCGGATCGAGCTGCTGGACCTTCATGACGCCAGCGTGCCCGCGCGCTTTCCCCAAGTCAATATCGAAGAAGCCATGCGCTTCATGCAAGCCGTCGATTCCGCGGGCCGCGTTTACTCTGGCGCGGACGCTTGGGCGCGCATTGGACTGACGCTGCCTGGCTGGAAGCTAATCGCCTGGCTGCTTCTCGTGCCCGGGGTTCATTTCATCGCGCAGCATTTGTACGGATGGATCGCCCGGAATCGTTATCGCTGGAACCGCGAGCTTTGCGAAGACGGCACGTGCTCTTTGCACGTGGATCAACCTCCCATCCGAAAATAGATCTCTTTTGATAAATTCCGTATCCGGCTGCCCATGCTGCCGTCCCGGTATAATGTGTCGCGTCTATGGAATGGACTCCATCGCCCGTCATCCGCTTGCTCTTTGATTCGCGAAAGGGCCCCGCCGACCGTTTCGTGGCCCGCTGGATTTTCCTGCGCGCTCTCGGCGTCATTTATTTTTCCGCATTTTTCTCGCTCGTTTTTCAAATTCGCGGGCTTATCGGTCCGCAAGGAATCCTCCCAGCCAGCGAGTACCTAAAAAATATCGCGGCTCAGGTTGGATTTGAGCGCTACTGGTATGCGCCAAGTATCTTGTGGTTTTCCAGCAACTCGCACATGCTGATGGCGATTTGCTGGGTCGGAATGGCCGCTTCAGTGCTGTTAGTCCTCAATGTTTGGCCGCGCGGGATGCTCCTTATTTGTTTTGTATGTTTTCTTTCGTTTGTAAGCGCTGCGGGCGATTTCTCCGGCTACCAATCCGATGGAATGCTCCTCGCCGCCGGATTCCTCTCGCTGTTTTTTACGCCCGGCGGATTCCGGCCGCGCCTCGGCCAAACGCAGCCCCCCGTGCGCGCCGCGCTCTATCTACTGCTCTGGGAATGGTTCCGGATTTACTTCGAGTCCGGCGTTGCCAAGATCATGGGCGGCGATCCCGAATGGCGACACTTCACGGCGCTCGATCAGTATTACCAGAATGGCCCGCTGCCTACCTGGATCGGCTGGTACGTCCAACATTTGCCACACTGGTTTCACGCCGCGACGGCCTTCTTCACCCTCGCGCTCGAGCTAGTGCTAATTTGGGCCGCGTTCCTCCCGCGGCGGATTCGCATCGGGCTCTTTTTCGTTGTCACACCATGGCAGATCGGTATCATTCTGACAGCGAATTATACGTTCCTGAACTATTTAGTCCTCATGCTGGGGTTTCTTCTTCTCGACGACTGTTTCCTGATGCAATGTCTTCCGGCGAACTGGAAAAAGCCGCTTCTTGATCGAGCGGCTCCGACTGCCGTCGAGCCCAGTTCACTCGGCGCAGACGCGCTCTCCATTTTAGAGCCGTCCTCGAGCCCCTCTCCAGACGAGAGAGCCGTAGAGCGCGAAAGCTATCATGACAGGTGGGAAAATTTCTGTTCCCGGCTTTCTCCATTTCGCGTGGCCATCGTTGCGTTTGTACTGACTTGGATTTTCTACGCGACCACCGTGCAAGTGTTTTGGATGATCTCGCCTGTTCCGTTTCCCACTACACCGGTCTCGTTGCTCGATCCCTTTCGCATCGCCAACCGCTATGGCCTTTTCGCGGTGATGACGCGCGGCCGCTATGAAATCGAATTTCAAGGCTCCAACGACGGCAAGAGGTGGATCGCGTATCCTTTCCGCCACAAACCGCAGGAGCTGGACAAAGCGCCGCGCATCTACGCGCCCTATCAGCCGCGATTCGATTGGAACTTGTGGTTTGCCTCGCTCGGCGGGTGGCGAGACAATCCGATAGTCTTGCGCACCGAACGCAGATTGCTCTCGAACGACCAGGACGTGCTCGCACTCTTTGCAGCCAACCCTTTTCCCAACTCGCCGCCGCGCTACGTTCGCGCGGTCCTCTGGCAATACTGGTTCACGTCCATGGCGGAAAAAAGGGAACATGGTCTGTGGTGGCGGCGCCAATTCGTTGGGCTCTACGCTCCAGCGATTGAACTCGAACCAGACGGCCGAATCGGCGTCACGCAATGGCCACCGGAGCTGCCTCCGCACGAATAGTTGAATTGTCCAACCGATTTGGCGTGAAGAAAGCCGCTAGCGGCGAAGCCGAAGAATAAGAATCGCTCCAGCAAAAAAGAGGAGCGAGGAACTGGCGAAGGCAGCCTGTACGGAAACGGCGCTCCAAAGAAATCCCACCAGAAGGCTCGATAGAAAATCGCCGACGGCGTTAACCGCAGCCAGCGTCCCGAAAGCCATCCCATGTTGTTCTTTCGGAACTAGTTGGGCCGCGACGGAATCTTCGAGAGCTTCTTCGGTGCCCACATAAAGACCCGCCAAAACAAAAATCACGCCCAACAGCCAAAGCGAATGTGTGCCAATACACAGCAGAATTGCAGTAATTCCCGCCAGACCATAACCGCTAACAAGCACAATTTTTCGTTGCGGCACATGGTCGCTCAACCAGCCGCTTGCATAGGCGGAGCCAGCGTAAAACACATTGTGTAGCGTATAAAGCATGATCGCGATACTTGCCGCCCGCGCCATCCCGTATGCAGGCGCGAGCATACGTGAAGCGTAAAGAATGAGCAGCGAATGCGAAAAATCGCCGGCTCCAAACACACCGACTCCCGAGCAGAAAATGTCTGAACGCGGCCGGAAACTCACGGATGCCGGTCAGAAGCGAACGCTTGGACTTTGCAGAAATGGGACGTTCCCGCACCAGCAGCCAGAAAGACGCGACGGCGATCAGGCCAGGAAGAAGTGTCCAGAGAAAAATCTTCTGGTAGTTGTGTCCGGTTTTTTCCAGCAGCCACAACGCAGTGAGCGGCCCAGCAATCGCTCCCACCGTGTCCATTAAACGTTCGAGGCCGAACGCCCGACCGTAGGCGCCCGGCGTGACATCCGCCGCCAGCAATGCTTTTTTGGCCGGTGAACGCACACCGCGTCCTAGCCATGCCGCCGTGCGCCCAATGAGGACGTGATATGCGTGTGTCGCGAAAGCGAAAGAAGCCGTCGAAAGCGCCGTAACCGCGTAGCCAAATACGGCTAGCGGCTTGCGATGTTTCAAGCGATCTGTAAAATGGCCTGCAGCAAGTTTCGTAAAGCTGGAGAGGCCGTCAGCAACTCCTTCGATCACGCCCAGCCACGCCGGGCCCGCGCCAATCGCCGCAAGAAATGCCGGCAAGACTGCGGTAGCGGTTTCATGACTCCAGTCGCTGAAGAGGCTGGTCAGGCCAACGCCCAGAACCGTGCGATTCAGCCAGGATTTTTTCTGCCTGTCTTGCGCCATGGAAGAGGAGTCTACCGTCAAGGGCCCCAAACTTTATGAAGAATGTGTGAAGATGATTTTCAATCCGAGGGAGCGGCACTATTGCCTGTTGGCAGGCGTCACGCTTCTGCCCTGGAAAAGTACGGCGCGCACTTTTTCGAGTGCATGAATATCGCTCAGTGGATCGCCATCCACTGCGACGAGGTCGCCTTCTTTTCCGGTTTCTAGAGTTCCAAGCTGATCGAGTCCAAGCAATTCCGCACTTGTTTTCGTCCCAGAAACAAGCGCCTGTTGCGGAGTCATCCCGTATTTCACTTCCGCAATCATCTCGTCGCGCACCGTTCCCGTTCCGGGCGCATACGAGTGGTCCGAACCGGCCGCAATTGTCACACCCGAATGCAGCGCAAGCTGGAAACTTGGAAAATGCGTCTTGCCGAGCGCGTTCACCTTGGTGATTACATATTCAGGGAAGTGCATTTTCACGCCGTTTTCGATGCTTTCTTCGACCACGAATACCGTGGGAACCATCACGATGCCGTGGCTTTTCATAAAGTCCGCAGCGGCTTGATCGAGCTCCGACCCGTGCTCAATCGAGTCCACCCCAGCCTCGAGCGCCGAGCGAATGCTGCGAATGTTCTCCGCATGCGCCGCGACTTTGACATGCGCCATGTGCGCCTGCTCAACAATCACCCGCAGCTCCTCCAGCGAAACTTGTTCTGAGGTGGGGGAATCGAGCGGCGAAAGCACTCCGCCAGAAGCCAACACCTTGATCACGCGAGCTCCATATTTAATTTGCATATGGACGGCCTTCTCCGCGTCCGCCGGCGAATTGATAAATCCGTTCATTGGCGTGTAGAAATCTTCCATCGGCAAATACGGCGGCGCAGGAAAGAAATCGCCGTGTCCGCCGGGAATGGTGATCGCGTGGGCGGCGGGAACAAGGTGCGGTCCTGGAATGGTCCCGTCTTCAATCGCATCCTTGAGAGCGACATCGATAAAACCCTCCGTTCCCAAAACGCGCGCGCCGACAACACCAGAAGAAAGCGCGTAGCTCATCGCTCTGCCGCCGCGCAGCGCCGCCAGTGGGTCTGAAACTGCCTTTCCGAAGGGGCCAGACCAGATGTGAATGTGCGCGTCCACGAATCCCGGCAGCACGGTGTAGTTCGAGAGATCGACTTTTTCCGCCCCGGCGGGCTCAGGAATATCCTTGCCAACCGCGGTCACTTTTCCGTCGGTGATCACCACAAACCCAGGCGAGATGGGCGGTTTCTCCGCGTCGAAGATGAGCTTCCCGCAACGCACGTAGACAATCTTTGGAGGCGCAGCGATTGCCGACAGCGAGCCAAGCAAGCACACCATCATCGCCATCAAGATTTTTCGCATCAATCGCTCCTTTTGGGCGTTGCAAATGGCAAGCTTCGCCGCCGCCGATGAATTCACCGCGCGCCAGCGTAATTCCCGATGGCCCCGAAGTCAAATGCGTTCCTGTGTTCTTGTCAATCGCTTCCGGTGTCGCTGGCGCAGTTCGTAGAAACTGCTCCTCTTCGGCCGCGGGAAACGGTGCGCAACCGGACGGAAGGCTTTCCACCCGGCCACGCACGAATAAGACGCGCGGTTGTAAACGGATCTTCGCGTCCGCAAACCTCAGTAGTGAAAATGGAAGCGGAACTCCCCATAAATTTGCCGCGGATCGTTGTAGTGAAATCCGCCAAACGTCAAACTGTTGTCCAATTCCACGCGACGGTTCGCCACGTTCAAGGCCGTCACGGAAACGCTATATCTCTCGCCGAAGCTTTTCCCGAGCGATAGATCAAAAGTAGTGTGCTGCGGCAGATAGTCTCCGGGATATTGCGCGTCCGGCGTCCCGTTCGTAAATCCCGAACCGTAGTACACGTTCGTCGAGGCGTAGGATTGCCAGGGAAGTGTTGCATTGAATCCCACATTCAACGTGTTCCGCTGATCGTGGTCCACTGGCGAATATCCTGGTGCTATGAAGAGGGGGCATGCCGTCGTGACGCCGGGGGGGCAAACCAAGCCGCCGGTGATGGGCGCGGTTGCCTGCGCGATTTGATTCGCATAGGCAAGATGAAACTGGCCGCGATGCCACAAGCGGGGAGATCGTAGCGTGAGCTCCCAGGTTTGAATCAACGCGGCTTGCCACGTGATCGGCCAGAAGAGATTGGACTCTCCGATATTGTTGTGATCCAGCCAATTCGTTGCGCGTGTTTCAAACGTGTCTGCGTCAAGAGCCCAGCCGCGAAACGGAATCGTGAGCCCAAACTGATGCTCTACATCCCGTTCTCCGTGAATGGGAGCAAACATAAGCCCCTGATCCGTCGCCAGTTCGTCGAGCGCCCCTGTATTCGTAACAATTGGCGGCGCCTGATAGTAATCGCCATAGAAGGCACGGAAAACCCAGTTGAGGCGCGGGATTTTCACCGCCACGCCATATCGTGGGTCGGTGGCGTTCTCCACGATATCCGCCGTGAAATGCGATTGGCGCACACCGGCGATCAAAGTCAGCCAGGACGTGACCTTGAACTTGTCACTGAGAAATAGGTTCTCGAGTCCTCCGGTCAGCGAACCGGTAGAAGCCGGGAAGTTCATGCACGGCGCAACGCAGGGTGGTGGAAAAAAGTTATAGAAGTAGTTGTTCTGATTCTGCGCGAATCCGTAGACGCCGGCCTGAATGTCGTTTCTCCAAATCTGCGCATTCAGAGCCGCTTGCAGACCTCCGTACTTGGAAGTTTGGTCCACGGTAGAGACCACGGGAACATCATTCGGTGAGGCTTGGTAATCGGCTTTGCTGTAATGATAAAACGGCGAAACCGTCAGCAGCAGATTGGCATTGAATGTGTGCACCCAGGAGAAGGCCAAGTAGCCATCGGTTTCGTGCTCGCCATCACTGGAGCTCGTAGCTCGGATAGGACTGATTCCCGATGGAATTAGGATCCGGATCGATCGGTATTTGGTAATAGTCTTGACGCAGCGATCCGACCACGCGAAATTGATTCTGCGAGTCGAGATTGTAAATGAGCGACCCGAAACCTCCAAAGCCATTTTCCGCGTCATGGACAACTTGGCCTATCGGCGGTTGCAGCCCATAATTGCTGCGGTTTCCGTTCAGGCTTAGGTAATAGGCAAATCGCTCCGTGTGTGCCACCGCAGCTGATTTGGTCGTTGGTTTGGTAGAAATTGCCAAAACTGGCGGCAAGATCGCATTCCTTATCGCGTTCAAAACCAGTTCGCGGCACGATGTTGAAAATTCCATAAGTCCGATCTCCGTAATTAGCGTCGTAGCTTCCTCGTCTGCACCTCGAGATAATCAATGTCCTTCGGGTCAATCTGCGGGCCTAGATTGATCGCGATGTTTGTGTTTGGGTATAGGCACCCCGTCGATCAACCAGTCCACTTGGTGGCCTCCTCGCATATGCAACATGTCGTGTGTCACGTAGGCCGCCGGCACGTAATCCGTAATCATTTGCAGGGCGTTGGTTCGGTCGGCGCCGGGCGTCTCCACGATCTCCTCGCGCGACACGAAAGTCGTCGGTGTCACCGATTCCACATTGGCCACGTTTTCCGACGTTTCCGAAACTGTTGTACTCTGATTGACGGTAGAGATCTGAAGTTGATAGTGAAGCATCGGCGAAGAATCTGAAACAACCGTGACCGTCTCACGTTCATCCGCAAATCCCGCCTTCGTGACCGTGACCAGATAATCGCCCACTGGCACTGCGGTAAAGGAAAACGCCCCGTCCTGGTCCGTCTGCATCGACTGCGTCCAGTCGGACGTCGCCGATTTCAGCTTCACCGTCGCGCCATTAATGGGCCTGTGCTGCGGATCGTGTACGATGCCCCTGATCGTTCCAAAAATGGTTGCGAAAACTCCACCCGCAAAAAAATACAAAACTCACCACGAAAGGCAACGCCCGCTTCATCATGAACTCCTCTCCGTTTTATGGCGGAAAAAACTCCGCGGCGAGCCTGAACGGCCCGGACGATTGACGATTTGCTTGATTCAGGGAGAATTACAAAAAGAGAGGTGAAATGCGGGGCGGTGGATAGGGCGGTTCAGATAAATGCGCGGATTCCGCAAGCGCCGTAGCAGCGGTTGGCATTCGGGCATCAACCGGCTCGGAAATTCGTGCCGGCTGCGGCATCACGAAAATCGCAGCCGTCGTCAGCGCCCAGCTGCTTTCGTTTCCGCAGGACATCGAGCAATTGCACATTCCCATCTTCCCGGGCTGCTCGCAATTCATTGGCGCTTTTTTTGCCGTCATCCCTCGCGGCGAGCGGTGCCTCATCCTCGAGTGCATCATGCCCGCCGGGCACATGCCTCCGCTGCAGCAATCCATTTCTCTTGCCGACAAATACGCCGCACACGACGCGGCCAGCATAGGCGCCCAAACCATCATCGTGCCTATTAGGCACATCCAAGCTCCGAAGACTCTCCCCGGAGCCATGCGAAAGTGTGACGGCCTTTTCATCTGGTCCAAAGCAGCTTACCCCAGGTCACCTGCCCCTTCAACGCTCTTGTGCGCAGGCACTGCGCCTGAACCACCCAATTTGGTTAGCATTCATTCATCTCTTGGTCCCGGTCCTCTTGACTTGCCCCCAGTCGCGTCGCAGACTGATTTTATGGCTCAAACATATCTCCTCTTTGATTTCGGCACCGACGAAGAGAAAGCTCAGCTTGCGCGGCACAAGCTCGAAGGCTGGAAGCAGGCCTTCCGTCTGGACAAAAAGCTTCTTTACAAGCTCGAACGTGCCGAAACAGAAGGCAAAAGCGCTCCGGAAACCGCTGCAAACGCCGCAGAAACTCCCAAGGCCGAAAAGTCAAAGCCAAAAACAAAATCCAAGTCTAAATCTGCCAAAGCGGAACCCGCAAAAGAAACGCCGAAGGAAACTCCGGCCGCCGACGGCAATGTGAACTTGCTCGTTCGCCTCTACTTTTCCGGACACGAGAAACTCACGGAGCATCGCTGGGTCGAGCGCATTCCTTCCGAAGAACCTTTCAAGGAAGCCTCTCCGCGTGTCGTGCGGCAAGGCGAACCTCAATTCGATGATGTCGTGAAACAGTTCGAGTCTCTCGAATAGATTTTCCAATGTGTCCGGCCACGGCCAAACTTCGGGTATGATACATTTCCGCTGAAGCTAAATGCCGCTTCACAACGAGGGCTGATCGAATGGCAGTACAAACGCGCGTGAAACTTGCCAGGCTGGACTCCCCGAAGTTGCACGGCCTCGACCGCGATTCCCTCATTCGCATTTACCGCATGATGTATCTTTCCCGCCGGCTCGACGACCGCGAAATCCAGCTCAAGCGCCAAAACAAAATTTTCTTCCAAATTTCCGCAGCCGGACACGAAGCCGTGACCGCCGCCATGGGGCTTCTTCTTCGTCCCGGCGTCGATTGGATTTATTCTTATTATCGCGATCGCGCTCTCTGTCTGATGCTGGGCGTCAAACCCGTCGACATGCTTCTGCAAGCCGTCGGCGCCAAAGATGACCCCAGCTCTGGCGGTCGTCAGATGCCTTCCCACTGGGGCCAGCCCACTCTAAACATCGTCAACAAATCCTCCTGCACGGGCACGCAGTTCGTGCAAGCCGTAGGCGCCGCGGAAGCCACGCTCTATTACGAAGGCCGTCCGAAAGCTCTGGCGCAGGCCAAGAACGCGCCCCTGGGCGAACACGTCCGTCACGCCTCCGACGAAATCGTATTTGTTTCTGCCGGCGATGGCGCCACCAGCGAAGGCGAATTCTGGGAATCCCTCAACGCCGCCTGCGCCAAAAAGCTTCCCTTGCTCTATCTCATCGAAGACAACGGGTACGCCATTTCCGTTCCCATCGAAGTTCAAACCGCCGGCGGCAGCATCTCCAAACTTGTGCGCGGTTTTCCCGGCCTGCACATTGCGGAGTGCGACGGCACCGACCCGCTAGAAAGCTATGCCGTGTCCGAAGCCGCTGTTCATTACTGCCGCGAGCGCCGTGGCCCCGCGCTCATCCATGCCCATTGCACGCGCCCCTATTCGCACTCGCTTTCCGACGATGAAAAGCTCTACAAAACTCCCGAAGAACGCGAAGCCGAAGCGCACCGCGATCCCATCTCCAAATTCTCCTTGTTCCTCGTCCGCGAAGGCATTCTCGATCAAAAAGAAGTGGAATCTCTCGAAGCCGAAGTCGATCAGCAAGTCCGCAACGCCGCCGACGAAGCGCTAGCCGCCGAAGAGCCGGGCATCGATTCCATCCGCGTAAACATTTATTCTCCGAATGTCGATCCTACTGCTTCCGCATTCGAAGCCCAGCCACAATTCCACGGCGCTCCCAAAACTATGGTCGAAATGGTCGCCGCCACGCTCTCCGACGAAATGGCCCGCGACGAGCGCATCACTGTTTTTGGCGAAGACGTCGCCGACGCCAGCCGCGACGAGCACCTCAAGGAAATCAAAGGCAAAGGCGGCGTCTTCAAAGCCACCGCCGGTCTCCAGCGCAAGTATGGTTCCGACCGCGTCTTCAACACGCCTCTCGCCGAAGCCGCCATCGTTGGCCGCGCTATCGGCATGGCCCAGCGCGGCCTCAAGCCCGTCGCCGAAATTCAATTCTTCGATTACATCTGGCCCGCCATGATGCAAATTCGCGACGAACTTTGCGTCATGCGCTGGCGCTCCAATGGCGTTTTCAAAGCTCCTGCCGTTCTGCGCGTCGCCATCGGAGGTTATCTCACCGGCGGCGCCATCTATCACTCCCAGAGCGGCGAATCCATCTTCACTCACTGCCCCGGCCTTCGCGTCGTCATGCCATCAACCGCTCTCGACGTCGCCGGCCTCCTCCGCACCTCTATTCGCTGCGACGATCCGGTCATGTTCCTCGAGCACAAGCATCTCTATCGCCAGCCCTACAACCGCTCCGAATATCCCGGCCCCGATTACACCGTTCCCTTCGGCAAAGCCCGCCTCGTCGCCGAAGGCGCCGACGTCAGCATCATCACCTACGGCGCATTGGTCCATCGCGCCGAAGTCGCCGCCGCGCAACTCCTCCGCGAAGGCGTCTCCGTCGAAATCGTCGATCTGCGCTCGCTTTCCCCCTATGATTGGGATTCCATCGCCGCCACCGTCAAAAAAACGCACCGCGTTATCGTCGCCTACGAAGACATGCTCAGCTGGGGTTACGGCGCCGAAATCGCCGCCCGCATCGCCGACGAACTTTTCGAAGAACTCGACGCCCCCGTGAAGCGCGTCGCCGCCATGGACACTTTCTGCGCCTACCAGCCCAAGCTCGAAGACGTCATCCTCCCCCAAACCACCCACATCACCGCCGCCGTCAAACAACTGCTTGAGTACTAGGTGGCACAGGCTTCAGCCTATGCTTCTATGTTGTGACCTTGTGCTGGCCAGCTCCATCCTCCTGAACCATTTCTCCAGGGAACTTTTTAGCCCTTTTTGGCGTATCCTAATATAGGAAAGGCCAGTAACACCTCTCTTTTGGGGGTACTCCAATGACTTGCCCAAACTGCAGTAAAGACATCGCCATCGGTTCCAAGTTTTGCTACAACTGCGGCGCGAAGCAGCCCGAATCCGGCTCGCCGGGACTCTCTCCCGCCACCGGCGCGCAAAAGCGCCTCATGCGTTCCAGCACCGACAAAAAAATCGCCGGCGTCTGCGCAGGCCTAGCCGATTACTTCGATATGGATCCCACCATTATCCGTGTGATCTGGCTGCTGTTGTTGATTTGCGCCGGCACGGGCTTTCTCGCCTACGTGATTCTCTGGATCGTCCTCCCGCTCGCCCCCGGCGGAGTCGTCCCCACTTCGACCACCGTCACAACCACCTAGCGCGTTGGCCCGCTGCCGTGGCCGTCGCCGCTTCCGACTACCGCGAGTTTCCCCCGCCACCAGCGCTCGCTGGGTACTTTCTCTGTTTTTGGACGCAAACAATCCATTCGCCCGTCGAATTCGCGCAGCGGGTCTTGCCCGATTGTTGCGTCGACATCCTCCTGCTGAACGACGCTCCGATCGTCGTAGGCCCGTGGACCAAATCCTATATCGCTCCGCTCCCTCCCGGCACAAAGATCCTCGGCGCCCGTTGCCATCCGGGATTCGCCCCGAGCCTCCTCGGCATGCCCGCTTCGGAACTGCTCAATTGCGTCGTGTCCCTTGAAGACGTATGGGGTAGCGAGAAAACTTCTCTGTTTGCCAGGCTTGCCGGCGAACCTGCTCTTTCAGCCCGCATGGCTGGAATGGAAGCGGCCCTGCTGAAATGTTTAACGGAGAGCAGTCCCGTCGACAAAGCGGCCAACGCAGCCATCCACTGGATCGCCAGTCATCCGCATGGACGCATCGAACAACTCAGCCAATGGCTCGGCCTCAGCACGCGCCAGATTCAGCGCTGCTTTACAAACGCTGTCGGCTACGGTCCGAAACTTTTCCAGTCCATCCTCCGTTTTCAGCGTCTTCTCCATCTCGCGTCTAGGTCCAGCGCACCAGCGAAGCTCGCCGACCTTTCCGGCGGCGCTGGCTACGCCGATCAAGCTCACATGACTCGCGAAGTGCACCGCTTTTCAGGCATCCCGCCCACGATCTCTCTTCGATCTCCTCGGAGCACGCTGCGTTTGTCCGGCCTCATTCAATCTTCAGACAGCCTCGATTCTTAGCGCCGTATGTCCGATTCGTTCAAGACGAGAACCTAGCAATCATCTTATCTTCGTCCTATGCTGACTCGAAGAGAACTTCTGGCAAGCTTCGCGACGATCCCTTTTCTTACTCTCGCAAAAGGAGAATCCGGAACTATGGACCAACGCATCAGCGCCGTGACCCTTGGCGTTAAGGACCTCCCTCTCTCGAAAAAATTCTACGTGGAGGGGCTAGGTTGGAAGCCCGTCTTCGAAAACAAGGAAATCATCTTCTTCCAAACCGGCGGAACGGTTTTTGCCCTGTTTCTGCGCGACCAACTCGCCGAGGATTTCGGCGCTAACCCGAAGTCCTTTGGAACTGCGCCGATATCTCTGGGCTACAACGTTCACGCGAAGAGCGAAGTGGATCCGCTCATGCAACACGCTCACTCTGCCGGGGGAACCATTCTGAGACCCGCCAGCGAAAAATTCTGGGGAGGATATTCCGGCTATTTCGCCGATCCCGATGGTTTCGCCTGGGAGGTGGCTTGGAATCCAGCGTGGCCGTTCGCGCCCGATGGCAGCGTAAAGTTTGGAACTTGATCCGCCGCGCGAGCCCTACTTCCCGGGTTTCGGATTTCGCGGCGCGCGCGATTTCCCGCCACTCTCGAATAGCGGGTAGTCCACAGAGATCAATCCCGCTCCCGTCGTCACCAGCGCAAAACATCCTGCCGCCAGCGCCATCGGATACGCGTACTCATGTACCGCCAGATAGCTGTGCGGCGGATAGACCTTCCACATCAGCAGAGCCATCTCAATAGCCAAAAGTAGCGCCGCTCCCCGCGTAAAAAGCCCCAGCAGCAACAAACCCCCTCCAAAAAGTTCAAGCACCCCCGAAATAAGAACGAAAGAACCTGGAAGGCCATGCTGGACGAACAAAGCCTGCGTTGTACCCGTCCGATGAGCAAGCATCGGATAGCCGTGGGACATGAAAATGATGCCCAAGGCCGCGCGAAGCACCAGCAAGCCCAGCGGCTGCAGCGCATTGAGAGATTTCATCGAGATCCTTTAGAGAGAATTAGAAAGTTTCGTTCCATCGCAGCGGCATTTTAGCAGAAAAACAAACTGGGCACGCCCGGCGGCAGCCGGGGCCAGGAATCAGGTACAATTCTTAATGAAGAAAACAACAGGGCGCCCAGACCCGATGCCGACAGATGATCAGTTCATGCAGATAGACGCCGCGGCCGGCCGGACCATTGCGGGCGAATTCGCCTTGCTCCCATCCATTACCGTGTCCTTTCGGAATGCCGCATGAAACGCAAACTCTTGATTGCCGTGCCGCTGCTCCTTCTCGTGGCCGTTGCGGCTTGGTTCTTCCGGCCAAAGCACGAATCGCTCGGCGAGGCCTACATAGGCGAACGCACCGCCACACTTTGGAGCAGCGTGGCGCAGGTGCGCGAACCGCTGGACACGCTGCATTATGGCGACCGCGTCGACGTTGTTGGCCGCCGCAATGACAGCATCAAGGTGCGGACTGTCGCCGGCGAATTGGGCTGGGTGGAAGGGCGCTATTTGATCGAACCCGCGCTCTGGCAGCGCAGCATGAAATTGCTCAAGGAAGTATCCGCGATGCCCGTGCAGGCCACCGGCCAGACGAAAGTGCAAACCAATCTGCGCGTTGCGCCGGGCCGCACGCAGGCGCGTCTTTATCAGTTTGGCCGCGGCGTGCCCGTCGAAATCGTTGGCCGGGCCGTCGCGAACTGGGTCCAGGTCTCCGATGAAAAAGAGTCGCTGGGCGAGCCGCCGGACACCAAAAAAGAAGATTGGTATTTGGTTCGCGCACTCGCCACGCGTCCGCCAGGCGAATCCAATTCCCGCGCCTCCGAAACCACGACCACACAGCCCGGCGACCAAACCCTGCCCATCGCCGGCTGGGTCATCTCGCGCTTTGTCGAGCTCGATTTGCCCGACGCCATTCGCGATGAAGCGACCTCCGCCGATATCCGTCCGATCGCCTGGTTCGAGCTGAACCGCGTCAACGATCCTGCTTCCGGCGACAAACTTCAGTATCTGGTTGCAGCGGCCCGTGGGCCGGAAGGCCAACCTTGCGATTTCACCACCATCCGCGTCTATACCTGGAACTTACGTCGTGAGCGCTACGAAACTGCCTTCATCGAAAACGACCTTTGCGGCCAGTTACCCGTTCAGCTCGGCAAAGGCCCCAAGGGTGAACCCGAATTTCGCTTCCACGAAATGGGCGCGCCACAGGACGAGCGCGTCTATCGCCTCATGCAAACCGTAGTCCGCCGCATCCGCGAGCCCGGCGAAGTCGCAAAAAAATCCCACCATCCGAGCCTTCTATCGCCAAAATAACGCAGTGGAGCAGCATTTGAGAGCTTCGTGCTCAGCGGTAGATGATCACGTCGCCGGGCATCAGAATCAACGCAAGAATGTCTTTTTCACCCGAATCCGCTTTTACAGGAACCAGGCGCTTGTCGAACAATCTTTTGACCTGCACCGATCGCGGCGTGTCATCATTGTCTTTAACTTCGTCAATTAGTTCGTCAACCCGAGATCCCAGGCGCGCAAAGGCGTCCTTGCCGTTTGCCTTCACACGAATTTCCGCGTTCACTCCAGTTAAAGGCGGAAACATTATGCAAGCCGCATCAGACGGCGCTACCGCGCGGCACGAAGCTTCAGCGCTGGCGTCGAGTTCCTCTGTGGCCTCGTCAAGATGTCTCCTGTCCACTGAACTCAGGACGATCGCCACAGTCACAAGGTCCTTCGCTGCTGGGCTCTTCTTCAGGAACAGACGGAAATAAGCGGACGATTCCGGAAACGGCGACGCAATCTCGTCTTGCCGATCTCGTGATGCATCTCCACTCTTTGCTCGCAGAATTCTGACCCGGCCATCTTTCGGATCGGGAACAATCTTGTAGTAAATCGTCTTCACGCCCGTAATCTCTTTCGTCTCCATCTGATTGCTTGCCGAATACACCGGATAGACGATCCGCAATCGAAAGTCCGGAGTCAAATCGACAAATTCATTGAGGTCAAACACTCCGAACCGAAGCAGATACGCGAGAAATGGAGCAAGCGGGAGGTTCTGGGCGATCTTGGTAGCGAGAATCCGACTTTCTCCGCGCGTGCAGGCAGCCGTTCTCTTCGAGATCGGACAAATCCGCACGAAATTCGTTGATGTATTGCAGAGGATCGAGAGCAACCGGTTCCCCCTTGACCTTGCCCCGAGGATCGAGAGCAAGGGGCTGCCCTTTGATGGAAACTTGGCCGAACCCGAGAAGCTCCGAGCCGGATTCGGCTCGAATGTAAGCTGTGCTGCCTTGCCACTGAAGCGTCAGCGGATTGCGATCTACATCGCAACCAGTTGACCGAAAGGGTGCTCTTCGCGCATGTGAGAGTTTGACCTCCACCGTGCCACTGCCGGGCAGCGTAACCCCAGGTGGAATCAGGATTGCGACATCCCCGCGGCGGCTGAGCTGGTAGCTGCGGACGGCGTGGTTGCACCCTGCTAGCACAAGCGCCATCGCTGTGAGTGCAGCCGCTCCACCGGCACGCTTAGCGGACATTCTGCGATAATATCACGCACGTTGTGGACGGCGAGGCCTGTCTTTCCTTGCACGTCTATCTGAGGCGCGGACGGTTCCAACTCTGCGAGAGGGAATAACTGAGAATGACGCTGCATATCAGCGAAGCCGAAGTGCGAGCCGTGCTCACGATGCCGATGGCCATCGAAGCCGTTGAGGAGATTTCGCGTAAGCAGGCCACCGGCGAGGTCGTCGTGCATCCTCGGCGGCGATTTGAATTGCCGGGCGGAGGATTTTTTCATTACATGGCTGCGGCGGATTTCTTAGCTGGGTACGTCGCCATGAAGCAGTACACGTTTGTGAAGGGCGAGCTGAAGTTTTTGGTACCGCTCTACGAAATGAAATCGGGCGATCTCGTCGCGCTGATTGAGGCCGATTATATGGGCCAGTTGCGCACCGGGGCGGCATCGAGCGTGGCCACAAAATATCTCGCGCGGCAGAATTGCCGCGTCGCCGCGATCATCGGCACGGGCGGTCAGGCGCGTACGCAATTGGAAGCCATCGCTCATGTAAGGAAAGTCGAGTCTGCGCGAGTCTTTGGTCGCAATGCTTCGAAGCGCGAAACATTCGCAAAAGAAATGAGCGAGCGTCTGGGCATTCCCGTGGAAAGTGCGGCTACGTCTGGCGATGCCGTCCGTGGTGCGGACATTTTGTGCACCGCGACCACTTCCGCGAATCCCGTCATCAGCGGCGCGGACCTCGCGCCCGGGGTGCACATCAACGCCATCGGCGCGAATCACGCACACAAGCGTGAATTGGATGAGGATGCCGTGAAAAGCGCCGATGTCATCGTCGTGGATTCCATCGAGCAGTCGCGCCAGGAAGCAGGCGATCTGATCCTCGCGTTTCAAGGCGATGAGATCTGCTGGACGGGTGTCAAAAAACTTTCGGATGTTGTCGCCGGAAAAGTCTCCGGCCGTACCAGCGATGCCGAAGTCACTTTGTTCAAATCGAATGGGATTGCCTCGTGGGACTTGGCCGCCGCGATGAAAGTCTACGCCTTGGCAAAAGAGAAAAATTTAGGAAGGGAACTGCCTTTGTGGGGGAGCGGAGCGCTGAGCCAAACGCGCTGATTACGGTCGGGCTTCACCAAGTTTGCGGCGCAGCGCGTCGTGAAGGCGGTTGCGCACCTCGCTCGGCAATTCAACAGGCTCGCAATCGCAGAAAATCTGGATGGTCTTTTTCGTTTGGTTTACGACCAGCTTGCACTCGTGGCACTCTTCCAGATGTTCCTCGAGTTCGTGCTTCATCGACGCATCTAGCTCGCCGTCGATATACGTGGAAAGTTCGTGGATGATGTCCTGGCAGTTCAATTTGCACCACCCTGCTTGAAATAACGATCCAACTTTTGCCGGAGCTTCAGCCGCGCGCGCAACAGCCGCGATTTTACGGCGGGGACGGAAATCCCCAGAGCCGAAGCTGTATCCTCCGTTGAAAGTTCTTCGATGTCGCGCAGCACAAAAACCATCCGGTAGTCCGGCTCGAGATCTTCGATAACGCTGGACAAAATCTCTCGCATCTCGACTTGCGCAAAGCGCTGCTCGGGGCCCGGCCCCCAGTCGCGCAGCTCGCGCGGCATCAAGTCTTCATCGCCTGCCACGGGCTGATCTAGCGAGAACTGGTTTGGACGTCGTTTGCGCAGCCGCATCAGCGCCTCATTGGCGGCGATGCGAACCAGCCAGGTGTAAAAGCGCGAGTCGCCCTGAAAAGTTTTCAAGTGGGAATAGGATTTAAGGAAAGGCGTCCTGCATGGCATCTTCGGCATCCTCGCGATTGCCGGTGATGTTCAGCGTCAGCCGAAAAATCTTGCGCTCGTAACGGCTGACCAACTCCTCGAAAGCAGCCACGTCGCCGGATTTCGCTGCCGCGACGAGCAAATGCTCGTCTTCGCGAGCGATAGTCGAAGGCAGCCGGTGTGGGTTTGGTGTGCTCAAAATCTGCCGAGGCTAATCAGCAGCCCTGCTCCTGATATCTCCGTCTTAAAGTTAGCACAAATCACGAAAGCACACGCCTCATCCTCCTATTTCGATGAGGCAGCATAGGCGCAGGATTCAGAATTCTGCACGCTGTTGCCCCTGCAGCCTTATCGCGAAGCTCTCGAGTAAGCTTGACAGCAAGTTCTTTGCTGTCTAGAGTTTTGTTCCGGCTTTCGCCAAGGGCACGATGGGCTACCAAAACCTGGCTATTTCCTCCACTGTTCGGAAACAGAAGAAGTCCAGAATTCCTCTATCTTTTTCGCTTTCTATTCGGAACCATCCGTGCCACTGTCCTGGCCGGAATCGTGAATTCAGTCTTCGGCGATAAAGTCCGAATAACGGCCACGAGACCTTGACCGTTGGGACCATGCACGTCGAATCTCTGGCGCTCGGAAGAGGAAATAGGCAACACTAGGAACATGCGAACGCTGCCCGACCATCTGCGAAAAGGCATGAAGCTGATTATCGTCGGATGCAATCCGAGCGAATCTTCCGTGCGCGTGGGCCACTACTACGCGGGACGCACGAACCAATTCTGGCCGATCCTTTATGAAAGTGGTGTGGTGCCGGAACCTTTCGATTATCACGACGACAAACGCGTGATCGAGTTCGGGATTGGGCTCACGGATTTGGTCAAACGGCCGACGAAGGGCGTTGAAGAATTAACGCGGAGCGATTTTGCGGAAGGACGGATCGTGCTTTCGCAGAAACTGGAAGAGTTCACGCCGCACGTGGTGGCGTTCAATGGAAAAATTGTTTATGAACAATTTTCCCAGCGCAAATGCAAGTTCGGTTTGCAGAAGGAGTCGCTCTATGGCGCGCGCGTTTATGTGCTGCCTTCCACCAGTGGGCAGAACGCGCAGGGCAAAGGCGAAAAATTGAAGCATTTTCGCAAGCTGGCGCAGCTCGTGACGCGCACCGAAAAAGAACGCTACGCCAAAGAGCATGACGCCACGGCCATCAGGTAGGGAGAGATTTTATGAGTAATACAGCTCAGGCTGCGCACGCGGGTCCGGTCCTTCTGGAAAGCCGGCAAGACGGCATCGCAACGCTGGTGTTGAACCGTCCGGACAAGCTGAACGCGCTCAACAGCGAGCTTTCGACAGCGCTGAACGATGCACTCGCGCAGTATTGCGGACGATGCTTCCATTCATGTCGTCGTGCTGAACGGCGCGGGGCGCGCCTTTTGCGCGGGCGGCGATCTGGGCGCCATCGGCAAAGGGCGCGAACTCAATAAGACGGATGAACTAGGGCCGATTCTGCGTTCGGGAATGCAGGCCGTGCTGAAAATGCGGCTGATGCCGCAACCGGTGATTGCGGCGGTGAACGGCGCCGCAGCGGGCGCGGGAATGAACGTCGCGCTTGCGGCGGACATCCGCATCGCGGCGGATACCGCAACGTTCGGAGAAAATTTCTCACGCGTTGGGCTGTTTCCGGATTACGGCGGAACGTTTTTTCTCCCGCAGCTCGTCGGACCGTCAGTGGCTGCCGAGATGTTTTACACTGGCGAAATGATCGATGCGCAAACGGCGTTGCGGCTGGGGATTGTCAGCCGCATCGTGCCGGTGGCGCAATTGGAAGGGGAAGTAAAAACGCTGGCGCAGAAGATCGCCCAAGGGCCTCCGATCGCGATCCGCGCGGTGAAGAAGCTGATGTTTGGAAGCCACAAGGACTCGCTAGTGAAAGCCCTCGACCATGAAGTTGAAATGCAAATGAAATGCTTCCACTCGGAAGATTGCTCCGAAGGAATTCGCGCGTTCTTCGAGAAACGCCATCCTAAATTCCAGGGAAAGTAGCGCTTCGTCCGCGCAGTCTTTCGAAGTTTGCTCCGGCCTCTGCTAAGATTCTAACTCCATGGATGACCTGCAAATCTCGGCCAAAGAAGTGAACGAACGCATCGCGCGCGGCGAAAAGCTCTTGCTGGTCGATGTGCGCGAACCTTGGGAATACGACCTCTGCAAGATTCCCGGCGCAAAATTGATTCCGCTCGGGACGATTCCCGCCAGCTTGAATACTTTGCTGGATGTCGACGACGACGTGATTTGCTATTGCCATCACGGCATGCGCAGCCTGGACGCCGCGGTGTGGCTGCGGCAGCAGGGCGTCGAGAACGCGAAATCATTGACCGGCGGCATCGAGCGCTGGTCGGTTGAGATTGATCCGCTGGTTCCGCGGTATTGAAGAGCACAGACTGAAGTCTGTGCCACCTGCGAGGCAAAGACGTGATGAAGTAACGAGGTAACGATTCGCGGAACTCGTTACGGAGGCGGCGGAAGCATACATGGCGAAGATTAGGATTAAGCTCCTGGAGAAACCGACTTGAACGACTTGCCGCAAAGCAAGAAGTTTCTTGCTCGAAGCATGGCGCAGAGCTGGATCCACGCGACCTGGACAAAAATCATTTGAGCGAAACGGAGCTTGATCAATTGATTGGCACGCGCGACTACAAGACATTTTTGAATCCACGGAATGAGCTTTACCGGACGAAAAATATGAGCGAGAAGCCGCCTTCGAGAGCGGAAGCGATTAAGCTGGTGGCCGGAACGCCAAATCTAATACGGCGGCCCGTGGTCATTCGCGGCGACCAAATCGTCCTGGGTTTCGACGAAGCGGGTTACAAGAAGCTGCTGAAGTAAAACCCGCCGGAAAACCATATGAACAATGCGCTCTCAGAAAAAATCGTGATCCAGCAGGGCGACTTGACGGAGATGGATACGGACGCGATCGTCAATGCCGCGAACAACGATTTGAAGCTGGGCGCGGGCGTCGCGGGAGCAATCCGGCGCAGGGGCGGAGAAGAAATCCAGCGCGAATGCGATGAGATTGGAAGCATCCCGGTTGGCTACGCGGCCATTACCGGCGGCGGCAAATTGAAAGCGCGACACGTGATTCACGCGGCCAGCATGCAGCTTGGCGGACGAACGACCGCGGCGAATCTGCGCAATTCCGTCGCGCATTCGTTGCGTATCGCTGCGGAACGCGGGTTAAAGACGATTGCCTTTCCCGCGGTCGGCACGGGCATCGCCGGCTTCTCGATGGAAGAGTGCGCGTCCATCATGCTGGAGGAAGCGAGCCGGCATCTGAAGATGCAGCCTGCGGTCGAGAAGATTTACTTCGTGCTGTTCGACGACCGGGCTTGTGATGTCTTCACGCGCGCCTGGAAGAAGCTGCAGGCGGGTTCCCCTGCAAGCGCCGGTGGTCTCAGCTAGGGCCCCAGCAGAGGTTTCATTTTGAGCTGGTGTCCGGGCATCCAGTTGAGCCGCTGCCTTCCGTCTCGCTGCGGCCAAGGCACGGCATTTTGGTGAACGTCCACGGCCGGGGGAAATAGCTGCGGGAGGAATGAACCGGACTGCTTCCCTAGTGGGGTTTGTTTGCAGACCCAGGCTTCCGGCGACCCGACTTGTCAGGACTTACACAATTCAAGGGCCAGCGTAACTGGGTGCCCGGTGTGATGAAATGGCGACCTATTCTCAAGTATTCCGAGATGTTTGATTATCGACCCGAGGGTAGCCGCTTGCGGGCATCTTTAGGAAGATGTCCACAGCTGCAAGGAATGCTGCTCCCGCCATAATGGCTCTTACAGGGTTGATTGCATTGGCCGCAGAGGCTGAAATTAGAACTTGAATTAAATTAAGAAAAATAAGTGCGCCCCAGCCAGCCACTAAAAGGCGCTCTTTGCCTTGAGCAATCCGATAAAACATCGCCCCACCCCAGAGCAGGGCCGCGTAGAAGCCGAGATTAACTCCCGCTACGACCCAGGCCGGCAGCGAAATATGCCAGTAACCAAGCCGATGCAAGTCGAAAACAAGCTGATCTAAGTCTAGAAGCCAATGGTGCTGGCGTTGGGGAAGCCAGAGCACATCACGAACACTCAAGGCCGCGAGATAGGCAGTAACGCACAGTATAATTACCGCTCCGCGCTTGGTATGGATGAGTCGCGGCCTGAATTCCGGTTGCCTCATTTGAGCGGATTATACGATAAGTAAGTTTCATCGGCTATTTAGGGCAACTATTCGTGAGTGAACTTCCCGGCATCCCAATCTGATGTAGATCCTGGTGAGCGCCGTAATCGGACACCAAGAATTGGCCAGAAATTGGCCGAGTCCCTCAACGGAGTCGCGTGGAGTGTGAGGCCGCGAATAATTGGTGCCGGCGAGAAAAAGTTGTGCGGCGAGCTCTGTTTTCGAGCGGCTAATTATTCTGGAAGCGTAGAATTGAGGGATGGCTGCGGACTCGAGCAAGAAATTTCTGCCAGCGGTTGCTGCGGGCTGGCTCGTCTTGTTTTTGTGGGCGAATCTGGCGGCGCAACAGAAAGAGGCGCAGGTCCCCGAACCGACTCCCAAGATTGAAGTGAATGTGAATGCGGTGCTGGTGCCGGTGGTGGTGCGGGATGGGCAAGGGCGCGTGGTGAGCGACCTGAAGAAAGAAGATTTCGAGGTCTTTGACAAGAACAAGCGGCAAGAGATATCCGGGTTCACGATTGAGAAGTTCGCGGGGCTGGAGGGTGTTGCGAAGTCCGCAGCAACTCCGCCGAATGCGCCGTCCCCGGGGATTGCGCCTCCCTCGCCGGTCACGCCACAGCGATTCATCGTCTTTCTATTCGACGATTTGCATCTTGCCGCGGGCGATCTGCTGCGGGCTCAGCGGGTGGCGAAGAAGATGCTGGGGGAGTCGTTGGGAAAAACGGACATGGCTGCGGTGGTTTCCACGTCCGGAGCGAACAGCGGCCTGACACAGGATCGCGCGACCCTGCGAGAAGCGATCACGAAGCTGCATGTCCGCGAACTTTACCGGCACGATGAACATTCCTGCCCAAACATTGATTATTACCAGGCGGACCTGATCCAAAATAAACGCGACGAAGAAGCTCTGGAGCTCGCCGAGGCCGATTACCTGACTTGCTCGCATCTTCACGGCGTGACACAAAGCATGGTGGAGAACATGGTGCGATCGGCGGCGGCACAATCTTTGGCGATTGGGGAGCACGATGTTTCGGCAACGCTCGACACGATCGGGGAGTTCGTGCGGAAAATGGGGAGTTTGCCGGGACAACGCACGCTGATCTTGATTTCGCCGGGCTTTCTAACCATTACTCCGGAAGCGGTCGGCGAGAAATCGCGGATTCTGGATCTTGCAGCGCAATCCAATGTGATCATCAGCGCGTTGGATGCTCGAGGGCTGTACACCACGGAACTCGACGCCAGCGTGCAAGGAGGGTCTTCGTCTTCGACGATGAAGTATTACAGCGACACGATGAATCTGGATGAAGACGTCATGGCGGAGCTTGCGAACGGGACCGGCGGGACTTATTTCCACAACAGCAACGACTTGGAAGGGGGATTCAAGAGTTTGACGCAGGCGCCGGAGTGCGTTTATTTGCTGGAGTTTTCGCCGAAGAAGTGGAAACCGGATGGGACGTACCATGCGCTGAAGGTGAAAGTGGATCGCAAGGGAGTGAGGCTGCAAGCGCGGCAGGGCTATTTTGCGCCGAAGGCGGGTAGGGAAGCAACGCAGTTGAGCGCGTCGACCACACCGACGGCTCCCCAGAACCCAGCGCCTCTGAAAGCTCAGGTCTCTCCGCAAACCACGGCGTCGGCAGAAATCTCAGAAGCCCCGCCGGTTTCGGCAGCGTCGCCGGCAGCGCCGCCAGCTCGAAAAGCGAAGGAGGCAGAGAAAAAGGCAAAAAGTGAGCAACTGTTCTGGTATCCACCGGATGTGGATGCACCGCTGCGGTCTCGTATTGCGTCTACGCCTTGCGTCCTTTCCGAAGTTCTGGAACAAGCGGGCGCCCGCGCCGATCAACTGGTCACGAATCTACAAAATTTTACAGCTGAGGAAAGGATTGAATACCGGGTGCTTGGAAGTATGGGGCTCGTGCTGGACGGCGGCAAAGAGACCTTTGACTACACGGTGGATTTTGAGCAGAGCCTTGGAGGGCTAGCGGTGCGGGAAAGCCGCATGCCGGAACGGGGCAGCCACGATTTTCCCGCCAGCAGCCAGGACGTCGGCCTGCCGGACATGGCGTTGATTTTCCTTCCGAATTTTCAGAGCGACTACGAAATGAATTGCGAAGGCGCGGCAAAATGGAATGGAGAAACTGCGTGGGTGGTGCATTTCCAGCAACGGAAGGACAGGCCGAGCCATACGGCGTCGTTCAGTGTCAGAGGCGTAGCATACCCCGCCGCACTCAAGGGACGAGCATGGATTGCTCAAGACTCGAGCCAGGACTCCGGAGAAGTCTTGCACCTGGAGACGAGCTTGATGAAAGCGATCCCGGCGGCAAACGTGAGACAGATGTACCTTTCGATTGATTATGCGCCGGTCCAGTTTCGCACGGAGAACGTGAGAGTCTGGCTGCCCCAGGCTGTGGCTGCGTACGACGATTTTGGCGATCACCGCGCGATGATCAATCACAGCTTCACGAATTTTCTGTTGTTCTCGGTCCGGACCGACCAGAGCGTAGAAAAGCCGAAGGCGCCTTAGCCGGGGGCTTAAAGGCGCAAACATACGCACGCGCTTCCCGCGCTTTATTAAAGCCGCTTGCGAAGGGTGTCGATGCATTTGGGTAAATGCGGGGACAATTGCCCGTACAGAGCTGGTGTTAGGCGTCGAGAGTATTTCGTTATTAGAAGAGTGCACCCTTCCTTTGCGTAGCGCATCCAAACGGGTTGTTGGGCGTATGGCACCGCGCGGTGTGGGTGTAGGCTGCGGCTAGATGGAGCAGCGGCAAGGGATCTTCAGGAGTCGCTAAACATTCAAAGGAGGAGTTATGGCAACGACCAGAGTCGCAGTAGCACCAATGAAGGCAGCGCAAATTTCCAAGGCGGGAGGGGATTTCGAGATCGTCGAGCGCGAGATTCCCAAGCCGGGCGCGGGGCAGGTGCTTATCAAGGTGCAGGCTTGCGGCGTTTGCCACAGCGATGTGCTGACGAAAGAAGGCGCCTGGCCGGGAATTCAGTATCCGCGCGTGCCAGGGCACGAAGTCGCGGGCGTGATTGATGAAGTGGGGGCTGGCGTTACCGCGTGGAAAAAGGGGCAGCGTGTTGGGGTTGGCTGGCACGGCGGGCAGGATGGGACGTGCCGCTCTTGCCGGCGGGGAGATTTTCGTAATTGCGAGAACGTGAAAATTGCGGGAATCAGCTATGACGGCGGATACCAGCAATATATGGTGGCTCCCGTAGAGGCGCTGGTGGCGATACCGGACACTTTGAGCGACGTGGAAGCGGCGCCGCTACTGTGCGCGGGAATCACCACCTACAACGCGCTGCGGCACAGCGGTGCGATGCCTGGCGACCTGGTTGCGGTGTTGGGAATCGGTGGTCTGGGCCACCTCGGGATTCAATTCGCGAGCAAATTTGGTTATAAGGTTGCGGCGATCGGGCGCGGGCCGGAAAGCGCGGCGCTCGCAAAGAAACTCGGCGCGGAGGTATACATCGATAACAAAGTGACGAACGCGACGGACGAGCTGAAGAAAATGGGAGGCGCACAGGTGATTCTAGCGACGGCGCCGAGTTCGAAGGCGATGTCCGAGCTGATCGATGGCCTGGGACCGAACGGCAAGCTCATGGTCGTTGGTGCGACATTCGATCCCATTGAGGTCACACCGGTGCAACTGATTTCTGGCAGTAAGACAATTCAAGGCTGGGCTGCGGGAACGCCGGCCGATTCGGAGGACACGCTGCGCTTCGCCGAATTGAGCGGCGTGCGCCCGATGATTGAAACGTATCCGCTGGAAAAGGCGGCGGAGGCTTACGCGCGGATGATGAGCGGGAACGCGCAGTTTCGCGTCGTCCTGACGATGTAAGAATGGCAAACGGGCTGGGGGCGCCCGCCGAAAGCCGTGCCAGCGCTGCCCGGCGAGACGCGCTGTCTTGTTCTGCTTGCGATGGTTTTTTGCTACTGGCTGGGATTGGGGCGTTTCAGGGTGGGGCGGTCGCCGGCGGGAGGAGCGGCCGGGGCTGCGGCTGCAGGGGTTCCCCCAGTGACCGGGTCTCCCAAGGTGGCTCCGCCTTCAGAATAGGACTTCTTGAGGAGGGCTTCGGCTTGAAGCTGGGCCCCACCGGTGTTGTCGTTGGTTTGTTTGGCTTTGCTGTATTCGTTGACGGCGCGGGAGCGCTGGCCCAGCAGATCGAAAATTTTGCCGAGATAGATGTGGCCCCAGACTTCAGTCCATTTTTCGGAGGGCTCGGGAACGGCTTGCAGCGCCTCGCGGAAAGAGTTGGCGGCAGCTTGGTAGTTCTTCTGGTAGAAGAAGGCTTCGCCCATGCGGAAATTGGCTAGCGGGCGGCCGGGCTGGATGGAAAGCGCGCGCTGGTACTGCTTGATGGCGTCGTAATAGAGGCCCTGCTCGGCTAGCTCTTCACCGCGTGCGATTGCGGCACGAGCGCGAAGGGAAGAGCTGCCTTTGAGAACGAGATTGTTGGGATCGATCTTGATGCCGCCGGGTTTGGGGCGCCCAAAAGTTTCGATGGTGAATGGCGATTCGGTGCCCAGAATATCTACCCACTTCGTTTCGGGATTGCCTTCGGTGTCCACGCGAATCTGGACGGGCATGCTAAAAGTGTCAATGGGCTGCTTGATTTTGCCGACGATGCGGAAGCCTTTGGGCGTGCGATAGACGACGTAGTCGAGCGTGAAATCGGGGACGCCGGTGGAATTCAGCCATTGCGCGAAAAAGGCCCGGAGATTCGGGGGAACGGTGCCGGGCGGGGCGGCGGCCTGGACGTCTTTGTCGGCTAGATTAATGAAATCGTCGATGCGCGCGGTCTTGCCCGCATACTTCGTTGCAAAATCGTGGAGTAGATTCCTGAAGGCCACGTCTCCCATCAGGGCGCGGAGCATGTGGAAAACCATGGCGCCTTTATTGAGCACAACGGAACGGTAGTCGCTGGAATAAGGGGCGAGCCTGGCGGCTTGGGCGATGGGCGCGGCGTCTTCATACATCAGCGCGCCGACGGCGAATTCATCAACAGCGCGGAGGCCGGCTTCCTTGCCGGCGCTTTGCTCGGCGTAGAGCTCTTCGCAATAGCGGGCCAGGCCGTCAGTGATCCAAACATCGCCCGGAGAGGCAGGAAGGATGGAGCTGCCAAACCATTGCGCGGCGACGAGACCGGCAATGGTGCGCTCCGCGGATTTCGGTTCCCAGAGGCGATGGCTGAGAAGTAGAACGCCTGGAGCGGAGAAATCGCGGAGCGTGCCGTCGGGCAGTTGAATTACCGTCATGTTGGGATCCGGCAAGCCGCCGAAGATGTCGGAAAAAACGGTGACGGCGTGGGCCACGTCATCCGCGAAGCCCTGGGCGTTGGCGGAATCGGCGCGGGGAGCGTAGACGGCTACGTCGATCCCTTCGGACTGCTTGGGATTTAGTTGGAGATTTCCAGCGACGAAGGTGCCGTGAGGGCCGGGAGTGGGGCACTCAAAGGTGTAAAGAAGGCGTCCGCCGCCGGCAGCGGCGGTTCCGGCCATGGGCATTGGGGCGGAAGATTTGCCGGAACCGGCCACTGCGAAATTGTCAGGGACATTGAGACGGAATGTGGCGGTGTAACGGTTCGAGGGAAAATCGGTGAGAGGGAACCAGCGGGAGGGAAGCAGCAAGTAGGCGCTGTCATGGCCGATCATGGCGGCGGTGACGCCCGGTACGGGGCTGTTTTCCGCGTTGGCGAGCAAGCCGGAATAAGTGAAGGTCAGTGTGACGTGGCCGCCCGTGGCGACGGGGGTGGGAAGCGTGACGAGGACATAGAGGGGATTCATCGAATCGCGGCCAAAACCGATGGATTTGCCGTCGGCGGTGGTGACGGAGCTGACGATCAGATTGGGATGGAGCTCGACACTGAGATTGCCTGTAACGGTCATGGCCTTGAATTCGACTTTGGCGACGGCGCTGATGGATTGGCGGGTGGAGTCAAGCGTGGCGGAGATGTCGTAGTGATCGGCTAGAAAGCCGATTCGCTGGGCAACCTGGGCATGCACCGAGGGGGCGGCGCAGGCCAGCGCCGCGAGAAGCAGGAACGCAAACTCGACACGAATTCTTCGGCGGAGGGGCATTGCAGCTTTCAAAGGGCGCCTTTCATCGGGGTGCAGAGCAACGTCGTTCTGCCTATATAGGATAGCAGAGACGGGCCTAAGCGTTGCCAGAGAGAGTTGCGAGAAGAGAGGCGATGGCGTCGGCGGCGCGATCGACGGCTCCGGGAGGGCCGAGACGGAGGCGGACTTCCGCGAGTCCGGCGCGAAGAGTTTCGCGGGCGGACGGATCGTAAAGAAGGCGGAGGACTTCCTGAGAGACGCGATCGGGAGTGAAGTCCTTTTGAATCAGCTCGGAAACGACAGGCCGCTCGGCGATTAGGTTGACCATGCTGAAAAATTTGGTGCGGACGAGAGGCCTGGCGAGCAGAGCGGTGAGGGGAGTGACGCGATAGACCACCACCATGGGGACATCGAGGAGAGCAGCTTCGATAGTGGCGGTGCCGCTGGAGACGATGGCGGCATCAGCCGCGGCTAGGGCGTTATAGGTTTGATTTTCGACGACGCGGACGTGGAGGGAAGGATTCCAACCGGATTGGAGTTCGTTGACGTTGGCGTGAGTGGCAGCCGCGACTACAAATTGAGCGGGATGCTGCGAATGGATGCGGGTGCAAGCTTCGCGGATTATGGGCAAGTGCTGGGCTAATTCGGCATGCCTGCTGCCAGGCAGGATCGTGACGATCGATTGGGTGGGATCGAGATTTTGTTCGCGGCAGAATTCCTCGCGGGTCTGGGTTGGGTGCACAGCGCCGACTAATGGATGGCCAATGAATTTCGTGGGGACACCTGCATTGCCGAAGAACGATTCTTCGAAGGGGAAAATGCAGAGGGCTTGCGCGAAACGGCGGCGGACTATGCGGACGCGCCAGGGACGCCAGGCCCAGAATTGCGGGCAAATGTAATAAATGTTGCGGATGCCGAGCGGACGGAGCTTGCGCGCGAGGCGGAGATGAAAGCCGGGAAAATCGGTGAGGATGGCCAAAGGCGGTCTGCGGCGCCGGGCTTCGGAAACGAGATGGCGCATAGCGCGGATTAGAGAAGGAAGATGGCTGAGAATTTCCGTAATGCCGACGACGGAGACTTCCTTATAGTCGGTGACCACGTCAACGCCTGCGGCGCGCATTTGCGGGCCACCCATGCCGAAGAGGGCGACGTCCATGCGTTCCTGGAGCGCGGTGGCGAGGCGGGCGGCGTACATATCCCCGGAAGCTTCGCCAGCGGAAATTAGAAGCGGAATCGGAGGCATGCGCGGCGGCGTTCAGTCGGTGGCGGGCTGAGAAGCAGGAAGCGGGCCACGCGGCTGTTCGGCGAGGGTGCCGGCAGAATCGCGCGGGTCTTCGGGCAGGCCGAGTTCCTGTTCTTTGTATTGGAGCTGGTAGAGACGGTAGTAGATGCCGCGCTGTGCGAGGAGTTCCTGATGGGCGCCTTGCTCGCGGAGGCGGCCTTTGTGAAAGACGAGGATGCGCGAGGCGTATTGAATGGTGCTGAGGCGATGGGCGATGACGAGAGAGGTGCGTCCGGAAAGGAGGCGGTCGAGGGCTTCGCGAATCTGCAGCTCAGTCTTGGTGTCCACGCTGGAAGTGGCTTCGTCGAGAATTAGGAAATGCGGATTGTGCGCGAGGGCGCGGGCGAAACAGATGAGCTGGCGCTGGCCGACGGAGAGAGTCGAGCCGCGCTCGTTGACGCTCGTATCCACGCCTTCGGGCAGCGTGCGGACGAAATCGCCGAGGCCGATTTCGTCGACGGCGTGCTCGACAGTCACACGGTCGATGCCGGGAGAGCCGAGGCGGACATTGGATTCGATCGTGCCGGTGAAGAGAAAGGAGTCTTGCAAGACGATGCCGAATTGGCGGCGAAGATCTTGGATGTTAATACTGCGGATGTCCACGCCATCGAGGAGAATTTGGCCGCGCTGGATGTCGTAGAAGCGGAGAAGCAGCGAGATGAGAGTGGTCTTGCCTGCGCCGGTGTGTCCAACGATGGCGAGAGTCTGGCCGGGCTCGACGCGGAAAGAGACATCGCGAAGGATCCAGTCTTCATCGGCAGGCTCGGGGACGTCGCGGTAGCTGAACCAGACGTTGCGGAATTCGATTTCGCCGCGAGGAGAATCGAGGCGAACGGCCTGCGCCGCGGACTGTATGGTGACGGGTTCATCCAACAGTTTGAAGATGCGTTCGGACGCGGCCATGGCGGATTGCAGGATGTTGAATTTTTCGCTGAGGTCCTGGATGGGCCGGAAGAATCGCGTGGCGTACATCGTGAAGGCGGTGAGCACGCCGAGGCTGAGGCCGCCGGTGAGTACGCGGTTGCCGCCGGCCCAGAAGATCAAAGTGATGGTGGCGACGCTGAGGAATTCGACTGCTGGATAAAAAAGGGCGAAGGCCAGGATGGCGTCGTACCAGGCTTTCATGTGGTCGCGATTGCGGGTCTCGAATTCGATGCGGGCTTTGCGTTCCCGATTGAAGAGTTGCACGACGCTCATGCCGGAGATGTATTCCTGGAGGAACGCGTTGATGCGCGCGATAGCGGTGCGGATGCGGCGGTTGGCATCGCGAACGAACCTGCGGAAGAAATAGGTGACCACAAGGATGAAGGGAAGAACGGCGAAGGCGTCGAGCGCGAGCTTCCGGTCAACAAAGAAGAGAAAGCCAGCCATGACAACGAGAAGGAAAAAATCGTTGATCATGGTGACGACGCCTGCCGCAAATAGATCATTCAAGGCGTCAACGTCCGTGGTGACGCGGGTGACGAGGCGGCCCACCGGGTTGCGGTCGAAATAACTCATGGGCAGGCGCTGGATGTACGCGAAAATTTCTCTGCGCATGTCGTACATGATTTGCTGACCGACTCGCTGCATGATGCGGATTTGGGCGTATTGCGCGAGAAAATCGGAGATGAGGACGATGAGAAAGACCAGGCTGATCCATTCGACGCCGCGCCACGCCTGGCTTTCGGGAATGAGATGTTTGAGCGTGGGAGTGAAATAGCCGTCGATGGCTTTCCAAAATAACCAGGGCGGTGTCAGTTCGAGAGGAGTGACGATGGCTACGAGCGTCATCGCCAGAACGACGCGCCATTTGTATGGGCGGAGATAGTGGACGAGGCGCTTGAGCAACCGGGCGTCGTAAGCTTTTCCGAGTTTCTCTTCTTCGTGAATATTGCTCATGCGCGTTCAAGCTCTTCTTCGAGCAACTGCTTCTGATAAAGGTCGGCGTAGTAGCCGCGGTGCGCCAGGAGTTCGTCATGAGTGCCGCGTTCGGTGATGCGGCCATCGCGCAATACGACGATTTGATCGGCGTCACGGACGGTCGAGGTGCGGTGGGCGATCAGAATCGTGGTGCGTCCGCGCATAATGCCGCGCAGGCGGCTGAGAATGCGCTCTTCGGTTTGCGTATCGACGCTGGAGAGCGAATCGTCGAGGATGAGAATGCGCGGGTCGCGGACGATGGCGCGGGCCAATGCGGTGCGCTGCTTTTGGCCGCCCGAAAGGGTGATGCCGCGCTCGCCGACCATGGTGTCGTACTTTGCGGGAAATTCCTGCACGTCGCCGTCGAGACTGGCGACTTCGGCGGCTTCGCGGACGCGCTCGAGATCGCAAGTGGGCATTCCAAAGGCGATGTTCTCGCCGACGGTTTCGCTGAAGAGATAGGTGTCCTGCGGAACGTAGCCGATGGCGCGGCGCAGGGTGTCAAGGGGCCATTCGCGAATGGAGCGGCCGTCGATGAGGACCGAACCTTCGGGAGCTTCCCAAAGGCGGGCGACGAGCGCGGCGAGGGTCGTTTTGCCGCTGCCAGTGGGGCCGACGATGGCGAGCGTCGAGCCTGCGGGGATACGCAGGTTGATATCGTGAAGAACGCCGTCAGAGGCGGGGCGGCTGCCGTTAGCGCCAGAGTTGGCGCTACCGTTGGCACTGACTCCGGCCATGGTGGTCGGATAGGCGAAATTCAAATTGTGAAATTCAATTTCACCTTCTACGTTTTGTGCCGCGGGGACGGTGGCGGCGCGGTCGTCGATTTGCGGCTGTGCTTTGAGAATGTGATTGAGGCGGCCCATGGAGGCTGCGCCGCGCTGGAAAATGTTGGTGACCCAACCCAGAGCAATCATCGGCCAAACGAGAATGCCGAGATAGCTATAAAAGGCGATCAGTGCGCCTAGAGAAATTCGGCCGGTCAGCACTAGATGGCCGCCTTGCCAGAGAACGATAAGAAACGTGACGCCGATCATGGCCTGGAGCGAGGGCATGAACATGCTCCAAGTGCGGATGAGCTTGACGTTGCGCGAGACGTACTCGCGATTGGGTTCATCGAAGCCGTGGATTTCGGCTTCTTCCTGTGCGTAAGCGCGAACGACGCGGACACCGGCAAGATTTTCCTGAACTTTGGCGGAAAGAGTTGCGAGAGAGGCCTGGATTTTTTCGTAGAGTTCGTGGATCACTTTGCCGAAATGTTGAACGACAATAGCGACAAACGGCACAGGAAGAAGAATCCACAGAGTGAGCTTGCCCGAAAGCTGGGACATCACTGCGATAGCGAGGGCCATGCCGATGATGGTTTGGCCGCTGTACATGATGCCGGGACCGAGGACCATGCGCACGGCGTTGAGATCATTGGTGGCGCGGGACATGAGTTCGCCGGTGCGGTTGCGCACATAAAACTCGGGTTCGAGCAGAAGAAGGCGATTCAGCAAGCCGCCGCGGATGTCGAATTCGATGTCGCGTGAGACGCCGATGAGAACCCAGCGAGTAAGGAAAGAAAGAACGGCGCGTACGCAAACGAGCGCGATGAGCAGAAGGCAATAGATGCCAAGGGCGTGGCGGCTGTGCGGCGAGTAGAAGGGAATCGCGCGGCTCAACCAAGAGCCAGACAAAAGGTGGCCTTGCGCGCTGCGTTCAAAGGGATGGGCGCTGCCCGCGAGAATATCTGTTAGGACGCCGGTGGCGAGCGGGATCACGTTTTGCACAATGCTCGAAACTACGAGAGCGAACATGCCAAGAGAAATCGGTCCGGGGTAGCGGCGAAGATAAGGGATTAGCCCGAGAAGATTTTTCCAGGAGGATCCTTTCGGCTTTTTTTTGGCGGCGGCAGAGGTCGCGCCAATCGTGGCAGCAGCTGCGCTCATTGGAGCCTCGATCTGGCCGTGGAGAGCGATGGCGTTTCGAGCAGGAAATGTTCGTAGGTGCGGTCGAGCGATTGATAGCGTTTCGTAGCGGGGTTCCAGGCGACGCCGATTGGCAGGAGATGAGGATCGGAAGCGCCCGTGCCTTTAATGGGGGTGAAGTAGAGCTGAATGCCTTTCACCGGGTCCTGGTCATACTGGATTCGCCAGCCAGCCACAGATGACAGCGGGGTCATGGCGAGGTAGCCTTTGGAATTCTTCAGATATTCATCGCAGCGCAGAAGTTCCGACCACTGGTCGTCAGATTTCTCGGCCAGGACGGCGCGCGTCACGATCGTTCCAGGGATGGGATTCTTCGGATTCTTGGGGACGACGTTGGCCGCGAGAAACTGCTGTTTCCCGGTTTTGGCCAGATCGCCGAAGACGAGGACTTGGGTTTCCTTTCCCAGAAGATTTTGCGCGGCGGCCTGAATGTCTTCGGGCACAGCGGGCTCGGCGGGTTTGGCGGCGGATTCCTCCGTTGGCTTTTGAGGAGTTTCGTCGCCGCAACCGGCCAGAAAAAGAGAGGTGAATACTATAGAGGCCGCGGCCACACCGAGAAGAGCTCGGCGGATAGTGGAGACGCAAGTGCAAGGGCCGCTGGATTGCCTTTCAGGCGCAAGAATCGCGACCGAAGCACCTACGATGACCGTACATGCAGAGCTTGTTTGCGATGCGTGCATCAAAGAGTTGCCGCCCTCAGAGTGATACCTACTATACGCCCGGCGTGGGATTCATTTCCGGTTCCGAGCATGCGGGTCTTCCCGGCGCGCGCTACATTTTCAGTCCGAGTGCACAGCGCTATACCAGCTAGCCCGACCCCACTAGAACGATTCTAGCCGTTGGCAGCCGCAGGTGGAAGCGCGGACCGCCTCAAAGTTCCCAGCGGGCCACAGCTAACGGTGCGCTAGAATCGCATCGAGGCGCGCCTCAAAGTTCTGTTCCCCTTCCGACGAGAGCTGGCTGCGCTCGACGGGCAGAGCCCGCTCGATGGATTCGATCCAATGGAACAACTGTTGGATGTTCTCGCGGGTCTTTGCGTGATATTCCTTCAGGTTGCCGGGGGCGGACATCCACTGGCGAAAGGTGTGCTCCATCGGGTGATCGGAGGATTCGAAGGGATTCGAAGCGGCCCCGGGCGCGAGCAGGCCAGCGTGGCCGGTGAAAAAGTGTTCGAAGCCGAGATCGGCGATGAAATGACCCTCGGATGAGGCGATGCCGCCGTCGAATTCCGGGCCATAGCAGGTCAGAAGAAGCGGCTCCGGCTTGTTCGTCCACTTGAGAGTCTCCGCGTCAAAGCTCCAGAGATCCCACTTCGCCTCGGCGATATAGGCGCTGTCGGCGTTGATGTGCTGAGCGGCGAGGGCCGCGACTTCCGCCGCGCCGTAACCTTGGTCCTTTAGATCCCACTCGGCAAGCGAAATTTCCGTGGCATCGATCGGTTGTACGGTGAGTCCGCGGAACGCATTCTCCGAAGCGGAAAGCGGCGCCGTAGCGAGGAATCTCGCGAATTGGGCAATCAGAGTGGATTCGGAGAAATCACGCGTCCACACACGAAGATAAGCTCTGTTGGCCATCGTTGGTTAACGTTTCTAATTATACCGGTGTGGCTGGCGAGAGGCGAATCGGCGAGTTTCTTTGAAGGGATTAGCGATCGCTGCCGCCGGCCGTTTGCGAGCGGGTCAGGGGCGGCTCTGGATTCGCCATGCTTTCGGCAATCTTCTGCAAACGTTCACGGAGCGCCTCGCCCACGTTGGCAAAAACTTGGGCGCAGGTTTCGCGAAGTGTCACTTCTGCGTTGGCGGCGATGCTGGCCACCGCTGCGCGGGATTGGTGGTCTAAGCTGGCCACGGTAGCGAGCATCCATTGATTGGAAACATTTTCCAGGCGGCCACGATGCTGCTCGGCGGCTTGATGGCTCATCTGCGCGTAAATGTTGCGCATTTCTGTGGCGTGCGCATCGACAGTAGACTTCCAGGAATCGAGCAGAGGCGTGAGCCCAGCCTTTACCCTCGCGTTTGCATCGGCTACGCCTGTTTCCACCGCTCCCCTCATGCCAGCTTGGAACTGTCGCAAGAAGGCTTCTTGCTCGGCGGTGATTTTTTGCGTTAGCTCTGAGCGAGCCGCGTCTAATTGCATGCGCGTTTCGCCCAGGGACCGCTGCGTTTCCTGGCCAAAACCATCGATTTCCAGTCGGGCTTGGCGCTGGATTTCGTCGGTGAAGGCGGCGGTGGTGGTTTCCGCGGCTTCGGCAAAAAGAGCGCGGGCGTGTTCGAAGGCGTCGCGGACGACTTCTTCCATTTGCGTTTGCGTATGTCCGATGAAACTGCGGCTGGAGTGATCCAGTTCGCTGGCGAAGACGCCGGAGACTTCTCCCGCTTTTTCACGGAATTGATTCTCGGCCTGCGCAACGGTTTTTTCGGTCAGGCTCTGAATCTGAGTCTGTGCTTTTTTCTCGTACCACTCGGCGGATTTCAGCAGGTCATCGACAGTATGATGTTTCAGATCGGCGACTTTGGATTCGATTTCAGCCAAATTGCGCTCGGCGACGGTCTGGGCGGCCTCTTGCAGAAGCTGATCGATGCCTCCCAAATTTTCGCGGAATCGAGCCAGCGATTCGGCGAAGGCTTCATCCGCGGAGGCGCGAATGCGGTCCTGCTGCAAAGTCATGGCGGCATCGAGGAGGGAACGGCCCCCGGCGAGGCGGTGGATGGCTTGTTCCGTTTTGGAAATGTGCGGCTGAACCATCGATTCGATTTGCTGGTCAAACTTGGAAATAGCAAGCTGGCAATTTTCTTCGAAGGTGCTACGAATGCGGGCGTTGAGCTCTTCCAGGAGCGTCTCCGACTGGCGGTGCAGTTCATTGCGATGAAGTGTGCGGACGTCGTCGATTTGCGATTCGAAACCGGAAAGAGCCTGGCTTTGCGCTGTTTCGATGCGGGCGGAGAAGTGTTCCAGGCGATCGGTGGATTCAGCGGCGCGGGCTAAGGCCGATTCGAGGCGCTGCGCCTGTTCTTGAGATGTGTTGCGCAGGCTGGACAATCGCTGCTCGGATTCGGCGGCCGCGGCGGCCATAGACTCGTGAGCGGCGATAGTTTGGCGGCTCGCTTCTTCCTGTCCTTGCGACAGTAGCGCTTGGACTCGCGCTTCGAGAGTTGCGGCGGCGGCTGCCGTGGACTCCTGAACGGCCGCAGAGTGCCGCACGGATTCCTCGCGCAAAGAGTCTTGCAAAGCGGCGATCCGATGTTCAGCATTCGTTGCCGCTCCCGCAATAGAATCGCGAACGGAACCGGAATGGCGCGCCAGTTCATCCTGCACTTGAGATAAGAGGCTGCGCGTATGCTCCTCAAGTGAACCTGCGGCTTTTTCCTGGGCTCCAGACAGCGTGCTATCAAGCGCCGATTGCCAACGCGATTGGGCAGCTTCGACTTCACCGTTGAGCTGGCCCTGCCAGGTCGCGTGCGCAGAGGAAAGCGCCGCGGTGACTTGGCGCTGGATTTCGTCGGCCGCCGCGCTGATGGCCTCGCGATGGGCGTTTGCCGCAACTTCGTTTTGGCGCGTCACCTCGTCGACTTCATGCATCGATTCCGCGGCGCGATTTGCGATTTGAGTTTCCGCTTGTTCGGCTTGTGCTCGAAGGCGCGAGGCGGATTCTTCCGCTTGCTGGCAGAGCGCGCGAAGCGATTCAACGGCGCTGGCAAGGTGCTGCGTTTGCTCGGAGCGCTCCGCGGCTCCACGGTCCGAAATTTGCTGCGTCAGGTTTCGCGTGAGCTCTTCCAGTTGCGGTGCAATCCAGCGCGGAAGCTCGCGCTGCAATGCTTCCGCCGTCGCGGCGGATGCCGCGCGAGACCGTGTGTCGGACTCCTGCTGGATCGTTTCCATGGCGCCGGAGACTTGCTGTGCGAGTTGTTCGCGGGCGATCGAAAACTTCTGCTCCCACTCCTCCAGCGAGACGCGGCGCTCGGCGGCGACCGCTTGCGCGGCCACTTCGCGGGCGGTGGCTTGGATTTGTTGCTTGGCATCGGCAACAAGGCGCGCCATGTGGCGGGCCAACTGAAGCGACGCGTCGGTGGCGCTTGCCGGCGCAGGGAAGATGCGCAGATTATCCTGGGGTGGCGCTGCGACGGGTTCCGGCTCCGTCAACGGCAAATGGATCTCCGAGGGCTCTGAGGCTCTCGTCGGCAATTCCTGCGCGTCTTCGTCAGCGTGCGAAGTTCGTAAGATTTCTTGAGGCGCGAACCAATCCGGTGGCGGAAAGGCGATGCCCCACGTATTGCCGGGTTGTTCCAGCTCGAGGGCCACTTGGAAAAGCTGCCGGACGGTACGAGGACGCTGGATCCACGCCACCCGCCCGCGAACCGTTCGCGGAGGCTGGTTGGCTTCCGCATTCGGTACTTCCAGCGTCACCCACATATTCTTAAGCACGTAATGCTTCGACTGGTAGCGGCAGCCGTGACAGTTGATGATGAGGGTCGAGGTGCGCTCGGTGAAAGGGCGTCCAAGCGCGTCAACACCGGAAACCGCGAGCGGGACCGCTTGCATGATCCGCGTGCTGCGGCGCTTTCGCAATTCTTCGTTTTGGTGCGCTACTGGTTCAGACATCATTTCCGTCGTTTCGTCGGCAAGATTGCCGCTCTGCTCATCCATCGACACCGTCGCCGCTCCTAATATTTGTCCGAGGCCGCAGATTTTCTATGACTGCTTGGTCGTCGTTGTACCATCCGAGGCCGGCGTACGGTGTGTTCCACTCAGGAACTCCCAAGCTTCCTTAGCGACCCAGATTGGTCCTACCAGCAAATAAATTGGCCCTTGAAAAAATGCCGGATGGTTTCCCTCGATCTTGTGCCCCAGAAGGAGAAGAATCCAGCCGCCCACAAAAAAACTTCCGCCCCAAATCCACTTCGTGAAGAGAAGCAGAATGATCCCCAAAAAAATCATGGGGATGCCCACGCCGTGAAGGAACTTATTCCAGCCAGAAGAGTGTTCGTGATCGTACTGCGACATATAGTGCGCCAGACCGGGCAAAGCGCACCTCCTTGCGGTGGGGACGACTCCGCGGGAATGAAACTCTATACCCAAAACGGGCTGGTGGCTAGAGGCGCCCATACGTACTAGAACGTCCTTGAGCAGCTATTAAAGTGGCGCTAGGAAGCAAGGGTAAGAGGCAAGCCTGAAGCAGTCCGTCGCTATCTCACGAGATCTGGAGGTGCATTCCTAATTCCGTACTTCTGGTGTCGGACTCTCTGATTTGGACGACGGGTAACTATAAGTCGCGGCGGCCTTCGAGCGCTTTCAACATGGTGACTTCATCAGCATATTCGAGATCCGCGCCGACAGGAATGCCGACGCCAATCCGCGTGACGCGCACGCCAAGCGGCTTTAACAATTTGGAAAGATAGACCGCGGTGGCTTCCCCCTCGGCTGTAGGGTTTGTGGCGATGATAATTTCTTCGACGTTGCCGCCTTTTAGCCGCTCAATAAGCGATTTGATTCTCAATTGCTCCGGTCCGCGGCCCGAGAGCGGCGAGAGAGAGCCGCCGAGCACATGGTACATGCCGCTGTAGGTGCGGGTCTTCTCGATGGCCATGATGTTGTGCGCTTCCTCGACGACGCAGATCAGTTTTTTGTCGCGGTTGGCGCCGGTGCAGAAGTGGCAAGGATCATTTTCGGTGATGTTGCTGCAGACCGAGCACTCGCGGATTTTTTCCTTGGCGTCCCGAATCGCATCGGCCAAGCCTAGCGCATCCTCGGGAGCGGCCCGCAGAATGAAAAACGCTAGGCGCTGGGCGGTTTTTTGCCCGATGCCGGGGAGATGCTTTAGTTCATCGATGAGGCGTTCGACAGGAGCGGCAAAATCAGGCATGCATGATGTGTAGCACAGCCTGCATCGCCGCGCAAACCATCCGCAAAATGGGCAGAGAGTCAGTTTCCGGTAACCGCGCTAATCACCACGGTGGACGCCACCAGAGACGGCCGCCGCCAATGCGAAAGGTTGCACCCCATCACGGTAATCCACTTAAAATAAAACACTTGACCGGACAGCGGTTACCATTTCTAGGGGCGCGAGGAACAAACTGCAAGGTTTCACTCCCGGCCCGTTCTACCATGGAAGAAACCGAGCAGTATCTCTCGAGGAACACCCATGCCCCTGCTCATCTTTATAGCGGTTGTCTTCGTGTTCTTGCTGCTCGTTACGCCATTCATCGCCATTGCTTCGCTCGTTAAGCAGTCCACGTTGCGCAAGCAACTGAACGACCTCGTCGAAGAAAACTCAAAGCAACACGCGAGATTGCAACGCGTGATTGGCGAACTGCAAACCAAGGTAGCGGCAGGGGTGCCGCCTACGTCGTCGTCGGCCGAAAAGCCGGCCACTCCAGCCCCGGAAGTTCCTCATCCCGTTGTTGCGCCGCGGCCAATTCCTTCCGTGCAGATTCCGCCTCCTGTGATCATGCCTCCACGGGTCGAAGTGCATCCACCTGTCGCGACCGAACAAAAAACAATTAGTCCAACGCCACAGGTTCTGCCCACCCAGCCCAAGGCCATACCTCCGGCCGCACCGCCAAAAATAACTCCGTCGCCCGTTGTCCCGCACCCGCCGGCGGCGGTCCCGCCCCATCCCACAACTCTTCCGCCTGCGGCATCCGCGCGCATCGCAACGCCGTCGCCAACCTTGCTGCTCAAAACCCCGGCGCCAAAAACGACTCGCGAGGAGCGCATCAAAACTGTCTCCGCCATCGAAGAATCTCTCGGTGCAAACTGGTTCGCCAAGCTCGGCGTCATCCTGGTCGTGATTGGAGTCGCGCTGCTCGGCATGGTCGTGCTGAAGAACCTCGGCCCGGGCGGGGTAGCCTTCATCGTTTTTGCCGTCTCCGCCGTGCTTCTCGGCGGCGGCATTTTTGTGGAAAAGCAGGAGCGCTACCAGTTGCTCGGCCGTGTCGCCATCGGCGGCGGCTGGGGCCTGCTCTTCTTCACTGCCTATGGCATTCATCACATCGCTGCGATGCGCGTCCTCGATTCCCTCGTTCTGGACTGCATCCTCATGCTCGCTGTTGCCTTGGGCATGGCTGCGCATACGCTGCGCTACAAATCCCAGTTCGTTACGGGCCTGGCTTTTCTGCTCGGTTACACCACAGTCGCCCTGAGTTTCAGCGAAGTTCGGTCGCTTTCGGCCGCGGGAGCTAGCGAAAATACCGCCTACGGCTTATTCGCCGGAGCCGTTCTCGCCATTGGCCTCGTCACCATCGTTTTAAAAATGGGATGGTTTGAACTGGAAGTTTTCGGCATTCTCTCCAGCTACCTCAATCATCTCTATTGGCTGTACAGACTTCTCGGCCCCAACGGCGCTCATGGCCGCGAGTTTCCCGAATTTCATATCAGCCTCGCCATGCTTTTCTTTTATTGGCTGACGTTCCGCATTTCCTACATGGCGCGGGGAGTCAAAACCGATTTCGAGGAGCACGTTTCCACCGTCGCCGCCGTTTTGAACACGCTGCTCCTTCTCGGCTTGATGAAGTTTCAATCTGTCGATCCGAATCTGGCCTATATCGGTTTGTTGGTTATCGGCGCGCTCGAATTTATTTTCGCCCAACTCCCCATCACGCGAAGCCGCCGCCGCGCTTTTGTGCTTCTCAGCGTCATGGGCGCGGCTCTTATGCTGGCCGCGGTGCCATCCCATCTCTCCGGTAATCCCGTGGCGATTCTTTGGCTCATCGGAGCGGAAGTATTTCTCGCTGCGGGAATCATTTTCAAAGAAGTAGTTTTTCGCCGCCTCGGGCTGCTTACCGGAGTTCTTGTTGGCATTGACCTCGCCGGCTTCAACTTTCGTCCGCTCGTCGAGCTGCGCGCCCATTCCGAAGAGCTTGCTCTGAGCGCTGGAGTGCTTTTCGCCCTTTGCAGCGTTGTTTTTTATCTCCATGCACTTGCAATCGGCTGGCGATGGAAGGAATCCTTCGTTTCCTCCTTGGACAGTCGTCTGCTGACCCTACATTCGTATTTGGGGGCGTTCGCCGCGGCCACCGCTGCGTGGGCTCTCTTTGCAGAGGACTGGACTGCCTTGGCCTTCGGCGGCATCATGCTGGCTCTCGCAGCGCTGGGACGTCGGCTCGAGTCTCGCCATCTCCAGATTCAATACGCATTGCTTGGATTGCTCACCCTCTATCGCGCCATAGTGTTCAATCTTCATCTTGAAGCTCCCGCGCACGCGCACATAACGTCGCGTCTCATTTCTCTCTCGTTTCTCGCCGCAATTTTTTATGTCACGGCGAAACTCACGCCCCTTCGCGACGACCAGGAACAACGCGCTTTCCGTAGTCTTTTTTCTTTCGCGGGCACTTTGCTCGTCTCGCTTCTCATCTGGAGCGAATCGCCTGATGCCTGGATGGCCGCCCTTTTTCTCGCAGCCGGAATCATTCTCGCCCTCGTCGGCCGCCGCTGGAACCTTGCTGATCTCACGTATCACGAGCATCTGCTGGCGCTAGCCGCGGTGGTGCGCACGCTGGCTTACAACATTCACGCGCCCGGTGATTACGGCTATCTGAGCGTGCGAATCGTCACGGTATGTATTGTTGCCGCCGGACTCTACGCGATTTCACGCCGAGCGACGCTTGAAGACGCGCGGCACGCGCTCGCGTCCGCTTATCTGCACACCACTTCCGCCACCTTTCTACTTGCGCTCTTAATGTGGTACGAGGCCCGAACGGGTTGGCTCGCCGTTTTCTGGGCCGTCTTCGCGTTTGTGCTTGCCGCCATCGACCGCCGCTTCGAGTTCGACGATCTGCGCTGGCAGGCCCACGCGCTCGCTGCGTTGACGATGCTGCGCTGCGTGGCCGTCAACATGTACGTCGAGGACGCCTGGCACGGACTTAGCGTTCGGCTGCTCTCGCTTTCGATCGTAGCTGTGATTTTCTATGTCATGTCCGGATTCATCCGCATGCCCGCGGAGTGGCGCGCGCGCGACTTCCATCATATCTATTCCTGGTGCGCCTCTCTGCTCGTCTCGCTGCTTCTCTGGCACGAACTGCAGCCTCAGCCCCTGAGCATTGCAGTGGCCTTCGCCGTTTTTGGCCTCGCGCTTTTCGAATACGGGTTGCTCCGCAAAGTTGCGCAATTCCGCTATCAATCCTATGTCGCGCTTGCTGCCGCGTTCGTGCGCATTTTCTTTGCGAATCTCACCGCGGATGAGCCCGGCGTATTCTGGGGCCCGCGCATGTATACCGTTCTTCCGCTCGTCCTCATTTTCTTTTTTGTCTACGCGCAGCTTCCCGAAAGCGAGCAGGAAGCTGCTCCCGACAGGCGCCTCCGCTTCGATTCATTTGTCGCATATCTCGGAACAGCCACGCTGGCCGCACTGTTCTACTTCCAATTTGATCCCGAGTGGGTAGTCACGTCCTACGCAGCCCTTGCATTTCTCTTATTTGCAGCCGCCTGGATTTTGCATCGCCCCATTTTTCTGCATCAGGGCATTCTTCTCACCCTCGGAACCTTCGCGCGTGGCATGACCCACAATCTATTCGGCGGGAGCTATGCATTTAGCGGCGATTGGAAGGGCAGCGACTTCATCGTCGGTTCAGCCGTGGCGATTCTGCTCGCGACGCTTTTTTTTGCTTTTCCCCTTCGCGAGAGTTACCAGGCGCCGCCCAACGCCGTTCGCCGCAACAGGCTCCTGGCTGCCTTGGTCTCGCGTCCCGAACAGTTGCAATTTTTCGTGCCCGTCATTTTGGCGACCACCCTCCTCGCTCTTAAAATGCGCGAAGGGATGGTCACTGTTTCCTGGGGAATCGAGGGCGTGCTGATTATCCTGCTCGCTCTTGCGGTCAAGGAACGCAGCTTCCGTCTCACGGGCCTTGGCATGCTCGTCCTCTGCGTCGCGAAAGTGTTGGCCATGGATGCTTGGCGATTGGAACAGCGCGACCGCTACATTACTTTCATCATCGTTGGCGTTGCGCTGATCGCCGTTTCCTCTCTTTACATCCGCTTCCGCGACAACATCCGCCAATATCTATGAAGCGCGCCGTCATCTTCATCCTTTTCTTCGCCATCCTCGGAATATCGCTCGCCGGGCTTTATTGGAGCCAGCGCCGCGCCAAACCCACTCCCGTTTCCGCAAATGCTGTCGTCGATATCGTCGCCGACGCTCAGCGCGACGTCACGCGCATTCCCATGCATTTCTCGCGGCTGAGCGATGAGCAGGAGATCGAAATTGGCAGAGAACTCGCGGCGCAATATTCCGGACAAATCACGAAACTGTCCCCGGAAGAACAAGCGCTCGAAAAATATGTCAGCCGCGTCGGCGGAACTGTCGCTACTCACGCGCACCGGCATCTTCCTTATAGTTTTCACCTGATCCCGGACCACAACATGATCAATGCATTTTCGCTGCCGGGCGGCCCTGTCTACATTGGTGAGGGGATGCTCGATCAGATGGAGACGGAAGACGAGTTGGCGGTAATTCTCGGCCACGAAGTCGAGCACATCGATCACTATCACTGCATCGAGCGCGTACAGATCGAAGCCAACCTCAAGAATCTGAATCTCGAGATTGTCGGGCAGCTCCTGCAAATCCCACTGGAATTCTGGCAGGCGGGCTATCACAAGGACGAAGAGTTTGAGGCCGACAGAGAGGGCGTTCGCCTTGCGGTGGATGCAGGGTACTCGCCGTACGGAGCAGTCACGATTTTCACGCGGCTCTCCACGCTCTGTGATGAATACGTCATTCACGCGCGCAACCCCGGCGAAGAATTATCCGAGCTCGCGATTCAAAGCCTCACTGGATATTTTCGTTCGCATCCGCTGCCTTCCGAGCGACTGGACCAAATCAACCGGCTCATCGCCGAAGAGCACTGGGAAAATCGCAATGCGCAAAAACCGTTTCATGTGGAATACGAGGTCCACAACGGAAAATTCGTGAAGTGAGGAGCGAAAATGGGAGCTTTTTTTACCAATTATCACGTCCGCAAAACGGCCCGGCAGCCTGCGCGAAAACACTCGCGACGCTCATCAACTCTCGAGCTCTTGTCACGGATTCGAAAAATGGATGGACAACCGTCTACGACGAACGATCGGATTCTCAAGATATCGAAGTCCTTCGCGGCCTTGCCAATGGCCTCTCCTCAAAATTGAAGACCGCGGTAATCGCCATAATGGTCCATGACAGCGACATCTTCGTGTATTTGATTTATGAGAATGGCGAGCTCATCGACCAATTTGATTCCAAACCGGATTACTTTGGGCCGGTGAGTGAAGCGCAGAAAAAGGAATGGCGCGGTGATTTTACAAGATTGCTTCCGTACGCACAGAAAAAGGTCTCCATTCGGGATTTCAAGCGAGTCGCAGCAAAGGAATTCGTATTTGAGGAGGAGCGCGCCGGCGAATTTTCGCAATTGCTGGGCATAGACCCCGCTCGCGCACGCACTGGGTTTAAATACGTCCAAGAGACTAAGCACAAGTTCGCACTCGTTTACGCAAAAGGCCATTCAGAAGATCAAGCGCAACTTGTGCAAGCAGTTTCCCGGGGAGATGCTGCGAAGGTCAAAGAGCTTCTCGAAAAGGGAACTCCACCTCTTCAGAAAGACCAATTTGGCGAGCCCTTGCTTGTTATTACAGGGCGGCGCGGCAACTCAGAGATAGCCCGGCATCTCATCGCCCACGGGGCGGACCCATTCGCGCAAATTCCTGGTGGCGGCGACGCTTTTTGGAGTGCTTCCGCCCACGGACACGAAGAAATAGTGGCGCACTTGCTCGAAAAAACCAAAGACAACCCAAAGCTTGCATCGAGCTTGCGGACGGCGCTCGCTGCGGCGGTCATGGCCGGTCACACTCCAGTCGTCCGAGATCTGATCCGTGCCGGAGCGGACGTCAATGCCCCAACTCCTTGGGGACAACCAGCGCTAACGCTGGCCAGCATTCGCGGTGAAGAATGGATGTTTGAAGCGACCACGAAGAAACCGTTTCCTCCAAGGCGGGACGGCCGCGTAGTCGACTGGAAAGAAATCGTGATGCTACTTCTCGAAGCGGGAGCACAGGTTCCTTTTCCTTCCAAGGACGGCCCGATCGATTCAAAGACGCTTTCGGCCGAGCGACGAGGCAAAGTTGCGGATGCTCTCTTGGAGGTAGGGCGGAAAATCAAATTGCCCGAAAAACCGGTTTGCGGGCCGGAAGGCGGTAAAAAATAGAAAGGCAAAGGCGCGAAGCAGAATACGGAAGTATGGGCAGGCAGACTCGGAAGAGGATTTGTGTAGTTAAAAGAGACCGGGGATTTTCAGACCGGCGATTCCAGGAATGCCGCCCGCCATACCGTTGAGTTGCGTGGCCACTTGTTCGTCGACGCGGCGGCCGGCTTCGTTCACGGCGGCGCGGATGAGGTCCTGCATCATCTCTTGATCTTTACTGGCAAAAACTTCGGGTTCGATGTGCAACTCGACGACTTGCTTCTGGCCATTCATTTTCACGGTGACCATGCCGCCGCCCGATGAAGCTTCCACGGTCACAGAGTTGACCTGCCGCTGCAGGTCTTCCCACTGTTGCTTCACCTTCGAAAGCATCTGTTGGAGAGCGCTGACTTCCATCAGGATTCCTCTTGACGCCACTTTACTTCGGAGATTCTTCCTCCGAAGCGTTGCAACATGGACCGCACCAGCGGATCTCTTTCAAACTTCTCGCGCAACTCTTCCGTTCCAGACTTTGCGTGCGGCGCCGCCGCTGCAACCACATCTACTCTAGCACACACACGCACCGGACGGCCCAGCACTTTGCTCGAACAAGCACGAACCTTTTCGAGTGACTCGCGTCCTTCCATCATTTCTGCAAACGCGCGCTTCGCCGAAGGAAAATAAATTCTCAGCTCCGCGCCTTCGAGTTCCCAGCGGCTGCCTTGCTGCAGGATTTCGGCGAGAAATTTCTGTTGCGCCTGGAGCGCGGTTTTGATTTCCGCGATTTGCTCTTGCGTGATGCCATCAGCGCGCGTCTCCGTTTCAACTTCCATCGATGGTTCTGGAGCAGGCGTTGCCGCAGCGGCCGCTGGTTCTGGCTGCGATGCGACGATCGTTTCCGCGCGCGCCGGTGCTGCAGCAGCAGCGGCAAAACTCGGCGTCGAAACTCGCGGAGGCGGAGCTACTGCTGGTTGAGGTACAGACGAAAAACTTCGCGCTGGTGGCGTTTGTGGCAGGGAAGCAGCAGCGGTTGCTGCTGCGTTGCTGCGCATCGCGCCTGAGCTGGTTGTTCCAACTGGTGCGCCGCTCCTCAACTCAGCGAGCAACTCTTCCATAGGTGCAAGGCGTTGCGCGTTGATCAGCCGCAGGAGGCCCATCTCGAGATGCACACGCGCATCAGGCTTGCGCCGCAAATCGTCATCCGTCTGCAACAGGATTTGGAAGAAACGCGTGAGATCTTCTTCGCTGAATTGCGCCGCCGCTTTGGCGAGCGCGGGGCGCTGGTCCGCCGTCGCGGCGATCAAATCCGAATCTGCGCCACACACGCGCGCGATCAACAGGTTGCGGATGTGGCGGATGGCTTCGCGGCAGAAATGTTGAAGGTTGCGCCCATCTTTTTGAAAGGTGTGCACGAGGCCGAGAGCGCGGTCCGCCGAACCTTCCGCGATGGCCGCGACGAGTTCATTCAGAGAATCTTCCGGAACGACGCCCAGAAGTTCGCGAACCTCTTTGTCCGGGATGACGTCGCCGCAATAGGCTCGCGCCTGTTCGAGAAGAGAGAGCGCATCGCGGAGACTCCCTTCGGCCATGCGCGAGATCACGGCGAGTGCGCCAGGCTCGATCTGCAAATTTTCTTTTTTCGCGATCTCCTCGAGGCGCCCCGTGATTTCCGCGAAGGTCAGCGCGCGAAAATGAAAGTGTTGGGAGCGCGAGCGAATCGTGTCCGCGAGATCTTCCGGCTGCGTCGTGGCCATGACGAAAACCACGCGGTCCGGCGGCTCTTCGAGCGTTTTCAAGAGGGCGTTGGAGGCTTCGCCGGTCAGCATGTGTGCTTCGTCGAGAATTACGACTTTGCTTCGCGAAGCAGCGGGAGCATAGCGGACCATCTCGCGCAGCTCGCGGATTTGGTCGATGCCGCGGTTGGAGGCGGCGTCAATCTCGATCACGTCGAGCGAAGTTCCCGCGGCGATCTCTTTGCAGGAATCGCATTCGCCGCAAGGCTCGGCGGTCGGTCCTTTCACGCAGTTCATGGCTTTCGCAAGAATGCGCGCCGCCGTCGTTTTTCCAACTCCGCGCGCGCCTGAAAAAATATAGGCATGCGCCACGCGATTATTTTTAATCGCGTTGGCCAGCGTTGACGTGACGTGGGATTGCCCGACTAAGTCACTGAACGTCTGCGGGCGCCACTTGCGGGCTATGACCTGGTAGCTCATCGGCTAGGAGTTTCCATTCTGTCTTTCTTTGCGCTTGAGCGAGGAGAGAAAAATGACGACAGCGGCGAGCGCAATCCCAAAAAGAAGAATGATAATTCCGCCAAAAATCATCGCGCGTTCTTCTCCTTCGCCCAGACTCTCCGGCCTGAGTCGTTGGACTCGCAGCCGGAAGTCCGCTTTCGATGCGAGGAACTTCGGGTGATCTGCGGCACCCGAGGCAATCCCGATACCGTTGCTCCCTTCCGGGCCTGGCGGGGTTCGCGGGACCTCGTTGCACAGAGCCCGAAGTTCCACGCTCCGGCAGTCGCGCCGTTCGCGCCGCTGCTGCTTTGAGTTTAACACACTGAAGTTTAGGTCGCGCCACGGCGGCATTTCTTCCTCGCGCGACGCGAGCTTGAGGCTCACAGCTTACAGCCGACAGCTCACAGCAAGAGAGCTGCGCACGAGGAGAAGAGGGCCACGGGGTCCGCGAATTTTCAGCGCAGAGGTGTAGGAGGCGGTGAGACGCGCAGAGAGGAAAAAGATAAAGCGGAGGTGGCGAGACCGCTGCGGAGGTCAGGCCGGACGAAGACACGTTGGCAGTCGAAGGAAGAGGACGGCCAGGGTTCATGGCGTTAGAGCTGCGGGATGGCGGAGAGTTTGGCTGTCCCGCAGTGAACGAGAGGATTGTAGGGTGTACCCCAATAAGCGTTAACTTAACAGAAGGCGTAGCGCGGCCGTTTCCGACTCGGTTCCGCCAATCGCTCTGAAATCTCATCCCAGTCCCTGAAGGTGTCGTTGAGACTGTGCGGCGGCAGAATCGCCATGCAGAGCTCGTGATACATGAATTCAATTTCCCTCCATCGGCTGCGCCTCACGGTCCAGTCGGTATCCCCAGGGGGAAAAAGTTTCCGCCGTCTCCACCATGCGCTCCGCCAGCAAGCTGGCGAAGATTTTGCCATGCAGCCAGGCGCGTGCGCTGGCCGGGTCTTTTTTCGGCAAGTGCCCCAGTCCCATGATCGATTTCATGCGTTTGAAGGCCAGCTCAATCTGCCAGCGCAGCCGGTAGAGTTCCAGAATTACCGACGCCTCGAAAACCTCCGCCAGCGTGGTCCAAAGGTAGAAGTATTGAGCCGCCTCCCAGGACTCCGGGCTGACCTTCTTCTGCTTCTTACTGGCGTTCATCTGCAAGCGGCGCCGCGCCAAGCGGGTGGCTTCAGCACTCCGCTGCAGGGCGATCAGTCTCCCCGGCACCCAGCCACCGTCCGGGTGCTCGACTTGGGCGGCCCATTGTTGGATCTGGCCCACTTTTATTTTTCGAAACAATCGCAGGACGTTCAGTTGATTTTCCTTCACGTCAAACAGGGGAAGCGATTGGCGATTCAAGCGCACCACCAAATCGGCCTGGGCGGCCTTCACATGCGCCACTCCCACCGGCGTGGAGTAGATACGGTCGCCCATCATGATATCGCCCCCGCGGACGGGAATTCGCCGCAGGGTTTCGCCTCCCTGCACATCGGTCACCTCAAAGAAATCGCACTGCAAATTCGCCAAGTTAATAGCGTAGTGGACGCGCCAGTCGGTTCCGGTGCTGCCGGGCTCGGAAACCGTCGTGGCATCTACCGCCCGCACCGGCCGACCTTGGCTCTCGACAGCCAGTTGTTGTCGCCCTCGCTGCTGTTCGGCGAGCCAACGTAGCCATTCCTCGGAAGCCCGGAGACGTTTGAATACCGCCACCGCACTCAACTCCATCCCCAGTTCGCTCGCCCGTGCGGCGGTTTCCGCCAGGGAGTATCCATTGGCCACATGCAGCAGCAATAGCCGCAACAGCGATTCGGCGTCGGGGATATCACGAGCCCGTCGCAGTGCGCCAGTGCTGCGCGCCATCTCCTTCCACCCTTTCGGCAAAAACGTGCAGATAACCGGCCAGTTCTCAGTTGCTAGGCTTTCAACCGTTGTCGCCATGCGTCAAGCATAGGGGCATACCGCAACAGAGTCAATTCTTAAGTTAACGCTTATTGGGTGTACCCCCTCCCCCCGGGGGTTTTTTCGGAACTGTTCATTCTAAAGAGTTTTTATTTTGAAACTGCGCATTCTAAAAGGGTTACTAGCGTGTTTTTCGGAAGCGCGGATTCTAAAGGGGATAGCTGTTAGAGCTGAGCGTCGGGTGGATTTTAACGCCCCGACCGGGTCGGGGCGGGCGCTGGGCACAGAGGCCGCAGAGAAAAAAGGGAGACCCCCACCCCCGGGGTGTCCGCTAGTTATGAAGTAACGGCATGAGAGGAAAGGGTTTGCGCCGTTTCCTGCGTGTACGCGGAGGAAGGTAGCGGAGTGGCGGGCGGTGAATCGAGAGTAGAAGGAACGCAGGGGCGTGGAGCGGCGCCGAATCATGCAGAATGGTAGCATCGATTTGGATTATTGTCAAGGTAATAGTACCATTATTTTATCATTCGAACGTGAGACGGGGAAGTGGATGGAAGGAGTTGGCGGGGATTTGGGAGTTTGGTGAGACGGATTAGGAAATGGGTAGTGAGTGGTGGGCGGTGAAAACAGGAGATGGGGAGGGAGCGGCGGCTGGTGCGGGGCCGGAGAATTGTGGGGTGAGTCGAGACCGGAAAAAGAAAGGCCCACCCTTGCGAAAAGCATATCCGCAAGGATGGGGCACCCGCGACCCGAAAGAGAAAACAAAGTCAAAAACATCTCGGCGGGTTAAGGCTGTCCGACCCGTCCTAGGGCACAAACACACATATTTGTTTGGGACAGACCCCGGAATGAGGACAGACCTTATTAGTGCACGTGATAAATTCGTTCGTGCAATATACAGGGTCAGAGGTTCCACCGCAGGTCCAACTCTGTGCATAGGCAACCGGAATTCCCGGAAGGAGCTGTGTTACTCCTATCAGTGCGAAACTAACGACCGAGGGCTTACATCCAACACTGCTTCGCGTGCTGGCGCCAGAATCCAGGCGGTGTTGAGGCTCGAAGGCAACCTTCCGTGCGCCAGTCAAATTGCCAAGTCTGTCCGTTTGCCAACCAGACCTCAAGAATACCAAATTCCGCTGTTGCTGGGTCAGACTTCAGGGCGGCGCCCAGGGTGGATTTATCCAGGCACTTAACGACCATAAAACATAAATAGTTATAGTTTGCTCTGGACTTTTCTGTTCCGCTTCAGTATGCTCACGGCGCAATGCATCCCGAGAAGGTTGACTCTGCATGGCGTCCGGAACTCCGCGAGACGGTGGTCCGGCTGGTTCGTTCCGACGAACAGCCCCGCTACCAGGAACTCATGCGCGAGCACCACTACCTGGGCCATTTGCCCAAGATCGGAGAAACGCTGTGGTACGTGGCGAGCTGGCGGGAGCAATGGGTTGCGCTGTTGAGCTTTTCGGCCTCGGCACTGAAGTGCGCCCCGCGCGATGGCTGGATCGGTTGGACCCTGCGCCAGCACTATGGCCGCTTGAAACTGGTGGTCAACAATAGCCGCTTTCTGATTCTTCCCGACTGGCACCTGTTCAATTGGGGGTCGCGCCTTCTCGCTCTCTGTCAAAGGCGTTTGGGGAGGGATTGGGAAGAAGCGTTCGGGCACGGTGTGGTGTTGCTGGAAACCTTTGTCGACCCGCAGCGTCATCGCGGGACGGTGTACCGGGCGGCGAACTGGATTTATGTAGGGAACACCCGAGGGTTTCGCCGGACCCACGCGGGATACACGGCCAAGGCGCAATCTCCCAAGATGGTTTTTCTCCAACCGCTGCGGTGCGACGCCCGCACAGTCTTGTGCGGCGCGATTCTTTCCCCACCGTATCGCCTAGGAGGCACGAGCATGAGGCTCACCGCTGATCAGATGCGCTCTCTCCCTTCGTTCTTTTCGCAGATTCCCGATCCGCGCCGGACCCAAGGGCGGCGACATCGTTTGTCCACCGTCGTGGGGATAGCCGCGGGGGCCGTACTCTGCGGGATGCGCGGGTACAAGGCCATTTCCGATTGGGCCCAAAGCCTGGGGCAGAAATCGCGGGAGCGCTTCGGTTGCCGTCGTGAACAGGGCCAGTATGTGGTGCCCAGCGAGTCCAGCATCCGCAACGTGCTCATCCGCGTCACGCCCGCCGATCTGGATGGCGCTTTGCAACGCTGGAACCAACGCTATGGCGCAGGGGATGAAAGTCTGGCGATCGATGGCAAGACCATGTGCAACGCTCTGGATGAGCAAGGCCGGCAAACGCACGTGATGAGTGTGGTCGGTCAGCAAAGCAAGATCTGCTACACCCAAAAAAAGTCGGTACCCTGCCCGTAGAGGGGAAGGCCAAGGAAGAGGTCAAACGCACGAACGAGATCAAGACGGCGATCCCGCTGCTGGATTCCATCGATATTGAGGGGAAAGATGTCAGTGCCGATGCCCTGCTGACCCAACGCGAACTGGCGACTTACCTGGTCGAGAAGCGCCAGGCCCACTACTCTTTCACGGTGAAAGGAAACCAACCCGGTCTTCTGGAAGCCTTGGAGTTCTATTTTCGGGATCGCGGCCAACCGCATTTTGTCGAGCCTACCCCGGCGGACCACGGACGCATCGAAACGCGCAAGATCTGGACGACCACGGAACTCAACGGGTATCTCGATTTTCCTCATGTGGGCCAAGCGTTCGTCATTGAGCGGCACAGCGCGAACAAGAAGACGGGCAAGCCTTCTCTGCAAATCTCCTACGGCCTCACCAGCCGCCCGGCGGAACAAGCCGGTCCGCAACGCGTGCTGCGTGTCAGCGGCGGAATGAGAGTGGTCCATTGTGGCGGACCAGTTTAGGACGGACCGCCAGAGCTCAGTGGCGGTGGCGGAAGGCGAAGATAGTAAGCCAGTCGGTTGAGGAGTGAGTTGAGGTAGAGTGTGTTTTACGCCGAGTGGGGCATGTTCTTGACCCACGGTCGGTGAACGAATTCTGCTGCGCCCCGGAGAGGAATTAGCAGTTCCCCTCCGAGGCATAAGCTTCTGGGAGCTGTATCTCCCATGGGCCTTCCTGAACGTCCTACAGACGCTCCCCAAAATCAAGAGGCAAGCAGATGCGTGCATCCGGCACGCCGGGCGCGGACGCGCGTGTGTTTGCTGAAGGGATGTGAGCAGCCCTTTCATCCTCAACAAGCCTCGGAGCGCTACTGCAGTGCCGCGTGTCGAGAGCAGGCGCGGGAGTGGTCCGAGTGGAAAGCACAACAAAAGTACCGGGCCACGCCGGCGGGTACGGAAAAGCGGAAGGCACAGAGCCGACGCTACCGGGAGCGCGTGCGGAACAGGAAAGAACCGACCGGCGAGGCAGCGGACGAGTCGGCGAGGGTAATCAGCCCTAAATTTTTTTGATTATTCCTGCGACCGGCCCGGTTGCTACGAACAGTTCCTGCGTACCTCCCGATCCCCGCGGCAGAGATTCTGTTCGAAGGCGTGCCGGCGTGCGCTGGAGCGCGTTTGGGAGCGGGAACGACGATGGCGAGAGCCACGGACAGGGTAGGAGCTGCGTCACACCTGGTGAAGTATCGCGAAGTATCCGGGATCGTGTGGATCTTTCCGGAGATCGTCTGGACATATTGACGCACACAGAGAAGTTCCCGTAGGTTCGGCTGGCCCGCAAGAGGAAGAGGGGACGAAAAGAGCGGTGCTTTGGTTCCTTCGTTCTCTCTTCTTCATATGGGTACATTTCCTGGAGGGCGCTCGTGTTGCGTTGGGCCCCAGAGAGTCTGCTGGATCTGCCGTGCGCGCAGATCGGCGAACACTACGGACGCTATCGATTGCATCAGCCGGAAGCGGAACGTGCCATGGCGCGGTCTCTCGATCGCTATGGCCAGCTATCCGCAGTGGTGGTGTGCCAGCGTGAGGGGCACTACGAGCTGATCGACGGCTTCAAACGCTTGGGAGCGGCACGCGGGCTGGCCTCGCTGAGTCATCTCTCGGCGCGCGTCATGGAGGCCGACGAGCGAGCGGCGAAGGCGGCCATCTACGGGCTGAACCGCGCCGGAGGCCGCACGCGGGAACTGGAAGAAGCTTGGATCGTGCATGCGCTGGTTCGCGAGGATGGGCTGAGCCAGGTGGAAGTAGCGGAGCTGTTGGGCCGCCACAAGAGTTGGGTGTGCCGGCGCCTGGCGCTGCTCGAGCGTCTGGGGCCAGAGTCGCGGGACGAACTGCGCCTCGGGCTTTTGTCGCCTACCGCCGCACGGCAGCTGGTGCGGTTGCCGCCAGGCAATCAGACCGAAGTTCTCGAAGTCATCCGGCGCGAAGCACTGTCGGGCACGGAACTGATCGGCGTCGTGGACTTGTTGTTGCAATGCCCCGGACGTAGCCAGCAAGAGTACCTCCTGGAAAAACCTCGGGAAGCGCTTGCGCAGTGGAAGGGTGGAGTGCTGGCCACGCGGGATCCGCGGTTGAGCGAAGCCGGAAACCAGGTGTGGAAACGCGTGGGAGTTTTGCTGGACCTGCTGGGCCGCATGGAGGTGTGGCTGGCGCACCAAGGCCGCACCGGACTCACGCCCGGGGATCGCACGATTTTGTCACCTCGTTTCCGGAAGCTCGCGCAGGATGCCGGATCGGTAGCGGCTCTGAGTCGCGACCTGCTCAGCGAACTGGAGAGCCCATGAACGAAGAAACGCGTAACGAGATCGTTCGACTGTCCTACGGGGGCGCTTCGCGGCGCCGCATCGCCCGGATGTTGCGAGTCAACCGAAAGACGGTGGCCCAGGTATTGGCGGATCATGAAAATCGCCGAGCGGGTGTGCCGGAGTCGAAGCGAGCGCGACGGGCGAGTCGGCTGGATCCTTTCGAGGAGACCATAGCGCAACTGCTCGAACGCTATCCAGACTTGACCGCCGTGCGACTCCATGAGGAGTTACGCCATCGGGGATTCTCCGGCGGCTACACCATCGTGCGCGACCGCTTGCGGGCGCTCCGGCCTGGACCGCACCAGCCGCCCGTGCAGCGATTCGAAACCGCTCCCGGAGTGCAGGCGCAAATGGATTATTCCCCCTACGACATCGCCTTCACCGCCGAGGGAACCCGCCGCGTGCAGGCCTTCAGCTACATCCTGTCCTATTCCCGGCGCCAGTATGTGCGCTTCGTCGAGACGCAAGACTTTGCCACCACCATCCGGGAACATATCCGGGCCTTCGAATACCTTGCGGGCCTAGCAACGACCTGCTTGTACGACAACATGAAGGTGGTGGTAACGGGCTACGACGGGGAACAGCCCATCTATAACACGCGGTTCCTGTCTTTCGCCACGCACTACGGCTTCAAGCCCTGGGCTTGCCGTCCCCGGCATCCCCAAACGAAAGGGAAAATAGAAAGACCCTTCGGTTACATAGAAAAAAATCTGCTCAACGGCCGTACCTTTACTTCGCTCGAACACCTCAACGAAGTGACCGCCGTCTGGCTGGCCACCACGGCCGACCTGCGCAACCACCGGGAAACCAAGCGGCGGCCATTCGATCTGTACTTGGAAGAGAAGCCTCACCTGCTGCCCTTGCCCGCGCTCGCCTACGACACGGCCGCGACCGTGTATCGGACCGTGAACAGTGAAGGACATGTTCCCTATCGCCAGAACTTCTACTCGGTCCCCTGGCAACGCATTGGCGAACTGCTGCCCGTCCGTATCACCGAGAAGGAACTGATCGTCTACGGCCCCGACGTGACGGAGATCGCCCGTCATGAACTCTACCCTTCTGCAATCACCGGAGAGAAGCACCGTCTGCCAGAGCATTCCCCCGGACGCGATCCTCAGCAAAAGTACGAACTGCTGAAACAACGCTTCGCGGAGTTCGGAGCGGAAGGAATCTTGTTTTTCGAGCAGCTGGTGAAGACGCGACGGTGCGGGAAAGAGGAAGCCTCGCGAGTTCTGGCGCTTCTTTCCACCTATCGCCGCGAGGATCTCCAGGGTGCCCTGGAGAGGGCCGCTCGTTACCGGGCCTTCTCCCTTTCCGCCGTCGAACGGATCCTCGCGGCACAGGCTCGTCCCCACCTGGCTTCCGAATCGCTTGCGGACGAGGCGCGCGAACACTTGGCGGAACTCTTCAAGCAGGCTCCCGTGTCCGTGCGTCCCACGGAGGACTATCAAGAACTTCTGAAAAAAGCGGAGAACGAAAACCAGGGAGAGAACCAAATCGACCATGACCAAAAAGGTGACCAATCTGCGTGATCGGTGCTTGAGCCACTTTGCGACTCTGGGTATCCCGCTGCGACCTGAATCGCTGGATGTACTACTCGCGAAAGCCGAGAAAGAGAAGCTTTCGAATCTTGACTTCCTCGATCAGCTCATCGGTGAGCAAGCGGACGCTCGCCGCGAACGTTCGGTCCAGCGTCGCATCCGGGAAGCACACTTCGCCGAGAACAAATCCTTGGAAGGCTTCAACTGGAAGTTCAATCCCAAGGCCTTCGACCGCCAGCAGATCGAAGAGCTGGCTACCGGAGACTTCATCCGGCGCCGAGCCAATTTGATCCTGGTGGGTTGGAGCGGAGTGGGAAAGAGTCACATCATTCAGGCCCTGGGGCAAAAAGCCTGCGTCCATGGATATCGCGTCCTCTATCGCACCTCCGCCGAGTTGATCTCCGATCTGACCGCTTCGCTCGCCGACAAAACTCTTCCCGAGAAGCTACGCCGCTACGCACGGCCGGATCTCTTAATTATTGACGCATTCGGGTGCGACCGAATCGAGCGGGAGGAAAGCCCACAATCGGCTCACCTGCTTTATAAGATCATCGACTTGCGGAACCAGAAGAGCTCCACTGCGCTCGCTACCAACGTGGACTTCAAGAAATGGGGAGACTATCTCTCGGATGGCCCTCTCGCCATGGCTTTCCTCGATCGCATCGTGGAACGAGCTATCATCCTCACGATTCAAGGGAAGTCGTATCGCGTAGACGGCCCCAAAGAAGGAGAACAGCTAGCGTAAAAAAACCAGGAGTTCCTCATCCTGCCAACCAGCCCCTAGACTCCAAGACCGCGATCCTAACCGGGACACCACGGACCGTAACCACCACACCGGCCCACATTCAGCCGCCAAAGTGGCCCACTTCTTCGCCGCCGCCGACAGATGGTCCGCGATCGCGGCTATACCGGGAGCGTCGTGCAGTTACGGCGCGTGGTGGCCCGCTTGCGTCCGGTGCGACGGGAAGCGTTTCTGCGATTGTGCCTGTTTCCCGGAGAGCAGGCGCAAGCCGACTGGGCCCATTTCGGCGAAGTTCGGGTTGGCCGTGCACGCCGGCGACTCTCCTGCTTTTTGATTACCCTTTCTTACTCGCGTGCTCTCTACCTGGAGTTTTTCTTCGATCAAACCATGGAGAACTTCCTGCGCGGGCACGTCCATGCTTTTCAGGCCTGGTCTGGAGCTCCCCGCATCACCCTTTACGATAATCTCAAAAGTGTCGTGTTGGAACGCCGCGGCGACGCCATCCTCTTTAATCCGCGACTTCTCGAACTCAGTGGTCACTATCACTTTCTGGCCCGGCCCTGCCAGGTGCGCGCGGGAAATCAAAAGGGTCGGATCGAACGTGCCATCCGCTATGTACGCGAGTCCTTCTGGGCCGCCCGTACCTTCAACACTTTGGAAGAGTGCAATCGTCAGGCCCTTCTCTGGCGCGACCAAATTGCTCATCAACGTCCTTGGCCGGGAGATGATTCCCGAACCGTTGTACAAGCGTTCGAAGAAGAACAGCCCCGTCTGCTTCCTTTACCGGAACATCCCTTTCCCACCGATCTGGTTTGTGCGGTGCAAAGCAAGAAGACCATCTACATCCGCTTTGATCTGAACGATTACTCCATCCCAGCCCACGCCGTTGGACGTCCCCTCTCGCTGGTCGCTTCCGACTCGCAAGTCCGTATCTTGGATGGGACGGAAGAACTGGCTTGCCACCATCGTTCCTACGACCGGGGTCAACTGGTGCTGGACCCGACTCACCAGCAGGAACTGCTGCAGGAAAAGCTCAAGGCCCGCGGCTCGACTCCGGGCGGACGCTTGGAACAGGCGGTGCCGGAAAGCGGGGCCTTGCTCGAAGCGGCTTTCGCCCGCGGAGAATCGACCCGCAGCCAAACCGCACAACTTCTGAAACTGCTGGACACCTACGGGCCCGGAGAGTTGCGCGAGGCCATCCGTGAAGCGCTGGAACATGGTACGCCCCGAGTCTCTTCCGTAGCCTTTCTCCTCCGCAAACACCAGCGCTCCAGGCAACGACAGGCACTCGCGCCGGTCGACCTCAGTCAACATCCGGAACTGGCTGCTCTCGACATGCAACCCCAGAACTTGGAGGTCTACGATGAACTCACCAAGCAGGACGACGACGAAAAATGATCTGACGGCTCAACTGCAGCAGATCGGCCTGCGGGCCCTCCCAGAAAACCTGGACGACTTCCTCGCCCGGGCGAGCAAAGCACGCTGGTCCTCCCACATGCTTTTGGAAGAACTCTGCCGAAACGAGCTCCAGGAGCGTTCCCGCCGTAGCCTGGAACGGCGGCTGCGCCTGTCGGCCATCAAAAGCTTCAAACCCTTGGCCGACTTCGAGTGGAACTGGCCAACCAAGATCGATCGCGATGTCATTGAACGCGCCTTCACCCTGGACTTCTTGCAGCAAGCACGCAATCTGGTGCTGGTCGGCAGAAACGGCTTGGGAAAAACCCTGATCGCCAAAAACATATGCCATGCGGCCGTGCTCGCCGGGCACTCGGTGCTGTTCCGCACCGCCCCGGCGATCCTCGAAGATCTCCAATCCGAGAGCATCGAAGGGCGCCGACGCAAACTCCGTGGTTATGCCAACGTAGCTCTTCTTTGCATCGATGAAGTCGGGTACTTATCCTATGACGACAAGGCCGCTGACATCCTCTTTGAAGTCATCAACCGCCGTTATGAACGTAAATCTCTGATCGTGACCACTAACCGCGTCTTCAAGGAATGGAACGAAGTCTTTCCCAATGCCACGTGCATCGCCACCATGCTGGATCGTTTGCTGCATCACGCCGATGTCACGGTTATCGAAGGCGACAGCTACCGGGTTCGGGAAAGCGAACAGGAAGCGGCGGCACGCCGGAGGAAAAAATGAAACACATTCTGACCGATTCCCTCACTCCCTACGTCAGCAAAGTCCTAACCCTATACCTGGAGCTGCCGGAAACACCGTTGCACACCACACTATACGATCAAAAACGCGCCGCCGAATTCCAACTCCGTGGCATCCCTCTGGATCTGATTGAAGCGGCTTTCATGCTGGGTTCTCTGCGGAGGTTGTTGCGATCACCCGGAGCGCTGCCTTTGTCGCCCATCCGCTCTCTAGCCTACTTCCAACCGGTCATCGACGAGCTGATCTCCAGCCCGCTATCGGACTCCTACGTGGAATATCTGCAAAACAAGATGAAACCCTTTGCCGGAAAGAAGCTTACAGAATCGATGGAAAAGGACTCCACTTATCGAGTTCAAAAACCTGCGGATTCAGATGATCGATAACAGTGAGACGGAGGTGTTGCCTTGTGGATTCATGTAATCCCACACTTTACCAAGTTTCTGCGAGCTCTTGAATTAGAGCCTGAGGAACGTTCTGATGCGGAAAGTAAAGTTGACCGGGTTGCACGGGTGCACGCCAGAGGAATGGTGGGAGGTTAAAGTCGGCCCTTTTTTATCTTTTCTTACGGCATATATGGCCGTAGGATAGATCCATGAAAATTCCTCCTGAAACACCTTCCTCCATACGTGCACTGGCCGCCGTTTTGTCTGAACCTAAACCGATGCGCCGGGGGTCCGTCTCCGAGCGCACCATGAAATGCGGTAAAGCAGGCTGCCCCTGCCAAGAGGATCCCCAAGCGCGTCACGGCCCTTATTACAGTTTGACCCGGCCGATGGCAGGCAAAACTCACTCCCGGTATCTAAGCCCGGAACAAGCCCAGCTCGCGCGGCAGCAAATTGAGCAAGGGCATAAGTTTCGGGAACAGGTGGAGCAGTATCGGGAGGCTTGTGAACAATGGGCGGATGCCCAACTGGAACGGTCCCAGGCAGCTTCCCGAGAGGCGGCCGAAAAAGGGGGCTCCAAACCAACCTTCAAAACGAAATCGTCCGGGAAATCGAAACGCTCTTAGGGTGCCAATCGATCGCCGGCTTGGATTTCGAAGCGGTAGAAATGGCGGCGCGACGCCAGGCTTTGCGCTTGGCAGCGCGTGCGCTGGAACAACGGCTCAACACGGATACCAGCGATCATGTGGGACCGCAGCTGCCCTGTCCCTGCGGAGGCTCCGCCCACTATCATGGTCGTCACGGAAAGACCTTCGAAAGCGTACTGGGGCCTCTGCACCTACAGCGCGCTTACTATCACTGTGAGCAATGCGATAGCGGATTCTGCCCGCGGGACCGGGCTCTGGGGCTGGAATCGTTTTCGCTGACGCCCGGTGTTCTGCGCATGACGACCAGCGCGGCAGCGCTGTTGAGCTTCCAAGAGAGCAGCGGGTTATTGCACGAATTAGCGGGGGTGGGAGTCAGTGTCAAGCAGGTGGAACGAGCCGCAGAAGCGTTGGGGGCCGAGATCGCCGTTGATGAACACCAGCAAGTAGAAAAGATGAGCGAAGTGGCTCCCACCATGTATCTGGGAATGGATGGTACCGGGGTGCCGATGCGCACCCAAGAAGTCGCGGATCGTGCGGGCAAGCAAGCCGACGGCTCGGCCAAAACTCGCGAAGCCAAGCTGGTCACCATCTGGACGGCGGAATCGCGCGACGAGGAAGGCCAACCAGTGCGCGACCCAGGATCGATCACCTATTCGGCCGCCATTGAAAGCGCAGCGACTCTGGATACCAGCCCCGACCTCTCGGACTTCGCGGCGCGCGTACAGCGCGAGGCCAGTCGCCGTGGTTTCACTGAAGCTCAGCGCCCGGCGGTGTTGGGCGATGGTTCAGCCTGGATTTGGAACACGGCTACGGAACTATTCCCGCAAGCCACTCAGATTCTCGACCGCTTTCATGCCAAAGAACATCTCAGCCAGGTGGGAAAGATCATTTATGGGGACGACCCAGAAAGCAAACTATGGATCCAGGCGCGCTATGATGAACTCGATGGGGGCCGCCTGAAATCCCTGGTGCAAGCGCTGCACGGCCACGCAGGCCAACACAAAGAGGCACGGGAATGTGTCCGCTACATCTGGAACAATCGACATCGAATGCGCTATCCAAAGTTTCACAAACAAGGGTTCTGCACCTCGACCGGCGTGGTGGAGGCCGGCTGTAAAGTGGTGATCGGCACGCGGCTCAAACGGGCGGGTATGCATTGGACCGTGAAGGGGGCAAACACCATCATCGCCCTCCGTTGCAGCAAACTTAGCGGACGATTTGAGGATTTCTGGGAACGCCGTTCAGATCAAAGGAAGACGGCCGCATGACTTCATCGCCCAATTCTGATGTGCGCCCGGGTTGCACGAAGTCTATGGAATTGGTATTACGGCGGAGAAAACTGAGACGGGACTCCAGGCCGTCGTCGATTTCGTCAACGAAGTAAACGTCCTAGAAGCTGTTCCCCTCAGGGGTCACCCAAATCCGGCCATGCAGGGTCACCTCAAAACCGGCCATGAGTGAAGCCCGGGACATTGACTCCGACAGGAGCCCTTATAGGCTCGGTCGGCATGAGCAATGTCTTGAGCGAAGAAAAGAAACAACAAGTCATCGCACTGGGGAGGCTCGGATGGCCGTTACGGCGCATCGAGCAAGCCACTGGTGTCCGTAGAGAAACAGCAAGTGCCTACCTAAAGTCAGCCGGGGTGGTGGTGTGCCTGCCCGGATGGGGACGCCGAGCGCCGTCAAAACCGGCCATAGGGGTGACCACCGACCTTGGCCAGCCGATTTCACCTCCGACTGACAAGCAAGATCGGGCCACCAGTGCCTGCGAGCCGTACCGCGCACTGATCGAGCAGGGACGCAGTCGTGGCCGGAATGCCATGGCCATCTGGCAGGACTTGGTTTCCGATCACGGCTTTCCCCACGGCTACCAAACCGTGAAGCGCTTTGTTCGCAAGCTGCGCGGATCGGAGGGGCCACAAGCCGTGGGGATCATCCTCACGGCCGCCGGAGAAGAGGCCCAAGTGGATTACGGAACCGGTCCGATGGTACGTGATCCGCAGAGTAGCAAGTACCGGCGGACACGCTTGTTCGTGCTGACCCTCGGCTACAGCCGCAAATCGGTACGCTTGCTGGTGTTCCGTTCGAGTTCACAAACTTGGGCGGAGTTGCACGAGAAAGCTTTTCGCCGACTTGGCGGGTGTCCACGTGTGGCGGTCCTGGACAATCTGAAAGAGGGAGTGCTGGTTCCCGATATCTACGATCCTGCGCTGAATCCTCTCTATCGGGACGTGTTGGCGCACTACGGCGTGGTGGCCATGCCTTGCCGGATAAAAGATCCCGATCGAAAAGGAAAAGTAGAAGCCGGCGTCGGACATACGCAGAAGACCCCGCTCAAAGGTCTGCGCTTCGAGAGTCTGGAGGAAGCACAGGCCTATCTGGATCGCTGGGAAGAACGCTGGGCCGATACGCGTATTCATGGCACCACGAAACGGCAAGTGGCCACCATGTTCGCCGAGGAAAAACCGTCGTTGCTTCCTCTGCCGCTGGAACCCTTTCGCTATTACCAGTACGGAGAGCGCGTCGTTCATCTGGACGGTTGTGTGGAGGTCGAGGCGGCTTATTACGGCTTGCCTCCGGGATGGATCGGGCGGCAGGTAAAGGTGCAATGGGATGCGCTGCACGTGCGCATCCTGCATCCCAGCACCGGTCAACTTCTTCGCGAGCACCTACGCCAGAGACGCGGCGGATATCGCATCCAGGAAGAAGACCACCCCAAGAAAATGCCGCTGAGCACGGCGCAACTCTTGCGGCGCGCCGAACACGCCGGAACCCAGATCGGCCAGTTTTGCCAGTTGATCTATCAGCAGAAAGGAGAGACCGGCATCCGCGGCATCTTGGGAGTGTTTTCCCTGATCAAGAAATACGGGGCGGCGGCGGTGGAAGACGCCTGCGCCACCGCTCGCGACATCGGCGTGCGGGAATACCGCTTCGTGCGCCGTTATCTGGAGCGCCGCCCGCACCCGCAAATGTTTCTACGGCAGATCGATCCCCTGATTCGCGAGCTCACCGAGTATCGCGATTTCATCAATCTCAAAATCAAGGAGCAACCCGAATGAATCTGATTGAATTAAACCGTTCCTTACGGCAACTGCGTCTCGGCGGGATCGCTGCGGTGCTGGAGACGCGCCTGCAGCAAGCCCAAGCCGAACCAATGGCTCCCATCGACTTCCTTTCCTGTCTGGTAGCCGATGAACTGACTCGTCGGAGCGACCGACTACTGGAACGGCGCCGGAAACAAGCGCAATTTCGCGATCCACAGGTGACGCTCGACAACTTCGATTTCAACTTCAACAAGAAGATGAATCGCAGCCTGGTCTTCGATCTGGCCACGGCCACGTTCATCGGTCGCCGCGAAGATGCACTTTTTCTAGGTCCACCCGGCACCGGCAAAAGCCACTTGGCCCAGGCCATCGGGCAGGCGGTCATCGGCCAGGGCTATCGTGTGATCTACCGTGAGGCGCACGTCCTGCTCGAGGAAATCGCCGAAGCGGCCCTCGACGGAAAGCGCAAAGAGCACATGGAACTGCTGGCCACCGTGCCCCTGCTGATCATCGATGACTTGGGGATGCGTAAGCTAGGACCCACAGCGGCAGAAGAGCTGCTGGAGATCGTCATGCGCCGTTACGAACGCGCCAGCACGCTGGTGACTTCCAACAGACCTGTCGAAGACTGGGGAAAGCTGCTGGGCGACAGCGCGGCCGTCACCGCCATGCTCGACCGCCTCCTCCACCACGGCCATATCCTCAAATGCGGGCCGCGGAGTTGGAGGACCAAGTTGCCGGCGGAACAATGAGCACCGCGCCGAAAACCACCCGAAGCTCCGGCCAACGGCCCAGTAGCCTCCGCTCGGACAGCCGTCAAAAGCAGGAAGGCCTGTGGAAACTGACGTCGCGACGGAAATCCGGAAAGAACGCGGATTTCCATCGCGACTTGAAAAAGCCTCGCAACGACGCTCGGCTTTTTCACAGTTCCCACAGCCCAACAATCACCATCAAACTCAAAACAGAACCAGACAAAACCGTCAGGCGAATTATCTTGATCGATTAGGCTTGCCCGAAATGCGAACGACAAGGTACAACATCTAAGTCCTGGGCCACATCCATTGGCCGGTTTTGACGTGACCACCGTTGGCCGCTTTTGACCTGACCACTGAGGGCTGTTCCCGCAAAGACGGGAAGCGACTGTCTCTCTCTCCTCTTAGAGGTTGATGGCCAACCGTAGCAGCTTTTTGAGCGAAAGCAGATTCGGTCGTCTGCCGAATGGTGGTCGAGTTCTCCCGCTACTCTTAAGATTGTACGGGGCGATCAAAAAGGCGGGGACCACTGCCGTGACAGTTAACGGGTTGTAAGTACTTTCAACGACGTGGAAGAAAACGGACGGCATTGCGTTGCTGCTAGGAACGTGCGAATGAAACGAGTTGCTGAATATTGGCTTCATTCTCATCGGTTGCTTTTAACGCATCAAGATAAGCTTGGCGAGTTGGCCCTGGATCGACCAGAGTAGACCTTCCCCATGTGAATCTCGGTCTGCCGAGTTTCTCGGCAAGGACGCTTGCGATGAGCCGTGCATGGCGGCCATTGCCGTTTGGAAACGCGTGGATTTGCCCCACAATCTGATGATGAAAACGTAGGGCAATTTCGTCGATGGGAAAAGTTTGATTGTCGATCCAGAATCGTACGTTTCCCAACAGTCCGCCGATCCGTTGTTGGATTTCGGTGAAGGGGCAGCCGAGATTGATTCCGTCGCGTGTCCGATATTTTCCAGCCCACTTCCATGTCGCATCGAACATTCTGCGGTGAAGTTCACGGACATATATTTCATCGAGCGGCTCTCGTTGACCCATTACTCTTGGGCTGAAGGCCCAGGTCTGAGCCTGCAGAATATTTTGCCTCTCCCACTCGTCAAGTTCTCTTCTCGTTGCGAGGCTGGGAATTAGTTGAGCTGCATCGTCCGGATGGAGCGGCGTATTACCCGGAGTATCGTTTAGACCGGGAATTGTGCTCATTGCTTCTTGAGTCGGCGCTGGGTTTCATCGTCGATCAGCTTCGAGACATTGCCCGAGGCCTGGTCTTCGAGCGCCATGGTGTGCTCGACGTCGAGAACATCGCGCGTGGCATCCTGGCGGGTGCGCCGTTCCGCCAACTCCAGAATGGAGCCTGTTTTCGGAACAAGCGCATACACCAGGTCGCAGTCGAGTGCAGCCGCCACACGGCGCAGGCTTTGCAGAGTGATACGGTCTTCCGCTTCGGCTTTTTCGAATTCGAGGATTCGCTGCCGCGTCTTTTTGAGTCTCGCGCCTACTTCTTCAAGGCTCAGTCCCAAAGCTTCTCGGATGGCCCGCATCCATCCTCTCTGCGGCCGTGCTTCATTACGGGCGTCTTTGAACGCCGCGAGAGTGCGATCCAGCTGTTCGAGCCTTAGCTTTTTGAATTCCTGTCTCATAATGCCGTCCTGTTATAGGATAACAAAGCCCCTACAATGGTCCCGTTATAACAGTTCATCTCACATCATTCTGTCCTGTTATAAGAATACATATTCTATCACAAGTCCTGATATAACAGAACAACGATGGATACGGCAAACAGAGCATCTCATACAAAAAGATGGTCGCCACAGGGAAGAGGCGAACCCGCCGATGCGATCCTAGAGCTGGGATCAGCTAACCGCAATACTTCTTCCTACCACAAACTGCGAGACTTGAATTCCATGGTTTATTTGTTTTATGATCTCGGTAACCGAGGGTATGACGTGAGCAAGCCGACTGATCTTGTTCAGGGCACTCTTGAACTTCTTCTTCTGAAAATCCTTGCCCTGGAACCCTTGCACGGCTGGGCTATCAGTAAGCGTCTTAAGCAGATTTCACGCGACGAACTGCGCGTCAGCGACGGCTCGCTCTATCCCGCGCTTCACAAGTTGGAACAGGAAGGTTGGATCACAGCTGACTGGAAGACGAGTGAACTAGGACGCAGGGCCAAGTTCTATTCACTTACAAGGCTAGGTCGTCGAAAACTCGAAAAAGAGACTGCGAATTGGAAGCGGCTATCGAACGCAATTACTGGCGTCATCCAATTGACGGAGGTCTGAGTCCGTGCGCCCAGAACACTGGCGTTACACTATCCCCCTCCGATTGCGATCTCTATTCCGCCGCGAACACGCCGAACAAGAGCTCGACGACGAAATTCAGTTTCATTTGGATCAGCAAATCGCAGAGAACATTGCCAACGGGGTCACTCCTAAAGAGGCTCGGCTGGCTGCGATTCGTGCGATGAAAGGTCTAGAAATGCACAAAGAGGAGTGCCGGGACATGCGACGGGTAAACTGGATCGAGGATGCGCTGTACGACTTCCGCTTCGGATTGCGCACACTGCGCAAAAATCCAGGCTTCACAGCAGTCGCTGTGCTCACGTTGGCGCTGGGGATTGGTGCTAATGCCGCAATTTTTACGGCCCTCGACGCGACACTCTGGAGGTTGCTACCTGTAACCGATCCGCATGGACTCGTTTCCTTTTCGATTTCGCACAGCTCGGGACCCGAGGAAACTGATTTGCCGCTGGCCTTTGTTGAGCAACTCCGAGAATCCGACACCTTCGCCGGGATCACCACTACTTCTGCGGATGGCCTCAGTTTCACTTACGATGACCGCGCTGAGCGAATTCTTGGAGAGACTGTTTCTCCAGATTATTTCCGTGTGCTCGGAGTGCGGCCGATACTCGGCCAGGGATTTACGCCCGACGTACAGGCGGGGCATTGGGCGCCTGAAGCTGTACTCTCGTATGGTTTCTGGGAACAGCGATTTGGGGGAGACCCGAATGTTATCGGGCACGTAATTCACTTGAACTCATATCCGTTTACGATTGTGGGGGTTTCGCCTCCATCGTTCTTCGGACTTGCTCGTGGCACTGATTATGAACTTCGAATCCCAATTCTGCCCGCCGGTCAGAAAGTCCTGCAAATTTCGCTAATTAGCGGGTCACCGGATCGGTGGTTAGATACAACTGCCCGCCTTAAGCCAGGTCAGACTCTGGTACAAGCTCAAACTGAGGCCGACACACAACTTCAGCGGTTCGGCGCGTGTCAATGAGTTTGAGACCAGTGGTCATGGAATTTAGTGAGCATTTTCATTTGAGTTGAGCGGTTTGTTGATCCACACCTCGGTGGGAACCGTAGTTGGTTTGGGGGCCTGGCGGACGAAGCGTTCGGGATGGACGCGATAGGCGACATCGAGAACGGTTTGGCGTCGTTCGAGGATGAGCGCAGTTTGGTTGTAGTGGACCATGGCCGGGGTGAGCAAGCCCAGACCGGAGTGGCGATGTTCTTCGTTGTACCAGCGGAAAAATCCCTGCGAAAAAGCGCGGCTGTCCTGAATGCACCCGAAGCGGTCCGGGAACTCCGGCCGGTACTTCATGGTGCGGAACTGGCTTTCCGAATATGGGTTGTCGTCGGAGACGTGCGGGCGGCTATGCGTTTTGGTGACGCCCAGATCAGCCAGCAGAAAGGCCACCGGCTTGGAACTCATCGAGGTTCCGCGATCGGCATGCAGCGTAAGCTGGCCGCGCTGGATGTTTTGTTTCGCGCAACTCTCCGCGATCAGCCGCTTGGCCAGTTCCGCGCTTTCGCGCATGGCCACCATCCAGCCGGTGACGTAGCGGCTGAACACATCGAGGATCACGTAGAGATAGAAGTACGTCCACTTGGCGGGAACCAGCAGCTTGGTATGTCCCAGCTCCACAGTTGATTGGGCGCGGTGGCCAAAAGTTCCGGCTTCTGATGGGCGGATGAGCGAGTTGGTCGCGGGTTCGCGCGATTCGCCTTTTTGCTCCAGCAAACGGTACATGGTGCGGATCGAGCAGTGATACTGCCCTTCATCGAGCAACGTCGCATAAACAGCGGCGGGCGAGCGATCCTGGAATTTTTCGCCGTGCAAATGCGCCAGGACGGTTTCGCGTTCCGCCGGAGCAAGAGCGCGTGGCGGCGCGGACCGCGGCCTGGTTTTTGCAGGACGGAGCGACGCACGCCTTTGGCGATAGTGGGAGGCGCGCGGCGCAAACAGCGCACGGCAAGCGGCGCGCGTGCCCACGGCGGTGGACAGTTCGCTGACGGCGGCCATCAGGAGTTCTCCTCCGGGTCCAGGTCCGGAAGCGGACGGCCCAACAGCGCTGCCACTTTTTTTTGGACGTCGATGATGATGTGCGCCTTGCGCAGATCTTCGGTGAGGCGCGCGTTCTGGCGTTGCAGCTTCAGATTTTCCTCTTTTAGTGGATCGTACTTGGACTTTGGCCCGCGCTTCCGTGGAGTCAGCGCCTCGCGGGTGCCGTTGCCGGTCATCCCGCCAATAAGCCAGCAGCGACGAGTACAGCCCTTCGCGGCGCAGCAGCGCGCCAAGAGCACCTCGCGTGGCCGCAGCCGCTTCGGCTTCTTGCAAGATGCGTTGTTTGTACTCCGCAGTGAACGTACGGCGCTTAGGTCGGCAACCACTTCGGAATCAAGCGGCGCGACTGACCGGAGCCGACCGCCTTTGGCTGGCGCTGCACTGCGCTGCGGCTCGCTACGCTCGCCTCCGCTCCGTTCCGCGCCAGCCGAAGCCCCAGGGGAAAGAACAACACCAAGAGAATTGCCGTTCATTTCTGCCTGCTTCTTTCTCGCCCTGCTCATTGATTAGAGTTTTAAACTGGTCTCAGAGATGTTGGCACGGAGGGGTTTCTGAGTATCACTTCAAATCGGCAGGTTCAGGAATTCGGGCAAGCACATATACGCCTTACATCCGAGGCGTGGGGTGACTACGAACGCGTGGGTCAATTCCGCGCCCCGCTTTATCTGCTGTTGGTCTTGGCAGCGATTGTATTGTTGGTAGCATGCGTAAATTTGGCGAACATGTTGCTGGCGAGGGCGGTTGGACGCTCACGTGAGCTTGCTATCCGGAACTCGATAGGTGCTGGCCGGTCGCGGTTGATTCGCCAAATGATTACCGAAAGTATGCTGCTGGCTTTCTTGGGAGGGGCGGTTGGAATCGCCCTTTCAAAATGGACTTCGTCGTTCTTGCTCGCTTCGTCCCTCAGGGGCATATCACGATTGCTCTCGATCTTCATCCGCATAATCGCACCTTTGCTTTTACTACAGCACTATCGCTACTCACAATTTTGATTTTTGGCGTGCTACCGGCGATCAAGGGGACGCGTGGCGATCTGGCCGCAACACTCAAGTCAGATTCGGCGGCTCGGTCGGCGGCTCGCGCGGCGGATTACGTAAGATTCTGGTAGCGTCACAGGTTGCGTTCTCTCTTGTGCTACTCGTTATTGTTGGCGCTTTCGTTAGTGCGCTTTCTAACCTGCGTCCCCGAGATTTTCAATCCGACCCTAATCACGTACTCCTCTTCACAATGAAACCTCGACAAGAGATTTACACCGCGGATCGCAAGCGCAAACTGATGGCCGAACTGTTGCGGCGTGTCGCCACCCTTCGCGGCGTGCAGGCCGCAGCACTCGCCGAAATGGTCCACTTGGAACCCGACGACCAATCTGTGGTGGAATCGGTGCGTCATGATCAGGTTCGAGCTGACGTGGATCAGGTCACTCCACAGTTTTTCGGCGCCGTTGGAATTCCCTGGATCGTTGGACGCGACTTCGATCTGCGAGACACGACAACCTCGCCGCCGGTAGCCATCGTCAATCAATCGTTCACGCATTCGATGTTTAAGGGCGAGAACCCAATCGGCCAGACGTTTTCGATTATGGACGATGGGCAGGCGCAGACTTACGAAGTCATTGGTGTCGTCGCGGACGCGCATTACTACGAACTGCACGCACAACCTCGTCCGGGTCTGTGGTTAGCTTTGCTTCAAGGGACGCTGTACATGCCGACCTTACATGTGCGGTACTCAGGTTCCGATGGCGCGGCCGTGATGGCGGCGGTGATCCAAGACCTAACTCCGTAGACAAGGGCTTCCCTGTTTTCAACATCAGACGCTCGAGTTCGGATCGAAGATTCGCTCTGGCGAGAACGGATGGTCGCGAATCTTGCCGCCGCGTTCGGTTTCTTGCAATTTCACTCGCTGCGGTGGGATTGTATGGCGTGCTGAGCTACACAGTCTCGCGGCGGACGCGAGAGATAGGCATTCGCATGGCTCTGGGCGCAAGCTCTCAATCCGTGCTGTGGATTGTGGCACGTGAGACAATAACATTGGCAGGCGCAGGGATCGTTTTCGGAATTGGCGCAGCACTGGGCACTGAGCGCCTGCTCGGGAAGCTTTTCAACGGGATTTCATTCGCAGGGCCATCGATCCTAATGGGCTGCGCCGCGCTGATGCTTGTCGTTGCAACCGTTGCGGTTAGCATCCCGGCGATGCGGGCAAGCCAAGTTGATCCGCTTGTGGCGCTGCGATACGAGTAAGGCCTGGCCATAGGGTGCTTCTTCTGCTTCTGCGTTGGGCAGCAGGCCCTCTGCTGCTTGCCGCCCTTGAAGCGATTGAGTTTGCGAATGGCCTGCGCTCTGATCTGCCAGAACGCAATGTGCGCGCTCGTTGCGTCCTGGCCCTTGCTGATCTTGAGACATTCAGGGCGTGCGTTGACTCCTAGGTTTTATTCGATTTGATGTGAAGGAACGGACAAAGAAGTTTTGGGTGCAGGATTGGGTGCAGCTAAAAGAGGGGGGAATGGCTCCTGACGTCTTGTAAGCGACACCAGGGACGGCTTTTAGATTTTTAACCAC
>CAVYFO010000022.1:0-461397 GCA_963767755.1 uncultured Acidobacteriota bacterium | reverse complement strand
TCCCGATGACTTCAACGGCGCCTGGGGCGCCTGCCCCGATCCCGTCGATTTCCACGCCTATCAAATGGTCGACATTTACAACGACAAAAACGCCACTGGACCATCGGCCCCTTCGGCCGCATCGCCCATTCCGAGATGCGCACTCCGCCCGGCCTCATCCTCGCCACCACCGAAGGCACTAATCGCTGGGAACTCGTCCTCGGCACGCACGGCCGCTCCGGCGAGCAGTGGGACATCTGCAAGCCGTTTTCAGCCCTGGTCGGCCCTGATGGCTACCCCGCCGAAATCTGGAATCAGCGCACCGGCGTAATCAACCATGAAGTCGCCGCCTACTGGCTCGAGGACTACGATCTGACCGCGATCATGCAGCGCAATTGGAAAACCCTAGGCCCCAAGCTCCAGGGCAAACTCCACGTAACGGTCGGCACCGCCGACACCTACTACCTCGATGGCGCCGTCCACCTCATGCAGAACACGCCCTCGACGCCACAAGCAATCCCCACTCCGACGCCACCTTCGACTACGGCGTCGACCAACCCCACTGCTACACCGGCCCTCCCGGCAGCACCACCCGCGAAGGCGGCCTAACCTTCACTCAACGCGTCCTAAAGCCGCCGCCGCCCACATGCTCCAAACCGCCCCGCCTGGCGCCGACACATCGAGCCTGCGCTACTGATCTCTTCGGCCTTCTGCGTATCACTTCGTTGTAGGGGCACGACACGTCGTGCCCTCTGTCTTTTTCTTCGTATCCTTTATAGGCGCCGGGCTTTAGCCCGGCATCTTGTGACCGCGAATTCCTAATCAAAGATAAAAGACAAACTATCTAAATCTACAGTAAACTGCCCAAGACATTTCTCGAATATCTGAACAGCGGCTCTTGACGTGCACCCTCGCGTACATGCAGAATTGTAGGTACATCGTCTGAACGCGCTTTACTTGGGACGAGCAAAAGAACGCCGCCAACCTCGCCAAGCATGGCGTCAGTTTCGAGCGCGCCACGCTCGTGTTTGACGACCCCCGCGCCGTCAGCCTCCCGGACGACTTCGAACTTGAGGAGCGATGGCTGACGATCGGGCTGGTAAACGGTGTCTTGGTTCTCGTAGTCGTTCACACGCTGGAGCAGCGGGCCGATAAGACCGGGAATGAAGACGAAGACGAAGATGAAGATGAGAATGAAGAAGAAGTCAAAATCATTTCAGCGCGAAAAGCCACCCGCCGCGAAAGAGAAGTTTACGAACGGGCACGCCAAAACTCCTGATCCAGAGCTCGAAGCTCTTGTGCGTCTCCGCGACGAGGAGATTGACACCTCCGACATCCCCGAAATCACGGACTGGAGCAAAGCCGTCGTCGGCAAATTCTACCGCCCCATCAAAAGCTCCGTCACCATCCGCCTCGATGCCGACGTTCTCGCCTGGCTCAAGCGCTCCGGCCCCGGCTACCAGACCCGCATCAACGCCCTCCTCCGCCAAGCCATGCGCCGCCGCCGGTCATCCTGAGCGAAGCGATCGACCAAAGGTTCCGACCTTGTCGGAAAGGACCCTGGCTCGATGGCCACTTCACAAAATCCGATGTGATCAATAGAGCCCACGTAAGGGACCCCGAGCAATGCGACCGAAGGTTCCGACCTTGTCGGAAGGGATCCGCTTTTTCCTCCGCCGCTCGTGTCCCCGCCTCTTTACATCCTTACCTCCTTACTTCGTTACTTCGCATTTTCACAGGCCACTGAACATAGGCCGCGGCTCACGTATAATGGCGCCTCCAATTCCAAGGAGACACCGACCATGCACTACCGCCGCTTCGGCCGCACCCGATGGAACGTCAGCGAAATTGGCTATGGCATGTGGGGCATGGCCGGATGGACCGGCTCGGAAGACACGGAATCGCTCGCCTCGCTGCAGCGCTCCGTCGATCTCGGTTGCAATTTTTTCGACACCGCCTGGGCTTACGGCGACGGCCACAGCGAAGAGCTCCTCGGCAAAATTCTTCGCGCCAACAAAAATGCCGCCAACGCCGGCCCCGACAAAAAACTTTACGTCGCCACAAAAATTCCGCCGAAAAATCGCCGCTGGCCCAGCCGCCGCGAATTTTTGCTCGACGACTGTTTTCCTCCCGACCACATGGTCGAGTACGTCGAAAAAAGCCTCAGCAACATTGGTGTCGACACGCTCGATCTCATCCAGTTTCACACTTGGGAAGACAAGTGGCTCGACGACGAGCGCCTGCCGCGCGCCATCGAAAATTTGCGCAGCAGCGGCAAAGTCCGCGCCGTCGGCATCAGCCTCAATCGCTGGGAACCGTGGAACGGCATTCGCGCCGTGCGCGCCGGCCACGTCGACGCTGTGCAAGTCATCTACAACATTTTCGACCAAAATCCCGAGGACGAACTATTTCCCGCCTGCCACGAAAAAGATGTCGCCGTCATCGCGCGCTGCCCGTTCGATGAAGGCTCGCTCGCCGGAATTCTCACCGTCGATAGCACCTGGCCCAAAGGCGATTGGCGCAACACCTATTTCGTCGCCGAAAATCTCAAGTCCAGCGTCGCCCACGCCGATGCGCTCAAGCCTCTCCTCAAGGACGGCATGACCATGCCCGAAATGGCTCTCCGCTTCATCCTCAACAACAAGGACGTCAGCACTATCATTCCCGGTATGCGCAAAATCCGTAACGTAGAATCCAACATCGCCGCCAGCGCCAAAGGCCCGCTACCCGCCACGCTCCACGCCGAACTCCGCAACCACCGCTGGATCCGCACCCCCACCACCTGGAGCCAGTAGTGAAACGCGAACTCTCACCTACTGTCATTCTGAGCGAAGCGAAGAATCCGCTTTGTTTCCCCCTGTTGCTGGCTCTCGCAGCACAATCGTCACGCCACGCCGTGATTTCGAGCGAAGCGAGAAATCTCTCTTTGCTTTTTCAAATGGAAGAAATCCAGCGAGGAACGGAAACTTCGAGAGGAAAACTACACTATGCGGTTTGTTTCAGGGCGCGCTCGACGAGGGTCAGGCAACGCTCGGCTTGTTCGCGAAGGAGTTCTTCGCGGTCGCCGCGATCTTTTTGCGAGCTGTGGAGTTCGTCGGCAATCGCCAGCGCCGCGAGCACCGCAACTTTTTGCGTGTCGACCGTCGCTCCGCCCGCCGCAATCGCGTGCATTTTTTCGTCGACGTACTGCGCCAGGTCGTGGACGTATGCTTCGTCCAGTTCACCGCGAATCGCGTACGTCTGCCCGAATATCTCGACTTTCACGGGACTGCTCATGTCTCGGGATTGTAGCGCACAGCGGCGTGGACGAGAACAATCAACTCGCGCTCCCTCAATTGGAGCGGAGTTGCGCGCCAAGATTGTGTTCGAGCGCGGAAATAATTTTGGCGGAGAAATCACTGATTTGCGCGTCAGTCAGAGTGGCTTCGCGGCTTTGAAATGTCACGCGCACGAGCAGAGAATATTTTCCGGCGGGAACATTTGTCCCGCGAAACAAATCCGCCGCTTCGATGGCTGAAATTTCAGCGATGTTGAGCGCACGAATCGCGCCAGCCACGTCTGAAAATGGAGTTCCGTCGGCGAGCAGCAAGGAAAAATCGCGTTCGACCGCGGGGAAGCGTGGGAGCGGCTCGTAGCGTCGCGCTTCTTTCGCCGCGCGAATCGCGGCGTACAAAGGTTCAAGCTCAATTTCCGCCAGAAAAATATCCTGACGCAATTTGAATTTTTCCGCGACGCGACGCGCCAGCTGCCCGGCAACGCCGAGCGCCGCAGAATGCGGCGTTGTGCTTGGCGCGTTGGGCAAAAGCAGATTCCTCGCTTCGCTCGGAATGACAGTGTTTGGATTGTCGGAGGTCGAAGATTTGGAGTGGAGATGGATCGTTCCGCGGCGGGCCGCGTGAGTCCACGTGGCGCCACCTTCGCGCCATTCGAAGGAGGCGCTGTTTGAAGGACTGGCGAGTTGCCCGATGGCGTCGAGGTCGCCTCTTAGGTCGGCGAATTCGAAAGCTCGGGGAGTGTCGTAGATGCCTTTTTCGCGGGCTTCGCCCGTTGCGCCAATCGTCAAGATCTGGGTTTCGACGGACTGAGACCCTTCTAGGCGGTAGCGGCGGCCGATTTCGAAGAGGCGGACGTTGCGCTGGCCGTGATTGAGATTCCATTCGAGAGCGGCGGCCATGGTGACGAGGCCGTTTGAACGGAGGATGTTGGCTTCTTCGGAAAGCGGATTCGCGAGACGCGCGGGCGCGACGCCTTCCGAGCGAAAGAGCGCGTCGCGTTCCTCGGCGACATGGGGAATGGTGAGGATTTCGCGATAGCCTAGACCGATTAAGCGTTCGCGGACGCGCAACTCTGGTTCGTATTTCGCGAGGCGCTGCGCGCCTTGCCTCGCGGCGGGCAGACGCGGGGGAAATTTGTCGAGACCGTAGATGCGGGCGACTTCTTCGATCAAATCGATTTCGCGTTCGACTTCGGCGCGCCAACTTGGTTGCGTGCATTCCCATGCGGCCAGGAGCGAACCTTCCGCGCCACGATTTTCGCCAACTCGAACGGGGGCGAAGCCGAGCGCGCTCAGAACGGCTTCAATTTCTTTGTCGGGGACGTCCGCACCCATGACGCGAAGAATTTCCGCGCGGGTCAGCTGGATTTTCTTCGGCTGGCGTTTGCCGGGATAGACATCGACGACGCCGGAGAGCAGCTCACCGCCGGCGAGTTGCAGGATGAGTTCGGCGGCGCGGCGCGAGGCGAGTTCTGCAGTTTCGGGATCGGCGCCGCGGCCAAAGCGCGTGGAGGCTTCGGTGTGAAGTTTGAGGGAGCGGGCGGCGCGGCGAATGGCGATTGGTTCGAACCAGGCGCATTCGATGAGAATGTTTTTCGTGGAGAAGGAAATTTCGGTGTCGGCGCCGCCCATGATGCCGGCGATGCCGACGGCGCGGGAACCGTCGCCGTCAAAGACGACCGACATCGAAGAATCGAGAGTGCGCTCGAGGCCGTCGAGCGTGCGAATTTTTTCTCCCGGCTTTGCGCGGCGGACACCGAGGCGATGATCGCGGACTTTGTCGTAGTCATAGGTGTGGAGCGGATGACCGAGCTCGAGCATTACGTAGTTGGAGATGTCGACGGCGTTGCTGATGCTGGCGACGCCACTGGCTTCGAGGCGGTCTTTTAGCCATTTCGGCGACGGTTGGATTTTTACGCCGCGGATGACGCGAGCGGTGAAGCGGCCGCAGAGTTCTGGCGACTGAATTTCCACTTTGGCGGCTTCTGTTACTTTTGCCGCGCTTTCGGCGGGCTTTGGCAGGACAGGTTTGAGCGGCAGTTTATAGACGGCGCTGAGTTCGCGGGCGATTCCGTAATGGCTGAGGCAATCGGGGCGGTTCGAGCCGACTTCGGCATCGATGACGGCACCGTGGGGCCCGTTTTCGACGCTGCCGATATTTGTGCCGGAGAGCGCAAGACGCGAGGCGATCTCGGCCGGTGATGCGGCGATGTCGACGAACTCTTTCAGCCAGTTGTAGATGACCTTCATGAGGCGACGACGCTCCGTTTTGTTGGGACGTGAACTGTGGGGGAGCTGACAGCTGACAGTTCACAGCTCACAGCGAAGAGAGATGGCGACGTGTGATACGGCTGGGCGTCAAGGGCGCAGCATGCTGCGCCTCTACCAGAGCGGACCTCGCGATTACGGATCTCAAGCTTCATGGGTTACCCGCCAGGTGGCCGAAATAGATATGGGTGGTGTACTCGATGCGGACGTGGCCATCCTGATTGTAGGCATCGAAGATGCGTCGCAGCTCGGCCATCATCGGTTCGTAATTCGGATTATCCGTCGTTGGGCTGAACGAGCTGCTGCGCAGGCGGCCGGGGAGGCCATCGAAATCGAATTCCTGAAAATTCGGAAGATCGTGCGAGGAGTAGGCGCCGGCGCCAAAAAAATCGCGCATGTGCTGCTCACTTGGGTAGCTTTCTTTTACACGGGCGTAATCGGTGCCAAATTTGTAGAGCAGGCCTTCATAATCTCGCAGGAAGGGAGTCGTGTCGGTGAGGCGCTCGTTCCAGATGACGACGACCCAGCCGGCGGGCTTGAGGATGCGCGTGAATTCCTTGCGTGAAGCGTTTTGGTCGAACCAGTGGAAAGCCTGGCCGGTGGCGACGAAGTCCACGCCGGAATCATCGAGCGTTGTGGATTCCGCCGAGCCGTCGATGCTGGTGAATCCGTCGTAGGAGGCGAGATATTCTTCGCCAGCCAGTCGCATGGCTTCATTGGGCTCGACACCGAAGACGCGGTTGCCGTTCTTCAGGAAGATCTCACTCAGAAAACCGGTGCCCGAGCCGATGTCGGCGACGACATGACCGGACTTCAGACTGCATTCGGCGCGGAGAATGTCGCGAACGCCGGACGGATATCCGGGGCGATAGCGAAGATAGTCTGCTACGCGGGTGGAGAAGCGCTGTTTGGAATCGGCAAAAGTCATATCGAAACGACGGTCCTCTTTTTACGTGACGCGGAACTACCTGAATGCGCGCGACGGCTTAGGCTTCCGGCATCTCCTCTTCAATGAGCGCGCCAAAGGGTTCATACCAATCGTGAACGCGCTCATAAAAATGAAAGATGCCATCAAGGAGAAAACCGATTCTAACGGAAGCGGTTTGGCCGGCATACTCTCGAAATTCTTCGAGGCGGTTGTTATGGTCGTTGAGCCAAGCCGTCTGCGATTCGGTCAATTCGCGGCCTTCCGCGGCCTGCAAGATATTGTCGTCGATGGCGTCCCGCGTGAACAAAACCCAATTGACATAGACGAGGCGAACGTTTTGCGATTTCGCCGTCTGCAAGAACTGGTCTGGATCGGAACCCAGCTCGGAGTTCCAAGGCAGCTGCGGCAGGTTATCGCTGGGAAAAGCGCCGTAGTAAAGCGCGAAGCCTTCCCGCCGAATGGAATCGAGCAGCCGCTCTTTGAGGACGGCCAGTTCATCAGCCACGGATGCACCTATTTTGCGCGAGCGAAATTGTCAGCGAAGGGCTCATGGAAATTGACGCAAGAAACGGACATCGTTTTGGAAAAAGACCTGGATGTCGTCGATTTGGTATTTGAGCATGGCGAGGCGGTCGATGCCCATGCCGAAGGCGAAGCCGCTGACTTTTTTGGCGTCGTAGTTGACGAAGCCATAGACGGCGGGATCGACCATGCCGGCGCCGAAAAGCTCGATCCAGCCGGCGCCTTTGCATTTGGAGCAAGTTCCGCCACCGGCGCTCGTGCCGCTGCCGCCGCAGAAGATGCAGGAGACGTCGAATTCGACGCTCGGCTCCGTGAATGGAAAATAGCTGGGGCGGAAACGGGTTTTTACGCCGGGGCCGAAGAATTGTTTGACGAAATATTCGATGGTGCCGGTGAAATCGCAGAAAGTGATGTCGGAATCGACGGCGAGGCCTTCGACTTGATGGAAGATGAAAGAGTGCGTGGCGTCGGGATTGTCGCGGCGATAGACCTTGCCGGGAACAATGACGCGCACGGGAGGCTTGCGCTTTTCCATGGTGCGAATTTGCATCGGAGAGGTGTGCGTGCGGAGAAGCAGCGGCGTGGGAGCGCCCTTTGGAAGGTCGAGATAGAAGGTGTCCATGTCGTCGCGGACGGGATGGAATTCGGGGATGTTGAGGGCCTCGAAATTGTAGTAGGGCGTTTCGATTTCGGGGCCTTCAACGACGGAGAAGCCGATGGAGAAGAAAATGTCTTCGATTTCCTGGAAGACTTGGCGGATGAGGTGGTGCGAGCCAATGGGGCGTTGGACGCCAGGGAGAGAGAGGTCGACGCGTTCGTGAGCGAGGGCGGTTTGGTCGGCGCCGGATTCGATGGCTTGGCGGCGGGATTCGATTTGGGATTCGACGTGGGCGCGGAGTTCGTTGAGGCCGGCGCCTACGGCGCGTTTCAAATCAGGCGATGAGGGTTTGAGCCAGTTGTCGCTGATTTGGGCGAGGACGCCGGATTTGCGACCTAGCCAAGCGTCGCGGAAAGTTTTCCAGGCGGATTCGTCGTGGATCGCGGCGGAGTCGACGTCGAAGCGTGAACGGATTTCGGCGAAGAGCGGCGCGACCTGGTCGGCTTGCGTGGCTCCGAGGACCGCGAGGGTCTTACCCGTTGGATTTTCGATGTTCGGCATGATCGCGAAATAGATTACACCTTAGGGGCGCGATGTATCGTGGCCTACAAGAGAAGTCTGGACAAAGAACCGAAAACTCCTGGTGCCGCGGCATTCTCCATAATAAGAGCGCCACCAAAAATCGAAGAGAGATTTCTCTCTCCGCGGGCCGACCACTTCGCAAGAGCGAAGTGGAAAGAAAAGGCGTCGGCCCGCTCCGTTCGAAATGACGGTTGGGGTGGGCCGACAAAAGAGCTACGACGCCTTTTTGGCTTGGGGCGGAGCGGCGGACTTGGCGCTGGCTACCAGGCTGGTGAAGGCGGCGGCGTCCTTGACCGCTATATCGGCCAGGATCTTGCGATCCAGGGAGACGCCGGCGGCTTTCAGGCCATGGATCAGCTGGCCGTAGGTTAGGCCGTTGTTGCGCGCGGCTGCGCCGATGCGCTGGATCCAGAGTTTGCGATATTCGCGCTTTTTTACGCGGCGGTCGCGCTTGGCGTAGCGGTCGGCGCGATTCGCGGCTTCCTGTGCGGATTGGTAGAGCTTGCTTTTTGTTAGGAAGAAGCCTTTTGTGCGTCTGAGGTACTTTTTACGACGGGCGCGGCGTTTTGTGCCGCGTTTTACGCGTGCCATGGGTTTTTCTCCTTCGAATTTAGTCGAGGCCGATGGTTGAAGCGGAAAAGCGCGGGTCTAAAGACCCGCCACTACAACATCGGCTTCGTTATTGGGAGACAAACAGGATGCATGGACGCGCGGGCTTGCGGCGCGAACTGCAACGGGTTTGTCTCTGATTTGTTGCGACCGCAGTGTGATTCGCCTTGCGGGGAATCAGTTTTTGCGGCTTATCGGCCGGCAGGCACCCGTGAAGCGCTGCCTGGCACGATGCGCGGGACTTGCGTCCTGCGTTTCTGACGGAAGGGCACGATGTATCGTGCCCCTACGAAGAAAATCTTGGCGCTCGCGCAGTGCTGCGGCACGAGCGCGGAAAACTCTTACGGCTTTAGCCGTACGGTAGCATTTGCCTGACGGCGGCGACGTCCCGGGGACTGACCAGCGTTAGCTTCTTTAGTTTGCGCATGCGACCGGGGGCCTTTGTCCCCATGAGATGGCGCTTGCCGGAGTGCATGCGTTTGATTTTGCCGTTCGCGGTGATTTTGAAACGCTTTTTGGCTCCGCGATGGGTTTTCAGTTTTAGCTTTGGTTTCGTCGAATTCCGTGGCATGACTTGAAAGTCTCCTAAGATTTTTTGGCGCCTAGAAGCTTGAAGGCTTTGCGCCCGGTTCAAAAGAGGGCACGGCGTGCCGTGCTCCTACAAAATCAAAAACAAACCTTACTGCGATTGCTGGGCGTTGGCGGTTGATTGGCCGCTCGGCTTCGCTACTGAGACACCCTTTTTCGGCGCTAGCAGAGCGACCAGGACGTTGCCTTCCATGCGCGGCATCGTTTCGATCTGGCACTGGTCGGCAATTTCCACCAGCAAGCGATTCATTTTCGCGCGGCCGACTTCCTGGTGGGCCATTTCGCGGCCGCGATGGAAAATCATGGCGCGAACTTTGTGGCCTTCGCCAAGGAAGCGGATGATCTGATTCTTGCGAACCTGATAATCGTGCTCGGCGGTCGCGGGACGAAACTTTACTTCTTTTAGCTGCGAACCACGGCTGCTCTTGCGCTGTTCATGCGCTTTTTTGTTGGCCTGGTAAAGATATTTGCCGTAGTCGGTGATCTTGCAAACTGGAGGATCCGCCGTCGGCGAAATTTCCACCAGATCAAGCCCGCGCTCGCGCGCCAACTTCATGGCCTCGAATGGCTGCATGACGCCAAGCTGGCCGCCCTCTTCATCAATCACCCGGATCTCGCGAGCGCGAATCCGCTCGTTGACGCGGATGCGATCGCTCTGCCGGAAGCTGCGTTCTGCGATATTCCCCCCTAAGTGCTAAAGGCGCCTTGCCGCCCGCCTCGCCGGGCTGGGCCTCGAATCGTTGACCGTGCGCACGGCTGGAAAGAAGCCGAGGACGGGTTTCAAAGTATAGCACGTAGCGGGATTGGATGAGCAAGAGGAGGTTTGGTCAAGAAGAGAGGATCATGACTTTGCCGCTGGGGCCTTCTATGTGGGCGCGGAGTTGGGGCTTGTCGGAGCGAGCGACGGGGACGTCGAGATTCAAGACGGTGCAGAGGTGTTTTATTTCGGCGTCATTGGGGGCGGCGAGTTCGAAGCCGAGGATTTTGCAGCCGGTGGGTGCGTCGGCGGAGGGATGAATAGTATCGGCGCTCCATTCGATGAAGAAGGGGAGGAGGCCGGAGTGGTCATCTTTAAGATCGAGAGTTCTCCATTGCAGTGACCTGCCCCCTAGCTTCGCGCACGGAATCATACGACACTCGAATCTCCTGATGGCCTAGCTTCTGCCTGCCCCAAGGGGGCGAGATGCGGCGCGCAGGGAGCCGTAGGCGACCGCAGCGCCGCATCTCGCTGCGCGAACTCCCGCGGCGTCAAATACCCCAAACTGCTGTGCGGCCGCTCCTCGTTATACTCCTTCCTCCACGCCGCGATCTTCACCCGCGCCTCGAACAAGTTCCGGAACCAACTCGCGTTCAAGCATTCCTCCCGCAAGCGCCCCTGAAAACTTTCTACAAACGCATTTTGCACCGGCTTTCCTGGTTCGATGTGCACCAACTCGATCTTTCTTTCCACGCACCACGCCAGAAAATGCCGCGAGGTGAACTCCGGCCCGTTGTCGCAGCGCATCGCCCACGGCGTTCCCCGCTCTGCGATCACCTTTTCCAATTCCCGCGTCACTCGCCGGCTCGCAAAACTGGTGTCCACTTCCAGCACCAAACACTCCCGCGTGTACACGTCCAGCACGCTCAGCACCCGGAATTTCCTCCCGCTCTCCGCCGCGTCGTGCACGAAATCCAGCGCCCATTCCTGATTTGGCCCCGTCACCGCGGGCTGCGCCGCGCCCGCTCGCAGCAAGCGTTTTCGCTTCCTCCTCCGCACGGTGAGTCCTGCTTCCCGGTACACTCGGTAAATCCGCTTGTGATTCACGTGCATCCCACCTCTCTCCAACGCGATCTGCAGCCTTCTGTATCCCCAGCGCGGCTTCTCCCGCGCCACCGCCACCAAGCGCTCCCGCAATTCCTCATCGCTCCGCCGGCTCTCATACCGGCAACTCGACTCCGCTACTCCCAGCAGCTCGCAGACCCGCCGCTGGCTCACCACAAAATGTCCCCACAGCCAGCGCACTTCCTCCTTGCGTTCTACGAGCTCCACCCGTTTTTTGCGATCACCGCTTTCAGCATCTCCTTGTCCAAGCTCAGATCCGCCACCAGCTTCTTCAGCCGCCCGTTCTCATCCTCCAACTGCCGCAGCCGTTGCGCTTCCCCCACGCTCATCCCCCCATACTTGGCCTTCCACGCATACACCGTGTGCTTGGATACTCCCAGTTCCCGCCCGAGCTCCGCCGCCGTGCGTCCGGCCTCCAGCTGCTTCAACGCCCCAATCATCTCTACTTCGCTATACTTCCTCTTCGCCATGCTTCCCCCTCTCCGCAAATTGCGATATTCATATACACCTCTGCGCGGATTTTGGGGAGCAGGTCAGCAGGAGGCGGCCGTCGGGACGTTTACGAGAGCCCGGACTGGGGCCATCAAATTCGATAGACGCGGAGCGCAGGCGAGCGGCGAATTGGTCGAGGTCGCCCGGATGAGCGGCCCAGCCGACGAGACGGGGCTCGACAAGTTTCGTCAAGCCGTGGTCGTCAGGTGCGTCGGATTGGAGCGGATCTAGCGCGATGATTTCGAGATAGTGTTTTTCGCCGAGCGAGAGAAGAGCGTTGCGCGTGCCGCGTCCGGGATGGACGCCACCGAAAGCGGCGCGAATGCCGGTGCGTTTTTCGACGAAATCGATGCCGGTGGTGAGATCGAAGCAGCCTAGGAGTATGTGGTCGAGTATGTTGGGGACCTCATCGCTTGCCGTCACGAATTCCGGAGTTAACGCGAAGCCGGCACTGGCTGCGAGAAAGAATCGGCGTGAAATCATCTCAACCTTGCTCCGTCATCGCTCTCTAATTCTGGATAAATCTTAAAGCGGCTGAGCACAGCCAGGATCGGCTGTGCCACTCGGGAATCATGCCAGGGCGCGGTTGATGATTTCGTCCTGGAGGGCGGCTACTACTTCGGCTAGGGGCTTGGGGCCTTGGTCGCCTTTGCTGCGGTGGCGGACGGAGACAGTGCCGGCTTCCGCTTCTTTGGCACCGACGATGAGCATGTAGGGAATTTTCTGGAGCTGGGCGTCGCGGATTTTGGCCGGGAGTTTTTCGTTGCGGTCGTCGAGATGGACGCGGATGTTGTTGCGCTTGAGAGTTTCGGTGACGTGTTTGGCGTAGTCGGCGACTTTTTCGCTGACGGGGCAGATTTGGACTTGCACAGGCGCGAGCCAGAGCGGAAACGCGCCGGCGTAGTGCTCGATGAGAATGCCGAAGAAGCGTTCGACGGAACCGAGCAGCGCGCGGTGAACCATGAGCGGTTGATGCTTCGCGCCGTCTTCCGCAACGTATTCTAGGCCGAAACGCGCGGGGAGATTGAAATCGAATTGGACAGTGGTGAGCTGCCACGGGCGGCCGATGGCGTCGATGAGCTTGACGTCGATTTTGGGGCCGTAGAAGGCGGCTTCGCCGGTGATGGTTTTGTAGGGGATATTGAGGCGCTTCACGGTTTCGGCGAGAGCGGCGGTGGCGCGATGCCAGTCTTCGGGCTTGCCGGCGTAATTTTCGGGATGAGAGGAGTCCCAATCGGAGAGTTCGACTTCGAATTTGTCGAAGCCGAAATTTTTCATGACGGCGAAAGCGAAATCGACGCAGGCTTCGACTTCGGATTCGATTTGCGACGGGGCGCAGAAAATGTGGGCGTCGTCCTGGGTGAAGCCACGGACGCGAAGGAGGCCGTGGAGGACGCCGCTGCGTTCGTAGCGATAGACGGTGCCGAGTTCGGCGAGGCGAACGGGAAGATCGCGATAGCTGTGGAGCTTGGATTTGTAGATGAGGATGTGGCCCGGGCAATTCATGGGCTTTAGCTGGTAATCGGCTTTTTCGACTTCGATGGGGCCGAACATGCTGTCTTTGTAAAAGCCGGTGTGGCCGCTGGTTTTCCAGAGGTCGAGGCGCATGATGTGCGGCGTGTAGACAAGGTCGTAGCCACGCTTGAGAAGTTCATCGCGGAGCCAGTCCTCGACGATTTTGCGAATGAGGCCGCCTTTAGGATGCCAGAAAATGAGGCCGGGGCCGGCTTCTTCCTGAATGCTAAAGAGGTCAAGCTCTGTGCCGAGTTTGCGATGGTCGCGGCGCTTGGCTTCTTCGAGGCGATTTAGATATTCGTCGAGCTCTTTTTGGGTGAAGAAACACGCGGCGTAGATACGCTGGAGCTGGGGATTGCCTTCCTGGCCTTTCCAGTAGGCGCCGGCGACACTCATGAGCTTGAACGCGGTGATGCGCTTTGTGGACGGAATGTGCGGACCGCGGCAAAAATCGAGGAATTTGCCTGTCGAGTAAAAAGAGACCATCAGCTCGTTAGCTTTTTCTTCGACGAGCTCGCACTTGAAAATCTGGTTGGACTTTTTGTAGAGCTCGAGGGCTTCAGGCTTGGGGATGAGTTTGCGCTCATTCTGCAGATCTTGCGCAGCGAGTTCGTGCATTTTTTTTTCAATCTTGGCGAGATCTTCCGGAGTGAAAGGCTCCTCACGGAGGAATTCGTAGAAAAAGCCGGTGTCGATGGGCGGGCCGATGCCGAGCTTGACATTGGGATAAAGCTCCATCACGGCGGCGGCGAGCAAATGCGCGGCGGAATGGCGGAAGACGAAGAGGGCGTCGGGATCTTTTTCGGTCAGGATTTGGAGCTTGACGTTTTCCTCTAGGGGGCGGCGCAAATCGACGAGCTCGCCGAGATCGGGAGCGTTGGGCAACGGAGTTCCGTTGGTCGCAGTGACGCGAGCTACGAGAGCGGCGTCGGCCAGCCGAGGTGAAATTTTGCGAGCGATATCCGCCGGAGTGGTGCCCTTGGGCACCTCTTGGACTTTGCCGTCCGGCAATGTGACCTGCACTTGCTCGACTACCTGCTCCATTGTTGGTTCACCTGGAAGGAGAAACTCTAAGCTTATCGGCGTGGTCCATCCTGGTCAAGGAGGTCCCCGGAATGCGATGGCGCGCTAAAGCAAAGTGACCCGCGGCAGGCCTTTGAAATGAGCGTCGGAAGTGACTAGTTCTGCCGCGTGTCGCTCCGCCGTTGCGTAAATCAGGGCATCAGCCATCGGCAGCTCATGCTGAATGCTCATGACGGCGGCGGCGAGAGCAGTCTCTTGGTCCACCGGAGCGACGATGCGACGCAAGGCTTCAGAAACAAAATGGTCCGCGACGGTTTTCGGCTGTCGCTGAAGAAGGATCTTGCGAACCTCATATAAGACGATGGCGGGAACCAGTATGGCCCGTTGGCTTTCGAGATAGGGAGCAAAAAGGTCAGCCTTGGAATCCGAGGTGATGTATTCCAGCCAGCCAGACGAATCGACAAGGACAGGATCAGAGGCGCTCGGAGTGGTCACGGTAGCTGTCCTTCCATTTCATCCCTTGGGCTACACCGCGAAGTTCTTTGATGGAACGAGGTGGGTGGAGACGGATGGTTCCGTCGAGAACGTAGATGTCGAGTTTTTGACCGGGTAGGAGCTTGAGGTCTTCACGGACCTTTTTCGGGATTACAACTTGAAATTTAGGCGAAACCTTAACTGTGTCCATTGGCGTTAGACTGATATCATATCGATATGGGTATCCGTATGTCAAATTCCATTTCGACAGATCGCGCATAACACATTCTTGATCGATACGATCTGCCACGAAAACGGCATCAGGATTTCTTAGCGCGGGCGGCTTCGAGGGATTCCCAGGCGGATTCGGGAAGCATGAGGAGGTCGTTGAATTCGCCTGCGCCACGGAGCCACTGGCCACCGTCGATGACCACGCATTCGCCGTTGATGTATTCGGCCATGTCGCTCAGGAGGAAGGCGGCCAGGTTGGTGAGCTCATCGTGGCGGCCGAAACGCTTCATGGGATGTTTATCCTTTGAATGTTCTTCGAATTGCCTAGAAGGCATCAGGCGGGACCAGGCGCCCTCGGTGGGGAAGGGGCCGGGAGCGATGGCGTTGAGGCGGATGTGATACCTGGCCCACTCGACGGCTAGCGAGCGGGTCATGGCGAGCACGCCGGCCTTGGCGCAAGCTGAGGGGACGATGAAGCCGGAGCCACTGTTTGCGGAGGCGTAGGTGGTGACGATGTTTAAGACATTGCCGCCGAGCTTCTGCGCGATCCAACGCTTGGCGAAGGTTTGGGTGCAATGGAACGAACCGTTGAGAACAATGCTGACGACGGTATTGAAGGCGTTGGGGGAGAGTTTTTCTGTGCGGGCGATGAAATTTCCGGCGGCGTTGTTGATGACGGTGTCGATGCGATCAAACTGTTGCTCGGCCTTTTCGGCGGCGGCTTCAACGGCGCCGTAGTCACGCACATCGCAGGTGGTGTAAGCCGCTGAGCCGCCGGCGCGGTGAATTTCCGAGCAAACTTCCTTGAGCGGCTCTTCGCGACGGCCGACCAGGTACATGCGAGCGCCAAGCTCGGCAAAGCGCAGCGCCATCGAACGGCCCAAGCCGGTTCCTCCGCCGGTTAGGAAGATCGCCCGGCCTTTCAAAGTGTCCTGTTGAAACACACGCCACCGCCTTTTGGCTATGTTCGCCGGATTGGGGCAGTCCAGAAAAGCGATTCTAGTGTATCAGCATCCTGGAGCAGAGAAATTTGCGTGACCGTGAGAGGAAAAACGAACGAGGAGCGGCGTTGAAGGCGGCCAAGGACCATGGCCGGATTTCGAAGTTATGAGCCACCAGCGACGCCGAACCTAATTCGGCTTTAACACTGCGGGAATCGGCCGGCCCATGGCTTTTGCATATTCGGCGGCGAAGAGCGGGCTGTCTGGAAATTCCTCCGTCAATTCCCGCAAGAGCTTCTGGGCCAGGGCCTCTTGCTTTTCGCGACGCGCGGCCAGCGCCAGGAGGACTTTTGCAAAAGGCTTGAGGTAACGGCCTTTCTCAGCCGTTTTGCCGACTAACTCCATGCCAAGTTTCTTGTCGCCATGGATGCCGCCAAACCAAAGAACCGCCCGAACGCCGCCGGAGAGACACCCAATGATGTAATCGGCGGAGCCCGGCGCAACCCAGGCGTCATTTGCATCGGGGCGCTCCGCCAACAGCAGCTTGGCGTGCTCGTTGGCCTCCTTCATTCGTTTAAGGCCATCGACATGTTTTTTATCAAGGATGCTGTCCGCGTTGGATTCCATTCCGGCGGCGAGTGTCAATGCAAAGAGCGCGGCTGCGTCATGTTTGTCCCTCGCGAGGCGTTCTTTGGAGAGCTCGCGGGCCTGCTCCAACTCGGCGCGGAAGTTTTTCATGCGCTCGGGATCGGGCTTGCCTTCGATTCCCCGCAGAAACCTCTTGTCATCCAGAAAGAAATCGCTGGTCATCACGCCCTGGCGGTAGAACTCTTCGAAAAGATAGCTCGCCGCCATAGCCACAAAGCCGAAGGGATCGGCAGGGTGCTCGGAAGTCCATGCAGAGAACTTTACCCGGGCTTCGGGGTACTTCTGTACATAGAGCAAACGGAAACCATCCTCGAGTTCCGGAACTTCCGTGAACGCGGAATCAGTGCCATCGGCGAGTGCTTGGGCGCTTGAGAGGGTGGGGACGAGCAAAATAAATAGAGCAAGGGTTGAAATCCGCTTCGAGAAGTTTCTTCGAATTTTCAGAAAACACCCGGCAAGAACCTCGGCTTATTGGCCATCGTGGCGCGGTACTCCGGATTCGCCAACAAAACGCGCTCTTCCGTGGATAGACGCATCGAGAGGACACCAATGTGAGCAAGCGAGCCGACTAGGGCGGTAATCCAAGCCGTGTGGATCAGGGGGAGCGAAAGCATTTCGGCAAAGACAGCGGCATAGTTAGGATGGCGGACATAACGGAACGGGCCTGTAGAAATGACGCCCAGGCTGGTGGAATCTATTACTTGCACGTTCCAGTGATTTCCCAGCGTGCGGATGACCCACCAGCGCACGACATTGGCGGCGAGGAAGATTGCAAACATGACCGCGGCAAGAATAGGGATAAACGGACGCTTAAGAAGGACAACTTCCAGCGCCGCACCGATAAGTACGGCGGTATGAAGGATGACCATCCAGCGGAACCGGGGTTCGTCAACCTTTGCGGCGCCGCGCGCGATCATTTCCCGCTGATGCCGGCGCGAAATTTGCAGCTCGACGATGCGAAGCAGAGCCACTGCCACGAGCAGGGCCAGAAACGCGATGACGCTTAGGTCCATTGCAGCAGGAGAAATTCAGCGCTGAATCCCGGGCCAAAGGCGGCCGCCAGCGCATATTCGCCCGATTTGAGGGGCCGCTTTTCCAGCCATTCCTGCAAAATGAAGAGAATCGTGGCGCTGGAAAGGTTGCCGACATTTCCCAGGATGTCCCAGGAAGGCTGCGTGTCACATTTGCAGAGCCCCAATTCTTTTTCGACGTTGCCCAACAGGCGCGCGCCGCCAGGATGCAAAATCCACCCTTTAATGTCTTCCTGTTTCCGGCCATGGCGTTCAAGGAATCCATCGACAAGGCCACGAATTTTCAGGCCGATCATTTCGGGGACATCTTTCGAGAGCAAGATATGAAATCCCGAATCGCGCAAGTCGAAACCCATGGCATCCAGGGAATCGGGGAAGGTATAAGTTTCCGAAACGAGAATCTTCGGTCCTTTGTGCTCTCTTCCGGTAACCAAGACGGCGGCAGCGCCATCGCCAAACAAAATGGAGGAGATCAAATTCGCTTGAGAGATGTCCTTGCGCTGAAAGGTGAGGGAAGGCAGCTCGACAGAGATGATCAGCACATTTCCGCCGGGATGGGCCTTCAAGTAATCGGCCGCGCGGCCCAGGGCCATCGCTCCGGCGGCGCAACCAAGTTCCGTGAAGGGCATCCGGCGCACATTCGAGCGGAAGCCCATGAGGTTGATGAGATGCGCATCCAAGGAAGGAATCATGAAGCCGGTGCAAGAGACGGTGATGATGAGATCCACTTCATCCGGGCGCAAGCCGGCCCGGCGCAGACATTCTTCCGATGCCTCACGGCCGAGTTTCACTGCGTGCTCGATATACTCCTGGTTAGTTTTGGATAACGGCCGGGGCTCAACGGTATATTCAATCGGAAAAATCGAGTAGCGCTTGTGCACCTGGGCGTTGTCGGCAATGGACATCAGCGCCTCGAGGCGGCGGTCCGGAATGTCGAAGACCCGCCTCATGTAATACTTCACCTCTTCGCGAGTCATCGTGTACGGCGGCAAAGCGGTGGCCGTCGCGGCGATCGTGCAGTGCGAGTTTGAGGCCCCGTTCGAGGGTCCAATATTCACGTATTCCACCTTTAACTCAGTATGAAAACTCCGCCTGAGAGCGCTACCAGTTTGCTAAGCCATTTTATCGCAACGGTTCAGCAGCGGACGATATATGAGCGCTAGACTTTACATCATTCCTGGCGCGGGGAACAGTTTCAATTAGGACACCGCCCACCCGTGACGCGCAGCGCCGTTCACCTCCAATTTAGCCTTGTGCGGCAACTTTGTAAAATCAACGGAGAGGTGTGGAGTATTCTTTTGCACATCATCAGAACTTTCACAAATTTCCGTGTTGGATGGCTACAACGGCTCCTCTCCCTCTTTGGCTATGTTCTTTCAAGCTGCGCCGCTTTCCTGCTGGCGGGCAAAGCCCCAGCGCAGGGACAAGCGCCGCCATTGCTGGTGATGCTTTCCGACAATCCCTGCCAAGCGCGGACGGAAAAAATCTGCTGCCGTAGATGAGAGACGCCCTTCGGCGCCAGGGGATTTGTAGCTCCGGCAGCTTAGCGCAGCCCGACGAGCCCTTTTACAGAGTCGATGAGTTTGGCGGAGTCGTAGCCGACGCCATCCTTCAAAACGAGTTCGACATTTTCAATATCCTTGATGTTGGCCGACGGATCGCCTTTCAACACAACCATATCGGCTGCCTTGCCTTCTGCGAGCGTGCCGATTTTATCCAGCTCGCCAAGAAATTGAGCGCCATTGGATGTTGCGATGTGAATGGCTTCGAGGGGCGTGAAGCCTGCCTCGACGAGCAGTTCGACTTCGCGCTGGTCTCCAAAGCCGGCGATCACGCCGCCGTATCCGGTAGGGTCGAGCCCCGCCAGTAGCAGCCCGCCCTCCTTTGAAAATTCGTGTTCGAACTCCATCTCTTTTTTGAAGATGGCTGCAGCATCGGAATTAGCTGCGTTGTCGGAAATGCGCGCGCGCCTCGTCAAATAGGCGATGCGGGCTTCCGTCGTCATCGCGTCAAGCACGCGGCTATCGAGCGGGGCGCGTCCGGGCACGGAGGTTTCGAATACTGGCAGCGTCGACGTGACTGCGACGTGGTGCACGATCAGATCGTGAATCATGTCCTGCATAGGCTTGCCGGCGATATCGACCGACAGCAGCGATTTTGCGGCGTCCCGCGGATTGGGGCAGACGCCGGGCTTTTTACCTGGATAAAACTCGGTATCCACTTCGATACCGTGCTCCAGGTCGTCGATGCCGAGTGCGGCTGCTTCGCGGAAACCGATGGAGCAGAGATGGCCGGTGACTTTGATTCCGTGGGCGTGGGCGGCATTGATGGCCGCAGAAAGCTCGTCCGGTGTGATGTTCATATAGGCCTTGAACGAAGTAGCGCCCTGTGCGATCCAGAATTCGACGGTTCGACGCGCATCTTCGGCATCTCTGAGCTGATGCATTTGTAAAGCAAACGCCCCCGGCCCCTCGAGATAAGGGCCAGTGACGTGAATTTTCGGGCCTGCCATTTTTCCTTCGTCGATGGCTTTCTTGAGTTCGAGATCCGTGTAGGGTTCGAGACTGCCAGTCGTGCGAATCGTGGTGACTCCGCCCGCAAGGTAAAGGCGCGGAAAACTTGAAGCGTGCTCAGGATACAGCGGAATCCCGCCGGGGGACGGATAGAACATGTGATCATGCATGCCGACGAGTCCGGGAATCACCGTGTGGCCGGAAAGATCCAGAACTTTCGCACCGGCGGGTATTTTAGCGGCGCCGTCGCTGGTCAAAGCGGTGATTTTTCCGTCCTCGATGACGAGTGTTTGATCCGCGCGAGCCGCGGCCCCGGTGCCATCGACGACGCGCACGTGCGTCAGCGCGAGCACGGGCGCATCTTCCTTCACAAATGCGGAGACAGCCGGAGAAAGCTTCGGATTCGCCTGACACACGACGATAGACGGCAATAGCAGGGAGCAGAGTGCGGTCCCGAAAATTCTTCGCATCGCAACACCTCGGAGAATCAGGAATGTTTCAACGCCGTGCAGTCTATTCAGACTGCCGCGGCGGCACAAGCGTTGAATGCGGAGTGGCAGCGCGGAGATTGTGATAGATTTTGGTTCCCTTGAGGTGACAAATGCTGAAACGCTTCGGACAACTTCTGGCAAACGTATTCGTAACCGCGATTTTCGCGCTCATGCCTTGTGCCGCTCAGCAGCCGCCCAGCGCCGCCACCGAAGGCGACTTTGTAATTCACAATTTTCAGTTTCATTCCGGCGAGTCGCTGCCGGAATTACGGCTGCATTACACCACGCTCGGGAAGCCGGTTCGCGACGCGGCGGGGCGCGCCACCAATGCGGTGCTTATCCTTCACGGAACCGGCGGAACGGGACATCAGTTTTTCGCGCCGCAGTTTGCGGGCGTTTTATTTGGGCCGGGCCAGCTTCTCGACGTGTCGCGCTACTACATTATTCTTCCCGATGGGATCGGCCACGGAAAATCGTCCAAACCCAGCGACAGTTTGCGCGCGCATTTTCCGCAGTACGACTACGACGATATGGTCACCGCGCACTACCGGCTGGTGAGCGAAGGGCTCGGCGTCGATCATCTGCGACTGGTGATGGGCACCTCGATGGGCTGCATGCACTCTTTTATGTGGGGCGAGATGTATCCGGATTTCATGGACGCGCTGATGCCGCTGGCGTGCTTGCCCGTGCAAATCGCGGGGCGCAACCGCATTTGGCGCAAGATGGTGATGGACGCGATTCGCGACGACCCCGGATGGATGGGCGGCGAATATAAGGAAGAACCGAAGCAGGGGCTGCGGACGGCGCTGGATTTGCTCTTGATCGCGGGGAGCGCGCCGATTCCCATGCAGAAGGCGCTGCCGACCCGCGAAGATGCCGATAAATATCTTAGTGACTATTTTCACGCGCGATCAGGGGCGCTGGATGCCAATGATCTCTGGTATCAGGTGAATGCTTCGCGCGATTACGAACCCTCGCAGCAACTTGGCAAAATCAAGGCCCCTGTGATGTGGATCAATTCAGCGGACGATTTTATTAATCCGCCGGGGCTCGATATCGCCGAGCTGGAGGTCAAGAGAATTAAGAATGGAAAATTCGTCTTGATTCCTGCGAGTGAAAATACTCACGGCCACGGGACGCATACGTGGGCGGAGATTTGGAAGCAGTATATGGCGGACTTGCTCGCGGAAACAGCCCATTAGAAAGCTCATGCCGCGCGGAAGAATTTGTTAGCGTGTGGCTTCGTGGCTGGCGCGAATTTCCTGCCAGCGGCGCGGACGCTTGTTGGCTTGCAAGACTTTCTTCCTTAGACGAATTGATTTCGGAGTGATTTCGACGTATTCGTCGTCGGCGATAAATTCGATCGCCTGTTCGAGGCTGAGTTCGCGGTGCGGAATCAGACGAATGGCTTCATCCGCGCTCGACGAGCGCATGTTGGTCTGCTTCTTTTCCTTGGTGACATTCACTTCCATGTCCTGCTCGCGCGAATTTTCTCCGATGACCATGCCTTCGTAGACCTCGATGGCAGGGCCAATGAACAGTTCGCCGCGCTCCTGAAGGTTCCACAGCGCAAACGCCGTCGATGGTCCGGGACGATCCGCGACGAGCGCGCCCGTCGGCCGCAGCGCCATCTCTCCGGCATAGTCTGTCCAGCCGTCGAAAATCGAGTGAATCAGCGCGGTGCCGCGCGTGTCGGTCAGCAACTGGCTGCGCAATCCGATCAGCCCTCGCGAAGGAATTTTGAAGTCCATGCGGACGCGGCCGGAGTTGTGGTTGCTCATCTTAAGCATTTCGCCGCGGCGGCTGCCAAGAGTTTCGAGAATGATGCCGATGAAATTTTCGGGAACGTCGATGACCAGGCGCTCGAGCGGCTCGAGTTTCCGGCCATTTTCCGTGCGCACCACGATTTCCGGCTTGCCGACCATCAGCTCGAAGCCTTCGCGGCGCATCGTTTCGATGAGGATGGCGAGCTGAAGTTCGCCGCGCCCGAGCACGCGGAAGGATTCCGGAGTATCCGTGTCTTCGACGCGAATCGAAACGTTGGTGAGCAATTCCTTTTGCAGACGGTCGCGGAGGTCGCGCGAGGTTACATAGTCGCCTTCTTTACCAGAAAGCGGACTGCTGTTTACGGTGAAAATCATGGCGAGTGTGGGCTCGTCGATCAACAATGGTTCGAGAGGTTCTGGCGTCGTAAGATCCGTGATGCTTTCGCCGATCTGAATTCCCTCCACGCCGGCGATGGCGACCAGATCGCCCGCGGCAACCGCTTCCGCTTCATCGCGCTCGAGACCGCGAAACGTATAGAGTTTGGTGATCCGCGTGGACAGAAGCTTTCCATCCAGCTTGCTGATGCCCACATCTTCGCCGCGCCTCAGCGTGCCGTTAAACACGCGGCCTATCGCGATGCGTCCGAGAAAATCGCTGTAGTCGAGATTCATCACCTGAATTTGCAGCACGCCGTCCGGATCGCCGGGCGGCGCAGGAATGCTCTTCACGATGGTTTCAAAGAGCGGAAGCAGGTCCTTCGAGTTATCCCCGAGCTGCCGGTGCGCGACGCCATCGCGCGCATTGGTGTATACGACCGGGAAATCGAGCTGGTCTTCGGTAGCGTCCAAATCGATAAACAGGTCGTAGATTTCATCGAGGACTTCTTTCGTGCGCGCATCGGTGCGGTCGATCTTGTTCAGCACAATCACGGGCGGCAGTTTTGCGGCAAGAGCTTTCTGAAGCACGTAGCGCGTTTGCGGCAGCGGTCCCTCGCTGGCATCGACCAGCAGCACAACGCCATCGACCATGCGCAGCGCGCGCTCGACTTCGCCGCCAAAATCGCTATGGCCGGGCGTGTCAACAATGTTGATCTTGGTATCGTGGAAAAAAAGCGCGGTGTTTTTCGCGAGGATGGTAATGCCACGTTCGCGTTCGAGGTCGTTCGAGTCCATCACACGCTCGACGAGTGCTTCGTTCGCGCGGAAAATCCCGCTCTGGCGCAGCATGGCGTCGACCAGGGTCGTCTTGCCGTGGTCCACGTGTGCGATAATCGCGATATTACGAATATTTTGGCTCATGATGTCTACGTCGGTCTGCGGACCACTCTTCGGGCAGTCACTGCAAAGACAAAAATAGCCCCGACCCGGTCGGGGCGCGGACGAATCTCCTTTGTTCTCAGGTGCGGTCGAGCAACCTATAGTTTAGCAGAGCAGGCCGCCGTTCCACGTTAAATTTCGTGTACTATCCTCGTCCAGGCCGTTTCGTCAAGGAAAGCAGTGGGTTGATCAGGAGGTTTTCGTGCGAATAGCGCGTCTGCTGTGGAAGGGCAGAGTCTATCTGTGGATTATCGCCATCCTGCTGCTTTTTTTGCTCTCGGGCCACGCGCAAGCGCCGGCACCGCCGGACTATTCGCTTCTCTTCGACAAAACAGATGTAATGATCGCCGCGCGCGACGGCGTCAAGCTGCACACCGAAATTTACACGCCGAAAAACGCGACTGAGCCGCTGCCCATGGTCATGGAGCGAACCCCGTACGGACTCCACGACGATGAAAAAGGCTACAGCCGCATCCTCTCGCGCTACGCGGAGATGATTCCCGACAACTACATCTTTGTCTTCCAGGATATTCGCGGCCGCTACGGCTCCGAAGGAGCCTTCGTGATGCAACGCCCTGTGCGCGATCCCAAGGATCCCAAAGCGATTGACGAGGGCACGGATACCTACGACACCATCGACTGGCTGGTGAAAAACGTCCCGAACAACAACCACCGCGTGGGGCTTGTCGGCATCTCCTACGGCGGCTGGCTTACCGTCATGGGAATGCTCGAGCCGCATCCCGCGCTCAAAGCCGTTTCCGAACAGGCTTCGCCTGCGGATATGTTTCTTGGCGACGATTTTCACCACAACGGCGCGTTCCGGCTGAGCTACGGCTTCGAATACTCGACCATGATGGAAACGGGAAAGACGAATTTTGCCTTCCAATTCGACCTTTTCGATACCTACTTGTGGTATTTGCGCCTCGGCGCGCTGTCCAACGTCAACAAGAATTACATTCATGGGACACTGCCAACCTGGAACAATTTTGTCGCGCATCCGAATTACGACGCCTTTTGGAAACAAGAGGCCATGTCCTACATTCTCAAGAAACCGACCGTACCCAATCTGAACGTCGCGGGCTGGTGGGACCAGGAAGATTTCTACGGGCCGATGAAGATCTATCAGCTCCTCGAGAAAAATGATCCGGATCATTTGAATTATCTCGTGGCCGGACCTTGGAATCACGGCGGCTGGGGCCGAAGTTTGGGCGATTCGCTCGGGCCCATTTCCTTCGGCAGCGACACCGGGCTCTATTTTCGCCAACAAATCGAAGCTCCCTGGTTCGCCTACTGGCTCAAGAACAAAGGCAGTCTCCCGCTCAAAGAGGCGCTGCTCTTTCAAACCGGCAGCGACAAATGGGTGCAGTTTGATTCCTGGCCGCCACATGATGCAGCTGCGCGCGAACTCTACTTTCACGAAGACGGCAAACTTTCGTTCGATCCGCCGAAGCCCGCCACGGCTCAGGTCTTTGATAGTTACGTCAGCGATCCCGCTCATCCTGTGCCGTATCGCCATCGCCCGATCGATATGACCTACCCGACCGATCATCCCGGCGGCTGGTACACCTGGCTCGTGCAGGATCAGCGTTTCGTCGACAACCGCCCTGATGTATTGACCTGGGAGACCGATGAACTCACCAACGACGTGACTCTCGCCGGGCAAGTGACGGCGAAACTATTCGCGTCCACAACCGGCAGCGATTCCGACTGGGTCGTGAAACTGATCGACGTCTATCCCGAAAAATATCCCGAGGATTGGAAACTCTCAGGCTACGAATTGATGATCGCCGACGAAGTGTTCCGTGGGCGCTTCCGCAAATCGTTCGAGAGGCCGGAACCCATCACGCCAAACGCCATCACGCCGTTCACTATTGATCTACACACGGCCAACCACGTCTTCGCGAAGGGGCATCGCATCATGGTGCAAGTACAAAGCACGTGGTTCCCCATCATTGACCGCAATCCGCAGAAGTTTGTTCCCAACATTTTTGAAGCGAAGGAGTCCGACTTCCAGGAGGCCACTCAACGGATCTACCGTTCCAAGGAATATCCCTCGGGAGTCGTTCTTTCGATTTTGCCGCCACCAGCTGACAATTAACGACTTTTCGTCCGCAGAGTGATTCTTGCGGGCACGACTTCGTTCGCGGGAATAGCGCGCTCCATCTCTTGTGATACTCTGGGTTTCGCTGCAAAAATCGCGTTGATTCGCGTCACTCCAAGAGGAGTTCCGATGCATCCCATCCGCAAGACAACCAGCGCCGCCATCATCCTGGCCGCGGCCTGCCTTGTCCTCGTACCGCTTTTCGGAGCCGCAACGCAGCGGCAACGCCCGGACTTCTCTGCTCTCTTCGACAAAACCGAAGTGATGATTCCTATGCGCGACGGCGTAAAGCTGCACACCGAGATTTACACGCCGAAAAACGCCATCGAACCGTTGCCGATTCTCTTTGAACGGACTCCCTACGGCATTTCCAGTCCAGACAAGGGGATCAGCAACATGATCTATCGTTACGCCGATATGGTCCCCGAAGGTTACATCTTCGCGTTTCAGGATATTCGCGGCCGCTACGGCTCCGAAGGAAAGTTCGTCATGCTGCATCCGCTGCATGACGCCAGCGATCCCAAAGGCGTGGATGAAAGCACGGACACCTACGACACCATCGACTGGCTCGTAAAAAATGTTTCGCACAACAACGGCCGCGTAGGGCTCGACGGCATTTCTTATGATGGCTTTCTTGTCGACATGGGGATGATCCATCCGCATCCCGCGCTCAAGGCCGCTTCCGAGCAAGCCTGCATGGGCGATACGTGGCTGGGCGACGATTTCTTCCACAATGGCGCCTTCCGCTTGAGCTACGCGTTCGAGTACACCGCCTTGCTCGAATCCTCGAATGAGAACTTCAGTTTTTCCTTCGACCGTTTCGACGTTTACGATTTTTATCTCCGGCTAGGTGCGCTTTCGAACGCCAATGCAAAATATTTCCATGGGAAAATACCGACCTGGAACGAATTTGTTGAGCACGCCAGCTACGACGATTTTTGGAAGCGTCACGCGGTCGCGTACGGCTTGAAGCAACCCACAGTGCCAACTCTCAACGTCGCCGGCTGGTGGGATCAGGAAGATTTTTACGGCCCGATGTCAACCTATGCACGCCTTGAAAAATCCGACCCGAAACATCTCAACTACCTCGTCGCCGGACCCTGGAATCATGGTGGCTGGGGCGGCGGTCCGGGCAAATCGCTCGGCGAAATTCCGTTTGGCGGCGACACAGGCGTTTATTTTCGCCAGAAAATTGAACTGCCCTGGTTTGAATATTGGCTCAAGGACAAAGGCGCGCTACCGATTAAAGAAGCGCTGCTCTTTCAAACGGGCAGCGATAACTGGGTTCAATACGATTCCTGGCCGCCGCGCGAAGCGCAAACCAGAAACCTTTATTTCCACGAGGACGGGAAACTCTCCTTCGATCTGCCGCAATCGGAATCCGCAAACTCCTTCGACAGCTACGTCAGCGACCCCGCGCATCCCGTACCCTATCGCCACCGCCCTATTGACATGACGTACCCCGAGGATCACCCCGGGAGCTGGTACACCTGGCTGGTGCAGGACCAGCGCTTCGTCGACAACCGCCCCGGAGTTCTAACCTGGCAGACGGACGAATTGACGGAAGATGTGAGACTCGCCGGCCAGGTCACCGCCAAACTCTTCGCTTCCACGACCGGGAGCGACAGCGATTGGATCGTCAAGCTCATTGATGTTTACCCTCAGAAATATCCGGACGACTGGAAGCTTTCTGGGTACGAACTGATGATTTCCGATGAAATTTTCCGCGGCCGCTACCGCAATTCCTTCGAAAAGCCCGAACCTCTCAAACCTGGCGAAGTGACGCCGTTCACCATCGATCTGCACACGCAAGACCACGTTTTCAAGAAGGGCCACCGCATCATGGTGCAGGTCCAGAGCACCTGGTTTCCGCTCTACGACCGCAATCCGCAGAAATTCGTTCCCAACATTTTCGAAGCGAAAGATTCCGACTACCAGAAGGCGACGCAGCGCATCTATCGCTCGAAGCATTTCCCTTCAAGCGTCGAAATCATGGTCTTGCCGGATAGCGCCGCAAGCGCACGCAATTAACGCATTTCGGCGCAATCAAAAAGAGGAAATCTCATCACTTTCGATTCACCGTGGACCTCTCAGAGTTGATTCGAGAGGCCGAACGCAGGCGCAAGACCCAATCTCAATAATCATTTGTAAATTCCCGCCGCCTTTTCTAAAGCAGATATTCGTCCCATTTATGGACAAATGTGCGCAACCGGTCAGTACCCCTCGACGGTCTTACCGCATACAAAAAAGCGGATTTCCGCCCTGTTTTAGGATCGCCTGATGCCTGTTTCTAGCAAATCGTCCCTTTCTTTAATCCGCGCGTATTTTGGAGGGAAACCTTTCGTCAGAAAATTCGTTCTTACTTGTAAACGCAGCTCCGATTTTGAGCGTCTAATGCGTGTAAAGGATTGCGTCTATGACTCCGAACATGATCCCAACCCTGGATTCCCCGATTCTAGAAAAATCAAACTTCGTTCCAACATTGGGCCCGCGCTTTATACGCTTCGGTCCATTTCAACTCGATCAGCAGAGGCAAGAGCTCGCCAAGAATGGCTCGCGCCTAAAGTTGCAGGGCAAGGTCTATCAGGTCCTGGTTGCGCTGATCGAGAAGCAAGGCGAAGTGGTCACCCGCGAGGAATTGCGGCAGCGCCTGTGGCCCGCCGACACGCATGTTAACTACGACGCGAACGTCAACACAACGGTCAACAAGCTCCGGCAAGTCTTAGGCGATTCCACGGACAAGCCGCTCTACATTGAGACAATCCCCCGCAAGGGGTACTGCTTGGTGGCACCGTGGGAAGCTTCCGATGTTCCTGGTACACAGATTATCGCTGAGTCCATTCCCGAGGCTGCCCCTTCGATTGTTTCTCCGCCGGTGGCGAAGGAGCCTACCGCGTCTCGCTCCGGTTTTTGGATGCCCATCGGGGTGGTCGGCCTAATCCTAGCTGGGATGCTTCTTGGCGCGGGCATCACTCTTACCACGCTCTTGCTTTCTCATTTCGCGCAAGCCACGCGCTGGCCATAGCCGCTGCCGCCGACGTTCTATTCGAAGATGCTACTGTCTCGGCGGAAATTGTGAGAAGGTAAGTTGCCGTCCAGCCGTTATTATTTTTGCGGCTCCCCTGTTTCACCGGAATGAAATTCCGTCCACGGCCCTGCTTTCATGTCGTGGAGGTAAGGGGCTTGCCAGGCGTACTCGGGATGGGCCGCGAGAAAAGGCTTGGCTAGAAAATCTTCTCCGCAGGGATGCCCGGCGCGTGCCACCAGTTTCATTTCCCTGGTCATCTCTGAATCCGTTGCTTTGCCCTGCACTGCTCCGCCGGGAAAATACGGTCCCCATCGCCAAATCTCGACTCCGCGCGGCGACGAATCCACATGCCCGCAAAGCGTCCGCTCGTTGGTTTCCGGTCTCTGATGATAGCTATCGATGTGATCGCCAAGCATTTTCTCGGCAAGATCCACATCGATCTTGCCTTTGTTTTCTTTCAGCAATTGCTCCCATCGCACGCGCCGCGCGTTCGGCGAAGTCTCCAGGTCACTCGGCTTGAATTCCGGCGCATCCTCTCGCAGCACCTTCGGATCCCGCGCCCAGTTCGAGCCTGAGTAAGCTCCATCCTTTGTCCGCCACAGCTTGTAAGCCCTCAGTCCGAGCTCGAACTGCGCAATCTCGCCGGTCTTTCTGTCGCCGAGCAGCCAATCGTTGGCATAGCCGCCGTTGTTTCCGTCGAGCATGATTTTCGTATATTCATCGATCGAGCCCGCATACTGCAGCGCCTTGCGCGCCCGCACGAATTCCGCCTTGCCGTCCGGATTCCAGCCCTCAAACTGCGTGATGGTCGTCTCCGTGACCATTAAGCCGTCGCTGTTGATGCCAAAGTCGTCGTCGCTCGCGATCACTCCGGGAAATCCATCCATCAAGATTCGATAGCCGCTTTTCGGCATGATGTCGAACATGATGCGCCAGCGCTCCCCGTTCGCATAACTCGTCCAGTTGTTATGGGCCATAACGATCTGCCCGCCTTTCGTCCAGCTCCCCGTCGCGACAAACGCGCTGCAATTTCCTGGGCTCTTCAGATCCGGCGCGCCCGCCGTTTTCTGCTCCTTGTTGTACCAGGGCACGTAATAATCCGGCAGCTCCTCAAACGCGTTCATGGCCACGATGTCGTCCACGTCCAGCTTCGAATTGGTCCGCGCGTGCAGGCCCTCCACGATTCCTTGCAATTCCTGCTGATATTCCTCGTCAATTTTGGGCCACAGCATTTCATGCGCCGCTTTTCGGAAAAACGCCCAGTCGCGCTGCGTCTCATGCATCATCCCGGAGCTCAACGCCGCGAAGCCATCTTCGATCTCGGGTCCCAGCAAATAGCCGTGCTGGAATCCAATCGCTGCCGGCGTGCCTTCGAGGTGCACATAGATCCAGCCGCCATCCTCGAAGCGTTGCGCACCCTTCAGGCGCGGGTCATTCGCGCCCGCCGGTGCCTGCTCTGCCACAGTGCTTTCGTACAATGCGCCCTTGGAAGCCGTCACGTCAGCTCCCCTGCCCCCCATCCACCATAGGGCAGCTCCTCCCAAAAGGATCACGAGGATCGCGCCAGTCCGCCTCACCGAATCCGTTCCGCTTTCTGCTTCCATCAACCCTCCTAGTTGGCATCGCCCTTTCGGCGCGTAAAAATCATCCCCAATGTGCGTCCTGCGTCCAGCTTGAATCCGTTGATTGCCTGATTCGAATCTCTTTCGAAGTGGATTTTGACTGGCATTCTGCTCAGCCTGAATTCATCCTTCCCGGTCGCTCCGAACGCATCGGGGAAAAAACCGCTCGCGCGGGAAATGCCGCTTTCATCCAGAATGGCCACAACCTTCAGCTTGTCGTCCAGGACGCCCAGGCGGTACATCACACCCAACTCGCTGCTCCAGTAATCGCCCGTGTAAGCTTGAAGTTGCACAACTGGAAGTGTGCTTTCTTTTTCCTCGGGCTTGTCACGCGCGCGGTCCGCGTCTTTCTTTTCCTCCTTCGGCTTCATTACACTGACGAGATATATGTCCGCCACCTGGCGCGCTCGCCGCGAAGGATTCGCATCCCCCCTATTGCACAGGCATGCCACCGAAAAGTGCTGCTCCGGAAAACGAAGAAGCTCGGCGCGGTAACCCCCCCATGCGCCGCCGTGGCTCACGGTATGCAATCCGCGATAATCTCTGATAAACAGCCCTTTCGCATAGTCGAGCACCTTTCCATCATTCAGCTTGCCCGGCTCCTGTAGATCCGCGAGAAAGTCCCGCCCGCCAACTTGCCCGCTGTAAAAATTCTCATCCCATTTCAGCAAATCTTCGATCGAAGTGTGCACCGCCCCGTCGCCCGTCTGCTCAAAGTAAGAAACGTCCAATTTGTACCCATCTTGGATTTCTTTCGGATCATAGGCCATGGCTCGATTAGCAATCAGCGCCGTGTGATCGTCGCGATATTGCGTGTGGGCCATCCCCAGCGGGTTAAATATATTCTCCCCCGCGAATTCGCGGAGTGTCTTCCCGCTCACGCGTTTCACGATAATGGAGAACAGAAAAAATCCCGTGTTGCTAAAGAGCCAGTCCGTCCCCGGCGCGAAGTTCAGCGCCTTTTGGCGCGTAATCAGCTGCAGCGCGTCTTCGTCGGTCGTCACACTGTCCGTATTGATGCCCGCGAGATCCATCAGCACCAGGTAATCGCGCAGCCCGCTGGTGTGATTTAGGAGCTGGAGAATCGTGATCTTTTGCCCGTAATCTGGTAACTCCGGAATGTATTTCCGGACGTCGTCGTTGACGGAAAGTTTTCCCTGCTTTTCCAGTAGCAAAATACTGGCTGCCGTGAATTGCTTCGAGGTCGAGCCAATGTCAAATACCGTCTGTGGTGTAATTGGTACATCCTCTTCGATATTCGCAAGACCGTAGCCCTTGGCGTAGATCAATCTGCCATTTCTGTAGACTGCGGCCGCGCATCCCGGCGCTCCTGGCTTTGTAAAGTCCGCGAAAACCTCATCCACAGCCGCCGTAGTCCTGTCTTGCGCACCTCTCGCTTCCGGCACGCTGCACGTGCCCAGCATCAGCGCTCCAGCAGCGACGCCGCACACGAATTTCCGTAAGGCCCTCATCCGTTCTCCTTGGCCGTTTCCTGCGCGCCGAGTCTATCTTTTTCGCACCCAGTCATCAATCCTTCGCGAATTTCTCGTGTAAACTTGGCCTCGCAAAATGCTTACCGCCGTCACGCGCGCCGTTAGTCCCGCCATCGTGAATTGCGAGCTAAGCTTCATTCCTCGCCAGCCGATCGACCTGCACGTCGCTCGTGCGCAGCACCGCGCCTATGAACAGCTTCTCGAAAGACTTGGCACCCGCGTCGTTTCTCTCCCCGCCGAGCCCGCTCTCCCCGATTCCATGTTCGTCGAAGATCCCGCCATAGTCCTCGATGAACTCGCCGTCATTTTTCCACTCGGCACACAGTCGCGCCGTCCGGAAGCCGCCTCGCTCGCGCAAGCACTTTCCAAATTTCGTAAGCTTGAGCAAATTTCACTTCCCGGGACGCTTGAGGGCGGCGATGTTCTTCGCATTGGCCGCAAGCTTTTCGTAGGCCTCACAAGACGGAGCAACGCCGAAGGCATCCGCCAGCTAACCGCAATTCTCGCGCAACACCACTACGAGGTTATCGCTGTGCCTGTCACCGGCTGCCTGCACCTCAAGTCCGCCGTAACGAGCCTTGGTCGCAACACTCTTCTTGCCAATCGTGCCTGGTTCGACACGACGTCCTTCTCCGGCTACGAGCGGATCGACGTCGATCCCGCCGAACCACACGCCGCGAACGCCTTGGCCATCGGCGATACTGTTATTTTTCCCGCGTCGTTCTCTTGCACCCGCAGACGTATGGAAGCCCGCGGCTTCCACGTAACGCCCCTCGACATCTCCGAACTCCAAAAAGCTGAATCTGGCCTGACATGTTCCAGCTTGATCTTCGAAACTTAGCTCCATGAGTTCTCAACGTTTCACGTTTCCGCAGTCTACTGATTGTCTAAATTAAAACGGCCACCCCGATTTCTCGGAGCGGCCGTTTTTTCGAACTGGTTCCTTGAGTAACGTCAGTCCGCTTAGTTCGTCAGTTCCTCCACGCTGCGCGCAACAAACACCGGCTGGCCGCTGATAGGATCCTTCAACACCACGCCGACCACGCGCAACGGATTCGTTGGATTGCTCGTCAGGTCCTGTAGGCTCGTCAATCCGCCAAGGAACTTCGTAAACGGCGTCACGTACACGGTCACCGGCCCATTGAACAGCACGCCCGCCAATCCATTTGAATTGAATTGGAAGGTGCTGGCGCCTACGTTCACACTGCCTGCCACCAGCGTTCCCGTGTGTCCTTCATGCCGCAGCACCACGCGCTTCACCGTGACCGCGCCATTCGCGAATGGCCCGCCGATGGTCACGCGCTGCCCCGGAACCAACAGTGCCGAGTTGAAAAAGATCGTGCTCCACCTCGGGTTGACGAACACGTTGTGCATCCAGTAGACGAAGTACTTCTCGTTACCCGTCAAATCGATGGTCGAGATCTGCCCCGAGTTAAAGCCCGTTCCCGCCGGCAAGACGTCTCGCACGTAGAGGTCAAAGTCCTGCGCCGTATTCACCGGTGGATCCACGTACGTGATCAAGCCCCCCGCATAGAACTTGTCTTGCGATAGGATTGCCACGGTATCCGCCAGGAACGTTCCGTCGGTCCGGTCCAGTGTCCCGGAGATCAAAACAATCGACGAAGTGGTCAGGTCGTTAATTGTTTCACTGCCTTCCCATTCCGTCTGATCGTTTACATTCACCGTAAACGCCCGCCCATGGCCGCCTTGAATCGTGAACGAGTTTCCGCTCACGTTGATCGTCGTCACGCCTCCAGCAAATTCGTCGATGTACGCATCCGCATCGCCCGGAGTAATCGCGTTCACGCTCAGAGTCGGGTTTACAACTCCCGTGATCTGGCCGTTCATATCGAGCGCAACCGACTTTTGGATATTGAAGTCAAATCCCAGCCCGATCACGTCGCCCGAGTTGACCACCAGAGGGTTAACCAAGCTGAGCGTCACCGTCGATGTAGAGAGTGTTGCTGGTGGTGTAGTCGTTGATGTATAGCTGCTAATCGTCGGCCGCGTAGGAGGATTCGTCTGCGGGTTTGTCACGTTCAAATAGTCGATCTCCGGATTCGCCAAGGTGACAATCACTGTGTCGTAAGTCCCCGCTGGAATCGTATTCAAATCCAGCAAGGTATGCAGTCCGTTCAGCTTCGCAAAGTCCACCGTCTGCGAACTGCTCGTCACCGTCACGGGACTGCCCATGCCTTCCGCGACGCTGATGCCCATAACATCTACTTTGAACGAGACCACACTCGGCAGAGGCGCATCGCTGCCGGACACAAATATCGTCCCCGACTGCGGCTGCACGGTTTGCATGTTTGTGTTTCCCGCCCCACATCCCGCGGTGAAGGCAATCAGCGCGAGCGCAACTAGTCCACTGAACCACTTCCTTGTATTCATGGCTTCTTTCCTTTCCTGCTGGAATACCCCGGAGGCGCACCACGCGCCCACCGACCCTTGTTCATCTAACACGCGGGTTTCAAGAAAGTCGTTGCCCGTAAGCTATTGATATTAATATTGTTAGAAGATTCTTGGGCAAAGGCGGTTTCGAGCAGAGGTCTCACGCACCCGGGTCACTTGCCTACTTCGAAATCGTGCCTCTACGTGTTTCCCACCATTCCAAAATCCGTGCTTTGCGCCTGCTTTTTCTTGTGCTATTCTTTTTTCGGCATGATTTCCATCGCGACCAAGCGAATTACCACCTCGACGTCTATGTCGACTACCTCGACTAAGGCGAAGAAGACTATTTTCGCTTCCGGCGCGTGGAGAAACAGCTAGCAAGCTATAAAAAGTTTCCAACCCACCGCCTGAAGCGAATCCGGCGGTGGGTTTCTTCTTTTTACCCCCGCCAGAGACGCTCCCGCGGTAACCAGGAGCGGACCCCATGAGTCCCGAACACGTGCAGGAAGAAGTAGCTGCAGAAGACGGCTTAGGTTTGGCGGACGGCTTCGCGTTAGCCGGAGCCGAAAGCTCTGAAGTACGGCACCAAAACGTGATCGCCTTGAAATTCGGCGGCAGCTCATTGCAGGGCGCCGAACGCATGCTGCACGCTGCCGGCCTCGTCCGCTCCGCCGCACAGACTTCCAACGTTGTTGTCGTCGTCTCCGCGATGAAAGGCGTCACCGATCGGCTTCTTTCCATTTCGCGCGCGCTTGCCGAAGGTGATTTTTCGCACGCGCGCAATGAAGCGGAAGGCGTGATCCACCTCCATTTCAATGTGCTGCACGATCTCCAGCTTGGCGAAGAGCAAGAGAAGCACGTCCGCCGCGTGCTTCAACTCCTCAGCCGCGACCTGCTCCACGAAGTTCCCCAGAAGGGCCGCGTCGCCGCGACCGCGGAACTGGCCGATCGTCTCGCCTCCTTCGGAGAACGACTCAGCGCTCGCCTCTTCGCCGCAGCTCTCGAAAAATCCGGCGTCTCCGCCGTTCCCGTTTCTTCTTCCGATTTCGTCCTCACTTGCGACACCTTCCGCGACGCCAAGCCCCATCTCGAAGAAACCAAAAAGCGCGGTCGCGGTATCCTCCTCCCGCTTCTCGAAGATGGCCTCGTTCCCGTCGTCACCGGCTTCATCGGCGCAACTCCGGACGGCCGTATCACCACGCTCGGCCGTAACAGTTCCGATTTTTCCGGAGCCATCATTGCCCACGTCGTGAACGCCGAAGAACTCGTCATCTGGACCGATGTTGACGGAATATATACCGACAATCCGCATATCTCCTCGGAAGCCAAACTCCTTAACGACTTAAGCTATGATGAGGCGCACGCCTTGGCGGCCAGCGGCGCCAAGGTCCTTCATCCGAACGTGCTCCCGCTGGCCGCCGAAACGGAGATGACTATCTGGATTCGCAACACATTTAAACCGCACGCTCGAGGAACTCGTATCGGCCTGCCTCAAACTTCAAATGACCGTGCTCGTTTCGGAGGTGCGGCATGAGTTCCCATTCGTCGGAGAACGGCGATAAGAGTGGCATGGCGCAGCAACCAGAGCTTCCTCTACCTGGCAGACATGCCAAGAGATGGCGCGCTGGGGTTCTTGGCGCAACAGGTCTCGTCGGCCAGCGATTGGTTAAACTTCTCGCAGATCACCCCTGGTTTGAGCTAACGGAAGTTGCCGCGTCCGAACGCTCTTCCGGCAAGAGTTACGCGGAAGCCGTACGCTGGCATCTCGATGGCCCTATCCCGGAAGCCGCGCGCAGCCTCGTCGTCAAGGGCCTTGACCCCAGCCTCGATTGCGACTTTGTATTTTCCGCGCTCGATTCGAGCGTCGCCGGAGGCGCCGAAGAAGATTTCGCCCGTGCCGGCTATCCCGTCGTCAGCAACTCCAAGAATCACCGCATGGATCCAGACGTTCCCCTCCTCATTCCTGAAGTCAACGCTTCGCATCTCGAGGCCATCCGCACGCAGCAAAAAAATCGCGGCTATGACACCGGCTTCATCGTCACCAACCCGAATTGTTCCACTGCCGGTCTCGTTCTCGTCCTCAAGCCGCTCGCCGACGCTTTCGGCCTCGAAAAGGTTTTCGTGGTAACTCTGCAAGCCGTTTCGGGCGCTGGCTATCCCGGCGTCGCCTCCATGGACATTCACGCCAACGTCATTCCCTTCATCAGCGGGGAAGAAGAAAAAATGGAGTCAGAGCCCCAGAAGCTCCTCGGCAAATGGGACGGCGCGCGCTTCGTGGACGCTGGCCTTGGCCTAAGCGCTCACTGCAACCGCGTTCCCGTGTTCGAAGGCCACCTCGAGTGCGTTTCCGTCAGCCTGAAAAAAATCGCCTGCCTGAAAGAAGTCCGCGAAGCTCTACGCAATTTCGAAGTCGACGCCGAACTCGCCTCGCTGCCTTCCGCCGTCCGTCATCCCGTCCATGTCCTCGAAGACGACGACCGTCCGCAACCCCGCCGCGACGTTCACGCCGGCGAGGGCATGGCCGCCGTAGTTGGCCGTGTCCGCGAATGCCCGCTCCTTGACATCAAGCTCACGCTGCTTTCCCACAATTTAGTCCGCGGCGCCGCCGGTGCCGCCCTTCTCAACGCCGAGCTTCTAGCCGCCCGCGGCTTCCTGCATCACCGTGTCCAAGCCGAAGGCGAGAAACAGCTTCCCGAGCCAGTCACGCCATGAATTAGGTCGTGAATTCGAGAGCAATATTTTTTCCAGAGGCGTGTCGCTGCAGTAGTTCCGTCGTCTGCTGTCCCCATCGCTGCAATACTTCCGAGCCGCCGAAGGAAATAATGATCGCGATGACCCGCTTCGTCGCCTCCGTCACCATCGTCCGTTCCGAATCGCTTGTCGGACTCCCATGCGGCCCAAGCGCGTCGCAAAACACCGGCAATCCTTCCAGATTCAAATCGTACTTCCCAATACCTTTGTACGTCTCCCCCGCCCGCCCCGCTCGAAACAGAATGTCGCCCTGCACGTGCGCCAAGTCGTACAGTCCTACCGGCAACCGGCTCTCCACGCTCACGTAGTTGATCACGTCCACCACATTGTTGATCCGCGGCATTCCCTTCCCAGCGATCAGCCGGCGCAACAACGCCTCTGCCGACCCCCGATATCGCGCCGGGTCCTTCCCCAGCGCCTTGTACCCCGCCCGCGTCGCCAAAATCGCCGCCGACTCCAGCTCCGCTCTCGGCTCCGCCATCTTCCGTATTCTCTCTTCGCAGAGTTGTAGCTCGCGGCCCAGTCCCTCCGGCGTCGCGCCCGTCTCCACCTCCGCCGCAACGCACGCCAACGCCACCCGCGGACACTTTTCCTTCAACTCCGCAGCGATGCTCACCTTCGCCATCTATCTTTTCCTCGCCGACTTCGAGTGCGCCCTGTCCCGCTCAAGAACTCCGTCACTCGTGTTAAACTATCACCTCCGTAGGCTCGTAGCTCAGTTGGTTAGAGCGCTACCTTGACACGGTAGAGGTCTGGGGTTCGAGTCCCCACGAGCCTACCATTCCTGCGCGGTCGGTAATGGCCCCGGTAAATCTCTCACGCAGCGCCAGCTTCTACGGCAATTCCCAATGACAAAGACATCCCGCCCAAATCAATCTGTAGTCTAATGAGTCCAGGCCCACAGCCACCGGGTGAGGTATGGGGTTCACTCGTCTCGTATCTTCTGCCTTTGTCTGTCTAATTATCCTCGCGCCCCTCGAAACTCGCGCCGCGGATTCAGCCGCGTGTTCCGGCCTCCTCGTCGACGAAAACACTGTCCCCATTGCTGCCGCCCAGATAAAGCTTGAAGGCATCGCCGCCCACATCTACCGCACCGAAACCGACACCGCCGGCCGCTTCACTCTTCGTAATCTCCCCGCAGGCGATTACAAATTGGAAGTCCGCAAGGAAGGCTTCTTCGAAATCGCCGGTCGGGCCATCTCTCTTCAACCCGGCGCCAACGAACTGAATCTCACTCTAAATCACGCCGAAGAACTTCACCAGCAAGTCCAGGTGACCGCTCCAGCAAATCAAATCGATCCGCAAGACACCGCTCAGCGCAACACGCTCACCGCCCGCGACATTCTCGAACTCCCCACCGCCAACTCCCACATTCTCTCCGAGAGCCTCGTCGCCCTTCCCGAAATCACCGAAGACAATTCCGGCAATCTTCACATCGCCGGCGCTCGTTCCGGCGAAACGCAATATCTCCTCGACGGCTTCGAAATCGGCGATCCCGTCAACGGCCAGCTCACTTCTCGCTTCAACATCGACGCCGCGCGTGCCGCCGACGTCCAAACCAGCGGCTTCGGCGCCGGCTACGCGCATTCCGGCGCAAACATCCTTAGCCTCGATACTCCCGACGGCGACGACAAATGGCGCTTCGGCACCACCAATCCCGCTCCCGGCATCAACATCCAGGAAGGCGTCCATCTTGGCAATTGGTACCCCCGTTTCACTTTCTCCGGCCCCATCATTCGCGGCCGCTTCTGGTTCTCCGATTCCGTCAGCCTCCAGCACACCTTCGCCTTCGTCAAACAGCTTCCCACCGGCGCCAACACCGCCGAAGATTGGGCTGGCGACAATCTCCTCCGCCTCCAATACAATTTCACTCCCAAGCACATTCTCCACGCCACTTTCCTCTACAACCAAACCTACGACACCAACGTCGGCCTCGACGCTCTCGATCCCCAATCCACCACGGTCACCGGCAAAGAGCAGCGCTACTTCGCCTCCGTCAAAGATCAAATCTGGCTCCACGATACGCTCTTCGATTTCGGCGTCGCCGCCGACACCGGCACGCTCGATTTCATCCCGCAAGGCACGCAGCCCCTCATCCTCCTCGTCGATGGCTCCTCCGGAAATTATTTCCAGCGCCTCCATCAACGCGGTCGCCGCCTCCAGGCCGTCGCTCAAGTGATCGCCGCCTCGCGCCACTGGCATGGCACTCATCAACTCGCCGCTGGCGCCAACGCCGCTGGTCTCACCTATTCTCTTTCCGCCAATCGTGGCGAAATCCAGGCCCTCAATGCGCTTGCCACTGACGGCACGGCCTGCACTTCCGCTCTCCAGCCCGGCTGCCTCGTCCGCCAAACCACTTTTTCCGGCCCCGCAAATCCCTACGTCTCGAACACCCAGGTCGGCGCTTACGCGCAAGACACCTGGTCCTTCTCAAAATATTTTGTCCTCCAGGCTGGCCTACGCACCGATTGGGACCGCTTCACGCAAAGCGCCATGGCTGGTCCTCGCGTTTCCGCCAATGTTCTCCCCTTCGGCGACGACACCTCAAAAATTTCCTTAGGCTGGGGAATTTACAACGCTCCGCTGAATCTCTCTCTCATCGGCCAGGCTCTCGATCAGCAGCAAATCGACACCTTCTACAACACCGCCGGCCAAATCGTCGCACCAAGCCCCGCAGTCAGCCAATTCGTTCTTCCCGCCCACGGCCTCCAGCAACCTCGCTTCAACACAACGAGCGCCGGTTGGCAGCAAAAATTGCTCCACAACACGCTCCTCGGCCTCCAACTCCTAGCCCGCAACGGCTCCCACGGTTTCGTCTATGTCGATCAGCAACCCGCGCAACCCGGCGGCACATTTCTCCTGCAAAGCACGCGCAAAGACCGCTATCGTTCCGCCACCATCTCCCTCCGTCACGTTTTCTCCGAAGAAATGGAAATCTACGGCGCCTACACCCGCTCCCTCGCCCATTCCAATGAAGTCCTCAATCCCGTGCTCGGCTCCATTTTCTACGTCGCCCAGCAACCCGGCCCCGTCGCCTGGGACGCTCCCAATCGCTTCGTCACCTGGGGCTGGGCGCCCACGCACATCTGGGGTATCTCACTCAGCTATTTCTTCGAGTACCGCACCGGCTACCCCTTCAGCGTCGTCAATCTCGATCAACAACTCGTCGGCCTACCTAACTCCAGCCGCTTCCCCGACTACGCCAGCCTCAATCTCGGCCTCGAAAAAAAGTTCGGCTTCCGAGGCTATCTGTGGGGCGTCCGCGTCGAAGCCGTCAACGTGCTCAACCGCCAGGATCCCAACACCGTCGTCAACAATATCAACGCCCCCGCCTGCACCAGCACCCTCACTCAAGGATGCTTCGGCGCCTTCTCCGGCGGCCAAGGTCGTGCTTTCACCCTCCGCGTCCGCTTCATCGGCCGAAAATAGTCTCGCTAACCCGAACCACTTTTCCGGCGCCAGCCCAGTGTTTGTGCTGCATCCGCCGTCAACTGTGTTCACAAAAATTTATCCATTTCCAACTTCCTCGGCTAAGCAAGATAGACCTGCCGCGATGCGTAGTGCTAAAGTTGCCGCTCACCAAAGCTGATGTGGATACGAAACTCCGAGAGATGAACATGTCGGAGCTCGATAAGAAGATGGACGAATCGCCGTAACAAAATCTGTTGAGCGAGTATAGCCAAAGTTCTGAACTTAAGATCAACCGCCAGAACTGCCGGGATTATTTCCTCCAGGATCTGCGTAGCGACACAGTTCCCTGGGCCTTGTCCCCAAGGCCCCCTTGGAGAGACGCAATGATGGTTACGCCCTCCCTGCCTCGCAGGCTGCGGTCTCCGCATTCACAGTGGTCCACCGTGCTCGTCGCATTCCTCGTCATCAAAGCCGTCCTCTCACTAGCCCTGGGCTTGGGTGACAAGTTAGCCCGCTACGGCAGCGCCGCCTATTTTCTTCTACTTCTCCTCGCCACCGCTTCTGTCATTCTGAACGCAGTGGAGAAAACGCAGGGACGTCGCTCGTTCTGGGTGTTCATCGCCATCGGTTATGGACTCTGGTCCCTCGACCAATGGCTCTATATCTACTATGGTGCAATTCGCCATATCGACGTGCCAGACAATTCCATCGCTGATCCCGCCTTGTTTCTCCACCTCGTGCCCCTCATGGCCGCCATTGCGATGCTGCCGCATGTGAAGCGGCCCGATCACAAGGCTTACCGCGTGACGTTGAACTTTCTTTTCCTCCTGGTCTTCTGGGTCTTTCTTTATGCCTATTTTCTGTTTCCCTACCAATTCTTGTTCTCGAACCCCGCGATCTATAACCCGCGCTTCACCGCGCTATACGCGGTCGAAAATGCCGTCCTCGTCCTGATTCTCTGTATGGTCATCCCTCGTGCGCAAGCTCCTTGGCGGTCCATCTACTATCATTTGCTGGGAGCCTCCGCCTTGTACGCGTTAAGTTCCACGCTGGCCAACTTGGCCATCGACGCCGGAAGGCTTTACAACGGAAGCCTGTATTCTTTGGCCCAAAACGCCGCTGTCTGCTGGTTTCTCTGGGTGCCGTTATACGCCCGGCAAGCGGCTCAAGCGCGCGCCGGTTTGGAGGAACTCGATGCCCGACGATAGCAAGTACACATCACTCCTGGCTATGCTCGTAGTCGTGGCGGTCCCCCTAATCGGCCTGTGGGAAGTTTTTCGACAGGATGAACTCCCCAGCATTCGCACTTTTCGCCTTCTCGTCGTCCTCGCTTTCGGATTGTTTCTGGCGGTCCTTGCCCTCTTGAAAGAGCAACTCACCAAAGCCAACCTGAGGAGCTCGGTAAGAAAACTGGAGACCTTTAATAGCGATCTCGCTGAAATGCTTCGGGCCATCTTGCGTCGAGCTGACCCGGGTACTTTCCGCACCTCAGACGATGGCAAGTACATTTCTCTGCTCGTAATGCTCGCCGTGGTGGCGCTTCCGGTCATCGGCGTCTGGGAAGTATTTCGACAGGATGAAACTCCCAGCCTGCGAACCTTTCGCCTCCTCGTCATCCTCACCTTTGGACTCTTTCTCGCGGTGCTCGCCCTTTTGGGAGAGCAGCTCGCCAAAGCCGGCTTGAGGAGCGATGCGCGCAAGCTGGACTCACTTAACAGCGATCTCGTCGAAACGGTTCGCGCCATCCTTCGTCGCGCGGATCCGGCTACGTTCCGCACCACTTTCGTAAACAAGCAAGCCGAACACATCCTCGGCTATCCGGTCGAAAATTGGCTGCAGGATCCGTCTTTTTGGGTCGAGCATCTCCACCCCGAGGATCGCGAGCGCACTCTGAGCTTCACCGCAAGGGCCATCCAGGAGCACCGCAATCACGAGATCGAGTACCGCATGATCGCCGTCGATGGCCGGACCGTCTGGCTTCAGGAAATTGTCAACGTCATCGTCGAAAAAGGTGTCCCCACTGGATTGGTCGGCCTCAGCGTGGACATCACCGCTCGCAAGCTCGCTGAGGGTTCCACCCGCTTATTCCGAAAATTGATGGACGGTTCCAACGACGCCATCGAAATCCTCGACCCAGGAAACCTGCAATTCCTCGATTTCAACGACAAAGCCTGTCTCGACCTCGGCTACACTCGCCAGGAAATGTTGTCCATGACTGCCTACGATATCAATCCCACCCTCAACGACTCTGTCCGCAACCACGTCGACCAGAGGCTGCGTGAAGCTGGCTTCGTCATCATTGAGGCTCGCCACCGTCGCAAGGACGGCTCGACCTTCCCCGTGGAAATGAATATTAAATACGTCCACCTCGGCCGCGGCTACATCGTCGCCGTGGTCCGTGAACTCACGCAACGCAGACACGCGCTGGAAGCGCTCAAGAAATCCGAAGAGAAATTCTCCAAAGCTTTTCGCGAGAGCCCCCTCATGCTCACACTGACCAGCGCCCGAGGCGAGCGTTATATCGAGGTCAACGAGAATTATGAAAATTACACCGGCTTTCGCCGTGAAGAAGTGATCGGACGATCGCCGGCTGACCTCGCGATCTGCGTCAATCCGGGCCAACGCGCTGATCTGATAAACCGCCTTCTCGCCGGAGGCACAGTTCGTAACGTCGAGTGCCAGTTTCGCGCGAAAGATGGCAACGTGCGCACCGGCTTGACGTCCGCCGAACTGATCGAAATCGAGGGCGAGCCATGCGTCCTGGCCGTCACTGCGGACATCACCCGCCGAAAGCAAGCCCAAGAAGCGCTCCGCGAGAGCGAAGAGCGTTTGCGTCTCGCCACCCAGGCCGGAAAAATGTACGCATCCGAATGGGACGTCGCCACCAATACGATCGTGCGCTCCGTCGAGAGTGCCGATATTCTTGGCTGCGTAGACGGGCCGGAAAACGATACCTATGACCAAAGGTTGGCCGCTGTTCATCCGGACGACCGCGAGCGCCTGGCCGCCACAGTGGCCGCGCTTACTCCCGAGAACTCCACTTTTCAAACCAGCTACCGCGTCTTACGCGCCGACGGCACTCTGGTTTGGCTTGAGGAGAGTGGTCGCGCCTTCTTCGACGCACAAGGTAGTTTGCTGCGCATGGTTAGCCTGGTCGCCGATGTCAGCGAGCGGAAACTCACCGAAGAAACTTTCTCCAGATTCAGCCGCAGGCTGATACAGGCCCACGAACAGGAGCGCACACGCGTCGCCGCGGAGTTACACGACGATTTGAGTCAACGCATGGCCCTCCTCCAGGTCGGCCTTGGCCAATTCGAGCAGGATGTTCCTGGCCTTTCTTCGCATGCCCGCGATCAACTCCATAACATCGCCAAGGTAGCCACCAAAGTTTCCTCCGGCCTGCACGCCATCTCTCAGCAACTCCACCCCTCCAAGCTGGACATCCTGGGTCTGGTAGCCTCCGTCGACGCCTTGTGCAGAGAAGTTTCCGATCAGCACAAACTGCGAATTCAGTTTGTCCATCACGCGGTTCCCCGGCAGCTCCCGAAGGATGTCACCCTCTGCCTCTTCCGGATTGCTCAGGAAGCCCTGCAAAACGTTGTTCAGCACAGCGGCTCCGCGGACGCCGCTGTCGAACTTTCCGCTGACGAAGATCACCTCGAGCTCTCCATCTCCGATTCTGGCGCGGGATTTAGCCTCGCCTCCGCGAAGCTAGCCACCGGTATCGGCCTAATCAGCATGCAAGAGCGCATGCGCCTCGTCGGAGGTCACCTCTCCATCGAATCCGGGTCCTCGCACGGCACCTGCATCCGCGTTCGCATCCCACGCCGCGTCATTGACCACGGCCAATAGGCCCCTTCGCGCAATGCCCAGCCCTGGCGTCAAAACCGCAATGATCACAAATCCCTTAGTAGGTCGTTTCATATGTTCGGTCACGTATTTCTTAAGCTGCTTTGTCTGCAGGAAGGTCGAGCTTGTGCAGCATTCGATTGAGATCCTGTCGGGCGAAGCGCCACTCGAAAGGTTTGGCGATACTTTCGTAATGCCTCTCGAACGCGAGCAAGCGTTCTGCTAACTCCCGCAAGGAGGAGAAATCGTTCGGCGTCAGGGCCTTGCGTTGCAGGATGGAGAAGTAAATCTCGATTTGATTGAGCCAGCTGGCATGGACGGGTCCTTGAACGAGCACCAGGTTGGGATACTTGTCCTGGAGTCTTTGAACTGCGCGGGGACCTCGATGCGAAGAACCGTTGTCCACGATCCAGAAAACCCTTCGTGCCCGGCGATACGGATGCTGTTTCATGACTTGATCGACGAGGCGGTCAAAGGGCGCGATTCCGGTTTTGGCTTCGCAGCGACCGAAGAGTTTGGCCCGGTGGACATCCAGGGCAGCCAGATAGGCCCAGGCTCCCAGCCGCTCGTATTCGTGCTCGATTTTCATCGGCCGACCGGGTTGTGGGGGCAAAGATTTTGCTTTTCGGTGCCGCGCCTGCACACTGGTCTTCTCGTCGGCCGACAGGACGAACTCGTCCCGGCCGAGTTTACGGCCCTTCCAGAGACGTTGGTACAAATCCAGGATGCGTCCGGCCTTGGCCTCGAAATCCGGGTCTCGCAGAAAGATCCAGCAGCGGTGCTGCCAAGGACGGATGGCGTCCTCGTTGAGCCATCGCCAGAGGGTAGTGTCACTGAGGGAGGCCGTCAATCCGCAGGCGCGAACATGGGCACCGAGTTCAGCCACACTCCAGCGCGAAAGAGGCGCGCCCACCCGGCTGGGAAACTCGCAGGCGATCGCTTTAACCTGCACGACCAGCTCTGGGGGGAAAAACCCGGGGCCGGCCCGGGCGTTCGAAGTCTTCCAGCCCGGCCAGTCGTTTTTCGAAGAACCGTTTTCGCCAGCGGCTGACGATTTCGCGTCGGGTGCTGAGCCGGTCGGCGATCTGATCATTGGAGAGGCCCTGCTGGGCGAGGAGAATCATCTTGGCGCGAGCAACCATAAAATACGGCAACGTATATTTATTGGCGCGTCGCTCCAGCTCTTCTCGTTCCTGCTTGGTGAGCACGATCCTGTACGGACTTTTCCGTGGCAAATTGATGCCCTCCCGGCAACAGTATAACCGAGTGGGCGACAAGCGCCACATAATACGTTATCGTATTTATGGAGAGAAGTACTTAGTACTCGATCAGCACCTCGTCGGCCTCACAACTCCGGCCGCTTCCCCAATTATCACAGCCTCAACCTCGCCCTGGAAGAGAAGCTCCCCTGCCGCGGTTACCATCGGCCCGTCCACTTTGAAGCCATCCGCGTCCTCGACCCCCCGTGATCCCCATACCGTCGTCAACAACATCGACGGCCCCACTTTCAGCGCCTTCTCTGGCGGCCAAGGCCGCGCCTTCACCCTCTGCGTTACCTTCATCGGCCGCAAATGGCCACTTAAACTTTAATAAATGACGCGGAATGAACGAAACTCTGCCCCAGCATCGCAAGTGCTGATCGAAGCACACTGCTTGATTGCAACCGATCTATGGACGGGAAAGATCCAGTAACGCCACGTCCGAGCGCTCCTGCACTCTTTCCAGCACTACCTCGCGCCCATCCGCCGAGATGTCGAAGTTGCGGATGTCGAAGTCGGCTGTAACATTGGTTAACTGCCGCTCGGCACCCGTCTCCAAATCAAGGACCCAGAGGTTCTTGTGCTGAATCTCTCCCCGCAAGTGCACTAATGCTTTTCCTCCGGCCAGAAATGCCAGATGCCGCGCTCCCCGAGTAAGCGTGAGTTCCGGCAGAGGATGCACTGCCGCCTCGACCGTGGCCGCCTTCACCGAAAATGTAGTCCCTATATCAGGTCCCGAGTAAACCACGAAGCGGCCATCCGGTGCCCAGGCCGGATCGACGGAGTATTCTTGGAGGAAGCGCGCGGGGGATCCGCCGTGAATCGGCACGCGGTAGAGATGCGGGACGCCATCATCACCCGCCGCGGTGGTAATCGATTGGCCGTCGGGCGCCCACGCCGGATCGCCCTCCAGCTCGAGCGAATCAGCCACAATCCGCACGTTCGTGCCATCGGCCTGCATCGTGTACAGAAGCGTCTTCCCCTCCTGCCGGACCGAGAATGCTACATACTGTCCGTCGGGGGAGATAGCAGGGCCGCCAACGACGCTCGCTCCCTGCTCGCTCCACAATTCGGTGCCAGCTCCGTTTGCGAGCTTCCAAATACTCGCGCTCGTGCCGGTCGCAGAAACATACAAGAGATAATCTGGGCCCAGTCGTGGGGAGATCCCCGTGCCGGTCGTCAGCGAGATTCGAGTAGCCCCGGACGACTCCGCGGGCGAATTACCGATCCGCAAGCGCCAAAGGCTCGTCTTCGGACTAGCGTCTGTGACCACCAGACGGCGGCCGTTAGCGGTCGCCGCCAAAGACGTATATCGGCCAAGGCCCGAGGTCAGCCGGTGCGGGATGCGCCGCTCGACATCCATGCTATAAAGCCAAGGCCCCGATCCGTCGCGATCATTAGCCAGATATATCAATGTCCGCCGATCTAGAAGGACCGGATAACTCACGCGACCGAAGCCCGGCGTAATCCGCTCAGCTTTCCCGCCACCAGAACTAATGCGCCAGATGTCCAATTTGTCGGGCAGAGTACCAAGCACGAAGTAGATAAATGACCCGTCAGGCGCCCACAACGGAAAATGACTGTGGAGCCCAGGTGGCGCTGTGAAGATGGGTCGGTCCCCGGGCCGCCGGTTGCCCTCTGACACGAATAGTGGGTCTCCCGGTCCGGGCGTGTGGTACGCGAGCCGCGACCCGTCTCGTGACCAATCGTATTCGGCCACGCCCTCAAGATACGGCTTGGGCTCTCCTCCCAGCGTTGGCACGGCCCAAACGCTGATGTCGCCTCCGTTTGCCCCCACTTGCCTGCGAACCCAAAACGTGACGAATGCTCCATCCGGTGTGAACCCTAGAGTGCGAACTGATGGATTGACCAGTTCCGGTGCGCTTCCGCGAGTCAAGTTGTGGAACTGCCCCGAACCGACCTGTGTAACCCAGACATCCATCGGCCCGTCCCGGTCTGACAGAAACGCCACAAACTGACCGTCGCGCGATACCGCCGCCGCCTCTTCCACTCCGTCGAAGTCCGTGACGGTCTGAAATCGCGCGTTAGCCAGCGGGTTCCGCCAGAAGTATTCCGTCTTCTGGAACCACAGGGTTGCACCAATCGCCAGTGTGGCTCCCCCCGCTGCCAGCGCCAAGAGCAACCTCCATCGCTTTGGAGTGGTCGTTGCCGCCGCGCGCGGGGGAAGTACCGGGGCATTGGGTGAAGGGCCATTGTTCCCACTTTCCGGCTCTTCACGAGGATTCCGACCGCGCGCCCACGTATCCAACTCTGCCCGAGAAGCGTAAACCGTGCCCATCCGGTCATGCACATGTCGGTGGACGGGCATCCCCTCGCGCTTCTCCCACCGCTGGACCGTCGTCACGTCCCGATTCAGGTAGGCCGCGATTTCTTTCCAGGAATCCAGCCGGTCTTCTGGTGGGCCGGCAGATGACGGCGTGCCAGAGGATGCTTCAGACATCGCGTTCTCCTGTTAGATCCGCTTATATCGCTAGCCCGGGGGCCGAATTCTAACCCCGCTGGCCCGCCACTGCCACGGCAAACCACAGCATTCGACGGCAAGCAGAGAAATCGCGGGAATTCCGCACCTTGCCGTTTGACGGCGCCTGCAAGTCGTCCGATTGTCGCTACACGATTCAGAAGTGAAATCGCCAAGTCGCAATTCTCGGGCCGCAGGTTCCCCACACTGGCCCGATGTTTCGGGCCCCCGAGGAGCTTTGGGCGATCAAGACGCAAATCCAAAATTTGGAGGTCTTTCATGAGCAGCAAAATTTTCAGGTGGGCAGTGCGCATCTTCGCGGTCCTCGTTCTGGCGCTACCTTTCGGTGCTCTGGCCCAGGCTCCGCAGCCCGACCACTTCAGCGGGTTCATCAACGACTATACCCCCGCAACAGGCATAGGTGGACCATGGGAGATGCATGGCACCTGGTCGCTGAAATTGAAAGGAGATTCCGGCAAAGCCGATTTCTCTGCCATTATGACCATGGAACATCCCGATTCGTGGATTGCGGCGAACCCCGGTACCCCGCCTAACCCCCCGAACATTGACAATCCCGCTTCGCGCAGCCCTCACACTCACCATTTCACAATGACGGACGCCATGGTCAGCTCGGACACGAGCCTCTGCCCTGGCAACAGTCCGGCCACCACTAACCCTGGTTTTGTGGTCACCGGATTGGTAAGCATCACCGGGAACGGAACCACCGCGCCCTTCGAGGTGAAAGGGGGGCTATCCACACTGCAGGTCTGCCTCAACGGCGGCACGCAGGTCCCGCTTTCTAACGTGACCCTGGTCTTGACCGGCCCTGCCGCTACCATGCACTTCGGAGGCCAAGCCATCCACGGCGTCGTTCGCCTGCCTCACAAGTCAGACGACCATGACCGGGATGGACACCACGAATAATCCCACACCCCTGGAACACACAGTACGCCGGACACTCTGTGGGGCTATGAATCGGTAGCCCCGCATGCCGGTTGACGCCGTGAAAAAACTATCTCGTTACCTCCTCGCTAGGATTTTTCACGGTTTCAACCCAAGAAAGGGGACACTTTAATCGAGGCAAACCAGGCGACATTCTAAAGGAGGTTTGACCCCGATGCACACGTGCAATCGCGCAGCACCGTGATGCTATAATTCCCGCTCCGTCATGCCGAAGTCAGCTCCAGAGTCGGCGGCCATCGCCTCCGAAGTGCTCGCGAAATACGAGACCGTTATCGGCCTGGAAGTCCACGTCCAGCTTCTGACGAACTCCAAAATTTTCTGCGGCTGCGCAAATCGCTTTGGCGATCCGCCGAATACGAATGTCTGCCCGGTCTGCCTCGGCCTGCCCGGCACGCTGCCGGTTCTAAACAAACGCGCCGTCGAGCTCGCCATGCGTGCCTCGCTAGCCCTGAATTGCACCGTGCATGAGCATTCGCGATTTGCCCGCAAAAACTATTTCTATCCCGATCTGCCCAAGGGCTACCAAATCTCGCAATACGAGCTGCCGCTAGCCACCAACGGCTGGATCGAGATCGACCACGACGGCGCAAAAAAACGCATCGGCATCACGCGCCTTCATCTCGAAGAAGACGCCGCCAAGAATTTGCACGAAGGCTTTTCCCAATCCGCTACCAAGGCCTACATCGACTACAATCGCTGCGGCACGCCCCTCAGCGAAATTGTTTCCGAGCCCGACATGCGCGCGCCCGAAGAGGCCTACGCCTACCTCACCACGCTTCGCCAGATCATGCTCTACACCGGCGTCAGCGATTGCAACATGGAAGAAGGCTCGCTCCGTTGCGACGCCAATGTAAGCGTCCGCTTGCGCGGTGCAAAAGAATTTGGCACCAAGGTCGAAGTAAAGAATCTCAATTCGTTCCGCTATCTTCAAAAAGCTCTCGAATACGAAATCGAACGCCACATCGGCGTGCTCGAATCCGGCGGCCGCATTTCCCAGGAAACGCGCCTCTGGAACCAGTCCGAATCCTGCACCGTGAGCATGCGCTCCAAGGAAAAAGCCCACGACTACCGCTATTTCCCCGAGCCCGATCTGCTGCCGGTTCACGTCAGCGATGCCTGGCGCGAAGAAGTTCATCGCTCTCTGCCTGAACTACCCGAAGCCAAGCGCGCCCGCTTCATCGCTGCCTACGGCTTAACGGCTTACGACGCGGGCGTTCTTACCGGCACGCAATCATTAGCCGGTTATTTCGAGGCCGCTGTGACATCCGGTGCACCGGCCAAGAGCGCCGCGAACTGGATCCAAACCGAGCTTCTGCGCCGTCTGAACGATTCCGGGAAGGAAATTGAGGCCAGCCCGGTTTCTCCCGCCAACCTCGCCGAACTCTTGAAACTCGTCGAGTCTGGGCAGATCACGGTGGCCATCGGCAAAAAAGTTTTTGCCACCATGTTTGAAAGCGGCCGCAGCGCTTCTGAGATTGTCGCCGCCGAAGGTCTCGCGCAAATGAACGATACAAGCGCCCTCGAGCAGGCCGCCCGCGAAGTCATCGAAAAAAATCCCGATAACGTCGCCAAATTCAAATCTGGCAATGAAGGCGTCTTCAAGTTTTTCGTCGGCCAGGTCATGCGCGCCACGCGCGGCCAAGCCAATCCACAAGCCGTCAACGACATTTTGCGCAAGCTGCTCTCATGACCGCACTCGGCTGCGCTTCTGGGTTTTGTAGGGGCCGGTCTTTAGACCGGCATCTCTAGGAGTTGGTGATCATATGCTCAAGGTTGGCGACAAAGCCCCCGCATTTCGCTTGAAAAATGACGCTGGCAATGATGTCTCGCTTGCCGATTTTCTCGGCAAACGAGTAGTGCTTTTCTTCTATCCGAAAGCCGATACTCCCGGTTGAACGACCGAAGCGTCCGAGTTTCGCGACGCAAAAAAGCAATTCGACAAGCTGGGCGTGGCCATCCTGGGAATGCAGCGGCGACTCCGTCAAAGCGCAAGCCGCTTTCAAAACGAAACAAAAACTCAACTTTGATCTCCTAAGCGATCCGGACCTGAAAACCATCGAAGCGTACGGTTCGCGCCGCATGAAGAAGTTTCTCGGCCGTTCGTTCCTCGGAATCATCCGCAGCACATTTCTGATTGGTGCGGACGGCAAACTCGAACACATCTGGGACAACGTCAAAGCCAAGGGTCATCCAGCCGAGGTTTTCGCCGAGGTCTCCAAAAAATAATCTTCGATGATTGCAAAATTAGAGATGAAAGATAAGGTCTTCCGATCTTGCGGAGAATGGCTCGATCAATAGGTTGTCGATTAACCTGGTTTTGCCAATAAAAACCGCCATCACCGCGTAACAAGGCCGCGCTACGCGCACGACAGGCTCAAAAGTGTCCGCGCTCACAATCTCCGCGTAATCCACGGAAGCAAGCGGCTCCGCATCGATAATTTGCAGCATCACCTCTTGCAGTCGCATCGCATCGCGAACGCCCGATGCCAATTCGTTTCTTGCAGCCACGAGGGCTCGATGCAAAGCGGTCGCAGCTTTTCGTTCCTCTGCGCTCAAGTATGCGTTGCGCGAGGAAAGCGCCAGACCATCCGCTTCTCGAACTATGGGGCAAACCACGATTTCCGCGTCGAGATTCAGGTCGCGAGCCATCTCGCTGATGATGCGCACCTGCTGCGCATCTTTTCTTCCAAAATAAGCAAAGTGCGGCTGCACGATCTCAAACAGTTTCAGCACCACGGTCGCCACGCCTCGAAAGTGTCCCGGCCGCGAACGTCCTTCGAGGCGTTCGCTGATGCCTTCGACATTCACGTACGTCCGAAATCCATCGGGATACACATCGGCAGCTTCCGGCGCAAACAATGCATCCACGCCCACCGCCGCCAGCTTCTCCGCATCCTTCTCCAGATCGCGAGGATATTTCTTGTAATCTTCCTTGGGGCCAAACTGTTTCGGATTCACGAACACCGACGCGATCACACGCGAACATTCCCGCCGCGCCCGCGCCACCAGTGCCGTGTGCCCTTCATGCAGCGCTCCCATCGTAGGAACCAGACCGATCACGCGGCCCTCCGCCCGCGCGCCGCGCGCGTACTCTTTCATCCAGGCTATCGTGCTGATTATTTCCACGGAGGAAGTTAGCTTCTCACAGATTCTCCGAACCGCAAGTCGCAGATCACGCTCTCGCCGCCGCCGCGTGCTCTCGGTAATAGTGCATCAAGTCCGTCAAAATCGGTTGCGCTCCAAGTTGGCGCAGCAGCGTCGTTACCTGCCCTCGATGGTAAGTCCCATGATTCACGACGTGCTGCATCGATTGCCACAATGGGTTTTTGTACACGCCAAACTTCAGGGTTTTGTACTCCATCATGCGGTTCAAATCTGTTTGCGTAAGCTTTCCGACGAACGCCAGCAGCCGTGCCTTCTTGTTCTGCCCATTTTGCGCGAAGGCTTTCACGTCCGCGCACTCCAACACGTCCGGAAGCGATGCAGGCGAGCGCCCTTGAAACCGCTCCAGCCAAATCCACTCCGCGCCGCAGATGTGAGCCAGTGTGTCGCGCACCGATCCAAAGCTCGAGCCCATCGGCTTCGTGAACTGTTCGTTCGTCAATTTCGCCGCGGCATCGAGCGAGCGGTGATCCGCCCACGCGTTGTAATCATAAAGCGCGCGCATTTCTTCCGGGGTCATCTTCTCCTCCGCCTGCAAAACCTGTATATGAATTGTCATTCCGAGCGAAGCGAGGAATCTGCTTTTCGCTTTCTACCAATCGCCATCACTATTGACCGGCGCTTCCTTCTCCTCTTTTCCCATCTGCGCCGCGTGATAAGACTCGGCATCGGAAGGAAACGTCCCGCCGCGCACATCCTCGCAATATTCGCGCGCCGCTTTCGCGATCATTTTGCCAACGTTCGCATATTGCCTCGCGAACTTCGGCGTCTGGCCGAACGTCAATCCCAGCAAATCATGGATCACCAGGATTTGTCCGTCGCAATCCGGCCCCGCGCCAATTCCAATCGTCGGAATCCGCAGCTCTCGCGTAATCTGCGCCGCCAGCTCTCTCGGGACCGCTTCCAGCACCACCGCGAATGCACCCGCCGCTTCGACCGCTCGCGCGTCTCGTCGCAGTTGCTCCGCCGCATCGACGGTCTTGCCTTGCACGCGAAACCCCCCCATTGCGTTCACGGATTGCGGCGTTAATCCTACGTGGCCCATCACCGGAATTTCCGCTTCCGTCAGCCGTACGATCAATTCCAGGCGCCGCTCGCCGCCTTCCACTTTCACCGCTTCCGCTCCAGATTCTTTCACGAAGCGCATCGCATTCCGCACCGACTCGGCGATGTCGCTGTGGTAGCTGCCGTAAGGCATGTCCGCCACCACCAGCGCCCGCCGGGTCCCGCGCCGCACCGCCCGCGTGTGGTGCAGCATCTCCTCGATTGATACCGGCAGCGTGCTCTCGTAGCCCAGCACCACCATTCCGAGCGAATCGCCTACGAGCAAAACGTCGACACCCGCTTCGTCCAGCAGACGAGCCGTCGGATAGTCGTAGGCCGTCAAACACGTAATCTTCCGCGAGTTGGAAATGGAAGCCGCACCGGAAGATTTCCGCTGCAGCAAATCGGGCACGGTGACTTTCTCATTGCCCGAGCTGGAAAAAACACTCATGGTGGCCTCCGGTGCCGCTCCCTGGAATCAGGATACAGCCCTGTACCTCACCTTTAGGCAAGATAGCAAATTCTCTTGCGCCTAGCCACAACGCCGGTACATCGATTTAATGGCTAAAGATCTGACTACCGTCGCCGGGGGCAATTTCGTCCTAGCATAACGCGTTTGTCCAGGAGGTGGCGATTGAGAGCGATTGCAACTGGAATCCGCAGCAGAACTTTTGGGGCCATGATTTTACTGGGGGCCCTTGCGCTCTCCGGCGTGCCCGCCGTGTTCTCTCAATCGCCTTCCAACGCGCCTCCGGATGACGCTGCCGTTCAGCAGCGCGTCGATTCGCTGCTTAAGCAGATGACGCTAGACGAGAAAATGGGGCAGCTCAGCCAGCTCTTCGATTTCCGCCCGGAGAAGGCGATCGATGACGCGGTGACGAATGGACAGGTCGGCTCGCTGCTCTTTGTGACCGATCCAGTCGAAATCAACCGGCTCCAGCATCTCGCCGTGGACCACACGCGCCTGCACATTCCGCTTATTTTCGGCTTCGACGTTATCCACGGTTTCCGCACCATTTTCCCGGTGCCCATCGCTATGGCCGCTTCGTGGGATCCGGCTGCCGTCATTCGGGCGCAGTCTGTCGCGGCCATGGAGGCTCGCTCCGTGGGCATCGATTGGGCGTTCGCGCCGATGCTGGATATCGCACGCGACCCGCGCTGGGGCCGCATCGTGGAAGGCGCCGGTGAAGATCCGTATCTTGGGTCGGCCATGGCCGCGGCGCAGGTGAGAGGCTTCCAAGGTGATTACATCGGGGCGCCCGATCATCTGCTCGCCTGCATGAAACATTTTGCCGGTTACGGAGCGGCGATCGGCGGACGCGATTACGACGAAGCCTATATTCCCAGAGACTTTGCTCTACAACGTCTACCTAAAACCATTTCACGCTGCCGTTAAGGCAGGCATCGGCTCCGCCATGAGCGCTTACTTGGATTTGAACGACGTCCCCGCCACCGGGAATCGCTGGCTACTCCACGAAGTGCTTCGCGAGCAATGGAAATTCAAAGGTTTCGTGGTCAGCGACGCGAACTCCGTCAAGAGCCTCGAACGCCACGGCTACGCCAAGGATGTGAACCAAGCCGCGCTCGACGCTTTCACCGCCGGCGTCAACATGGAAATGGCCATTGGCTTTACGGCGTTCTCCAAGGGCCTTCCGGCCGCTCTGCAACAAAAGGAAATCACCCCAGAGCAAATCGACGACGCCGTGCGCCCCATTCTCGAAATGAAAATTCGTCTCGGCCTCTTCGAGCATCCTTTCGTGGATGTGGAGCGCTCGAAGCAGGTGCTCGCCACGCCAGAACACCGCACCATCTCCCGCGAAACCGCCGAGCGCACCGCGGTTCTGCTTCGCAACGAAGGCAAGCTGCTTCCTTTGAGCAAAACCGGCACCAGGAAAATCGCCCTGATCGGCCCGCTTGCGGATTCGCAAATAGATACGATCGGCTCGTGGACGTTTCAAGAGGATCTTCCGGAAACCGTCACCCTTCTAGTAGGCCTGCGGAATAAACTCGGTTCGCAAGCCGAGATCGATTACGCGCAAGGCGTGCAGATCGCGCGCAAATTCCCGTCTTTCTTCGACAACATTTTTCATCTGAAGACGCAACCCGTTTGGACTCCCGACGAAGCGAAGGACGAAATGTCCAAGGCCATCCATCTCGCAAGTTCCTCGGACCTCGCCATTCTCGTTCTCGGGGAAGCACAGAATATGAGCGGCGAGGCCGCCTCGCGCGAATCGCTCGAGCTTCCGGGCGAGCAAGAGCAACTTCTCGAATCGGTCGTCGGCACAGGCAAGCCCGTCGTCCTGGTCCTTCTCAACGGCCGCCCGCTCAATATCCAGTGGGCCTCTGAGCACGTCCCCGCAATTCTCGAGGCCTGGTATCCGGGCACCCAGGGCGGCAACGCGGTCGCCAATCTTCTCTTCGGCGACGCCGTTCCCGGCGGCAAACTTCCTTTCACTTGGCCGCGTGACGTCGGTCAGGTGCCGATCTACTACGCGCACAACACCACGCAAGCTCCGGAAAATGAGGGCAAGCGTTATTGGGATGAAGAAAGCACGCCACTTTATCCTTTCGGCTATGGCCTCAGCTACTCAACGTTCAGTTTCAACGACATGCGGCTCAGCAAAACGACGCTCAAGCCCGGCGAGACTCTGGACATCGACGTCGACGTTCAAAATACCGGCTCTTCGACCGCTGATGAAGTTGCTCAACTCTACATCCATCAAAGGTGGGGAAGCACGTCGCGACCCGTTCGAGAGCTTAAAGGTTTCCAGCGGATCACGCTCGCGCCGCAGGAAAAGAAGACTCTCCATTTTTCTATCGGTAAGGAGGAGCTGACGTACTGGAGCACCGCGAAGAGAGCGTGGGTTGAAGAACCCTCGACGTTCGACGTGTGGGTCGGGAGCGATTCCAACACGACGTTCCGGTCGAGTTTCACCGTCGCGGAATAGCAGAACGGCCAAAGTGCGGCCCGCTGACGGCGTTGCTCTCTCCCAAGCCACGAATGGGAAAGCGCGCAGCACTCTCATCCGGGGTCGCGCGCTTTGTTCTGCCGGGTGATTTTTCGTTCTAGTTTGCAGGAACGTGGCGCACGGGCGTCGCTTCGGAGCCGGGGCCAGGTTCTGGAACGGGCTTTGGCATTTCCGAATCCTTGAATCGCGGCACCATGTCGTCGGCCATCGCAAAGGCGTACACCGCCGAAGCAATTTCGACCGCGCCTTCTCGAACATCTTCCTCATAAATACGCTCGTAGGTGTCGAGATTGGTGTGGTGCGTGAAGGAACCGTAATCGAAAGGATCCTGGGCTAACCCAATTCCCGGCAATCCGGCATTGTTAAACGAAGTGCTGTCCGTCCCGCCAGTCCTGCGACTGTCGCTCTTTAGGACTCCCATGAATCCCCAATCCGCGAAGGGCATCATGGCATCGCGGACCATAGCCGCGGCGCCTTCGGGACCGAATATGCCGGCGCCGCGGGGCTTGCCGGTGCCGGAATCGATGTTGAAGTACGCATCCAATTTCGCGTATTCGGGCTTCTGGTCTTCAAAACTGCCAAAGTGCTGCTTCACGTAGGCCAGCGAACCGAGCAGACCTTCTTCTTCGCCGCTCCAGAGTGCGATGCGAATCGTGCGGCGCGGTTTCAAGTGGAGCGCCGTCAGAATGCGGACGGCTTCGAGCATCATCGAGGAGCCGATGCCGTTGTCGGTTGCACCGGTCGCGTCATGCCAGGAATCGTAGTGGCCGCCGAGCATGACGATTTCGTCTTTTTTGTCCGCGCCCGGAATTTCGCCGATGGCGTTGTACGCGGTTGTACCCTCCGGATATTCCTTGTTCTGGATGTTGATGCGCAGGGTGACCGGCATGCCGTCGTCCATGATCCGGGAAATGCGGCCGTAGTCGTCGTTGCGCATCACGAGCGTCGGCACGGCGCGAGTCCAGTCGTAAGTGCCGTTTTGCTGGGCGACGATGACGCCGTGCGCGCGGCCGGCGTCGTTCACGCGAACGAGTGCGCCGTTGTCCACCAGGAACTGATCGACTTGCCGCGAGACTTGCTGGCGGGTCAATTGCCCTTCCGGAAGTTTCTGTGGTTCGGGAAACCGGAACGGGCGCGGATTCTTCGCATCGAAACGCGACTTCCATTCGTCCTCGGGACGGCGCATGGGCGCGGGATTCATGTCCTCGGGGACTTCCACATGCTTCCCTACGAAGACGATCGCGCCGCGGACTTTGTCTTTCATCGAATTCAGATAGGCGTCGAGTTCGGCTTGTGTTGGCTGTTTCGGTTCAGCAGGTTTCGGAGCTAGGGGCATTGGTGGCGCGGCCCATTTCGGCTCCGGTGGGGGAGGAGCGCCGCCGAAAAAGTTGAATCCGCCGCCTCTTGGCAGCGCGAGTCCTGGTGGATCGATCCTCACCACTTGCGCGGTGACAACTCCGCTTGTGCTCGGCGTCCAAGCGAGCGGCTCAACCATAAGAGGTCCGTGAAAGGGCGTAACGGCATCGGCGGAAAGCTCCATATTTTCCCAGCCTGGAACCGGTGCTGCGGCGCTCGGGGGCTGAAACGTCCACGGCTCCAAATGGACATTCGACAATCCCCAGGAGTTCATCGTTTGGACCGCCCAATCGTCCGCACCCTTGAGATTCGGCGTGCCCGTTACGCGTGGGCCGTGCACGTCGGCGATTTCGTGGATGATCCACATAATTTTTGAATTGTTCGTTTCTTCCGCGCGAATCTGCGCATAAATCCCCGCAAGTCCCGGAGCCTGCGCCGGCAGCGGCATCGCCGCCAGCATAAAAAGTCCTGCCAATAGTGCACAAATCTTCGTCATGGTCCCTCCCAATCGCTCGCGAGATTCCTCACTTTACCGTTTCGGTCGGACGCCAATATACGCTGCGCGGTCCTCGCCCGCAATCGCGGCTAAGGTTGGGCTAGACGGCTTCATCGTGAAGCGCTCGCTGTTTTCACGGATTGTTCGTGACGGCGAAGGCAGAATTTTCGTCGCGGATTACTTCGCGGATTTTAATTCGATGCTGACTAGATTTCGCACCCAACGAGCTGGGCGCTTATCTTCCGAAACCACCAGCTTGAACGGGCCGGAATGCGCGTCGAGCGGCTGTCCATTCACGCTATCTGCAATGATGACTTCTCCGGGATGGAAGCTAGGGTCGGCTTCCGCGAGCGCAATTACGGCTACGTAGCCGTCGGCACCAGTTGCCACCAGATAAGCGCTGAGGGCGGGGCCGCGGAGTTTAGTACCCAGTGGCGCGTCCATTTTTGCGAGCAGGTCGGACACGCGCACTCCGGAGTAGGTTTCGTCGGCCTTGGTATGTTCGTTGTGTACGGTGACGGTGGTGTGGGGCAGGGCTTTGAATTCGGCGGGCGTCAAGATTAGGTCGTCGTGATACGGATGAGCCGAGATGCGTAAATCATTTTTGGGAGTGGCGGGATCTAGGTAGACCGTTGGCGAACCCATCGCCGCGATTTCAAGGTGGACAGGGATGATCTGAATATCCTTGGAATCCTCCACGTTGATGAAGGTATCGACAGATTTGAAACCGGGGAACTGCACAAACAAGGCGTAGCCACCTGGCGACAAATCAAGCGAGAGCTGCCCTTGTTCGTCCGTTTCCATTTTGGGGGGCGCGGGATCGGGCGAGGGAACCAGCCGGATCGGGACGTGGGCGACACGCGCTCCCGCGGCTTCCGTGACTTCGATTCGGACGTGGGCGATCGCCGGCTGTTGCGCGGAGAGCGTGGAGGTAAGAGACTGCGCTGCGAACAATGCCGCGATGTACGCGGCGCAAAAAGGAACGAAGCGCGGATATGGCCGAATCATGCCGCAAGCATAGCGCGGAAATGAGCTTGAGTCAGCAGGCCCGGCGCGGTCAATCCAAATAGAAGACTTCCTGCATCATGGCGAATTTTTCGCCGGGTTTCAGGCCGGGAACGGGGTCGAAGAGCTTGGCCATCTCTTGCTGCCACTTCAGATTGGTGGGATCTTGATCGAGTGCGCGCCAGGCGGCCTCGAAATCATCGACTTGCATGACGAGGAATAAATCTTGCTCGCGGCGGAAGATGGAATACTCGGAGATGCCGACTTCCTTGAGTTTGGCGAGCAAAGCGGGCCAGACGTTTTTGTGCGCGGTATCGTATTCATCTTCCTTGCCGGCTTTGATTCGCAAGCGGAATGCGCTTCGAGGCATGTGGACCTCCCAACTTCGTTTGCGTGACCCTAACGGCTCGCGGACGCGGTTGCCGGCGGGTGTTCGACGCCTAAATAGTTTCCGTAGCCGACGACAATTGTCGAGGACACCAGGACAAAAAGGCTTAGGGCGACGAGCCACTTGGTGCGGCGGCCGGTGCCTCTCCATTCGTGCAGGGCGATGCCCCAAAGTGTGCTGAAGATGATGATGCTGGCCATGTGGAGAGTCCAACTGGAGAATTTGTAGCGGCCCATTTGGGTTTCACCCATCGTGTAAAAGAAAAACTGGAAATACCAGGTCGTTCCGGCCAGGGCGGAGAAGAAATAGTTGGAGAGCATGGGCGCTCGGGAGGGGCTGAATGAATTCGCTTTTGCGAGCTCGGCCATTTCTTCGGCGGGAGCGTCGATTACGTTTTCGAGGATCGGCTCGTCAGTGCGCGAGGGGACTGGGCCGCGGACTTTGGAAGTGAAGTATTGGTAGCCGGTGCGGTTGCGGATATTCAGGATGGCGCACCAGATGAAGTTTGTTGTGAATCCGCCGAGCAAAACCACGACCAGCACGGGAAGGCCTTGCCACAAGACGGGCGTGCCATGGCGAATGGTGAGGGCTTTGATGGGATCGCCCGCGGCCAAGCCATAGGCGAAGCAGGCGCTCATGACCCCGGAAAATGTTGCAACCACCAAGCCTTTTTTGAGATTAAATTCCTTGATGGAGGCGCGCTTTTGCTCCTCGGAAAGTTCGTTCTCTTTGGACATGCCGGCCATTCCGGCGAAGACAATTCCGAGGAGACAGACGCCGACTCCCACGAGGATGGTGCGGCCTGAGATGGTACCGAGAACTTCCGATGCGAACTGGCCGCGGAAAATGGGAGGCATGAGCGTGCCGAAAGCGGCGGTGTAGCCGAGCGCGACAGCCATGCCGAGCGACATGCCGAGATAGCGCATGGTCAGACCGAACGTGAGCCCGCCAAGGCCCCAAAGAACGCCGAAGGTGTAGACCCAAAAGAGGCTGCTACGCGGAGCTTCGTGAAGGACGCGAAGGAGATCGCTGGTCATTAATGAGGCCAGAATCCAGGGCGCTATGATCCAACTGAAAAATCCGCCGACGAGCCAGTAAGTTTCCCAGGCCCAGACTTTTACCCGGCGGAAAGGGACGTAAAAGCTACCGGAAGCGAGTCCGCCTAACCAATGAAAGAAAACGCCGAGCAGCGGATTTGGTCCCAAGCGGAATCCTTTCCAGAACTGGATCGATGCGCTAACAGACGGGCGTTCCAGGGCTGCCGAAAAACAAGCGGCCGGGCACGGGGAGTGACTTTAGATAGGATGGGGCGAACGGTCAACACAAAAGCGGTAGATGTATGGGAATGACTGGGCACTTGCCGGGATGGTAGGGTTGCAGTATGGTTTCGAGGTTTCGTGGTGGCGTTTCCGCAGACATACAGCTTGCGGACTTTTCTGCTATAGCCAGGGAATCCTGATGAAGATCCAAGAAAAGTTGCGCTATTTGGAAGACCGGTGGGATGAACGCGTCGCGAGCGCGCTGGATGAGGCGGAACTATTGCGCTACCGGTCTAACCTGCTGGGTTCCGACCTGCGCATCACGAATTTTGGCGGGGGAAATACCAGCTCGAAGATTATGGACGCCGATCCGCTGGATGGGTCGCCAAAGGAGGTGCTGTGGATTAAGGGAAGCGGGGGCGACATTGGGAGCATCCAGCGAAATGGATTTGCCACGCTTTATTTGGAGAAGCTGCACGCGCTAGCGGGACGGTATCGCGGAGTCGATTTCGAAGATGAGATGGTGGGTTTTTATCCGCTTTGTGTTTTCGGTAGCAATGCGGTGGCGGCGTCGATTGATACACCGCTACACGCGTTTCTTCCGTATAAGCATGTTGACCATCTGCATCCCGATTGGGGGATCGCGCTGGCTGCAGCGGCGAACGGGCGCGAGAAAATGGAAGAGTTTAACCGCGTGTACGGCCACAAGCTGGTGTGGTTGCCGTGGCAGCGACCTGGTTTTGAACTGGGCATGATGCTGCGCGAAGCGGTGAATGGAGCGCCGGACTGCGATGCCGTGGTTCTAGGTGGCCACGGACTTTTTACTTGGGGAGAGACCCAGCGCGAGTGCTATTTGAACACGATCACGATCATCGATCAGCTCGGGCAATTTGTATCGGAGCATTTGGAACGGCGGGGAGAGAAATTGTTTGGCGGCAGCTGTCTCCCCGCTCTTGATAATCATGCACTGCTTGCTCAAGAAATTTTTCCATTTATTCGCGGACGCGTTTCAGCCAAGAATCGGCTGATTGGCCATTTCAATTGCCTTCCCGAGGTCTTGCGATTTGTGAACTCGGCGGAGGCTCGGAAACTGGCGCACCTCGGGACAAGCTGTCCCGACCATTTCATCCGGACGAAGATTCGGCCGCTGTTCGTCGATTGGAAACCTCGGCCGGACTTGGCGGGTTTGCGCGAGGCGATGGACGGCGCGCTTGCAAAGTATCGCGAGGAATATGCGGGCTACTATGCGTCTTTTGCGTTGCCCGATTCTCCGAAAATGCGCGATGCGAATCCGACGGTGGTGCTTGTGCCAGGCGTTGGCATGTTCAGTTTCGGGAAAAACAAAACGGAAGCGCGGATTACGGGTGAATTTTATACGAATGCTATTCACGTGATGGAAGGAGCCACGGTACTGAGTTCTGGAGCGGTGCCGGCTGTGTTGCCGCAGGCTGGCCCGGCCGCGAAGACGGAGGCGTTCAGCGTGCACTCCAACTATGTGGCGCTGCCGCCGTCCGAAGCATTTCGGATTGAGTATTGGCAACTGGAAGAAGCAAAGATTAGGCGGCAACCTCCGGAAAAGGAATTGAGCCGGCAAGTCTGTTTGGTTGTCGGCGGCGGGAATGGGGTTGGGCGAGAGACAGTTTTGCTCGCCGCGCTTCGCGGCGCACATGTCGTCGTGGCAGATAGGGATTTGGAAGCTGCGAAGGGCGTGGCCGCGGAGGCGCAGAAAATTGGCGGCAAGGAAAGCGCGTTGGCGGTGGAAATAGACATTCGTGAACGGGAATCCATCCGGCGCGCGCTTCGCGAAACGATTGCGGCATATGGCGGCGTGGACATTATTGTGAATACGGCGGCCGTCTTTCCCTCTTCGCCGGATGGACAAATCAATGATGCGCAGTGGGGGCTGACACTAGACGTCAACGTGACGGCCAATCATCGTCTGATCGAAGAGGCATCGAAAATACTGCGAGAGCAAGATCTGAGCGCGAGCGTTGTTTTGGTCAGCTCTGCAAACGCGGTCGTTCCGAAACACGGAAGCGAGGCGTACGACGTAAGCAAAGCGGCAGTAAGCCATTTGGTGCGCGAATTCGCGATTTCGTTGGCGCCGAAAGTCCGGGTGAACGGGATCAGCCCGGCGACGGTCGTCAAAGGTTCGACGATGTTTCCTCGCGATCGGGTGATCGCGTCGCTCAAAAAATATTCGATTCCGTTCGATGAGGCGGCTTCGGACGAGCAGTTGCGTTCCTTGCTCGCGGATTTCTATGCAAAGCGTACTCTGACTCACCAACCGATCGACCCTCAAGATTGCGCTGCCGCCATCTTGTTTCTCGCGGGACCGCAGGCTCGTTGCACGACTGGCCATTTGATTCCCGTGGACGGTGGATTGACGGAAGCCTTTCTGCGATAGACGGCTTTTTTTCGAATTTAATTCCAGTCAGCCGAGGGAACGAGACGATCCATGGATTCGGCGGCAAAGCGGAAGGCATTGGTAGCCATTGATTTGGGAGCACAGAGCTGCCGTGTTTCACTGCTGCGCTGGGATGGAAACGAACCAGAAATCGAGTTCATTCACCGCTTCTCGAACGGACCGGTTTCGACGGACGAGGGCTTGCGGTGGAATATGGACGCGATCTTGGGAGGAGTCGTCGCGGGATTACGCGCATGCGCGGCCCGCGCTCCTGAAGGAATTGCATCCCTCGCCGTAGACGGGTGGGCCGTGGACTACGTGCGGCTGGGCCGCAGAGGCGAGGCCATCGCACTTCCCTTTTGCTACCGGGACACCAGAACAGAAAAGGCGGAAAGTGAAGTGCACGCTGTTTTGCCCAGTTCGAGGCTCTACTCGTTGACGGGGATTCAAATCCTGCGCATTAATACGTTGTACCAACTGTATGCCGACAAGCTGGCCGATTGCGATGCGCACATGCCTTGGATAAATCTTCCAGAATTCATCAGCTATCGCTTATCCGGAAAACGAGTGAGCGAATACACCAACGCAACACACACTGGGCTCGTGGCGTTAGGTACTCATTCATGGTGCCAAGAGATTTTCCGAGAACTCGGACTGGATGTTGCGGCAGCGCCTGAAATCGTTCCTAGCGGCACGGTGCTTGGAGCGTTATCTGCCGAGTTCACTGAAAACCCGGCGCTTCGAGAAACGAAAGTCATCGCCCCGGCTTGCCACGACACGGCTTCCGCAATCGCGGCAATTCCGGCGGCTGGCGACGACTGGGCCTTTATTAGTTCCGGAACATGGTCCCTGGTTGGGACCGTTCTCGATGCTCCTTGCGTTAGCGAAGAGGCGCGCGCGTTGAACTTTACGAATCTCGGCGGCGTTGGCGGAAGAATCTGCTTTCTGAAAAACGTGAACGGGATGTGGCTGCTCCGCCAGTGCATGGATGAATGGGAGGCGCGCGGTATCCGCTGGTCGTTTGAGGATCTGCTTTCGCGTTGCGCGGCTTTGCCGGCTCCCGGGGCGCTGATCGAGGTCGATGAAGCTGAATTGATGGTTCCCGGACAAACGATCGACAAGATCAACTCCCAACTCGAGCGTCTCGGACAGGCACGGCTAGGTTTTGACACTGACTCGTGTGCCGCGCTTGCGAACACGATTTTTCACAGTCTAGCGGCTCGCTACTCCGAAGTAGTCCGGTCCATCGGGAAGATCACTGGGAAAAGGCTGAAGCGACTGTTTGTCGTCGGCGGAGGAAGCAGGAACAGGCTGCTCAACGCGCTGACGGCTCGGCGTACGGGCCTCGAGGTCATTCAAGGCTCTGCGGAAAGCACCACTATTGGGAATTTCGCTATCCAGTTGGCGGCTAGTGATCACGATGGGGATTGCTCAAAAGGCGTTTCAGCGAAATCGGTCGCGAAATGGGCAGAGCGGCTGTCCGCGAGTTCTTTCGTTTTCTCGGAGGATCGCGAAACCAGCCAACATCTGATCCAGATGCACAAGATAGGCGGTTCCATGGAGCGTTTGCCATGAACGAAAAAGCGGCCGAAGTTGTAGCGAAAGCGCTCGACAATCTCAAAATTGAATTGCCTTCCTGGGGATTCGCCAATACGGGCACGCGCTTCGGAAAATTCATCCAAGCTGCGGCCGCCACCACCCTGGAAGAAAAATTTAGCGATGCGGCGCAGGTTCACGCCGTCACGGGAGCATGCCCGACTCTTGCTCTGCATGTTCAGTGGGATTTGCCGAAAGGATTGCAAGACGTAGCCGAGATCCAAAAGCTGGAAAAGCAGTTTGGTGTTCGCGCGGGATCCATCAATCCCAACATCTTTCAGAATCAGGAGTACAAGTTTGGCTCGATTGGGAATCCTGAATCCGGAATTCGGGCGACGGCGATCCGGCACATTCTGGATTGCGTGGCAATCTCGGACGCCTTGGGTTGCCGAGACATCGCACCGTGGTTTGCGGACGGTTCCAACTATCCTGGCACGCAAAACATGCGCAAACGCATCGAGTATTTTGAGGAAGGGCTACGAAAAATCCACGACGCTTTGAAGCCGGGTCAGCGGCTGCTTTTGGAATACAAGCCCTTCGAGCCGGCCTTCTATCACACGGACATTGCCGATTGGGGAATGGCTTTTCTCCTAGCAAAGGGAGCCGGACCGCAAGCATTTGTTCTGGTGGACACAGGACACCACTACCAGGCCCAAAACATCGAGCAGATTGTGGCCTGGCTGCTGCATCATAAGATGATTGGCGGGTTTCACTTCAATGATCGGCGCTATGCCGACGACGATTTGACGCTCGGCTCGATCGACCCCTACCAGATTTTCCGCATCTTCCACGAAATCAGGATGTTCGAATGGGAATCGGGAACGACGGCCGATATCGCGTATATGGTCGATCAAAGTCACAACCTCAAGGGGAAGATCGAGGCCATGATTCAGACGGTATGTACCGCGCAGGAGCTCTACGCGCGAGCGGCTCTCGTCGATCACGCGCGCCTCGCGAAGCTTCAAGAGGAATGTTCGCTGGTCGACGCGGAGGAAGTCCTGCGCGGTGCATTCTGGGAGGATGTCCGGCCCGCCCTGCGCGAATGGAGAAAATCGTGCGGCTTGCCGGAAGATCCGATGCTGGCGTTTCGCGGGAGCGGATACCTGGAACGAATCACGCGGGCGCGAAGTGAAAAGAATCGGGGCGCAACGGCGAGCTATGCCTAGGAGAGCGTGGCAATGTGGCGGAATAAGCCAGAGAAAAGCTGCCCACAAAATATCGCTGATCTATCGGCCGGGTCGGAAGCTTAGGTGGATCGGACAGGTTGCTTCGACCCCAGCGTTCGTCATTGAAAGCTCAGCCGTGGTGAAACTTGCCTTGGCAGCTTCCACCTTCTGCATCTTGCGAAGCGCCTGCACTGCGCGCTGGACGAGATCGTCGGTGGAGTACATGCGACGTTGCGGAGGAAAATACGGCGCTGTGAATTACGATGATGGAGACGATGTGCAAGAGGCGGCGCGGCAGAGCAGGAGGTCGCGTTCGCGCGTGTTTTGAGTTAGGGCGGCGGCGCGTTCAAATTCGGCGCGGGCTTCGCTAACGCGGCCTAGCTTGCGCAGCAGGTCGCCGCGAACACTCGGGAGCAAGTGGTAAGACTTGAGCGCGGGATCGTCGGCGATGGCATCGATGATGGTGAGGCCCTCGGCGGGGCCTTCGGCCATGCTCACTGCGACGGCGCGATTTAGCTCGACGATGGGCGACGGAGCGACGCGCGAGAGCGCGGAGTAGAGTGCCGCGATGCGAGGCCAGTCCGTCGCATCGGCGGTGAGCGCGCGGGCGTGGCAGGCCGCGATCGCCGCTTGCAGCGTGTAGGTGCCGATGCGGCCGCGCGCGCGGCTCAATTCTTCCGCGCGCGCGAGAGCGGCGAGGCCACGGTGAATCAAAAGTTGATCCCACAGGGCGCGATTTTGTTCGAGCATCAAAATTGGTTCACCGCTTGCGCTGACGCGAGCACGTGTGCGACTCGCTTGAATTTCCATTAGCGCGACGAGGCCGTGAACTTCGGGTTCGCCAGGCGCGAGTTCGGCGACGATGCGGCCAAGCCGCAGCGCGTCTTCGCAGAGCGCGGGGCGATGCCAGTCGTCACCCGCCGTGGCCGAGTAACCTTCGTTGAAAATCAGATAGATCACCTGCAAAACATTTGCAAGACGTTCAGAAAGTTCAGCGCCGCGCGGAACTTCGTAGGGCACGTGTGCATCGGCGAGTGTGCGTTTGGCGCGGACGATGCGCTGCGCGATCGCAGGCTCGGGCACGAGGAAGGCACGTGCGATTTCGTTGGTGGTGAGGCCGCCGATCAGGCGCAGGGTGAGAGCGAGTTGCGCGTCGGTGCCGAGCACGGGATGGCACGAGGTAAAAATCAGGCGGAGAAGGTCGTCCCCAATGTCGTCGTCGAGCGCTGAGGCGTAGTCGGGCACGGATTTTTCCTGCTGCTCCTCGAGCTCGCGGCCGAGTTCGCCGTGTTTGCGTTCGAGGAGCGAGCGCCGGCGGACGAGATCGATCGCGCGATGCTTTGCCGCGGCCATGAGCCACGCGCCGGGATTCGACGGGACGCCTTCTGTCGGCCACTGTTCGAGCGCGGCGACGAGCGCGTCGTGCGCGAGATCTTCGGCGGCGCCGACATCGTGCGTGATGCGCGCGAGGCCGGCGATCAGGCGCGGCGATTCGATGCGCCAGACGGCGTCGATCGCGGCGTGCGTGCCGGCGCCTGATTGATGATTTGTTGAGTGAGTGCCAGAGGACATGGCTGACACTCATCACAATATTTTTCATGCGACGCTGCAATGCGCGGAAAGGGGTTCTCCTATTTGTTACGTATAGCGAGAAAAGCTTCCGCCGCCCCTAAACGCCCGGAAGCTCTCTCTACATGTACGTCGAATGACGCGCGTTGAAATCGAAACGCATCGCCAAATATTGGCAGGTGAGTCTCAGCGAGTTACAAAGCTATTACTGGCCCGGCTCAGCGCCGGCGTCTCCGAACTTCTTTTGGATCTCCTTTTGGGTCTCGGGATCGAAGTCGGTTACGTCAAACATCCGGCGGATTTCGACCATTTCGTTGTCCGAGCCGGGGATGCGCGAGGCCCATTCGAGCGCCTCTTCGCGGGACTTCACCTGGATGATCCAATAGCCCCCGACCACTTCCTTCGCTTCGGGAAACGGACCGTCGGTGACTTTCGACTTTCCGCCTTTGAAGGTGACACGAGCGCTCATCGTCGCGGGCGGGGTCAGCCCGTCAAGGGCGAGCAGCACGCCGGCTTTCCCCAGTTGCTCGTTGTACTTGCCCATTGCCTCCATTGCTTTGAGGTCGGGCACCCAGCCGGGTTTTGCGTTTTCGTAGTCTTTCGGAAACATGATCATCATGAAGCGCATTGTCATCTCCTTGAAGGTTGAGCGGACGCCGTATCAGGGCCTCTACTTTTATATAGGAGCATGGGCTGCGCCGGGCCTGGAAAGTTACGAGTGGCCGGGTGCGCGGTGCGGCTCCACTTACGCGTCGAACGGGGCGGACGGGAATCGACAAATAACCTAAGGTTTTTTCGTGTGGCCGGGGATGCCGGAAACGGGGTATTTAGCTCTAGGAAGGTGAGGCGGCGATGATTCCGGAACTGGATACAGAGCGGATCTGGCTGCGGTCGGTGTGGCCCGAGGACGCCCGGGCAGACACAGAAACTTTTTCCGCAGTGGGAGATTGTGAAGTATCTCGGCGCGGTGGTGCCTCGGCCCTATCCGCCCTATTTCTACGCTCTAAGTCCCCTGGTATGAGTCATGGCGGAGAGGGGGGATTCTGTCCAAGCACCCCAAGAAATTCTCAGTGGTGATGGTAAAACGCAAGCCCAATAGAATCAATGGCCGATTTGATGAAAAACCATTTTGCCAGTGTAATTGGGAAATCTGAGGTGTGAGATCTTGCTCAAAGTCTTAGGAAAAGGTTAGCGCGTACAGCGGTGTAGCAAAGAGGAACCGTCCCAGGTCCTGTTGTTTGGATTCAATAGACTACGTCGGACGCTGAGCCCGTTTTCGGGCCACGATCTCCGTATCCGGAAACAACTGTGCTCTAAGTGTGCTCCACAATATGAAGTAGGGTTGGGATACCTCGCCTCCACAGCCGAGGGAGCAAGGAAGCGAAACAGGGGACAGAAGCGGAGAGATTGCCGCGTCCAGATCGGAACGGGCCGCACGCTTGGATGACACCGGAGTTTGGTGGCGCGCAGGACGGGTTAGGCTCTCGAGGAGAACTTCCTCGTGGCACCGAGCTTTCTGCAATGGTCCCGTAAAGCCATTGGCTATCGGGAATTGGTTACGTTTCTGGACTTTTGCAGCTCGACAGTGGAGTAGTGATTCGGTGGGAAGGACAAGTCCCTGAGTCAAAGTGAGCATTCCGAGAAGGAATGCGAACAAATTTTTGGGGTTCGCACTAGGTTGAGTAGCCATTTCTCCAGCAGTTGAGTCTCGGGGACTCAATCCCATCGGCAATACCCCACTACCCTCCGGAACGCACTAGCCGCTTCATTTCTAGTCCCTACACCCACGCGTGAAGAAGGTACCGACAGGGGCGGCTTCAATCTGAACCAATGGTTCAGGCCGGCGGCTCAGCGATTCCACTAGATGTACCTTCTTGCCTGCCGCGTAGATTTGGTGCCGACCGTGGTTTCTGTACCAATCGGCCACCGTCGCCGTATGATGGACGCTCTCGAGTACCTTGCGCCAGCCACCACCATTGTAGGCACTAAAACTGATCTCGCCCTGCCAAGTTGCTACCGGCGTGTTCGAATTGTAGATCGTCGCAAAGTCGTAGTTGTAAGCGTCTTGGAACCACATCCCATTGAAAAACATGAGTCTCCAGTGCGTGGTTTTCGCAGATGCTTGCCGCGACCAATCGTCGTCGCTTCTCGTGAAACGATACAACGAGCCCTCAAACAGACTACGGAGCTCATAGGGTCCCAATCCCGAGGGAGCCTTCGCCTGGTTGAAATTCCGAAGAAGTGAAAGCAAAACCATGGCCCTGGTCACCCGAGGCGGCCTACCGGAATCGGTTATTTGTACAACGTCTTGCATAAACCTTCCGAGATCGAAGAACGTTGGAATCGGAATCGCCTTCCCTTTATCAGTATCCACAAGCAAGGGGCTCATGATCGCGTGGTCCGGATGCATGTCGGGAAAGAGACTTCCGCGCGCTGAACCCCGGTCAAGGACATCATCTAAATGGCTGAAGATCGCGTACGCCGAAGCTGGGTACCAATCCCGCATGGGCCTCCAGTCGATCGAGGTTTGGGCTTGCAGGTCGTAAGCGAGTTGAGAGAGAGGATACCGTTCTGCATAGCGGTCCTCAGTGGATATGCGCTCGTCGCGGCCGGCGAACATAACGGGCTGAAAAATTACGCCGTGGATTTGATCGGCGTTGCGGAGAGCGAAGCGCACGATCTCTCCCACGCAATCATTGTTGAGACCGTTGACCACGGTAACTTGCAAGGTGGTTTGCATTCCAGCCGCAGCGATGTTCTCCAGGGCGCGGAGCTTCACTTCAATGTAATTTCCGAGCCCGCGATGTTTGTTCTTCTCCTCGGAGACGCCATCGAACTGCAGGTACACGCCGTGCAACCCGGCGGCGCTCGCCTCGACCGCAAAATCTCGGCTTTCCGCAAAACGAATACCATTGGTCGAAACGTGAAGACGATGGAAGCCCATGCTCTTCGCGTGTCGAATTGCGTCAAGGAAGATCGGAGAGAGTGTGGCCTCGCCACCGGAGAACAAGACGTTGATTTCGCGGTTAGGCTTGAAAGAGCCCGCCCGATCAAAAATTGTCTTCAGGTCTTCCATATCTGTTTCGTCGACGTAACCAACTCCGTTAGCGTCCATGAAGCAAGGTCGACACATCATGTTGCATCGGTTGGTCAGATCCACGATCAAATACGACCCTCGGCCTGCCCGGATACTATTAGGGCCGTAGTCGTGGACCTCACGGTCGCCAACGCAATCGAAGTCGCCCCCCAAGGACTGCGCTTCCATTCGCTGAAAGAAATCGGGATGGTTCGATAGCACGTCCTCAAATGGACCATGCGTCTCGCACGCCTTTCGCATGAGGATTCGCCCGCCTTCCTCAAGGATCTCGGCGCCAATGATCCCCGGACGCTCCCTAAAACCGGCTACATCGTTCTGGCCCCTGATAACCGCCTCGACTGCTTCGCGGTTGCAATCCGGGCAGAGCGACAGGGTGCGCCTCGGAACCCCCGTCCTCATTGGCGTTCGTTGGTGCTTCTTCAGAAGCCGACCAGGCGCCCAGCTTGGTGCGGGCAGCGCCCCTTCAGGCAGGACGCGGTTAACGGAGCTGGCGATGGTCCATGCGGCGCTGGATGCCAAACGAGAGTGAGAGGCCATAGACTCAAACATGAAATTTACCTCCTGTCGCGGTTTGCTCAAGGATAGAAAAACGAAGCGGTGAACCCTTCCATCTGGGTAAACTCATTTTACCTGCGCTGTCAAGTCAGAGGGCCCTGGACCCGACGCCGATGCGCATCGCCGTTCTGCGTGCGACACGTGCGTTGACTTCTGGTTGTGAGAAGAACGCAGCGACATCTGTTTTCAAGCGCCGGATACATCCACTACGTAAGCGAAATAGCAGACCGGTTTGGCCGTGCGTGGGAAAAATGTTGCGCCCACCGAAATGGCAAAATCCGAGCTAGCAGTCCGCTTCAGAGATATCAGCACTTGCTGCTGAAATTCAAATGGATTGGGTGCTGCTGTACAGGGCGCTCAATTTGGAGATGTAAAGTGGTATCGAATATGTCGTTGGAAGTGAATGCTGCGCTCGCCGAGGGTGCAAAGCAGGCAACGTTTGAAAAGGAGGCGCAAACCCCGAGCGGGACCGGCACACCGGCCTCTCCGCCGAGACCGCCTGGGCAGCCCGCAGAAACACCGGCGGAACAAAACGGTAGCGGTAAGACGCCGCAGGGTTCGTCGCCGACGAGCTCGGCCCAACCTAACGCGAACCAGCTGGATCTCGAGGGACAGAACGCCGTCAACAAAGTCATGTTGGCGGGGCGACTCGGCCGGAATGCCGAAGTGAGGCATACCAAAGTCGGGCAGATCGTGGCGAATTTCTCTTTGGGAACCGAGGAGTCGTACAAAGACCGTTTGGGCGAGTGGCAAAAAAAGACTGCGTGGCACCGGGTTCAGGTGTGGGGAGACCTTGCGGAAACGGTAAGCGCAAGCCTGCGGCAAGGTGCGCGTGTCTATGTCGAAGGAAAGCTCATCATCCGCAACTGGATCGACAAGCAAAACCAGAAGCACCGCTCCACAGAAGTGGTGGCAAGCGATGTACGTTTCCTTACGCGGGCTCCAAGCAATGGAGCACAAAGCGGGAGCGAGCTCGCCGACAAGCATACCGGCGATTAGCAATGACCGAGAACTTGGGGCTATCGCGGGCTTGCAGTCTGGACTAGCCCCAAGCTTCCTTCGATTGATTTCCTAGAGGATTTCTTGCCCGCCTGCACCAACGCCAGGCTCTACCACGGCCTTCGTTGAACCTACGATTTGATCCAAAGCAGCGAAATTACACTGTTGTAAGCGGGCAGCGCCTTGGACTCCTCCCATATGGGGGCATCTTCTGGAAAACCGGTTGCGGAGATCCACAAACGCGCGGGGAGCTCCTGCGGTTTGCTTGGACCAGGTGTTCCCGCAAAGCATTGCAACGCAAACGTGCCTTGCTGAAGGGGCGCCCCCTTTTGGAGCGGAAAGCCAAAGTGTCTCGAGCGTTTCGACCAATCGATTCGGTCATTCGTGGCCCATACGATCGCGCAGCTTTGCTTCGACAGATCGCAGTACCGCCAGGCCGCTGCCGAAAGAGAAGTATGAAATCGCTGGGCGATTTTTTCGATCACTTGCAGAGAAGGCGGTGCGGACTCGACGATCGGCTGGACCGCGGAAGCGGGCAGGAGAAGCTCGGCGGCAAATTGATCGGCCTCGCGCTCGAGTTCCCGCGACCAGTCGCCCCAGTTCCCGATGTCGGACTTGGTGCAAACGAGCTCCGTCAGGTCGTGATCGGGCAGCAAAAAGTGAGCGATTTCATGGGCGAGCGTGAAATTCTTGCGGCCAGCCTCGCGGATCGATTGCCGGATCGCAATCGTTCCCAATGGAATCTCGCGCGCTCGAATCAAGGCGCCGTCAAACCCATCAGCGTCCACCTCGCGAATTTGGAGTCCGAGTCGCGAAGCGATTGCCCGCAGATCGCCATGTTCGAGCGGCAGTTCGCGCGCGAGGGCGCGTGCATAGGCGCCGCCTTTTTGCGACCCGCTCATCGACCGTCTTTCGGGCGGCTGCGATTATTGTGTTTCAAAAGATCCTCGGCGAGGTCGTCCAGGAGTTTCTTGTCCCGTTCCGAGAGTTCCTTCTTGTTGCGATAGGCGGTAGCCAAAGTCACACGCGGCAGCCTCGCGAGTCGTTCCTGCATACGCTGAGCATGGTCGATGACACTCCGGATGGCCGCTCGGGCTTCGCGAACTAATGCTCTTTCCTTTGGGGAACCGGGTGCGCCTGGACGCAAGTCACTAAGCGCCTGTTTCAAGAGCGCCGGAACGGGCCGGCCTGCTGCGGCGTACTGTTTTGCTAGGGCATCAAACTTTCGATAAAGGCGTGCTTTGACGTCTTCCGGATCAATTCCTGCGCGCCGCAAGAGTTCCCGGGCTTCCCGGGCAACCAGCTCGCTCGGGCGGCCGTACAAGCTGTCGGACAGTTGAGCCAACCGCGCCTTTTGCGGAAAAAGATCCTTTTCCTTCTGTTCGCTCATGCGGTTTTCCTCTCTACCAAGTTGTGATCGAGGAGCTGCCGCTGCAGCCTCTTCTTCCTGTTCTGCACCTCTGCTGCAGTAATGCCCAACTCAGCCGCTATTTCGCGGGGCTTGTAAAGGTTGAGTTCCAGCACCGCCCTCACAACTTCCGCTAGTTCCGGTTCCCCGGCAAAGGCAGTCCGTGCGCGTTCGCCGTACCGCTCTTCATCGATGGACCCCGCAAAATCTATGGTCGATCCCGGCAATTCGTCGAGCGACAGCGGAGCAGGATCGGCATCCCGTTCGGCAGGAAGCGAGGAGCGGCTCTCCTCGTGGGCATGTGCCGCCTTACGAAGGGAATCGATAATGTCATTGCGCAAGGCGGTCGCCAGCAGGGAGAACAAATCGCCGCGGGAGGCTTGATGTTGAAGCTTGCCTTCCATATATTCCACCAAGACTGCCGAGACAAAGTCGTCGACGGACAGACCGACGCCGGCGACTGTAGAGTTACGCCCACCGAGTCCAAACTCGTTAAAGGTTCGCAGCCCAAAAGCGGTCAGTCGATGGGCTAGCTCCTCAAAATCCAGGCTCTGCTGTGCTTCCAAGAAGAAACCTCGGGCGCCGAGATGACGGCCGTCTAACCGGCGGGAGTCTACGGTTCTAACATTCATGGGCCAGCAGAATCACCAGGATAATACTCAGTATGCGAAATAAAAGATCGTTTCTGGCCACGCACGCGCGGGAATATTGTTTCTTCCAGAACACCCAAATTCGCGAGATTGTTTCGCTCTGTCGGTATCAGCCCTGGAGCTGAATTCGAGCATTGCGTGCCCCAAGAAAGGGCGCGGATTTTGGAGATGGACTGTGATATCGGACAAGGCGTTGGAACTAAACATTTCTTTGGTTTTACAGGTTTGTGGTGATTCCGTGGAATGCATCGGGATTCAAGTCATCAAGCCCGGTGGCGGCTTGGCAGGCAATGGAATCGACCCCCACAGAGCAATGACTCGCACAGGAAAGGAAACCAGTGGGACGAACGGGGTTCCTCCTTGGTGCGTTTCACATGCGCATGTTTCCGAGAAAGGGCCGGCTCAAGACGGGGCACAACACGAAGAGAAGAAGGAAGAGCCGATAGGTACCACGGCAGACTGCCGGAACACCTGGATCTTTCAAGCCAGCTCGGAATTCTCCGACGTTCGGAGTGCAGTTCGCACCCTTAGGGAACATACCTGGCTCGTCCAGCAGCACAAGGAACAGATTAAATCGGGAGACAGGGTGTATGTGTGGGAGTCGGGTCCGCGGGGAGGGATCATCGGACTGGCGGAGGTATCCGAGCCGCCTCGGATTCAACCGGAGCCGAAAGAACAACTGCTGTTCATCCGGAACAGTGAAAAGTTCCGAGGAGACCGCCTTCGCGTAAAGATCCGATTGCTCAAGCTGATCGAACCAGCGATTCAACGGACGTATCTTTCATCGCGGGCAGAATTCGCTACCTTGAGCATCTTGCGGTGCCCGCGGGCCACGAATTTTCGCGTGACGCGAGAAGAAGCAAAAGCCCTGGAAGGCATTGTGGACGGCATGGCTGTGGCAGCTGCTCTTCTTGATTCCCTGCAAGGGGAGAAACGGATCGTATTTGCCCAGGCGTAAGGACTAGCCCGCCCTTGAACATGGGACCAGCCGCCAGGAGGACTCGCCGGACACCGCACATCGGTCAGCGTGTCCGTAGACAGGCGAAACGGGCAGAACTCCCACTTGGAAGCGCAGAGAGAGACTCTCTCCCGTGAGGAACACGTCGGGCTTTTCTTCCGCACCCGTGCCAAGACGATCCAAGGAAAATGCCGGAGGCGGTCGTTGCGAAAGCAAGAGGTCGGACGGGAACTGGATCGGATTCGGACTTAATCCAAACAGCTCTCGCTTACTTAGCCCTGCCCGACTACTTTCAGGACTGGCTGCTCTCTCAGAATTCCATGGCTCATGCGCAACGCGGCGGATTTCCACTTCCTTCGGCAACTCGGTCCGTCAGGACAGATTCTGTTTTACAGGGTATAACATCTCATTCTCGATGACTTCATCAGCGAAGCGATTCACACCAATTCGGCGAAGCAGGGCCTCGCCCGCTCCACGAGTCGCGCGTTGCAAAGCGGCGTCGAGCTACTCTACCGAGCTATCAAGAGCAACATCGCTGACTCGCTCCATGTCGTGATTCAGATCAAGCGCAGACCAGGACGCCGCTACATCTCGGAAGTGCTCGAAATCAACAGCTACGACGCCGACGGCGACCCCTTCGATTACTCTGCAATCTACCAGAGATAGGAGCCATCCCAATGACGACGGACGAAAGTCGAAACACATGAAGGACATCTCAGCCAGCGAATACATCAGCACAAACTTTCATCCGTCTGATCGGATTGCCGTCCTGGTCCGCAACGGCGGTACGGGCGAAACGATCCAGCGTATCGCGACTGCTGAACGGATCGCGGGAACTTCCACTCAGGAATGGCTCCTGCACAAGAATGAAAAAGGGGCATGCGACATCTACCTCGGAATGAACACCCTGAAACCCGAGGCCCGCACGCGAACTAAGGCGGCGTAAATAAATAAGGGTAGCATCTTGTGCTGATGGTTGTTATGCTGCCTGAGCATGGATAGTCTTGCCGAGCTGAGTGCTAAGTTCCATTCGGTGTGGCCCTTGTTGGACGAACGCACGCGGCGCCTCATGGCGGCCAACGAAGCGAGGGCTTTAGGCTATGGGGGAGTGAGTCTGGTGCGCCGTGCGTGCGGACTGTCGCGCAAGGCGATTTCCAAAGGCATCCGTGAAATCCAAGAGGGCTCCGCGCCGGTGGAAGGTCGCATCCGCCGCCCCGGAGCCGGGCGCAAACTCATTACGGTGTCGGACCCGCGGCTGGTGGATACCTTGGAAGAGATGATCGATCATCAAACACGGGGCGACCCGGAATCGGCGCTGCGATGGATTTGTAAGAGCACGCGGGCGATTGCGAAACAGTTGGATCGGCACAAACATCCGGTCAGCCATGCCAAGGTCGCCCAGCTTCTGCATGGCCTCCACTACAGTCTGCAGAGCAACCGGAAGACGGAAGAGGGGCGGGACCATCCGGACCGCGACGCGCAATTCCGGTACATCAATGCCGCGGTGAAAAGATGCCTGGCGCAGGGCAGCCCGGTGATCTCGGTGGATACCAAGAAAAAAGAACTCATCGGCAACTATGAGAATACCGGCCAGCAATGGCTTCCAGCGAAACAGCCGAGGAAGGTTCAGGGGCACGATTTCCCCAGGCCCGACGTGCCGCGTGCCTATCCTTACGGCATCTACGACATCGGGCGTAACACCGGGTTTGTCAATGTGGGGACCGATCACGACACGGGAGAGTTTGCGGTGGCGTCCATCCGGGGATGGTGGCGCCGAGAAGGCAAACGGCTCTATCCGGCGGCCAGCCAGATCCTGATTACGGCTGACGGCGGGGGAAGCAACGGCTGGCGGTTGCGCCTGTGGAAACTGGAGTTGCAGATATTCGCGGATGAAACAGGTTGGCCCATCTCGGTCTGTCATTTCCCCCCTGGGACGAGCAAGTGGAACAAGATCGAGCACCGCCTTTTTTCTTTCATCTCGTCGAATTGGCGTGGCGAACCACTGCGCGATTACGAAACCGTCGTCCACCTCATTGCCAAAACGACGACTGCGAAAGGACTGAAAGTGACATGCCGATTGGACCGCAGCAAATATCCGACCGGCCGCAAAGTCAGCAAGGAAGAAATGAAGGGTATCAATCTTCAACCGAATAGGTTTCATGGCGAATGGAACTATGTCATCAGACCTCATCAGAGCTCATCAGGCTCGACATCGTAAAAGCAGGTCGATTGATACCTTTATTTATTTACGCAGCCTAAGGAGGACATTCAGACCATCCGTCATCTTTACCTGGACATCGATCACGATGGCCCGTCGGCCTTGGCGAAGATTCGACAATCCAACCTGGTGCCGCCGCCGAATTACACCGTAAATACATCGCCTGAGAAATTCCAGATTGTGTGGCGGGTCGAGGGTATTGACCGGGAACACGGCGAGGCCCTGCTGCGTGCCATGGCACGCAAACTCGGAGGCGATCCTGCGGCCACCGATTCCACTCGCGTTCTGCGTCTCCCGGGATTCGTCAACCGAAAGTATCAAACCGAGTTTCGGGTGCAAGCCGAGAAGCACACCGACCGCATTCATCACCTACAAGATTTTTGTCTACGCACTGAGCCGATCGACAACGACCTCCGCGCGCACTATAGGCTGTTAACGCAACGGTCTTCTGAAAGGCGACCCTTGAGCCAGTCCGAGCACGACTGGATCTATGCGAAGCGCGCCCTCGCCCGCGGCGACGACCCCGAAGAAATCATCGGCAAGATAGCGGATTTTCGCGGCCGTGAGAAAAGCGACCCGCTGTACTACGCGCGGCTAACCGTCAGCAAAGCGCAGCAGCACCTTGCGACGGAAAAGGCAACTCCGACCCAACCGATTGATGGCTCTCACAAATCAATCTAGCGCGTTCAATTCGATTCGTTTAGCCGAACATCCATGAATCAAGTCGAAGTAGAAGTGATAGACCCAACCGAGCTGGCGAGACGGCTGAACGTCCCCGAAACCTGGGTATGTTCCTTTGCCTTCTGCTGGAGTCTGGTCGAGCCGTCCTCCTGCCGCACGCGTACACGGTATCGGACGAACCACGCTCCACCGTGAATGTACAACCACCCATCTGGAGTTGACGATCTAGCCACTCACGGAGTTCGTTGCTACCCCATGGAAACCGTACGTAGCTCACTCATGCGAAGAATGAAGGCGCATTCGACGGCGTGAATCCTGTTCAGGATGCCCGAATTCCGAGAAGCACACGCGACCCTGGTGAGACTTCAGTGCGCTCGTCGTCGAGGCGTGGGCCTCTGCATCCCCATCTGGGAGGAGACCCACATTCTCGGGCCGCTCCTTCAAGAATGCTGCAACAACCGGTAAGGGGAGAAACAAAATCGCGAGACCGAAGACTGTGTACGAGAGACGCCAGCCGAGGATTGCGATCAATCGCTGCGCGACCGAAGGAATAACGATCGCGCCCAACCCCATCCCAAGCATCATGACGCTGGGAGCCAATCCTCTGTGTCGGTCAAACCAGTGCGAGACTACATCGGTGGAGGACATTGCTCCAGCACCACCAGAGATGATGCCTAAGGAGGAGTAGAAGCACCGTTCGCTTCCCCCGCCCCCAACAGTCCCGCTCGCATCCACAAACGTGCTCCAATTGCAGGTCCGAAATCCAACTGCAGTTTCGTCGCGCGGGTCAACCCTTCGATTAACACCCGAGCGCTCTACCTTTGAGCTACCGGAGAACCGCGCAACACATTTCTTGTCATTTTTTAATACAGCGTTTCAGTCGACGCGATGAGTTTTCGGCGGCCCACCGAACAGTCGTTACCTCAAATCAGCCAGCGTGGATGAGGTCACAGAGGCTGCCGCGGTTTCCACTTCTGGTCCGAAATAACTTCCGCTTAGCCCGTGATGCAATCGTCTTCGCGCGCGGCCGCGGTCGTCTCGCGGCTATCTTCCACTGCGCGTAGTTGACCACTTGGGTGCGTTCGAAGTTCACGTGGAGGTTGGCGGAGACGAACCACGGCACGTACTGGGGACTGCTCAAGAGATAGTTTCAGCCCGTCGTTTGGCTCGAATTTAGCTCGAAAAATTGGGAGAAAAGAGGGAAATGGAGAGAACAGGGAGACATTAGCCGAACAAACGAAATCTCCCAAATAGTTGAAGGATTTAGATTTCCCAATAGAATTGGAAAAATTTAGTTGACATGGCGGAGAGGGGGGATTCGAACCCCCGGTACAAGTTTTAGCTCGTACAACGGTTTAGCAAATTCCCGATTCACACGCTGTTGTTCGGAATCAACAACTTATGTTCGGGTGAGATGCCCTATTTTGGTGCAACAGACCCCTGGTCGGCAGGATTTGTGCAACTATTGTGCAACCGATAAGGCGACGTTTTTCCGACCATTTGTGGAAAACCATGACAGGATCCACGATGCCTACGTCGCAGGCGGTTTGCTAATTGACTCTGACCAGTTCGCACTGATCGATTTTCGTTTCTTTTGTTTGCCTCAGAGACTCCCCAGTTGCACTGAAAGCCGTCATTTGCAGGCGAATGCTTACCAAGCGCTTACCAAAAATCCAGCCAGTTCCGCCGCGATTTTTCGGACCTCAGACCCCGCAGGACCGCCGCTTGAGTCTTGACCGAGTAATTATGCAACGTCTCGATGGCCGATTTGTGGGTTGAAAAACCCTAAAGAAGAAGACACCACAGCCAGCGGACTCGTGTCTAAATCGCACTTCATCGCAAAGCCAACTATTTGCCAAAGTAACCCTGGGCAATACGTGCGGCCCATTGAAGATCTGTACGGGTCGACCGATTAGCCTTAGCTTCCGTTCGGACCACACGACCAGCAGGGATTTCGAACGCATGTTGATCTTCCCTCGCTTTCTAGTGGCAAGATTTTCAGCGTGCTGTAGGTCAAAGATCATACTGATGGACGACTACCGCATCGGAAAGGAATAGATGCTGATGCTGAAGGGCGGAAGGGACACGGTATCCGGCACGGAGGTCAGTCCCTGCTCCTGCACTTCCACTTCGGGCTTTTGGCCCACGATGTTCACGGCGGTCACTTTGTTCGGCGCCATTCTCCAGAGACGGCCCCGGTTGGCGAGCTTCGTGCCGTTGATCGTGAGCTTCAGGCTCTGCTCGGAGTCCGAAGGATTCAACACGGCAAAGGTGAGTGTTTTGCGATCGCCGCTGAGGGCTGCGCTTACATCCAGAGGATAGGTATCGCTGCCGGGATTGACCGTGGGTTGGTCTCCGCCCGCCGGATAAATCGGCTTGGGCTGAGGGGAATCACCGGAGACTTCGATGGGAATGGTGCCGAAGTGGTCGCGATACATCTTGAACAGAACTCCTGTGGCGCTGAGTACGGCTCGGGTGCGGTCTTCGTTGATCATTGCGGTGGCAAACGTAAACGCGCCCATCTGGAAAAGATCGGAATGGCGGAACATCTCGTGAAACGCCCAGGCATAGGCCGGAGCCGTTTTGTAGGAGCCGAAAGGCGATTCGCGATCCATGTAAGCCCACTCGTCAATGGCGATCGGCACGGGCTTGGCTTTGAGCGAGGGAATCAGCTTTAGGTATTCCTGATAGTGCTCGTATTTGACGCGAACCTGTGTGGCGGGCGCGCGCTCCCATTCGATGAGCGGCTGCGGGCCGATATCGACTTTCTTCTCCAACTTCAGATCGGTGTGCATATTGCTCGAAGAGTAGAAATGCTCGCTGAGCATGTCGATGTAGTCCAGACAGTGTGCGAGCATGTGGCCGCTCCAGTCTGCTGTTGACAGATAGTCCGGAACGAACTTGCCCCCGATACGTTTGGACTGATTCGCTCCGGTCATCACGTCAGGCATGGCGCCGGCAGCAATCAGAATGATCGAGGAGTCCACCTTACGCATGGCCTTGGCGAACATGTCGTGCTTGAGTTCAAATTGCTCGATGGCCATGGAGCCCATCTGATAATCGCCCCAGGGCTCGTTGCCAATACCCCAGAACTTGACGTTGTAGGGCTTGGGATGGCCGTTAGCGGCCCGCCATTTGCCCATCGGTGTTGTCACGGCGCCATTAGTGTATTCCACCAATTCCTTTGCCGACCAAGCGTCACCGAAACCGGCGTTGACGGTGATGTAGGGGTCCACGTCGAGGAGACGGCAAAGCGTTAGAAACTCATCTGTTCCTACGTCGTTTGGCTGTACGGCATGCCATACCGGATCATAGATCGGGGGACGCATGTCGATATCGCCTCCGGCATTGCGCCATTCGTACGCGGAGACGAAGTTGCCGCCGGGGAAACGATAAACTCCGGAATGGAGTTGCTTCAACGCTTCGATCACTTCCTTGCGGAAACCTTCGATATTGTCAGCGGGCATCAGAGAAACAGCTCCAACGTGAAACGCGCCTGCGCCAGTGCCGGCGATTTCGAGCCTCGCGTCGTCGCTGTCGGCCTCGGCAACAAAGTGGAGCGGGAACTTATGGTAAGCGGCACCGAGGGCGGGAATCGCGATCGTTTGCCGATCGCCCGGTTCCTTGCCCCAGACCAGCGTTACTTTCACTGACGCCGTCGGGTTACCCGCCAGAACGATCCTGCCTGCGTACGCTTTCCCGTTGCGGACGGCCAATCCGGACTGCAGGAATCCATGCGGCTCCATTTTGTCGAGTTTGATCAACGGCGAGTGGTCGCCGCTGTATGGCTTGTCGCTATCCATGGTCACGAACTCATCGGCGCCGATGGGCGTCCAATGGCGCAAGGGGCTGCGGCGACGCCATGCAGGAGCGGGAGGTTCTTCCGGCGCTTTCGAGGAGACCGCATAGTAGAACTTGCGGTCCGCTAGCATCTCGGCCCAAACGCCTTCGTTGACAATGTTGCCGCCGTGCTCGAGGAACTGCCCATAGATGTATTTCGATATGGGAGCGCCGGTCTTGGAGGCATCGATGGTGGCGCTTACCGGCGGAGTCTGTGAAAAAGCAGAAGCCGAGAACAAAAGTGCTACCCATAGAATGAAATGCCCTGTGCATGTTAGATATTTGGCTTTCGAGAACACAATCTCATAGCCTCCTGTTCTTACTCCGGCAGAGTCTTCGTTCCCTTCACCTGGAACGTGCCGAGCACAATGGGGGCGCCGGTGGCCGGCTGACCGCCACCGATTGACAATGCATACTTGCCCTCAGCGATGATCGGTTCGCCGGCTTCGGTGACCATGCTCAGATCGCGATCCTTCAGTTCGAAGCGCACGTTCTGCGACTCCCCGGGGTTTAGGTGCAGGCGTTTGAATCCGCGCAGAGCACGCAGCGGGGCGCCCGGCACTTTCGGGAAGCTGAGATAAAGCTGCACAACTTCGTCGCCCTCGCGCTTGCCGGTGTTGGCAACGGTGACTTCCGCGAGGAGAGGATCGCCGGCGTTAATTGTCTTTTTCGGGAGGCGAAGCCCACGATAGGAAAATGTGGTGTAGCTTAGGCCGTAGCCGAAGGGGTACAGCGGCTTGCCTTCGAAGTAGCGATAGGTGCGGCCCTTCATGGCGTAGTCTTCAAACGGAGGCAACTGGTCGACTCCCATGTAGAAGGTGACCGGAAGCCGGCCCGCCGGATTATTCGCGCCGGAGAGTGTTTGCGCGATCGCGGTGCCGCCCTCCTCGCCCGGATACCAAGATTCGAGAATTGCGTTGACGTGCCGATTCGCCCAGTTCACGCCGAGCGCGCTGCCATTGCTCAACACCAGCACCACAGGTTTGCCAACTGCAGTCACCGCTTCGAGCAGGTGCTCTTCCGGCTGGGGAAGATCGATGCTGGTGCGATCGCCGCCTTTGAAACCTTCCTCGCTGACGGTCATCTCTTCGCCTTCCAAGTCACTGGTAATGCCCAGGACTGCGACGACGACGTCAGCATTCTTCGCCGCTTGAATGGCCTCGGGTGTCGGCCGCGGATCATATTTCGACCAGATCAACTGTGCCTTTACTGGTCCGGCGCTGCCCTGCCCGTACCCAACTTTGACGTAGACCTTCTTGCCCTGCTCGAGGTGAATATGCCCGGCTCGCACCTGTGGCGCTTCATCGCCGACCCAGCCCTGGGCCAGTGGCTTGCCATCGAGCTCGACACGTGCGAACCCTCCCTGCAGTCGTACGCCGACGGTGTAGTCTCCCGTTTCGGTTGGGGTGAGGAAGCCGCTCCACTCGATGCGTAAAGGATATTTGCCTGAAGCGTCCTGAGGGATGTCTTCCGCCTTCAAATCCAGCTCGTTCACCGGCCGTTCCGCCAGGACCGTTCGTTGCGGTCCCCACATTTCTCCGGTGGAAAACTCAGCTGTGAGCCCCGGTCGACCATCCAGAGTAGTAAGGAAAGATGCCGGTACAACCTCGCCTTCATACCGCAAGAACTGCGTTCCAGGCACAAATGTGACTTGCGCGTCGGGAAATTCCGCTTTGATTCCATCCAGCACGGAGACCGTGTGAGTGGGCCTGCCATTGTAATTGCCCAGCAGGTATCTAGTCTGATCGGCGAGTGGACTCACCACAGCGATCTTGATGCCCGTCTTCTTTAGCGGCAGAGTGCCATCGTTCTTGAGCAGCACCATCGATTCGCTCGCCAGCACACGCGCCAACTCACGGTGGGCGGGGCTGTCGAGTTCCTTTTCGTCGATCTTGGAGTACGGAACCATCTCTGGAGGATCGAACGTGCCCAGCTTGATGCGCGCGGTGTAGAGTCGGATGAGCGCGGTATCGATCTCCGATTCTTTCAAGAAGCCTTGCTTGTAAGCGTCGAGGTACGGCTTGTAGTCGCTATCGTCCTTAATGTCTCCGTAATTCAGGCATTCATTATCCATGCCGCGCTGGATGGCTAGGGCGGAGGCTTCTGGTTGCGTCTTGGTGAAGTGGTGATCGCGAAAAATATTGACGATAGCGGCGCAATCGGAGACCACGTAGCCCTGGAAGTTCCACTTACCGCGCAACTGGTCCTGCAACAGAAACTCGCTGGCGCACGCCGGCTGCCCGTTGACACTGTTGTACGCGCACATGACCGAGCCGGCTTTTCCCTCGGTAACCGTGGCGCGAAACGCTGGCAGGTAGGTGTCTAGCGCGTCGTGCTTACTCACTTTTACGTCGGCGGTGTGTCGCGTAGGCTCCGGCCCGCTGTGCACCGCGTAATGTTTCGGCGTCGAAATTACGCGATAGTATTTCGGATCGTCGCCTTGCATTCCGGTGACAAACGCCACTCCCAGGCGCGCACTCAGAAACGGATCCTCACCGTAAGTTTCCTGGCCGCGTCCCCACCGAGGGTCGCGAAATATATTGATGTTCGGCGCCCAGAAGTCCAGACCTTCCTGGGCGCGGCTGTGGCCGGCGCGCTCAAACTGTGCGCGTTTGATGCGTGCTTCGATGCTGATGGCGATAGCCATACGGTGGATGGCGTCGGTGTCAAATGTGGACGCCAAACCGACCGGTTCGGGAAACTCCGTGGTGCCGCTGGAGGCTACCCCGTGCAGCGCTTCACTCCACCAGTTGTAGGCAGGGACGTGCAAGCGATCGATAGCTCGCGATTGGTTGGTCAATTGGCTGACCTTTTCTTCCACCGTCATGCGGTGCACCAGGTCCGCGGCGCGTTGTTCCGCTGGGAGGGAAGGATTGAGATAGGCAGGTGAATCGGAATTCTGCGCGTAGGCGCAACTCGCCATCAAGGAAACAGCAATTGCGGTGAGGGTCTTGAGGTTCCGTTTTCGCATGTTCGCATGGGCCTCGGTATTTGTGCTCCGTAAAATTTTCTTCACGGCACCCTGCCTTTCCTTGTCACTCGACCCGAATTCGAAGAAACGCTCCCTCTCTAGACGGCTCTCGAATTGAGGCTCTTCCATTGCCCAACCGGCATGATCGATTGGATTGTTCATTGGCTGGTTTGCTGAAAGAGCCGAGGCGCAAAGTCCTTAAGATCGCGTCGCCAGGTTTGCCATTCGTGGTCGGTTCCGGGCGATTCGTAGAAGATGTGCTGGATGTGCGCGTCGAGCAGCGAAGTGTGCAATCTCTGCAGGCCCGCGCGCATACGCTCGGGTTCGGCTGTGCCGACGCCGACCCAGAGCAAATGCACTTTTTTTGCAAAGGAGTCGGGGTCTGCAAATACGCCGTTGTAGTCGGTTTTGGGATCGAGCTTGCGGTCTCCAAGCACGAGCATACCGCCGGCCCCGCTAAATCCTCCGATGTAGGAGAAGAGATCCAGATGATCAAGCGTGATCTGGAAAGTCTGCATTCCGCCCATGGAGAGGCCCGCCATAGCGCGATGATCGCGATCCGAAAGTGTCCTAAAGCTGGAATCGATATATGGGATCAGAGCTTGGGTCACATCATCTTCAAACGCCGCGGCCATGTCCTGCATGGCCTTCAGCATTTCCGGTGAACCAAAGGGTTTGCCCGTGAGATCGAGGGCGGGCTGACCCGCGCGCCTGGCGTAGCCATAGGCCATGACGACGATCATCGGCTTGCAACTGCCGGCGGCGATCAAGTTGTCGAGTATAAAGTTCGCGTGCCCCTGCCTGACCCAACCGGTCTCGTCTTCGCCGGCACCATGTTGCAGGTAGAGCACGGGATAGCGTGCGCCGTTCTGCGTATCGTACTTCGGAGGCAGGTACACCAGTGCGTGCCGCCAGGAGCCGGTGACCTTGGAGTTGTACCAAACCTCACGAACCTCACCGTGCGGCACGTCCTGCGCCGAATAATAGGTGGAACCCGGCTCGGGCACCTCGACGGCACTGGCAGGCCGACCTCCTCCGAAGAAGGCATGCGTGCCGGGATCGCTGACCTCGGCGCCATCGATGTTCAAGTTGTAGTAGTGGAAACCAGGCACCAGTGGATCGGTGGTGACGGTCCAAAATCCGTCGGGCTGTTTGACCATGTCGACTTTCGGCCCGCTCCAGAAATTCACTTTGACTTTTGTGGCGTCGGGAGCTTTGATACGGATCTGCACTCTCCCCGTGCTGTCAACGCGGGGATATTCCGATCCCCAAACATTGGTCTCCGAGGGTTGATAGTTGCCCGATTCTTGCGCGCAGCAAACACTAGCGAAAATCAACATCAAGATTCCGAGCCTCTTCATTTCGCCTCCTTCGAGCAAGCACATTCGTTTTGTGGAAGAGCGCGGAAATTCTTTTCCGCGCATTTTCGAAGCATCTTACATCTCGAGAATCAGGACAGCTACTTGCGTGAAAGCGGCTGCACGCCCAGCGGCGTTCTCTTGCTCCCTGGTTGTCGACACTCGCGCATAGGGACGGTTCCTTGTCTAAGTCGATCTGGGGCAATCGCTGTGGAGCCGCGAATTATTAGATCGGTCCGGATCGTGAATTCCTCATGCGAAGTTCGACAGCGCTGAGTTTCCACCGTGTGAAGCAGTGCTCGAAACGCCGTTCGTGCGATTTCAGCCTGGGACATCCGTACGGTGGTCAGGGGCGGAATCGTGAACTGGGCGAAGTGCGTGTCATCGAACCCGACCACCGACAGGTCGCGGGGAATCTCGAGAGAGAGTTCAAACGCCTCGCGCATTACGCCGATTGCGGTCATATCATTGGAACAGATCACCGCAGAGGGGCGAACCGCGCCAGCCGCAAGCGCTGCCATGGCTTTCGTTCCCGCTTCCATCGTGTGATCGCCTTCAATCAGAAATTCCGGTGAGACTCTCAAACCAATTTCGTCCATGCATTCCTGAAAGGCGATTCTTCGCGCCAGGGCCGTCTTTAAGTGCGCGGGTCCGCTGACAAAAGCGATTCCGGTATGCCCAAGGGCTGCCAAGTGTTGCACGGCCTGCCGAATGCCGTGACGATAGTCAATGAGCAGGGTCTTAAGCAGTGGTTCTGAGGGCTCGACATCGATTGCAACCGCCGGCACCTTGCGCAGCCGGAAAGCCTCGATTAATGTATCCTCTCCGCCGAAAGTCAGAATGGCCACTCCGTCCACCCGCAGTTCGATCATTCGCCGGGCGGCCATCTCGAGCCGACCGGGATTGCTCGTGATCAAACTTAGAAGGACCTCGTATTTGTGCTCCACACCTAGGTCCTCGAAGGTCTGTGCAATCTCGGGGAAAAAAGGATTGGTCATCTCGGAGATCACCAGGCCGAAAATGTGGCTGCGCCCGGAAACCAGTGCCCGTGCGTGAATGTTCGGGTAATAGCCCACTTCGTCGATTACTTTCTGCACTCTTCTGGCGATGGCGGGTCGCACCGTCGGGACGCGATTGATGGTTCGCGAAACGGTCGCGATCGAAACTTTGGCGCGGCTGGCTATCTCCCGAAGATTCATGGTCGTGTGCTTCGGCTATGGTTTCCGTTAACGTTAACGGAGGCTGAATCTTACGGTGGACGAATACTGAACGAAAAGTCCTAATTTTCAGTGAAATACATCGATTTATTCGATATATTTAGCCGATGAAGAGCACCCTGGATGAGTGGGAGATTCTGCACGCTATAGTTCAGTTGGGCGGCTTTGCACCAGCGGCGCAGCATCTCAACCGCTCACAATCCACCATCAGCTATGCAATCGCTCGGCTTCAGGATCGGCTGGGGATTAAGATGTTAGAAGTAAAGGGCAGAAAAGCGCATTTGACGGAAGCCGGGCGGGTGTTGCTTGGCGACGCGGAACCGCACCTGGCCGGATTTCAACAACTGGAGCACCGGGCACGCTCGCTCAGTTCTGGAGGGGAATCGGAGATTCGATTATCCGTGGACAGCATTTACCCGAATGAGCGGCTGTTTGCGGCTTTGTTCGAATTTACTCGGCGATTCCCATATGTCCACCCCAAGCTCCGGCAGGCAACATTCCTCTCATCAGAAGCGGAGTTCTCGGCGCATGGGGCGCACCTTTGCATCACAGCAATGATGTCGCACGACTACTACGCGAAGTCGGTTCTGGAAATCAAGCTGCTCGCCGTGGCGCGGCGGGATCATCCGCTCCATTCCCTTCGGCGGCCAGCGTCCCGGGGCGATCTAATTCATCACACGATTGTGACTATCGAAGGAGCAGCGTCTGGTGGCGGCAAGCGCCAGCCGCGCAGTGCTGCCCAACGCTTTTTGTCGGTGACTACGATCGAGGCGGCAATTGATGCGGTGCGCTGCGGGCTCTGCTTCGGCTGGCTGCCCGTTTACCGCATTCAGCCTCACTTGGATAGCGGAGAACTGCTGCCAGTACGCATCCCCGCAGGCGGCACTCGGGAGGTTCGTCTCAATATTATCTGTAAGGATCTAAACCCCAGCAGCTGGGAACTTAGTGCTCTGACGGAACTGCTCGGCATTAGCCGCGATTTGGAATTGATTTAGTCGCACTCGATCAAAGCCAAAACTCTGGTGCTGCCGGAGCTGTCGAGTTTCCGGATCGACAGAAACGGTCGGGGCCGTCGAACTCCGGGCCTGCGCGCCTGGAAGTACGAAGGACTCGAGCAAAAATCCACTAAGTGCGATCATCAACAGGGAACGATGGGGTAGCATGTTTCCTCGCTCCGCCAACTGGAATAAAGTCCTCCTGCCGTCAATCGACGGAGACCATGATCTTCTTGAAGGTTGCCGGACTCTCGCTCCACGACCGCAGGGCATTCGCCGCCTCTTCGAGCGGCACCACCAAACTCACAGCCTGATCCACGGGAAACTTTTTCCGCTCGAGATGATGGATTACTGCACGAAAATCTTCCGGCAGCGCGTTTCGCGAACCGAGAATGTCCAACTCTTTTTGCACAAAGAGCCTCGTCTCGTAGCTTACCGGTTCTTTGGCATAGCCGATGTACACCACTCTTCCCGTGAAGGCGACTTCTTCGACAGCGGCTCGAAAGGTTTGCGGTGTTCCGATCGCTTCGATCACCACATCCGGGCCGCGACCTTCCGTCAGTTCTTGCAGGCGATGGTGCAGCGATTCCTTCGCGGTGTTGATCGCATCGGAACCACCCGCCGCTCTCGCGACTACGAGCTTCTCGTCATCCATATCAACACAAATCGTGCGAGCGCCACGAGCGTTCGAAGCAGCGACTGCTCCTAGTCCCACGCCGCCGCACCCCAGGATGGCGACAGTGTCATCTGCTTTCACAAAGCCGCGCCCCACAGCATGAAATCCCACCGTCAACGGTTCGACCAGGCACAACTCTTTCGTCGTGAGTTTTGCCGGATACAACTTATCTCGTGGCATTGCGACGAATTCTGCTAGCGCACCGTCCCGTTGCACGCCAAGAGTCTGGTTGAACTGACACGCATTCGAACGTCCCCTCCGGCACGAAGCGCACCGACCGCAGTTCGTATATGGAGAAAGAGCTACATCTGTTCCAGCAGGCAGCGCGCCGTCCCCCTCGATGACCGTGGCTGACACTTGATGTCCGGGTATGCGTGGAAAGGTGACCAGCGGATTTCGTCCGCGAAATGAGTTCAGATCGCTTCCGCAGAACCCCACCATTCGGACTCTCAGTAATAATTCTCCAGGTGCGGCTACCGGATTGGGAACCATTTCGACGGATGCTTCGCCCGGCCCCTTGAGTATAAGTGCTTTCACGCTGGAAGTAGCCTCTGGAAGGGTTTGCGACAGCGCCCACACTGGAGTTGAGTGTCCATTGTCCGGTCCATCTCAAGAATGCGTTATAGATTGTCCGTCGCCATGCTGAATGTATACTACGCGTTTCATAAACTGAACTCTGAAAGATAATTGCAAAAACTGTTGGATATCAATCCGGTGCAACCTAGCCGAACCTCAGAGAGAACAATAAATGGCCCAAAAACTTGCTTTCAGACATCTCCGAGCAATTCAGTACCGAATCCTGCGCCGATCTCAGTTCCGTCGGACATTCGTGTTTGCGCTTCAAGCGGGATCTCCGCTCGTGCGCTCACTTCTTGCCAGCTTGATTCTGCTCGCTGTGGCTATGGCTGCGCCGGTGGCGGCTGCACAGAAAGTTGCATTGTTCATTGACGCTTCCAAGGCCGGCCCGAAGATTGACCGCAATCTCTTCGGCCAATTTGCCGAGCACCTCGGCCACGGTGTTTACGAAGGAATCTGGGTCGGCCCGGACTCCAAAATTCCGAACACGCGCGGGATTCGCAATGATGTCGTCGCTGCGTTCAAAGCGATAAAAGTGCCGAACGTGCGCTGGCCCGGCGGGTGCTTCGCAGACGAATACCACTGGCGCAAAGGCATCGGTCCGCAGCGAACGGTAACACTCAATCCCAACTGGGGCGGCGTAATCGAGCCGAACACCTTCGGAACGAACGAATTCATGGACTTCCTCGACCAGATTGGAGCGGAGGCCTACCTCTCCGTCAACGTCGGCTCTGGCACTCCACAGGAAGCAGCGGAATGGCTGGAATATTTAACTACCGCTCAGCCGACAACGCTCGCCAAGGAGCGCGCCGCCGACGGGCATCCTGCTCCTTATAATGTTGCGTTTCTTGGCATCGGCAACGAAAGCTGGGACTGTGGCGGCAACATGACGCCTGATTATTATTTGAGCCAGCTCAAGATTTACAGCCGCTTCGTCCGCAACTTCAATCCATCTCAGCAGGACAAGCAGCAGATGCTCAAGATCGCAGTGGGCCCTGGGGGCAGCGAATCCCGCTGGACTGAGTGGACCGACGCTATCATGAAGGCGTATCAGAACCACACCTGGAGTTGGGACATGAATGGGCTTTCGATGCACTCCTACACCGTTGTGAAATGGCCGCCTTCCTATGCGTCGGTGGGTTTCGGAGAGACCGAATACGCACAGATTCTCAAGTCCACGCTGGAGATGAACGATCTTATTGAGAAGCACTCGGCAATCATGGACAAATATGATCCGGGAAAAAAGGTGGCGCTTGTTGTGGATGAGTGGGGCGGCTGGTACGCGCCGCTTCCTGGCAGCAATCCCGGCTTCCTGGCACAGCAAAATAGTTTGCGCGATGCAGTGCTAGCGGCACTGAATCTCAACATTTTTGCGCGGCATGCCGACCGCGTTCGCATGGCCAATATCGCGCAGATGATCAACGTGCTCCAGGCCATGATCCTGACCGACAAAGAAAAAATGGTTCTCACGCCTACATACTACGTATACAAAATGTACGTACCGTTCCAGGACGCCACCTTCGTGCCCGTCTCATTCGACGCTGGCACGTACACGCACGGCGATATCACGTTGCCGCGTGTGGATGCCATAGCAGCGAAAGATAAAGCTGGAAAATTATGGCTCGCAATGACTAACGTCGATCCAAATCAGTCCGCTGAAATTGAAGTTACTCTGGCCGGTATAAATGCTAATTCCGCGGCAGGAGAAACGCTGACCGCATCCAAGGTCGACAGCGTAAATACCTTCGACGCGCCCAATTCGGTTGTTCCGAGGCCGTTTTCCGCAAAAGCGCAAAACGGCAAGCTGACCCTCAGGTTGGCTCCCAAATCGGTAACGGTGGTTGCCGTCGAGCAGTAAAGCCAGATGGGTCTCCCAGAGCGATGCTGTTTCAAGAAAGGGTCACCATGACAAGCGCGAAATGGTTCGGAGAGATTTTGCTTGCGATTGCGGCTGGACTAGCTCCTCAGCTCGCCGCGCAAGTGCAAACGGATGTGCCTCCGGCGGTTGCCGGTGCAAAGCCAGTAACGGTCGAGCACATCAAAATTCACGGAACGGCTCTGGAAGGCAATTTGGAAGGAGACGCGGTTGATCGCGATGTGTTTGTGTTCCTTCCTCCCAGCTATGCGCAAGATAAGTCTCGACGCTATCCAGTCGTTTACGCCCTGCACGGTTACTCCATCGGCGCCGAGCAATGGACGCATGAAATCCATGTCCCCGAGACTATCGAAGGCGCCTTTGCTCTAGGCGCGAAAGAAGTGATCGTAGTCCTGCCCGATTCAAAGACGCTGCACAACGGCTCGATGTATTCGAGTTCCGTGACCACTGGTGATTTCGAGCTGTTCATCGCTCGAGACCTGGTCGCATACATCGATGCGCATTACCGTACGATTCCTGAGCGCCAAAGCCGGGGACTCGTCGGCCACTCAATGGGAGGTTACGGCGCTACCCGCATTGGCATGAAGCATTCTGACGTGTTCGGGAGTTTGTACATCATGAGTCCGTGTTGTTTGTCCGCCCGCGCAGCAGGGTCACTGAAATTGGAAGACGAAAAAGCACTCGAGGCTGTCAAGACGGCTGAGGATTCGGCAAAGCTCGGGTTCTTTCAACGCGCTCAACTTGCGACGGCTGCGGCATGGTCACCCGATCCCAAGAACCCGCCGCTCTACCTTGACCTTCCTATGAAAGATGGTACGGTCCAGCCGGACGTTCTCGCAAAATGGGCCGCGAATGCGCCGCTCGCTTTCGTTGATCAGTACATCGGAAGTCTCCGGCGGTATCGTGCGATCTCCATCGATGTAGGTGACCAGGACGGTCTGCGAGCCGATACCGTAAAGCTCCACGAAGTTCTTGATAAGTATGCGATCGCGAATAGTTTCGAAGTGTATTCTGGCACTCATACGAGCAAGGTGGCGGACCGTTTTCAAAATCACGTGCTCCCGTTTTTTGGCCAAACGCTCTGCTTTCAGGCGAGCTGCCAATGACGTCATTCATGAACAAATGTCCTTGCGTCCGACAGCCGAGGTCGTCAAGAATCCATCTGCCGCGTCTGGTGTCGCTTACATGGGACTCGCAGCCATTCTTAGTTCTCCAGCTGCACCCAATCTCCCACCCAAACTCCTCCCTCCCCTTCACTCTGGCCTCGTAAGTCGTGATAGTGTGGCTCAGTCGCCGTGTAACGGCTATGCAGTGCAATTCATAGTAGTGCCTCGACATGGCCAAGATACTTCCCGCAATCTTTTTTGGTCACGGCAATCCGATGAATGCCGTCCTCGACAATGGCTACACAAAAGCATGGAGTCGCATAGGGCGGACAACGCCCAAGCCCAAAGCCATTCTGTCTGTCTCCGCGCACTGGTTTGTTTCAGAAACCGGAGTAACCATTGCCACTTCGCCGAGAACCATTCACGATTTCGGCGGATTTCCGCGAGAATTGTTTCAGGTGCAATATCCTGCGCCTGGTGATCCCAAACTCGCCCGTCGAGTGCAAAAATTGCTCGCGCCGCAGGAGGTCAAGCTCGACAACTCCTGGGGGCTCGATCATGGCACCTGGTCGGTACTTCGCCACGTCTATCCCGATGCTAACATTCCCGTCGTCCAACTAAGCATCGACGAAAATAAACCAGCATCATTCCATTTTGAGATTGGCAAGAAGCTCGCGCCCCTGCGCGAAGAGGGGATACTCATCATTGGCAGCGGCAACTTAGTCCACAATCTCCATGCATATGCTTGAGGTCGGCACATGCCCGATCCTTACGATTGGGCTGTTCGTTTCGTACGCGATGCAAAGGAGATGATGGTTGCCGGAGAGTACAAACCGCTTATTGAATACGAGAATCTGGGACCAGAAGCGTTGCTTTCGATTCCCACACCAGATCATTACCTGGCCATGCTGTATGTGATCGCGACGAGGCAGCAAGGCGAAATCATCACTTTCCTTATCGAAGGTGTCGATGGCGGGTCGATATCGATGCTAACCGTGCAGGTGGGTTAGCCCGCTGGTTCTGCCGCTGCCGAACAGGAAGAGTACATGATCCCAAAAACCTCACATAACTCCAATCTGTTTTAGCAATCCGACCAAGTCATAAAAGAGTTTTTCTTCGATGATCTCGCCGTTCTGCCAGTGTGCGACGGTGCAGAACTCGATATGAAACTTCTTGTTGGTTGGCGCGATCAGCTTGCTGTCGGAACCCTTCATCGGTCCCCGCATCGTACCTGTAAAATCCGCAACAGTGCAGGTCCATTCGCCCTGAGCAATCTCCACTTTATAGGGATGATTGATCAGATGATTGTCGGGGAACGTTTTGAAAAATTCGATGGACTCCGCTTTGTGATTGTCGCGCCCTCTTGTCGGCTCAGCCTGACCAGGCCAAAATACGGAGGTGTCCTTGGAATGCCGCTTTTCAAACGTATCCCAGTCTTGTGCGTTCCACGAATCGTCGAGTGTCCGCATGAGTTCAAGATTGTTCTGTGCCATCGGATCCTCCGAAATTACATGCCAGCAGTCGTTCGCCTAAACAATTGCTAGCCATCAGCTCGCCGGGGCTTATTCTATACCTCGGCAGGCCCTTCAGCTTAGGCCACTGTAAAGCTGGATAGAAGGCTTAGTGCCTTCTTCCAAACTTATGGCGCGTGGATCAAGAACTCCAAATCATGATGTGCGATATCGCAGCATAACGATATGCAACCTAGATAAAGTGCAGTAGACGGTGAAAAAATATGGCGCAACCCGTGTTGGTGACAGCTGCGACTTCTGGAATGGGAAAGAAAAACAAAGAAATGAGCAGAAGTATTCGTCGGTGCATTTGCATGGGCGTATTCTTATGCATAACCTCGGTGGTGGTTCTAGCGATGCAACTGATCGCCCAGGTTGTATCGCTTGATCCCGCAAAGATGCCCGCTATTGGCAAGGTCGATGAGCGCTTCCAGTCCTACAACATTGAAATGGTGGAGGTCATCGGCGGCAGATTTTGGAAACCATACGGGAGCAATACGAGCGAAAGTAAAGCGCAAGAGCCCGCCCCCCAGGCGGGTTTCACCCCGGCAGGCATAGACCCGAACCTCTATCGTTATCGAGCGCCCATCGATCTTTCAAATCCGCGATTGCGAAAACTGGCAGGGGCGTTAAGCCCTGCATATGTGCGAGTCAGCGGTACGTGGGCCAATAGCGCCTATTTTCAAGATTCGGAAAATGTCGCCCCAGCGAATGCGCCATCGGGGTTCAGCGGAGTCTTAACGCGAGCGGAATGGAAGGGCGTCGTCGATTTTTCTCGGGCAGTGAATGCCGAAATCGTGACATCGGTGGCTACGGGGCCAGGATCGCGTGATGCTCAAGGCGTATGGACCTCGGACCAGGCGCGGCAATTGTTCGAATACACCAAGTCCGCTGGAGGGCGAATCGCTGCGAGCGAATTCATGAATGAGCCGACATATGCAGCGATGGGCGGCGCGCCGAAAGGATACGATGCCGCAAGCTTTGGCCGCGACGTTGCCGTCTTCCGTACGTTCCTTCAGAAAACTACGCCCGACACAGTATTTCTCGGCCCAGGTTCAGTCGGCGAGGGACCATTCGCAATGCCAATCAGTGGTGGAGTACTTAAATCCGAAGACCTGCTCCACGCAGCCGGTCCCGTATTCGACGTTTTCTCGTACCATCTCTATGCAGCTGCTTCGGAGCGATGCGCAAGCATGGGCACATCATCACAAACAAACGTAGCAGCGGCACTTTCTCAAGATTGGCTCTCGCGACCGGAAAAGATTGGCGCATTCTACGCGAACCTTCGAGACAGGTTCGAACCAGGCAAATCACTCTGGATTACGGAAACCGCCGATGCAGCCTGCGGAGGAAACCCATGGGCATCGACTTTTCTCGACACCTTCCGATATCTTGTTCAACATGCAAGTCTAGCTCAGCGTGGGGTGAAAGTGATTATGCACAACACGCTGGCATCAAGCGACTACGGCCTGTTAGACGAGAATACTTTCGCACCACGTCCTAATTACTGGGCCGCTTTGCTTTGGCGACGCCTCATGGGTGCGACGGTTCTCGATCCCCACACATCGCCAATCCCAAATGTGTACGTCTATGCTCACTGCCTTCTGAACCATCCCGGCGGCGTCATGCTTCTGGTCATCAACGCCGACCGACAGCAAGTCCATGAAATTACATTGCCGTCCGAAGCCGAACGCTACACGCTGACTGCCAAGCAACTTCAAGACACAACCGTCCAGCTTAATGGGAAGACTCTTGAACTGAACAGAGATGGCGACCTGCCAAAATTCCTGGGTCAGTCAACGCGCGCAGGTCACATCAGTTTCGCACCGACTAGTATTACATTTCTGGAAATCGCCAACGCGGACAACAGCAATTGCCACTAAGCCCACAGGTGGCGACCTGACGTCAGGAGACTAATTTCATGAGCTCGAACAAGCCGACAGAAATCCTTGCAAGTCTCGCCACATTGCTTCCAGAACTGGAGGCCGTCTATAAGGACATACATGCGCATCCGGAATTGTCGATGCAGGAGACCCGAACGGCTGGTATTGCTGGGAATCATCTGAAGGCTCTGGGATTTGAGGTCACTAGCGGGGTCGGCAAAACTGGCGTTGTAGGTATTTTGCACAACGGCGATGGGCCCACTGTCATGCTACGCGCGGACATGGATGCTCTACCCATCAAAGAAGCGACTGGCCTTCCCTACGCGAGCACCGTCACTGGGACTGACCCCACCGGCAAGACCGTACCCGTAGCTCACTCGTGTGGGCACGATATGCACGTTGCCTGCTTGATTGGCGCAACAAATCTTTTTGCAAAGAGCCGCGACCCCTGGAAAGGGACGCTGATGGCGGTCTTTCAGCCGGGCGAGGAGACCGCGCAAGGCGCTAAGGCAATGATCGATGATGGGATGTTCAAACGATTTCCAAAACCGGACGTTGTGCTAGGGCAGCACGTCATGAGCTTGCCGTCGGGCAACATCGATTGGCGTGCGGGTATTGTCACCTCTTCTGCTGATAGCCTGCAGATTCGCATGTTCGGGCGCGGCGCGCACGGCTCGATGCCCGAGTCCAGTATCGACCCCGTCGTCATGGCCGCCTCAACCGTAATGCGGCTGCAAACGATCGTCTCCCGGGAGGTCGCTCCCACGAATTCGGCTGTGGTGACAATTGGGGTACTGCAGGCTGGGACGAAAGAGAACGTTATTCCGGATGAGGCATTGATCAAATTGAATGTGCGCACATTTGACGAGGGTGTGCGCAACCGTGTGCTTGCAGCGATTGAACGCATTGCGAAGGCTGAGGCAGCGGCATCAGGAGCGCCAAAACCGCCAGAGATCACGCCACTCGATCAGTATTCGTCAGTAAGGAATGATTCCAACGCGACAAAGAAGCTCGTCGATGCATTGCTCCGGAACTTCCCTGCCGGTTCCATCGAACAGACCAAGCCCACTATGGCAAGCGAGGACTTCGGCTGCTTTGGAGCTGGGTGGGACGTTCCGGCAGTGTATTGGTTCTTCGGCGGCGATGATCCAGTGGTGTATGCCAAGGCAAAAAAAGAGGGAAAACTCAGCTCGCTTCCAACTAACCATAACCCCGCCTTTGCACCAGTCATTCATCCAACTCTGGAAACAGGTGTGAAGGCCCTCGTTGTTGCGGCGCATGCGTGGCTGGCCTCGTGAACGGGCTCCTGATGCAAGGGCATCAACTAGCGGGTCCTTTTCTGGATGCTGTGGATCTGCTTGGCACGTTCGTTTTCGCACTCAGCGGTGCGGCAGCGGGTGTCAAAAGCCGGTTCGATCTGTTCGGTCTGATGGCACTCTCGTTCGCGGCCGGTAATGCCGGCGGGATCACGCGAGATGTCCTGATTGGCGCGGTGCCACCAGCGGCCATTAGCGACTGGCGCTACCTGGGGGTCTCTCTTCTGGCAGGATTGGTAACGTTCTTCTGGTATCCCGACATCGACAAACGTCGCAGGCTGGTGTTGTTATTCGACGGCGCGGGACTCGGCCTGTTTGCCGTCGCCGGCACGCAAAAGGCGCTCATCGCGGGACTCAATCCGGTGATGGCGATTTTTATGGGAGTGCTAACCGGGATTGGTGGTGGCATATTGCGCGATGTGCTTGTCAACCAAACGCCGACGGTGCTCCAGGCTGATATTTATGCTGTTGCTGCGCTAGCCGGTGGCGTCGTAGTAGTGATCGGATATGTTTTGCATTATCCCGCTTTTCTTATGATGAGCGTGGGCGCACTCCTGTGCTTCTGGCTACGAGTTATGGCGATATACCGAGGATGGCATTTGCCCGTCGCGAGGTCGCAGAATCAGTCGGGTTGAATTATCGCTCGCTATGCCGTTCCTGGAGTGAGTTTGAGTGCCTGGGCGCTTTCCGTTGGGCTTACCTATTGACACGAACCGTCGTCCACAAATTGATTCGACGACGCCGTCGACGCCAGCGATTGCCAGCGCGTCAATAGTTTCTGATCCAGAGGATCGCTATTCAATGCGTCGGGCGCCAGATAGTCTCTACTCGCGGCGATTTTTAAATATTTATTCGTTAACGCATCCATCGTATTAAACTCATTGGTCAGCAGTGGAAGGGCCCTTTGGTCCATGTCTGTGCTGGCCGCGGCCTCCGTTTGCTTCAAGCTTGATTGAATTTGCCTCCTGAAGTTTCCGAACCATACATCCGATAACGGATATCCCCGCTCGACGCCTGTTTTCAATGCAGCATGCCATTCAAGGATTTCCCTCATCGTCTCGATCCCCGCGCTGAGGAATGGCCTGGAGAGGGCGGCCGAGGGTGCGGACCGCGCCGTCTGAGGTGCTGCATCGGCGCCGCCGGGCAAAGTCACAATGATTTGATTCCCCTCGAAGCGCAGCGATCCACCCGTGATTCGCGCTAGCCCTTCGACTTCTACATAGTTTTTGCCTTGCACCTGAATGACTCTTGCCTGCCCTTGGTGGCCTTCGATTAAAAGTGCACTCGACTCTTGCGCAACGAGAACCAGCAGAGGTAGCAGCAGGATCGTCAGCAGCATTACCGATGTTCGAATCGCGTTCCGCATGTCTTCTCTCCTAATGTGAATGGCAGTCCCCTAGGAAAAGGCACGTGCGTTGCCAAACCGAAATAACGAAAAGGACCGCGCAATCTGTGTGATTTCAGAGCTCTAGCGGCACACAACTTCAAAGCCTTTCTCACGCCCCGAAAAGGTTGCCCGCATTCGGGCACCGTGCCCTGCGGCTTGGGCAACGAGGCCGCACAGCACAAGGTCACAACGGACTGACCGAGGAAAGCTTTCCAGACACCGACTAGGTGACCTTGTCTCGATATGGAAGAACAGTTCTCGTAGTGCTAGTCTGATGCCCATGCCGGAAGATCATGAAGGCTTGGCGCCCGCCCATAGCAGGTATCGAGCCTTGCTCGATGTGTCCGCCGCGATGGGCGAGCAACCGACGGTAAAAGCCGTCCTCCACAGCCTGCGCGACGTTTTGTCCAGTAGCGTTCGCCTCCATGGCACTGACCTATACCTCCTGGACAGTGGTCAACAGACTTTGCATCTTCTCGAGTTTGATCGAGAAGCGGACGCGCCCGCCATTAGAATTGGCACCAAAATTTCACGGATTGGCGCGGCAGCGCAAGCTCTGGAGCAACAAGAGCCAGTTTTCCTGCCTGACATATCGCAGGAAATGTTGAAACATCCCGAGTTGGCTCCGTTTGCAGCCCAATCTGTTGACAGAACTGCTTACATTTTCCCTGTGTTTACATCCCAGCAAAAGTACGGACTTTTGGTTGCGACTAAGGAGTGGCGTCAGGAGTTTGTGCGCGAAGATGTCGAACTGCTCCGCTCTCTGACTTCGCACGTTGCGATCGCACTCGAATGCGCGCAGGCCAGGGATTCCGCAGAACAGTATCAGCGGGAACTCGCAACTGAGCGCGACCGCCTTCGGCTACTTCTCGAAATCAACAATCACGTCGTTTCGAAACTGGATATGGAGGATCTTCTTCGATCGGCTTCGGCTTCGATTCGTTCGTATTTCGGCAATCACCTGACGGGGTTCTGGCTTCTTGCGAAGGACTCACATCGCCTTCAAAGTGTAGTGCTGGATTTTCCTGACGCGAAAGGGCTGCTGGCGGAAGTGGGCTCAACGGATCTGACTGAAATGGAGTACGAGAAACTCCGCGCCCGCAGGTCCGACATATGGTCAGTCGACGATATCGAGAGACTTCCGACGACTATTGGCGACACCTTGCGAGCCGAGTCGATAACCTCGGTCGCCGCTGCTCCGCTTGCGACCGGTAGCGGACCACTGGGTCTGTTGGCGATCGGCAGCCGGAAGATAGACGCTTTCCGGCAACAAGACCTGGATTTGCTAACACAGATTAGTATTCAGATCTCCCTCGCGTTGGAAAATGCGCTCGCGTACGGGCGTCTGAACGCATCGGCAGCTCGTTTGGAAGAGGAACGCCTTTACCTTGAATCCGAAATTCGCGCGGAACACAACTTCGAGGACATCGTCGGGAAGAGTGCCGCACTGCGCAGAGTGCTAGATCAAATTGCGATTGTCGCGCCAACAAACTCGACCGTGCTATTGCATGGCGAGACCGGGACCGGGAAGGAACTGCTCGCTCGGGCCATTCACAACCGCAGTCCGCGTCGCGAGCGCACGTTCGTTCGACTGAATTGCGCCGCTATCCCTTCCGGGCTGGTCGAAAGCGAATTGTTTGGGCATGAAAAGGGCGCGTTCACCGGTGCACTCATGCAGAAACGAGGTCGGTTCGAGTTGGCCGATCGCGGCACACTTTTCCTGGATGAAATCGGGGATATCAGTCTTGACCTGCAACCAAAGCTCTTACGCGCTCTGCAGGAACGCGAGTTTGAACGTTTGGGAAGTGCGAAAACTATCCGAGTTGACGTTCGCTTGATTGCCGCAACCCACCGCGATCTGCAGGGCATGATACGCAACAACCAATTTCGCGAAGACCTTTTTTACAGATTGAATGTCTGCCCGATTGAGATCCCTCCGCTTCGCGAGAGGCGCGAGGACATTCCTCTCCTAGTTCATTACTTCGTTTTGCGCTTGTCCCGGCAGATGCAAAAGCGCATTAAGTCTGTCCCGAAGCAGGCAATGGAGGCGTTAGTGAATCACGACTGGCCTGGCAACATTCGGGAGCTTGAGAACTTCATCGAGCGCTGCGTGATTTTCACGCAAGGGGAGGAGTTGAATGTTTCTCACAACCAGCTAAAGAGGACAGCTAGCCGCGGCGTCGGATCAGCACCATCGACATTCGAACAAGCGGAGCGGCAGGTGATTGTCGACGCGTTGAAGGCCGCGTCCGGAAGGATATCGGGCAAAGGCGGAGCGTCAGAGCGCCTCGGACTGAAACGAACGACGCTCCAAAACAAGATGCGCAAACTAAACATTGCTCGCGCTGAATATTCCAGCACATAAGGATTCCGGGCTCGCGTCGTGAGCAGGACCGGGAAGGCGATCAATCATCCTGTATGTGGTGTGATTCCAACGTCTTTTTTATCGTCGCGAGGACCCGTCCGAGCGAGGATCGGGCTTTGTCTACGGCCACCTTGCGCACGATGCTTCCTTTTAGTCCGGTGAGGCCGGCCTGCTTCGACCCCTTGACGGTAATGATGTAAAAGCCGGGGCGTTGCGCATCTCTGACGCAAACCGTGAGATCGAGTGCCGTTTCGAAGTAGTGGCTTGCGTAGAGCTGTTTCTCAGCCAATGCATAAGCAGGTTCCGATGGGCTTGCTCCGCGATACACGACCCTCTGGAGGATCTGAAATGTAGGCTTCAATCCAAAATTAACTTCCTCCCAGTAGAAGCCAGCTTGCACTTTATCTGACTGAGCCTTCGGATATTCACGAAGATATTCGTTGAGTTCAGGGAGGTATTCCGGAAGTGCGCTTAATCGTGTTATGAGCGCCTCGAAGGTTTCCGCCACCGCGGCGGGATGGTTTTTGTCCCGGTAGACTCCAAGGGCCGTGTTGCCCCCATTCATGTAATTGCGTACCGCCTGAAACGCCATTTGACGGGCCAGGTGATTCATCCTATTGGCGACATCAGGGGCGGACCAGTCGATGGACTGCTTAATGTCCTCCATTGCCTCGGTTGGCAGTTGAACCTCACAATGTCCCACCTTGCACTTCTTCAGTTCCTCGATGTCTTGCTTTTCAAGGGTGAAGGCCTCAAGGTCCGAAAGCTGAGGCGGATCGCTGAAGCTTTAAATTGCGAGATAGCCTGGGAGCTTGCGCAACGCGTTGACGTCCGAGGCAAGCTTGAGGTAGCTCTCTGGACTCGCCTCTACGTATACCGAGCCGAAGACAAACACTTCGTCAGGAGTTCGCGACTCAATAACCTTGGCAACCGCCTTCCCTGACCGGATCGCTCCTATCTGGTCTTCACTCAAGCCAACAAAATCGCGGAAGAATCTGTATGGCTCGTCCGGCCCTTGAGCCTCAGTGACTGGTGCCACCAGCAGCAACGGGACCACAAGCGCGATGCAAAATCTGTTCCTTATCATTGCCCTTTACCTCCATTGTGCTTGTCGACCCGCCTCTCTTCATCACTGTCATGCAGGTGGCCCCGACTGCTGCCCAGAAGATGGACCGCGCCCGCCGGCACAAAGCCAACGTCAATCCTGCGGTACCCGTCACACCAAACAGATTTGCAATGAGCATATTCCCACCTTCGTAGGTCCCGAGGTTACCCGGACTCAGCGCGCCAACGAGGTTGATCACTTTGGTCAAGCCTTCCATCGCAAACGCACCAACCACACCAACATCTGCTCCCATAAACCGCAGGATGAGATACACCTCCAACACCGCCATCGCGTGCCACAGGAAATTGAGGATCAGGCTCGCACAGAACGCGACAGGCTCTTGGCGATAAAAGCTGAGCAGGTTATGTTCGGCTGAATCAATGACCGACAGCTTGCTGCTGACCAACTTGTGAAGCCGAGGCAATCGCCCAATCGCTCTAGCGGCGTTTCCCATCAGCTGCCACCCACTTGCGACAGCCACAGCTGAAATGGCCACTATTGCAATGAGCACGGCAGCGAGCAGCAACGCGTAAATTCGCCACCGACCATCAACAAGGGGCGCAAGCAATAAAGTAGCGGTGATTCCCAAAACTGTGACCACTACCGCTGTGAAAGCATGCAATCCTCCATCAATCGCGGAAGACGATATTCCATTCGCTAGCGGCACAGCAGAACCGAGCATGGAAATGCGCAGGCCCTCCCCAAGTAGCTTTCCGGCAAAACCAAGTTGCCCGACAGCATCAGAGACCAGCTGCGCTCCAAGACTGCGCGACCAGGAAAGGGCGCTGATATCGCATGCAAAAGTCTGTCGCCAGGCCCATGTCTTAATCAGCTGAGAAAGGCCCCCCAGGATGATGATCAAAACCAGGCCCCAGCCGACTGCCTGGACTTGCTTCCAAACGGCCCCGGGACCGGCTCGATGTAGCATGTAGCCCAATAGGCTGACCCCAAGGACCAGAACGAACGACCGGAAAAGAAATCGAGGGAGATAGCGGAAGTTAGGCACCGCACACCTCACCAACCGCTGGTTCATCCTCTCTTAATGGAGCGGAGTGGTCCGCATCGTCGGGGGATTCTGCTGGAACGCGAATGGGAACCAGAAAACTACTTGCGAGAAGATAGGCGTAAAGGTGTCCGAGAGGAGGCATGAAACGCAACTGTTCAGCGGAGACCCAACCTCTCGTTTCATTCCATTCCAAGTCGATAGATGAAAAGACTTTGGTCGCTTGCTGTAGATCTATCGCAGTCATCGGATGAGCATAGATGCGTACGTTCTGAGCCAGGAGACGTGCGAGGGCTTCAAGAAGCCTGCCTTCGAGATTGAAATAGGGATCATCGAAGGCCCGGATCAAAAGCGAAAGTCCGACGATAAAACGCAGCGGAGCTTTTGTATAGCGATTCACGAGCGCCGTCATGTTGTATAGCTCGCGTTCACGGAATAAGAGGACATGAGCGCCTTGTGCCACAAGTGCATTAATCCGAGTCAGCAGGTCGGAGATTTCTGGGGCTGACTCTTGTGCTGCGATTGGACCCGCTGACACGCAAAAGCAGCCGATAGGAGCAGAAGTGGATTCTCCCAATTCCCTACGAAGCTCTTGAATGCCGGCGGCCAGCATTTGCGTATGGATTTGCGCGTGAACGGGATCCACATGGCCGAAGTATCCCGGTGCAAGCACAACAGCTTTGTTGTGCAGGAATTCGTTAGGAGGCAGAGCTGCGCCCGAAGGCGAAAAGCACACGGCCTCGGCAAGTCCCGCATGCACCAAATAAGCCAGGAGCGTGGGGCGATCCCAACTCGCAAAAACCGGACCTCGAAAATCGATGCAATCAATCTCTATCCGTTCCCTTACGAGGTCTTGAGCGAGCCCCTCGAAAAACGATTCTTTTGTCTGTAACTGATAGAAAGCAGCGTAGAGGAGATTGACGCCCAGAATACCGATGGCTTCTTGCTGGAGAACGTTGGAAGAATCCCGCATGTTGATGTGCAGGAGAATGTCGCTAGGTTCTCCGCCAGAATGCGACTGGAACCGAAGTCCAAGCCAGCCATGGGGCTCGTTTGTTCCGGCGTAATTTCGCGCCGACACGGTATCGACAAAAGCGAAGAAGCGCTTGTCCTTGCCGCGAGTCTTGTCTAACTGGCCGAGCAACTGAGTCCACTCGGTTTCCAGCATGGCCTCCAGCCGCTCCCTGGAGACATAGCGAGAACCGGTCCCGTAGAGACTGTCGCTGACCTCCTTGTCGTAGGCGGAAATGCTTTTCGCAACCGTGCCAGAGGCCCCCCCGACGAAAAGGAACCACCGGACAACTTCCTGCCCCGCACCGATTTCAGCAAAAGAGCCGAATGTGGAGGCATCGAGATTTACAGTCAGCGCTTTGCGATGAGTATCAAGCTTTTCAGTGGACGTCATATTCAGGCTCCGATGTAGTTACCTTTTCCGAGGCTTGGATCCGTTAGTGCCAGATTGGTCGCCGTTTGCGGCAGGCTCCCCCAACGCATTCAGATACGAGCGGCCGTTTGGAACCACACGCAAATTCAGACGCTCGCATACATCCAGCGCATAAGAATTGGGGGCGACGAACTCGGCTCCGAGCTGGCCAAAAAAAGACAGCACCTCTTCCCCTGCCGCGTCGATGAATACCACTTCCGTCAGATCGACGAGTAGCTTGCCGCGCGCGCCGAAGCGCGCTGCCAGCGCGCGAGTGTGTTCAGCATCATCACCGGCAAATCGGCCTTCAAGTCTTAAGATCAATGTGCCAGCCGAATCGCGTATTTCGACGCGGAGCATCGCGCCTCCTTAGCATGTGAGTAGCCGGAACACTTACGGCCATGCCCGTTTCAACGGGCGTCTCCCTACGAACTGTCGTTCCATCAAACAGCAGGTCTCGTGCCAGGAGACGGCCGGGGTAAGTTATTCGAATCAATAGATATTGCGGAATGCGTTCGGATAGAACCTGCCCTCATGCGGGCAAAGCCCCGATGCGGGCACGGTGTGGCCTTTTCCATAAAGCAAGAAGGCCAAGTTGCCCATTTGTCGAGATGGAGGCAGCAGCAATCTGCTGAATCACCAGTTCCACCATCGGAAGCAAATCAGCTTTGCCGACTCTGGTCTGCCGGCCCCCGCAAAATCGCACGAGGACAATGCCCGCGATAGTCACTGGCGGCAGCATTGCCCGCATTCGGGCACGACAGCTGAGGCCGGACACATCAGCACCTAATAAATCCAACAACTTGCGAGCCGCGAAGGTTGGCATGGTGTCTGCATTACTCACAAACAGGAACCCAAAATGAACCCACTGACCTCAAGAAACAAAACCACACAGGGCCCGACAGAACGTCGGACTCTAAAAACATATCTATCCCGCGTGTCTCTGATTCTGTGGCTCCAGCTCACGCTCTTTTCGGTTGCTTGGGCACAGACGCCGGAGCCCTCTACCACTACTGCGCCGCTATTGACCTTGGACGAAGCGATCCGGATTGCAAGCGGCACTAATCGAGATATCCAGATCAGCAAAATTGAAGTTATCAAGGCGCAAGAGATAGTCGCGCAGGCCAAAACAAATTACCTCCCGAAGCTGGCTGCGAACGTTCTTGCAGGAGCGCCGCTGCAGCCGCTGAATTTTAGAGTTCCCGCTGGCAGCTTCGGCACCTACCCAGCCACTGGTCCTATCCCAGCGACCGATTCCAACATTCACTCACCGGTGCGGTTCGGTGCGTTCGTGAATGCCTCCGCGGCACAACCGCTCACACAACTTTTCAAAGTAAATCTTGCAGTCAAGCAGGCCCGACTCGGAATCGACCTCGCCAAGGAAGGAGTGCGCGCTCAGAGTCAAGACACAGTGCGACAGGTGAAGGAAGCCTACTACCAAGTGGCGGAGCTACAGGCGCAAGTCACCAGTGCAAGAGCATCTGTGCAGTCCTTGAGCGAGCTGTCCACGTTAACGGAACAGCGGCTCGCACAGGAAACCGTGTTGCTCTCCGAATCGCTCACCGTAAAGGCCAAGCTAAAACAACAGCGCTACCAGTTGCTCCTTGCCGAAGACGCCTTTGAGTTACAGAAGCAGAACCTGAATCGTCTTCTGGGACGCGAGCTACGCACCCCTTTCTCGGTGGAAATGCTCCCGTTCGGTGAGCTTGTTGAATGGGACCTGGATACGGCTCGCAAGCAGGCACTCGAGCAGCGCCCCGAACTACGTGGCGCGCGGATACAGACCAAGATTGCCGAACTGGATGTGCGTCGCGAGCATGCGGAATACATTCCTGATTTGAGTTTTCAGGTCAGCTATCTTGGATTCCAAAACGTCAATTTCCTCCCGCAGAGCGCCGGCACCGTCGGATTCCAGTTGCAATGGCAGCCGTTTGATTGGGGATACAAAAAGCACCGGATCGCAGAACTCAAGGCTACAACAGAGCAGAAAGCTACAACCGAACGCGACCTTGAACAGCGCGTTCTGCTGGATGTTGAAGAAAAGTTTCGCAAGCTGGGAGAAGCACGCACCCTGCTGGACGCCCTGACAGATCAGCGTGAGGCAGAACAGACGAAGCTCGGCGAAGTGACAAACCGCTACAACCAAAAAGCAGCGCTTCTGTCCGATCTCATGCAGCAACAAGCCGCTGTGTCGCAGGCAGAGGCGCAGTACCAGCAAGCACTCGCGGGATTTTGGACGGCACGGGCCAACTTTGAAAAAGCGATAGGAATGGAGTAAAGGCATGGAAAACAAATCAAGCATAGGACTATGGAAGGCAGCCGCCGCACTATTGGCGCTAATCGCAGGAGCATGCGGATGTCAGCCACCGACGCAGGTAGCGGCGAAGTCTCCAACGCCTGTTCGCGTAGTGGATGTTGCGCTCAACTCTTCTTCAGAAGGCCTACGCTACTCGGCTTCAGTATTGCCGTTCGCGCAGGCGGCGTTGTCCTTCAAATCCTCCGGATACGTGACCGAAATCAAACAGGTCATGGGCGCAGATGGAAGACGCCGTGAGATTGGACCCGGCGATTATGTAGCTCGCGGCGCATTGCTGGCACAGATTCGCCATCAGGATTTAAGAAACCAGCTTGACCAGGCCGCAGCTGCCGTAACGCAAGCCGAGGCGCAACATCTCCAAGCTTCTCAGGATTACGAACGCGCTAAAGCGCTTTACTCCACGCACAGCTTGACGAAGCCAGAGTTTGACCAAACTCAAGCGCGATTTGATTCAAGTCGAGGCGCTGTGGACCAGGCAAATGCCAGCATGCGACAGGCACAGTTGGCTTTGGCCGACGCGGATTTGGGCGCGTCATTTTCCGGCTTTATCCTGGCGCGCAATATCGAACTCGGAAATCTGGTGTCGCCTGGAACGGTCGCGTTCACGATCGCTGACATCAGCGCGGTAAAAGTGAGTTTCGGTGTTCCTGAGTACGCCGTTAAGCAGCTCCGCCTGGGCCAGGAATTCAACATTCACCTGCAAGACGACCCGAAACAGTATAAAGGCAAGGTGACAAGTATTGCCGCAGGTGCTGACGAGAAGAATCGGGTCTTCGCTGTCGAAGTGACCGTCCCCAATCCCAAGAGTTATTTGAAGCCGGGAATGATTGCTTCGCTCACTCTCTCTGGCGTTGAACAGGCTCTGGCACCTTCCGTGCCTTTGGCAGCTGTTGTCGCTGACCCGTCTGCATCTGGGCGCTATGGCGTTTTCGTCGCCAGCGAAGCGAACGGCAAATGGACCGCACATTTGCGAGCGGTAACGTTAGGTGAGACCCAGGACAGTGACGTGGCAGTGGAAGGCGTGAAACCAGGGGAAAAGATCGTCGTAGTTGGAGTCGCCGATTTGAAGGATGGCGATTTAGTTCAAGTACTCCGATAGAGGCATAGAAAAATGGCACACGAAAAGAAGCAAGATATCAGCAATCGTCGCAGTATCACTCGGTTTTTTGTTGAGCATCCACACATTTCCTGGATGATGCTCGTTGGGGTTCTCGTTTGGGGCTGGTTCGGTTACACATCCATGCCGCAGCGAAAGGACCCGGAAATCCCCGTGCGCGTCGCCGTGGCGGCTTGTCCTTGGCCCGGAGCGACAGCAGAGCAGGTCGAGCAGTTCGTTACCCGGCGCATTGAAGACGTTGCTGCGGAGAACAAAACGATTCATCCCGGAACGGACGCCGACTATGGCATCAAGTCCATCTCTCTCCCCGGCTATTCCTTTGTGTACCTACAGCTCGATGAGGGGGTGACCGATACAAAGCGACAGTTCAGCGACATCAATCTCAAGCTGAATGCCCTAAATGCTCAATTACCCCAAGGCGCCGGACCCATCATTTTCCAGAGCGATTTCGGAGACACCGCAGCGTTGATGCTAACCGTTGCGAGCCCGAAGGCGGACGACATTGAAATAGCAGCTCGCGCGAATTCCGTCGAAGCGGCGATTCGCAAAGCTCGAATCTCAAAACAGCAGAATCGAGCAGGCCAGCGCGTCACGGTGGTGGATTCGTTTCCACAATCCATTTCGGCGCGGGAAGTTCTGGACGTCGGATATTTATTTCAAGAGGAAGCACAGAATTCCGGAATCATTCGAGATTCGGAAATCATTCAGGGTAGCGGATTCATCGGTTTAGATGGAATTTCCGAAGCGGATGACAGTGCGATTCGGTCGTTCATCCAACACTTCCTCTCAGAGCGACTCAAACGATCCGAGCTGCATCCGGATGCATGGGAGCTGGCGATCATCCGCGATCCCGGCGAAACAAGAGAGAAACTGGCCAGCGTTGCCGGCGACAAATACAGTTACGCCGACCTCGATAACTTCTCCGATTTGATCGGCCGTACGCTTCAGGGCGCTACCGAGGTCTCGAAGGTCGAGACTCGCGGTGTTTTGCCGCAAGCCGTCTATTTAGACTATTCGCAGGATCGGCTTGCAGCTTATGGATTGCGCCCCGCCGATTTATCCAAAGTACTATCCGCCCGGAACATTATTGCGCCTGGTGGAAATATAGAAACGGCCGATCGCAAAGTCGCGCTTATCCCTTCGGGGAAATTCGATACGGCGAAGAGCATTGGTGATCTCGCGGTTTCGACTACACCGGAAGGTGCCCCGGTGTATCTGCGAGATCTCGTCCAGATCAGCCGCGGCTATCAAGCCCCAGCACAATATCTGAACTACTACACCTGGCAGGACAAGAGTGGGCGTTGGCAACGCAGCCGCGCCGTTACGTTGGCAGTCTACATGCGCGACAAAAAGCAAATTGCGCGCTTCGGTGAGTCGGTGAACGCAAAGCTTTCGCAGCTCCATCAAATTCTTCCTGCGGACCTCATTTTGGCGCACACCTCCGATCAACCCCTTCAGGTTAAGGAGAACATCCATCTTTTTATCCGGGCACTCGGGGAAGCGATCATCCTCGTTGTGATTATTGCGCTGCTCGGCTTCTGGGAGTGGCGCCTGGCCTTGATCATGGCGTTGGCGATACCAATTACGCTGGCGATGACATTCGGAATCGTTTATGTACTGGGAATTGATCTTCAGCAGGTTTCGATTGCGACACTCATCATCGCTTTGGGGCTTCTCGTAGACGTGCCGGTGGTGGCGGGAGACGGCATCAAGCGCGAGCTGGCGGAAGGCTCGCCCCGCAAGATTGCTTCCTGGCTCGGTCCAACTAAGCTTGCGACTGCGATTTTCTACGCCACGATTACGAACATCATTGCGTACCTGCCGTTCCTGATGCTGACCGGAAATACCGGCGAGTTCTTGAAGAGTTTGCCGATCGTCATGACGGCCTCGCTACTGTCCGCGCTATTCGTGGCTATGACGTTCGTCCCATTCTTGGGCTATTACATTCAACGTGCCCCGGCAAAGCCAGAACCTACCATCGAGGAGAGACGCGAACGAGGCTTCTACGGTTTCTACAACCGGCTTGTCCAAAGAGCCATAAAACATCGTTGGGCTGTTCTTGCTGGATCTCTTGTTTTTCTCATCGGTGGAGGACTTTTCGGTTCTCGCCTGAAGACTCAATTCTTTCCTGAGGATGTTCAGTATTGGTTTTATCTGGACGTTTGGCTGCCAAATGATACGCCTTTGAGTGCAACCAACGATGCCGCAGTCCGGGCTGAAGAAGTGGTTCGGAAAGTGATCGAAACTTCACCCGAGCTTGGATCGAAGGACGAGCGTGGCCATCTTCTCAAGTCGCTGACAACCTTTACGGGCGGCGGCGGACCGCGTTTCTGGTTTTCCGTCGCACCGGAAATGCCGCAGACGAACTACGCGCAAATCATTGTTGAAGTAACGGATAAGGAAGCCACTCCGAAGCTGAAACGCCCGATACAGGACGCCCTTGCAAAACAGATCCCGGGTGCATGGATCACTGTGCGGCAGCTGCAAACAAACCCGGTCGAAAATCCCGTAGAGTTGATGATCTCCGGACAAGAGGACGTGGACGCGAAAAACGAAGCTGACGATATCCGTACGTTGCGAACGATCGCTCGCCAGGCCGAGGACATCGTTGCCCAGGCCCCGGGTATTTCCGTTCTCCGGGATGACTGGTTTCCTGACAATCTTCAGCTACAGGTTCAAATCGACCCTGACCGCGCACACTTCGTGGGCATCACCAACGCCGATGTCGCAAGCGCGTCAAGCGCGGCAATAAGCGGAACCCAAGTGGGCGTGTTCAAGGAGGGAAACAAGGACATTCCTGTTGTGGCGCGCCTTCGCATGCAGGAGCGCGGTCAGCTAGCCGACATCAAGAACCTTTATGTGTACAGCTCACAGACGAATAACCGCGTGCCTCTACTGTCGGTCGCAAATTTGGAGCACGTGCTGCAAACCGGCCGTATCGCGCGGCGAGAACACTTTCGCACCATTTCCATCTTGTGCTATCCACAACCTGGAGTTCTCGCATCGGAAGTAATCGACCCGATTATTCCGAAATTGCAGGAGTTCCAGAAAAATCTTCCGCCCGGATATCAGCTGCGGATCGGTGGTGAAAGGGCCAAGCAATTAGACGGCTTCGCAAATCTCAAAATCGTTCTGCTGATTTCTTTGATTGGGATTTACTTGGCCTTGCTCGTTCAATTCAATAACGCCGTCAAACCTCTTTTGGTATTCGCTGCAGCTCCTTATGGCGTGATCGGCTCTCTGATCGCCCTCTCGATCATGCATACTCCGTTCGGGTTCATGGCTTTTCTCGGCATCGCTAGCCTGATTGGCGTGATTGTCAGCCACGTCATCGTGCTCTTCGACTTCATCGAGGAAATGCACGCAAAGGGCGAGCCACTGGTCCAAGCGCTGGCCGATGCGGGCATCCAGCGAATTCGCCCTGTAATGATCACAGTGGGAGCAACGATCCTGGCTCTTTTCCCCCTTGCTCTCGAAGGCGGTCCGCTGTGGCAGCCTCTTTGTTACGCGCAGATCGGTGGACTTGGCGTCGCTACCTTTATCACTCTGCTCTTGGTGCCGGTCCTTTACAGCATCTTCGTGCTCGACCTGAAGATCATTCGCTGGGAAGCGAAGGACTCGGCCATGCATGAAGAAGTTCTTGAAGCGGCTAATACCGTTCCGCAAACAGCCTGAAAGCAATGAAAATGACGCTCATTCCTCAAGCCTCTGCCGCCGCCGTTCTGTTAGTCCTCACACTCTGTTTGCAGTGTGCTGGAGTTGCGGCGCTCGTTGAGTGGCTACGGGGCGTTACGGCCAAGGGCGGCCAAGGATTTGGTCCGGTTCGCTCGGCCGTCCTGGTGGTGAAATCGACGATCGCAATCATTATCCTCCATGGGCTCGTGATCCTTCTGTGGGCGAGTTTCTACCGGTTGCAATGCTTTCCCTCGTGGGAACTCGCTTTTTACTTCTCCTCGAGCAGCTATGCCACCGTCGGTTACGGCGACGTGACCCTACCCATTAGGTGGAGACTCTTAGGGCCTCTTGAGAGCATGGCGGGAGTGCTGATGTGTGGGGTATCAGTCTGCCTTCTGTTCGCCACGATCGCACGGTTGATGGACCGCGACCCACGGCACTCTCGAAAACTGGGCTACGAAAACGATCCAGTAGCCCTGAAGGGGAATCGCTATGCTAATGAACAAAACTATGCCTAACACCACCATCGAAATTCCCGATTGGCTTCGGGATATGGAGGCGATCCTGGAAGAGCTTAATGAAGGTGTAGTCGTCCTGGATGACGAGCTTCGAGTGATCTTTGCAAACGAGGCGCTTTCGCGTATGGGACACTTCGACCGTGAGGAGATTCAGGGCCGCACCCCCGATGCGATTTTCCCCAGCGAAGAACTTCCCTCTATCAAACGGCAACACGAATCGGGCCACCGTTATGGCCGCAACCGAACCGAGTTCTACCTTCCCCGTAAAGACGGTGGCAAGATCCCAGCAATCTTCAGTGGACGCGTCATTCAAGGTCCTGACAAGGAGGACTACGTCTTACTAACCGTGACCGATATCAGCGCACAAAAGGGAATCGAGGAGCAGCTTCGCGAGTCAAATTCACTCCTTCAAAAACGGCAAGATGAAATGGATGCCGAACTCGCCCTCGCCGCACATGTGCAGCAATCCCTTGCGCCGCATAGTCTAATTTGGAAAAACCTCGCCGTGGAGGCGTACTACAGCCCAGCCCGCACCATTGGCGGGGACTTTGGCGTAGTTTTCCCGCAAGGCGATGATTCTCTCAGCATTGTTCTATCCGACGTTTCCGGACACGGCGTCGGTTCGGCGTTAATGGCCAACCGCATCTATTCCGAAACGCTACATGCACTGGGACGTAAAACCGACCCAAGAAGCTTGCTGCGGGAGCTTCATCATTTCGTACACACTCGGATCCCGGTCGACGGGTTTTTCTTCACGATGGCCGCAGCCCATTTCAGCCACGATGGGCGCCGACTAAGCTTTTCTGCCGCCAGCCAGCCGCCGGCAATACTCGTCTCAAACGGCACTCTCCGTTTGCTTGAATCGCGAAACGGTATCCTTGGTTGCCTATCCGAAACTGCGCCGTCCGCGCTGCCGGAAGAATCTGATCTTCAGCCTGGCGACCGCCTAGTTCTCTACACGGATGGACTCGTCGAGGTTTTTAACAGTTTCGATGACATGCTCGGCGTGGACGGTCTGAAAGACCTGGTTCACGAATCGGCGACGCTACCACTGGCGGAAATGCAGAGAGCAATCCTCGACGGCGTAGCTGCCTGGAGGCACGCTCCCCTCGCCGACGACGTATCCCTCGTTATTGTCGAAGTCCGCTAACCGCGGGTTCAGAATCGTACACTCTCCTCGTCGGTCTCTATAACCGTTTGGACGAATAGTCGGGTATTCGTCGAAGTGGAGCCCGAACAACGGTTCCCTAGACCGTCGTATTATTTACCATTAGTTTATCTATACCTTGCAATTTATGAGCTAAAGGGTAGAGTTCGTAAGCCCTGACAGCGGTTGAGCTTAGCGCATGGCGGAGAGGGGGGGATTGAAACCTCCGTTGGTGAGAGGGAGGTGAAGGGTTGGTGAGCGTTGGTATGTCTCTTGTTTTCAACACGCAATTTTCATTTTCTCCAATCGCCAGATTCTACGGGGGTTCCAATACCCTCAAATCAGTTAAAATTAGTAGCAAGTAGAGTCACGAATTACCGCGTTCCTAGCTAAAGGGTGTTGCAAAACCCCTGATTCTTCAAATTCCGTCGGCTGAGTCAAGTATTTCTTGGGGCAAGGTGGCTCGTTGTTGTTTTGAACTTCGGTCTTTTACCGGCAACCGCCAAATTCCGATCGTCTCCGGGTGGCCCATGGGTTTCTTGCCCGGGTGGGCCAATATTTCCCTTACTCCACGAATCCTCGAGGACCAAAGATGTGAGTGGTCCAGCACGAGCCAGATCGAATTGCGTGCTTTCGACGACCGACGCAGTGGGCGAGCCAGACGCGGGTTCTCTGCATCGATCCAACCATTGGCTTGAACCCGAAACCTGTGACGAGTGGTACAGGCCGGCTTGCTGACTGAGGCCGAGCACCAGACACACCAATGCCCAGCAGACCATGGCTAACCAGAACCTTGGCTTCATCGTGAAGCGGCCTCGCGGGCACTCTGCAAATTCCGTTCCTTATTTAGCTCCGCCAGTTCTCGTAGACATTCCTGTATTTTTTGCCAGGCGGCGACCCCCTCGCGCGTGGCCTCTTGCGCTGCCTTAGGAACATAGTAGCCGGTAGTCTTACCCTTCTCCCCACGGTAGCTCACATTCAGATGCGGACCATGCTTGGGTCCATCTCCTTGGCAGTGGCAGCCCGCTTGTCCGCAGGTGCGGTAAGTTTCCGATAGGGTTCCGAAAATAGCGATCTCTGCTAGACGTGCAATCTCGCCCAGCAGTTTGCGTCGTTGGGCAGTGGAATCAATCGACCTTGCCATTGATCCTCCTGCGCTCTTGATAGCGAGCGATGGAAAACAGATTTTTGGTAATCACACACCAGCCCACGTAGCGCTGAAATCCAGGGTCGGTTTTGTACCTGGCTCGCAACATCGAGAAGGGATGCTTCAAGGTGCTGATAGTAGCTTCACAGCCGGCTCGCCAGCGCAGCGCTCGCCGGAACCAGCGCTGCTTCTGCTGCTTGGCCCGCTTGACCGAGAGACGTCCGGGCGCTGGCAGCACTACTTTCTTTACCCCTAGCTCTTGCGCCTCACGTTCGTTTTTGGCGGAAAAAAAACCTCGATCGGCAGTAGCCATCTGCGGCGCACGCCCGAAGCAAGCTTGATGTTGTTCGAGGGCCGGCATCCAGGCCGTGTGATCGTCCGGATTGCCCTCGAGAACTTGGTAGCCGCTGACGATGCCGTTTTCCACCTCGTCAATCCGCACCAGCCTACCAAACTCGTTGGGTTTGTGTGCTTTCCCTTTGCGAATCACTTCGGTGTGCGGTTCGAACAGACTCAACACTTTACCTTTCACGTGCCAGTTTCCACCCCACACTCGTTCCTTGGTTTGCGTGATCACCTTCTCCACCAAGGGTAGAAAGTGCCGCAGCTGGTCGATCTGTGCTTCTACCCGCAGGAACTTGCCCACCACTTTCAGCCGTCCCTTCCTCCATCGTTGCACCACTTCGCTGGCCTGCCGCACCACGCTCCGGGTCAGCCCCACTAACTTCTGGTAACTATCCCGCATCCGCTGTTTGTTGGCGTCCGTAAGTGACTTGGCAGCGCGGCTGATCTCCAGCAGGCGATATTTCACCGCGCGCCCGTGATGCACCACGTTCAGGGCTCCGTCCTTACACTCGGCGGCGATCCGTTCGAGACTGCGGCTGAGCACTCGGATACTGTCGCCCAGAAGCGAGCTGTCCGTGGGGTAGTGAACGTTGCTTTCCACGACACTGGTGTCAGTGCGAAGTTTACGTCCGTGTGCTACGCCTTGCTCACGCGCCAGGCTCACCACCCGCTGATTAATTTGTTCGGTGACCTGCGGAGTCAACAACGCGAAGGTTCGGCTGAAGGTAGTGAAATCGGGCGTGACTTCGGCATCGAAGCGGGTGAACCGCCGATACACCAAGTTGCTGCGGAGTTCACGTTCCAGATCGCGGAAGCTCCAGCCCTTCAGGTGCTTCATGACACAACAGCGCAGCACGCGATCGGGAGGGATGCCGGGTCGCCCGGTGCGCGCTGAGGCGGGGGAACGTGCCGCCAGACATTGCTGGACCAAATCAACCAAAGCGGGATCCTCCAAGAGTTGATCGACGGGATCGAGCAAATCGTCTTTGAGCAGTGCAGCTTGCAGGGCCAAGGGGGAATAGAAGAGCCAGGGTTGGTGGGAGGTAGAGTTGATCACAACGTACTCGATTATATCGAGTAATATATACATTGTCAAGGGAAAAGATGAAATCACCGCACTTTTTCGCAGAAATTTGCTTGCAAAGATAAGCAAACCAGCAGATCTGCCACGCCGTTTCGTCAGCTGCCCGCGTCAATCAAGGGGTTAGGCTCTCTGTTTTGCAACAGCCTTTAGCTAGGTGGCTTCCAGACCCCCGTTCCGTCTAGCGTTTTGATCAATGGTGGTTTCTGAATCTGAGGTTCCGCCCGTCCATGGCGGCGGTTTGCTAATGCACTCTGACCCGTTCGCACTGATAGATCCTGGTTTGTTTTGTCAGCGTTAGAAGCTCCTCAGTTGCACCAAAACACCTCATTTGCAGCCCAACGCTTACCAAGTGCTTACCAAGAATTTGAGCGATTTGGCGGCGGTTTCTAAGACCGCTCTCGAACGCACCGTCGCCTTGCTTAGGCGGTCTTTGACATGAGCCAGCGAAACAAAAATGCGAAGCGAGCTCCGACGATTTGCGCGGCGCGAAAAGGCGGAACGTCCGTGGGCGGGATTCCCGCGAAGGTAGGTTCACTTTGGTCGCTCCGGGTGTGGGGGCTTCGACTCGAAATCAGTGGAAAGGCTGAGTTCTTTCCAGGACCTTGCTTCTTCTAGGCGTGCGAGGTCGTTTTTCTCCGCCCCGTTGTACGCATCGCTGCCGAGCAACAGTCGCAATGGAGGTTTCTGTTCCTGCGTCAGTCGCACGATCGCTTGAGCCGCCTTTTTCGGATCACCGGGCTGCTTACCGTTGTAGTCGCGTTGAAACCTGGCGGTTGCTCCAACAGTCGAGTCGTAGTCGGGATTTCCTTCGCTCAGTTTGGTGGAACTGCCGGCGAAGTCCGTGCGGAAGCCACCCGGCTCAACGATGGTGACCTTGATGCCTAGCGGCGCCACTTCGCGCGACAACACTTCTGAGAAACCCTCGACACCCCATTTCGCAGCCGAATAGGGCCCACGCCCTGGAGGCCCGATCCTCCCGCCCATCGACGAAAACTGAACAAAATGACCGGCTTTCCTTTGGCGAAAGTACGGAAGAGCGGCCTTCGTCACGATGATCGTCCCGAAGAGATTCGTTTCGATTTGTGCGCGAAAATCCGACATCGGCGTGTCTTCGACGGACGAGAGATTGCCGTATCCTGCGTTGTTGATAACAACCTCCAGCGAGCCAAAGGCACCGATCGCCGCCCTCACTGCGCTCGCTGCCGCGGACTCGTCGGTCACGTCCAGCGCGAAGAGCTTGATCTGATCACCGTGGCGCTCCGATAGGTCATGTAGAGACTCGATGTCCCTAGCTGTCGCCAACACTTTATTACCCGCCGCAAGGCCCGCTTCGACAATCGCGCGACCCAGACCGCGAGAACTGCCCGTCACTAACCAAACTTGCGCCATTCATCCTCGTATTATTCGCGATCGGTTCCTCAGGATATAAGAACTCATTGCGAAGTCGTAGCTATGTCGAAATCGCACGTGCCGCGCCCCGCGCAACCAGCATGCAACTTGTGATCAGATATCCGGCGAACTTCTTGCCAAATTCCCCAAGACTCACAACAAAGCCGCCCCTGGGAGCGAAATGGAAATCCACCCCCCAGTGGTTGGCACTGAACCGCGCATAAGTCCAATCGGCTAACTCCAGCGGCTTTTACATCTTTTTACAATCCTTTGCGATGGCTTGACACATGCGCCCGGGAAGAGTCTTTATAGTAATGCGGTGGCACGGGGTGACGGAGCCAGTGGGCGAGGTTGAGCATGTTTAAGAAATGGCGATTGACGAACCGGACGCGGACCCTGCTAACGCTCGAGTTTGCAATCGTCCTCCCGGCGGCGGCGTTGCTCGGCTTCAGTATCTGGAACCTGAAGCACATCCAGCGCTCCGAGGCCATCGAGGCGGCCTTTCAGCGCGACTTTTCGCACGTGCTGCACATCGCGGAGAAGAAGTCCTATCACAAGGCCACCGACTTGATTACCCCAGTCCGCCTGGCGTTTCCAAGCCCAGACGAGGACCGCTCGGTGATCAATACCAAGCTGGAACACCTCCTCTCAGAACATCCCGAGTTTGCGTATGCAATGATTTACGACAAGAAGAAAAACCTTCTGTTGAGCCGCATGCAGCCTGGCCGCGATCGTGACGTCGTCTTCTGCACAGGTACACAGGACACCATCAATACGATATCGAGCTGGCTGCCTCTGGAAGCGACCACCATGGCGGCGCGTATTCGGGAGATGGGAGAGAAAGACGACGACCCTGTCAGCTTCGAAGGTGGGTGGACCCCGGGACAAAATCAAAACGTCTACTATAACCTCGCTTATTTTATCCCGCAGGGTGTCTCCAAGGATCGCGTGGCCCTCGGGATGGTCAGTTTTGATAGCGACTACCTGCGGAACACCTTCTTTCCGGCCATGATGAAAGATGTGTTGACCAGCAAAAATGGACTCATGATGGGGGACGCGAATCCGGCGGTGATGATGATTCGCCCGTCGAAGGATTTCACCCCCTGGGTGGCTTCCGCAAATTGGGACAAGGCTAAACCCGAGGCGGAGCGCAATTTCGAATACATCTTTCAAGGCTTAACTCTGGCGATCAAATACCAGGGACTGACCGTCGCGGATATCGGAAACCGATTCCTTCGATATAACTACGTTGTTCTGGGAGCGCTCGCTCTGTTCATGATCGGAGGAATCTGGCTCACCTATCGCAACATTTCTCGAGAAATGAATCTCGCGAGATTGAAATCCGATTTTGTCGCTAACGTCTCGCACGAATTGCGAACACCGCTGGCCCTGATCCGCCTCTATGCTGAAACATTGGAGCTGGGACGCCTGAGTTCCAAGGAAAAATACCAGGAATATTTTCGCATCATCCGCGAAGAGAGCGAGCGCTTGACCGCGCTGATCAACAATATCCTGGACTTTTCCAGAATTGATGCCGGACGGAAGGAATATGATTTCCAGGAGACGGATCTGGCCGAACTTGTCCATTCGACTTTGGAATCCTATCGCTTCCAAATCCAACAAAACGGTTTTGGTTTCGAGGAGAAGATTTCTTCCGATATTCCGCCGGTAAAAGTGGATCGCGAAGCGATCGCGCGTTCGCTGCTGAATCTCGTGAACAACGCGTTGAAATATTCCAAGGATCAAAAGTACATCGGTGTGAGCTTGTATCGCGTGAACGGTTCCGTGAATCTCGAAGTTCAGGACCGCGGCATCGGCATTCCCGCCAATGAGCACGAGAAAATCTTCGAGAAGTTTTATCGCTGCGGAGATCCGCTGGTGCACAACGTCAAGGGATCCGGCCTCGGTCTTTCCCTGGTGCGGCACATCGCGCGGGCGCACGGTGGGGACGTGCTGGTGGAAAGCGCCCCCGACAAGGGCAGCAAATTTACGATCGCTTTACCGCTGGTGTCACCTTCGCAAGCTGGAGGCGCAGTCGCATGAGAGCCACCAACACAAAGTCCCCAACCAAGCACAAGGGAGACAGCATGGGAGCAGCTAGGATTTTAATCGTTGAGGACGAGCCGAATATGGTAGCTGGTCTTCGCGATAACTTTGAGTACGAAGGCTTTCAAGTACTGACCGCGCGCGATGGCGTCGAAGGACTTGAGCGAGCCCTGAAGGAATCTCCCGATTTGATCGTCCTGGACGTGATGATGCCTCGCATGAGCGGCCTCGACGTTTGCAAACAGCTGAAAGCGAAAAGGCCGTCGATTCCCATTATCATGCTCACCGCGCGGGGCCAGGAGGTGGACAAGGTTGTCGGCCTCGAGCTCGGTGCCGACGACTACGTTACCAAGCCTTTCTCCATACGCGAATTGCTCGCTCGCGTGAAAGCCGTTCTACGGCGGGCGCAAACGGTTCCGAAGGAGCAGGACGGCTACACCTTCGGTGACGTCGAGGTGAATTTGCGCAGTTATCAAGTCCTGCGCGGCGGCAAGGCCGTGGAGCTCTCCAGCACGGAATTTGAGCTCCTGAAGCATTTTTTGTGTCACTCTGGCGAGACGCTGAGCCGCGACCGGCTACTCGATGAGGTTTGGGGTTACGAGAATTTTCCGACGACTCGCACCGTGGATGCTCACATCGTTCGGATTCGTCAAAAACTGGAACCCGTCCCGGAGCAGCCGCGGTTTTTCCTGACCGTGCACGGCGTGGGCTACAAATTCGTAGGATGAAAAGATGATAATGATTATGAAATCCGCAAAAACGCAGAACGCTTCTCATAACCTAACTGGGAGCGCTCCACTGGTTGCCATCGGACGCACCAAGCAGCAAACGCATCGAGATTCGTCAACCCGTACGACCGCAGCCCCCACGGACAGAACGCGATCGCGGGAACTCGAGCTCGAAGCAGTGCGCCGTGAACACGCGAAACTCCAACAGGCCATTTACGAAGCGGCGCAGGTCCAGCGGAGGCTTTGCTCCCCCCGTGAGTTGGTTTGGGGCGAGTTTGAGATCGCCGGCGAAATCTTTGCGGTACGTCATCTGACCGGCGACTTTTTCAAGGTGCTGCAATTCGACGGTGTCCTTGGACTGGTGCTGGGTGACATCGCAGGCAAAGGGTTGTCCGCGGGGATCTGGCAAGCCCACCTGATGGACTTGATTCAACGCTGTTCGCGAACCCATCTACATCCCGCCGACGCGGTGGATGCCGTCAATCGCGAACTGTGCCTCGACGAGAATGAGCCACCGATCACCGCTCTATTTTTCGCGCGACTCGATCCGGAGCGCAATGAACTCGTGTACTGCAACGCTGGCTTGCCCGCCCCGCTGGTTCTGCGGCGCGACAAGTCCGTGGAACGGTTGGAAGAAGGCGGCCCGATGCTGGGCGCCCTGCAAGAAGCGGCCTATAACTCCGGAAGCATCCGTCTGGATCCTGGCGATATGTTACTGGCTTACTCCGATGGCCTGACCGAATGCCGCAATTCGCAAGACCAGGAGTTTGAAATGGGACGTTTATCGGCGGCGGCAAAGTCGGTTGTTGGCTCGCCCGCAAATCAAGTGCTTTTCTCCACGCTTGCCACGGTACTCGATTTCGCCGACGCGTGCCCACCGGAAGATGACCTGTCGCTCTTGGTTGTTCGCCGGGGAGACGGGGCTCTCACGGAGCGAGCTTCCGAGTACACGAAGAGTTTTTCGGCTCCTCGTCGCCAGCGGACATCGGCCGCGCGACCCGGACAGCCAACGAGCAGGCGGGTAACTACTACAAATAGTTGAACGCAATTTAAGAAGAGCTCGAACACTGCATCGCGCGCTAGGTATTGGTGTGTCCAAATTCAAAGGTGAGGATTGGCGATGGAAACCAAATTGACTTTGCTACCGATCAGCGGCGCGCAGCCGCACGTGGACCTACTGCGACCAATCTGCCCCGAATTTTTGAGAGAGTGTTACGCTGCTCACTATCGCTACGTTTTGCGGGTCTGCAGGCTGTATTTTCGTCAGCGCGAAGACGCTGAGGATGCCGCCGCAGAGGTCTTTTTGAAACTTTACCGGGTACTGAGCCAAAAGGACGAGACCTTGCCGTTCCGCCCGTGGCTCTCTCAGGTAACCGGCCACCACTGCGTTGATAAACTGCGACGAAGAAATTTTGAGAAGAATTCATTTCTGGACGATCACACCGTGAGCGACTTCGCCGATCGTCTGACGCCTTCGCCGTTGTCTCAAGTTCTGCGCAAGGAACAGCGGCTCCGCGTCAGGCAAGAGCTGATTCGCTTGCCGGCAAAGTACCAGGTTCCACTCGTCTTGCGGTATTACAAACGAATGAGTTACTCGCAGATTGCGCGCACGATGAACCGGGGTCTTCCAGCAGTCAGAATGATGATCTTCCGAGCCAAAGAGCAGCTTCGTCGCAACTTATGTGCCGCGCCGGTCTAAGTCGCGCGTCGAGTTGGTGTTCCCAGTCTCGGCTGGAAATGTGTGCCTGGGGACTTGCATCGAGCGAACTGGACAGTCGCGCTTCACAGTAATTGAGAATATGCGGGGCGAAACTTCTCCATGCGTCGCATTTTCCGGAATTTCATCGTAGTTTTTCCTGTCGCCCAGTGCGCACCGATTTCCGCGCTGTGTCCAGAATTTCCATCACCTCTACGTTCGTTTTCCCGGAAAGTGGTTCTTCGGGTCGGTTTTCCGTGGCGAACACAATTCACACAATAAGCGAACGATTGCTCGTCTTCCTGGCCGGCGGATCGAGTGCAATTTGATCCCCGGAGCTTCGAGCACGAGGTTTCCCCAAGTAATGCCTGAGTACTCACTGTGTGCCGTCTCACCGTTACGAAATCCAGTTTCCAGAAGGAAATGGAGAAGATCAGCTTCGTCGGTGGTGGATGCCGCCAACATTTTTTCGAGCAGGTTTTCTTCTTGCAATTACAGGGGCTTTTTCTTCGTACTTGGGCCAGTCGTTCTTGTTAATGCTCGTACCCGTTATCAAGTCCTTCAAGTATACATAAAATAATTACCAAGAGCTAGTCGTAGTTATTACTTGAATGCGTTATATAATGTAAGCGTCATCCAGAGGCCCTCTGGACGTAGGGCAGAATTCTCGTTTCCTGACGCATAACGTTCAAACGCCAGGAGATTAGACACGTCTCAGAAATAGGTCCTTTATCGCGCTCGCAAAGTCGTCGGCTATTACTCTCTCTCTGCAGGCTCAGTGCACGCATCTGGGCGAACTCCATGAGAAAGCTTTTCGCCGCTTAGGTGGTTGCGCCAGAGTCGTCGTTCTCAACAATTTTGAAAGAAGGCGCGCCGCTTCCCGACGTCTACGATCCCACCGTCAATCCACTGTTTCGAGATGTCCACGCACACTATGGTGTGGTGGCGCTGCCATGCCGGATCCAAGATCCGGCCCGCAAGGCTTATGTTCACTCCAGGAGTTCGCTCTCGGTATTGAAGCTCTTGAACACGATTTGTACGCCAAGACCCGCTTCGTCGGGTCTACGAATGCGTCTTCGGAGTGTTTGTCTTCGAAAGGGAGCCCGTCGATCCGCGCCTTGTAGGCACAATCGTTTGCGAAGCTTCCGCAGTATCGCGAGAAACTGGTACGGACAGCTTGACGACAAGTGATTTCGTCAGAAGGGATTGAACAGGCTAAGGCGATCACTCGGAGAATAAGCTTTCGAGATCACGAGCACCGTGAACCACACGCAGAATGAGAGTCTCAGGCTCGCGCGTCTGATAGAAGATCAGGAACTTGGTGAACCCGGCGACTGGCATACGGCGAGTGCCACGAAGTTCGTCTGCCGTGAATCTACAGCGTGAGCCGACTGTCGGCTTTTGAGCTATCCGCAAGAGCGTGTCAGTCACAGCCTCTTCCCAACGTTGCGCCAGACTCCGATCTGCTTGAGCTTCGTACCAGTCAGATTGTTCCAAAATATCCGCAATCGCTGCGTCGCTGAAAGCAATCCGAGGCTTTTTCACGCGCGCCGAGCCCGTTCGCGCAGCGCAGTGATCAGCCCCTTTTTGCGGATCTCGCTGATCGAAACTTCAATCTTCGGTCCCTTTGCAGCGGCGAGCAGCTCTTGTTCGAGATTGGCCATCCGGCGCTCTTTGTCTTGGCGAATCAATTCCCGGATGTATTCACTCGGGGTGCCCCAATCTCCGGATGCGACTTGGCCCTCCACATAAGCCTTAAGAACTTCGGGGAGCGAGATGTTCAGGGAGGTCATTGGCATGCCTTCATTTTATGTCATGTTATGAAGGGCACGTCAAGCCTTGGCGAAGAGGGGTCGTGTCCTAATTTGGATTCTGCTTTGTTTCCTCGCCTCCTTTTGGCCTCAGCGGATTGTCGGGAAACCATTCCAATCTAAAGTGAGCTTCTTTCAGGCTGAAACGGAGCATTCCGCTAAAGTCTTGTTCTTTCCTTTGTCGGAAACAGTCCTCATACAAGGCAATGCCAAAAATAACCACAGCGATGTTCTCCCCGGCGAGATAGGCATTGTTTTCATGTTCGTCGAGTTGAATGCCTGGAAAGCTGACTGCGCAAGGTATGTTCGGTGCAAGTTCAATCAGGTGTATCCGCCAGGACTCCTGCCGCTTAGCTCGCATTTTTGTGTTACACAGGGTCAGAGGCAGGTTCGTTGGATTGATAATCTGAAAGCGTATTTCTATGGCCGGACGGTTTCTAGAAACATCGTCATACACGGTAGTCCAGTCTTTGAAAACGAGCCACTGGCGGAATGTGGCTTGCTGCAACTCGACACTCTTTTGCGTGGCTTGGGCGGCCACTTGCGTAGCTTTGGCAGCACGCCTAGTTTCATAAGACTGCCAGCAAATGAATCCGGCTGTGACAGTAGTGACGATTACCAGTATCCATTGCGCGGGTGTGTCCCCACTTGGCATTTGCTGGTTACTGCTTTGCTGGTTGGTGGCAGCCTGTTTATCTTCAACAAGTGGGGGAATCGAAATTGGGTTCTGCTTTTGTGCGGGTGCGGTTATGTTGGCGGGGTTTTGTTTGGCTTGGCCCCTTGGGGCAAAACAAACTGCCACGGCCAGCATTACTGCGGCGATAAGGGCTGGTTTCATTTCTCGGATATTGTACCCCAAAAATACTTCTTGACAACCACTAATTATTGGGGTACAGTAATTGGCATAGGGAGAGCGCACATGCCAAACGTACTCAGCATCGAAAAGCAAATCGCGGTAATCGGAGCACTCGCGGAAGGCTCAAGCATTCGCTCTATTGAGCGCATTACGGGCGTTCACCGCGATACCATCATGCGGTTGGGCGTGCGAGTCGGTAAGGGCTGTGCGAAGCTCCTAGATGCCAAGATGCGCGATTTGTCCTGTCAGCACCTCCAATTCGATGAGATTTGGGGCTTCATCGGGAAGAAAGAGCGCCACTGCAAGCCGGACGATAGCCTTGAGCTTGGCGATGTTTGGACGTTCTGCGCGATTGACTCCGATACCAAGCTAGTTCCTTCCTTCAAAGTCGGAAAGCGCGACTCCGCTACCGCCAATGCGTTTGTTGCCGATGTAGCAGGCCGGATGAAGAACCGGGTGCAAATTTCGAGCGACGCGCTGAGAGCCTATGTGGAAGCAGTCGAGGGCGCTTTCGGAGCGAACGTAGACTTCGCGCAGATCGTCAAGACCTACGTCAATGATGGAGCGCAGAACGCCGAACGCAAGTACAGTGCAGCAGAGTTTGTGATTGAGGAAAAGAAGGCCATCAGCGGATTCCCTGACATGCGCTTGGCGTCCACTAGCCACGTCGAACGGCTGAACGGCACAACCCGCCTGCATATGCGCCGTTTGACCCGCCTGACCTACGCTTTCAGCAAGAAACTCGAAAACTTTGAAGCAGCCGTAGCGCTGCACTTCGCGTACTACAATTTCGTGAAGCGCCACATCACGCTTCGCGCTACGCCAGCGATGGCAGCGGGAATCGAGCGGGATTTCTGGACAGTCGGGGATTTGGTGGAGGCAGCCGCATGACCTTCGAGCAACGCATGATAATCGGGTTTGATGACATAAAGGCAGTGATATTCGAGTGCAATATATGCAAGGTGCGTACCTCCATCCCAATAGTTGAATTGGAAGCCGCTCGCCTTTCTTGTCCCAAGCATCATGGATGGGTTGTCAATAAATTTGCGATTGATAGGTCTACTGCTTGGGATGCGCTTGCATTGCTACTGAAGAATTTAGCGGACAAAAAATTCCAAGATGAAGTAGGTTTCAAGGTGTTTCTGGAATGCGAATCTAAAAAAGATTGAGATGGCCTCAGAATACATTTCGGAATTGCGCGATGTGATTCGCAAGCTGCACGGCGTCGAATCCGAGCACGTTGAGAGCGTGCCCGTCAAAGAAACTTTTCAGGGACGTACCGTATGGGAGGGCATCGTCGAAGTCTTTGAGCTTCACGGCCATCCTGCCGCGCCAAGAGTTTACGCATGGTCGCACGATGCGGACGGCAAGAAGAAACGGCATGTGACGGTATTGCACGTCGCCCCTATCACGTCGGCAGTTGAGGCAGTCAGAGCAGCAATCGTTCAGGAGTTCAGAAGCCTTGAGCAGACAGAAGAAAATTAGGAAGGCAGGACGGCCACCACTCCCGAAGGGAGATGCTAAGGTTGCAACCTTGCGTGTGCGGGTGACTGCGCATGAGTTACACACCTATGAGAGCCATGCCACAGCTAAGAAACAATCCATCTCGGAATGGATACGGAGCACGCTCAATGCCACAATCTGAGGGCGATAAATTCAAATTAGGACACTACCCGAAGAGGCGACTACAAAACTTCACTGGCCTTCGCTGACCTTCTGGTTTTAGTTTAGATTTACCTAGAGCGATATATGCAAATAAAGTTCCCGTCGGAAAAAGTAGTAGCAAGACGCAAATCGCCGCATATTTACTGAGGATTGTAGCTATGGCGGAGAGGGGGGGATTCGAACCCCCGGTACAAGTTTTAGCTCGTACAACGGTTTAGCAAACCGCCGCATTCAGCCGCTCTGCCACCTCTCCGCGGTTTGGTTTCAATAGCTTACCACACTGCCCTAGTTTATTTGGTGCACAGTTGGTGCACGGAGTTTCATGGCATCCAAGGTCGTCTCCATCCTCTTCATCGCCGCGAGCACTGCCGGGTCAAAAGCTTTGATGTAGCGTTCCTTGGTCACGTGCGGTTTTGCATGACGCAGGACACGTTGAACGATCTTCTCGTCCGCACCCAGTTCATACAAATTCGACGCGATGCCACGCCTGAAGCCATGCCAGCCATACCATTCCATTCCTATCAGCTCTACAACTGGACGGATGACTAGCTGAGCCAAGTTGTCGAGGTCCATCGGTTTGCCACCGCCGGAGTGGAACATCACTCCTGCCGCGGGGTCACCCACAGAACTGCGATACGCACTCAAGATTTCCGCCAACTGCCGGATGACCGGGACAGGGTTTGCGCTTGCGCGTGTTTTCGGCTTGTTGACAAAGGTCTTCCAAATTGACCGATTCACACTTAGTGCGTCGCCCTGATAATCCGTCCATTCGAGCCCTCGCAATTCGCCTTCGCGGAGGCCGGCATACGCCGCCGTTGCGACGACTGCTTTGGGAAGCAGTGGCAGAGAATCCAGAATTCGACAAATCTGATTCAGGTTATACGCATACGTCTCGCCTGGTTCGCGGGCGTTACCGGGAATATGGACGTCCCGCACTGGATTCGCACCATCGAACGCGCCTTCATTCTTCGCATGAGTAAAAATGCCGCTCAGGACACCCTTGATGTGTTGCAGGGTTGTCCTGGTCAGGTCATTTTCATTGGCAATTGCCTTCAGCATGCTGCTGGCATCTACCGTTCTGAACTCACGCATACGAATGTGCCCGATGCGATTCCGTATATGGTTGTTCCAGATTTCCGTGTAGCTTTTTTTCGTGGACGCGCGCATCTCCTCGATGTATTTCAAATAAAACTTCTCGACAAACTCCGCGAGCGTCATGCAGGCTTCTGGCGAAACATTGCCCGCATTCAGCCGTCGCATAAATTCTGCGAACAGGGGCTTGATCTGGGATTCGCGAGGATAATCCTTCACGCTACCCAGTTTCTTAGCCCTTTGCCGGTCTTTGATCGAGCCATCGGGTTGTCGCACGGGCTCACGGTACCGCACAAACCAAGCGTCGTGATGCACGTACAAATGGCCTTCTTGGTATCGAACAGGTTTGGTCACTGGCTCCTCCTTTAATGACCTGCCCTGTTCGTACTCACCAGCTGGCGATGCAACCACTCTTCGAGCTGCTCGCTTCCCCAAGAAAAGCGCACGTATCGTCCCAACCGGAGATGCGGGATAGGATCGGTCGTGCGTTTCAAATTGGTTCGAGAGCGGACCCAAGTTTCTGGGACGTTGAGCCGCTTCGCCAACTCGGTTGAGTCTATCACTTCTACTTCGGCTTGATTCATGGAAGCTTCCTGGGACCGAAACAAACTAATACGATCAAATGTCCCTTTGAGATGTATCGAGCGGCTCGGGTTTCGCATTGGGTTCCGGCCGCGTTGACGCTGGATCTGTTGCCAGATGAGCCTGCGCTTTGCCTACGGTGAGCCGCGCGTAATAATTCGGATCGGCTTTATCTTGCGAGCGGTAGTCGGCGATGCGCTGGATGACTACTTCGGGGTCGTCGCCTCGGGAGAGGGCGCGCTTCGCGTAGGCCCAATCGTGCTCGGACTGGCTTTTGTGGTCGCTGGGAGCAGTCCGCTCGCGTTGTCGGTAGTCGCCAAAATGCCGGGGCGCTTCGGGCGAGTCTTCGTCAATTGTGAAATCGCGGAGCGTGTAGACCGCATCGCTTTCCTGGCGAGCCTGGACGATGAACTCGTCGGGAAGTTTGTGATTGGCGAATCCCGGCAGGCGCAGCACGCGGGTCGAGTCGGTTGCTGCCAGATCGCCGCCGAACTTATTTGCAAGGTTGTGAAGAAGAGATTCCGCCTCATCCTGACTGAACCCGCTCACTTTCCACACGACCTGGTGCTTGCCGGGGGAGGTGTCGAGAACGAAGTTTGGCGCTGGAACGTCGGTGGAATTTCGAATCGCTTCGAGAGCTTCGTCACCCTTTCTGTCGAGGTCGAGATAGACGTGGCGAATCTCCTTAATACTTTGCTTCGTCCGACTGAACGCGCCATCCTTAATCGGATTCATACCCATGAACACGTCATAGCCACTGGCATTCTGACCCGCGAGCCAGGTTTGAAAGTCGGGGCTCGCGATGGTCTCCGCCTTGGCAATGGTCTGAACTGTGTGGCCGGTGGAGCGATTGCGGGATAGGATCGCGGCGTTATCCTCAGGCGCGAACAGTTCCCGGACATACTCCGAAGCGGTCAGAGATCGCGGCGCGAATTTGCTATCGGTGCTCATGGGCGGTCCTGCTTTGCAAGGAACAGCGCGCCGTAGTCGAACAGGTCGGCATCCGGGTCGTAACTGTTGACTAGGAGAACTTCGGAAATGTATCTGCGGCCAGGCCGGCGCTCGACGTGGACCACGACGTTGAGCGAATCAGCGATGTTCGTCTTAATCGCCCTGTAAGGCAGCTCAACGCCGCTTTGCAAAACACAACTGGTGAATCGCGCGAGGCCCTGTTGTGCTGAATTCGCATGGATCGTGCACAGAGTCCCAGAGTGTCCGGTGTTCAGGAGTTGCAAGAAATCGAAGGCCTCGCCGCCGCGAACCTCCCCCAAGACGATACGGTCCGGGCGATGGCGAAGGGCCGCCTTGAGGAGATCGCGGATGGCCACTGCCGGAAGACCATTCTGTTCCCGGCGTGCTTCAAACCGGACGAGGTTTTCCTGCGATAGTTGAATCTCGGCCGTGTCTTCGATGACGAGCACCCGGTCATCCTGCGGGATGAATTTTCCGAGGTTCGATAAAAGGGTGGTCTTGCCAGTCCCGGTTCCACCACTAATAAGGATGTTCTTGCGCGCGAGCACGTAGTCTTCAAGGTGGTTCGCGAGGGGGCGGTCGAGAGTTCCAGCTCTAATCAGATCCTCCATCTCGAAGTGGCGGGTGTTGAACTTGCGGATCGTGAGCGTTACCCCTCCCAGACTGCACGGCGGGATGATCGCGGCGACGCGGCTGCCATCGGGCAGTCGCGAGTCGAGAATGGGCTTCGATTCGGAGATGTCGTCACCAAGACGCCGGGCGATATTCTTCACGGCAACCATGAGGGATTTTTCGCCGATGGACACACCCGGCACCTGCTGAAGGAAGCCGTGTTTTTCGATGAACACGCGGTCGGGACCGTTCACCATCACCTCGCTGATGGAGTCGTCCAGAATGAGGTGCTCGATGGGTTTCAAGAACGGGAGAATCATTTCGAATCCGTTCATTAGAGTTTTCCTTTGGCTAGTTGGACAAAATACGACTCGTTCGGGTCGTTGTAGTAGGGCTTGAGGTAGCAGAACATCGGTGGCTTCGGATCGATTCCGTCGTAGGCGATGATAACGGACTGGGCATTGCGCAGCTCCATGAACGTCTTTATGTCGAAGCGGTAGTCGCTCTGCGTGTTGTAGCTCTTGGAGGCGACGATGTTGGCTTTGTGGGAGAGGGCTTTGCCGGTGAGCCAACTGATCTTGGTATCGTGCCCGCTTTCCGACAAGCTGTAGCTGACTTTGAGCTGGTCTTCGCGACCGCAGAGATCGCTCGCCGTCTTCGCCGAGAAATCATCGGACAACGAGAGGAAAATCTTGGTACGGAAAGTCTGGAGAAGGGTGCGCCAGCTTTCGCCGGGGAGCGCGGATCGCAGGGAGCTGATGCTTTGCGTGGCGATGATCGGGATGCACTTCGGCTGACGCGAGAGGCTGAAGAATTTCTCGTCGCCGGTAGGATCGCTCTCACCAACGGTGGCGAAGTGCTGGTACTCGTCGCAAAGGAAGAGAACCTGCCGGAAATACTGTTCGGGGTGGGCTTCGATTTTCGGAACGCGATTGAGCACGGCGCGTTCAAAATCGAGCTTCATCATAACGCCGAGTGCCTTCGCGAGGCCGGCGTTCATGCCAATGGGGAAATTCAGAGCGGCGACACTGCCACTTTCAATCAGCCAGCTAAACGAAGGCAGGGGCTTGCCGAACTGGTTGTTGGCGTTCTTCTGAGTGTCGTAGCACTCCTTCTTCGGGCAGAAGACCCGCTTCACTTTCGAGTTGTCATCGAAGAGCGAAAGGAAAACGGAGATGCCCTCTACGATGGAGGTGCGGAGCTTCGGCTCGATTCTTTTCCAATCGTCATGGAACCAGCGCTGGACGGCTTCGAGTTGGGCAAGCTTTTCGGGATTGGCTTGGGCCGGGTCCAGTACCGTGCGGGCCTCGGAGGGAATGCCCTGCATCCTTAATATATCCCGCAGTTCCCGAGTAGCCGGTGCGAGGTAGCGGTCTTCCTTCTGGTCGTGCACGAAACCGAGGCCGGCAAGGTCGGCGGTACGTTCGCCAAAGACCTTCGACGTGAGGGCCACGTAGTGGCGTCCGAGAATGATCTGCTCGGCCTCGTCGATCCGTTCTTCGAGCAGCGGCGGAGAGATGGCGCACTGGTAGACATCGAAGAAGGTGACGTAATCGTAGGCGGCCTTATGAAGAAGGATGATGAACTTCACGAGGTTGGTGTACGCCTGCTGCCAGAATGGCTCCTTGCCACGCCCGAAAAGGTTGTTCAAAAGCGAGGCGATGTTGTACGCGAGAGCGTAGGCGTCTAAGTCGTTGTGAAGAGGGTTGTAGCAGTACTCGGAATCGAGGCTGATTTCGATGTAATCCTCGCCGCGCTGGTGACGCACGAGGATGTCTTTTGCCTTGCGGCAAAAATCGCCCTTCACCTCCAAAATCAAACCGCCAATGCGCTTCTCTTTGTCGGCTGCTTTGTAGGCGAGAATCTGCTCGGCGAACGGAAGCATGCAGCAACTCGTCTTGCCACTACCAATAGCCCCCAAGATGGCGATTCCCGTGAATAGACCGCGCTCGGGAATGGTGAGCCAATAGGGGGCCTTGGCGGGGACCGGCTTGCGCGGGTTGTGGACTTCGCCGACGACAAGAAAGAGGTCATCTCTCTTGCTGGGATCGGGATACTGGGGAAGGCGTCCTGGCGAGATGGTGCGACGTGCTTTCAGAGTAAAAATGTAGAGGCCCGAAAGCGCCGTCGAGCAGACCAGGTAAGGCGTTGTGAACAGGAGCGCGTAATAGAGGTATTTGAAGCTCAAGAACGCATGCGGAGCGCGCAAGGCAATGACACGCAGGAAGATTTGCTCATCGGGGAAAGGGTGCGTGTAAAACAGGAACGCTCCTGCGGTCATTGCGAGGATGGCCGAGATGAAGACGCGCGATTCGAGTGTTCTTTGCATTAGGACCTCGCTCGCGCTTCGGTGGATTGGGCTTTGTCAGTGCCGGACTGGGCCGTGCGGCGCGCTTCGCGCCACTTGCGGTAGTCCTGATCCCGCCAGAGCACTTTCTTCAGGACGGCGTTGATGACATGGTCAGCGTTGCTGTCGATGAATCTGGCGTAGTCTTCGAGGAGCTCGTTGACCGGCTCTTCGAGTTTTGCTTCCCGAGTTATGATCCCTGGTGCTTTCTTAACGATCGACATGCTGTTCCTCCTCTGGTGATGTGTGTTTTTTCCGAACTCCCGTCACCGTGGAAAAAACGGCCGGCACGATTTACCGTGCCGAAGGGCGGGAGCGACCCCACGAACTTTTTGGGCGGCTGAAAGCCGAAAAAGTGGGGTCGCTCCCGCCCGTTTTGGTGTTTTGTCCACGGTGACTCTTGCTTGCGCTGCGTTCTGCATCCGACTCTCCTCAAAGAAATTGCTTGCGCCACAGGGTGAAGAAACCGGTGAAGACGAAGGTGGAGTGTGTAGTCCTTACCTTCTGCACCCTTTCCCCTCAGGTTCCTGTTCAGGAACCGCAAACCGGCCAAGCACTTCGGTAGCGAAGTGCACAGTGGCGTGACGCTCGCTACCGCGAAAGTCCTGGCGGATATCGGATTCGGTCACGCGTCCGACTTTCCATCCGCGATAGAGATGTTCGAAGCGTGGCCCGGCGAAGCGGGTCTTGGCCTGATTACGGAAAATTAAGTCCGCCTCGGTCAGAGAGGCGTACCGGCTAAGGTCCCAGGTCTTGCGGATTTGGAAGTAACGCAACAGATCCGCCGATACGTCCGATCCGAGTGGAATGGTCACCAGAGAATTGAAAAGTTCTTTGGCGTTTTCGAAGTGCGAATCGACTCTCGCCAGATAAAGAAATCGGAACTCGGAAAGCTGCCGAAACAGAGGGAGGTAGGTTTCGAGATAGTGCACGAATTCTCGGAGGTTTGCCTCGGCCCCGTGGAGGTAGGTAAACGTCACCACGGGCGAAGAGGCGTCACTCGCAACGAACATTGGAAACTTATCGACGAAGTAGCGGACGGTGGGGTGGGAAGTTGTTTGTCCGTGGTAGATCTTCGAGGGTAGGAACTGATTCGGGACCTTTAATTGATTGCAGAAAAAACGGATTTTTTCGGGCTCGGTTTCGAGGTACTGATACCCCTGATTCAGCAGCACGAAATCGAGCATGGCGATGCGCCGCTGGATGTGTTCGATTTCGTGTTCGCGGCGATTACGGATGTTCTCGCGGTCGATCTGGCGGTAGAGACGCCGGGAGAAGAGGTGATAGACCGTTCCGCTCTTTGGAAAACATTCGGTTCGAGCGTGGCGCTTGGTTTGAAGTTTGTTCCAGAAGAGGGTCGTGCGCTTGCCCCAATGAGCGTCCGTAAATGCGAGGAATTGACGCGCGACGAAGTAACCGGAATGCGTTGCCACGATGTAGAGAAACCGAGCCTCGGCTTCGGTGTAGCCGAGAGCTTTCAGGGCGTCGAGATGGGTGGGTGCAATGTTCATAAATTGAGGATTCCTGCGGTGATCTCACGTTCGTCGAGGACGCGACGCAAACGCGATGCGTCTTCCGATCGCGCATACATCGAGAAGCCCGCCGCGGCTTTTGCCGCCATAGCGCGTGGTCGGTAATCACGCGTGGCGAGTTCCAGGTCCACATGGCGCAATTCCAATTCGGGGGTTTCATACTCGACACGCAAATCGGGGACAGGAATCTTTCCGTCGACGAGCTGCAGGCCGTGCTTTTCCGCGACTTCTCCTTTGCGGTCGAGATCGTCTTTTTCCGGTCCCAGCAGGGCCAGATCGTGATTCAGATTCCGTTTGAGTTCATAGTCGAGGAGCACGCGGACCGGGCGGCCTCCGCCGCGCTCGATGCGGGCAACTTCCTTCTGATAGAGCCGGTAGAGATCGGCATCGTGTTTGACTTCGCGGGGTTTCACCAAGCCGTGGTAGATGGGCTGGTCGTCGGGCACTTGATTCGTGTTCTTGAGAACGCGATGCCCGGCTTTCGTAAGGGTCACGACACGCAAGGTCTTTTTGTGTGAGATTTCAACCGTCTTGTCGGTGACGAGAGACTGCCGGGCGAGGCGCCGAATGTCTTTGTCCATCCGTTCGCGGTCTCCGCCGTATGCAAACTTCGCAAGGTCCGACACAGCAATGACGCGGAACTTGCCGATTTCTGTCAGGGAGTGCATCTCGGAATTGCGGAGGAGATAGGTGCGATCCCGGACGTAATAGGCGCGCGGAGAATCGCTGCGTTCGTCGCGGGTCGGATGCTGCTCGCGGGCTTCGGTGCTATCGCCGCGGCCAGGGGCTTCCGGCGCCGGATTCCTGCCCTCTCGCGGATCGGAAGGAGCCGGTCTGTGCTGACGGGCTGGGCGACGCGGAGCCTCCTCGCGCACATCGCCAGCGTCCTGCGGATCATAAGAAAAGGCGTCGCGCGACATTAGTTGAAGTCCTCCTCGTTCACGGGAGCGGGCATGTCCGAATGGCTGACGTTGAATTGCTTGTCGAGATGCGAAAGTTTGCGCCCGGTATTCTTGAGGAAGAAGCGGCGGCCGAAGGCAAGCGCAGCGCCAAACAGGTTCACAAAGAGGACCCCAAGAAAAATCAGAATCGTTGTTCCGCACGCGTGGTACAAGGTCGCTTTGTAACGGGCCATGAACTTCAATTGGTCGAGCAGCCAGAATCCGTAGCCGAGCAAGATAACGATGGTGAACAGCAGGGCGTTGGCGATCATTTCAGTCCGCCTCTCCGCTTGACGGGGCTTCGGGATTTGTTGGGCCGTCCGCCTCCCGCGAGACCTCTTGGAGAGCGCCGGAGTTCAACGCATCCTTTGCCGTCGAATCCGATTCCTCGGAGGTGGAAGGTCCAAGTGGGGTGAGTTTGCGAAAAGCATCGAGCGGGAAGAGATCCATGACGCTCCGGTCGAGCACCTCGGAGATGGCGTAGGCGAGCGCGAGACTGGGTTTCCAGGAACCGCGCTCGATGGCGTTGATCGTTCCAATGGCGACGCCTACGCGTTCCGCCAATTCCCTTTGGGACCAGCGTTTGGAAACGCGGGACGTGCGGACTTGGTTTTGGGTTAGCCGGATGGCTTCGCTCGAAGAGGTTTCGGGTTCGGATGCCGTTGCCTTTGGCTCGTCCGGTGCGAAAGCTTGTCGTTGGTGGGGAAATACCTCGTCAATTCTCTTTCCGAGCGCATCGGCCAAGCGGTAAGCCAGGGCCAAACTTGGGTCGCGCCGCCAGTGTTCGAAGAGGCTGATCATGAGGCGGGAGATGCCAACGCGGTTCGCCAGAATTTGCTGCGTCCACCCATTCTCCAAACGGAAAGTGCGAATCATGTTTTGCATGTAACAACCTCCCGTTCGCCGGAGAGCGTCGGCGTTACTTCGAGCGTGTTTTTCTTCAGATCCGCATCGATTTCGGGCGATGCCGGGGGTTTTCGGTAACCTTCAAACCTCAAGGGGAGCGGGCAGGCAGCCGGAAAGCAACGGAGGCCCTCCAGAAGCGCGCCTGGGGTATCCCCGAGCAAGAACGATCGAGTGGGCTGTGGCGTGTGCGAAGAGGAAATGTTCTGGGAAAAGACGGGCGTGGCGCGCGGAGGTTGGGCCGATGTTGCCCGGTGCCGGACCGCGACCTCTTCTCTTGCGATTTCGAGGACAGTATTCACTTGAACGCCTGGTCTTCGCGGAAGTAGGTCACGGTCATTCCCAGCGGATTGATCGGGATCAATTCGTTGGGGACCTGGGACTTGAAAACGAAGACGAAATTCGCGGTGTAGAGATCGCGCTTCAACTCGGTATGGTCGGCGGGCGAGTAATAGACCATGTAGAAGTCCACCCGCGCGCGGAAGGGCGGGGTTTGCATCTCTTCGAGCGAGACTTTCTGTACGTCCACATCGATCTCAGGCGCGGCGGTATTGGTGATGAATTTCTTGATGATGTCGTCCTTGCGGTAGGCATCGAAAATGCCGTTGGCGAGCTTGCCGTCGAGGAAGTAGAGAGACTTCGAGAAATCATCCTGAATCGTGTAGCGGTTGCGGCGGTAATAGAGGTTACAAAACTCGGAGAGAAAATACTTCGCTTCGGCGTCTTGCGGCTTGTATTCGAGGTTGTGGTAGTTGATGGCCTCGGCGCGGCCCAGATCGTCGATGCGGATCACCAGCGGACGGAAATTCTGGAAGGTGCGAATGGTCCTGAGGTCGATGAGCGCGAGGGCCACACAGACGACGGACAGCAACGCGAGAGCAATCTTGAGATAGGTATTGGTCACCATAGGATCCCCGTACTGTTCGAGATAAAGGCGCTTGGCGTCGTAAAAACTCTCGTCGTTGTTCATTGGAAGACCCTTTCGACGATCCCAACGGAAGACCCACCGGCTGTGCCGCTAAAGATGTGGTTGGTCAGCGCGGGCACCTTAAGCAGCGCGTAGATGGAGGCGAGAAACGTAATGAAAAGTACAGGAAACCAGGCAATGAGCTGCACCGTTGACAGCGCGCCCGCGGGTGGGAGCTGGAGAATGCCGAGGATCAGATTTCCGATAACAAAAACTACAGCTGCAGCAATGACTTGGTAGAAGGCGTATTGGATAAAGCAGCGGAACCAGCCCCAGAAGAGCCACTCCATCTTCGGAACGATGAAAAACGGGATAAAGACCGGCCCCACCAGAACGCAAACCGCGGTGGCGATGAAGCCGTAGGCAATGACCACAATGGCCACTGCCTGCGCTGCGGCGAGGAGAATGGTCACGATGACATAGATGAATGTTCCGAGAATATCTCCCCAAGTGGGGGAGTCCATGCGGGATTCAAAGTCCGCAACATGCGTGACGAGCGATTGGAGCTGCGCCTGATCGATCTGCCCCGACAGAAACTGCGCTTCATTTGTGATCAGGTTATGGAAGCTGACTCCGATGCCGGGAATGGGCGCGCTGTAGTAATTGACCATCGCAAAGCCAAAGCTGATGGTCAGCAGCAGGCTTGCGAAATTGTCGAACTGGAACGTGTACTTGCCGCTGGCGGCAGAGAGAGCGGATTTGACTCCATACCAAACGACGAGAATCGTGGCGAACGACCGGAAGAGATTGTGGCCCATAGCGTCGAAGAAACCGAGGTTCTGGGTGAGCAAGGTGTTGATGGCTTGGAAGATGTACTGCAGATAGTCGGTTTGCACTGCCGTCAGCTCCTTCGACGCTCGGGCGTCTTTCTCCACACGCCTACGGCATGCGGAAGGTTTGAAGTGAATTGGTCAGGGTGCCGGTCACCTGCGTCATGTTTACGGCGAGGTTGGCTTGGCGCTGGATATCGGCGTTGATGGAGTTCGTCGTGGCCTCGCGCTGCTGCTTGGCGAGGATGGTCTGCTGTTCGAGAAGTGATGCCAGGAGCTTGTTGGAATCCTGAACGGTGCGGAGCGTCAAAACGCCGGCGGCATTGATCTTGTTCAGAACGGAGACTTCGGTATTGAGGGTCGAGTCGGTTGAGAACGAGTCATTTTCGAGGTTTCCGATCTGCGTCTGGATATCCTGGGCGCTGCCCCGGATCGAACCGATGGTGGCCATCGCGTTGATGTTTGCGCCGTCCACGAGTTGCACGGACGCGTACTGGGACTGCACTCGTTCCAGCTCAAAAGGGTCCATGCCTGAAAGGTGGTCCGGGCTGTAGGGCAGCAGTTGAGTGGTGGATTTTTGGTAGCCGGTGTTGATGCCGGGGAGTACACCGGTGTTGATGCCGTTAATCCACGACACCGTGTTCCCGAAGGTGTTGAGCGAGGTTACGTTCCGCCATTGCGAAAATAGGGCGCGGTAACGGGCAGGCATGTTCTTGATGAACTGGGCCATTTGCAGGGCAAGGTTGAGATGGTTCGTGATTTGGTTGTAGCTCTTTTGGAGTTGAAGGAGGTGCTGCTGGAGCTGCTGGTAGCGAAGCAGTGCGTTTTGGTAGTTGGTGGGGTCGTACACGATCCCGCTTCCCAACTGCGCTGAAGCGGTACCGGCACAAAGAGTCACAACCAAGAGAACTGCCAGAATTTTCTGTTTCATCACACTTTCGTCCTTTCTTTTCTCTTTCTTGCCTTCTAGAGATCCGAATGCATTTTGTGGTTGAGGTAGTCGGGCAACGCGAGATCGCCCGCGAGATAGACTTTGACCCGGTGGCCTTCGCGGATGGTCACCGTGGGCATGATGTTCAGGAACTTGTCGAGGATTTGCGCGGAAGACTGCGCGGTGCTTTGCGCGAATCCCTGGCGCAGGAGATCGCCGCCGGTCGCGTTGAGTGCGCCTGCCGTGCCGCCTTCGCTCACTGCTCCCAGCGCGCCGATGGCAAGCGACACTCCGAAGATGCGGAGGTAGTGATTGTTGACCTGATCCCGCAATCCGGTGTCGCCGATTTGGTTGAGGCCCTTGAATTGATCGAGGGTGACGGAATATCCGTCGGGCATGAGCACGCGATGGAACACGACGGCCAAACGTGTTTGGCCGAAGGTGTCCACCTTCTTCGTTTCACCCAGCAACTTCGAGCCTGCTGGAATGAGCAGGTGCTGGCGGTTGTTGGAATAAACGTCAGTGGAGAGCAGGCAGTCGACGGGACCGGCGAAGCCCCCGTCTAGCCGGTTGATAAGGACGGTTTCGAGGATGGTTCCTTCAAACAGAACGTAGTTTTTTCCTGCCGCCGCATTGGCGGACGTGGCCGACACGGCGGCAGGATTTTTTGGTTCCTCCTTTCGATCATGTGGTGTTTCCGCGGAATCGTTACGAACGGGCACGGGAGAAATCGAATTCGGTTGCATGTCTCTCAAGAGTTGCGCGACCTGTGGGGAGTCCGGTCCCACGGGGACGAGATTCTGAACGGCAGCCGTTGCATCCGGTTCAGGCGCTCGGGCGCTCGGTGGCGGTGACGAAGTCTTGCGGAAAGTCAGAGCAACATTTGAGGCGAACAGTGAGACGTAGGCTCGCCTTTTTCGCTCGGCCTGGATGGGGTCTTCTTCTTGGCGCTGCTCGCCTGCAACGAGGGCGCCGGATTGTTGGGAGTCCGGGGAGTCGTGCACTGGGACACCCAATTGCCGCGTCTGCTGCGCGAGTGCGGTTTGCGCGAGAAGTTGCTGACGCTGCAAATCCTGAATGCGGTTTTGCATCTCCGCAATTTTGCTTTCGTTGATTTCGAGGGTTGGCTGTGCGGACGCGGAGGACGACGCTGGTTTGGCCGGCGTCGGCGATTTCTTGCCTCCGGTCAGCCACATGATGGCGACCATCAGAAACGCCAGTCCGACGAGAAGCCAGGACTGGACGTTCTTTGGGAGAAGGCCTTGGGGTTTCGGCGCTTTTTCCTGAACTTGAACAGGTTGGGTCGGTTGGCTCATCACGCGCTCCTCAATTCGCCGAGACGTGCCGAGCGAACGGCAGTTTCTTGTTACCGATGGCCAGGTAGCCGGTGTCGATGATTTTGGGTGCGATGTAGACGCCGTTTTCGACCTGGAAAGAGATCAGGTTCGGCTTGCCGTCCTTGATTTCATAAAGAGCGGGCTTTTCACGTGCGTCGCACTTGATGTAGGTGAAGGCGTCGTCGTGGTAGATGGCGGAGACGAGGAACGGCTCGTGGTCAGCTTTCGCGTCGAGCGGGTAGTCGAATTGGAGCTTCGTTGCGTAGCTGGAGCGGAAATGGTTGATCTGCTCAGTGGATTGGGCCAGGGCCGCACGTATCTGCTCCGCGGTCTGGGAGCGCAGCGTTTCGAGTTCCTTCTTGTACGCTGCGGCTTCACCCGCGCTGACATAGCCGCGCAGCCCGCTGTTCGCCGCGATACCGGAGCCTTCCTTAGGCTCTACGAAAATCTTGAGGTCTGGCTCGGCATTGGGCTGGTTGCTGATTTCGGTGAGCAAGAAAGAATAGACGTGGCCACTCGCGGTGATGAGATTCAAATTGCTGCGAATGCCGGCCTGGGCCGGATGGACGTAGCAAAGGTTGTGCGCACCGTTGATGACCCAGAACTCTTTGTCGCCGGTGGTGAAATCGAGGATCTCCTCGTCCTCCGGCAGAACGATGAGTGTCGAAAAGCGGAGCTTGGCGCGAACGGGGACAATGTCCTCCTTCGCATACTTCACGACACGTGCCGCAGCATCTGGCGCAGCGTCCGCGGGCGAAGCGTGGAACGCGGCTGAGCTAAGAACAACAACGGCGAAGGTGCGAACAAAAAGGTTAAACGGCTGGATGCGAAACATATGTTTCATCGACGTGCTCCTTTTGAGATGGATTGGTGTTGCTGGGAACTTTGATTGCGATCGGAAAGAAGTCCGACAAACCACTGCACAGCAAGGACGAGCGCAGTGAGGACTCCGCATAGAAGGAGGGGCAGGAACAGGTAGAGCGGATCGCGAAGAATGGCTTTTTCAAAAAGATAATAAAGAAGAATCACGGTTGCGCTCCAGCCAGAATCTCGAGGCCTTTCTCAAAGCCGTAGGTTTCGAATGCTTCTTTCCGTTTCTTGTTGTCGTAAGGATCGTTGGTGTAGAGCCAATAGCTCTTGGCATCGACGGTGAGATTCGTGACTCTCGCCAGCTCCGGCGTCTTAATCAGGAATTGCTGTTTGGGGATGAGGCCAGAGATCAGCTCGACCTCGTTGTCGTTCAAGTGAAACTGACGGCGGTAGAGATCGCGGTCCATATCGGGGTTCGCGAGAAAGATTTTGGTGGCGCAGCTCTCGATGATTACGTCAAGGATGTCCGAGCGCTTCAGCTCGTCAAGAGATTGCGTGGAGAGCACCATTGCTGCGTTGTGCTTGCGCCAGGTCTTGAGGGCCTCGACGACGTATCGCTGAATGGCGGGGTTCTTCAAGAAGACCCACGCTTCGTCGATGAAGAACGCTTTGAAGGCGGAGGTAATCTGCCGGTCGGTAATTACGAAATTGGCCCGATGCAAGATGTAGAAAAGGAGTGGTTCCAAAAGTTCCGGGTACTGGCTCATACGCTGAAAGTCGAAGCACTGAAAGCGTGAGAAGGAGAGGGTGTCCTCGGCGTTGTCGAAGAGGAATCCAAACTGGCCGCCGCGGGTCCATTTGGAGAGGCGGCTTGCAATGTCCTGCCCGAGCGTGTTCGCCAGCACGCCCAGCGTGCGCAGCGCCGGGTCCACCGCATACAGGTTTTCGACCTGGTGGAAGAGATCGCGCTCCGTGGCGGGGTCGAGCTCGGCCGGTCGCTGGCCTTGAATCAACACCTTCAGGAAGAGAGTGAGGAAATCGAGATTTTCCTTCGTCGGCGGGAGCGAGAAGGGATTGATCTTGAAACCCTCGGATTCCAGGCCCACGCGAACATAGGAGCCGCCAAATAGCTGCGTCAGGCTTTCAAAACTTCCGCCGAGATCGAAGATAAAGGTGTGAGGATCGTATTTCTGGAGATTGGTGATGAGGAAATTCAAAAGGAAACTTTTGCCCGCGCCCGTTCGCCCGAGAATCATGGTGTGCGCGACATCACGGTAATGGAGGTTTAGGAAGTAGGGTGTGTGGTGATTCGTTTCTAGGACAGCGAGATATTCCTGCCGGAGATGACTATTTCGAGGCTCGCCACAGTGAAGGGTGAAGAGAAATGAGAAATCCGCGTAGTTGGTGTTGAGCAGATACAGGGAACGCAAGTTGAATACGTGGTTGCCGGGAACCGCCGCGAGAAAGGCGTTCAGCAGGTTGAAGTTTTCTACATAGAGCTGGGCGTCGTGAACACTGAAAACTTTATAAAAGTTGGCACAGGCTCGGTCCACTTTGGCCAAGTCGGGGTCGTAAATCACGACGGTGAGGGAAAATTGGCCAAAGTAATTGCCGTGCAACTCGATCTCCGCAATTCCTTCACCGAGTTCTCTGACCTGAGATTCCTTGGAATCGTCGAGAAGCACGTCTTGTGTCGGGGCGTCGTTGAGACTGACCTGGCTGGTGAACGAACGCTTGGTGTTGTGAAAGTGGCGGCGCTTGGCCTGGATGACCCGGCGCATTTTGCCGGAATCTTCCTTTTTCCACTCCGTTACCACGTAATAGTTCGCTTCCACTTCGAGCAGTCGTTTGAAGATCAGTGAAAAGGTCTGGGCAGAAGGTTCCTTGAGGGTCAGAACCTTGACGTAGTAATCGTCCACTCGGAGATGCCCGCGATGACATTCGAGCGAAGACTCGGGCAGGTAGTAATCGAGAAAGGTGTCATATTTGAGTTTGGCGAGTTCGAGTTTGTCGGGGTGAAAGTTGAGCGTTCGCTTCAGAACGCGAAAGGCTTCTTGTTTGTCGAGCATCCGTACGGGCAGGAAGTCGCTGACCTGGAGGATGAAGCTGCTAGCCTTCTGGAGTAGCGCTGCCTGAGCGTTGCTGACGTGCTGCCCCAAAATGACGAATTGCTTCTGACCCGAAAAGTGAGCCCGCAGGTCCGAAAGTGCTTTTTTCGGATTCTTGGGAAACTCGGCGAGCGCGCTCCCGAGCTTTTGTGAGGTCTGAAAACCCTGGTAGAGCAACACGTAATAGACGGACAGTGAAAAGAGGGTGTCGGCTTTGCTGCCGAGGTAGGCGATGCGGTTTGTGATTGCGGTGTCAACGATCGGATTGCCGTAAAGCTTGTATGGGATGGTCTCGTTGTTGCGCTTGAAGAGGTATTGGTAAATGCGGTAGTTCTCGTCGAACAGCTTCAAGGCTGATTCGAGGCGCTTGGTGAAGCCATCAATCGATGCGCCATCGAGACATTCATAATCGACGCCGCGAACTTCGAGGATGAGGCCCACCTCACCCGTCTTGGTGAGAAACGTGTGCGGACCAATGAAGCCATAGAGATTGATCTGTTCGCTGAGAGATCCCGTCTCGGAGTAGTTCTTGAAAACGCGGCTAAGCCTGAGCATGGTCTTCCCTTCGGATTGCAATCGGGCTGAACTTCATCGGGTCGTATTGAGCGCGGAGTCTTGCGGCGGTCAGCAGAAATCGCAGAATCTGCGGATCGGTCTCGGTGGCCCAGCGAGCCAGGAAGTAGAGCAACAAAAACATCATGAGCCCGCCGAGGAGACTATTGAGTAAGTTGAAGGTGCCCGCGCCAAGGCACATTGCGAAGAAGAAGAGCTTTCGCTCGGCGCCGAGGATCGTCAGTGGCCGGGACAGCGACCGATGCACTCGGTTGATTCGTCTGGCCTCCGCCATGTGATTCTCCCTTCAGGACGCCTGAGTTTCAGCTTCCAGGAAAAAGCCACGACAGGAAATTCACCGCAGCGATAGCCATGCCGACGCCAAAGAGCACGCCGGCAAGCACACGCTTCGAGCCGCCTTCACCGAAGGCAAAGGTGAGACCGGCCACTACGATGGCAACGAGCGATAGGCCGCGAGCGATGGTGCTGGTGAACGCCTGCTGGAGGACGCTGACGGCGTTCTCCCAAGGCGAAGCACCCTGGGCGAAGGCAGGTGCGGCCAACAACAGGCCCAGAGCGGCGATGGTCAATTGCCGGAATACATTTCTGAATCGGAGAGCCTTGCTCCAAAGTCGTGTCATTTTGGGTATCTCCTTTGTGCGTTGCTTAGCAGATCGATCTCTTTTGGAGAGTTCTCGCCGGGATTGTTGCCGCCAGGAGACACCTTGACGCGACAAGTAGAACCGAGTCCCTGCTTTAACCTGCTTGGCCAATGCCAAGGCACACTTGGAGCATTAGCTCCATGCAGTGGGTTTCTACCTTCGCGTCCGGCGCGCCGTCCCTCGGCCGTCCACGACGCCTGGCGGGTCACCCGACTGAATCAGGTCCACCAAGCTCCCAGGGGAACATTCGGCGAGAACTCCCCTCTCTTATAAAGAGGCTTTGAGAAAGGGAAAAGTAAGAAAAAATCTTTCGCTGCGATAGATTTGCCCGCTGGCCGTCAAGTGCATGGGGCAGTACATCTCAGTACCATTGACGCGCATCGCAATGGAATGACACGCTCGAATTCTCCAGTCCACCTTGTCGACCAAGGGAGTCCATGGGGAAACCGGACCCGTACGGCAACTGGATAATCGGCAGGTTTCGAGAAGAGACAGCCGGAAATCCAGGCACACTTCCCGCAGAGGTCATAGCCGCCGCTCGGGTGGCTTGGCCTCGCGCCCTAGCTCATGCCGCACGTGAATTTGGACGCGACGGTTCAAGCCGAGAATGCGAGGCTCTTGCCGCAGACATTTGGGAAGCAGTATTGCGATCTGTCTCAAAAGCACTTCAGAGAAAGGGAGAATTTGCTTCCTCTGTGGGGGACTTTGAGTCCTACCTCCTCGCTGCGTTCCACCACAGATTTCATAGATTCCAGAAAATAGAACACGCGCGGCGTGAGATGTTTCAGTCTGTCTCTGAGAGCCTTGACTTGGGCCTCATCGAGGGTGCCCTGGACACAGAATGGGTATCGGAACTTGAGCGCGCAATTACCATCCGGCAAATCACAAGCCGTATGGATGGCTGGACGAGGAAGGTCTGGCGGGCGCGACAATTGGGATATGCCTGGAAAGAGATTTCATCCTGGTTAGGCGTCACCGAGCAGCAAGCAAAAATGAAGTTTCAATACGGATTGGAGAAAACGCGCCAAAGTATCGTTCGAGTGGTTAAGGCGGGAAAGCCGAAGGAATCTAAGTGAAGTCAACCAGATGTATCTTCTCGCTGAAAGGAGATAGAGTTTGCAAAGGGAGGCAGGTCTGAACGCGAAGGGATACTCGGAGAGAGATGAAAAGCGCATCTTGGATGCATTGGGCCGCGGTCTGCTCAAAGAGTTCCCGAATCCTGACCGCGCGGGCTGCCCTAGTTCTGATGTTCTTAAAAGGATCGCGTCTCACGAGATGCCACTTACCGAAGCAGAAGAGTGGCTCGATCACCTGACTTCCTGCAGCCCCTGCTACGGCGATTTTTCTCAGTTCCAAGCTGCCTACCAGAGCCGACGCACGCGAGCGCTCCTTGCCATTGCCGCGAGCATCTTGATTGCTATTGGAATCGCCAGTTGGGTCTTGTTCCAAAAGCATAACGAATCGCTCGTTGCGCAGACCGCTGTGTTGGACCTAAGGAATCGTTCGATCCCCCGCGGCACGGAACAGAATCCGGCGGAACCACCATTAGAGATAAATCACGCTGCCACGCACTGGAACATTTACCTCCCTTTGGGGAGTAGCGAGGGGCAGTACGACATTCGTCTATTGGCGGCCTCAGGAGAATTACTCGTCTCGACAAAAGCAGACGCGAAATTGGCAGACGGCGTTGCGGTGATTCAGATATCGGTGGATTTATCCTCCCGTTCCCCTGGGCAGTGTGTTTTGCGACTGACAAGAAATGGGGCTCAAGAGAGTTCCTATGTAGTTGAGTTGCGATGAGGAGACTGAACGGCCGCATTACGCAAAGATCTGGAACGACACTGGGATGCACCGGGTTTTCTGCTTGCTTTCGAGCCGATGCTAGCGTACTTAGAGAAGATCCCAGCCAACGAGGTGAGCGATGGAAGTACGTGCACCCAAGGGACAATACCGGGTAATCGGACTGGATCCAGTAGACACCCTCACATGGCCAAGCGGCCCTCTCCGGAAAGACTGCGAAACTTTCGACAAGGCACTAGATTTGGCCGCGAGCAATGACGAGTTGTATCTTTGGATTTATATTTACAACGACAACGGCGAGATTCTGCATGAGGCTGGCTGCTATCGAGAGCAGCTCAAAAGGATTCATGAGCTAGAGGAACAACGTCCCGGCAGAGCCCAGGACGAACGTCCCAAAACATAAGGTCATCGCTCTCAAAGGATGCATCTTTGCTTACTGTCCCAAGCCTTGATTGGGGGCGAAACCCAACTCCCGATAAAAACGGGCAACCCGGACACAATCCGGTAAGGTAAGGTTTGCCGACAATTCGTCCGGAACTGGGCCTACTGCTTCCCAGAATGCATTTCTGGTCCACAAACCACTTGATTACAGAATGGGATGCAATCGGAACAAAGAGTCGGAATTATTCGTGTCTCAGCGCCACCATCGGATCGACGCGCATGGCGCGTCGCGCCGGAATGTAGCAGGCGGCGACCGATACCAGTGCAAGTAAGATCGCCACGCTCGCAAAGGTCGCTGGGTCGTCGGAGCGCACGCCGAAGAGCAGCTTCGCGATGAGTCGCGTGAAAGCGAACGAAGCGATGATTCCGACTGTGATTCCCGTGAGCGCCATCTTTCCACCTTGACCGACCACCATGCGTAAAATCTCCCAAGGCTGCGCCCCAAGCGCCATGCGGATTCCGATCTCGGCTGTCCGCTGAGCAGCGAGAGAAGAAATCACACCATAGATTCCAACGGTCGAGAGCACCAGAGCTATAGCGGCAAACGGGCCTAACAAAGCCAAGGAGAAACGCCGCTCGCGTTGCGAGTTTGCGAGAACCTCATCCATCGTTTGCACGTCGTAAACGATTCCCTGGCTATCCGTTTCGCTGACGGCATGTCTCATCGCGTCCACCAGAGTTGCAGGCCGAACGGAAGTCCGCAGGATGTAAGTTGCCTGATTTGCAAGCATGGGCGCGAACAGGTCCGGTAACTGACTGAAGGGCACATATATCTGCTCTTGGATTTGCGCCTGGGAGTCGGCGTCAAGGCCGAAATGCTTTACGTGCCCGACCTCCCCTACGATTTCCGCTACTCCGAGGAAGCCCACGTCGAGGCGTTTCCCGATGGGATTTTGGTTGGCAAACAAATGGCGGGCCAGGTGTTCATCAATGATGATAACCGCGGGCGCAGAATGGATGTCTTGCTTGTTGAATGCTCTACCTTGGCGCAGGCCCATTCTCATCGCTCGAAAGTAGTCGGCACCCACCGCGTACAGTTCTGCAGTGTCTTTCACGGCTCCATTTGCAGGCCGAGGCTGATTTGGCGGCCAGTAAGGCGCTATAGTCCAGTCGCCCGACATCGGCAGCGCGCCATGGCAAATGCTAACTGACTCCACGCCCGGAAGAACGGCCAGTTTGGCCCCGAGTTCACCATCTCGGACGCGAATTGCCGTTGGGTCAGGTTTGCTCGGCGGTGGATATCCGACCGTGAAAAACATGAGATTGTGCGAATCGAACCCAGGATTCACGTTCCACAGACGGTTCATGCTGCGAATCATTAGGCCCGCGCCGGTTAGAAGCACCAACGCAAGGGAGATTTCCGCGACGACCAGGACACTCTGTGTCACATGGCGACCCGCCGCGATTCCTTGGCCGCCCTTCTTGAGAGTTTCTTGGAGCTTCGGGAGCGAAGCTCTCATCGCGGGGATTAGGCCGAATAGAACGCCCGTGAGTCCAGAAATCGCAACCGCGAAGATCAGCATGTGGAAATCCGGCGACACTCGGAGCATCTGTGGCAGTGCCGTAGGAAGAAGCGTCAAGGCGGGATGAGTTACCAGCTCGGCCAGCGCTGTCCCGAACGTCCCACCGATAGCGAACAGTAGGAGACTCTCCGTCAGCAGTTGCCGGATCACGCGGTTTCGGCCCGCGCCGAGCGCGGTACGAATGGCAAACTCGCGTGTTCTCGCGGTCGAACGAGCAAGCAGAAGACTCGCCACATTCGCGCAGGCAATAAGCATAACGAAACCGACTGCCCCCAGGAGAAGCAGCAGTGTCGGCTCGAGGTCACCGATGACATCTTGCCTTAACGAATGGATGGTAACGCCCGTGGCCGTGTCAGCCGATTCAGGATGGGCAGCGACCCGATTCCGATCGATTACATTCATCTCGGCCCGGGCTTGGGCGAGCGTCACGCCAGGCGCGAGCCGCCCAATAATCTGCAACACTCTGCTCGGGCCGCCATTGTCGAAAGATGGGTTTTCCAATTGCCCGATGGGAACGTAAATTTCGGCCGCGCTCCAAAATTGAAAGGTCGATGGGATCACGCCGATGATTGTGTAATGCCCCCCGTCCAGCGTCAGAGTCTTACCTATGGCACTCGGAGACGCGCCAAGTCGATCCCTCCAGAATCCCTCGTTCACTAGCACGACAGCCGGCGCCCCGAGGCGGTCATCTTCTGGGCTGAAATTCCGTCCGAGGATGGGGCGCACGCCAAATAGCGAAAAGAAATTGGCGGAAACGCGTCTCCCGCCAAGTCGTGTCGCCATTCCGGTGCCCGTGAGATTGAATGTGTCATCAGTCCACGCACCCATCGCCGACAGCGCATGGGTTTCTCGCTGCCAATAAAGAAAAGTAGGGTAAGGCACAAAAGCCTGATCCGACTGTTCCGTTTTCAAATTCAGGTCGACGAGCTGATTAGGCTGCATGTACGGAAGAGGACGAAGCAAAACGGCGTTCACAATGCTGAAGATCGCTGTGTTGGCGCCAATTCCAAGGGCAAGCGTCAGGACGGCAACGACAGTGAAGGCTGGGAATTTGCGCAGCATGCGTAGACCGTAGCGCATGTCCTGCCAAAGCGTCTCCACAAGCCCTCCTCCCCGCACGTCCCAGCTCACATCCTTGATATGGGCGCTATTTCCAAAATGCTGCTCTGCGCTTTGCCGCGCTTCTTCCGGCGTCATTCCACGGCGGATGTTCTCTTCCGTCCGCAAATCGATGTGAAACTGCCATTCTTCCACGATCTCGCGATGCACTTCGTCGCCATGTCTCAGCGCTCGCAAACGCATGCCGAGTTTCGTTAACCAGCCCATGGTTCTCTTCCTTCAGGCCGTCCGCAGCACCTTGCCGATGGCCAGTGAAAGATGCGACCACTTCGCCTCTTCCACTTCCAACTGCTTGCGGCCGGTGCGTGTCAGCTTGTAGAAACGCGCCCGCCGTTTATTCTCCGATACTCCCCACTCGCTCTTGATCCACCCGCGCTGCTCGATGCGGTACAGCGCCGGATACAGCGTGCCCTCTTCCACCTTGAGCATCTCTTCCGCGAGCTGCCCGATGCGCTGCCCCACTCCGTACCCGTGCATCGGCCCCAGCGAAAGAGCCTTCAGCACCAGCATGTCCAGCGTGCCTTGGGGGAGTTCCGGTTTCTGCTTTCCCATTCGACTCTCTCCGCTTCTAGTGGAATCAAAATACGCCGCTCTCCCTAGAAGGTCAAGGGGTACAGGCGACAATCCATTGCTTGGTGAAATAGGCGACGGCAATCTACTGCCTGATAAACATTAAAACGTGAGTGCTTTATCGAGACGCGCATTCCGGGCGACGAGTAAAGGGGAGGCAGGGATCGTTGGCGCGTTCAATCGCGGTTACCAGACAATTAAAACCTAGCGAACTCCCCAGAAGCCCTCATCTGGGAAGTTACTCCAGGGTCGCTAGCCTCGATATTGGGTGGATAATGGGCAACCCGGAAGTCACGAACCTGGAGCAGCACATCTGACACTCTTGGCCTAAATCCAACGCGAAGGCACGCAAGGTATAGCCTGAGTTATTACAGCCTGGGTGGCAACTTGGGTCAAAGCGCGCGCACAAGTTCCAATGCTTTCTGCATTTGAGGGTCTTCGCCTGCCAGAAGCTGTTCAGGGGACAATCCAACCGGGATACTCGGCGACACTCCTTTTCCTTCGATCAGCCTTCCTTCCCATGTCAGATAGGCAGCAACTGGAAGTCCCACGATGTAGCCAAAGCCCGCCTTAAACGCACTGCCGCTCAAAAGCCGCCCTGGCGTTTTCGTGCCAACAATAGTTGCAAGCTGATTCTCCTCCGCGAATGCAGCAACCATTTCACCCGCGCTCGCAGTGTGCTCGTTCACGAGGACTACGACACGACCGTGGAATTTTTGTGGACCGAAGCCTTCCGTGACCAAGAGAATCGATTTGTCAATGAATCCGTACCGCAGAGCCAGCCAAAGAAGTGTCGCTTTGTGGGACGGTATCCGACCGAACCGTGGCAACTCTTCTCTTGAATATCCCTTTTCCTTGCGAGCGCGGGTCAGACTGTATCCCACCTCTTTCTTATTGGGGGTTAAATAACTCATAAGGCGCAATCCACCGATGCCTCCGCCAGTGTTGCCACGGAGATCCACAATCAAGCGTGTGGAATCCCGTAAATGGGCGAAGGCCGTATCGAACATTTTTGCGAGATCAATCCCGACCGCTCCGGGAAACATAGTCACCTTCAGCCATCCGATCCCATCGGGCAGCTGTGAACAAACAACAGCTTTGGGCACGATGACGGGATGATTCTTCGATTTAGGAGACGGCACGTTCAATGTCCCCGTGACCCGCTTGCCGTCTGGTTTTTGGACTAGATATTGAGAGTCGTCGCCCACCGGAAAAATCGGTGGTTCGGGCGGTGTTATGTCACGATTTCGGACCTGCAGGAGAATATCCCCCGGACGAAGTCCTGCCACATGAGCTGGCCCACCTTCGTGAACATCCTGAAACATCCACCGCTGCGTGCCATCGAAGTTGCAACGCATGAACGTTGCGCTGATTGCGTGGCGCCCAGGGATTTTCGAACTTTTCGAGTGTCGAAATCCCGTGTGGCTGGTCTTCAGTTCGGCCAGGAGATCTTGTATCTGCTTCTCGAATTCTTCATCGTTGGGGCTTTGGAGGATTTGGTCTCTCCTGGCTTTCGACAACTCTTCCCAATTCGCCCCGTTCATGCCGGGATCGAAATGCTTCCGCGTCACAAGCGCACACACGCGGGAGTAAATCTTCTCTTTCGTTTGCGAGTCGAGACTCATTGGCCCCCCAGAAATATCGGAGAACCGCCGTCTCCGACTAAAATAAAAGCTCCCCAATAGTAAGGTGGGACCTGACGACCGTATTTTGCCAGCAAATCAATCTTTGCGTGGCGCAACGCAGAAGCCTTGTCCTGGCCTTCCGCAATGTGGCTGTAAAACCGTTCCATCAGAGCACTCGTATAAATGTCGTCCGCACTCCACAAGCTTGCGACGACTGCCTTAGCGCCTCCTACAAGGAATGCTTCCACCAAGTTCGTGATGCCTTCCTCCCCCTGTAGCTTTCCGACGCCTGTATTGCAGGCGGAGAGCGTCACGAGGTCGGCATTAAAATGAAGTCTGATGATCTCGCGGACCTGCAATAAGCCATCGTCACGCGAGTTCGGGTCAACCCCCAGCACCAAACCTGATCGCTCCGGAAATTGAGTATCCGAAAATCCGTGCGCGGCAATATGAATGATCTTGAAATCCGACAAGGGTTCCGATTTGAAGGCGGTTTCGGTTGCGTCAGAGCCGAGGAGGATGACCGTGTCTTTGCCAACAATCTTGCTCACTTCGATGATTTCTTCGCGGGTCTGTGGCAGGTCATGGAGAGGCGTCCCGAGAGCGTCTGAGAATCCTCGCAGAACCCTTTGCTTCACTTCTGTGGGCTTATCGATCTTGTTCGAGACCCCGCCCTGGTCTTTATAGGGCACATCTCCGACCCCCAAGAACGTACGCGGCGGGTTTTGTGCGTTGTTCGTATTCCTCAAAACAGTCAGGACTGTTGATGCTGGTGCGTAGCTGATAGTGCGCCTATTCAATAACACCGCGCCTTCTGAATCACGCAGAGTGTCGAAGGATAACAAATTCAAGATTCCGTCTGGCACGACAATGAGGCGTTCTGCGCCAGCTTCAGGCGGCAACGACCCCAAGAGGAAATCGTAGAGCTGCCTCGCCAGAACCTGGTCATCGCGCTTCGCACGTATTGTGTTGAGGTATTCTTGTGTCAAATCCTCAATTCGGCGCCGACCAGCGGGTAAAATCTGGAGGCCCGCGCGCTGCTTGGAAATCCAAACGCAATACGAGTTCGGTTCGCTGAGCACATATTCAAGTAAAACTTCATCGGACCGAAGGCTACCTTGTACTTCTTTCAGGGACGATGGCTTCTCAAACCATCCGGGCTTTGGATCTTTGCGTTCGGTCCGAGTCCACTCTAGCCGCCGCTCGTACTCTGCCAACTGGTCGAGGAGCCCAGCCCGTTCCTCAGGGCTTTCCGAGCGCATCAATCGAAGTTGCAGATCGGAGACTGAATCTTCGAGGGCACGCACGCCGTCGGATTCGTTCTTGGTAAACGACACTTTGTTTTCGAGCACGGCCGCCGCCGTTCGTCCTCTGACCCGTTCCAAGACATAGAGCGCCTGTTCCGCATTGCCCACCCTCGCCTCTAACTCGAAGTGATGAAGATAAGTCGCGCTCATCGCGCCGGCGAGGGAACTGGACCAATACGTCTCATGCAGGTTGACGAGCATTCCGTCAATGATGTCCTCGGCGTTCTGATAGAGTGCCTGAGCTTCTGTCGTAGATCGACGCTGGGCCTTAAAGTCAGCGAGAATCGTGAGGTCTCTCGGCAGATAGTATCTGTCCCCAACTCTTTTGCTTGCCTCGACGCCGGCAGCTGCGCTCTCCTCTGCGGATTTGAGGTCCCCGGCGTCTCGATAGATGCCCGCCAGATCAATCATGGCCTGCCCTTCAGTCCGATAGAAGTTGTATCTTTGTGCGATCTGACCCGCCTGCTCAAGGGAATTCATTGCACCTTGGCGATCTCCAGACTGAAGCGCGAGTTCTCCCAGGCTTAGAAGGATCATGGCTTCATGGCCGCGCTTCTGTTTTGCTCTCGCAATGGTCAAAGCGCGGTCTAGCTTGTCCACGGCCTCCGACATTTTGCCTTGCGCGGCCAGCGCCTGAGACTCCCCTTCATACGCCATGAACGGAAACCCTGCGTCAGAGTTGGAACTGCTAGTCTTTATGGCCCTTTCAAAAAATGCTAGCGCCTCTCCGTAACGCTTCGCTTCATTAAACCCATTTCCCATCATTTCAAGAAGTCGGACCTGGTTACCCGTGTCGCCGCTCGCCTTTGCGGATAGGAATGCGTCGCCAACCATTATCGCGGCGCGTCGGCTGTCCCCTTCCAGAAATGCGACGAACCCGAGCTCGCCTTTCGCCCGAGATTCCCACTCCCGTTCTCCTAACGCATGGGCGATTCCTTGAGCTTCCGTCCACACGCGTTTGGCCGACACCGGATTGATCTCTAAGTCCGTGTATCCCTTTGCGGCGAGACACCACAGTCTGAGTTTTTGGTCACTCTTCGCAATTGGAAGGTCTAACTCTTTTCCAAGAATCTCAGAGACATCAACCCAAGACATGGTTTCCGATTGCGCCCGAATTCTGCCCACTCGTGAATAGACTTCGTTTCGGGTATCGCCTTTAGCTTTGAATAGTTGCTCTGCACGGATATAGAGAGGCTCAGCCTTTGGCCAATTGAAAAGCCATGCAAGGCGATTTGCTTCTTTAAGCAAAATCTCGGGATTGCTCGACGCTGCGGGGTCGCGCAGTAAGTCAGCGACTTGCGGCCTGGGATCGGGCGTCCGCGTTATGTACAGCCAAATGTATTTATGCGAAACAACAGCAATGGCTAGGGCGAAAAACAGGAAGAGATAAGCAGCCAGCCGGCGTTTTGAGACGCGCATCCGCACGGACAAATACCTCTGTGTTCATCGCCGCTGGGCTGTGTCGATGTCGATGCACTATATTGTGCAGAGGTTTTATCACCGATTAGGCAAGAAAGGCCATAGTACCGGCTAGAGCAGGCGACAGTTCGGGATGAATTCCGGTGCCAACGTGGTTTCTACAATCGGGATAGGGGGAGCAGTCACCTGCTCGCCCCTCCCACACCACCGTACAGGCGGGTCCGCATACGGCGGTTCAGCAAGTTGAGCCCTTGCGGGCCGGAGGTTCGAGTCGTCGTTCGCCACAAGAGCTTCGCCGCTCTGCAGGTTTCCGTTTCGGCTTCACCGTCTTCTGAACCTGTAAAGCTCAGCCGTGGCTGATTGGCTGGCGCAGTGCACCCATGAGTTCGACGTTCTACTACTCTCGCTTACTGTTTGGGCCTTCCTCACTCGCGTGAGTACTACGCCCGCTGCTGACTTCTGCTGCAGGATCAGAGTGAATTACTCCACCCTCAGTCTCGAATCCGAGACGTGCAGCAGATCTCCCGAGATAAGTTCGATCGCTTTCCGCGCGCAACCACCGAATTTACGCTTTGCGTCCTTGATAGATATGGGCTTCGCGACCATTGGCCCGCTCGCCCGACGCTCACGCCTCAGATCCGGTTCTTGTACATTGGCTCGCGTTTTTGCTCCACGCTTCCTTCAGACCCCGCCTCGCAGCGACGCCCTTGCGCTTCGCTATCACTTCACCTCTATCAGGTTGTGAAGAGGACTTTCACCTCCAAGCTGTCGAACATGCTCGGCGTACCAAATGCGAAAAGGGCCTCAATCTGAAGCCCTTTTCAAAAAAGAACGGCTAGAACGGAGCCGGGTCTGACGCGTCGAGCGCTTCACTCGGACCTGCGGAACCAGATGCAACGGTTTCCGGTTCGGGTTCGCCGCGGTCGAGCTTGCGGACGACATCGGCATGAATGCACCAGAACGTCTGCTTGTTGGTCTTGGCTTTCTTGCTTTTGCCGTTTCCGCGTTCGTACGTCGTGCTAACGAGGCTGCCCTCGACGAGCACGTGCGAACCTTTCTTGATCGTCGTTGCAACGTATTCGGACAGCCGCGGGCGGAACACAAAGACGCGATGCCACTCGGTTTTCGAGGTCCATTCGTCGTCGGTGTTCTTCCACGATCGCTGCGTCGCGACGGAAAGAACGGTGAACTTCGAACCGTTGTTGTTCCGCGCCTGACGCTGCTCCGGGTCTTGGCCGACGAAGCCGATGATCGTTACTGAGTTGAGGTAAGACATGAATTTTTCTCCTTTTTCTTGCCCCATTTTCTTGGGGCACCCAGAAGCGAGAGGCCGCTGCTCCCAAGGCGAGCGGATGCTTTATGGGAGGGACCTGTGCCGTTCAGGAGGAACCGGGAAAGCAGAAGCCGCGAAGCTGCCGGGCGCAGGAATTGGCCCGGAGCAGTGCCCAAGAAAATGCGGGGGAGAAAAAAGGCCAGCTTGCCGAACGCAGTTAGAATCGGCGGGGCAGAAGCGGGGAACGAAATAGCCCGAACTACTCGTAACGCAAGGCCACCATAGGATCGACGCACATGGCGCGGCGCGCGGGCAGGTAAGCAGCAATCAAACCGACCGCGATCATTATTGCGGCGGCAACGACAATCGGAAGAGGGCTGGCGACGGGAAGGTCGGGGATCAGGCTGGCAGCTACGCGTTTTCCCCAGAACGCGAGGGGCGCTCCGATAGCGAAACCAGCGCAGACCATCCAAAGGGCGTCGCGAAGGACTACGCGCATAACGTCAGTCCGTGCTGCACCGAGCGCCATGCGAACGCCGATCTCATGCGTGCGCCCCGCGACCGTGTACGCGAGTAGGCCGTACAGGCCGATGGCTGCAAGCAGCGCGGCGAGCGCGCCGAACCCTGCGGAAAGCATGGCAATCAACCGCTGCGGAACGATAGACGAATCGATCTGTTCGTTCATCGTCATAATCCTAACGATGGGAACATCCTTCAATACGTCGGCCTCGATTTGGCGAACGGCGCTGGCAGCCCCGTCGGGATCGATCCTCGTGCGGATGGCCAGCTGAGAATGCTCAGAACCGATATAGCCCTGTTGAAGAAGGTCCGGATAGATCGTAGGCGGCGCGGGTTGCTGGAGGTCGTTGTATTTAGCGTCGCGGACGAGTCCGACCACCTCATGGGTCTTTTCGCCTTTCGTAGAGGTGACATGGCTCAGGGTGATGTGTCTTCCGATGGGGTTTTCGTTCCCAAAGCAGTCGCGAGCAGCGGCTTCGTTAATGATTACAACAGGGGAACCGGCCTGGTCGCGTGCGGAAAAATCTCGACCGGCGAGGAATGGTGTGGCATACGTCTCGAAATAGTCTGACGCAACGGAATTGATGGAAACCTGGGTCTGCTTTTCAGGATGGTCTTCCGCAGATGCGAAGCTCGCGGCTCCAGGGCCCTCCATTGGACTCATGTCACTGAAGGTAGTTGAGCTTACGCCGGGAATGGCGTCCAGCCGCATCACCAACTCTTGAGACAGCTGCGAGAATTGCGCGGCGTTGTAGCCACTGCGCGCGAAATCGAGCGTGACCAGAAGCAGATGATTGCGCTCGAATCCCAGGTTCAGGTTCCGAAGATGCGACAGATATTCCACAAAGAGGGCCGCCGAGCTCATCAGCACGAGGGAGAGCGCCACTTGCGAAGCGACCAGGCCCTTGCCAAACAGCCGGCGGGACTTGGATTCTCCGATGCGCGATACCTGTTGCAGTGTGGTCGCTGGTTCCGTCTTCGAGGCGCTCATAGCGGGTGCCGCTCCGCATAGCAGTCCCGTAAGCAGTGCGATTGCTAGGGTGAACAACAGCACGTGTGCATCTGGTTTTGTCAGAGCCTCAAAATGCACCGGTGCTATCATGACGAACCTGCCTGATGCGAAGACCCGGATCAGCGCGTGAGCTGCAACGTAGGCCACGAAGATGCCGACGGTGCATCCGGCCAAAGACAGCAACAGCGATTCGGTGAGCGTTTGGCGCAGCAAGCGAGCGCGAGGCGCTCCCAGGCAGGCACGCACAGCCATTTCGTGCTGGCGCGATGCTCCGCGGGCCAAGAGCAACCCTGCTAAATTCGCGCACGCAAGGAGCATCAGAAGCCCCACCGTTGCCATCAAGACCGTCAGCGGTGTCGAGAGCATCTGGCTCAAAGGCGTGGTAACGCCGTTTCCCGCTGGCTCGATGCGGAGTTTCATTCGGCGCACGAAGGGATCGACGTCGGGCCGGTCAATGGCCGTCTGGAACAGCACCGCGATTTCCGCTCGCGCTTGTTCCATGGAGACGCCCGGCTTCAGTCGCCCTAATAGTCCGTACCACATTCCAGAAGAAGGGCCAAGTGATATGGGCCACCAAACGTCTTGTCTCGCATGTTCGCTGATTCCATAAAATCCGCGTTGCGTCACGCCGATGATGGTAAGCGGAGAATCCCCAACGACGATTTTCTCGCCGATGATTCCGGGATCCAGATCGAATCGGGACTTCCAGAGCGACCAGCTGATGACGGCTACAGGAGAGTGATCCCCCGTGTGAACATCTTCGGGGCCGATCAGGCGGCCGGCTGCGGGTCGCACCCCGAGAGCTTGGAAGAAAGTTCCTCCTACTTGTCCCACGAACACGGTCTGCGGCTGCAGCTTATCGGCCCGGACAGCGATAACGTTCAGAGAGTCGACGATCAGGTCCGAGAAGACATGATTGCCGTCGCGTATGGTCTGGTAGGCGTCCCACGAGAAACCGTTGAACGCAGGCTCGCCGGGGTATTGATGTAGCAGCTCTACGAGTCGCCCTGGGTCTCGCACCGGGAGAGTGCGCAGCATCAGGCCATTCGCTATGGTGAAGATCGCGGTGTTCGCGCCTATGCCGAGGGCGAGAGTGAGGACGGCCACGGCGGTAAAGCTGGGAGACTTGCGAAGCGTGCGAGCAGCAAAGCGCAAATCTTGCCAGCACGTCTCCACAAAAGATTCCCAGCCGGCTGAGCGCACGACTTCCTTCGTAACTTCCAGGCTGCCGCGCTCCAGGCGCACGGCGCGGAGGGCTTCTTTGCGGCTGATGCCTTGCTTCATCTTTTCCGCCGCTTCCATCTCTAAGTAGGCGCCCAGCTCCTCATCCAACTCCCGGTCCACCTGATCCTTTCGGAACAGTGAGCGAAGGCCGATCGTTATATTTCGCAACAAGGACATGGCTCTTTACTCGTACCTCAAAGCAATCATAGGATCGACACGCATCGCCCGCCGCGCTGGCGCCCACGACGCAAAAAGTCCAAGCAACGCAATAGCGACCCATACGCTGACCATCACGACCGGATCGCGCGGCTGCGTTTCGTACACAATGCTCGAAATCACCTGCCCAACTGCCAGAGCTAGGGTCAAGCCGACGAACGATCCAAAAACGAGCAGCGCCGCAGTCTTGCCCAAGACGAGCCGAAGCACCTGAACGGGGCGCGCGCCAACCGCAATGCGGATGCCGATCTCGTGCGTGCGCCTGGAAACGGCGTAGGCCACGAGGCCGTGGATTCCGGTTGCCGCCAGCATGATGGCGAGAATGCCGAAGGCGCTTAGCGCGATAGCGGCCGCGCGTGTCGGGAAAAAGGCGAAACCGAGCATGTGCTCGAGGCTGCCAACGCCATAGAGCGGCAACTCCGGATCAAGCCGTGCAATCGCCTCGCGTATTTCGCTGACCATCTGAGTTGCCGGCAAAGAGGACTTCACCTCGAGGGTGGTCGTGGAGTTATAGGATTGCAGGATTGACCAAAAAACGACGGGTTCCTGTGATTCCGTGAGGCTCGCATACTTGCCATCTTCGACGACGCCGATGACTTCTGCGAAAGGACCCATAACCCCGCCGCGAAAGCGCTTGCCGACGGCGTTGTCGGTGTGCAACACACGTTTCGCGAAAGCGAGGTTGACAACGGCGACCTGCCGGGACTTCGCGTCGTCGTGCCAGGTGAACTCGTGGCCGACGAGCAACTTCGTTCCCAACGTCGCGAAAAATCCCGGAGAAACCTGATAGAAAGTGACGCCGATCCGGTCGGAAGGACGGAGGTCTGGCTTGTCGGCAGGAAAAACGCCCGTACTGGACTGGTCGATACTGAGGGGAACGGAATTGGAATATGAGGCGGACTGCACGCCGGGCAATTGCTGAATGGCTTGCAGAACTTGCTGTTGGAAGGCACGGCCCCGTTCTTCGGAATATCCAGCTAGATTCAACTCGAACGCCGCGGTCGCAACGTGCTGGGGTTGGAACCCGAGGTTCATCTTCAAGGCTTGTTGAAGGCCACGCAAAGACAGAAAGGAAGCGGAGACGAGAACAAAGCAGAGGGCGACTTGCACGACGACAAGCAGGTCGCGGAAAGCTAAGCGGCTGCGGCCCCATGTGGCGGAGGCGCCCCGCAGCGCTGCGTTGGGGTCCGTTCTGGAAGCGCGCCAAGCAGGAGCAGAGCCAAAAAGCATGCCGGCGAGAATGGCGGCTGCTAAAGCAAAGAGGAAGACTCGCCAATCCGGATTGACGCTAAATTGAACCGGGAAGTCCATGGGCGCGCGCCAGTGGCTCAGCGCTTGAGACAGAAACGACGCCAGCAGGTAGCCGACGGCTCCACCTAACAAGGAAAGGACCAGCGTTTCGGTCAGGACTTGACGCACTACGCGGCCGCGACCGGCGCCGATGGCGAGGCGCACCGCGACTTCGCGCTGCCGGTCTGTAGCGCGAGCTGTGAACATGCTGGCAAGATTGGTGCATGCCACTAGGAGGACCAAAGCGGCGAGGATAAGCACGCCGAACGCGAAAGCCTTCGCTGGGCCGCCAATCATGTTACCGATGAGGCCGGGCTTGGCGAGTTTTAAGTGCAGACCGTCGTTTACGTCGGGATATTGACGAGCCATCTCGGCGGCGACTGCATTCAGGTCTGCCTCGGCTTGCGGCGGAGAGACATTTGTTTTGAGGCGACCCACGACCCAGGTATTCCACGTGTTTCGGTTATCGAGCCACGAATTGCTCTCGATGCGCGGCTCCATCATCATGGGCACCCAAACTTCGGGCCAGTAGAAGACCTCGGTACCGTGGAAATCAGGTGGGGCCACGCCGATTACGCTGTAGGGCAGGCGGTTGAGGCGAATCGTTTTGCCAACGATGGCGGGGTCGGCTCCGAATCGCGACTGCCAAGCGCTGTAGCTGAGCACACCGTAAGGGCTGGCACCAGGATGCAAGTCATCGTTTTGGTTGAAGAAACGGCCCAGGGCGGGCCGGACGCCGAGTATGTCGAAGTAGTTGCCCGTGGCGAGGTACCCCCAAATGCGCTCCGCACCGCGGTCCGTCTCTAACTCCATGGGCGCGATCCGGTATCCGATGAGCCCTGCAAAGGTCTGATTCCGGTCGCGAAGGTCTTTGTAGTTCGGAAATGACTGAGCCGGCCCGTAATGGGCGTTTTCTATAAAGGCCAACTCTTTCGGCCGCTCGACTGGCAGAGGACGGAGGACAAGGGCATTCACCACACTAAAGACCGCCGTGTTCGCGCCAATCCCCAGCGCGAGCGTAAGCACGGCGACGGCAGTGAAACCTGGACTCTTGCGGAGCGTGCGGGCAGCGAAGCGCAAATCCTGCCAGCATGTCTCCACAAAAAATTCCCAGCCGCCAGAGCGAACAATTTCCTTGGTAACTTCGAGACTGCCGCGCTCTAGTCGCACTTCGCGAAGCGCATCCTTACGGCTCATGCCTTGTTTCATCTTTTCCGCCGCTTCCATCTCCAAATAGGCGCCAAGTTCTTCATCCAACTCTCGGTCGACTTGGTTCTTTCGGAAAAGCGACCGCAGGCCGATTGCAAAATTTCTGAACAAGGACATGTCTCGCTCCCCTACGAGGTCTCCAAAATTCTGCCGATTGCGGCCACTTGCCTGCCCCATTCTCGCGTTTCGCTGTTGAGCCTCTTTCGTCCCTTCGCCGTCAGAGCGTAGTACCTCGCTCGCCTGTTGTTCTCGGTAGGTTTCCACTCACCATCGATTAGTCCATCCCTCTCTAACCGTTGAATGGCAAGAAATAACGAGCCCGCGTTGAGGCGAAAGACGCCCTCGCTCATCTGTTCGATTCGCACGGAAATCCCATAACCATGCATAGGTTCGAGCGCCAGCGTCTTCATAACGAGCATGTCCAGCGTGCCCTGCACGAGATCCGTCGGTTTATCCGGCATAAAAGTTTTCTCTTCCTACTGGCATCCAAGTGGAGCATACGCCTGTCCTACTGGTTGTCAAGAGGAGATTAGATACAGGATCGGAAGTGAACTGTCGGGGAGGTTGCGCACACCCAGGCGGAATTGAAGCAAAAAAGAGAGGCCGCGTTGGAAACGTGGCCTCTCGGGTTGAGGTTATGATTATTTCGACTGCTTGCGACCTGACGATTTCGGTGTGTTTGGCTTGTTCGCTGGTTTCGTTCCACTTGCTACCATCGTTGGGTTCATTTCTTTTATTCTCCTTTTCTAAGAAATTTGTTTGGGCCTAATACTCTTCGGGTAGCAAAAGCGTGGTCCCAGAACGGTCCGATTCCGTGATAATCCACAACTTGTCGCCAGCGTGTGTGCGGTAGGCGCTCAAGAGCCGGAACCCGTGCTCTAGGCTGTAGTCGTTTTCTTTGCGGTCCTCGTCGGACAAATCGCCCCACTCGCGGTTGACATGGCGCGTAAGGAACTCGCCCGGCTGTTGTCCCGCGTTCTTAAGCGCGGCCAAAGCGCCCGGTGTTGCGACGACCTGGCCGAGTTCGAAAGCAGGTTGTTTGCTGAGTTGTTGCATTGGAAAAACTCCTTTCGTTGGTTTCGTTTTTTGCTTCTTAGAGGCACCGCAAAAGAGCGGCGCATTAAAAGCAAATGCCCTTCCTGGCGGGGCGAGGCGCCTGGCCGTCCGCGCTGTCAAGGCCGCGTGTTTTTCGCGTTCATCGGAGCGAAGCGGGAGAGCCTTGACAGGAGAAGCGGGCGGTCCAGGCGCAGGTTTTCAGCAGGAAGGGCAGTTGGCGGTATTGACCGTCGGCAGGCTCTGTGTGGCTTGAACCACGAAGAATGAATTCGTTGCATCGCAGGCACTCGCGACTTGCGATATATTCTGCTAATGGATACAGGCGGCTCTGTGATCTCATGCCCGCGCTTGTCAGTCTCTGTGAGGACGAGTTGAAAAAGGGCGATTCAAGGCAGACGTAGGAGGATTCGCTTGCGTATACCAGATCGTCTGCTGAATTGCGTTGCGTTTATTTCGCATGACGACCCTACCCCTGAATACATAGGCACGACGTTTATAGTTGGGGTCGCAGGAAAATTCGGCAATGCATACTTACACGCCGTAACTGCGAAGCACGTTGCCGAGTGTGTTGACGGTGGGCCATTCTTGGTCGGTGTGAATTTCAAAGACGGAAAAGCAGGATGGTTTTCGAGTGCAATGAAGTGGTGGTATCACCCGGCAGAACCGAATACGGACGTGGCCGTGACAGTGTTCACACCAACGGACCGATTTGACGTCGAATACGTCCCTGAGTCGTCGTTCGTGAATGATGAAAAAATCAAACACTACGGAATCGGGGTCGGTGACGAGATCAACGTTGTTGGGTTATTCACAAGATTCTACGGTTCGACAAAACATATTCCGATTGTGAGAACGGGAAATATCGCCATGATGCCCACGGATAAGATTCCGGTTGAGGACGGTGAGATGGAAGTCTATCTCGCTGAGGGGAGATCCATCGGCGGACTGAGTGGTTCACCTGTATTTGTTCGCCATACCGTCCGAATAGGCGGAATGGGGAACGAACATGGCGAGCCGCAACAGATCTCAGGTGTGGGTCAACTCCATTTCTTCGGATTGATGCACGGTCACTGGGACTTACCTGTCGGAGTTCGGATCGCACAGGCAGAAGCTGTAAATATGGGCATTTCAATTGTGATTCCAGCCAAGAAAATATTGGAAACGCTGTACCACCCGGAATTGGTAGCGTTGAGAGAAAGACAGGACGAGGTAATCCAAAATGAGAATCGTCAGAGATAAGGGTCCAGCGCCAAAAAGTAATGTGGTCCTCGCTTGTCCCAATCGTCACATGAAGGGCAAACGACTTCAGATCGGCTCGTGGGCCTGGGCAATGGCAGCTCCGACGATGTCATCGCTCACTCGAAATGTTAGGTCGCGACGCAATTTTTTTACAAGCGTCCTTGTTTCTCCGGCCCGGCCTTCCAGATGAAGTCGTGCCAGTAAGCGAATTGTGCCAACGGGTTTCAACCCCAAAGCGGTCCCGATTTCTCGCGCTCGAATTTCGTCACCAATGAATACGGCGGCATTCCTTTCTTGAGCCTGAATGAGCCCTTCCGCTTCGCCTTCGTCAACTTCAGCTCTAAGGATCGCAACATTCCATTGATCAGCAGACGCACATCTAGCAAAGATTCCAGTCTTGTAGAGCTTTTGCAACCTGTAGCGGAAGCGCTGCTTCCGATTGACTTCAACTTGCACTGCCCTGGGAACATAAATGACGTTGAAATACAGTGCGAGTTCTTTGGCAAGCTCCAGGTGGACGAGACTTATCAGGGGACTGCTATCTATGACGGCGGTTCGCACTATTTCTTGGAAAGCCCCGCAAGGAGAAGCAACCCAAGCCCGATTGCCACGAGGGCACCCACACCCTGCCGAAGATCCTTGTCCAACTTCTGCCGCAAGAGAAACTGAGATACTTCAGTCTCAACCCTGCCTGGGTTCGGGTCCCCTCGGGAAAACCGAAAGATTGGTGTGAACTTGCTCAAAAAGGCTTCATTTGCACATCCTTGCTCGACAATAGGAATTATGAGTTTGTTTTTCCCTAAAGCGTAGTTCAGTTCTTTCTGAACGGCTGGGCCTGTTCTACTCGTTATGATGGCGAGCACGCAGTCAGATTGATCGATTGCTTTCCGGACCTGGTCTGGGAGCACCAAGGCGTTTCGAGGGGAGGATGGTAAATCAAATCCTGTTCGTTGCGGGACAAATACCTGGATGCCTTGTGCTGCGGCAAGCGTTTGTATCCGCCAAACAATGGCTTGTTCGTCGGGGTCAGTACTAAAGCTAAGGAAAACTGTGAAAGGCATTTCACTCTAGATTCTACCCTCCTTACCGCATATGGCCGCAAGATTTCATTAAGCGACTATTCGCCTAAATACAAACTAATCGGGCGGATGGGCCAAATGCTGGGCAGAGAAAAGCGGAGTGTTGGCCCAAGCTTCTCCAGGCTGCATCTCAACCGAATCATTTTCTGGTGTCGGTTCTGCGGTAGACAATTCGAAAGGTTGGAACGCCGCGCGCAGCATGGCGGCATACTTCTTTCGGTCGTAGCCAAACCATCCTTCCCAAAGCGCGAAGGCTCGAACGCGATCGTTTGGTACAGCTGATTCGCTATCGGTGATGATGTACTCGATGTTCTGACCCGGACGTAGTTTCACGCCACTTCCGAAAAGTTGTTGCGCCGCAATCGCAGTGACACCGGCTTTCTGATAGTCACGCGGCTCTCGTGTGATCCGCTTACTTACCACGAGGTCCTTGATCTCCACATCTCCACTGGCTAGGCGTTCCTCGTACCCGGCCAAGACCAAGCGTGCAATTTCGAGCTTCTGAAGATACGACTCATAGTCATGGGCTTCGGCCAGGATCGCGAGCACCTCATGTTGCATCCGGTTCAGGAGGGGAGGGGTGTCGTGGCGGCGGCATTCGAGCCCCCTGACTTTGACTTCGCCGTCCTCCCCGACGGCGAAGAAGCGATTCGGGACTGGAACATCCTGATATTGCTTCGATGGAAGAAAGACAACATATCGGTAGACAGACTCGATTGCCAAAGGAAGCTGCGTCCGCTCTTCAATGTCTTTGGCAAGTTGCTCGAAGTCTTCATGTGTTGCACCTTCTCTCCAGACGTAGAGGGAATCCACAAGCGCGTGCAACAATTCGAAGCCGCGACTCTCTGCGATTTCCTTCGCTACTAAGAGAGTTTCCCTCGCTACAGCGTTGATGGCTTCGTGGGCCTCGATCTTCCCAAACCGTGCATTCTTGTAGCCGGTGTATCCGAAACAACAGACGAGGAGCCATTTCAGCGAGTCACGCTGCAACTTGAATCGCGCTGCGATGGTTGATTCTGAGGTCTTCTGAAGTTTTTTTAGTTGTGTGCGCTTGGCAATCAGGCGTTCGACCACGCGACTGGTGATTCCCCTTCTCTTCTGGCAGATGCGGTAGCCAAGTTCCGGTATCCGTGGAGCATCCGGACAGCAGGGGCAATTGACGGTCTCGGGAGAGATGTTGCAACGGGCCATGATGCTTGGGAATTGACTCACAAAGTCGAGTTCAGCAACATTGGGGGTAAAACCGAGTTTAGGTACGAAAACCAGCCCGCCCCGATCCGCCACCAGCAGCTCATCCGGTTGCTTTGGATCTTCCGGCTCTGCCTTCTGTTCCGGTATTAGCACTCCGTCGCGGTGAGCCAGTTCCATCTGCATGTAGGAGATTCCGGTCCCCGTCGTTGTTCTCGCGGCGTACTGGATTGGCAGCTTGGTGACTCGTGCTAATTCCCAGAGCCCGGCGAAATCACACTTCTCAGAAATGAAAGAATTCTGCTTGTCTACATGAATCCGTCCGAAAAGCGTTGTTGCGCTGGCTTTGAAGAGAATCCTCCCGTAGCTCGTATAGCTTCGTGCTCTCGACTGCTGAACCGACGCGGCCTGGTCACGATTCAAGCTCAGGGAGAATTTCAAACGATCAGCCTGTTGGCGGAGCAACGGCAGAATCGTTGAATCGCCCCACTCAGAAAGGATTACATCGGGGTCCTCGCGTTTAAGTAAATGGGCAAATCCCAATGCCGGCGGTTCGCCTGCTTCGTCTAGTTCCCAGCATGTCCCATCCATCTCAATCTCTAGTGCGGCTCGCCGACCATGAGTCGGATCGATGCGCGATAATCCGGCCAAGCGAATCTGCATGATCTTGAGCGGCGGCATTTCATAATCCAGCGTCCATTCACTGTCGCGGCATTCGATAGCTTGGATTCTTCCCTCTTCGTCCGCTTCTACTGCTTTGACAGCGTCAAGGTAGCTCGCATTCATAGCTAGTCTGAGGCCGAATGCTTCCATCGAGTTAGGTTGAACAACACCTGGAGGTCGGTCAAAAATCAACTGCGCCGCAAGTCCTCCTGCCGGAGCGCGATTGCCAAACTCTTCATACTCGGCAATACGATGACGGTACATTTCCCAATTCCGACCACTCATGGTGGCGAATCGCTCGTTCAAGCTGGTTAGAATTACCCCTCGAAGGTCTTGGCCGCACTGAGTTTTGACGCCAGAAGCGATTGAATACAGGCCAAAAACCTGTAACTCATAGAATGCTTCGATGTAGGAAGGCTCGTCCCTAAAGTGCAAATCAAACTGCTTGCAGATGTCGTCAAGATTTCTTCGTCCAAAAATCGCCTGGTGTTCCATTACGAGGCAGTTCGCAAAACCATCGGGTTTAATTTTTGTCTTGAAGAACACAGCCCTTTTGCACTTGTCCGGAGACTTTACGAATGCTTTGCTGGACTCTCGAACAGACTCAAAATTTTCCCTAGAGCACGCGTTTTGAATAGTCCTTCCAGATGTTTGTTGGAACGCTTGTTCTTTAGCTGGGTGTTGCATAAGGGGACTTCAAAGTATCGAGACCGAAATTGAGCAACTAGCGCACGTTCCAGCAAGCCCCAGGATTTGAGACCCGGTCGTGCTTCGCACGAGACAACATGCACATCCATTTCCCGGACCCCTCTTTGATTCAGAATCTTCTTTGACCTGTGTGCGACGCTAGATGCGATTCGGCTAATGCCCTTTTTCGTGGTTCCAATATAAAGAATCCTGGACCTTCCATCTCGATACTTGAGGGTTTTCCTAGCCGCCAATACGTAAACAAGCTTCCGGTGCTTTAATGCTCTTCTGTAAACAGTCATAGCAGGCTTCGGGTTCACCGAGACTCTCATGGTGGCTCTCTTTGCGAGGATTCTACCATGCGAATCAGGCTCACAACTCTTTTGTTACGACACGCGATTGATTTCAGGAAGGTTTGGTAGCGTGTTGCCACTCATGCATAATACCGTCGGGAGTTGAAGCTACACCTTCTAAATTTTGCCAAAAAAGAAAGATCCCGCCGCCGTCAAACTTGGACGGAAGGGTGGGAAGAAGATCGCCAAGCGAGGCTCGGAATACTTTAGTCAACTGCAAGCTAAACGCAAGAATCGCAAGGGCGGTCGGCCTCCCAACTCCAAGAAATCCCGCTGAAAAGTGCATTGAAAAACAACGAGCGCTCGTTGTATTATTTGAGCATGATCGAATCATATCGAAACGCCTTACCGGCGCGAAACGACTTAGGAGAGCTTGCGGCAGATTTGGTTTAGGTTTAAAGTCGGTTGAATTCGTCGCTTCTGACAGCAGGAGGTGATACCAGCGTGATTATCGGAGATCGACTGCGTACCATGCGGGAAGAAAAACACTTTTCTCAAGGGGACATCGAGAAGAAGACGGGATTGCTTCGCTGCTACATCTCCCGCGTTGAAAATGGCCATACTGTGCCAGCCATCGAAACGCTAGAGAAAATGGCCCGGGCTCTGGAAGTCCCCATGTACCAGCTTTTTTACGATGGTGAGGAGCCGCCCAAGCTGCCGAATCTTCCTAAGCGCAAGTCGTCTGACGACATCGCCTGGGGCAGTGCCGGTAAGGATGCACGCTTTCTTGGCAAGCTTCGTCGCCTCTTAGCGAAAAGCGAGGAAGCAGATCGGAAGCTTCTGCTATACATGGCACAGAAAATGGCCCGACCCAGGAATGGTCGAGCCGCGAGCAACTAAAGTCGGATTCCGGGGTTTTATGTAGATAGCCTTTGGAATTGGTCAGAAAGGGCTCAAGCCACACAGAGGTGGGGCTGCAAGGGGTGAGAAGATGGACTTGCGCTGCCCGAAGTGCAACAGCCACAATCTCAAGAAGGTGTCCCTCGCCTACCAGGAAGGCACTTACCACATAGACGCGCGATCCAGAATGCGCGGTCTTCTGTTTGCCGGTGGGGGACCAGGTATCTTGGTCGGCAGAGCGAGCACGCGCGGGTCGCAGCAATCCGCCCTTTCAAAGCGCCTTAGCCCTCCCACAAAGTGGTCGTATGTAAAGCTTGTAGGGTGGTCGGGAGTAGTGACTCTCATCGGGCTCGTACTTTACGTCCAACATGTCATGGCGAGTCCCGTCCCTGCATCTTCGTTGCCTGTTAAGCTCTTCGTCGTATTTGCTCCGCTTGTTTTGTTTCTGCTCGTTGGAATTGTATGGCGTCACAATCATTCAGCTTACGAGCAGAAGTACGCTCGGTGGAATGAGTCTTATACTTGCGAGCGGTGTGGGACGGTCAGCCAACAAACACTCTGTTAAAATCTTGAATCGCCGATGCTTCGGCCAACTCGTGCGGAGCCTTGCCTTGGATAAAGTCCGCAGCTTTTTGTGCCTGTGAGGCAGCGGAAACAAGCAGTCGAGAATCCGACTTGAGCCGTGCAATCCACGTCTTGAGATACGCGGCTGAGTTTTCAAGAATCCGCTGCTCGATTCCGGCGATGCCGCATAGCATGGCGGCGGTCATCTCCGCGATGAGTTCCTCTTTGGAATAGGATTCCGAGCCAAAGGAAACCGGGTTGTCGAAGTTCTCCCGATGCAAGCGCTTGGCATGCCCGGTGCTGTGGGCTAGTTCGTGAAATTCAGTGCCGTAATACTCTTCCGATGAATGAAAGAGTCCGCGTGCCGGCATACCGACCACGTCGTTGCTCGGCGAGTACCACGCTTTGTCGGATTGCTCGAACGCTGGCGAGTCCGGCATGTTTGTCACGAGTTGTTCGCACGTTTCGATGGGATCGTTGGTGCGGGTCTCCTGCAGCAGGGACGCGGGGATATCGATGCCTTCCGCCTGGGACAAATTGAACACGCTGTAATACCGGAGTAGAAAGGGCCGGGATGTCTCTTTCGTGCCGTCCTGCGCTGTCGTCTCCCGCTCGTCGCCGATGTTCCAGAAGATGACGGGCGAAGATTTCTCGCCCTTGCGGATTCTTCCGCCCAACTTTGTTGCCTGATTGAAAGTAAGCCAGAATCGTGATGGGAACCCCTGCGAAGCGAGAGTAAAGACATTGAGTCCGCGATACTCCTTCTGCGTGATTAGGTTAGCGGGGGTCTGGCAGGTCCACGGCTTGCGCCAGGGAGCCACGCCGGACTCAAGCTGCTTGATAATTTTCTCGGTGACGATTTCGTAGACGCTAGGCATTTGGTTCGCTCCAGGAGTGATTTATTGTTTTCAGGCCCTTTGAGGGCATAAAAAACAACATGCTTTACTGGAGGCGGGTTCTGGCCGTGGTTCGCGGCTGTCAAGCCACGGAGCGCATTTCAGCGGAGCCCAGAGGGGCGCGGAAGCGAGCACGGTCGGGGTAAGCCGAGCGGAGCTGCACAAGCGGGCTTTACAGTGGGAGCGGACTACGGCCTATTTTGCCCCGGGTAAAGCATGTGGAGTTAAGCGAGGCGCAGAGCGCAGGTGCAATCTTTCCCACGCGTCCGATCATTACGCGGGCCACGCTCAGGCCACGGTGAAACTGATTGAGGGAATTGTTCGAGTGGGGCTAGCCCGCGAGCACCTTAACTAAGCGATGATACAAATCCAATCAGTCACTGGAAAGCACATCGAAACAAATTAATGTCAAGTCGCTGCATTTCGTTTTAAGAATATGGCACGTATCGGTGAGGTGATGTACGATTCGCGCTATAGGAGGCAAAATGGGCAAAGAGTCTGGAACCACTCGCTGGTGGGAAAACTATCTTGTTCGTTACCTCATGCCATCAATCGCGGGCGTCGCAATCGTCGGCTGGCTGTGCTCGCAAGGAGGCGACGAACTGAATTCCCTTCTGTTGCTGCCGCCCCACGGGAAACCACTCGACGCCACGTCGCTTACCTTATTTTTTTTGTACGGAAATCTTTTCTGTTATATCGCCTCTTACCCAGTACTCGTGTTTCACGCCACCAGGGTGATCGATTTTTCCGATGGAAAGTGGCCTGCGAAGCGTCTATCCGATGGATACTTCACAGCTTTCGCCTTTACGATCCTCGCGTTTGCTTTCTTTCATCTCGGTTCCGCAGACTACCGGTTTTGGGCGGCCTTTGCGCTGGCTCTGCTTCTAGCAGGAGTCCAATTTAGACGGTTGTATCTTGCGATCTCTTCTACTATCCAAATACAAGGACTCTCCGGGGCTGTAAGCCAAGCTTTCGGATACACTTATGCACTAGCGCGGCGGCGCGGAATCCCTGAAGAAACTGAGACCAGCAGATCATCCCAAAATGCGAACCAGGAACTCGACGAGTCAGCCGAGTTCGGCGGTGCGGTGACCACAAGTCGCACAATAGCGTGGCGCCGAGAGTTTATCGAGACGTATCGGCATCTTCGCGAGCATGGTAACTCGGCGTTCATTTTCCTGTTTGAAATTGGACTCGCAGGACTGGTTTATTCAGTCATCAAAAAGCCTGGCCAGACAGCGGCCCAACAAATGGGCGCGATTGGTACTCTTTTTGCGATCTGGGCCGTCCCTTCTGTTTTTGTGCACCTTCTCGGCCAACACTTCGAGCGGCAGTTTTCCTGGTATGACAGGAGGGTTGGTTCTCTGGGACCTCAGGTCGATTCGTCCGCGCAATCGCAATCTGATTTAAAACCGAAGCCTAAGGGATCAACCGGCTAGCTTTGGGCAAAGGTGCTCAGTTTCGCAATCGAAGACAAACATTGGTTTCGAAACCGTATTTCTCTGATCGAATGACAGCCATTGTTCGGGTAGATCGAGTCTTACAAAGGTTACATTGTGAGAAGATCAAATTATGACTGCTGAAACCCATTTTGAGATAGCCAACTTCATCTGGAGCATTTGCAATTTGCTCCGAGGCCCATACAAGCGGAACGAGTATCGCAAGGTTATCCTTCCCCTCACTGTTCTGCGGCGCTTTGATTGCATCCTCGCGCCGACCAAAGTGGCCGTTCTGAAAGAGCACGCCACTCTAAAAACCAAGCCGGAGAACATCATTCGTCACAAGCTCTCTCAAATTACCGGCCACTCTTTCTACAACCTTTCGAAGCTTGACCTCCCCCGCTTGCTGGATGATCCCAATCAACTTGCTCCGAATCTAAACAGCTACATCAACGGCTTCTCGCCCAACGTCCGCGCCATCATGGAGCGGTTCGATTTTGGCACGCAGATCGCCAGGATGGCCGAAAAGGACCTGCTATACCTCGTCATCAAGAAGTTCGCCTCCATCGATCTGTCGATCTCCCGCATGGACAACGTCCAAATGGGTTATGTTTTCGAGGAACTCATTCGGATTGGCGCAGAGCAATCCAACGAAGAGGCGGGGGAACATTTCACTCCGCGCGAGGTGATTAAGCTCATGGTCAATCTTCTCCTCTCGCCGGAGAAGGACCTAGCCCGCAGCCATGTCGTCAAGACCATCTATGACCCCGCGTGTGGCACCGGTGGTATGTTGTCCGTATCCGAAAAATACATCCGCGACCTCAACGCCGACGCCCAACCGAAGTTATTCGGCCAGGACTGGAACGACGAAGCATGGGCCGTCTGCAAGTCTGACATGCTCATCAAGGGCGAGGACGCGGACAACATCGTGCTTGGCGACACCTTTACCAAGGATGGCTTTGACCGCGCGAGCGACGGCAAGAAATGGACCTTCGATTATATGCTCGCCAATCCTCCTTTCGGCGTGGAATGGAAACAACAGCAGCGATACATCGAGCAGGAAAGAGATACCCTTGGCTTCGGTGGGCGATTCGGTGCGGGCACGCCGCGTGTGAACGACGGAGCACTTCTCTTTCTCCAACATATGCTGGCAAAAATGCGTGCCCCGCAGGACGGCGGCAGCCGTCTTTCCATCGTCTTCAACGGTTCGCCCCTTTTCACTGGCGAAGCTGGAGGCGGCGAGAGTGAAATTCGACGCTGGATCATCGAAAACGACTGGCTGGAAGCAGTCATCGGTCTGCCCGAGCAACTCTTCTACAACACCGGTATTTCCACATACCTGTGGGTGCTCACGAACCGGAAAGAGAAGGCCCGTAAGGGCAAGGTCCAGCTCCTAGATGCCCGCGCTTTTTGGGTCCAGATGGAGAAGAGCCTTGGCAACAAGCGCCGTCGTATCGGCGACCCTTCCGACGAGAAATCAAAGAAAGACCCTGACCACATCGGTGAGCTAACAAAGATTTTCGGTGAATTTCACGACGGCGACACGCGGACGTTTACGGAGGAAGACCGCATCACGCACCAACCGCTCCAGCGCCAGCGGGTGGTGAGCAAAGTCTTTGATAACGAAGACTTCGGTTATCACAAAATCACCGTTGACCGCCCGCTCAGGCTGAATTTTCAGGCGAGCGCCGAACGCATTGCCCGCCTCGACGATGAGAGCGGCTTCAAAAGCATTGCCACCAGCGCGAAAAAAGATGCAGTCGTCCGCCTGCAGGAAATCGAGGCCGGTCAACAGCGGCAAGAGCAAATCCGAACCCTCCTCCGCGGCTTCGCGAAAACGACTGGGCAGAAACTTTTCAAGGATCGCAAGGAATTCCTCACCGCCCTACGCGACGTGGATCGCGCCCTAGGCGTGCACCTGAGTGCCACGGAAATCAAACCAGTCCTTGCTGCCTTAGGCGAACGGGATGAGAGCGCGGAAATCTGCCGCGACAAGGACGGCCAACCCGAGCCCGATGCCGATCTGCGAGACACTGAGACCGTCCCACTAAAGGAAAGCATCGAGGACTATTTCAAGCGCGAAGTGCTCCCTCACGTGCCTGGCGCGTGGATTGACCACACCAGGACCAGGGTCGGGTACGAAATTCCTTTTAACCAGATGTTTTACCGTTACGAGCCGCCGCGTCCCCTCGAAGTCATCGAGACGGACATCAAGACTCTCGAAACTGCAATCCTCGACATGCTCAAGGAAGTGACAGCGTGAAGCTCCCGGCCTATCCACGCAAGAAACCGAGCGGCGTCGAATGGCTGGGTGAAGTCCCTGAGCATTGGGAGGTGAAGGCAATTAAATGGGAGTCTCCAGTCTTGCGAGGTGCTTCTCCTCGTCCAATCGATAATCCCATTTACTTTGACGACGACGGAGACTACGCGTGGGTGAGAATCTCTGACGTTACCGCAGCGGGCATGTATTTGCGGTCGACTGAGCAAAGGCTTTCTCAACTTGGTAGTTCCTTGAGCGTGAAGTTAGAGCCCGGAGCGCTGTTCCTTAGTATTGCCGGGTCAGTCGGAAAACCTTGTATCACCCAGATCAAATGCTGCATTCATGATGGGTTTGTCTTTTTTCCTAGATTTAAGGGTGATCCAAAGTTCCTTTATTACCTCTTCGCCAGCGGTGAGCCTTATCGCGGACTCGGGAAGCTAGGCACCCAACTAAACCTCAATACTGATACTGTCGGCTCAATAGTCGCAGGATTTCCGTCCTTCGCCGAACAACAAGAGATTTCGGAATTCTTAGACCGGGAGACAGGACGGGTGGATCTCTTGCTTGTGAAAAAGCTGAAGCTGATCGAACGGCTCAAGGAGAAACGCGACACGCTTATCTCACGTACCGTCACCCGCGGCCTACCGCCAGCGGCGGCCCGCGCTGCCAGCCTCCCAGAAAACCCCACGCTCAAGCCCACCGGTATCGAGTGGCTCGGCCACGTCCCGGCGCACTGGGAGGTTAAGCAGCTGAAGTGGGCGATCACTTTTCAGCGCGGCCACGACCTTCCGTCCGAGGAACGCGAGGAAGGGAATGTTCCGCTCGTCAGCTCAGCAGGTGTGTCGGCATTCATATCAAAGGCAGCAGCCTCAGGACCGGGTATCGTGACAGGGCGCTACGGAACGATCGGCGAATTTTATTTGATGGAGACGGACTACTGGCCACTCAACACCACGCTTTACAGCATCGAGCTTCGTAATAACTATCGTTCGTATTTGCGATATATGTTGATGCACCTTGCACCGCTATTCCTCCTCAACGCCGTCAAGTCGGCAGTGCCCGGGGTGGATCGCAATGACATTCACTCAGCAATTACCGCGATCCCACCCCTCCCAGAACAAATCGCGATTGCCAAATACCTGCAGGCCGAGACAGCCCAAATAGATGCACTTGTGGGGAAAATTGAGGAGGCCATCGATCGGTTGCAGGAATTCCGCACGGCGCTCATTACCGCTGCCATTACCGGCAAGATTGATGTAAGAAAGGCCGCCGCATGAGCACACCTTTCTCAATCAATAGCTTTGAAGAGTATCTAAGCACAGTTCGGAATGAACTGCCGAAGGGTAGCATCTACTTTCGTGGCCAGAGCAAGTCGGCTGCTAACGGATATCCATTAAAGCCATCCATCGGGCGCTACAAAAAGCTCGAAACACTGACTGCCTATGCACGCGAAGTGAAGGAGCGTGAAGTGCTGGGAGTGTTCAGCAACCATTTGCTCACTTACGTCCACCACTTGCCGCGCAACGATTGGGAATCACTTGCAATCGCTCAGCATCATGGCCTGCCAACGCGGTTTATGGACTGGACAACAAATCCGTTGGTCGCGTTGTACTTCGCTGCAAGGCAAACGATGACTGACGATGAAGACAATCCAATAGATAGTGCAGTATATGTGCTCACCAGCGAGCCGATGCGTTTAAATTCCCGAAGCCGACCGAAAACGGAAGTAATTAAGCCTGTGTTGGACTCAGCCACCACCCTCGTAATACCTAGTTCCGGCTATGACGCCTTTGGCGTTGTTGATGCCGCTGACGAGTCAGATGTAGGTCCGATTACTGTAGCTGGGTCCGCCACTTTCACCACGCCACCTGAGCCCAAGGAGAAGCGGACAGAGGAGGAGTTACCAATCGCTTCGCCGTTCGAGATCAGCGAGAATGTCATCTACGATCCGCCACATGTCTCGCCGCGAATCCGGGCGCAAGATGGTGTCTTGCTGGCGTGCCATCAACCGTTGGAGCCGCTGGAGGAAAGCGACTATCTGGAAATCATTATCACCCACCAGGCGCATGACGAAATCCGGCGACGGCTCGACCAATACGGAGTCTTCGACAAACAACTGTTCCCTGACCTCGACGGAATAGCGAAATGGCTGAAATACCGAGTGTTTGAAATCGACGGGAAAATATAGAAGGGATCGACCCGATGGCAGCCCAAACCACTGAAAGAGCATTTGAGACTTACGTGGAGGAAATACTGCTGACCACGGGCGGCTGGAAGTCCGGCAGTAACGTGGACTGGGACAAGGAAAAAGCCCTATTCTCCTCGCAGATTTTCACATTCCTCCAGGTAACGCAGTCGAACCTTTGGGCGGAGATGATTGGACTGCACGGGGCGGGGCTTGAAACATTACTCCTTGTCACCCTGGTCAAGGAATTGGACATGAAGGGCACTCTTCATGTGCTACGGCATGGGTTCAAGTTTTATGGAAAAACATTCCGCCTCGCGTATTTCAAACCGGCCCACGGGGCGAACTCCGAAGTTCTGGAGTTATTCGCCAAGAACCGGCTCACAGTCACGCGCCAGGTTCCGTGCCATCCCAATGACAATCGCACGCTGGACATGGTACTGGCTGTAAACGGATTGCCTGTGGCAACGATTGAATTGAAAAATCCTGGCACGGGCCAGAATTGGCGCCACGCGATTGGGCAATATCAGAATGATCGTGACCAGCGCGCCCCACTGTTCGATTTCAAGAAGCGTGCCCTGGTGCACTTCGCCGCTGACCCCGACGAAGTTCACATGACCACCAGGTTGGCAGGGGAAAAAACATTTTTCCTTCCATTCAATCGAGGGAGTCATCCGGGGCAAATCATCTGCGGAGCAGGAAATCCGCAACACAAATCCGGCTACCGCACGGGCTACTTCTGGGAGGACGTGCTCCAGTTCGAGAGCTTCCTCGATATTCTTGGCCACTTCATGTTCCTCGAAAAAAAGGATGAGAAGGTAGCTGATGGTACAGGAGGCCACCGCTGGGTGACGAAGGAGACGATGATCTTTCCCCGCTATCACCAACTCGACGCTGTGCGTAAGTTGGTGACGGCAGCACGTGAGGACGGGACGGGGCGGAATTATCTCATCCAGCATTCCGCGGGGAGCGGAAAGACGAATAGCATCTCATGGCTTTCGCACCGGCTCGCCAGCCTCCATAGCACAACGGACCAGAAGACTTTTGATTGTGTGGTAGTAATCACCGATCGACAAGTGCTCGACCAGCAATTGCAGGATGCGATTTATCAAATTGAACACGCACAGGGTGTGGTCAAGGCTATTGACCAGGACTCGAAGCAGCTTGCCGCAGCGCTAATTGACGGCACAAAGATCGTCATCACCACACTACAGAAGTTTCCCTTCGTGCTGCGCGGTCTATTGCACGCCGCCGGTGCTGAAAGTCAGGAACAGGCCACCGAGGAGGAAAAAAAACAGGCCAGGGTGTGGGAGGCGGAAATCGCGAAGCGCCGATATGCGGTAATCGTAGACGAAGCGCACTCCAGCCAGTCCGGCGATACGGCGCGGGAGTTAAAAGCCATTCTCGGTGTTTCGGCGCAGGCCACGAACGAAGAAGACGAACCGGATTGGGAAGACCGATTGAATCAGGTCATACAGTCGCGTGCACGGCAGCCGAACTTGAGTTTCTTCGCCTTCACCGCGACACCCAAAGGGAAAACGTTGGAATTATTCGGACGAACTGGCCCCAGTGGCTTGCCCGAAGCATTTCATCTTTACAGCATGAGACAGGCAATCGAGGAGGGCTTCATCCTCGATGTCGTAAAGAACTACACGACCTATACGACTTACTACCGACTTGTAAAGGCTGTCGAGGACGATCCTAATCTGCCGAAGAAAAAAGCTGCTCGGGCGCTAGCCAGGTTTATGAGCTTGCACCCGTACAACATCGAACAGAAGATTGAGGTGATGGTGGAGCACTTCCGGCAAAAGGTGCAAAGTCATCTTGGTGGAAGGGCGAAAGCAATGGTGGTTACCTCTTCAAGGTTGCACGCCGTCCGCTACATGAAGGCGTTCGAGAGCTACATCAAGGAGAATGGTTATACCGACATCCGTGCGCTCGTCGCTTTCAGCGGCACGGTTAAGGACCCCGACACCAGCCTCGAATACACCGAGCCGGGCATGAATTCCGATTGCGTGAGCGGAAAGCCAATCAGCGAGAAGCAATTGGCAGAACGCTTCGCGTCACCGGATTACCAACTGCTGTTGGTCGCAAACAAATACCAAACAGGTTTCGATCAGCCGTTACTGCAAGCCATGTATGTGGATAAACGGCTGGACGGGGTACAGGCCGTGCAAACCTTGTCGAGGCTGAACCGGAAAATTCCGGGAAAGGAAAACCCATTCGTTTTGGATTTCGTGAACGAAGCCGAGGACATCTATAGAGCCTTCAAGCCTTACTACGACGCGACCAGTTTGCAGAAGACCTCTGACCCGCAGCAATTGGAGAGGCTAAAACACGAACTCGACGCAACACAGGTCTATTTCTGGAGCGAAGTGGAGGCATTCGCTCGCATTTTCTACCGGATGCCAGAAGAGCAAAAAGCCGCCGACCACGCACACATGCAGCGACACCTACAGCCCGCCGTCGACCGCTTCAAAACTATGGATGATGAGGAAAAGCGCAGCGAATTCCGGGAGAAGCTGAAAGCTTATGTCAGCATCTATTCCTTTCTTAGCCAGGTCATCCCATACGGCGATCCTGACTTGGAGATGCTCTATAGTTACGGGCGTCTCCTCCTGCCACATCTGCCGCTAGACCGCGACACCGTGCGGGTGAATCTCGGCGATGAAGTGGAGTTGGAATACTACCGCTTGCAGCGAGTTTATTCGGGCGAGATCGCGCTTGGGGAGGGCGAACCCGAGGGGGTGAAAAGCCCCACCGAGGTTGGTACCGGTAAGGCCAAGGATGAAAAGCGGCCTTTGTCGGAGATCATCCAAATTCTTAATGAGCGATTTGCGACCAACTTCACTGACGAGGATCGCCTATTCTTTGAGCAGATCAGAGAGAAAGCGTCGAAGAATCCGCATGTGATTCAAACCGCTCTGGCGAACCCACTCGACAAATTCCAACTAGGCATCCGCAAGCTTATCGAGGAGTTCATGGTCCAGCGCATGGGTCAGAACGACAAGATTGTCGGTCGCTACATGGACGACCCGGAATTCCAAAACGCGGCCTTCCCGATCCTAGCCAAGGCAATCTTCGAGACGATACGGGGGAAAGCTGAATAGCCCCCGATCCGAGGTGTTGAGAGGTTGAGGGAGCAAGTCCTGTACCCGTAGACGGTGGGATTTACTTAGAAAAGAGACGGCTCGCCGGGTTATCAGCAGGAAGGGCCCCGTTATCCTGGAGAATTCGAATCACCGCTTTTACATTCGCTTTCTCCGCATCACCAAGTTTCGCCATCTCGGCGTCCACTTGGCGGGCCATATTCTTCTCGTTGATCCAACCGTAGAGGGGATGACGATATTTCTCGAGCCCTATTCTGTAAAGGGCCTGGCCTGGTTGTCGTAGCATTGGCGCTTCCGGGTAGACTGGACCGACATATGTGCCCGAGAGCTTTGCCGGTTCCTCGGCTATGCTGGTATTGAATAAAACCAGTTGTCCAATCGTCATGCCGGGATAAAGTACGATCGCTGTATTCGAAACGTTCGCGATTTCAAGTGTCAGGCATCCCCGATAAAGCGGATGAATCCACGGCGCGGTTTCAATGACCATAAACATTCGGGCCACCGAGGATTTCGTCAAGATCTGTCCAGAAATATCAAACGGCAGCTTGATGTATTCAAGTGTTGCCCCAAGAACAGTTTGGTGAGCCGGAAGGACAAAGTAGGCACCCAGGGGGGTGTGCAGGCGCAAATAGGACTGACTGGAAGTGCCTGGAGATGTTGGATCGACGAACGGCTGGGGCGGTATCTGAGGTAGTAGAAAATACGTACCGAGACGAAGATCAAGGGAATCCTCGTCGAAAACATCCTCGTCGAGCATCGGGGTGATGACAAGGCTCTGAGCCTCAGTGACTGGCAATTTCCTCCGTTCGTTAATGTCATGCTTCGAAAGAACAGACATTTACGGAGTTCCTTTCGTTCTCAGCACGCTGCCGTCCTCGATTGCCTTTGCCGTCCACATTTGAACCTTCGTTGCCCATTCGCTTCGGCATTTGATATCACTGACGTCCGCACCATCAATGTGGTTGAGTAGTTTATCCAGCAGTTGCACATAAAATTTATACGAAGAATTCAGTAGCGGTACCAGGCTAGGAACAAGGAACTTCAGCTCGCCGCGCTTCTCTAATAGATTTGAAGGCACGATCCCGTGTTCAAGATAGCTCTCGATTTTCGGGCACACACTTTTCCACTCCTCCAGCCCAGATTCGAGGCCAGCGGTGACGGCATCTAATTCCGAAAAGATTAATGGCACAACCTTTAGAAAGGCTGCCTTGACCTTGGTTGTATCGATGGAGCCAAAATTCGATAGATTGAAATCGGTCTCTTTCATTAAATCAACTTCTTCCAGCAGATCGACGTAGTGAGCGTCTACATTCTTGAATTCGTCCCACCACTTATCCTTTTTTAGAATGGCGACTTGTTGTTGCAATCGAAACAGATGAGGCGGGTATTCGTCAAAATCCGTCATACCCGCAGAACGCGTAAGCTTCCCGGCTTCGTCCAAAGCCTTGGAGACATCGAAAAGTTCTATGAACGCCAAGGAGTAGCAGAACCCAACCATCCTCACCGCGAAGATGTCGCAGAAAAGCTCCTCTGCCCATCGAACTAAAATATTGGTGATCGCGCTGCGGTCTAGCGTATTCAGAGTCGCCCCGAAGAGTTGCTGTAATTCTTTTTCGACCCCGGGGCGGAATTTTGCGCCAAGACCCTTGTCTCCAAAAACGTGATGCCCCATCTCATGTGGAATTAGACAGTTCATGAACAAAGATGAGGACTGAGAATAGGGGATCCCGATGAGAGCCAGTTTCTCTGGAAATTTGGGACCCTTCACAAGCGCGGCGGTGTCGTCCGCGATGGGTTTAAAAACATTCAATTGCACATTCAAATAGTTGAAGAGATCTGTGTGGTATATCGCAAAATCTGTGTCCGCATAGTCTGGAATTTCTCGAAAACGCTCAATCAGGCCTTGGATGAGAGAGGTCGGAAGATGAAGGGTGTCACTGTCCAACGCAGGTTTTACAAACAGATGAAGAAATTGCCAGCTTCCGCGAAGTGTGGCGATGTCGTCGCGAAGGTCGAGGAACTGAGCTGGTTGCGTTCGCGTGCCCGGAAAGTCTTTCACATAGGCCTTCGTGGCCTGCCCGAGTTCGATGATGTACTTGAAAAACCGCTCTGATGAGCTTAGGTAGGCAGCGGCAGGATTCTTACTATCGCAATGCTGTGTGATGGAAGACACAAATTGATACAAGGAAGAGGCGTCATGGCGTACTTGCTCTTCCAGCGTTGGCATAGTGTTGGTTTAGCGGCCGGATGCGGAACTTGCCGACGTGTTGTATCTCTGCAATGCCCGGTTCTCAAGCGCGGAGAAAAACGCGATCGCCAGTTTGATGATTTCTTTTCGATGCGCAGGATCGACGGTATCCTTCAGCTCAGAAAGCCTATCCGCCAGATGCTCGTCTTTCATCGCCGACTGGACTTCTTCAAGCGTCTTGACCTGCTCGTAGTGTTGATAGGGGAATTGGGGATGCAAATGAGAGAAGAGAAGTGCTCCGCTGCTGAGGGCCCTAAGCGATTCAACCGTATCGTGGATTGCGCCCTTTAGCTCAGGCGTCTCAGTGCCAGTTTCCGAGGCTTGCATCAGCGCTTTGATTGTTTTCCGGGCGTCCAGAGCCAAGGAGAGGTAGTTGGTGCGATCCGTGTTGACGCTTACCATATATCCCCCCTCTATTGGACGCGAAAGTCTACACCAGTGTGGCGCAGAGTGCATGTAAATATGTTTACATGCTGATGTGAGGATATTTACACCGCGCTCTTTAGATGTCAACATGTTTACGGGAATTAGCGTCATTGGATGACTTCCTCCTATCACTATGAATTGGCAGCAAGAACTCGGCCGACAGATTCGAGACGCGCGGAAACGCGCTGGCCACACTCAAGAGGAGCTTGCAGCTCACCTCAGCGTGAGCCGCGAACAGCTAAGCAATTATGAGAACGGCAAGTCAGCTCCGCCCGTCAACGTTGTCGCAGAAATTGCCGCGGCGCTAGACACCGAGTTCGAGATAGCGGGTTGCAAAATCGCGAAAGACGATTTGAAGCGTACTCCTGCCGCTCCCCCCGAACAGCAACTCTGCTTCGCTTATGACACGGAACACCGTTTCAAAGCCGCCACTTTGACCATTCGGCCCAGCCATAAATCCATTATCATCAGTGCCGTAGTGGCCAGAACCCGTTGATTGTTGTAACGCTGTCTCGTTTAATGTTCAGGAGGCAGGCCCACGAGCTTTGATGACCTCAATTCGGCCCCATTTGTGGCTGAACTTCAACAAGGTTCGGAGGAGGCATTCGCCTGTCTTGTGACGCGACTGTTGCCGCCCTTGTTCAGGTTTCTTACCGTGCGTATGAACGTTCCCGAGGCGACAGCCGAGGAAGTAGCCGCCGACGTATTGATGACGGTGCACCGTAAACTCAAGACGTTTCGTTTCGGCGGTCGCGCGAAACTGACTACGTGGATTTTCCAAATCGCGAAGAACCGTGCCATTGACTACCATCGTGCGTCGAAGCCCGAAATCCAAGAGCTGAATGCCTCCACATTCTCCACGGAACATCACAAAGAGGCCGAATCTCCTGGACGCAGTGACGCCCAGATGCTCTGGATTCGTAAACAGTTGTCCCAACTCTCGGATCAAGATCAGCAGATTCTTAAGTGGCGCGCCCTCGATTTCCCCTTCGGACAAATCGGCGAATGGCTAGACATCAGCGAGGGAACCGCGCGCGTACGTCACAAGCGCGCTCTCGACAAACTCAAAAGCCAAGCGAAAGCCGCCCTAGTGTAAGGAGAACCGCCACCATGAATGAAGAGATCATCAATAAACTTCTGCGGCGCGCCATGCAAAAAGGGGACGTGCCCCTCGAATTCGACGATGCGGCCGTAGATCATTGGTTGAATCACGAAACGCGAGAACTACCGGATGCAATTCAGTCGAACATCAAAAGAAAGCTGAAACTGCGCTTGCAGGATGCCGCGCTCCAGCAGAGTGTAGAGTCGCTGAACGAAACCGTCGCTCCAATCGGTCGGCTGATTTCTACGATTCGCAACCGAGCTGGCTTGTCCCGTGCCGATGTTTCAGAGCGGCTGGGGAAACCAGACGAATACCTAAAGGAGATTGAGGAAAGCGACGCGACTTTTCCAATTACTACAGCTGAAGATTTTTTAAGTCTCATGCGCATCTTGCATCTGACATTCTCGAAAGTCTCGGAGACAGTCCAACGAACGATCAATTTCTTGGGATTTCCAAACGCCTCCGGCAGGCCGGAGGCGATTACCATCGGGCTGCAGAACGAGAAAAGTAAGGACCATTCCCTGACGAGTTCGCCTGGAATATTGCGCAAATCCAGCCAGGTAGACGTCCCGACTGAAAGGAAGAAAGCCGCTGAAGCCTGGCTCGCAAACCTAAAAAGCGAGTTGGGAAAGAGAAATAGTACCGACCTGCTCAGGTAGACCCGTCCGTCGTTGCAGCTTCCGTCGCACCCACTACGTCTGTATCCCGGCCACGCGACCTCTTTGTAACGCCGATCCGTGCCATTCATTGAGAGGGCACGATGTGATTTGGCGTTCTTGATCAACGCCGCAATCGTTCACCTCGCACGTAGCGCTTGGCCCGCGAAGGAGGGCGCCGCAATGAGCATAGCCATAGAGAAGAAGTTTGCTGTTGAGATCGTTTATAACGGTGTTACGAAGTCGCTTCAGGTCGAGCCGGAAGAGCGGGTAGCCGCTCTGCTTCAGAAAGCGATTGTGACCTTTGGCATCACACAAAATCCACATTTGCTTTCACTCTTTCGACAGGACGGCAGCGTTGTGCCAGAGAACGAGTCCGTAGAACGCGCCGGGCTGAAACCTGGCGAGGTCCTGCTCCTCCGGCCGAATGCAGTGAAAGGTGGAGGTGGATTGCTTCGTTTGGCGAAGGACATCGTTCTCAGAACATTTCATGAACTGCGCAATTGTGGACGTGGGGAATGCGAGTGCGCAGTGTACTGGACAGGCCCGGCTGAAGAAGCGCTTGTGGATGGGTTTGAGCATCCCATCCACAAGCGGTCACCGTTTGGGTACGAGGTGGACGATAGCTGGCTGACGGAGTTCTGGAAGCGGCTCGCAGTCTCAAAACAAAGTATAAAGGCACAAGTCCATACGCACCCGGGCGAGGCGTTTCACTCGGCAACCGATGATAAGTGGCCAATCGTGTCGCAAGTCGGATTTATTTCGATTGTGATCCCTTGTTTTGCTGTCGGCGAGCCATCCTTGGACGACGCGTGGGTTGGTCGATTGCAGATAGATGGCAAGTGGCAGCCGTTGGGATCTGCGGATGAAGCAGTTATTCTCGCATGAGCACTCTTCAGGAACTCGATCGGACGATATTGCTCTGTCGCGATCACGTCGTCAATGAACTGTCCGACGGGGAAATTTGCGAGAACTTTGAATCTCTGCGAGTTCTATGTGTGTCTGACGCTCGAAACCTATCGTCGCACAGCGGGCAAACGGCCCTCATCACGCTGGTTTCTTTGATAAGCCGGATGGGCATGCAGGTTGGCTTGAGCATTCCCAATACTGCCATGCTCATGCCTCAACCGCCGGTGCCAGGCGCGTCCGTCTATGAAGCCCTGATTGCTTCGAATGAAACCCTTCTCACTGGAAGTACTGTGCGCCACGGTCTCAATTTCGATCCTGACCTGATCTTTGTTCTAGGAGACACCAAAATAGAAAGCGGGCACGCCCCCTGCTGGCGCCTCAATGGTGCTGATTGGTATGGGGCACTGGCGCTAGACGGCGCGGAGTCAGCTCGGGTTTGGACTGCGGAATGGCCGATTGGTTCTATGGTCAGCGCTGCGTTGGCTGCCGCTGAGGCCTTTAAGTTCGCGATGCGCCGCTTGCCTCTGCGTGATGTGACTGATCGCGTTTTTTTTGAATTGTCGCCATCCTGCAATTGGAAGTTTGATCCGATTTCCGTTCCTGAACCAGGTTTGAGTTTCGGGGAGGTAGACATAATTAGTGCCGGAGCAATTTCTCAAGCCGCGTTATATACTTTGATGCGCTTGCCGAAAGTTCAAATGTCAGGGCGTATTTTCGACGATGATTTGACGGGTCCGTCAAACTTGAATCGGAACATGCTGACCCTCGTCAGCGATGTTGGTTCGAAGAAGGTGCAGGTAGTAGCCCGGAACTGCGGCCCAAATCTGCGGATCCAAGGCATTCCCGACCGCTTCGTGGGTGAAGCTTCTCAACTTGGAAGACTTGCTCCACGTATTCTCGTCGGCGTCGATGACATTCCTAGTAGGTGGCAGGTTCAACGGTGCGCACCATACTGGCTGGCAGTTAGCGGGACAAGCCACTTCAGTGTTTCATCATCCTGTCATAGGCTGGATGAGCCGTGTTGTGGGTGTTTGCACCCCACTGATGAACCTGCCGGAGCTAATGCAATCCCGACCGTCTCATTTGTTTCTTTTTGGGCCGGATTGCTGATGGCAGTTCGGTTGATCCGTGAAGGGCTCGGCATTCCAGATTCTCCAGATCGACAGCATCTTTGGCTTACACCGCTTAGGATGGATCAGGTCCATGCCGCTATGTGGTTGCCTGTCGCACCCCGGCGAGATTGTCCTGTCAATTGCTCTGCTGCGAGGGCTATCGTAAGTTCGTAGCTGTTGAGCCTCCTCAGGTCGGAAGCGTACAACCTTGGCTGCCCGTACTGCGATTCCATCAAGCTGGCAACGACCAGGCAGAGCTCTGCGACGGTGTCATGTAGGTGTCATGCGAATAGTGATGAATGGCGGCAAATGGTAGTGACGACTGAAAAGAGAAGGTGAATCTGAGTTAGGCCCATTTGATCAGAACTTGCTGATTCCCCTCGATTTGTCTCGGCTCCGGCAAATTGTGATTAAGTCGGTCTCAAGGCTATTAACTGAATGCTTAGTAGTTCGTACTGTTCGCAAACGCAGGGCGACGACCTCCGAGCAAAGGTGTCGATGCCCGATAGTTTGGAAAGGGTGATTGTGGTCAAGTTGGAGAACTGAGGCAAAGCCATCTCGGACAGGCAGCGGTTTCCCGCACTCGAAATTCGGGGTGAGAAAGATTTCTTGGTGCACAGTTGGTGCACAAAAGCTTGCGAATGGGGTGATTCAGTGCAAATGAGCACACTCTAAGTCACTCAAAACAAATGAAGCGTGGTGAGTACGAACAGGGCAGGGAAATTTAGCAAACCGACCCATTAAACCACTCTGGCACCTCTCCGCCGAGTGTTTTCAATAGCCTAGCACGAAATCCACAACATAGCTGCTGGCCTTTTGCTGGCCAATAACCTTCAACTCACGATGTTTGACGTAAATTCCGGGATTCTAATTGCCATGTAATCAGCGAGGTGAAAACGCAAGGGTCTCTGAGGCAGTCCGGAAAACCGCCGCCTCTGGGCCAAATTCTGTGATCGTTGCTATTCGTAACGTAGAGCGACGAGAGGATCGACGCGAGTTGCGCGGCGGGCGGGGAGGAAGCAGGCGCCCAAGCCCACTGCGACGACGAAGGCGGCCACTGCCGTGAACGTCCATGGATCTGTGGCGGAGACGCCCCAGATTTGGCTCGCCAGGAATCGTGTGAGGCCGTAGCTGACGAAAAGCCCGAGGACAATTCCTGTCACAAGCAACCGCGCACCCTTCGTGAGAATCATCTGTAAGATGCTGCCTTGCTGAGCGCCGAGGGCCATGCGAATGCCAATCTCCTGAGTCTGGAGCGAGACTGTATAAGCCATTACGCTGAAGACGCCAACGATGACCAGCAGCAGGCTGATGCTGGCGAGCGGTGTCGCGATCAACAAACCAAACTCTGGTGTGGCGTACGTAAACCTTTGTAGGAAATCTTCGAGTGGAGTGGTCAGCAAAACAATTTCGCTGCGATCGACGGCCCAAACTTGTTCTTGGACGGCGTGCGCCAGGGAAGCTGGTTCCACGGTTGTTTTCACAAGAAAAAAGAATCCGCCGCGCACTGTATAGGGAAGAAAAATCATGGGCATGGTCGGCCGCTGAGGGCCGGCGCTGATCACGTCTTTGACGACGCCAACGATTCGGAATTCGGTATCTTGGGTTGTCGCTGACGGCCCTTTGAAGGCTTTCACACGGAGTTGTTGCCCGATCGGATTCGCATCGCCGAAGAAGTCGTGCGCCAATCGCTGGTTGATCACTCCGACGTATTGCGCGGTTCGCACTTCTTGTACAGAGAGCCAGCGGCCCTGGATCATGCGCAGCTCGAGTGTTGGAGCAAGATTTTCGTCGCAAGCAAAGAGGCCAACTTCTTCACTATGAGTCGCCCCAGGCACAATCACTTTGTATCCCGCTGACGGGCTATAACCGGGCATCGCGTCTTCGATCGAAACATCGGCCACGCCCGGCAAGTTTTTCAAACGTTCGGCTACATCGCGGACTTGGGCCAGTCCCTGCGGCGAAGCAAATCTCTGGAGGGGGGAAATCGAAGTCTTGTCATGGCTAATGTGAGGCGCGAAGACGACGAACAAGACGTTCTTAGGATTGAAGCCTAGGTCGACGTGTGTGAGGAGGAAGAAGCTGCGCATCATCAGGCCTGTGCCGATCAAAAGGACAATGGCGAGAGCAACCTCAGCGACGACCAGTACAGCGCGAAGGTTTCCGTGTCGGAAGCCGCCGTTTGCGCCTTTGCCCGTGCCTCCCAACTGCGGTTGTATGTCCGTGCGCGCTACTCGGAGGGCCGGCGCCAAACCGCAGATCAAGGTTGTAAGGGCAGAAAGGGCTAGAGCAAAGAATAGAACGGGAGCGTTCAGACCAGGGGCTATTTCAGCACCGAGATGCCCGCCCCCATAGAGATCTCCCGTGCGGGGAATAATTGCCGTGACGAATTTCATTCCGAGCCACGCGAAGAGACAACCTACAATGCAAGCGGCCATTGCTAGCACGAAACTCTCCGCCAAGAGTTGGCGAACCAACCGTCCACGCGTCGCGCCGAGGGCCGAGCGTACCGCCATCTCTTTTTCTCGCACGGTCGCTCGAGCCAGAAGAAGATTCGCGACGTTGCTACACGCGATTAGGAGGAGCGCCGCGACGGCTGCAAGCAAATCATAAAGTAGATGCTTCATGTCGGAATGGAATGTGGTCGCGCCCCCTTGGGGTCCAAGGAGGGAATCCGTGGCCGACTGGACACGCGCGGCAAAATGCTTCGGAAAATCGTCCGGATGAAGCAGAGCGAGGCGCTTGACGATCAGATCGAGGTCCGCGGAAGCGGTTTCCAGAGTTAAGCCAGGCTTCAAGCGGGCCAGCACTGTAGCCTTTGATTCTTCATCTGCGCGAGGCGTATCTCGAGAGCGAGTGACCGGGATCCAGATTTCGGCTTGTAAACCATAAGCCTGGAAGCGCTGTGGCATGACGCCCACGAGCGTCCGTGGCTCGCCATCGATGGTAAGAATTTTTCCGAGAATTTTTGGATCCTCGTCGAAGACGCCCTTCCAGGTTTTGTAACTCATCACAAAAACCGGAGGTGCTCCGGGCTTGCCGTCTTCCAGAGCGATGCCGCGGCCGAGGAGCGGCGGCACGCCATAAAAATCAAAAGCGTCGGAAGTTACGCGAGTACTCGAAAACTGATACATCTGGGAACCGTCATTGGCGAGCACCATTTCGACAATGTAGCCAACGATGTTTTCGAAGACTCGATTCTGCTCGCGGATAGCATCGAGATCGGCAAGATGGAGAGTTAGAGGTTGCAGATTGCTGCCGGACTGGCCTGTGTATTCGGTGTTCTGAAGCACGGGAACAACCAACTGGCTCGCGTCTTTTGCGGCAAACGCATTAAAAAATAAATTGTAGAAGATGCTGAAGACGACAGTGGAGGCACCAATACCAAGGGCGAGAGCAAGGATGGCAACGAGGGCGAAGCTACGGTCTTTGCGGAGGTTGCGGAAGGCATAACGGAAGTCGGATGCCAGACCGTCCAGATAGGTCTCCATACGAGCGAACTCTACACCGAAACGCCTCTAAATTGTAGGGGCCACCGGTAGCTATGCCAGGCTGCCCTTCAAGTCTGGTAACGCCGTATCAACCGGTAAAGTGGCCGGGAGGCAGTCCAAGTTACCGGTAATCCAACTATACGTCCAAGTGGAATTGAATTGGTAAGAGACGCAAGCGGGTTTGTCGTTACTGGATGGCAACCAGCTCGGCGAGCTTAGCCGCCACATCTGCCATCGGATTTTCTGCGGTACTCAGGCCGGTTCGCGAACCGAGCAGAGGGCTGACTTCGCGGAGAGCTTCGTATGTCGTGCCGTGCACAATCGGAACGAGTTGGTCACGCGCTAGAAGTACCGATAGTTCTTTGTCGGCGATACTTTCTCCTTGGAGACGGCGCAGCAGCGCCGGAGTTACCAGCACGATTCCGACCCGTGACTTCGCCAATCCCTTGTCGATTTCGCGAAGCAATGGGGTACCAAGGGCAACGTCCTTCTCGCTGAACCAGACCGAGACACCGCGTGACTCGAGCAGGTCGTGCAGCTCCTTGGCGACCCCTTGCCGGTCGTCCCACGCATGGCAGAGAAAGATGTCCCGAAACTCAGGCAACTGCGCTCGCTTTTCGACGCTTTCGCGGATCGGCGTGAGTGCCCGCACCTCGGCAGGCGTGTACGCCACGGACGAACCGGCTCGCGACCAGCGCGGCCTTGCGATGCTGCCAGACCCGCCGCCGCTGCTCCGGCCGCCCCCGCTACTCCCCGACGAGGAGTAGGACGGGGCCGAGGACGACCCGTAGCTGTAGCTGCTGTAGCCGCTGTAGCGGCCATAGCGGCTACCGCATGCAGGGCAGTCCGCTCTGGCGCTCGCCGTGCGATGGCCCCTTACGGGTGCTGTGCATCTAGCCATGTCGAGGATTATACCGGAATTGCAGCTCTAGCTATTCTGTTCGCCCGCTCCTAGAACTAGGGAACGAGCCCTTGCAACCAACTCTTTAATTGATTGTCGTGAGCTGCATCGAATCGTAGGGAAGCCAGCAGACGAGTGAGTATCCGCGGTTGATCGCAACTGTTGGGGCTCTCGAACAACAACTCCCACGAGAAAAACCCTATGACCACCGGAGGCAGGATATGAAATCTCCCATAATCCTCCTCCGCTCATCCCACTATAGTTCGCTTCAACCGCTTCGACTTCTGTAAACCTCGTCGCGTCGTCTACCACGACCTCCTCCAAGACATTTACGCCGGCACACCGAATTTCGAAGATCAACTCACTATTAGCAAGGACTTCTGTAGATTTTGGCGCTCCGATAACGAAATAATCGGGTCCATATTCTTCATCCGACGAATATTGCGACGTCCTCAAATCATAGAAACTCAATCCCAGGCGAACCATCTCAGCCGCGTCTTCAGCGTGAAGCTCGAACAGGGTCAAATCCTGTGAATATAGTGCCTCGTTCCCGAGATCAGTTCTTATAGGCGGATGGTTTAGATACTTTACGACCCGCTTCGGGTTCTGGTAAGACCATTTCTCTCTCTTTTCTTCAATCATCCTTGCTACGTGCTGAGCGGTGAGTAGAAAAAATCGATTTTCCTGTGGCAGCATGGCCAATGTGGCGGTGGCGTTTGTACCTGTTGAGTTGAGAAAAATTGTAGTGTGCCGCAAAAGATCTTCCCGAGCCAATTGACTTCGCTCTAGTGGCGCTCTTGGGGAGTTATCCGAGACTGTTGTCATCACCCAATCCTCTCGCACGACGTGCGCGCTGATTCTAATACCAATTCCTGATAAATGGGGTTCTGGGACGTCGGTCGGATGCCCAAGTCCCGACAGCCGTAACCGGTAAAGTCAAATACTTGGACCCAAGTAGCGGGTCTAAAACGAGCTTGTAAATCCTAGTGGTCCGCGTAGGATGAAATTAGATGAAGAGCACCTATTCTGCGCTGCGGCTTGTCGCCTTGCTTTGCGTGGCGATGGTTTTGCTTGCCTCTCTAGCTCAGCCCGCACTGGGTCTCCTCTTTCTCTTCTTAATCCCGTTTTGGTTCTTTCTTGCTGTTGTTGTCAGTGTTCCCCTTCCCGTCGTTCCGGATGTATGCCTTCCTCTTCCTTTTCCATACCTGCCTGTTTTCTCGCCTCGCCCGCCCCCCGTTAGATAGCCCCTCGCGTACATAACAGCCATCTCTCAAGTGGAACGCGGCTGCACGCTTCGCTCGCGGCATCCGCCGCACTCGGCAACGTCTGCCACTGAAAACTCCGTGTCATTTAGGAGCTACATGTCGCTGCGCAACTTGTTACGCAAAGTGTTCTTATCCATTGCGCTTGGGGGACACTCGGTTCTCGGCGTTGGAATGAGCCAAGAGAAAATCGAGGAACTCCTACATGCAATGAATCAAACGAGGGTCGAGGTGACAATTGACGACGAGGAAAAAAACGACTCAAAGACATCTCCCGAGCATCCGGAAGTTATCCACGTGTCTGATTAACGCATTGGACTCAAGACACTCGGTGAAAATTGCGAAGAAGATAAAGGTAAAGGAGATTCGTATGCGCGATAAGTCACAGAAAGCTTGCCAGTTCGTTTCGCTGCTCATTCGTTTCGCTTGCGTCGCAATCTTGTTCCTAGTGACGTCAGCGATTCCCATGACAAATCAGGCCCAGACGCAACAACAGAGAAAACCGACCGATTCCGTACCAATTCCAGAACCGGCGAGTCAGAGCCATGGCCAGACAAGGAGTCCCTCCTTCCAATACGTTGCCACGGCTGGAGGGGAACTTCGGGGTATGTCGACTCCGTACACGGCACACCCGGGCTCCCGGCAATTCGTATACTTCTCGAACGACAAGTTGACGATTGCGGCCGCCATCGAGGTAGAAGACATTCGCGGCGGAGTGGCGTTGCTCAGGGCCAGAACTAAGTCTTATCCAGGGACAGTAGACCGGGAGACCTCCGAGAGAGAACTCAAATCAGCTCTACCACGCGGGTACACCTATGTTCCCATGGAAAAACTGAGCCTGGCTGTTGACGGCGGAGGTGTGCTCTCGCTTGAGGGAGCAATCGCTGACGAATCTGGCAACTTGTCGAAGCCAATCGCGCCGCTTCCTGTGGGGCCAGAAGCGCGTCAGACCGTGCTAATGTCTCCTGCCCTTTTGCGCGGCTATAGGGTTAACGAGGTACCCCAGAAGTTGGGGAGTATGGGTACCTTTCAAATCCTTCTCATCCTACATCTCGCCAACGGGTTCGTGCTGTTAATTTGTTTCTTTTCCCTCGGCATTAATAACCCCTGGAAATGGTTTCAGCAAACGCGCATGAAGAACATGAAATAGGAGGACGATTCGCAAGGCGGTTGATTTGAATTTAAGCGGAACGCTGCGCGGTTCAAACTCCACCTCTTATCGTCTCTCCGGATGTCAAGTTCGTTCTCAAGGAACCATGAATCTGAGATTGCCGATATAAGAAGTTTGCTGGTTCAACCAGCAGATGCCTGGTAAACGCCGTAAACGTCCAAGTGGATTTCAAGCTTCTGACCAAGTAGGAGAGCTTCCGGTCTTCTGTTGTTTTACTTTCCAAATACCTAGTAGCATCGCGACCATTGTGGGTGTTGAGAGAAGCACAAACCACCCGAAGGTCAATCGCACACCGATGCTACTTAAGGCTACGGCTAGGAACGGCGACCCCGCGTTACCGATTCCCAGCGCGACAAAGACATGCATGAAGTTTCTAAGCGTGTCTGGGGTCTTTGACTACGCAGAGCCGGATAGGAACTCGCGATTGCGCTCCTCTCCGTATTGCCTTCCGCCTACATGGACAGCGTCGGCGCTCTGAAGAATATTTTCGAAGCTCAATACCCAGCCCGCCTATGCCCCTGTTTACGCTTCGCCGTTGGCCTCACGACCAGCAACGTAAAACTCGGGGACAGGATGGATCGCTTGCTCCTTTCCTGTGAGACTCTTTCATTCTCTACTTCATGCCGGTTTAATCCGGCGCACCCATGGTTTATTCGTAACGGAGGGCGACCATGGGGTCGACCTTGGTGGCGCGATAGGCGGGAATGTAGCAAGCCAACATAGCCACTGCAATTAAGCCCATTCCCACCACGGCAAAGGTCAGCGGATCGGTGGCGGTCACGCCAAACAGAAATCCGGCGATAAAGCGCGTGAGACCAGCGGCTAGAGCGAAACCGATGACAACGCCGATGACCGCCAGTTTCAAACCCATTGCGTTGATGAGTTTGAGAATGCCAGCACGCGATGCGCCTAAAGCCACGCGGATGCCGATTTCGCGCGTGCGCTCGGAGACAAAGTACGACATGGAACCGTAGATGCCGATCACGGCGAGGAGCAGTGCAATGAAGGCGAAGACATCGAGAAGACTTGCATAGAACTGGGAATCGCCCAGCCCTCTAGCGAGTATCTGATCCATGGTCATGATTTCCGTGACCGGCTGTTCAGGATCGATATCCGCAGTGATCTTCTTTACTGCCATTGCCAAGCCTGTCCCCCCGTGTCCCAAACTGGCAGCGGTCCGGACCACGAGAGTCTGCGCCAGGTGCGTTTCCACACTGCCGCCGCGGAAGTCTGACGGCTGTTGCTGATACGAAGCGTATACCATGGGCTCGGACTCGGTTTGGCCCAAGTACCTCTTGATATCGCCGACGACGCCCACAATTTGCCGGGGCTGGGTTTCATCGAGATCGATGAAACGGAGAAGGATGTGCTGCCCGATCGGGTCTTCATTTGGAAAGTAGCGTCGCACGAAGGTTTCGTTAACGACTGCGGCCCACGGCGCGCCCGCGCGGTCGGCCTCGGTCAAATCGCGACCCTTTTTCAACGGGATTTTCAGCGTGCGGAAGTAAGCCGGACTGATCTCGGTGTAACTCGTTACAGGCCGCCCATCGGCGGGCGGAAGCGGTCGGCCTAGAATGGAGAAGGTCCTTTCGAAAACTCCCATCGGGCTGACAATGCAAACCGACGCAACTCCGGGAATCGCTGACACGTTCTCCAAAAGTTGACGGTAGAACACCGCCACTTGAGGTGTGGCCCTTTCAATGTCTCCGCCGGGCACGCGCTGGACATAGCTTCCGCCCTCCGGAAGGTCGAACTCGAAGGTGAGCAAGTCGTGCGGGTTGAATCCGGGGTTGACTTGTCGCAAGCGCATAATGCTGTGGATCATCAAACCCGCACCAACGAGAAGTACCATGGCTAACGCGATTTCGGAGACTGCCAGGATATGGCGTGTGCGTCTTCGCGAGCCCGTGCCGGTTCGCCGATCCCCTTCGCGCAGGGTCAGATTCAAATCGGGATTGGATGCCTGGATAGCCGGCACGCATCCGACGAGAATGGCGGTCAGCAGCGAGACCGCCAGCGTAAACAAAAGAACCCGGCCGTCAATTCCGACCCTGTCGATATTCGGAAAATAAAAATCCGCAGCCCACACGCGAAACACTTGAATGCTGAGCGAGGTTAGAGCTGCTCCACAAACCCCTCCCAGCACGCCCATCAGCGCGCTTTCAGCGAATAATTGTTGCATCAGTCGGCCACGGCCCGCTCCAAGCGATGCGCGCACCGCGAATTCCTTCCGTCGCGTCTCGGATCGCGAGAGCATCAGGTTCGCGGAATTCCCGCAAGCTATCAGCAGCACGAATCCGACAGCGCCCAGCAACGGATATAGAATCCGTCCTGCCCATGGGTAAAGCGCTTTCCGCAAGGGTTCGACCCTCGTGCCCACGCCTTTATTGGTCGCTGGATACGCCTGCTCCAGCCGGCGCGCGATGACCGACATTTCGAGCTGCGCCTCGTTCACGGTGGCGCCCGGATTCAAGCGTCCGATAGCCATCAGCCAGTGATCCTTCCGCTCCGAATACCTGGCACTTGCAGGGTCAATAGGAATCAACATATCGAGGTCGCCGTAGAAGGAGCCAAATCTCGGAGGCATGACGCCCACAACTGTCGAGACAACACCCGAGATGTTGAAAACTTTGCCGAGTACGCCCGGGTCACCGTGGAAGCGTGCCTTCCAGAAGGAATCGCTAAGAACGACTGTTTGCGTGCGGTCCTGGGCCTCACTGGCCAGAAACACGCGGCCCAGCGCGGGACTGGTGCCGAGCAGATGAAAGAAGTTCGGCGTCACGAACTGGGCTCTCAGGTTTTCGGCCTCGCCCTGACCCGCAACTGGTGTTGACTCCGTAAAACTGGTTAACGCGATGTCTTCGAAGACATGGCTCTGCTTTTTCCAGTCGACGACTTCCGCGATTGGCGGCTGCTGCCGCGAATCTGGCCGACCCTGCTCCGTCTCCCAGATGACCATGAGCTGATCGGGCTGCTCATATGGCAGCGGGCGGTACATAATTGCACTCATGATGCTGAAGATGGTGCTGTTGGCGCCGATTCCCAATGCGAGCGACAGGACAACTATGGCGACGAGCCCGGGATTTTTGCGAAGACCGCGGGCGGCGAAACGGAGGTCTTGACCGAAAGAGTAAAGCCAGGAAAAGAAACGCATTTGTGCGCACCTCCTGAGGCCACTCGCGACGTGGGATGATAATAGCGCAATCTGTCTGGCTTGGCGTCGCTTGGATTGTGGGGTTAGCGCGCCAATCGGGAGTTTGCAAGTTGCCGAAGTCGTGGCTGGAGCCTGATTAAGCACTAGCGTTTATCAGGAGTTGGCCTTCTCCTAGGTGTCGGAGCGAAGTGCCGCAGCTGGATCGACATGGCTGGCTCGTATCGAGGGTACATATGCGGCAAACAGTGAAACGGCGCACAGCAATAGAGTCACGAGTACAAGCATGATCGGATCCCAAGTCTGAATGCCGAAGACTGAGCTGATGGTTATTCGAGCCAGCACGAGCGCAAAGGGAATTCCTGCCCCTGCCCCCCAAAGCGCCAATCTCAGAGCTTGCGTGACCACCATCATTTGTACGTCGATAGGAGTCGCTCCCAAAGCGCTCCGAATCGCCAGTTCTCTGCCTCGCTGTTGCACTGAATACGCCACTAAACCATACAAGCCTGTGGCGGTCAGAAGCAACGCGATGCCTCCGAAGAGCGTGAGCACGGTGAGATAGAATTCAGTTCGCGCTGAAGATGCAGCAACCGCTTCATGCATGGTTCTTGGCTGCCCCAACGGTTGCCCACTGCTCACGCTCGCAAGCTCTTCCTGAAGCCTCACTACTGGTGAGGTTTGGCTATCATTTGTGCGAATCGTCCAGATTATCGGCTGAAGCCGATTGTTGCGGGCGTTCATCCAGTCTGAAACCTGAGCTACAGGTACATACATTGAGGGTTCACGGTCGAGACCAGCATCACGAACGTCGACAACAATCCCGACGATCTGCCGCGGAGGATCCCCAGCGCCTGGTTCCATCCCCTTGCCGATTTCGATGAAATCACCAATTGGATTGGCATTTATATCCGGCCAATATCGCTTCATCATCGCACGGTTGATTAGAACAACCCTTGCAGCATCTTCGCCATCTTCGTCGGTGAACATCCGTCCGCGAAGCAACCTAATGTGAAATACTTTGAAGTACTCGGGCGAGACGCTACGCCAAGTAGCCATGCCGTCGTAACGCCCGTAAATATGTTCATGCTGCTCGAAAATATGGAATGGCATCTGCAAGCTGGAAATCAACGGGAGAGCGTTGGTAGTAGCAATAGCTTCTACGCCAGGAACTGCTCTAATCCGGCGCTCAGCATAACGGATCAATTGCGCGACTTCAGTTGTCTTGTCAAAACGCGGGTTGTTCAGCGACATGTCAACCGTAACAACATTTCGTTCATCAAAGCCACGATTGATTACCCGCTCCGCGACAAAAGTGCGTATGAGCAGTCCCGCGCCGACCAGCAGCACGAGAGAAAAAGACATTTCCATGACTACCAGAGCCGGACGCCAACGATTGCGTCGCAAGGTCATGCCCGAATGCGAAGTGCTGTCTTTCACAAGCTCGCTGATTGCAGTGCGTGATGCGTTCAGAGCAGGGATCAGCGCGCAGAGAATTCCAATGAAAATCGAGACGGATAGAGCAAACAGAGGGATTCTCCAATCCAGCGCTATCGCGGAACCATTCGAACCGATCCGGGGCAATCCGTCTGGACTGATGGCTAGCAATTCGCGTACCCCGAGGTAACCGAAGACGATGCCGCCCATCCCGCCCGCTAAGGAAAGCAGTGCGCTTTCTGTAAGAAGCTCAATCATAATCTGCTTGCGCGCCGCGCCAATTGCCATGCGGACGGCAATTTCGCGCTTCCGGCGACTAAATCGCGCCAGGAATAAAGCCGCGATGTTCAGGCAAGATATCGCGAGCACAAAGCTGCCCGCACCCATCATGATGTAGAGTGACGGCCGCACATCGCCCACGATGGCGTCTCTCAGCGGAATCGCCAGGGAAAAACCGGTCGCAAAAGTATCTCCAAGATTTGCAACTCGGAGCCCCCATTCCCTGCTTCGACCGGCCACTCCGCCCAAATCAATCTGGGCCTGCTCAAGAGAAATCGCGTTCCGAAGCCGGGCAATGACACGCACCCTCCCAATGTAGTCGACGGAGTGCGGATCAGCGCGAAGGGGGAGCCAGAGATCGCTGGATGATTCCAAGTGGGCGTCGGGCGCAAGCACTCCAACTACTTGATATGGGACGTCGTCGAAGAGTATTGCGCGACCAATGAGGCTCGGGTCCGAGTGGAAATAACGCCGAAATATCTCGTCGCTAATTACTATCACATTCGGACCGTCAGGAGTGTCCTCCTTAGAGGAGAACGTTCGTCCAGACGCCAGTTGTGCGCCGAAAACATGGAAATATGCCGCGGATACACGAGCAGCTTTCAATGCATGACGGTAACCACCATCCGTGAAATTGATGTCCGGTACGTCAATGTCAGACGCCGCCATCGACTCAAACGATGTGGTGTTATCAAGCCACAACAGATATTTCGGAATCGAAGCCACGCTCTGGTTTCCGATACTAGTTGACGTTATCAACTGCACGAGGCGATCTGGATCAGGATAGGGCAATGGTTCCAAAAGCACTTTATCGACAACGGAGAACAGCGCGGAGACAGTCCCAACTCCCAACGAAAGCACAGCCAGGGCCGTAAGAGTGAAGCGCGGATTGCGCCAGAGCGTCCGTGCCGCGGTCTGCAGATGCGAACGGAGAGCATTCACCCAAGAAGTTCTTCCAGCGGTTACACCAAAACCGTGCATTGTGTAAGCGAATCTACCACGATTTGGTTCTACAGCCTGATAAGTCTGTCAGGACTTAGCTGTCTGACTCCCTTCATTCATACCGCAGTGCCACCAACGGATCGACACTGGCCGCGCGCCGCGCCGGCAACCAGCACGCCGCCAATCCCACTCCCACCACCAGTGCCACTACCGCCCCAAACGTCCACGGATCAGTCGCCGACACTCCCCAAATCTGGCTAGCCAAAAATCGCGTCAGCCCAAAACTTGCAAACAGCCCGGCTAAAATCCCCGCCACAAGTAGCGCAAACCCCTTCCTCAACACCATCCTCAATATCTCTCCCTGCTGCGCTCCCAGCGCCATCCGCACTCCAATCTCCTGCGTTTGCAGCGATACCGTGTACGCCATCACGCTAAACACCCCAATCATCACCAGTAGCAGGCTAATGCTCGCCAGCGGCGCCGCCAACGCCAATCCGAACTCCGGCGTGGCATACGTGAATCGTTCCAGAAAATCTTCCAGGGAACTCGAAATCGGGACGACTTCGTCCCGATTCACCGCCCAGATCTGCTCCTGCACTGCATTCTTCAGAGAAGCTGGGTCAACCGTCGTTTTAATTAGGAGCAAGAATCCTCCGCGAACGGTGTACGGCAGGAAGATGATGGGAATGGCTGGCTTTTGTGGCCCAATTGTTTTCACGTCGGAGACCACACCAATGATTTGGAACTCGGCGTCGTGTGGTCGGAGAGAGGGATCGGTGAATGCTTTTATCCTAATTCGTTGGCCAATGGGATCGGCATCCCCGAAGAAATCTCGAGCCAGTCGCTGAGTAACCACCCCTACCGACTGGGCCGTCTGCACTTCTCTTTCGGAAAGCCAGCGGCCTTTGATCAGCCGCAACTCCAGGGTCTCGAGCAGATTCTCGTCGCCAGCCCACACTCCAACCTCTTCCGAGCGCTCGCTTCCCGGCACACTGGTCTGATATCCGCGCGTGGGGCTGTATCCGGGCATGGCATCCTCGATTGCAACACTGGCCACGCCTGGCAATGCTTTCAAGCGCTCCGTCACTCCGCGAAGTACAGCCTGCCCCTCGGGCGAAGCGAACTTTTGTACTGCTGGAACATTGGAGCGGCTGGGAGGTGGGATGAAAACCGTCATGAGGACGTTTCTGGGATTGAAACCGAGGTCCACATGAGTGAGCAGGTAAAAGCTGCGCATCATGAGTCCCGCGCCGGCTAGTAACACGATCGAGAGCGTAACCTGCGCGACGACCAGCGCCCCGCGGAACTTTCCGTGGCGCAAGAAGCTGTTCGCACCTTTTCCGGAGCTGGCCAGTAACGGCTGGAGGTCGGAACGCGTTGCGCGAAGAGCCGGCGCTAAGCCACAGATCAGCGTCGTCAGCACGGCGAGCCCCGAAGCGAAAAGCAAGACCGGTGCGTTGAGAGCGAGTCCCGCTTCTGCTCCGATGCGGCCGCCTCCGTAAACATCCGCCGCGCGCGGGAGAATCGCCGAGACGAGCCTTAGGCCAAACCACGCGAGGGCGCAGCCAACGAGGCAAGCACCAGCCGCTAGCACGCAACTCTCCGTGAGAAGTTGCCGTACCAGCTGAGAGCGCCCCGCACCGAGCGCGCTGCGCACCGCCATTTCTTTTTCCCTCGCCGTTGCGCGTGACAAGAGCAGGTTCGCCACGTTGCTACAGGCGATGAGAAGCAACATGATGACCGCTGCCAGCAGGTCGTACAGCAAATGCTTCAGGTCAGAGTGGAAAAAAGAGGTGGCGCCGCGCGGAGCAAGCAGATGGTCCCTCGCCGTTTGCAAACTTACGGTAAAGCGGGTTGGAAAATCCTTTGGGTGATCCGCCGCAAGACGCTTGACGATTACGTCCAGGTCCGCCGAACCGGCTTGCACCGTCACGCCGCGTTTCAACCGAGCGAGCAATTCGCCTGGAAGACTTGCGTACGAGCGTCCGCTGTCCCGTGTCTGGTTCAAAGGAGTCCAGATTTCTGTCCGCGCACCGAAGGCCTGGAAGCGTGGCGGCATGATGCCTACGAGAGTGCGTGGTTCTCCATCGATAGTGATGGTCTTCCCAAGGACGTCTGGATCGGCGTTGAACGAGCCGTTCCATAGTTTAAAGCTCATCACGAAAACCGGTGGCGCCCCTGACCTGCCATCCTCAGGAAGAATGCCGCGCCCTAACAGGGCCGGCACTCCATAGAAATCAAACGCATCGGAAGTAACACGGGTGCAAAAAAATTGATACCTCCGCGTGCCGTCGTCCGCTAGCACGAGGCCGCTATCCTCAATGTAGGCAACAATGTTTTCGAAGACCCGATTCTGCTGGCGCACCACATCCAGGTCCGCAAGCTTCAGAGAAAGCGGCCAAGCACTGTCCGGTTCTCGAGCGTCTGTGAACAGCGGCACCACCAGACGGTCCGCGTCTTTAGCGGCAATGGCGTGGAACAGAAGGCCGTAGAAGACGCTGAAAACGGTCGTGCTCGCGCCAATCCCCAAAGCCAGCGCAAACACCGCCACAATCGTGAACCGCCGATCCTTGCGCAGGTTGCGGAGCGCATAACGGAAATCGCGCATCAGACTGTCGAGGAAAGATAGGTAGTGCATGATACAAAACTTTAATATTTTGGCGTGAAACGCGCCATACGAAGTGGATCAGCGGGGCGCATCGGTCAACTCCTGGTAGGTCGCATATCCGGACATCTGACGTACTAAGTCTTTTCCGCGTTAACCACGCACTCGACATCCCTGGGCAAGTGTTCAGTGGCTCTTTAGTTGATCTATCGCGCGTTCAATTGCTGCGGACAAATTCAGTGGGTCTTCGTTGGGAAACCGGAACTCCGCATTATTTCCCGCATGTAAGGCAAGCCCAGAAGAATCCGACGCGAAGTAGTACGCGGCATTCAATGCACGGACACGCGGAACTCGATCCCCGTACCAAAACACCTCGGCACCAAAGTAGCTAGCACCTCCGGGGACCACGTTTTTTGCGAACCGGTCTCGAAATTGTGGCGCGCCATGACTGATCTCATCTAACGCTTTCTTATAGACACCGAGTGTTTCCTCGTCGAGGTAAACTTCATCTTTTGTGCTGTGGTTGGCAAGATCAATTCGAATTCCACGCAAACGATCTGGCGGTTGAGCTGAATCTTCTAAGACTATCGCCGTGACCACAGCATGAGCTTCTGTGCTATCCAGTCGCCCAACTTCATCGGACCACGCAACATGCGTGCCGGACTGTCGCGCGAACCACTCCAATGGAGTGGGCTGGAGAGAAGGCGAGGGACTTACTTGACCTTGCCCAATGCTCAAGAGACAAACGGCACAAGTGATTAAACCGAGGACTGACCTCATGAAACCTCCTCCGCGAACTTTGGCGCGCAAGAGTGACATCGCAGCTTCGCGTTACAAACATCTTCTCCCTTCAGTAGACCCAACCGCAACGGAATTCGTTAACACACCCGATAGGTCGTAACGGGACGTTGAAGATCCGGCCGATTTCACTGGTACGATGCCGGCGTTTGTCAGGCACTGCACTCGGATGGGTTGGTGATAGTCTATTTCCACCTATTCTTGCATGACTTGCTCTGAGTGGAGCATTCGCTGACTGCGGAGCCAAGAAGTATGGCATCGAAGTTCACCGTGAAGTCCGTATTCGTCGGTCTTTCGCTATTGATCTGTGCCGGGTTCCTGCTTGCGTTGGCCTCACCTCAAGTGTCCCGCTCACCTGAATCCAGCTATGGATGCCGCGTTTATGACTCAAATCCGGAACAAATCTGGAATCGCCTTTTTTCCATACTTTTTATTCGGCAACACAAGGGTGAAACCTACGGCGTGGATGACCTCGACCCATTGTTTTGGCCTGCGACCAAGTTCCTGCTAGACGAGCCGTCTCACGGCTCCGCACTCCGTATCCTTGACGAGTTTTTGGAAGCTAAGGGTCAGAATCAAGTTCATGACTCAGTCAAGAAGGCGGTGCTGGAGCACGATCTTTGGGCGGTGTTCGATTGGTCGGCCTTGCCAAACACTGATCACCCGGACCAACGACGAGAACTTCAGATTCGCTTAGCCGAGGTCATGCATCGCATCGCGCTAAGCAAGAATGAAATTGCGACCCTGCCGGATAACTACAAGGCTGCCGTGGAATCTGGCGAATTCGCTCTGCAGTACGACCCGGGTCATCGGGATCGCGCCTTCTTGCCACCAGACCTTTTCCAAGCGGAGGGCGACTGGGTATCTATTGCTGGAAGTTTGGGTGCTCCGGTTGCGAAGCACCACACTGGAACATTTTCTGGGCGGTCCAGCTTCTTCGAATTCATTCGACTTCCTAACGGGCGCAAGGCAACACTCGACTATCTGCATGCCTTGAGGGATTATCTAGACCCGCAGGGCAGGCAGCTTATGGCCGACAGAATAATGCTTTCAGGTTCCGCTGTGCCGCAATTTCCTGCTGGAACCCAATTGGCCTTGGTCCGTCAGATGAACCTTTTCGATCACGACGGCTTACTTGTGAGTGCTCCAATTACCGAAAGCGTACAGATAAGGGTGTTCTACAACATTCCGGCTAATGGTCCAAACTGGCAGTACGACCAAAACGCTGCCGCGACATCGCAAGATGTATACGAAATAAAACTGAATCGGGCGAACCTGTTTGCCGGGAAATCAGGCGGGTTGGGAGCCGTGACTCGTGACGACCAAGATTTCCGTTTTCTCCAGTCCCACGGCTTCGATTTCGACGGACCCGTTAGAACTTTGGACAGTTGTGCCAAGTGCCATACAGGCTCCGGCATCTATTCTGTTCGAAGCGTTGCCTCCCTGCTAACGTCGGACCAAGTTGTGAGGGGAGCCACAGACGCTTATCGCAATGAGGCAACGACGACGCTTTTCTGGAAGCAGGACCGATACAACTGGGGACTTCTGAATGGTTATTGGAAGACCGTGCCAGCGGAAGGACCTAGCCAATAGGACACTCCGTAAAGCCCGGAGGATCGCTCTCAGAATCCGGGTAACCGCGTTGATCGTCCAAGTGCCTCTCCGGTCGTGTAGCTTCCATTTACTAGGTGGGCGATTGACATCCGTTTAGCGGGACATAGCATCTCACCCAGCGAATTCCCTGGCTCCAGGCCGCCGGAAAGGGCCAAAGTCATGAGCGCTAGATTAAGAGTAGCAACTGTCTCCTCTCTGCTCCTCCTTATTGCCATTCCAACTGTCGGCCAGACAACATCTGCACCGGCAGCTCGAACCGAAGGGAGCTGCCCCCTCGCAAAAAGCAACCCCGCGGGCGTCCCCTACTCCGCACTAATGGAAATCACCCTCCTGCAAACTCTCGCAGACGGAACGCACATCGAAAGTAAACAGCAGATCACCCAGTTTTACCGCGACTCACATGGCCGCCACAGAACCGAGATGAAACAGCCTTTTTTTGGCCCCACAGGCGCGCAAGAAGAGTTCCTGAGGGACATTATGATTACCGATCCTATAAATTGGGTCGTATATAAGCTGGACGTATCGACGCATGTCGCTCGGCGCCACATTTATGCGCCGGACGAAATGAACCCAGCAGGACCTACGACGGAGCAGTCAAATGCCGTGAAGCAACCGGCGCTCTCGGCCTTACCCGAAGAAATGAGACCTAAGACCTCGACCGAGCGGCTCGGTACCGACACGATCGACGGATTCCTCGTCGAAGGAAAGAGAACATCCACAACTTATCCGGCGGGTTCGCAAGGTAACGACCGTGCCATCGTGGTGACTGGTGAGTCTTGGAGGATGTCAGTAGAACCAAAACTCGTCATCCTCTCAAAAACTTCAGATCCGCGCTCTGGCGAAACAACTCTTCGCTTTACCAACATCCAGCTTGGGGAGCCTTCTCCAGATCTCTTCCAGGTGCCCTCCGATTACCAGATTCAAGACGCGCCTAAGTGGCCAAAGCCATGATCGCTAGAATAAGCGTAGCAACTGTCTCCTCTCTGCTCCTCCTCATTGCCATTCCAACCGTCGGCCAGACAACATCTACCCCGGCTGCTCAAACCGAAGGGCGCTGCCCCCTCGCAAACCGCACCACTGCGGGCGCTCCCTATTCCGCACTGCAAGAAAACACCGTCTCGCGAACTCTCACAGACGGAACGCACATCGAAAGTAAACAGCAGACCTACCAGTTCTACCGCGATTCTCAAGGCCGCCAGAGAACCGAGGTGAAACAGCATTTTTTTGGCCCCACAGGCGAGCAAGTAGAGTTCGTGAGGAACATTATAATTATCGATCCTGTGGCCTGCGTCGAATACAACCTGCTCGTTTCGGAGCATCTAGCCCTGCGCCACATTTATGCGCCGAACGAAATGACCCCAGCGGAGCAGTCAAATGCCGTGAAGCAACCGGCGCACGGCACACCCGACGAATTGCGGCATGAGACTTCGACCGAGCGGCTTGGCACCGATACGATCGAGGGACTCGCCGTCGAAGGGACGAGAATAACCACAACCTATCCGGTGGGTTCGCTAGGTAACGACCGTCCCTTCGTCGTGACTCATGAGGTTTGGAAGATGTCGTTAGAGCCAAAACTCGTCGTCCTCTCAAAAACTTCAGACCCGCGCTCCGGCGAAACAACCGAGCGCATTACCAACTTCCAGTTTGGGGAGCCTTCTCCAACAGTCTTCCAGGTGCCCTCCGATTACCGGATTCAAGACGCGCCTAAGTAACCTGCAATTCTCCAGAGGGGAAATCGGGGACAGTCCACTCGCCTTTGTCGTCGCATAACCAGACATTCAGGATCGGGCCGATTTCACGCATTTCCGGTAGCGCGTCAATCGGGAGTTGGTCAGAGTCTCACTCGAAAAAAGGCTCAATCGGCCCCAAGTGGCGCTACGGAAGGCTTCCAATGAAAGCATTCATCTCGCGGAGTACGTCCTCTTCGTTCGAGGAAAACACTTCGTGCCTCGCGTGTGGCAGGCACACCACACGCGCAGAAGGCACGCCAGCTTCGAACGCCTTCGCCTGTGCCTCGGTTGTGACCGCAGTCCGGGCTTCGAATGCCGCTCGTTCGACGGGATCACCCCCGGGTAGGTCTTCAAAATTGGGCGGAAGAGCGTACATGGCGAGAATTGGAACGGGAATGTGTGTGTACTTTTGTCGCCCCGCATGGATTGCTGGAATCGCCGGAGGAAGATGGACATCCGCTTGCGCATACACCGCCAAGAGCGCTGCGGGAGTCGCCTGCAGATCTTTTTGTCTCTCGCGCAAGACCCTTTCCAACCTCGCGAGGTCCGTCTCCAGCAGTTCCTGAATCAGCGGTCGTGTATCCTGCAGGAGCTTCGATTGCAGCTCTTCGAATTTCCGTCTCAATTCGATCAGTTCGATGTGTAGGTCGCCAAGGGAGCTGTCGTAGTACGCGTACGAATAGGCGGCGTCCAGGTACACCAATCCGGCTATTTTCTCGGGATAGCGGGATCCGATCGAGCTGAGCTCTTGGCCCGCTATGGAACTCCCAACCAACACCGGGCGATTCACCTTCAATGCGGCAAGAACTGCGAGTACGTCGTCTCCGAGCCGGTCGGCCGAGTAGCCAGAGGGAGGAACACTGGAGGCTCCGAACCCGCGCCGCGTGATGCCGTAGACGTGGTAGGAGGGTGTAAGCCTGGCAGCAAACTTGTCGTACGTGTGGGCACTGGCTCCAAGGCCCGCCAACAGGACCAGAGGCCGTCCGGAGCCGCCCCAGTCGACCACTTCCAGCTTTACGCTAGCTTCCACTTCTATAAACTGCACGCGATAAGGAGTGGGCGCGGCCAGCCACGCGGATTCCTTCGTCGCGCGCCACAGTTCGAGCGGAAGCGATTTCCCCTGTGTCCAGGTTCCGGCGATGGCGTTCGCGTCGGCACTGATTGTGCCCTCGTAAGTACCTTGAATTGCATTGATAGCCAACTTGAGGGAGCGGCCTTCGAGGACCACGGAGTCGATTGGGATCGGCTGCGTGGTCTGATCGACGGGATGGAACGTAGCTTTCCACCCGCCGTCGTCTGCCGTAGCAATGCGCACGACCAAACGACGCTTCTTTTCGCCAACCGTTCCCTGCCAATCTCCGGCAATGCCTTGCCCTTCTTCCATGGCCTGTCCCTCCTCCCGGCAGTTGTTTTGTTATGTCCCCAGGGCCTCACGGAGGAATTGGGGCGGCCAGCCCTGGTCCTTCGCCGCGACGCGGAAACCCGGGTCAACCGTAAAGTATCTGGTGCGCCGACCATCCCTCCAACTAATATGAACTTGATACAAGTCGCAGGGCTCCAGCCCGAGAGCTCTGACATGGCGTACGAGGCCGCTCTGAATGCCCGCGAGGAACAGCAACGACTCCCATCCCGCTTTCCTGTGCCGCTTATTTTCGCGGACCGGGATCGGTAGGAAGCCGGATACCGTATTAGCGTCTATGGGGTGCGAGACGCTTAGGAGGACAGCCAGGAATTTTTTCTCGAAGTATCCAATTTTCTCCATCAGCAAAGCGAGGATGTCGCCTGTCCATTTCCCATGTGCAGGGACACTGACGTACAAATCTGAGGATGAACCCTCGTCCTCTTGCGAGTGGGCTCTAAGGTATTTCTTGAGCTCTACAACCTCTTGCGGCGTGTCCACCCTGTACCACTCGCCTCGGAACTCGAACTCAATAGCCATAATCCCCTATTCCAGTCACCCTTAAGGGTGACTATATCAACCTTAAGGGTCGCTGTCAAGCCATCAGTAGGGCGAGTGGTAGGTACAACCGCAGGGTCTAGGTACCCGGGGCCGTGCTTTAAGGCATGGCACGAGTCTAAAGTAGGTGAACTGAAGGGATGACATCATCATTGCGCCCGGTAAGTCTGCAAGTGTTCACGAACGTCTTCGTTCCACTTGAACGAAAAACCGATATCTTGGACACATGTCCCCAAATGTCTTGCTGGCTAGCCAACCCAATGTAGTGATAAAGGACGCATTCACTGTCCTGTGAGTGAATGCAGGCGTTCCCCAGAACCGGATTTTTGGCTCGCCGCGACTGTTGTACACCCGCCGTTTTCCGCGTGATACAGAGCGTCACAGAGAGCCTACCGGGAAAGGAAACGACAATGCGGCGGGTCTAGTTTCATGAATTGAGCGCCCGAACAGAACGAGCTGCAACGAACACCGCCAAGCCTGACGCACGCGGGCCGCCGGTATAGGATAGGATTTCTACCAGTGTGTAAGGCAGAGGAGGTTGACAATGGAAGTTCTTCAGTATCTTCGCAGTTTCGTTTCCGAGAGTAGCAGCGTCATAAAATTTGGGGCCGGGCTTCAAAATCCGACGCGAAAGGAACTTGTTGATCAGCTACAGGGAATCTGTTCGCGTTGCGAGTCGGCGTATTCATCTGTCCTTGCGAAGCTGCGTCCAGTGAAGGACTCGTATAATGACCGTGACCAGCTCGCGAGGGCGCTGAGGGACTTTGCAAACGATCCGCAAACCAGGGACAGTTTCAAGCCGGCTCAGTTGTGTGGCGAGGCGGACCACCTTCTCGATCGGCTTACTAACAATCTAGATCTGCTGAAATATGCGATTGATGTACGCAAGATAAAAGCGTTGAAGGAAGGCATGGCCCAATTTCAAAACTATGATGGGGCTATCTATAACGCCTTTGACGACTTTGCATTATCTTTGGATCATTTGGCGAATGATCTGTCCGACAAACAGCTGCAGGGTGCAGCCGCGGTTGAGAGGATGTCCTACGTTCGCCACGTTGTGGAGGACTTTGAAGACGAAATCTCCCAGACCGTACGCGCTGTCCAAGACGCGAAGAATCGTCTTTTGCAGTAACCAGCGAGATTAAGAACGCCCCCCGTGCGCTCGGCACGGCCGAGCCAGGGCGTCGAATATCGCGGCTCCGAAACGGCGTTGGAGGAGATGAGAACTCAGGCCACTCTCGACGGAACCTCACCTCCTCGAACGAGACTTCTGGCTCGCGGTGTCAAGTAGCGTCGACAAATATCCCGGATGGCCCCTCAACCGAACTAAGTCTCGGCTGATGCGCCCTGGACCCATTTCCCGACCCTGGTATTATGCTTGGGCCCGCCCGAGAGGAAGGCATTGATGCAGCTGCCATTTGACTCATTGGCATGGGACCTTATCAAGGACGCTGCCAAGTTCTTGATCGGAGCTGCTGCGGGATGGGCGCTGAAGGTTTCGCGCGATCGCTGGCGCACCCGAAACGCGCGCTCATTCTGGCGACCGTTCCTCTCGAACGATCTGCGACTTGTCATTGGATGTTTTAGAGAGTTTCCGGGTTTTGAACGTTCTGGCCTACTGGGAGTCGGAGACGCGATCGCCCTCGCGGAACTCCAGCGCTACCTCGGGCAGATCGGGGCCTCAGAACCAAAGGTGGTTTATGCTGATCGGCTTGAAGGTGATGCCCTGAAGCACACGCTGATATCACTCGGTGGACCAGACGCTAACGCCGTGACCCGCGAGGCGGTCAAGCTCATTGATTCGAAGTTGCGGTTCGGGAACCCTTCCATCCACGAGATCGCGATTCGGGACACAGGAGTCGATCCGCCTCGTCTCTACGTTCCATCAGAACCCGACCGCGACGGCGCGGCGACGGACTATGGTCTGATCCTGCGTGCGCCCAATCCCTTTGCGGCCGACAAGGAGATCATGATCATCGCTGGTTCGTTCGGACACGGAACAGTCGCCGGCACACGATACGCCACATCTCCGGCGTTCCTTAAGCTGCCAGCATCCAGGGCGAGCGGCGCGCTTGAGTGCCTTGTCCAAACTGACGTGGTCCGTGACGCGCCTCAGTCAATCCGTCTAGTGGTCGCGCGGAATATTCTGACCAACACAGCTGCACCTGGGACTTAACCTTGCGTTGCGGTTGAAGAAGCGGTCAGCTGCCTTCGCAATCAGGGTGTCATGCTATTACTGGCGACGTATTCCGGACAAATTGTTGGCAGTCCGGGAGTTGGCCCGAAACGGGGCTCTGGGAAACTAAGCCAAGGAGCTTAGAGGGTTCTCACAGGAGATTTTTATTGGTTTTTGTGAATGATAGCGTCCTTTATCATTCGCTATGTGAGTTGGCAATCCACAACGGGGTTGGGGGGCGTTGGGCCGACAAGCCGGTTTTAGTCCAAGTGAAGCGGCCGCTTTAGCAGACACTTGCCGACTTCTGGTTGCTTACCTTGATCGCAACATGGCGTTCGTCTGGACTCCGAAGCATTTGGACAAAATGAGCTGGCATCGTAAGCGTCCGCCGAGGGCCGCCTCGACAAGAGTGTGATTTGGGTGCACGCTCTCGATGTGGACATGAAGATAGTAGTGTCCACTCGGAGCGATGATGGACAGATACACTCAACCGATTCCAGCGAAGCGTCGCTATTTGGAGTTGGAGCAGTAGCGGCGGATTGTGGAGGAGACGTTAGGAGAAGGAGCATCCGTTGCGCAGATTGCCTCTCGACTGTCGCCCACGGTTGCGGGACAGCCTCGCCGTATATCGCAGTATCACTCTCACTCTGGAATCGGCACCCCGCAGACATCCACCTTTTGGGGACTCTGCAGTGGCAGGATGCGATTGTGTCCCCCAAGAATCGCGTTTCCCGACGTCACCGCCAGTTTCACCGGGTGGCTGATAATCATCGGTCCCGGATAAGTACCCGGCACCAGCATAACGGTGCCGCCTGCTGGTACAAATGACACCGCGGTCGGAATATCGCCAAATGGATAGCTGGCGTCATTCAGCTTTGCCCCTGTCACTCCGACAACCGAGTTCGCTTGCGCCCCCGCCTTCGACACGAATCCTACCACTTGGTATCCGTCATAGTCGTGCTTGGGCGGCCACTCCAGAGTCCCCAACGTCACATAGGGATCCTGATCGGTAAATTTTGTGTTCGTCAGTGGAAACGGCTCGTTCCCCCTCCCATGCGGGTAGTACCAAGTCTTGTGTAGCGAGATCGCCGCCGGATCTGTCCCAAACTTCCCGTTGTAGTGCACAAACGCAGTGTTGTTGCAGACCGGCACGTCTGCCGAACCGAGCATCTGCACTCGAGTCGGCAAATAGGAAAACCCGTCTCCACCATGCTGCCCCGAAAGCAGCTTGCCGAGGACCGGAATCGCCACAGATCCGCTCGAGTTCGGCCATAGCTCGTGCGAGTCGTTCTCGGCAATAATCACTGGGTGTTCGTACAGTTGGCTTCCCGCGTCCCGCACCAACCGCAGCAGATTCAGGCTCGGCGAAAACCCCTCCGTCGCCGGTTGCGCCGCAGCATCTGCGCTGAGTTCCAGCGTCACCGCGTCGATTGAACCCGGTACCGTTGCTCCATTTTGGTCTACCCCATCCAGCGGTGGCTGCGTTACATACCACAATGGATTCGACATTCTAAAACTTTCCAACACCGCCCCGTGCATCGAAAATGTCACCCGCGTGATCAGATCCGCGTGCCTATCGTAGACGACCGTGAACGACGCAATGTCTCCGTTGTGATAACTGCATGTCCCAGAGTTATACGCCCATAAAGTCGAATACTCGATGTTCACCAGTCCTTTATCGATGTAGCCGTCATTCGGGTCAAGAATATCCTGGACGTGCGCATAAATGCCGGCACCTGCCGCCGCCTGATCCCAGGTCTCCCCGCTGCGATACGAGGTGTCGTCCAAGTGGAGCGCGTAGCTTTGCGTGTTCCCGTGGCTTCCCTCGGCCGTGCTTAAGTCTGCCCCGGGAAAACTTGTAAGCAAATCAGGATTGTCCGCGAAAAATGCACTGTTAGCCGGCGTGCCGGTAGTCGTCGTTACCACCGGCCCATCCGGCCAGACATCTGACGTCCCCATGCCCGCGCAGTTGGGATCCGTGTGCGATACGTACCCCTCCACCAACGATGAATGTTCCACAAACCAGGTCCAATCCGTCGGCCGATGCTGCTCAGGGTTTTGGCTGCTATCCAGGCTCGTGTAGATGTAGGGTCGAAACCGATACGCCAGCGCTGCTGCATCCGCCGGCGCCGCATCTGGCTGTGGCGCGTCGCTCAGCCCCCCTGTCAGTCCCGTAGGTGGAGGCGGTCCCCCACACCCCACCACTCCCGCGACCACGGCAATGCACGCAGCGAGCGTCATTCCCCTTTGGGTAATCGCACTTCCGCTCGCTACGGCCGCAAACCAGCCGCGCTTCACTCGAGCGTCACCAGCGCCAGTACCAAACCCTTTCCGCCCTTCAGCGGCGACATTGCCTTGCCTAGGATCGCTCCCTCCGCCCTTCCGTGATCCACCGCCTTCATGCAGTGCCCCGGCGTATTTGAAGTAGTCAGCAGATCACCCGGCTCAATGGGCGCCTCAGTCGCATCCGCCATCACATAGACGCGGCCACTCAGCGCCACATTCCTCATCCTCTCCGAGCCCGCCTCGCGGCCTCCGGTCTCCGCCGCTTGCGTAAGCGTCAGCGCAGCGTGGATTCCTCCTGCCCCGCTCACTACGCCCGCCACCTTCCTGTCGTATTCTGATGTGCTCGGCCTCAATTCACCCGCATGAACGTCGTCAATCACCATTACCCACCCCGGCTCTACTCTCGGCCCAGTAACCCGGAACGGCTCGGCCAGATCCGATCCGCCCGTGATTCTCAGCACGTCCACACTCACCAATCCCGTCGCGTCGATCTGCATCCGCGACGTTTTGGCAGTAAGGTCATAGATCTGAAAATTACTGGCATTGCTCACATTCGCACCGGTGCTCATCAGTGCCCAATTTCTGCCAGTGGTGCTGTTGAGGTTAATCTGTGCATAGCCGCCGCGGTCGATCTCCAAGGGGGCGCTGGGGGTTTGTGTCCCGATTCCAACCTCTCCTCCAGGCGTGATACTCACCTGAATCTGCGCGGTCGCGCCTGGAACCGGAATAGTTCCCGGTACCCCCGGCGTGTAAAAATCCAGGCCGCCGTTGTTAAGTCCGCTTCGGCTGGAAGCAATGCCCACACCGTTCTTAACCGTGAAACTTGATGGAGGGTGGCCCAACCCAGCGAAGCTCAAAAACGAAATCGGTGCAGGGAAAATAATAGCGTGCTCGAGGGCGCCTGCGTTGTGACCGTTCGAGTCAACATAGAGGGGGTCAGCATACACTTGAGCGTACGCACTTTGAGCCCCTAGCAGCAAACCTATCATCCAGAGGGCAAAAACCAGCCCAACTGACTTTGTGGCTGACCTCAGACACGCCACTTTCAGGGTCATTTCCAGTTTGCTCATCGGATTTCCCCATCTCATGAACTTGAAGAGATACCGCAACGGCCGGCGCTTTGTGACTTATGCGAGATTGGCGACAGAGACAGCTCGCACCAGAGATCGATTCCTTATACTTGACACAGGAGTATAACGTAGAATCGCTTAAGGGTTGTGCGTCTATTTTGCGTCTATCTAGATGTCGGCGAGCGCCACCGCAATGACGATGCCAGTCATCTCCCTTGCAACGAGCTCAAAATGAGAAAGATCATGAAGGCGCATCCGCCGAACCAAAACGACAGACCTATGAAGCAAAGAGCAGATTCTAGCTGTTCAATTGGCACAATCTGGCACCGGAGTTCGTCGCTGGGAGGCACATGGCGCACGTCCTCAGTTACGCCGCAATACCGATTCTGCTGGGACCACTCCTCCGGCCCGTGCTCGCTGGCGCGATTCTTCAAGATGCGTCCTGGCGTTGGCTGTTCCTGGTGAACGTTCCGGTCGGTCTTTTGGGAAATCGTTCTGGCGATTCGCTTTCTTCCTGAAGACCGTGCCGAAGCCCGGCCGAGAGATCTCGACTTTATCGGCTTCTGCCTACTTTCCCCAGGGCTCGTGCTCTTTTTTTGCGGTATGGGCCATGTTAGCGAACGGATCGGCTTGACGCCATTTTTCGTTGCCCTGGTGCTGCTCACTGTCTTCATCCGGACGGCAACCAGGAAGGGCGACGATGCGCTCATTGATCTTCAGCTCTTTAGGGGAAAGAATTTTTCAGCATCGGTGCTGACGCAATTCACCCTGAACGGAATCTCATTCGCAGGACAGATGCTCATCCCGATCTATCTCATCCGTATGTGCGGCGAATCACCCAGCGCGGCAGGCTGGTTGATGGCTCCTCTCGGACTGGGCATGATCTGCACGTATCCGAAGATCGGCGTGCTGACGCAGCGCTTCGCATCCGCATGGTTGCGGGCAGCGGCGCCTTTTTGGCCTTAGCCGGGACACTCCCGTTCCTTTTTCTTGCCAGCCACGGCATGCCTCTCCCCCTGCTCGTATTTACGCTCTTCGTCCGCGGGATGGGTTTGAGCGCGGTTGGCATTCCATCCATTACCTCTGCCTACGCTTCGGTCGAGAAAGAACACCTGCCTATGGCGACGACCTCACTCAATATAGTTCAGCGTCTCGGAGGGCCCAACCTGACGACACTGTGCGCTACTTTTCTCGGATGGAGACTGGGTATGGCGCACCACGCGACCGGCATCTCCAGAGCCTTTACCGCGACCTTTATGCTGCTCAGCCTCATTCATATCCTGCTTTTGGTAGCAGCACTAAGACTGCCTTTTTTCATAGAGAAGAGGAAACAGTCGGCCTCCGATGAAGAGGTAACTCTTTTGATTGAAGAGGCGTCGGAGTGACCCTCATCCTTGCAGGTGTTTACACGCGACAATCTCTCGTTACTTCCCTTAAACGGCATAGGGGCTAAAAATGCCAGTGGGAGCATTTCGCGGGAGCAAACCAGTGAGCGGATAGTCGCTGTATGGGGCAAACGACCCGAAGTTGTTGCCCGCTTCCCAATCCAGATAATGAATGATAAAGGACGCTATCGCCAGCTTCGCGCGCGATGGCAGTCTCCTGAACTCTTCCAGCCACAACCGACTCTAAAAGGTCCGAAATCTCGGAAAATTCTGCCGCAAATGAGCCGTCGGCACGGAATTCGATCCCCCGTAAGGGATTGTTGATGTGAACGTCCTTTATCATTCACTAACTGAGTTGGCAAGCATGCCAGGGCCATAGGCACGGTCCGGGGGTATTCGGCGCATTCCATGCGCGCGACCTTTGTCACGACGGCGCTGGAAAACGGCGGAACACTCGACAACGTGCGGCCGGGCACGCCTAGCCGGGCACCACCAGGCTCTGCGACCGACGCGGGTATAATCCGGAAAAGTCAGCGTCCTTTTATGCTACATACTAAGGATGTGATCCCATGGTACCTGTGCCGACAATTGGCTGTTTGTGAGATTCCGATGCTGTACTTTGTAAGTTGGATCAGGGAAGGGAAAATCAGCAGGTTTGCCCATCCCCACGCTGATCTTGACTCCGCACTCGAATTCGCGTGTGAAGCGTTTAGGATGGAATGCAGCGACGTGTGGGTGACTGACGAGAACGGGCAAAAAGTTGCCGACCGCGTAGCAGTAGCGAAGCACGCTGATAAGACCGGGAAGCCTTATAACTAACGCTTCACTTTGATCCTGCGGTGTCCACGATTCATAAAGAGTTATACGATGATGACCGATCAAGAACTGCTTCAAAAGCTTGACAGGCTTAAGGCGGTCATGATCGCCGTCGCGACCGGTGGCCCACGCATTGGCGACGTGCAAGAAGATTTTGCCAAAGATTACGACGAGTTCGCCACCGAGCTGGCGCGCCGACAACTTGAAAACCCACTTCCTTACCGTGATCTTTGGGAATGGTATGGCCGTTGGAGCAGCGGTGACATGCCATCATGGCAGTCTCGACGGCAGTTCGTGAATGATCTTGTCGGAGACTTCGCTCGGAGGGTTCGAGCACAGCACACGGGTCAGACGCCGGTTGAACTGACCGCGCGCGTCCGCGTTGATCTGAGCATTACTAGAGAGTGGGTCAGCGCACCCGAAGCCATTCAGATTCTAAGACCCATCATGGAGGTGTACGCCGCGCAGAAAACTATCTGCGCGCGTGCCCATAGCGGCCTAATTCGCGCGCGAGCGGAGCGCTTCATGACCGATGACAAGGTCGCCGAGGGTCACGACGTGCCGACGGAATTTTGGTGGGCAGAGGGAGGGGCTGCGCTTCAGCAGAATTGGGCCACTGGAGATTTTGACACCTGGATCGATCATCGCGTGCACTTGAAGGCGTTTGGCGTTTCATTCTCACACGGAGATATTGAAAAGATGATCCCGACTGGGCCTGTAAGAGTAGCTTCGACCGGAGGGTCAAAGGGGAGCCGTTCGGCGATCGTACTAACCGCTTTGAACGTTGAGACCCGGGCTGTGCTTCGTCACTTGTCCGACATTCGTGAGGAAACCGTGCGCGGTACCGTGTTTCATCTCGGGCGGTTTAACGAGTGGGATGTGGCGGTTGCGGAGTGTGGCGAAGGAAATGCCTATGCGGCCGCGACAGTCGAGCGCGGGATAGTTCATTTCCGCACCGAGATCGCGCTGTTTGTGGGCGTTGCCGGCGGCGTCAAAGATGTCTCCATCGGCGACGCCTTGGTTTCCAGTAAAGTCTATGGCTACGAGCGTGGCAAAGACACTGGTGACGGTTTCAAGCCACGGCCTGTCGTATTTCTTCCTACTTATACGCTCGAGCAGCGCGCGCGGACGGTAAAACTTAAAGAAGATTGGCGAAGGCGTCTTAGTCCGACATTACGACACACGAACCCCCAGATTTATATCGGAGCGATTGCCGCAGGCGAGAAGGTGGTTGCTTCTTCCGCAGGCAAGATTGCTGAGTTCATCAGGGAAAATTATGGGGACACCCTCGGCGTAGAAATGGAGGGGCAAGGCTTCCTGGCGGGAGTGCATATCAATGCGCCGGTACAGGGCTGCGTCGTGCGAGGGATTTCTGATTTGCTCGACGGCAAGGCGGGCGCTGACAAGGCGGGCTCTCAAGAGCAAGCGGCCGACGTTGCCAGTGCTGTGGCATTCGAAATACTGGCTACGTTGCAGCCAGCAGAGACCGAGCCTACAGCCGCAGATGCACGCAAGCAGTTACCAGACATCCGTCATGAAAGGAATGCAGAGGAAAGACCAACGGATATTGCTCGCACCTTTTTCGCTTCGGAACTCGCTCGCATCGTGGCTCGACAGATACACATTCTGGGACGCGCTGTAGCGAACTTCGTACCAGCATCTGTCGGGAAGCACCCTCTTGCTGGTGATAGCTGGGCTTCACTGAGGCCCTGGCAGCCAGTCCTGTATCCCAACTCCGCCGAGTTTCGCAATTTGGCGGCGGAAGATGCGACGCTGTTAATCAACTACTATGATTCGCTGCAAGAGATCACGGATATCGTCAGTAGTTTTGTTGACACGCAGCCAATTACAGATTTCAATGCCTGGAACGTTTTGATGCAAAAATTGCAACGCAATTTGAACATTGGGCAAAAGGCTATACAGAGATTCTGCCCCGAAAGTCAATATGACGCGATAGCGCCGGCCGCAGGAACATTGCTCTATCAATCAGAACGCGCAATATCGGGGGCTCAAGCGGCGCAGGCGGCGCATTTAGCCAGGCACGGAGCGTCGTGAGGTGGAGGCGAAACGACAACCTCATCACGCTGAGCCTGCCGATCCGCTGTTTGAAGCGGAGATGAAGTTCCGCCGTTATTTCACAACCCATCCCGATCCGAACTTCCGTGATCGCTTTCCAGGTCGGCTCGAAATCCTTCAATTTGGCGACGAAAAGCTGAACGACGCGATCGAAGCGTTGAAATCCGAGATCAACAAGCGATATTCAGCAAACATGAGTCGGATAACACCGCCCGACGACATGAAAGGGCTCCATATGGACTACCTGCGATCGTCAGAGCCTAATGCCCTCGCCTTCTACGTCGATGATCTCGCGTGCATTGCTATTACGGAACCAGCCTTAAGGAGAGTCCTGGGCATAACGAGCCGTATGGCTGTTGCTCCATCCGTTATAAGCATGTTGGGACTAGCGAATGGTAGAAGAGACTTGAGTTCGCTCGCGGGTTCTTTCTTCACTCTGACGATGCAGATTCTTACGAGTCATGAGTTGGGTCACATCTTCCACGGCCATTGTTTTGAGACAGCCCGCTCTCTGCCGAGGGCCGAGATGGTTGAAACACAGGATCCCTGCTTCTCCTATGACGTTGAATGGAGTATGAGACGACAAGCAGCGGAGGTCGATGCTGACGGGTACGCAGCCCACATGGTGATGAACAATCTATTCACAGGGGGTATGGGAAGTGCCCTCGCAAAATATCTCAAGTCTGGCCTTCAAGAACCGGAGCTGATAATGCGGTTCTTTCTACTGTCTCTCGGTAGCCTTTTCTATCTCTGGGGACCAAGAAGGTTCGACGCGGAACGGGTGGAGCACTGCGACCATCCACCTGCGCTGATGCGACTGAACGTATTCATGAGGGATATAGAGGGATGGTGTAGCGAGCACCAACCAACCCTGGTGGGGTGGGGAACCCTAGAGCGTTTTCAGCAAATAATGGAGACGGTTGCTTCCAATGATATTGAACCGGCCACGCTTGACGTATGGCAGCGGCAAGGAGATTTTATGCGAAGCGCGGGAGGGATTTCGTACAAGGAACGCCTTTACAGAAAACGCGAAGAGCTTCGATCTGAGATGATTCCTCATCAATGGCAACTCGTTGCCGTGCACCGTTAGCGGCCAATCTTGAACCACGGAATTTCCAGTAGCTGTAGTGCCGCCAACGTATTGTTGCGTAACCCTTAGCATTCTGGCAGCAATCGGATGCGGTGGGTGTACGCCAAGGAGACTAGGATGGAAGTGTTCATCATTGAATCCAGCTACCCAAAGGATTTCTACAAACAGAAACTAGACGGGATCGCGGCTCAGGGTATCTTGAACATTCTGGGCGTCACAAGCGAACTACGTTTCGTACTCGACCGCGAGTAGTTTGGAAAAGCGATAGCGGACGCCAAGAGCTTCAATTCCAGCCTGATTCACCTTTCATGCCATGTGACGAGAGGGGTATGGCGCTGGCGAACAACTACCAACCGAGTTGGGAGGAGTTTGCGGATTTCTTCCAAGAGAGGGCCTGGTGTCCCAAGGCGCTCGTGATGTCGTCCCGTTCCGCTACGAATTGAAAGCTCGGGAAGCAGCATGACCGCGGTCGACATAGGGATACCGTGTACCGTACGCCGGCGTACTCTTTGCGTACTGTACCGCGTACGACCTGTACTGTACGATGCAGGTGGGAACGGACCCGGGTCGGGGCAATGGCAGCGATCCACTCGGGGCCTCTCATCCGCCAGTTTTTTTTGGACTACCCCACCCCCGGTGGGTCGCCCCGCCCCCCGGTACTCTTAGCCAGCAGCACAGCCTTAGACCGATTCACTTCCGCTATCCTGTGCCGGTCTTAACCGTTAGATAAAGTACCGCGGATGCTCTCGTCATACAGGCTAACGACCGGGCTAAAATTTAGGTAATTACCAAACCGATGAGTAACAGCGCGCGCTACTACCCTGGGAATGCTGACGTAGGGAGGGCCGTATGGGTGATGTGGTTTACGCGGTAGAACAAGTTGAAAGTGCGGTTACCCGGGTTGAGCAGGCGATCAAGGACAAATGGTCCTCCGCTCTGATAATTGGGTGGGTGTTTTTTGCGGCTTTCTTGTGGGATCTGACGGGAGACATTTGGCACGCCAAGTGGCGGTACGCCATGACCTACGGCGTAAATTCGGACAACGTAGTCCTTGAATCCCATCCGCATGACTGCGCATTCCTCGCGGCTCCGCTGGGCCAAAAATACTGCCACTTTGACCGAGAGGTTTCCACGCTACGCAGGGGGACGTCCACGACAGGGACTCGCCTTGTTTCATACGATGAGGGGAAGACCTGGAGCGTCGTTGAATCCGATCCGACTGTTACCAATTGGCCGCAGTACAACACCGTGGTAGTGGTTTACATCAACTGGAAAAAGATAGAGGAGTAAGGGGCGGAGAAGCGCGATGGGACTCCGGTGGTGGGGTGGTCGCCCCCAGCCCTACCTCTTCCAGCATGGCCGCGAGGCCTAAGGTTCGTATCGCTAAATAACCCTTTGACTCAAGGCTTTCGCAGTCTTGGTTCATGGCAACGCTGAAAGGGCAGTCTGGTATCTTCGTATGATTTCAATCAACCGGCCGAGTGTTCAGAATTGGCCACCGTCTCCTTTGCTCGACGTGCCGGAGGACAACGCGAAGCTCTGGCGCTACATGGATTTATCCAAGTTCATCAACCTTCTGGATACCAGCACTCTCTATTTAACACGCGCGGCCCTATTCGAGGATCGATTCGAAGGAAGCTATCCCAAAGCCAACGCCGTCGAGCCGCAAGGCGATCCTTCCTCACGTCTCGCACCGGCGCGAAGGAAACTACGCGATTTGTACTACGTAAATTGTTGGCACGTGAATGAGTATGAGTCCGCGGCAATGTGGGACCTCTATGCGGCGAAGGGTGCGGGAATTGCAATCCGAACATCATTCAAGGCGCTGAAAGAAAGTATCATCGAGCAGGTCGTCGATCCGATTTACATCACCAAGGTGAGGTATATCGACTACGATTCTCAAGAATTTGCTGGGCCGCGTGTCGATTCTGACGGGTTCTCCGCATTCATGTACAAGCGAAAAAGCTTTGAGCATGAGCGCGAGGTCCGCGTGCTGACGACTAATCAGCTCTATCTTCCCAGCGCGGCCGTTGTCGAAGTTGTTCCGGGACTCCGCTTGAATATGAATTTGGAGCGTCTCATTGAATCGGTTTCGGTCTCGCCCACGGCTTCTGCGTTGTTCACGAACTCCGTGAAGGCCGTGGCCCGCAAGTTTGCGTGGGGCAGTCTATCGGTAGAAAGATCAGACCTTGAAAAGCCTCCTCTGTATTGAGCGTCTGCAAAGACAGGGAAGGGCAGGCGCCCCCACCGGACAGAGGTACCGGCTTTACCGCGGGGCTCAGTCTTTCCGTGACCTACTTCTCAGGCGCGACGATTGTGTTCTTGCATCCGTAAAGCGTGGCCGTGACGGAAGTCAAATCGGGGAAGAGCGGTACCAGCACAATGCTGGAATGATGCAGCCCGGCCTGAAGTCTTGGCGCAAAAGTGGCGAGTGCGATTGCCAGGAAACTGCTCAACGCAAAGCACGTGAAGCCTCGAAGGGGTTTCATTTCTTTTCCTCTCACAATATGGCTCTCAGAAGGAACAGCGTTCAAGGCGGAACTGTTGGAGGAAGATCAGAATTGCTGAGGCATCGCAGGAGCCTGGCTTCCGCATCACCGAGCGTAACTAGTTGCCGAGCCCTTGCGGATGCCGCTTCTAACTTTGCGATTCTTTCGGCGCGCGCTGTTGCTGGCGCGAAGATGAAAAGCATCTCTCGGAGATGCCGACTTACATCCTTCCGAGCCTTCTCCATTTCTGTGGCTTCTAAGATTATGTTTTGGAAATCGCCGCACGCGACGAGGGAAAGTGAATCTACAACATGCTCTCCCAGCAAGATTATTTCTTTCCCATAAGCGTCCGCATTGCGTGTAATCCAGGCCTCCCGGCCCGGGCCGAGTTGCTTTACTTGGCTGGAATCGCGGTGTATGGCCCACACAGAGACAAACTCGCGGGAATACGGTACGCCGTGCCGTTTACAGAAATCTTCTACCCAAGCTTCTTTCTGATCCTTCGAATGAAAGCCCTCCGGTGTATTGACCCACTTCCGTTCTTCAGTTCGTACTTCAAGCCGAATGCACATTGCTTGATTCTAAGAGGGGCTGGCGGTGTTTCGACGTTAGATATGCAAACGGTTAACACACTTTGACAACTGGCTCGACAAAGGCAGCGAGTTTCTTTGGCGGCGATTGCAGGGGCGGAGTTCGTCGCCTCAAAGGAAGTCCTCAAAGTATCCGCGTCCCGCAGAGACGGCTGTCTTGTAACCAGAATCACGGAACGCTCGACAGATCGAAGCTGAGTCCGCGCCCGAAAAGACCCAGACCTCCGCGCTGGGATTTGTACATTTGAGAATTAGGTCCCTGGCTCGCTCATCTGCAATCGGCATACTGTAGCCGACAATTACAAGTCTCTCGGAAGCCCGCAATGATTCTCCCGCCTGCCGCCAAATGCCATCCCAGAACGGCTCCCACTCGTGACCGAAAGTAGTCTGATGGAAAAAATTCTTATACAGCGTCGGAAGGATCAAGGCAGGACTGCCGCCAGTCCGCGTGATATTGGCCGTCAGCGGATCCCGAGTGTTTTCGCCGTAGCCAAGAAACGTGAAATCCCGTTTCCCGAAAAGCGCTGGCCTTTGGTCGTAAACGCTCGATGCTTGAGAAAATCCAATGTTCCCGCCAAACAGAATCCCCATCCAATTTGTGCTGCCGTGGAGTTTCAGGAGCTTCACCTTGGACGGTGGGATTGATTCGAGCCCGAGGTCAAACCCGTATCCGTCGCCGACCTCCCACAGACCGGCATTGCGAAGTGCGCGCTCGCAGGCCAGGTCGTAGTTGAACGTGATGATCGCATCTCCCGGCTGAATTTTCTCGCGGGCTAACGCGGTGTAAAGGTCGGGGGACGAAGACGTGTTCCGCCTCAGACCGTGGAATAGCTCCGGTATTGCTACGTTGAAAGCGCCAATCATGTCCCCGCAATGCATTCTGGAAACCGTTGCTGCGGGCGACCCGTCAGGGCGATCGTGGAGGTCTGTCAGAATCCTTTCCAAATTTTCGAGCCCTCCATGTAGGTCAAAGGCCTCCTGAATGAATCCGCCCCACGGGGATTCGGTTGTGATTGCCCAGTCGCGAAGACATCCGCCAAGTTCACACGTCAGGGGGTATCCCGCATGTCGCGATGCACCGGCACCTAAGATGTAAGTAAGCATAGAAAAATCGCAGCTTTACCGCCCTCGATCCTTCGAACAAATGTTAACGGTCAGGCCTTTGCCGTGAACCCAAAGTTTTTCGAGTCCTACAAATTCTACGGAGGCATGCTCCATCTCGTTCTCATGCGCCATTCTGAAGAATCGGAATTGGCAAAAAGGCGGCATCTCTTCTTGCGAAACGTCCAGGAATAGGGAGATACGGTCCGCGCCGTGAACGACGGAAGTTTCGCCAAGCGCGAACTTTTCTACCCTGATGTCTCGCGCCTCCGGGCGATGATCAGGCCGACCGTATGCAAATACCGCAGAAGAGATAAGGTCTTTGGAAATGAGGCGTGCCTTGCCTCGGAAATCGACTTCAAGAACTCGCTCACCGCAGACACAAAATCCGTCCAAATCTAGGCGTATAGCAAACGTCGCCACTTTGTTTTCTTGTTCCTCGTCGAGAAGGTTGATCGTGCCGAGGTGCCGAGCGGCAGCAAGGAAGAGCGATTGCATGGCCGGATGGGTCTTTAGTTCTGACATCACGATATCGCTCTGAAGGCTACGGAGACTTCCACGGTCGAAACAGAGTGACAATTGTAAGTCTGAGTACTCATAGAAATAGAGCGTAAGCGCGACTTTGTCTCCCCAATGCTTCACTTCTTGCTCGCTTACCTCCTCCAGGTCACGAAGAATAATCCCGTGCGCTCTTGCTTTCTTTCTTGCACCGGACGTGAAACCCGACGAGGAAACGGCAATGGCACTATCGGCTCGTAGAGAGGCGCGACGCCCCATTAGCCCCTCGATCCATTGAACGTCTTGGGGCGATTGGTGTTGCCTGCATTCCACCATGGTCAAATCCCCATTGCGCCTGATGGTGATGTCGATTTGGCGCGACCGAGAAGGGTTGTCTGGATCGGAGATGTGATCGTTCCATGTCACGGAGGCTTCCGACGCTTCCAGAAGCTCGTGGATGCGGTGGATTTGCTGCTCGAACGCCTCTGATTCTTTCATGGTGGACGATTGTACTGCATCCGAAAAGACATCCGCAAAAGAGTCTTGAACAACGCATATTACCGTAGTAGCTTTACATACGCGTATAGTAGAGGACCAATACCAGCGGCGCGCGAAGACCATTCCCGACTTCGATGCAAGGTCAGAGAATTCCTCTAGCAAGTCCCCTAGGATTGAATCTGACTGTTCGTATGGAGTGAACAGGTTCAAGAGCCAAACGGCAAAGCACGGAGGCTAAATGAGAGTTATTGGTAGCTCCGGAGGGGGTTCGATGCGGACGGCAACTCCATATCCATGCATCGGTTCCAGCGCCAGCGCTTTCAGAATTAGCATATCCCGAGTGCCCTGCACGAGATCACTCGATTTGTCCGCCATAAACGCACTCCCTCCCCTTGAGGGTCAAGTGGAGAATACACCTCTCCTACTGAGTGTCAAGAAGAGGAGACAGGAGGCGGGGGCTACCACAACCTCAGCTTTTCAAGGAGCCTAGGGCCCGCTTGGACACTTTTAGGGTGGCCTGAAGTTGATTTCACGCCTAATTCCATATAACTGCGATGCGGTGCCACTCGGTCTTCGAGACCCACTCGTCCTCGCCGTTCTTCCAGGAACGTTGCGTGGCGAGTGAAAAGAGGGTGAACTTTGCGCCGTTGTTCCGCGCTTGGCATTGTTCGGGATCGGAACCGACAAACCCGCTCGAATCAACCGTCCGCTCCGACGCTGAGCGCCGTATGGGCGTGGCAAGTGTGCTCGATCATCGCAGTTCGAAATGCGCCACGGACGTCGCTGATGATGCCTGGGGCAGCTTTTGCTTCGCTTAATTCGACCGCAATGCAATCATCGGATCGATCCGGGATGCTTTCCAGGCGGGAATATACCCAGCGATTGCCGCAACTCGCGATCAGAAGCGTTCCTGCTTCGATAAAAGTCACCGGGTCGCCGGGCGTTATCCCAAACAGCAGGCTGCCGAGCGCGGTCGCCAGAGCTCGCGACCCTGCCATCCCCAACACTAGCCCTAACTCAGCCATTGCCAACGTGCGGAGAACGATGCCGGTCTGCACGTCGCGGGGGGATGCGCCCAACGCCATCCGAATTCCAATTTCCTGCACCCGTTGGCTGACCGAATATGAAATCACGGCGTAGATCCCCAGGGAAGCGAGTATCAAGGCGAAGCCCGCAAACCCAGCCAGCAACAGCACCAGGAACCGCCGCGGTGAAACGGCCCTGTCGACCAGATCCTGGAAATTCACAAAGTCACGGACCGGCAGATTGGGGTCGATTGGTCGGAGAGCCGTTCTAAGCCCCGCCGCCACACTGTCCGGCGGCAGCGCGGTTCGCACCACCAATTGCATGGCCGCGTAGTCCGCGGTTTGCCGCATGGCCAGATACATCTCCGACCCGCTCGCCTTTTCCAGAGCTTCATGATGCACGTCGGCGACTACACCGACCACTTCGACGAACGTCTTACCGTCCGCGGTAATCATCTCCCCCAATGGATTCTGAGCGGGCCAGAGTGTTCGAGCCATGGTCTCATTGACCACCACTACAGGTTCGCTCATTGCGCGATCCCTCTCTGTGAAGGTTCGGCCCGACCGCAGCGGAATTCCCGCCGCCTCAAAATACCCGTCGCTTACAACGCGAATGAACACTTGTGGTTCGTGGCCCTTCTCGTAAACCTGTCCTTTGCCGAAGACAGTCCAGCCGCGGTCGCCGCCAAGCGGCAGAACATCGGTAATCCCGGCCGCCCGAATGCCGGGAACCGACCGCGCTTGATGCAGCACGTCGTCGATAAAACCATTTTGCTGCTGATAACTCGAGATCTGGATACTCGGGTCAATCCTCAGCGCGGCGGCTCGCTCCGGTTGAAATCCCAGATTCACGTCAAGTACTCGGAGAAAGCTCCGAATCAGCAATCCCGCGCCGACCAGCAGTATGCAGGCGAAGGCGAGTTCGGAAACCACCAACCCATCGCGGACCCAGGCATGCCGCCTGCCACCGCTCGACCCACGGCTGCCATCTTGCATGCCTTCGCGGAGAGAGAGCGCCGTGACCCGTAGAGCTGGCAGCAGGCCAAAGAGCACGCCGCAAGCCAACGCCGCCAGCAAGGTGAAAACTAGCGCGCTCCCATCGATCCTGAACGCTTTCGAGCAAAGGAAGGTTGAATGCATGGAGATGCGCCAGTTCACGCGTGCCGGCCACTGCGAGGAGCAGCCCCAACACGGCGCCGCAACACGAGAGCGCCACGCTCTCCGTAAGCATCTGCCGCAGCAAGCGTAAGCGTCCCGCTCCGAGTGCCGCCCGCGTAGCTATCTCCTTTTGCCGCGCGCCCAACCTCGCCAATTGTAGATTCGAAAGATTCGCGCACACGATCAACATCACTACCCCGACAGCGCACGCGAGCACGAACAGAGCCGGTCTCACTTGTCCGCTCACATGCTGCTCCAGCGGAAGCAGCCTCGGATCGATTGCGTTCCGTTCCGGATGCTGGCTCTCCAGTTGTTTCCCCAGCGTCGTAGACTCAGCTTGCGCGCCCACCAGCGTCATGCCGGGCTTCAGTCTTCCGATGATCCACATCGTATTCCCCTGGGGTTTTGTTTTGTCCGTCAGCGGCCAGGGGATGAACAGATCGACCGGTGTTCCTGGGGCAAAGATGCTCGCGAAATCAAAGGATGCTGGCAGCACTCCCACCACAATCGCAGGCTTGTTGTTCAACAAAAGTTTCCGGCCCACGACGCTTGGGTCGGCGGAAAAATGCCGCCGCCAAAAGCTGTAGCTCGAGCAGCACGGCCGGTGGTGCCGCATATTCCCCCTGGCACTCCTCGGTCGTGAACGATCTTCCGATTGCGGGTTGCACACCCAACAGGGCGAAGAAATTTTCCGTCACAGGGACGGCGGTGAGCCGCTCTGGCTCGCCATTTCCTGTCAGTTCTTGGTCGCCAGCGCGGTAATACCCAGACCAACCCGCCACATCGGAGAAGGATCGGTTCAACTCCCGGAAATCCACATAGTGTTCGGTTTGCGTGTTGAAGTTTTGCTCGCCATTTGCAATCCATACCAGCTGTCCTGGATCACGAAAGGGGAGCGGGCGCAGCAGCAGCGCATTGACTACACTGAACACCGTGGAACTGGCTCCAATGCCGAGGCCGGCGATAAGAATTGTAAACGCCGCGAAGCCGGCATCGCGCCGCATGCCGCGAAACGCGTAGTGTAGATCCTGCGCGAGATCGCTCATCCAGCGCGCGATCCAGGTGAAGCGAGCTTCTTCCGATTTCTGTGTCATATTGCCAAACTTTCTGTGCGCAGCGGCAATGCGCTTCGGGCTCGGGCATCCCTTGCGCGACCAGTTCATCAATCATTGACTCAATATGGAATTCCATCTCCTCCGACAGCAAGCGGTTCCTTTCGCTGCGGTCCAGCCAATACCGTAAACGCCTTCGAAAACGCTTCCAAATTGAACCGGCTTGCACGCGCCCCTCCATTTGAATTAAGCAAACCCCATGATGCGGGCCACCGCTCCCGTGACCTGTCCGGTAACGGGCAGACTCCTCAGTCAGATGTTTACGGCCGTCCGGAGTCAGCTTGTAGAAACGAGCCCGCCGGTTGTTGGCCGACAGGCCCCACTCACCCTCGATCCAGCCATTCAGCTCGAGCCGCTGGAGAGCCGGATAAAGAGAGCCTTCTTCGACGCGCAGCAGATCGTCGGACAATTGCTGAATCAGTTGCGCGATCGCATAGCCATGCAAATGGCCGCGCATCAATATTTTGAGAACGAGCATGTCCAGCGTGCCAGGCAAAAGGTCGGCTTTCGGTTTTTCGGTTCCCATAGACAGTCTATTATAAGACGATGGAATTCTACTCTGGTTAGCCCGAAATGAAAGATTTGTTTAATCAGACAGTCTTTAGGAACGAATGCCCGATTTCGCGACGGTTCTTCCCGCAAGTGGACACCTGGCGGATAGCTCTCGTTGCCGACAAACCGCTAAATATAGGTAACACAGCGAGTTAATAGTGAGGAAGGTCGGAAGAATACGTGCTCATAGTAATGCGCCGATGCTAACGCTTTGGCAGGATTTGCGGTTCGGGATTTTGCATGGCCTACAACATGTCGGAGGATTCTTAAATGTTCCGATCCATAGCTCGCGTCGTGGTTCCTGTTGGCCTGGTATTTGTTTCCCTCTTGGCGTCCTTGGCCAACGCCCAAATCTCGCCGAGCCTGCCCAATCCGATCGCGGCGCCGAATCCGCTGACGACGACGTTATCCATTTTTCGTAGCAATATGCAAGACAAGATCATGAAGTCGGCGGAAGCGATGCCCGAGTCCAAGTACAGCTATCGGCCGACAAAGGACGTTCGCTCGTTTGCCGAGATCGTGACTCATCTGGCGGATATATCCTACACTTTGTGTTCGAACGCCAAGGGTGAAGCGCCCCCCACCATGGCTGCCGGTAAGGGCTCGAAGACCGAGATCATCGGCTACCTCAAAGGCGCGTTCGGCTACTGCGATGGCGTGTACTCCGGGTTCACCGATGCACACCTCAATGATCCAGCGGACTTCTTCGGCTTCAAGACGAACAAGATGTTCATCTTGACGCAAGTCGGAAATCATGACGCTCTGCATTACGGTAATCTCGTTACATACCTGCGCATCAATGGCATCGAGCCGTCCGGGGGCTGGTTTTGATCGCGCAGAGGCACGCGCGAGCCGCCACGCAGGTCCAGCAAAAAGAGAAAGCGGATGCCTATTACGCCTAGTTGCTGAAGAATTGATGACGTTCTTTAAGTCGCTGGTAAGGAATGAGCAGGCCTAAACGAGAGGGGACCCATCGTGGCACTAGGCAAGTTGACTCCTCGGCAGTTCGCATCTTGGCAAATGGCATCCGTTGCAAGACGAGGGATCGCCACGATTTTCTTATTGTTTTCGAGCGGGTTCGCGGTGGCGCAGACTTCATCCAGTGGTGCCAGCACCACACTGGTCAAAGTCGGGAGACTGCTCGATGTGAAGACCGGCGACTATCGGATCGATCAGGGGCTATTAATTGTCGACGACCGCATTAAGGAAGTCGGTCCACTCTCCGTTGTCCAATCGCATGCACCCAAAGACGCAGCCATCATCGATCTGACACATTTCACGGTGTTGCCCGGGCTGATCGACGCGCACACGCATTTGCTGCAAAACAACGCTGCAGGGCTCGGCGATGAGCCCAATTTGCTCATTATCGTGACCTCGATGAGCACGGCATTGCGAGCGCTTCTCGGTGCCGCGATGGGGCGTCAAGATCTGGAAGCTGGGATCACCACGGTGCGGGACGTGGGCAATTCCGGGTTGAATGGAGACGTAGCCCTTCGCGATGCCATTGAAGGCGGTTGGGTGGCAGGCCCGCGCATGGTGGTTACCACGCGAGCGCTCGCGGCGCCGGGCGGTCAATTCGAACCCGCAGAGCGTATCCCTCCTGATCGTCAGAACGTCATCGAACAGGAATATTCGATCATAAGCACGCCCGACGAGGCCCGCAAGGCAGTGCAACAGGCGGTGTACGCTGGCGCGGACTGCATCAAGGTGATCACGAGTCATCAGATTTCGCCGGAGGAAATGAAAGTCATCGTGGAAGAAGCGCACCGAGCCGGCAAGAAAGTGGCCGCGCACGCGATCGATGATCTGGAAACCAGGACGGCGGCGGAGGCAGGAGTGGACTCGATCGAGCACGGTTACGATGTACCGGACGATGTACTGAAGATAATGGCCGAGAAACATATTTTTCTGGTGCCCACCGATGGATCGGAAGAATTGTGGAGAAGAACCATTCGGCCGGAATTCGGCGAACGCGCGACTCTTGAGGAGCTAAAGCAGACAAACGATATCGTAAAAGGCGTTTTTGGCTCGCGCAGCCAACGTCTCCGGCGCGCCATGGCGGCAGGAGTGCCGATTGCTGCGGGATCCGATGTCTATGTTGACCATCCGGGGATAACGCGCGGAGAGGCCAGTGTGGCCGTCGTGCATGGTTATGTCGAGTCGGGCATGGCGCCACTCGATGCAATTCGCACCGCTACTCTCAACGCAGCGGAGCTGCTTGGTTGGCAGGACCGCGTCGGCGCTCTCGACGCGGGGAAATTCGCTGACTTGATTGCAGTAAGTGGCGATCCGCTTAAGGACATTTCGGAATTGGAGCGAGTTCAGTTCGTGATGAAGGGCGGGATCGTCGTGAAGGACACCGACAGTAAGCGCCAACGCACACGGCCACTTACTAGGCAATCTTGGTTTTAGGGGTGATTTCCCGCGCTCACCGCCACTCCCTCCACTTCGGAGGCGCTGCCTGTTTCTTTTTCGGCTGCCCGCCATCTGGGGAATTCGCCAAGCCTTGCGGTCGATTGGTCTCTGGTTTGCCTGCGCGGTCCGTCGTCCAAACAAGCGCAACGAGTGGGCGGAAAAATTGGAACGGTCGAAATGGAAGATGCAACTAGGAGACTGTAGCATCATGATCTCACCACGAACGCGCAACGCGTTGTATTCAATGCTTGCTTTGTCGATCGCTTTTCTGAATGTGGGTGCGAGCTCTGCCGCTTCTATAAAAAGTCAAGTCATAGTCCGAGAGCTGCGGTCGGAGAATATCGCACGTAATAAAAGCGGCATCGATCCTGTAAGACGGCTGCTGGTTTATCTTCCCGCTGGTTATGGCCCATCTTCATCGGAGCGCTACCCGGTGATCTATTTTCTTCCTAACCCTTTTGAGGAGAGCTATCGGTACGATTTCGATCATAGAGATGCTCAAGATCTGTTTGATCGCGCCATTGCGGACGGTGTGATCAAGAAATTTATCCTCGTTGTCGTTGATATGAATACACCACTTGGAAGTTCGTGGTACGCAAACTCTTCGGTCACTGGTAACTGGGAAGATTTCATGATTCAGGAACTAGTTCCTTATATCGATGCGAATTTCAAGACTCTGTCCAACAGGGATTCACGAGGCATTGCCGGGATTTTCATCGGAGGATATGGAGCTGTCCGCCTGGGCATGCGGTACCCGGACGTTTTTGGCTCCGTGTATGCCATGCACCCGGTAGGAACCGGGACAGGTGTCGGCGTCAGCATGGCGATACCCAAATGGGACATTTTGACGGACGCCAAATCAATGGATGACGTAAAGAAAGATGGAGGCACACGCATCTTCACCACCATGTTTCAGGCTCATCTGCCCAATCCAGCCAAGCCGCCCCTGTTCATCGAGCTGCCAGCGCGGCAGGAAAATGGCAGGTTGATCATCGATGCCAAGCTAATGGATCGCTTCCGCAACAACTTTTATCTGGAAACGATGATTCCGCGATATGCCGATAACCTCAATTCTCTAAGAGGATTCAAGTTTGACTGGACGCGCAACGATGCAAATTATGACCATGTGTACGCCAACCAGGCTTTTACCCGCAAGCTGAATGAATTCGGAGTTATTCACGGTGCCGAAGAATACACCGGCCCCTTTGACGAATCGAATTGGGGCGCTGACGGCCGAATCTACACCGAAGTTCTGCCATTCTTCCGAACACATATGGTTTTTGCGGAGGAAAATGAGCATAGGCAGAGATAACGTTGATAGGCAACGCAGTGGCCATAATTCTGCTTGTCAGAAGACGCGACGATGCCGGGCGCAGGAATTTGGCCCGAAGCAGTGCCCAGAAACAAACGAGGGGCAGAAAAAAGCTGGCTTAGCTGGCTCAATAAAAGTCGGCACGGGGAGGTGATACACGTCAGTAGTCACGGCGGGAAGAACGAGTCGAAAACCAGAGATGCCTTCGAAGTGTGTTTCACGTCGAGTAAGTGGGCTCTCGTTGCGAGTGGCCCATGGGAGTCAGCGCCTGCACGCAACGGTAGAGCCCGTCTGGCAGCACATCAGTCCGGTCTGTGACATTTGAGTCGCCGAGATCATTTCTGGCACATACGATGCGACAGTTGGAACGCCGCGTGTAGCTAAATGGGGGATGCTATCGATGAAATTTATTATTTATATGGTTAGCGTAATCGTGTTGGGTCTATGCCTTTCGCCTTGGCACGACCCGGCGCGGGCTGCACAGCAGATCAAGTTTGCGATGACCGCCGATCATTGGACGACGATGGGCGAAGTTGAATTCGTCCAACACGATGGGTATGCGGCGCTGCAACTGAAGCCCGGGAACTATGCGGAGCATAAGATGACGGGTCAAGCCGTGCTTAACGACTTTACGTTCCGGAATGGGACGATCGAATACGACGTCGAAGCACTGGGGAGTATGGGAGCCGGGATCGGATTCCGGCGACGCGACAAAGATACCTTTGAGGATTTCTATCTGCGGCCCCGTCCAAATTGTTCCGCGGCAGTGGACTGCACGCAATACGCGCCACGAACGCACGGCGTTTTGCTCTGGGACCTTTTTCCGCAGTATCAAGCGCCCGCACCTTTGCGCGAAGGCGAGTGGAACCACATCAAGATGGTGATCTCCGGCCAACGAATGAACATTTACATCAATGGGGCAAAGACGCCGACGCTGAAGATCGGCAGGCTGGAAGGCGACGCGCAAGAAGGAGGACTGTTGCTCCATGGCCCCGGCATCTTTGCGAATCTGAGCGTGATTCCGGATGCGGTGGAGGGACTTGCTCCTGAGCCGGAAAAGGATGCGACCGCGGATGACCTCCATTTTGTGCGGAGTTGGCAGCTAGCACCTTATTACGCGCTACCGGCAGATAAAGAGCCAAGTATCACGGATTTGCCCGGCCCCTCGGCGGCTTGGCTTCCGCTGGCTGCAGAACGCAATGGACTGGTGAACATCAGCCGGCAATATGGCCTGCCCTTCGACCGGCCAGCGCGCGCCGTAGCGTGGCTTAAAACGACGATCACTTCCGACAAGGTACAATCGAAGAAAGTGAGCTTTGGATGGAGCCGCGAAGTGTGGATCTTTGTGAACGGACGATTGGTCTACGCGGACAAGAACCTGCCGGATGGCCGATGCTCCCTGGAGAATGGATCTTTCGAGTTACCTCTGAATGTAGGAGCAAATGAGGTTAGTGTGGCGGTGGCCGACAATTTCTATGGATGGGCTGTGATCATGCGGCTAGAAGACGTGGATGGCGTGCAACTTGCGCGCAAGTGAATCGACCATGACTCGTTTGAGCCGTTGCGCCGGACCCGGCAACTGGTAACAATACAGCGTGCCGTCCAACGAACAGAACTTAAAATCAAAGCTCACCGATAGGTTACTGAAGACCTGGATGGGCCGCGGTCTGCTGGCGGCCCTCGCATGGTCCGTGATTGGCTTTGTTTTCGCACTTCCTAGTCTTTCGAGCGGCGGGAACTGGAGGCAATCGCTTCTTGCGTCGCTCGCGCAATGGTGGTCGTGGGGATTGGTGACGCCGCTGATTCTCGCGGCTGACCGTCGGCTACCGTTTTCCGACAAACAACTCCCCCGCCGGGTCATCGCCCACCTGCTGCCTAGCCTGCTTTTCACCGCAGCGTACATCTATGTTTTTGCGGGCGTTCGAGTTCTGTTTGGGATAGGTGCTTGGAGTGCGCTACTGGATGGCAAGATCCTCCGCGGTGCGTTGCGCGGAATGTTTTTGTGGAGTTGGCTGGTCTACCGGCTGATTTTCGGCTCCTGGCAGATCTATCAGTATTACGAGCGCTATCTTTCGGGTGAGCTGCGCATGGAGCGACTGGAGAGGCAGTTCTCGGAAGCGCGCCTGAATGCGCTGCGCATGCAACTCGATCCGCATTTCCTTTTCAATGCGCTGAATACGATCTCTTCGCAAGTGGAACGAGACCCCAAGCTGGCGCGAAGAATGATCGAGCATCTCGGCGATCTTTTGCGCCTGTCCCTGGAGTCCAAGGACAGGCAGGAAGTACCGCTGGCGGAGGAGATGGCTTTTTTGGAGCACTACCTGGCCATTCAGAAGATCCGCTTCGGAGACCACTTGAAGATTGAGATGCGCATCGCGCCGGAGGTGAAATATGCTTCCGTGCCCTGCTTGTTCGTGCAACCACTAGTGGAGAATGCCATCCGGCACGGACTTTCGCAGCGGTCTTCTGGAGGATCGGTGATCATTTCGGCAGAGCGGGTGGAGAATCAGCTGGAGATCCGCGTGCAGGACGATGGTGTGAGTTTGCCGCCCGGATGGCAGTTGGAGACTTCAGCAGGCTTGGGGTTATCGGTGACGCGAGAGCGCATCGCCGGCCTGCACCCGAACGGAGCAAGCCGCTTTGCTGTCCTGCGCCGTGCGGGTGGGGGCACCGAAGTGGAGATATCATTGCCCCTGCGTATGATGGGAGAGTATCCCCGTGGTTCCATCCCGACTTGAGCGAATCGACGTGCTAGTGGTGGATGACGAAGCGCCTGCGCGGCTGCGGCTCGTCGATCTCCTGCGCAAAGATTCCCAAGTGGGCAGCATCCTCGATGCCGAGAATGGAGTCGCCGCTGTAGAGATGATTCAAAACCAGCGGCCGGATGTCGTTTTTCTGGACGTGCAGATGCCCGAGTTGGATGGCCTGAGCGTCATCGATGCGGTAGGGGCCGAAGAGCTACCGCTCACGATTTTTGTGACGGCATACGATCGACATGCGATTCGCGCGTTCGAAGCCAATGCGCTGGACTACTTGTTGAAGCCGTTCAGCGACGAGCGTTTTGAAGCAGCGATGGCCCGCGTCAAATCCCGATTGGACGAACGCAGCATCCACGAATTCGGGCAGCGGATGCTGCGAATGGTTTCCGCGACTCCTGCACCGGAACGCCGCCTGGACCGCTTAGTGGTGAAGTCCGGCGGGACAACGCGCTTCGTGAGGGTAGTGGACATCGAGTGGATTGAAGCTGCCGGAGTGTACGTGAACTTGCACGTTGCGGGCAAAGAGCTACTTTATCGCGCATCGCTGCATGAGCTTGCCGAAAGACTCGACCCCATGCGCTTCGTTCGCATCCATCGGTCGGCCATCGTCAATATCGAGAGTATCTTGCAACTCGAACCCATCTCGCACGGGGAGTTCGAAGTGGTTTTGAAGAGTGGATCGCGGTCGCGGATTAGCCGAACCTATCGTGCTCAACTGGAGAAGCGCCTGGGTCAATCGCTGTAGCTTTCGCTCGGTTATACCGTGATAGCACTTGAGTTGGTGTGAGAGAAAGGGCCGCCGGTCCGCGGACAATCCCGATCTAGTCTTCGCTGGCCATTCCCCGCGCTGCGGCCTAGGCGCTCCGCCTTCGGCTCTGCAGGTCCTCGCTTCGGGACTGGCCAGCGAGACGCAAAGCGTGCTCCAATAACTCAACCGTCGACGAGCGAATCGACTCACACCCTATTCCACTTAACATATAGATACATGATTTATTTCTCCATTTTCTGCCCCATTTTCTTGGGGCACTCAAGAGCGAGTGGATACTGCTCCCAAGGCGAGCGGCTGCATTCTGGGAGGGACCCAAATGATTCACAGGGAGGAACCGGGAAAGCAGAGGACGCGAAGACGCCGGGCGCAGGAGTTATCCCGAAGCTGTGCCCGAGAAAATGAGTGGTGGAAATGGAAGGTGGATCGAATCGTCCAATTGGCTTTCGGGGGAGGCCGGAGTTGCCTGTGGCGGCTTACGGGACTTGCTCGACGCGAGGGCGCGGTGGACAAGGAATGAGAGTCTGAGCCGAACAAGATCGGCACTCGGTTCGCGCCTTCTTAGCTGAGAGCTCCCCACAAGGCGGCCCGTTGTTGAGTCAGTTGGGGAGCGCGGGACAGTGGGCAAGAGTGAGGCCGGGGCGTGCGTGGGAGGGAGCGGAGGATTCAGAGAAAGAGGAGCCGGGCAGAGGCCAAGGCCCTGACGACGAGATGACGGAATGGCGCTTCAATCTCAGATATTCCGGTGACAGGGGCGGCTGAAAGGGATGAGACCAGTGCTGAGTCACATTTCCTCGAACCGGACTTCTGGCCCGAGATGCCCGTCTCAGAAAACTGCCTCGCTGGATCGTCTCGATGGCGCTATACCTTTATAATTGGAGCTGCTTGTACAGCTGTCCGGCGTGCTCGGGAGAAAAATCATGGGAGGAATATGCTGACTTCATCGCTGCAGGTGTTCATTTGCGGTCTGGCTGGGGGGGCGGTTCTTGAGCTTCTGCACTGGTATAACATTCGTCGCGATTCGCAATTCCCAGCGTATGCGAAAAGCCCACTCTATTGGATGATAACTCTTCTGATGGCGGTTGTCGGAGGTGGATTGGCGTGGCTTTACTTCGGGTCGCAAGGCGAGCCGATTGTCACGTTTCATGTAGGCTTGTCAACTCCTTTGATCCTTCAGAAACTGACAACGACGGTCGCGAATGTACCGGGAGGAAAAGGTTTCGGCCCCTCGGTGGTTTCGTTCTTCAAATGGTAATCGACTATGCGTTGTGCCTCGGTGTCCATCGGAATCGTTGAGTATCTTGATCTCGCATACACCACTAGTGACATGCGCCTTCGGTACGCCATCGGGGACGCCGAAGCATTTCACCAATATGTATCGCTCGGTTGGCCTGCCGACGCAGCACCTGAACATGAACTGTTTCGCGACAGCGACGCTACGATCGGCCGCATCCGGGAGCATTTTGCGGCCATTTCTGGTGGCGGACATCTAGACCTCTTCTTCCTGTACCTGAGCGGTCATGGCGAGGTTGGGCCGGACGGGTCCGGGTGGTTCTGTCTGACAGATGCAGAGCCCGGCCGACCGAGTCTCGACGGCGCCGAGATCGATCGGTGGCTCAACGCAGTGGACGCAGAATGCGTCATCGTCTTTATCGATTGTTGTCACGCTGAGGCGGTTATTGTTGGCAGCCGGTTCTTCGCCGTCCGACAAGATCGCCGTGCTCATGTGGTTGCCGCATCATGCCGCACCGACCAGCGTGCCTGGGAGGATGACGGTCTAAAACGTTCGGTCTTCTCGGACGTCCTCCTGAGGGCATTGTCTACGGATTCGCCGATCGCAGAGCCCCGCGGTCAGGTCGATGTCCAGGCGAGACTCTTGCCATATCTGCGCGATCAGGTCCCGACAGCGGCTTCCGCATTGAAACGGGGGCAGGATCAGGATCCGGTTACAAGCGGATTTATGAGCGGTCCGCTGACGCTGCCGGTGGTGTCGACGAAGTCACTGGGACGCCCCCTCACGATCCCACAGGCAATTCGCGCCGGGGTGCGGAGATTTCTCGCGGCCTCCCTAATCGCCCTTGCCGCAGTGCTCATTGCAACTGACGTGCTGATCTTTCACATTGCTGTCGACGGAACCGGAGAGCTCATTGTTCGGCCAGGGTTCCGGGGGACGTACGCGGCGCTTCCATTTCATGTGGTCCCGACACTTGATACCGGTCTGTCAATCCGTGACTTCAACGCCAGGAATTCGACGAATGACAAACTGCTGGCGGCGTTGGCTGCTGGATCGCTGTGGGGCTTTGCGACTCATCGCGACGGTCATGGAGTCAAGACTTGGTTCGAGCCGCTGGAGCCGGGCCTACTGCCGAGTGTGCGGAATCGACTCGACGCACTCGCCTTTGGCGAGGCGTCCGCTTTCGACGTTGACAGCGATTCGCCAGTTGTTACCGAGACGCTTTTTCTCTCGTCATTAAAGGGAAAACGGGCCTCGGAAATCGGCCGTGTGACCTATCCCTTGGACCTCCACATCACCTGGGCGTGCACAGAGCCCATTGCGAATCGACTCGATTTCACCCGCTTACTTGAGAACTCAGACGTCTTTCGTCGCGATATGCAATGGGCGGCGGTCACAACTCCAGCCGAGCCGGCCGCGCGCGCGGCGGAAGTCACCGACCTTGTGAAGCTTGCGGCGTACCGGGCATTTCACAAGCAGGATTGTGAAGAGTGTCTCGCCAGGGCGGCAGACTCAGGCGTATCGCAAGATGGAAGCGGGTCGGACGTGGATCCGGATGAAAGACGGCTCATCGAATTTGACGCCTTTGCAGCAGCGATAGAAAGCATTGTGGGCGACCATCCGACGGATACGTTCCGTTCGGAGATTACGCCTTTCCTGAAAACGACAAAAGGAACGTGGTGCTCGGTGCACGGTGCTTTCGCGCAGGCCATGACGGGCAGCATGCGGACGAGTTCAGAAGCGGAAGCCAGTCTTTTCGCAATCGTCGAGAGCTACGACCGATCCAAACAGGGGGACACCGGCGGCGATCCCCAACAGCAGATGGCCGTGCGAAGCCTCGAACTTCTTGCGCGCCGGCGGCCTCTCGATCCCATCACACTGGATAAGCTCTCGAAGATCATCGCCCGCGACGCAGCCGATCTGACGCCTCCAATACCGGCGATGACATTGCTCAAGGGCCTCGTGGTGTCGCGGGCGCTCACCTCCGATCTGAAAAGCTTGTTGTTCCGAAACCTCCGGCCTGAGAGGGGTCCAGGGGACTTTACCGATTTGGCAGCGGCCAATATGCTGGCGCGGAATTACTCGTTCCTCAATTCAGAAGAGAAGACACGAGTTCGGCAGTGGCTTGCAGACGCAGCGTCTGCGAACGCGTTTGTAAGCGATTTCCATGAAGCCCTAGGATTTGTCAGCCTTGTCGAGCAGCTTCCCGAAAAAGAGCTTGCATTGCTCGAAACGCGCCTTTCATCGATGTCACGATTCCCTCCGCAGGCGACGAACTACCGCGGCGAGATGGTGATCACTTCTACCGGGGATTCGGCTGCGGTCGCACTTGGTCGCGTCGCACAGACTCACATCTTGCGTCCGGACGTTGTCGAGCGCCTTGCCAATATTGCTGTGGCGCGTGCCGACATGGGACATCGCGAAGAAATCATCCGCGGACTTGCGAGACAATGGTATGGAGCGACCCAGGATTTTGCGAACCACATTCGAGAGCGCCTGAATACTTGCCGGGGCGATGCAACAAGGCGTGCTCTCGAAGTGGATGTGGCGGGCTCAGCATTAGAGAATTTACCCGCCTCACAGAAGAACGAGCTCGTCAATCACCTAATCGTGATGTGGTCGCGCGAGCCGGATCCAGCGCAACGAGTCGCACTCGCGAAGATTGTTGGGTCGGCGGGCCAGAGGTTGGACTAAAACAGCCCGATCGTCCTACTGAGCCTTAACGAATTATGGCTCTGTCGTCGCCAAAGCTGAAACTATCCACAAACGGGGTTGGAGGAGATCAGAGAATTGCATCGGTTGGGCCAGACGCCACTTCCTCGAACGCGACTTTCTTGCCGGATCGATTTCCTTATAGCTCCGTTTTGAGGAGCCGTGAGTTGGTGTGCTTGGGAGTACTTGGGTAGAAAAAGCGCTACGAGGGTCGACGATTCATATCATGCTACCTCTTCGGTACTCATTACAGGATCTATTGCATTGTCGATAGTCGAGGTAATATACTGTCGATAGTCGAGGTATCAGCATGCCTAAACCTTCAGACCTGCTGCAGGGAACACTAGATCTCCTGATCCTTAAGACTATTGCGACGGGACCGCTTCACGGCTGGGCGGTTGCAAAGCGCATTCAAGTGCTTTCCCGCGAGGTCCTCGCAGTCGGCCAGGGTTCCTTATACCCTGCACTACATCGACTCGAACAACAAGGCTGGCTTCGCGCCGAGTGGAAAGACTCTGATCTTGGGCGCCCTGCGAAGGTTTATTCATTGACGCGTGCGGGTAGGAAACAACTCAACCGCGAGCTTGATAGCTGGAACAGGCTCTCATCCGCTGTCCAACTCTTAATCGAAACCACTTAGGAACGACGCTTATGCGAGTCTATCGTGTGTTCATGCATCGCCTTCGTTCGCTATACAGGAAATCTCGGGCAGATGCCGATCTGCAACACGAGATCGAAATTCATTTGGAGCAGCTCGTCAAGGAAGCCGTAGCTTCCGGTATGAACGAATCCGAAGCTCGCGTGATGGCGCACCGCCGGTTTGGACCGCTGGAGAAGACTAAGGAAGAGTGTCGCGATACGAGACGCGTAAACATGATCGATAATCTCATGCGCGATGTGCGGTACGCCCTGCGGATGATTTGGAGCAAACGAAGTTTTAGCGTGCCCGCGCTGCTGACGCTCGCCTTGGGGATCGGTGCCAACATTGCGATCTTTAGCATTGTCAATGCCGTGCTTATTCGCTCCCTCCCTTATGCAGAGCCGGAAAAGCTGGTAGGTGTTTCTAACGCCGCGGTGTTTTCAGGCCTAGTCATAAACGACTGGCCTCTCTCACTGGACATGTACACCGCCTACAACGAGCAGGCACGGAGTCTTGCCTACTTCGGCGTTTGGACGGCTGGCGCGGCGGCGGTCACCGGCGCTGGCGACCCTGAACAGGTTGCGACCGTGTCCATGACCCACGGAGTCCTCCCCGCGCTCGGCGTGCAGCCCTATTTGGGCCGCTGGTTTTCCAGCCCGGATGAGGTGCCGGGTGCGCAGAAAGCTGTGATCCTTTCCTTCAAATATTGGCAGCGCAGATTCGGCGGTAGCGAGCGCGCACTAGGTCAGTTGGTCCTCGTCGATTTCGTCCCTTATCAGGTGGTCGGTGTAATGCCTCGGGGCTTCGAATTCCTCAACGTTGATCCTGACGTGTTCCTGGCGCAAAGCATAGCCAGCGGCGCTCCGGGATTCGAAGACGCCGATTACTCCGGCGTCGCTAGGCTCAAACCCGGTGTCAGCCTCGCACAAGCCAATCAAGACATAGCGCGGGTGCTGAGTATTTGGGGAGCGGGGAACGCCCAATGGGGGCAAGCACTGGAGGAACTGCTCGTCAAACCCAACATTCATCCGCTGAAGCAGGATGTCGTCGGAGACGTCGGAGCCGTCCTCGAGATTCTGATGGGAGCGCTCGTAATAGTGCTCTTGCTGGTCTGCGCGAACGTGGCAAACCTTGTGCAGGTGAGGGCGCAAGCCCGACGCGAGGAGTTTGCGATTCGGGCGGCGCTTGGTGCTGGTCGGGGGCGAATCGCGGGTCAAATAATCGTAGAGAGCCTCGCCTTGGCTACTCTCGGCGGCGCTGCTGGTTTAGCTCTCGCGTATGCCGCACTTCGCGTGCTGGTGACCCATGGACCGAGCACTCTACCTAGAATCAGCGAAATACGGCTCGACTCAGCGAGTATCTTGTTCGCTCTGACCTGCTCCTTGGTGTCTGGCATGCTGTTTGGATTCATAGCGCTCCTGAAATCAGGCCTCAGCAGCCTACTGCAAAACACGCGAGGCGCCAGCCCGAGTGCGGACCAGTTGCACTCACAAAATGCACTGGTTGTGGTGCAAGTGGCGTTTGCTCTGGTGTTGTTAGTCGGAGCAGGCTTGCTGGTTCGTAGCTTCATCGCGTTGGGCGCGGTAAAACCGGGCTTCACTCACCCCGAGCAGATTCAGACCATCCGGCTGTTTATTCCCGAAGCTCAGATACGAGAGCCGGAGCGAGTGGCCCAAATGCAAGCCGATATTCTCCACGAAGTTGCCGCTATTCCCGGAGTTATGGCGGCGGGATTCGCCACGGCTTTGCCGCTCGAAATCCAATACCATAACGGCAACCCCATCTCTGTCGAGGGTAAGACGGCAGTTGACAAAATCCCCCCGAACCGAACCATCAAATCTATCTCCCCAGGCCTCTTTGCCGCGCTTGGGACGCGGCTGATCGATGGCCGGGATTTTGCATGGAGCGACGTGGTCAGCCCCCCGCGCGCGGCGATAATTTCCGAGAACATGGCTCGCGAAAATTGGGGCGACCCACCGGACGCGCTCGGCAAACGCATCCGAATCGGCACAGATGGCCCGTGGAGCGTCATAGTGGGCGTTACGGAAAATGTCTATGACGATGGTGTCGATCAACAGCCCCCTGGGATCGTCTATTTCCCGGGTGTTCGCCGCACCGTCACCTTCGCGTTGCGGAGCAGTCGTGCCGGCACGGAAGGCCTGCTGAAAGAAATCACCACGAAGATCCACACCGTGGACTCCAGCTTGCCCTTAGTGGAAGTTCGAACTCTAAGCGACCTCAATAGGCTCACGATGGAACGCCGGTCCTTTGCTCTTGCTCTTCTTGGAATCGCCGCGGGAATGGCCGTAACGCTTTCGATTATCGGAGTCTACGGTGTTCTGGCTTATGCCGTTGCACAGCGCCGCAAAGAGATAAGCATCCGTGTCGCTGTGGGTGCCGACCCCCGAACGATCAAAGCTCTTTTTTTGCGGCAGGGCCTAATACTTACAAGCCTTGGTGGTGCGATTGGATCGGTTACAGCGCGAGGGGTCTCCCACTGGATGGCCTCACTACTTTTTGGGGTTAAGCCAGGTGACCCGTTAACGTATGGCGTTTCAGCCGTGGTTATTTTGGCGGCCGCCTTGGCCGCTAGTTACGTACCGTCGCGCAGAGCCGCATCCTTGAATCCAATCGAGGCACTGCGCAGCGATTAAGCTTTGGGTCCTGTGCGTAAGAGTGTCCACTGGGGATGGCCCTTTTTCTCGAGGTCAAGTTCCGGAAGGCGGCAATTCGGAAGTTGTCCGGAAACGGGGTTTGGGTCCTCAGCCCTCTAAGCGGATGACCATACTAAACGCGGCGCAGGAGGCCGCAAGTATGGGACATCGGAAAAAGACAACCAAGTGCTCACGGACTAAAACAATACTTCGGTTGCCCGACTTGGAACAGTCGAAGAACGCAGTTCTGAACTCGCTGGCAGCAGTGAGTTCGCAGGAATCATATGGGCACGCCATCGATGAATTCATAGGCTGGTATTGTTCTGAGCCGCGCTTGGCCTTCAACCGTAGTGTTGTCCTTCGTTATCGATTCTTTCTCGAACAAAAGAACCTGGCACCTTCCACAATCAATGTGCGCCTAGCGGCCGTGAGAAGACTCGCCCATGAGGCAGCTGACACCGGACTCCTGAGCCCCGAACTGGCAGCCGGAATCGGTCGCGTTAAAGGCGCAAAACGCTTGGGAGTTCGAATCGGAAACTGGCTGACTGTCGAACAGTCCAGAACGTTGCTCGCCCAACCACCAGGAGTCGGCCTGCGAGGCAAGCGTGATCGAGCGATTCTGGCGCTGCTGATTGGATGCGGCCTGCGACGCGCCGAATTGGTTGCACTCGGACTGGAAGATTTTCAAGTACGTGAGGAGCACTGGGTGATCGCTGATCTGATTGGCAAGGGAAAGCACATTCGCACCGTGCCGGTTCCGGCCTGGGCAAAGCGCGTTGTTGATGACTGGACCGACGCAGCTAGTATCAGTACAGGTGCGCTCTTCCGGCGAGTTGGCAGACTAGGCAAAATATGGGGTGCGACCCTCACACCGAAAGCGATCTGGCACATCGTCAAAGCGGCTGCGAAACGTGCCGACATCAAGAATCTCGCTCCGCATGACCTACGCCGCACTTGCGCGCGACTCTGCCACTTGGCTGGGGGAGAACTTGAGCAAATTCAGTTTTTACTTGGCCATGCGTCAGTTCAGACCACCGAGCATTACCTGGGATGCAAGCAGAAACTGCGACACGCAGTGAATGACAACCTGGGCCTGGAAGACGTTTGACAGACGATCAATGGCCTCGAACCGGACTTCTGGACAGCAAAGAGACACCCTACCTCCGTAACACAAGCGCCAATCTCAGCATTCTCGTTGATGCAGAAATTCAACGCTAACCGCACAAGGTCGCATCCAACCAGGTGGCCACACAAGAGACTTGCACATTGCATATAGCGGTAGTAGATTTACACACGTGTATAGTAGAGGACAAATGCCCCAACCCAAGTTGACGAAACTCGAGCTTCAAATCATGGAGGCGCTCTGGACTCAGGGCACGGCCTCCATCCGTGAGATTCAAGAAACTTTCCCCGAAAAAGACAGACCAGCCTATACGACTATCCAGACAACCGTTTATCGTCTCGAAGGAAAGAAAGCCGTGCGCCGCATCAAGAAGGTCGGCAACTTTCACATTTTCGAGGCCACGGTCTCCCGCAATGCCGCACAGCGGAGGTTGATCGACGACCTGCTGGCACTGTTCGGCGGGCACACTCAACCCGTGATGGCACACCTGATTGAATCGGGCAAACTCACGCTAGACGATGTAAAGGAAGCCCAGAAAACTCTCCGGAGGCTTGAACGGAAGGATAAATCACAATGATTCCAAAATATTTGTCTGTGATGTGGGCAGCTTTCGCACCAGCGCTGGGCAATCACTTATGGCAATCGACACTCTTTGCCATCGCGGCCGGATTGTTGACGTTGGTTTTGCGAAAGAATCACGCCCGGACTCGCTATTGGCTCTGGCTGGTAGCGTCGGTGAAATTTCTAATTCCTTTTTCTTTGCTGGTCGGGATGGGCAGCAATCTACCATGGACACGTAGCTACGCAGGATTGAAACCTGGATCATATTTTGCGATGGAGGAGTTCAGCCAGCCCTTTACGCGGCCAGCGATTTCTATGATTTCTCGGAGCACTTCGGCAACAGTTTCCCTGACTATGCCCCATTTGCTTCCAGCGCTTCTCACAGCGGTGTGGCTCGGTGGATTCTTAGTTGTCGTTTTCGCATGGTACGTGCGCTGGCGGCGGATTTGCGTAGCTCTACGCGAAACGGTGGCTACGCGGAGAGGACGCGAAGTGGAAGCCCTGCGTCGACTGGAGCGTCTTGTAGGGATGCCCAAGCAGATCGAACTGCGAATATCACGGGCATCCCTAGAGCCGGGGATTTTCGGCATTGCTCGGGCGGTTTTGGTGTGGCCCGAAAAGATCTCCGAACGCCTTGAAGATGTGCACCTCGAAGCCATTCTCGCGCACGAACTGTGGCACGTACGGCGTCGCGACAATCTGGCCGCTGCGATACACATGGTGGTTGAAGCCATCTTCTGGTTCCACCCATTGGTTTGGTGGTTGGAAGCGCGGTTGCTAGAGGAGCGCGAACGGGCCTGCGACGAAGAAGTCTTGCAATTGGGCAGCGATCGGCAGGTCTATGCAGAGAGCATTTTGAAGACCTGCGAATTCTGTGTGGGATCTCCGCTGGCTTGTGTATCTGGAGTTACGGGCGCTGATCTCAAGAAGCGGATTGTCCGGATAATGACCGAGCGTGTTGGGTGCAAACTGGATTTCAGCAGGAAGTTATTGCTCAGTGCGGCTGGACTGGTGGTCGTAGTCTTACCGATCGTGTTTGGCCTACTACACGCAACGCAAACCAGGGCTGAGTCGAAGGCCCAAGAAACAACCGGCCCTGCGCCTGTATATGAGGTCGCTTCGATCAAACCAGACAAATCTGGGAACGATATGATTAGGATGATGGCGAGGCCCGATGGATTCACTGGAACGAATATCACGCTGCAGATGCTCATTCGAAACGCATACGGGGTCGAAGACAATCAGATCTCTGGAGCACCGAGCTGGCTCAACTCTGAAAAATACGATATTGAAGCGAAAATGGACAGCTCTGTGGCTGATGAGCTGCGCAAGCTTGACGAAGATCACCGCAGGCTTGAGAGGCGACGCATGCTTCAGGCACTTTTAGCGGACCGCTTCAAGCTGTCACTCCACCGTGAAACCAAAGAACTTCCGGTATATTCGCTGGTCATCGCGAAGAACGGCCCCAAACTTCAGGAGGCAAAACCTGACGACACTTACCCCAACGGAATCAAAGGCTTTGACGGCCGCGGAACAGCGGGCATGATGCGGATGGGAAGGGGCGAGCTAACAGGTCAAGGGCTCCCCATGGGGTCTCTAGTGCGGTTGTTGACTCAGCAATTAGGCCGCCCTGTTCTGGATAAGACCGGGCTCACGGGCAAGTATGATTTCACGCTGAAGTGGACGCCAGATGAGAGCGAAGCTCCGATGTTAAAGGGGGCGGGGGACGGAAAACAAGGGACGGGCAGCACCCCCACACCCGAATCTTCCGGGCCTTCAATCTTCACGGCGCTCCAGGAGCAGCTTGGGTTGAAACTGGAATCGCAAAAGGGCCCGGTGGAGATTCTCGTCATCGATCATGCCGAGAAGCCTTCGGACAATTAGCAACGGTCGGGGTATTCAGTGTTATGAAAGGATTGTTCGTATCATGACCGCTCGTGCGGCGCGCAAGACGGATTTAAGTCGAAAGCCGTTGCTCATCACGGCTGGATTGGTGGCCCTCGTTGTGCCAATCGTGTCAGGCATAGTGTACGCAACGCAAAGCCAGGCTGAATCCCAGGCCCAAAACCTGCGCGCCGCTGCCCTTGTCTACGACGTCGCCTCGATCAAGCCAAACAAATCTGCCGACGACCGCACCAAACTAATGTATTCGCCCGACGGGTTGACTGGAACGAACGTTACGGTTCAGATGCTCGTTCGATTGGCATACGGAATCCAAGATAATCAAATCTCTGGCGCACCGACTTGGTTTAACTCTGAAAGTTACAATATTGAAGCGAAGATGGACAGCTCAGTGGCGGATGAAATGCGCAAGATGAGCGAAGATCGACTCAAGGTTGAAAGGCAGCAGATGCTGCAGGCGCTTTTGGCGGACCGCTTCAGGCTCACGGTCCACCGAGAAAGCAAAGACCTCCCGGTGTATGCGCTGGTCATCGCGAAGAACGGGCCGAAACTACAGAAGGCTAAACATGGCGACACGTACGCCGATGGGCTCAAAGGAATTGATGGCCTCCCTGCAGGACCGCACAATATGGTCCTCAGAGGACGTGGGGAGTTCAAGGCTCAAGCGCAACCGATCTCGGCACTTGCGAGAGCGTTGTCGCATGCACTGGGTCGCCCTGTGCTGGATAAGACCGGCCTCACGGGTGAGTACGATATCGCGTTGCAGTGGACACCTGAGAGCCAAACTCCGATGTTTAAGGGGACGGAAGACAGTCAGCAGAGTACCGGCAGTAGACCTTCAGCCGATTCTTCCGGGCCTTCCATCTTTACAGCGATTCAGGAGCAACTCGGGCTCAAACTAGAGTCACAAAAAGGGTCGGCTGAGATTCTCGTCATCGATCATGCCGAGAAGCCTTCGGAAAATTAACCGCGGAAGGACCAGATGGTTGAACATCTCGCACTCAAATCGGATTACGTTCGAATTCGATTGCTCGGCGCGACTGGATTCGTAGGTGTCGCCATACCGACGGTTTTCGGCCTTCTAAACTCAACGCAAACTCGTGCCGACTCGCAGGTCCAATCCATAGCTAGTGCTGCGCCTGTGTACGAGGTCGCCTCGATCAAACCAAACAAGTCTGACAACGGATTCTTCAGGATGATGTTCGAGCGGAATGGGTTCAGTGCAACGAGCGTCACGTTGCGAATGCTTATTCGAACAGCTTACGGAATCGAGGACAGTCAGATCTTCGGAGCGCCGAATTGGCTCAACTCTGAAAAATACGATATCGAGGCAAGAATGGACAGTTCTGTAGCCGATGGATTGCGCAAGATTAGCGACGATGAACGTAACGTTGAAAAGCGACGCATGCTTCAGGCACTTCTAGCCGACCGCTTCAAGCTGACGTTCCACCGCGAAACCAAACAGCTTGGTACGTATGTGCTGGTTATTGCAAAGAATGGCCCCAAACTTAAGGAGGCAAGACCGGGCGACACTTACCCGAAAGGATTAAAAGATCCTGACGGTGGCAGCCCAGTGGGCATGTTCCGGATGGGAAGGTATGCTGGGGGAAGGGGCGAACTGGTAGGACAAGCGCTGCCCATAGCTACCCTCGTGCGAGTGTTGTCAGAGAAAATTCTGAACCGCAGCGTTTTAGACAACACGGGGCTCGCAGGCAGCTATGATTTCACACTGCAATGGACGATAGCAGACGAGAGCCAAGGTCCCATGTTTAAGGGTGCAGGAGACGAGAAGCAAATTACAGGAAGCAATCCGCCGTCCGAATCTTCTGGGCCTTCATTCTTCACGGCGATTCAAGAGCAGCTTGGGCTGAAACTTGAATCGCAAAAAGGCCCTGCGGAGATTCTCGTAATTGATCACGTTGAGAAGCCTTCGGAGAATTAGCAGTGGGAGGGATATTCAATGTCATGATCGCGCTAAAACATTCTGCGATGCTGATGACGATTCTTCTTCTAAATGCGGCAGGCGAATTCGGCCAGGTCAAGACGGACACGGCCCCACGACTCGAATTTGATGTCGCGTCGATCAAACCCTCCAAGCCGGATGCCGATGGAGGAGGCATTAAACCTCTACCCGGCGGCCAGACCTATATCGCCACCAACGTCCCGGTGAAGCTGATGATCAAGCTGATGTTTCACCTCAATAATAGTCAGATAACTGGCGGTCCGGGCTGGCTTGACACCGATTTCTACGATGTCGAGGCCAAAGCGGACCGCCCACACACCTTGGAAGAGCTCCATATCATGTTTCAGAATTTGCTCGTGGATCGTTTCAAACTGCAATACCACAAAGAGACTCGGACACTTGCCGCTTACGAGTTGGTCGTCGATAAATCCGGAGCTAAGCTGACAGAAAATAAGAGCCCGGAGCACTTCGATATTCCCGTCAGACCCACAGGTTTTGGCAAGCTTGAGGCGACCCACTGTTCCATGTCGTATTTTTCATGGAGTCTCTCGCAGAGGCTTGACCGGCCGGTGATCGATCAGACCGGTCTCACACAATTCTACGATTTCAAATTAGAGTGGACGCCGGAACTTCCTCCCGGCGTGGCCGCCAGACCAGACCTCGCCGCGAACCTTCCGCCCACCAACGGACCGGACATCTTTACCGCCCTCCGCGAACAACTCGGCCTGAAACTCGATTCGCACAAGGGCCCAGTCGAGATCATGGTCATCGACCATGTCGAAAGGCCTTCGGAAAACTAGCATCGGACGGAGACATGACTGTGTGTGGCACGCGCAAACTGGATGGGAAAATGCCATTGCTTACGGCAGTTGGATTGCTGGCCGTGGCCACACCCCTCGTGCTTGGATTACTACGCGCAGAGCAAAGCCCGGCTGAGTCGCAGGCAGAAACCACACCCGCCATGGCGCTTGTGTTTGAGGTCGCTTCGATCAAATCAGACAGATACAGCAGCCGTATGTACAGGTTTGGTTGGTATTCCTCCGAGAGATTCAGCGCAACGGGCGCGACGCTGCAGTACCTCATTCGAGAAGCCTACGGAGTCGAAAACAACCAGATTATAGGAGCCCCAAACTGGGTCAATTCTAAAAGGTACGATATTGAAGCGAAGGTGGACAAATCCGTAGCTGAGGAACTCCAAAAGGGTAACCTCGATCAGCGCACGCTTAAGTACATGCGCATGCTACAGGCGCTCTTGGTGGACCGCTTCAAGCTGACGCTCCACCGCGAATCCAAAGAGCTTCCAGTGTATGACCTCGTCATCGCGAAGAAAGGCCCTAAACTCCAGGAGGCAAAGGCCGGCGACACTTACCCCAACGGAATCGAAGGCGGTGGACCGCACATGATCCAGATTCGAACTGGCCAGCTAATAGGTCAAGCGCTTTCCATTGCTGATCTGGTTAGGCAGTTGTCGCGGCCACTGGGTCGTACCGTTCTGGATAAGACCGGGCTCACGGGCAACTATGATTTCAACCTGAAGTGGACACCAGATGAGAGTCAGTTGCCGATGTTGGATGGGACGGAAAGCGGCCAGCAAGGGACGGGCTATGCAGCCGCGCCTGCTTCTACGGGGCCTTCGATCTTCACGGCGATCCAGGAACAGCTCGGGCTGAAACTGGAATCGAAGAAAGGCCCAGTGGAGGTTCTCGTAATCGAGCATGTCGAGGAACCTTCGGAAAATTAACAGAGCACGAGCAAGCGGTTGACGTACTTAGTCTATATATGTAGACTTTCTGAGTGAAGAGTCAATAGATATCGACGCCGAACGACCAGACGCTGTTTCTCATGTGGCAGTGAGGAGAATAATTGATTCGGTCCTTAGCAAGGTTACTCAGTCTCAAGGGAAAGCTTCTTTGGACTGCCATCCGCATCTCAGTCCTTTCCGGACTTCTTCTTTTGGGTCTCATACGCGCGCCGCAATTCTCGGCGCAGAAGACGCAGGCCGCCGACGTGCCGCTGCCCTCGTTCGAAGTGGCATCCGTCAAATTGAACAAATCGCGCACGCCATTGCCAGGCATTCATTTTTTCGAGGATAGGTTCAATGCGACGATGTCGGCGCGAGGTTTGATCGCTTGGGCTTACGGCTTAAAAGGGAATCCGCTCACCTCTGATCAACTTTCGGGAGGCCCGGACTGGATTAATGTTGAACTGTACGAGGTCAACGGGAAGATCGAGGACTCCCTAATTGTGGGCGAATGGAAGAAGCTATCGTGGGACCAACAGCGGAATCAAGTCATGCTGATGCTTCGGTCCTTACTCGCTGATCGGTTCAAGCTGAGGGTAAGGCACGAGACCAAGGAGCTCCCCGTCTATGCACTCGTTTTGGACAAGAAGGGTCCAAAGTTCGCCGAAGACAACGCTCATCCCGAGATTGGGGGAGTAAGTGCACGTGGTCGCGGGAAGTTCGAGGCGACATCCTCGGATTTCGCTACGTTTGTTTCCATTCTCTCAATGCAACCGGAGTTAGGGGGGCGGACAGTTCTGGACAAAACAGGTCTTCAGGGCCACTACAGCTTCACGTTCCAGTGGACGCCGGAAAATCTAACCACAAGCGGCGGCCAATCGGCGGCTAGTGCATCTTCTTCCGAGTCTTCGGGGCCGTCGCTCTTCGCGGCGCTCCGAGAGCAGCTTGGGCTGAGATTGGAATCTATTAAGGCGCCGGTGGATACGATTGTTATCGAACATATAGAGCGGCCAACCGAGAACTGAAGAGTCTGCACTTGGCGCTCAAAAGGGTTTGCGGGCTTCAATTTGTACCCGCGGGGCTCGTGGAAGGATGGTTTCTACCTGTTGAGTGTGTCGCGGATTTTCCCGATAGCACGTGCCAGCTTGGCGCGGTGTTCAATTCGGCGCCGTGCGATTCTTTGCGTGATTCTGCTGGCGCTCTCGGTTTTCAATCTGGGCGCGTTCGCAGCTTCGGAGTACCACGGTCAAGTCACTTTCGGAGGCTTACCGGTCCCGGGGGCAACGATAACGGCTGTACGAGGCGACAAGAAGTTTGCTTCCGTTACCAATCAAGAAGGTCTCTTTTCGTTTCCTGAATTGACGGACGGCACCTGGACGATTGAAGTCGAGATGCAGGGTTTTTCGACGATCAAACAAGACGTGCTCATCACCCCGGATGCTGCTGCCGCAAAATGGGAATTGAGCATGCTCCCGCTCGATCAAATCAAGGCTGAGGTCAAATCTCCCGTCTTTCCTACTGCGAGTGTTGCCACGCCTCCTGCCAAAAGCGAACCAGCGAAACCGCAGGACAACAGCAAGGCCCCAGAGGCTCGTACTCCCGAGGACGACCTCAACCAGCAAGCCTCCGACGGCTTTCTCATCAACGGAAGCGTGAACAACGGTGCCGCTTCTCCCTTCGCGCAGCTCGCGGCGTTTGGCAATAATCGCAACGGCGCAAGAGGGCTCTACAACGGCGGAATTGGCCTCATTTTCGGCAATTCCGCGTTGGACGCCCGGCCTTTTTCCTTGACCGGGCAAAACACGCCCAAGGCCAGTTACAACCGAATTACGGGTGTGGCGACACTCGGAGGCCCATTAAGAATTCCCCATCTGTGGCGAAAGGGTCCTGACTTCTTTGTTGGCTACCAGTGGACGCGAAATCGCGATGTTACCACGCAATCCGCTTTAGTGCCTGATCTTGAAGAACGGGATGGGAACTTCTCCAACGTATTGAACTCCCAGGGGCAACCGGTCCAGATCTTCAATCCTGCTACCGGACTGCCGTTCCCCGGCAACATGATACCGATCAGCCCGCAGGCGCAAGCTTTGTTGAATTTCTATCCTTTGCCAAACGTTGCCGGTAATCCACGGTACAACTATCAAATCCCTATTCTCAGCAACACGCATCAAGACGCGCTGCAATCACGCTTAGACAAGGAACTCAATTCCAGGAATGAGCTATATGGGGATTTTTCGTTTCAGAGCACGCGAGAAAGCAGTCCAAACCTCTTCGAGTTTCTCGATACCACGGATGTGCTGGGAATCAATACTGGAATGCATTGGTCACACCGCTTCAACCAACGTGTGTTTTTGAATCTCGGGTACCGGTACAGCTATTTAAGAACTCGGGTTACACCGTACTGGGAGAATCGCGAAAATGTTTCAGGCCAGGCCGGAATCACGGGTAACAATCAAGATCCGATGAACTGGGGTCCGCCGACCCTGGCGTTTTCAAGCGGTCTCGCTGGATTGTCTGATGCTCAAAGCTCCTTCGACCGCAACCAGACCAACGCACTGTCGGGCGCCATGTTGTGGAATCGCGACAAGCACAACATCACATTTGGAGGTGACTTCCGCAGGCAGGAATTTAACTATCTGGCGCAGCAAAACCCACGAGGCACGTTTACTTTTACCGGCGCGACAACTCAAGGAAGTGTGAACGGCGTAGCGGTAGGCGGATCGGATCTCGCCGATTTTCTGCTGGGAATTCCAGACGCAAGCTCGATTGCGTTCGGCAATGCGGATAAGTATTTTCGGGAATCCGCGTACGACGCATTCATCACAGATGATTGGAGGGTGAGCCCACAACTCACCGTCAACGCAGGAATTCGGTGGGAATATGGTGCGCCAATTACGGAGCTGTATAACCGTCTGGTGAATTTGGATATCGTCCCCGTCTTCGCTGTAGCAAAGCCAGTTGTAGCTACCGATCCGGTAGGGCCTCTCACTGGCCAAACATATCCAGAATCGCTCGTTCGACCGGACAAACGAGGTTTCGAGCCGCGCATTGGGATTTCGTGGCGTCCCATCTCCGGCTCGTCGGTTGTGGTCCGCGGCGGATATGGAATCTACTACGACTCCTCGGTCTATCAGACGATAGCTTTACAAATGGCGCAGCAATCTCCGCTGTCGAAGAGTTTGAGTGTGCAAAACAGTCCTGCTTGTCCGCTTACGCTGGCGAGCGGATTCAACACTTGTCCCTCGACCACTCCCAACACTTTTGCTGTCGACCCGAATTTCCGCCCAGGCTATGCTCAAAACTGGAATTTGTCTTTGCAACGCGACTTGCCCGGCTCTCTATTACTGACGGCAACATATTTGGGGATCAAAGGAACCGACGGAGTCCAGGAATTCCTGCCTAATACTTTTCCGATCGGGGGCTCGAATCCTTGCTCCACCTGTCCCGTTGGGTTCGCTTACCTCACTTCGGGGGGCAATTCGACACGCCAAGCTGGTCAAATCCAGTTGAGGCGAAGATTGCACAACGGTCTTACAGCGACGGTCCAGTACACGTTCTCGAAATCCATCGACGATGACTCCGCGCTGGGAGGTCAGGGGGCCTCAGCGGCTACACAGAACACGCCCCAGAGCCCGTTTAGCGCCAGCACGGTAGCGGTTGGGGGAACAAACCAGCCCCCTCTCACAATCGCGCAGAACTGGCTTGACTTGAGGGCAGAACGCGGGCTCTCGACTTTCGATCAGCGCAATCTTCTGAACACGCAACTGCAGTACACCACAGGGATGGGACTAAAGGGAGAAACACTTTTAAGAGGTTGGAAGGGAGCGCTTTTCAAAGAGTGGACGTTCCTTACGCAGATCAGCGTTGGCAGTGGTTTGCCGCAGACACCCATCTATCTTGCGGCCGTGCCAGGCACAGGAGTAACGGGGAGCATCCGGCCAGACTACACAGGTGCGCCGCTTTACGCGGCCCCTTCAGGTTTGTCTCTGAATCCGGCGGCTTACACGTTGCCCTTGCCGGGCCAGTGGGGAAACGCTGGAAGGAATTCGATCATCGGCCCCGCTCAGTTCACTTTGAACGCATCGATGGGGCGCACATTCCGGTTGAACGGTCGATTGAATCTCGACCTGCGTTTTGATTCTACAAACCTTCTGAACCACGTTACTTTTACTAGCTGGGACACGACTATTAACAGCGCACAATTTGGATTGCCAACTACGGCCAATGCTATGCGCAGCATGCAAACCACACTGCGCGTGAGGTTCTGAGCGATGCGAACTGTTATTGCCGCTATGTTGATATGGGCCCTGGCTGCCGGTGCACAGCAGATAGGCCAAAATGCACCGTCTAAAGGAACCCAGACACCGTCAATCAGGGTTGGTACGCAGTTGGTCGTAGAGACCGTCGTGGTCAAAGACAAAAAAGGAAATTCGCTGGAGGGCCTGACTGCGAAGGACTTCATCGTCACCGAGGACGGAGTGCCACAGGCAATTGCTTTCTTCGAGCACGAAAAACTGCCGGAGACTCCAACCGTTGCGTCAGGAGCGCAATCTGAGCCCGAAAATATCACTATCTACCACAAGCTCGCGATGACTCGCATTTCGCCTGAGGCACCTGGAAATATCCGATACAAAGACCGCCGACTCATGGCTTTGTACTTCGACATGACTGCCATGCCGCCCGGTGACCAACTGCGCTCATTGGTTGCGGCCCAGAAGTTTATCCAGACGCAGATGGCCTCGGCGGATCTCGTTTCCATCCTGAGATATTCCGGCGGCGCGGTCGAGGTGCTTCAAGATTTCACCGATGACCGTAATCGGCTATTGAGCATCATCGAAACGATGGTAGTCGGTGAGGACCAAGGGTGGGAAGAATCTGCAGACGATGCAAGTACGTCCGATGTCGGGTCTGCCTTCGGTCAGGATGACAGCGAGTTTAACATCTTCAATACCGATCGCCAGTTGGCTGCGCTGCAAACAGCGGCCAAGATGCTAGGGCAACTTAACGAGAAGAAATCGTTGGTGTACTTCGCCAGCGGCCTGAGGTTGAATGCTTTAAATAACCAAGCGCAACTCCATGCCACCATCGACACAGCTATCCGTGCCGGAGTGTCGTTCTGGCCTATCGACGCACGCGGTTTGGTAGCGCAGGCCCCACTTGGAGACGCCACCGTAGGATCACCGGGCAACAGCGGGATGTACACAGGTGCTTCGGCCTTGGCTGTGACGAACAACTTCCAGCAGTCGCAAGATACGCTTTACGCGCTGGCTGGCGACACTGGCGGAAAAGCTCTGCTCGATTATAACGACCTGACGAAAGGGATCGTGCAGGCCCAGCAAGCCGTTTCGAGCTACTACATTCTCGGGTATTACACGAGCAACTCCGCCCAGGACGGAAAATTCCGGCGCGTTAACATTTCACTGGATACGAAGTTAGCCGCGAATCTCGATTATCGCCACGGATACTACGCCGGCAAACAATTCAGCAAATTCACTGCTACCGATAAGGAGCGACAACTTGAAGATGCGCTCATGTTGGACGACCCGATTACGGAACTCACCATCGCAATGGAAATCGATTATTTCCAGTTGAACCGGGCCGAATACTTCGTCCCTATTGTTGTAAAAATTCCAGGACGGGAACTCGCCATCGCCAAGCGCAGAGGTGCCGAACGCACCCTCATTGATTTCATCGGAGAAATCAAGGATGACTATGGCGGCAGTATGACGATTACAAACGTGCGCGACAAGGTGAATATCAAGCTCAGTGACGCAACTGCGGCAGAACTAACCAAAAGGCCAATTGAATACGACACTGGCTTCACCCTTCTCCCCGGAAAATACACGATCAAGTTTCTTGCCCGGGATGCAGAAACTGGAAGAATCGGGACGTTTCAAACTACCTTTGTGATTCCCAACCTGAACAAAGAGGAGAAGCGAATCCCCATCAGCTCCGTCGTGCTAAGCAGCCAGCTCATCGACCTTAAGGATGCGCTTTATAACGCAGATAAAAAGAAGGATAAAGAGGAGACTGTCAATCCGTTAGTAGTGACCAACCAGAAATTGATTCCCAGCGTGACTCGCGTGTTCAGCAAGAGTCGAGCCATGTATGTTTACCTCCAGGCCTACGAGCAGACTGCGCCAAACACTGAACCGCTGGTTGCGTTTGTGAGCTTCTACAGCGCGCAAACTAAGGCCTTCGAAACGCAACCGGTGAAGGTGGTCGACGGCCTAAATAACCGGCTAAAAACGATCCCCCTCAGCTTCACCGTCGCCCTGGATCAGCTTCCGGTGGGCAAATACGATTTCCAAGTGACCGTATTGGATCCAACCAGCCAGAAGGCGACATTTTGGCGCGCTCCAGTCATGCTTGTCCCCTAACCTCCTAGACCCCAACGTTTGCTCCTGTTTGCTCCCGTTCATCACGTTCTTGGCCTCTAAATGCGATTACCAAGCCCAAATTGAGGTCCAGAAACGGGGTTCGGGGACATACGAGCGTTTCGCTTTCTCGATGAAGTGCCGCTTCCCCGAACACTTCGCCTACTTGTAATAATCGTGGCGGGATAGCGTCTTAGATTCTGGCGGGCCGTATGCACGAGCACCGAAGAGGACGATCGATGATCCTGGTTGAAAACTTGCTCCAGGACCTTCGCTACGGCGGTCGGGTGCTTTTCCGTAACGCGGCATTCACCGCAGTTTCGGTTTTAGCACTGGCGCTCGGCATCGGCATCAACACTGCCGCATTCACAGCCTACAAAGCCCTGGTACGGAGACCTCTGGATGCGCGCGATCCCAGTCAAATGGTGAACCTGGCGCTAACGCTGCAGTCCGACGCCAACGCTTCGGAGTTTAGCTACCCCGACTATGAGGTGTATCGCGATCAACTTCATTCTTTCAGCGGTTTGATTGCAAGCTCGCACGATCTCCTGAAACTCACCGAGGCCGGCAGCGTTCTGAGCGGACGCTCTAGCGCTGCGGGCTCTCTTTTTGGGCGTTTGGGGCTGTTACCGCCAGGATTCAAGAGCGCCGAGTTGGCCGACACGGAGATTGTCTCCGAGAATTATTTTTCGGTGCTGGGCGTTGCGCCCCTACGAGGTATCACGTTTGAATCAATCGGCGTTCGCGAGCTTGCTGCCTCGCCTGCGGTTCTTATTAGCGAAAACTACTGGCAGCGGCGGTTCGCCAGCGATCCTGCGGTGCTCGGCAAAACGATCCGTTTGAATGCCGCACCCTTCACGATCATAGGGGTGACGCCTCATGATTTTGTCGGGACTGGCTTGGAAGCGCCGGACTTTTGGCTGCCGCTCAGTCTCGAGCCAATGATTCATCCTGACGCAGACGCTCTTCATGATCGCGAAGACTTGCATTTGCGATTGTTCGGCAGACTCGCACCTGCTGTCAGGACGCAACAGGCGCAAGCGGAGACCAATCTGGTGGCCTCGCGCTTGCGCACGTTGCACGACGTCAATTCCGAATGGAGCAAGCCCGCAGCCGCACTCATAACTCCGGGCTCGCCATTGCCCGGCAAAATGCCGCCTGGGCTCAGGTTCACGATTTTGCTCATCATGGTCGCCGTGACTATGGTTTTGGTCATCGCATGCGCGAATGTCGCCAGTCTGCAATTAGCTCGAGCGACCGCACGCCAGGACGAGCTGAGCACGCGGTTGTCAATGGGGGCTAGCCGCATGCGCTTGGTGCAGCAACTGCTGACGGAAAGCGCACTGCAAGGACTGTTGGCGGGGATGATCGCGCTTCCCAGCACCTGGGCCATCTTGAAGGTCGGTGCCAACATGTTCAGGCAGGCGCTTCCTGTTGAAGCTGGCACGTTGGTGCTCCAGGTAGCGCCGGATTTTGAGATCTTCGCTTACGTAATGGCGATTTCGGTGTTCGCCGGCCTCTTGTTCGGGCTCACACCGGCGCTTGAGAGTTCCCGCTCGGCACTTCTCTCCGCGGTCAGGGGCAAGGCGGGAAGCGCTCGCGTTCGCAGCCGGCGTCTTCGCGAATTGCTCATCGCATCCCAGGTTGCCGTGTGTCTGGTTTTGATGATCGCGGGAAGCATGTTGATCCGCAGTTCGCTGCACACGTTGGGGATGCCGACAGGCTACGACGGCAAACGCGTGGTGGATCTTGATTTCCGATTCCCCGAAGAATCGAAATACACAGCCGAGCAGAAGGTAGCCATCGTCCGCGAACTTCGAAGCCGAGTTGCGGCCCTCCCCGGAGTTATAAGCATCACAACGGCTCGCGCACCGGACGACAGCAACGTGCGAGCGGCTGCTGTATCACTCAACGGAGAAAATCCTACCTCTAAGAATAAGCAAGGCGTCCTCTACTACACGTGGATACAGACAAATTACTTCAGAACGTTGGGCGTTGCGATCCTGCTTGGCGAAGGCTTCGCTGATGACAGGCAAAAGGGTGAGCACTCGGTCGTACTGAGCGAATCTGCCGCCCGACAACTCTGGCCCGGAGCAAACCCTATTGGACGCAGTTTGCGTCTGGGCACGGGCGAGCAGTTTCACAACAAAGGTGATCTTCTTCCCGATGGACCGACTTGGCAGGTGATCGGCGTGGCCAACGATACGCGCGGCGTTCAGTTGGACGGAAGCGATGCGGCCCAGGTTTATCTGCCGCTGCCCGAAGATCGCGTTCAGGATTATCCCATCCTTCTGCGCACGCAGTCCGACCCGATGCTGGTGAGTCGTGCGATCGACGACGCCGTCGCCTCGATGGATGCTGACCTGGTCGTATCGACTTCCACGCTGCAGGATATGCTTCGGCAGACACCGCCATTTTTGGGCGCGCTGTTTGCGGCCGCGGTTGCATGCACGGTTGCCTTGTTCGGGCTAGTGCTGGCCGCGATGGGCATCTACGGCACGGTTAGCTACGTCGCAGTGCTCCGTACACGTGAAGTCGGAATACGCATGGCCATCGGCGCTCAGAAATGGGACATCCTTGGCCTCATGATGCGGGACAGCACTCGGCCGGTGCTCGCGGGGCTCGCTGTAGGAATGCTTCTAGCGGTTGGAGCGTCGTATCTGCTGCGCGCCGTCCTCTATGGAGTGCACCTTGTGGACACCGTTTCGTTCCTCGGCGCGTCCCTACTGTTTCTGATAATCGCGTTGCTGGCCACGCTGCCGGCGTCGAGTCGGGCAACCCGCGTGGATCCGATGGTCGCGCTGCGCTACGAATAGGTCATGGTTCTTCGAACCACAACGAACCATGAAAATAATCTCGAGAAGGAGGTATCTTGGAGCGACCGTCAAGTGGACGAAGGCCGATTCATTCTGGCGCGATTAGAGCCCGACTACGAATATGACTTGGACGTCGATGGGCACAACGAACTGTTGCCTCTGTCGTAAGGCAGAGAGCACGCTAAGGAATTTCGGTAATTTGCTGACGTCCTCCGCTAGGCGGCGGAAGGAGTTTGGCGATGCAAGTTGTACATGAAGTCTGTTGCGGTTTGGATGTTCACAAGAAGAGTGTAACGGCGTGTGTGCTGTGGGCTTCTGGCCGACGGCGAGAGACGCGGGCGTTCGGGACGTTTACGCGAGAACTCTTGGAGTTGGGCGATTGGCTGCGCGCCTGTGGAGTAACCCATGTAGCGATGGAGTCCACGGGAGTGTACTGGAAGCCGGTGTGGAACCTTCTGGAAGGGCAGTTTGAGGTGCTGTTGGTGAATGCGCAGCACATCAAAGCAGTGCCAGGGCGCAAGACGGATCAGAAAGACAGCGAATGGATCGCGGACCTGCTGCAACACGGGCTGTTGCGAGCCAGTTTTGTGCCGCCGACTCCGATCCGTGAACTACGCGATCTGACGCGGTATCGGGCGAGCCTGGCACAGGAGGTTAACCGCATCGCCAACCGGATCCAGAAGGTGTTGGAAGATGCCAATATCAAGCTGGCTTCGGTAGCCACGGACACGTTGGGAGCCTCGGGCCGGGCGATGCTGGAAGCGATCATCCAAGGCGAGCAGGACAGCCACCGCTTGGCGGAGATGTCGCGGGGGCTGCTGCGCAACAAGATTCCGGAGTTACAGCAGGCCTTGCAAGGACGCGTTACTCCACATCATCGATTTCTGCTGCGCGAGCTGCTGGACCATCTCTACTTTGTGCAGTCCAAGATGCAGCGGATCGAGCAGGAGGTCGCAGAGCGCCTAGGCCCTTTCCAGAGTGAGGTCGCGCGACTGTGCACGATTCCTGGAGTGGACCGTGTGACCGCCTGGGGGTTGCTAGCCGAGATCGGGATGAGCATGAAACAGTTCCCCGATGCGCAGCACCTGGCGAGTTGGGCGGGACTCTGTCCGGGCAGTCACGAGAGCGCCGGCAAGCGCAAGAGCGGAAAGATCCGCAAAGGGAGCCTGTGGTTGCGTCGCTGCCTATGCCAAGGGGCCTGGGCCGTCTCGACCAAGAAGAACAACTATTTGTCGGCTCTCTATCGCCGGCTCGCAGCGCGAAGAGGATCGAAACGCGCGACCATCGCGGTGGCCCACAAGCTCCTGGTCATTGCCTATTACATTCTGCGAGACGGAACCTGTTACAGCGACCTCGGCGCAGACTACTTCGATCGCCTGAACCCAGAAGGCCTGCGCAGGCGTTTAACCAAACGACTCGAAGGCCTGGGCTTCAAAGTGACCCTGGAGCCCTCAGCTCAAGTCGCCTAGAAGCGATTTTCTAAGGAATGACCTTAGCTGCGGAAGTTTTAATTATCCTTAAAATCCTGCAGCCTGTGGCCGAATACGACACCCTAAACGAGGACTCAAGACAGGACATTCCGCGCGGATAGTCGGCAATCCGGAAACTATCCAGAAACGGAGTTCGAGGAGATCACAGCGCAAGCAGCATTCACCAGACCGGAGTTTCCTCGAACCGGACTTGAACGAAGCCGCCCGCGCGGCAGACGCTTCGCGTGAGGTGAAGGAGCAGTGGTTGCCTGGTGTCTGAGATAAATTTGGGTCACAAGGAGGTGTCCCTGTGACCCATCTCAGAAAAATGATGCTGGAGGAACTCCAGCGTCGTAATTATGCCGAGACTACCATAGAGTCGTACATCCGCGCCGTCGAAGATTTTTCTCGACACTTCAACTGTTCACCCGATCGCTTAGGCCCTCGACACATTCGTGAATATCAAGCCGAGTTGTTTCAGAAGCGGAAGTTCTCACCGAACACAGTGGCGCAACACCTGGCAGCGCTACGCTTTTTCTACGTTAAGACGCTCAAGAAGGCCTGGAGCATCACGGAGACGCCCTACCCGAAGAAGGCCATTCACCTGCCCACGATCCTCAGTCACGAAGAAGTCGCGCGACTCATCGATGCGGCTCGCCCTCCCTTGCATCGCACTCTGCTGATGGCGCTCTACGCCACCGGACTCCGGCGTGCCGAACTCGCGCGTCTGAAAGTTAGCGACGTCGACAGTCAGCGCATGGTGATTCACGTCCAAGGTGGTAAAGGCCGCAAGGACCGCGATGTGCTGCTCAGTCCAACTTTGCTCGACGAACTCCGGCGACACTGGCGCCGGTTGCGACGAAAGCCCAGCGTATGGTTATTTCCTGGCAAGAGCAGCCATACCAGCGATCGCCCCATCACTCCCAAGGTGATCTACCATGCCTGTAAACGAGCTGCCCGGCGGGCCGGTCTACCGAACGGCGTTCACCCGCACACGCTGCGCCACTGCTTTGCCACACATCTCCTCGAAGCGGGCGCAGATCTGCGCACCATCCAGATGCTGTTGGGGCATAGTGATCTCGAAGAGACCACCATCTACCTGCACCTCTCCGAGCGTCACTTGAACGCGACCGCCAGTCCTCTGGACTCGCTGAAGCTGGAAGACAGGTCACCACAGGACGAGTAGATGGACCGGCCACCGCTCGAGGTGGCCGATCTGGTCCGCGCCGCGGGAGACGCGTTCATCGAACAAAGCCGTAAGTGGATCACCTGGAAGCATGTCAAAGTGCTGCTGGCCATTTTGCGGTGTCGCACTGCCGCGCTCGGCGGCCATCTCGATGAATGCACTCGCTGCGGACATCGCGCCATCTCCTACAACTCGTGCCGCAATCGGCACTGTCCAAAGTGTCAAGCCGGGGCGCGCGACCGCTGGCTCGCAGCGCGTCGTCAGGAGCTACTCCCGACACGCTACGTCCATGTGGTCTTCACGCTGCCTCGCGAGTTGCCACCACTGGCCTTGCAGAACAAGAAGGTCATCTACGATCTCCTGTTTCGCGCCAGTGCGGAAACCCTTCTCGAAGTCGCTCGCGATCCGCGACACCTCGGTGCGGAGATCGGCTTCTTTAGCGTGCTGCACACCTGGAATCAGAAACTGGGGCTTCACCCGCATGTCCATTGCGTGGTTCCTGCCGGCGGACTCTCCGCTGATCACACGCACTGGATCAAAACTCGCTACGCCTTCTTTCTTCCCGTCAAGGTGCTCAGTCGCGTCTTTCGTGGCAAGTTTGTTGCGGCTCTCAAGAGCGCCTTTCGCGACGGCCAATTGCAATTCCATGGAGATCTGGCGCCCCTGGCTCAGCCAAAGACGTTCTCCTCGTGGCTGAGGCTGCTGTTCCGAAAGGACTGGGTGGTCTACTCCAAACGACCGTTTGGCGGCCCACAACATGTGCTCCACTATCTGGGCCGCTATACCCATCGCGTGGCCATCTCCAACCATCGTCTGGTCTCGTTTTCTGACGGCCAGGTCACGTTTCGTTGGCGTGATTCTGCTCACCACAACGAACAGAAACTCATGCCCCTAGCTCTCGATGAGTTCTTGCGCCGCTTCCTGTTGCATCTGCTCCCTCAAGGGTTCGTGCGCATCCGGAACTTCGGCTTTCTGGCCAATCGCAAACGTGCCACCACCTTGCCACTTTGCTTTCAGCTGCTCGGCCCAGCTGTAACTCCGCCGACCGAACAAGACAGGTCGGGCGCCAACAACGCGAGCGATCTCTGGCGCTGCCCCAAGTGTGGTGGGCCGATGATGGTCGTCGAAAGACTCACCGCTACTGAAATCCAACTTCGTTCTCCACCAGTGCTCACGGCTGCGGCATGAAACGACTCTGGCCAATTCGAATCCTTCGCGTGTTTCGGCACGGTCCGTCGCTTCTTGACTTATCGCCGACCAAATTTCTTCCTCCCGCTCCTTCAGGCACTCTCTTCACAACATTCTTTTGTCATCGCCAACTTTGCGACCCATTGTGTCAGCTGTCGTGCTCCGCCGCACCACCCCAGCACACCTCCACGCCACCCCTCCACTCCATTCAATTTGCATAGGGGCCCGCGTCCGCCGCGCGGCCGGCTCCCTTCAAGTCGTTGTATCGAAAGCGCGCAATCACGCCAAGCTCCCGCACGCCCTTGCTTCATCGCGCTTCCGATACAACACTAGGACTTCTGGACCGCTTTGGCGGATCAAGATCGAAATTAAATTTCTCCTCTTTACATCCAACAGGAATAGAGCTAGACTCCTCTATGTAACCCACAGGAGAGCTTCAAGTGGAAAACAAGACGGAGATCCTTCAAGGCACGCTCGACCTGATGGTCCTGCAAGCGCTGCAGGCCATGGGCCCGTTGCATGGGTATGGTATCGCGCGGCGTATTGAACAGCTCAGCGAAGAGTCCCTGAAAGTGAATCAGGGCACCGTATATCTCTGCCTGGTTCGCCTTTTGCAAAAGAAGTGGATCAAGGCGGAATGGGGCACATCCGAGAACAACCGTAAAGCGAGATTTTACTCGATCTCCAAGGCCGGCCAGAAACAACTCGTTCAAGAGACCGAAGACTGGCAGCGGTTGTCGGGCACCATCGGCCGTTTATTGCAGTTGAGTGGAACTAGATAGCCATGTTCGGATCCCTTCATAGAATGGCTGGCCGGATTCGGGCCGTTTTTCAATCGAATGAATTGGATCGGGACCTTCGCATGGAACTCGAAGCGCACATCCAACTCCTGGCGGAGGAGCACATCCGCAAGGGCGCTTCGCAGGAAGAAGCCCAGCGCCTAGCCCGGATTGAGTTGGGAGGGGTGGAGCAACTGCGCGAGGCGCATCGCGACGTACGAGCTCTGCCGTGGCTTGATACCCTGCTCCAGGACCTCCGTTTTGCGTTTCGCCTGTTTCGCAAAAGTCCCGGATTCACGGCCATAGCCGTTATCACGCTTGCCCTGGGTATCGGCGCCAGCACCACCATCTTTAGTTGGGTCCGTTCCGTTCTACTCAACCCTCTTCCAGGCGTCGCCAACCCCGAACGCGTCGCGGCTCTCGAAACATTGGCCCCCAATGGCGAGTGGCTCCCCAGCTCCTATCTTGACTTTCGGGATCTCCGCGACGGCTGCAAACTCTCGGAGAAAATGTCTGTAACCAAGCCAATGGATCTTGCCGTTGGAAATGAGGACTCGTTCGAACGAGTTTGGGGCGAGGCCGTTTCCGGAGACTTCTTCGATTTGTTGCAGCTCAAGCCGGAGATAGGCAGATTCTTTTCGAGGGAGGAAGTCGATCACGAGCAAAACGCACACCCCTTGGTGGTCATCGGGCATTCCTATTGGGCCAGCCATCTTCACTCCGACCCACGGGCTATTGGCACAACACTGCGAATCGGCCGGTTTCCGTACACCATCATCGGTGTTGCGCCTGCAACGTTTTCCGGCTCCATGGCTGGTCTTTCCTTCCAAATGTGGGTCCCAGCGACCATGTACGGCCAATTGGCGTCCACAGGCGATCAGACGCTCGTTGACCGGAAATGGCGCACCTTCCGCGTTCTCGTGCGCCTTGCCTCTGGAGTGACGCTCTCTCAGGCCCGCGCCGAAGTGCAATCCCACGCTATCGATATGGCGCACGCGGATGCCGACACAAACGAGGGTATGAGCGCAACTCTTCTCCCGCTATGGAAATCTCACTACGGAATTCAAGATTCCCTGCTCGGCCCCTTGAGCATTTTGATGGCTGCTTCGGGGGTTCTTCTTCTCATTGTCTGCGCCAATGTCGCGAATCTGTTGCTGGCTCGCGCCACCACTCGGCAAAAGGAATTTAGCATCCGTCTCGCTTTAGGCGCACCGCGCTCTCGCCTCATTCGCCAGCTCCTCACGGAATCTCTCCTTATCGCCCTGGCTGGTGCGCTCGCTGGGCTCTTTCTCGCCGTTCCGCTCAGCAGCTCCTTTGGATATTTGCTTCCTCATTCTGCTTCTCCGACGCTGGCAAGCGCGCCCATCGATGGCGGAGTGCTCCTCTTCATGATCTCGGTAGCGGCGCTAGCAGCTCTGCTGGCCGGTATGGCACCGGCTGTACACGCCTCCGTCGGAAAGGTTGACGAGGCCCTCAAGGAACGCGGCCGCGGCGGAACAAGTGCTCGTTCCCCGCGTCTGCTGGGATTCTTCGTGACGTCTGAAATGGCCCTGGCCGTCGTGGCGCTTATCGCCGCCGGTCTTCTGGTGAAAAGTTTTCGCAACGTCAGCGAAGTCCGCACGGGCTTCGACCCCGATCATGTCGAAATCGCCCGCCTGGACCTGTCTGCAGCAAGCTATGACGCGCAGCACGCCGACTCGTATTGCCTTCGCTTCCGCGAACAACTCGAACGGCAGCCAGGTGTTTCTGCGGTCGCTTATACAGACTACGTCCCTCTCAGCGTTTCCGGTGGTTCCTGGGAGGATTTGCAAATTCAAGGTTACGTCGCGTCCCCAGGTGAGAACATGAAGATCTACCGCTCCCTCACGGCGCCGGGCTATTTCGACCTGATGAAAATTCCCATTCTTCAGGGGCGCGATTTCAATTTGCATGATGATGCGAGCGCGCAGCCCGTGATGATCGTGAATGAGGAGTTCGTGCGACACTTCATTCCAACTGGAATCTCCCTCGGTCGCCGAGTTCAAGGCTGGGGAAAATGGTTCACCATCGTGGGTGTCGTCCAGGACACCAAGGTCTTCCGGCTCACCGAACCACCCGCTCCCTATTTCTACGTCCCCATTCGTCAGATCTACCGCCCGGAAATGGGGCTGGTGTTTTTCGTTCGCACCACGGCTCCCATCGATTCCGCGCTCGCTACCTTGCGCCGCGAAGCCCAAAATGTCGATCCCTCGGTTCCCGTTTTTGACGCCTCTTCCCTCAACAACAGCATCGCTGCCTCTCTGTTCGGTCAGAGAATTTCCGCCGAACTGCTCAGTCTATTGGGAAGTGCGGCACTGCTTTTGGCTGCCATGGGACTGTACGGCGTGATCAGCTATTCCGTTGCACAGCGCACGAATGAAATGGGCATTCGCATGGCGCTCGGCGCACAAGCGACCGATGTTTCGCGTCTGGTCATCCGTCAGGGGGCAAAGCTCGTTGGCATCGGCATCCTCCTAGGCACGCTCGCGTCCCTGGCGCTCTCACGCTTGCTCACTAGTTTGCTTTTCGGAGTCAGCGCCACAGATCCGATCATATTTCTGGGAGTCGCCCTGCTGTTGAGTCTCGTCGCCCTCGCCGCCTGCTACATCCCCGCCCGCCGCGCCGCGCGTCTCGATCCCGTTGTCGCCCTAAGGTATTCGTGAGCTCTGGGAGACCAAAATCCAGCGCGCACGCGCACCTCATTGTTCAGCCCTCCACGGCTGAGTCTCATCCTCTGCGCTGCTCCGTCTGATCGTTAGTCTCGAGGTAGAGTGCGATCCTAAGATGAAGTAGCGCGGATAGCAGGTGACAATCGCCGCTTGCTTCCATCGATGCATCAACCCGGGGATCGTTTCCATGATGTGGTGAATCAAGGCGTCGACAAATTGACGCAACGCAGCAATTGTCCTGAAACAAGATTGTGAAAGGCTATTCTCAGATTTTCGCCAGATGGCCGGCAATCCGGAAACTGTCAAGAAACGTGGTTAGCGTCCTTAATCCTTCTCGGTGGATGACCATACTGAACGCGGCGCGGGAGGCCGCCAGTATGGGATATCGGAAAAAGACAAGCATACGCTTGAGGGCGAAAACAATACTTCGGCTGCCCGACTTGGAACAGTCAAAGAACGCAGTTTTGAACTCGCTCGCAGCGGCCAGCTCCCAAGAGTCGTATCGGCATGCCATCGACGAATTCATTGGTTGGTATTGTTCTGAGCCGCGCTTGGCCTTAAACCGCAGTGTTGTCCTTCGTTATCGATTCTTTCTCGAACAAAAGAACCTGGCGCCCTCGACAATCAACGTGCGCTTAGCGGCTGTCAGACGACTGGCGCATGAGGCAGCTGATACGGGACTCCTGAGTCCGGAATTGGCAGCTGGAATCGGTCGCGTTAAAGGTGCAAAACGCTTGGGCACTCGGATCGGAAACTGGCTGACCGTCGAACAGTCCAAAACCTTGCTCGCGAAACCGCAAGGAGACACCTTGAGAGGCAAACGTGATCGAGCGATCTTGGCGTTGTTGATCGGCTGCGGTCTGCGACGCGCCGAACTGGTTGGACTCGGACTGGAAGATTTTCAGGTCCGTGAGGACCACTGGGTGATTGCCGACCTGATTGGCAAGGGAAAACACATACGCACCGTGCCAGTTCCGGCGTGGGTGAAGCGCGTTCTCGATGATTGGATCGATTCAGGTAGCATCACCACCGGTGCGCTCTTCCGGCGAGTTGGCAGGCTAGGAAAAATATGGGCCGGAAGCCTTACACCGAAAGCTATCTGGCACATAGTCAAAGCGGCTGCAAAACGTGCCGGCATCAGGAATCTCGCTCCGCATGACTTACGGCGTACCTGCGCGCGGCTCTGCCACTTGGCAGGTGGCGAACTTGAGCAGATTCAGTTTTTGCTTGGCCATGCATCCGTTCAGACGACCGAGCATTACTTAGGATGCAAACAGAAACTGCGAAACGCAGTGAATGACAATCTAGGCCTGGAAGACGTTTGACGGAGTCCTCTTGGTATCGAACCGGACTTCGCGGGAGTTTGCAAGATTTTTGCGTGTCATAATATCAATATGTCTGCGGAAGCGAAGACCATCGCACCGGAAGTGCTTCAGCGCGTAATTTGGATTCAAACGCTAACGCTCATCTGGATGAGTGTGGAAGCGTTGGTGTCGTTGGGCGCGGCTTGGGCTGCCCGCAGTCCAGCCCTTCTTGGTTTTGGTGGCGACAGCGCGGTCGAGCTTCTCTCTGCAGCAGTCGTGCTCTGGCGCTTCTATTCACCATCTCGCGGAGACCATGCGGAGCAGCGAGCTGCCAGAATCGCGGGCGGTTTGCTCTTTGTTCTCGCAGCGTTTGTTGCCATCGCTTCTATCCTGACATTATTAGGCCATGTCGAGGCCCGGCCCAGTCCCATCGGGATAGTGGTGCTCATCCTTGCGGCAATGGTCATGCCTTGGCTTGCAGGAGGAAGCGCCAACTCTCAATTGCGACAGCCAGCGCCGCGTTGAAGGCTGATGCAGCCGAGTCCTCCGTCTGTGGGTATCTGGCGCTGATTGCCCTGGCGGGTCTCGGCATCAATGCGGTCTGGAACGTGAGTTGGGCAGACCCCGTTGCTGCCTTAGCATTGTTGCCGCTGATTGCGCGTGAGGGATGGGAGGCAAGCAGGGGCAAGCCCTGCTGCTAACCCGACTAGCACGTCAGTGGACGTACAGTTGGCAACAGCACATTTCCTCCAACGGGACTTCTGACTCGCTTCGCAGAACTGCGGCAAAACGCAGAGCGAACGCGCCCAGATGGCAAAATGACTTCGGAGCGCGGGACGGCCCTCCAAGCGTGAAGGAGTTAACGAGTCAGCAGAAGGGTGGACTTCTATTGCGAGCTTATCCAGTCGGACGGAATAAGCTTCATTCCACCGCGCCAGCGCTCAACAACGGCGGCCTCAAACCATGAATCTTTCAGGTCAGCGTGGTCCATCACGATGATCTGTAGGCCGGGCGCAAGTTCTTGAGCTGCCGTGGATATCAGCTTGAAGAGCTGTAATACAGCAGTCTTGTCCTCGTCTTTCAGAGCATTGATCGAGCCTTCAGCGTCTCGTTCAGGCGGGTAATGAGCCTGGGATGGTTGATCGAAAATCAGAAAACTTGGAACCGGGCGTTGTTTTTGGCGGAACCACTTGTGTAGGCCAAGGTGGGCGAGGACGTGATAGCCGACCCAGTTCTCACCGCTGCCCATTCGGTACAACGGGACAGGACCATCGAGGGTATCGGCAATTACCGTGAGGTTTCTGATGTCGAGCCGGAGCTGATTTCCTCTGTGTTCAAGGTCAAGTTCACTCGAATAAGTAGACATATACCGACCAATGATATTCAGATAGGTATCGACCTTCTCCTGAGCATTTTCGACATTCAGGGTCTGCTCGAGAATCGCGACTCGCGAACGCGCCGTCTCAACAGCTTGATTTGCGGCTGAATCATCCTGAGCGTTCGAGGCCGTATCTAGATATTGTGCAATCTTGCCGATGGTCCGTGCCTGAAGTATGAAATTGTCTTGTTGGACTTTAAGAATCTCATTCTCTCGCAGGCGTTCATTCATGCGCTGCTGGTTGTCTCGGAGTTTGGTTCCGAGAAGTTCTTCCTCTCTCTGTAACGCAATGAGGCGCGTTTGTAGACGAGGATTTTCCATCTCTACCGCCTGCAGTTGATTGCTCACCTCGCGCAATGAGCGCGCCACTTGTGCAACAGCGGGAACAGGAGTCCGGAGTATGCTTTCGCACAACGGACATTGGCGGCCGTCATGGTCACCGTTCTTGATGAGGCCAACTGCGCTCAAGCGTGCGTGCTGTTCTCGCGCTTCCCTTTCGTATCCGTTACTCTCTGAGCTAAAAAGGCGAGTCGACCGAATCTCCGTCTTGACGCGCTCTAATTCGACGCGCAGTTGATGGCGTTCATTGCGCAGATTTGCAAGTATGTCTTCGCCATCACTCACAACCATCTCATTACGAACGTAATCGTCTCGCGCTGCTTCGCGCAAGGCGCCAATCACGATTTCATAGGTCGTTGGGGCAAGGCGCTCGTTAACGAGGCCAAACTGTTTCGCTTCATCGAACAATGCCCGTGCGCGTGGAAAGTCATCGGAGTCGATGCTCTGCGCGTCTCGGAGCTGACGCTCAAGCTGGCGAAGTTGGCGTCGAGCAGCATCAAGTTGTGCTTGTTTCAGAAGATGGTCCTCATCGATTGCGCCCAGAAAATAAGGAAACGTGTCTTTAATTGCTTGGGCAACCCAGTTATCTGCCTGACGGTGAAATAGAATCTTCTTGCTGTCGATGTCGTCTTGGTCCTGGATCGAAAATATCAACGCATGGCGGAAGTTTGCTTCTAGGGGTGGACGGGTTTGACCTTCTGGTGGGCGATGCTCATTCTCGCTAATGCCAAGAGCCGCCGCCAAAAACTTCTCGAGGGCCTCCACTGTGGTGTTCTTATGCAGTGCATCGAGCACGGGCAGTGCAATGTTGTTCCCTCGCTCAAGGTAAATGTCTGGACTAGATTTCTCACCCGGACCTGGGTTCTTCCGTGCAACCAAAATCTGCCCGTTACCAAGATCAAAAACAACGCCGTACCAAGCGACATGCTTCCGAATCACACCATCGGCGACATAACATTCACCGCGACCCGTGCAGTAATCGATGATGTCGATGATTGCCGATTTGCCGGTCTTCGAGGCCCCTGTGAGGATATTCAGGGCACCGATGCGGAAGACTAATTCTCGGATCTGCCCCTTAGTGCTGTACAGGATCAATTTCGCAATCTGGAAACTCAAGGTGCAACTCCCCAGCTCGCCATAATCGTAGCAGTGGTTCCTGCAGTGGCAAGCCATCGTCCGAGGAATCGGGCGCGGTCAATGCACTCGCGTGTTTCCCTTGTAAATGACTCCGTCGATCTTTCAGTCACAGGAATCTTTGTCCGCCCGATCTGTAGGCTGCCGTCTGAGGCAACCACGAGAACATCATGACTAATGCTAAACATAATCGCTTCTTGCGTGATCGATTTTAGACGGCGGACCCGGTCCGGAAAATCAACCAGTTGATGACGATTCTCCTGCAGCCAAGGGAGCAGCGATGTAACTGTAGATCCTGGAAGCGCTTCGCGCGTTCCGCGGTGCAACACGATGGGTAGCACAAGAAAGGTAAGAGGAAAGGAGAAGCCGTGAGTAGCCTTCTTCCCGAAATCTTCAACCGCCTTGACAATAAGAGCGCCGCAAAAAGCAGGGTTGAAGAGGTTTGCTTCTTCAACGGCGCGTTTGTCCCAAGCCAACATCGGGTAGAGCCTCACTTTACGTCTGGTGGTTCAGATTGAATGTGGTTTGAGAAGTCCGGATGCCATCCAACCTTGCATTGGTTCGCCAGGATATGAAAACTACCGTGGCAGAGGAATCGTTCTTTCACCGTCCGCAACGGAAAATCTGCCTCGGTCTCAACCCAAGTATAGAGCTTCTGACCGGCGTCGATTTTGGCAGGTGGGGGACAGCCGGATTCTAGTTCGTCTTTCATTCCCTCGAAGCGAGGTTCCCACGCTTCGACAAGATGGCGTTCATAAACTTCTAGCTCGCCATCAATTAACAAATCCTCTCGTGCCCATTTCGAGCGCTGCTCGGAGGCCCGATAGTAATCGCGGATCGCGAACTCGACGCGTCGGTCACCAATACTGATAAGTCGTAGTTGGTGCACGAACGGGCGCTTGTCCAGAGCCGCGACGACCGCTGCGGGCGGTGTTTTGTCCGCGAAGTCGATAGGAAGTGCGTCGCGCTTGAAGCTTTCCCGAAGCTCATCAATTTTATTTTCGATGGCTGTGAGCGGAATGGCCCCTCCGGGGCCACTCATAGCTCTGATGACCATCGTAAACCACCATCCTTCGAGCCGCTCGACGAGAATATCTACCTTCTCCCGTGGTACGGCGAACCGCAGCTGGTCGCAAATATCCTCTCTGACATCGAGAATGTTCGCGGAGACATCAATAACGGTGATTGTCTTTAGCAGGCTCTTCCGCGTCGTCTCGGGAAGATCGCGAAATGCTCTGTAGAAATGCTTATTTGAAGCGCTTGTGGAGGTGCTAGCAGCATTAAGCAACTGTGAGTGAGCTTTGTCCGCATCGCGGTCGCGCGCCCGCAAGAAACTTGCTGCACTACCGCTCGGCGCTTGCCCAGTAGTGAGCAACATGAGCCTTGCTCGAAACGGTGTTTCTGGGTCTTTGGAGGCAAGGCCGGCCCAAATTCCTAGCGTCTTCCAAAGGTCGCCACTAGCGTCAGTCAAGTTTCCAATTCCGTTGATGTGGTGCTTGGTCTGAATCAATGCGACAGGATCGCCGTTTTTTTCAAAGGCGATGTCGTCGAACTTCTCGATTGAGATTTCCAGGTCCGGATTGCTGGCCATCTCTTTCAAGCTGGCGAAGAGTGCGTATCGGCACTGGTAAAGGTAACCAGTGGCGGACTCAGATGCCCCGTGTTTGTTTGTTCCGTTTTCCACAGAGACTCGTAGATCAAAACACCCTTGTTTAGGATCGGAACTCCGTCCGAAGCCAGGGACCCTATCGGTCGTCTCCCGAAGGCGCGCGGGATAGAACCGTTGCGCGCTGCCCCTTAGTCTTAACGGTAATGGCCGAATTATATCGAACTAAGTGTTAGATTGTTAAACACAGTTATATCGAGTTTCCTGTGACGAACTTTGGACGACTAACTGGGACCTCACCGCGGCCAGATGTCCGTTGATCGGAAACTATCCAGAAACGGGGTTATGGGAGGTTTGGGCGGATTGGGATTGGGAATGGGAAGTTCGCTCCGCGCTCAGTATCTATCATGCACGGATCACGGGCTATCATGGAAGTAGTCAGTTGTAGCGCTGCTCGGGGCTCTCTTTCGGAAGGCTATTTGGTGCACACTTGGTGCACAAGACTCTGCAAATGGGGTGCTTCTGTGCAACTGAGAGCAGTCTAAATCATTCAAAACAAATGAAGCGTGGTGTGTACGAACAGGGCAGGGAAAATTAGCAAACCGCCGCATTCAGCCGCTCTGCCACCTCTCCGCGGCGTGTTTTCAATAGCTTAGCACAGTTCTCAAAATTTGCTTGGTATGCTTTTGGTGCACTATAACTGCGAAAGTGTGTGCTTCGCGAGAAAGTTGGCAGCGTAAGTCCTGCGAAATCAATCCCGGCTCCGACTGAACTTTGCACTCAGCGGTTGGGAAAACCGGCGCCGTTGGTCCCAACGCACGAGTCCCAAGATCGGCGGTATTCCCCGAAACGGATTTGAACAGCGAGCCCCAGGATGTCTCTTATGGAGTGTGCAAGGGGTGGTTTCCGCCCATTTCTTGAGAACGCGGATTTGTGTCAATGTTATGAAAAAATAATTGCGAAAGCCTGGTTTGTGATCGCAGCAAGAGCGACGACATAAGTAATCGCGCGTGGGCCGGTAAGAGAAGGGGAGGGCATGGGGCAACGAGTAGGCGGAAAGAAAAACCGGGAATAAACGGCGCGTATAGCGAATTCTATCGGCTTGGAATCTCGACTTCCGTATAGCTGCCCGGCCTCGCGGCGTTCACCGCGGCAGCGACCTGCGGCAACATCGGCTTTACGAACGGCCACAGACCGTTGCCAAGCACGACAACCGCTATTCTGCGGTTGGCGAAGTTCTGCTGATAGCGCATATTTTTATCGGTGGTGAGCAGCACGCCAAACCCAGCTTCTTCCGCTGCACGCAAGAGATCACCGTTGGCCAAGGTACTCCATCCTGCCTCTCTTGCTGTTTTGACGGTATGTTCTTGTAGCGACAGACGAATTTGTACAGGGGTTCCTTGATCGAATAGGACACGCATTACCGGGCCGGTGCCGGAGTCTCCAGACTGCGAGCGGCGAACTCGAGGACGGCCTCGACGTGTTCGCGTGTGAGTCCGTCGTACGTCTCCACCAGCTCCTTGATCGTCATTCCCTCTTCCAAACCCGCGAAGACAGTGACGACGGGCATGCGCGTGCCCCGGAAAACCCATGCACCGCTGACCTTTCCGGGCACGCTTTCGACAGTGGGACACTGCGACCAGTCAAGTGCTGCCATCCCGAATCTCCTCTCGTCATTTTAGCACAAGGGCCGACCGGGAGGTCGGGGCAAGGGACAAGATAGGTGATCGGCGGAGTAGGCGACCCTTCGAAGCTCAGGGTAGGCAGGTGATAGGGAACACACCGAAAGACTTTGAGGCGGTTTAGCATACTCCTTTAAGTACTAATACCTCGCGGAAATGCGATTTGTCCCACTCGAAAAAAATAATTTTCTCGTCATATTTCTTCCCCTGTGCTTCGCCAAAACTTCAGCCCGACACCCAAGACGGGGTGGTTGGTAGAGCAGACTTGAATACGATTATCGCCACGATACAGCATCCAGACTCTAGAGCTAGAGGGCACGAACCCGAGTGCACGTGGAGCGCAAATATGTATAAAGGATCGGCGGAAAGTCGATCCGGACTAGGCGGCTCGATCGTATCGGTGGTGAAGGCCTCCGAGTCGCTCAGGATGTAACAATGTTGCATTGCGTTGAATTAACGCCGAATGAAGTTTTCGAAAGTTTTCGGTATGCATAGTTGCATAACCCGGTACAAGATGCCCGACGCTGCCCTGCCATCCCGAGGAGCGCGGGCCCCTCAGTTCTAACCACTGGACCTACAGGCAGCGGTTTCCCAAGCACGAGCCACTGCAGCAATCCGCCCAGGTCCTACAGTACAAGTTGTGGAGAGGCAAGCAGCACCGACGCCGAAAGCCACACCAACGGTTGCAGCATTGGGCGCTGGACGTGCACCAATCCCCCTTCAACCAGGTGTCAACATGGCGAGGTAGCTATCGCTGCGGAGACCGCTTGGTAATCCTGAAAATCATATCGGACCACTCGGACACAGACGTTGCCAGAATTGCCGACAGGCGGTCGCCGACGTTGCGACGCTTACTTTTAGGATATGCAGCAAGGTATTCCTCGATCACAAAACCAGCGTGCTCGGCGGGAAAATCCGGAGCCCACTCGAGGATGCCGCCAGACTTTTGTCGGCTGGCACGAAATAACCCGAGAACTATCCCGGCGCAGACGGATTCGGCACCCGCATCGAGGCCGAGATGCATTCGCCGTTTCATGTCATCGAGATGACCGGCGACGGCCTCCTCCAACAGGTCCTGGGCGGCTTGCGCCGGTTCCACGTATCCCCAGGAGTGCTTCCCGGCGCGTCCGTGGAGATCATCCATATCTAGGCTGGTAACACTGTTACACACGTCATCCGCGATGTCTTCGACCGATGCAGAGGAAACTAACCCGGCTGCAATTTCCTGCGCCTCCCGCGTGAGATTCGGGTGCCTGTCTAACAGGATCTGTAGGACGCTTGCAACTTCGCCGGGTGCCAACCGATTCAACACGCTGCTGGCCACCGTCCTGCCGTTCCGCGCCGCCGTCGTAACGGTCCCTTTCTTACTTGATTTGTTTGTGGACATCACATGCCCGCCTTCTCTTGCCTCTCAAAAAATCAGAATGGCTCGTTGATTGCCGAAAATCCGAAGTTTTGATATTCGCTCATCGGATCCCTGGTTAAATTAGCTCCTGACGACGTCACGATCTTGGCAGGACTTGGCGTTCTGCCGGGGTCGCAATTCCCCGCGCAACCGACAGCATCTTGCCTCGTCCGTACTCATAATGCTTTTTCAGGATCGCGTCAACTCGTTGCGCGTACTCGCCGGGATCGGCCGTCGCGGAAAAAATCCTGAACCACGCTGGCAGCACCTTCTCCCAGTCGATTCCAAGCGCCCATGAGCCACCTTCGTCAGCGAAGAAAAGGATGTCGTCATTGCCTGCGTCTATCCGGTCAAGAAGGCTGAAAATGATCTCGAAAGCCCGGCACACGGTGGCCAGACCTTCTTTTCTCTTCGCCTGAGTTATGCACCGATCGAGAAGGCGGTGGCAATCGGCCATCCAAGCGAGCGTGCCGTTGGAGGTATCCATGAAGTTTTTAGAATTGACCGCAAAGGCCTGATAGTACTTTCCGGCCAAGCTCGCCTTCTCGAATGCTTGGACTGCCGCCAGCAGTTCCTCTTTCCGTTCGCCATCCGCGTAGAGCTCGGCTGGATTCAGGTACCCTGCGATCAGCTTTCGCAGTTTGGCCTGGGGTATAAGCTCAATGGCAACATCCAGCATGTGGAAAATGCATTCATTGCCCTCCCGGCGAATTGCAGCCCGGAGCTTGTCCCGATCAATTTGTTTGCGGGCCATTGTCCCCCTCTTCCAACCTGCGGGGTGTCTCTCACGCAGTCTATTACCTTGTTCTCCGGGCTGGTAGGCTGATATAAACCCGATGGTTGACTTGACGCCGAAACACGACAAATTCGCGAGGGTAAATCAGTGCATTCGAGAAGCGGCCCGCGAGGCAGCGGAGCACGGCTTGTCCGCGTCCGTTGTTGAACGGTTCCTGCGCACGGGTGACAGGACTTGGGACGGAGCCGGGTCTGGTCTTTTTAGTTCTGGCCAGTTCAAGGAGGACGAAGTTTACAGCCGAGCGGTTAAAACCGCGCTGCGGGCCCTGTTCTGTCATCTGGGCGAACTGCTTCCAGCAGAAGCCCGTTTGAAGCCCAAGGTGGCCTCGGAAGAGATTCAGCGCCGTCTTGAACCAATGGTGATGGGACTCGTGCAGAGCGACTGGCAGGAGGTCGCGCTCCGCGAACTCACCGCGCGGACGTTCGTGCTGAATTTTCAAGGAGCCGCAGCAGCGTTGGACACCGAATTGTCGAGCGGCTACGTCGGGGGAGATACGACTGGGTGGCGGATTCTTTGGGTTTGTTTCGACGATTACGGTCTCAAACCAGAGAGAATCAAGATGCCGTACGACGGCGTCGCGTGCAACTTCGCGCACGTGCGGTGGTCCTCCTACCAAACTAAATACCCTTACAGCGACGTCGTCGTCCACGAAGCGGCGCATCTACTTCACTATCTCAAGCCCCGTCATTACGCCTTGCACGTAAGGCGGCACAAGGAAAGATTTGTAGACATTGAGTTTCGACACTACGAGCTATTTGCGTTTGCGTGCGAGGCCTATTCCCGCGTCGTGCCGCACGGCGGGCGCAGATCGCGGATCTCATTTGCCGGGCAAATGCCCGAGGGTGCGTTCTCTTTTCCCCGTAACCAGATGGAAGAACTGGCTGCACTGGTTCTCAACGCGGCTCATGCTCGGAATGGTTGGCGGATAATACGCGAGGCAACAGTCATCCGGAGGAGCCGAAAACATGCCAATGTACTCACAAAACGCAAGAACGATCCCTAGGAACTCGCTTTGACGTTTGCCAGACCGGATGTTGGGCCAGACTTCGTTCAAATGAGGCCGGTAGCGCGGGGTATCATCTCGTCAAATATATGATCGGTTAAACCGCCTACCTTTTCCAGCGATCCCAGCGGCAAGCCGCCGTAGTAAAAGAAGCCCGCCATCGCGCCCAAAAAAATCACCCGCTCGACCAGGCGCGCGGCGCGGCCAAGCTCAAGCATGCCGTTTTCTTGGTGCACTCTTGGTGCACTATAACCTGCAAATGAGGCCATCTGGGTGCAACTCAGAGCAAGTTAAATTACTGAAAAGACGTGAAAATCGGCGAGTGCAAACAGGGCAGGCGGGTTTAGCAAACCGCCGCCTTCAGCCTCTCGGCCACCTCTCCGGCGTCTACTTCCAAGTGTCTCTCCGGCTGTGAACTCGGAGATGAACTCCCTACGGTTAGCGAAAGTATAGCATCAAACCATAGCGGCAGGCGGCGAAAATGCGGGGAGGAATGCCCCTCCAGACGTAACAAATTGAGCAGGCCAACGTCTTAGGTAAGAGGTCGGTTTTTTGCGCTGGAATCCGGCAGGCCATGCGAGGAATTCTTTCATTTAGGTGGCTTTGAATCTAGAATATAAGGGAGATTCCGGCCTCACTGGCGGAAATTTGACTGAGTTGCTCCGTTGGCCGGCTTGAAAGAGGCCCCCGCAGGCGCCTAAACCGTTTGTGCGCAGCATCCTCTGGCGAAACATTTCGACCCACTAGGGCGTATGTACTGTAGAGGACAGGATAGAAAACAGCGCGATTGTGTCCCTGCTGGGCTGGGCTTTTCCGGTGACATTCTGAGAGACCCTTCCGGGGTGATTTAAAGAGGAATGACATGAAGACGTGGAAAAAGGTAACCATTGGCGCGATCGTCGCTGCCGTACTTCTGGGCATTGTGGTGTTCAGCGTCAATCAGGCCAACAAAGGTGTGGTGACGGTTCAGACGGCCAAGGTCGCGAAGCAGGACGACTTGGTGTCGCTAGTGACCGCGTCTGGGGAAATCAAACCTACCACTTATACAAACGTGACGGCACAAGGATTCGGCAGAATCACGGCCATCCTCGTCAAAGAGGGCGACCACGTCAAGAAGGGCGACAAATTGCTGCTCCAGGACAACGTTCAAGCGAACGCCGATGTGCAGGCGCAAGCGGCTTCCATCCGTTCCACGGAAGACGCCGTGCGAGCTGCCGAAGCGAGCTACACAGCCGCTCAAGCCGACCTTCTGTCACAACAAGCAAACATGGAAAAGGCTAGGCTCGATTGGGAACGCGGTCAAGGACTTTACAAAGATGGCTTGATCCCTAAACAGGATTTTGACCAGCGCAAGACCACATATGACGCCGCAGCTGCGGCGGTGGAATCTGCAAGGGCCCACGTGCTGACCTCGAAGGCGCAGATGGAGCAGACGCGTTCGCAGGTGATCCAAGGCGAGGCGGTGCTGACGCACACGAAGGATGTGCTGTCTAAGACTACATATACGTCGCCCATCAGCGGAATCGTAAGCTACTTGCCCGAAGACGTTGCCCCGGGCGCCTATGTGGTGCCCGGCATTACGAACACAAACGGCAGTTTCTTAATGACAATTTCGGATATGTCCGTGGTGACCGCGGAAGTCAAAGTCGACGAGACCGACATCGTTAACGTGAGGCTCGGACAAGAGGCCGACGTCACTGTTGACGCACTTCCGGGAAAAGTGTTCACCGGCAAGGTAACGGAGATTGGTTCGCAGGCGACGTTGCGCACTTCCGGTTTGGCCACGACCCAATCCACCACGGGCACGCAGGAGGCCAAGGATTTTAAAGTGGTCGTGAAACTTGATAACCCGCCGGAGAATTTGCGGAACGGGCTTTCAACCACGGCAAAAATCAAGACCGCGGAAAAGAAAAGCGTGATCGCAATTCCAATCCAAGCACTCGCGGTGCGCACGCGCAAGGATCTGGAAGCAGCCGCCAAGAATGCGAAGGGGCAGGGAAGTTCGGGAGTCACATTGGCAGCCCCTCCGCCGCCTATCCCAGGCGATCCGAACAAAGACGAGGTCCAGGGCGTTTTCGTCGTGAACGGGAATAAGGCGTTTTTCCGTCCAGTGGAAACAGGAATCACTGGCATCACCAACATCGAAGTCACGAAGGGGTTGCAAGTCGGCGACGAGATTGTTGTCGGGAGCTATAAAGCTCTGCGTACATTGAAGCCCGAGGCGAGCGTGAAAATAGATAACTCCGCGCCCAAGAAGCTGGACGATCAGCAAAGCTGACGAAGCCACACAAGCGTGCAGCGCAAACGAGGACATTGGAATGCCCGTCGATACAACAGCAACGGATTCGTACCGCGAGGATTTAGTCAGTGCCGGTATCGTCATCAAGACGGAAGCCCTCACCAAAGTTTATGAAATGGGTTCCGAAAAGGTGCACGCCCTCAGCGGCATCGACTTGCAAATCCGCAAAGGCGAATACGTCGCTATCATGGGCCCTTCCGGCTCGGGAAAATCCACGTTGATGAATCTGATTGGGTGTCTGGATTCTCCCAGCGAGGGAAAATACTGGCTCGCCGGCAGGCTGGTGAGCGATCTGGACGACGACGAGCTCGCCTACATCCGGAATAAAGAGATTGGTTTCGTTTTTCAGACTTTCAATTTGCTGCCCCGCGCAACGGCGCTCCACAACGTGGAGCTCCCCCTGATCTACAATGGCACTCCGGCGGAAGAGCGCATCGAAAAAGCAAAAAAGGCCCTGGAACGTGTGGATTTGGTGGAGCGGATGATGCACAAGCCAAACGAGCTTTCCGGCGGCCAGCGGCAGCGCGTGGCTATCGCGAGAGCATTGGTGAATTCTCCTTCGATCGTGCTGGCGGACGAGCCGACCGGCAATCTCGATTCAAAAACCGGCGAAGAAATCATGGCGTTGTTTGGAAATCTCCATCGGCAAGGTAACACCATCATTCTCGTCACGCATGAACACGATATCGCACAACACGCCCACCGAATTATTTTCATCCGCGATGGCAAGATTGCTTCCGACGAAGCCGTTATAAAGAAGTAGCGGACAATTCGGCTCTTTCCTTTCCTTTTCTATCCTCTAGTCTTACAAGCTGGGCCCAGTGTTTCGCATTCGCCGCAATCTTCTTCCACGGGCGCACAGGAAACGGAAAGGTCGGCGTGCACATGCAAAAAGATAGTGAAATCAGCTCGACCCAGGATGAACTGCTCCGAGAAACCGCCGCGAGAGCTCGAAAATACACGGCAAGCATTGGCGAACGCCGCGTTGCTCCTTCCGAAAAAGACATGGAGAACCTTGCAAAACTCCGTGAGGGTTTCCCCACGTCCCCAAGCGAACCAAAGCAAATTTTGGAGATGCTCGACGAGATTGGCTCTCCAGCAACTCTGGCAACAACCGGTGGCCGATACTTTGGTTTCGTGATTGGCGGAGCGTTGCCTGCATCTCTTGCGGCCCATTGGCTGGCAGCTGCCTGGGATCAGAATGCAGCGTTGCGGGTTATGTCGCCAGTCGCGGCAGAGTTGGAAGATGTGGCTCTGGGATGGGTGTGCGAGGCGCTTGGGCTGCCGGAGAAATGCGAAGGCGGGCTCGTAACCTGCGCGACGACAGCGAACTTCACCGCGCTCGCCGCTGCGCGTCATTCTCTTCTTGCCGGCATCGGCTGGAACGTCGAGGACGACGGGCTGTTCGGAGCGCCCCCAATAGACGTAGTTGTCGGCGACGAAGTTCATGCCTCTCTTCTCAAAGCGCTTGGTCTCGCGGGCTTTGGAAAAAATCGTCTGACGCGCGTCGAGGCCGACAGTCAGGGCCGGATGCGCGCAGACAGACTGCCCCGTCTGAATGATCGGACAATCGTGTGCCTCCAGGCCGGAAACGTGAACACCGGGTCATTCGATCCCGCCGCGGAGATATGCTCGGCCGCGCAAGAGCAAGGCGCGTGGGTGCACGTCGACGGGGCTTTCGGCTTGTGGGCCGCTGTCTCCCCGAAATACCGTCATCTAACCGAAGGATTTGACCAAGCCGATTCATGGGCCACCGACGCGCACAAATGGCCAAATGTAAATTACGACAGCGGTATCGTTTTGGTGAAAGAAGGAATGGCATTACGCTCCGCGATGACAATGACAGCAGCCTACCTCGAGGCCGGTGCGCGCCGCGAACCGATGTATCACACGCCTGAGGCCTCCCGAAGAGCCCGCGGAGTGGAATTGTGGGCGGCTCTGAAATCCCTTGGGCGTGAAGGCCTTGCTTCCTTGATAGAGAGAACGTGCGCCTACGCACAGCGATTTGCGCAGGGATTTCGCCAAGCAGGTTTTGAAGTTCTCAACGATGTCGTCATCAACCAGGTGCTCGTCTCTTTCGGCAGCGCGGAGGCGACGCAGAGAGTGATTCGCGCCGTTCAAGAAGACGGCACTTGCTGGTGCGGCGGAACGGCCTGGCAAGGAAATTCTGCGATGCGTGTCAGCGTCTCTTCTTGGGCGACCACGGAAGAAGATGTGGACCTTAGCCTTAAAGCGATTACGCGCGTGGCCCACGCTTGCCTCAGTTAAAGGTTACATCCGAAGAAGGTTGAGCAGCAAAGCTATTAGCGGCTATGGGCGGCATGCGTTGCGTCCAGGTCGGCAAACGTCGGCGCCGGACAAAGATAGGTACGAGACAACCGATCGTGCCAGGTCAAGGCATCTTCGTCCCACATGGCCCATAGAAAACCCATGAAAAATGTGCCTGCGGAAAGCATATAGCCCACGCTGCGCCATAGCATCTGGCGAGGCGTCGGAGGTTCGCCCGAGAAGCTTGCGACTTGCAGGCCCCGCAACATCATCCCTGGCGTTGTGCCGCCGAAAACTGTGAATAAAGCAAAGTATTGTAAGTAAACGATTACAAATGTCGCCACGCACACGGCCGCGCTCAACTTGCTGAATGTAAATTGCCCGCCAAGAGAGCCAAAAAGCGTAAGGAACCCACCGTATGCAAAAAGCAGGCACCCGGCGTCAACCAAGCCCGCAATTCGACGGTCATCCATCGACGCCACGGGATACAGACCTTCTTGCTCCACTGCGACGGTTGCCGTTGGCGCCAATGCGAATCCCTGATCCTCCGTCGGCGGCAGGGATACATCGATGACCATCTGCGATTCTTCCCGCGTCGCGGCATTTCGGCCAATGGCGATTGTAAACGCGAAATCTTCCTCTATCGCAGGCCGATCCTCCGAGACCGCCACCGATGCTTGAGCTGGCGGCTCGGGCGAAGGTTCCTCGAAAGGAAGCTGTGACTGAGCCAGATTCGGCGCAACCTTTCGCCGGCGGGCACGATAGGCCTGGAGACGCTGATTGAGTTCGCCACGCCATTCAGCATCCAACTCGTGGCTTTGAGAAGCCTCAGAGTGCTGTCGGCGAATAATCGGCTCGGGTTTTTCCCGCGTATTTGGTGCGGAATTCGTCGCCCGCGAAGATAGTTCGGGCGCGAGCGAGGAATCACAAAAGTTACAGACGCGCACGCTCGAAGGCAGTACCGCGCCACACTGCAGACATGTTTTTGTCACCGGTCGTTTTTGCGCTGCGGACGCTTCCACTCCGGTGAGGAGGGAACTCTGTCAGACTACCATCGTTCTGGAAAAGTCAAGCAGTCAATCGGAAAAGTATGTGACGAATCCGGCAGCGGAGGGTACCGGCGGGCAGCGGAGCAATCCGCCGTTCACTATGATTCTAATTGCTGGGCGAACATGTCCCGGCTGAACGCAATACGGCGTTCCAGAGTCACGGCAGCAAAATAAGTACACTGCCCGCGCTCTGTCTCGGTCCATGATCGCAAAGAGGGGATGATCCGGGCCAGAGTCGCTCGCGTGAACCCCAAAAGGCTGAAATAGGCCCCAATGGCTTGAATTCCATTGCGATCTTCCGGTCGGTCTGGGCAGAGCTGAAGCAACTGAACCACGCGCTCAAAATCCTCCCCTGCCGCGGTGGTCCGGATTCCGGTAACGTCCTGCACTTCCGCAGAAAGCGGATGCTTCACCGAAGCCGCGATCAGCGACCGGCAATAAGACACGAAGAACTGCAGCAAGAAAACCACCGAGCAAACGAGAATGATTCCGGCCATCATCGCGGGATCACCGCAAGGCGAGCAGTCGCCAGCCGCGCTTCTTCGGGCAAACGCCAGAATGCATAAGCCCAAGCCAGCGCGAGGAATATCCCGAAAAGCTGGATCAGTGGAAGAAAAACTGAAACCAACGAGGGGTACAAGTTCCGAACCGCATAGTCAGCCGCAAACAGGCTAAAGTAAACGCCGAGGGAAAGCACAAGTTGGATCAGACGCGTACGCGTTTCGCGAAGCTTCAGGATGGCGCCCCATAGGACGTAGGTTAGAACGAGTCCAACGAAGTAGAGATTCTGCGAGAGCTCCACAACGAAATGGGTGACAAGCTTGGCCGTGGATTGCTGCACCACCGCGTAGGAGAACAGGGCGGTTCCGGCGATCAGCAAAACCGCACCTAACTTGACATAGCGCTCCGCATTCATTTCGCTGAAAACATGGGAGTAAAGGGAACAAAGGGCGAAGTAAAGGAAGATCGTGAGGAGTGCGTCCGAGTAAAAGTAGAAGTACTGATATTGGTGCGAGCCAAAACCAAACTCGTTTAGGATCTTGTAGCGCCCGAGTTCACTTAAGACTGCGAATGCCATGTATAGATTCAGCAGAAGATAACGCCGAAAGGCGCGCTTCTTCAGCGCGCACACCACAACGCCTGCTTCACAGAGCAAGCATACTATCCAAAGTGCGTATGCTAATGGACCAGGCACGTCTCTTTAACCTTTCTGCGCCCCTGATCCTCGACTCCGCGGAACAACTAATTCGAGCTTTGCGGATGCCGTATTTCTATCAATAGGGCGTCGGCGGCGGTGGTGCTCCGCCATTCTTGTACGGCGTTGGCGGCGGTGGTGCTCCGCCGTTTCTATACGGCGTCGGCGGTGGTGGTGCCCCGCCATTCGCCATAATCATGGAGCCATCGCTGTGCGCCGTAACAACCGTCTTCAAGCCCATAGCTCCCGTCAAAACGAGCATGACGAGAAATACCACTGCGAGTTTCCTGGACATATTGCCTCCGGGGATGAAAGACACCCAGAGACAATCTATCCCTTATTGCAGGGATGTCAAGTAGCTCGCGCTACGAACCTGTTCCGTATAGGTACACACCTACCCGTCCCGTCCCTTCGCTAGGCTTTCGCCACTCGAGGCGGGACCGTTACTCCACAACGTGGCCAGCTTAGGTTTTAAGACTTGTTGGGTCAACGGTACGGTAGTACCAATACCAATAGGACTTGAGGCTTGGCTTCTTCACCTCTCCCGCTGTACCAAGATTACAAACCGAATGCATGTCCAAAAATCCTGCAAACTTCAGCGCCACACGAATCGCCATGCCCGCTTCTGCCCAGGAGTTCCGGCCCAAGCCTGTAACACCCCATAGCTATTGAAGATCCTGCCGCGGAGCCTTGCGCAAATTCCCTCACCGGAAGAATTGTGTTGACAGAAGATAGTCTGTGTGTTATAGGACACTCAGATGAATTGGTACGACGCTAAAGGCGATCCCGCCGCGCGCTTGCGCCAAGGCAAGCACGCCTTGCTTCGTAGTCTCCGAATCCCTTCCGACGCTCTGCCGGGCTCACTCGCCCTCACGCACCGGCGCTGCGGGAAACCCAACTGTCGGTGCGCCGATGGAGAAGGACATCCCGTTTGGTCTTTGACCTTCCGAGACGATGGCCGGAAGCGCGTCGAGCGTATTCCCGATGAATGGGTGGAGCAGATCCGGCCGCTGGTGGAGCAGGGACGCGAGTTCAAAGACGCTATTGCCGAGGTCTTCGCCGCCAATGCCAAGCTGCTGGCGCTGTGGCGTCGACAGTCCCTGAAGAAGAAGCCCAAGAAGAAATGAGCGGCCCGCGACTCAGCCTGCGCATGGGACTTTTTGGCTGACCATGGGTCTCACCCTGAGAGCGGAAACGTCGAACAGGGTGAGTGAGGTCATCCTCCCGCCGCGCGCGGGCCGCAACGAGGTGTGCCACTGTGGTAGCGGCATCAAATACAAACGGTGCTGTTGGGAACGGGACGAAGCCCTTCGCCGGCAGCTGCGCGGGGCCGGGGTGCCCGCCTGGATCGAGGATTCCCGCGGCAAACTCCATCAATTTGAAAAATACGTTTGTAATGTCTTTGGCCTACCCGATTTATTAGCCAGCTTCGTCGATGCCAGGCGAGCACCGAAAATTCCGACCTTCGACATCGTCAACAGCTTGTTTCACACAGCGGTGCTGCGCATTCCGAGTATCAACGCCTTGGAAGGGGATCTGCAGGAAAGCAATTTTCAGAAGCTCATTGGCCGTGAGCCCACTCCGGATGTGAAGGCCTTCAGTGCCGACGTGGTGGCCAATGTTCTCGACAAACTCGAACTGCACGGCATCCGCAAAGCGAACGATGAAGTGATCAGCAAAGCCGAGCGAAACAAGGCCTTTCGCGACGGCTCTTACGGTGCGTTGCGCTGTGTGGCCATCGACGGCTGGGAACCGTTTTCCTCCTACAATCGGCATTGCCCGAACTGTTTAGTGCGCAGGGTCAAAATGAAGCGACGCACGGGAGAGTTCGAAGAAGTGGAACAGTATTACCACCACTATGTGGTGGCCCTGTTGCTCGGGCCGGTCCTCGATGTGGTGCTGGGGATCGAACCGGTGCTCAACGAGGAAGCTCGCCGCGATAGCAACCCTGAACATGTCGGTCATGAAGGCGAACTGACTGCTGCGCGGCGTCTCATCGATTCCTTGCACGATACCTATGGAGGGTTCATCGACGCCTTGGTGCTCGACGCTCTCTACGCCAATGGGCCAGTGATGACCCAGCTCACCGATTACGGCTACGGCGGCTTCCTGGTGCTCAAGAAGGAAAAGAACGAGCCGCTCAAAGACGCACTCACCCTCTGGATGATGGAGGGACGGTGCGAGAGCTACGAGGATCCGGAGCGGAAAGAGCACATGGAATTTTGGGACGTGGATGATATTGAGACACTCACCACCTACCAAGGAAAAATTCGCGCGATCCGCGCCGTGGTCACCAAGCCGGGCGAAGATCCGTCGACCTGGTGCTTCGCCGTCATCGGGCAGCGAGCGCGCCAGCTCGGTCGCCGCACGGCGCTACAGATCATCCGTTCTCGTTGGCATATCGAAAACACCGCCTTCCACCAATGGATCCGCTACTGGAACCTCGGGCACGTGTTCCGGCACGGACAGAATGCTCTATTGGCCATCCTGCTTCTCTGGATGTTGGCCTTCAATCTCCTTCAGCTGTTCATCTATCGGCGGCTTGGTCGTTGCCGCAGGCCCAAGGACCCTACTGATACCATCCGGCATATCGTCGAGGTCATGCTTCGCGAAGTGGCCACTCTCCCCGAGCCTATTCCTTGGGCGGCTCTTCTCTTCAATAGCAGCTGACGCTGCGCCGGAGCCGCGCTAACTGGGCGGCGCGGACGCACCGGCCCCTAACCAGCCCGCAGCTGCGATGTGGCAGAGGAGGTTCACTCAACAAAACTAAACCCGCTGTTGCGCTGGCGGCCCCGTGCGCTCCGTGCACTTTCTCTTGAGCTCGCTAGCCCATCCGAGTGACGCCGCTGCGGCTTGAAGCGGAACTCCTGCGCTTCTGCGGGAATGCTTGACACATTTGCGACCAACTCCGTAGCATTGAGAATTGCCTTTGTGCCGGCGTAGCTCAGTGGAAGAGCGAGGGTCTCATAATCCCTAGGCCGTGGGTTCGATTCCCCCCGCCGGCACCATTCTTTCTTCTTGATTTGAAAGGAATTACACGTGTGCGTTTTTTCGTGTACCCGCCGTGTACCCTTCGTTGCGGTTCAGGAGTTTCCCAAGTGCGACGAACATCGGCCTCCAACTGTTCCTGACGCGCACGAACCCAAGGCGCGTAGTGCTTCTCCGTAATTCGCACGCTCTGATGTCCCAAAATAATTGACACGCGCTCGATGGGTACGCCAGCAAGTAACAGCTCAACCGAGAAGGTATCCCGAAAGCGGTGTGCGTGACCGTCAGGAATTCCGGCCAATACAAAGAGCCGCTTCAGACTCTCTTGCCAGATTCCCGCTGCGGTTTTGGGAGTCGAAAGTCCCGTCCAGAAAAAATATGTGCTTTCAGGAATCGCATTCAGTGCTTCGATGACAACGGGCGGCAGCGGGCAATAGACCGGCGTTCCTGTCTTTGCCGTGTACATGAAAAGTTTGTCCGCCTGAATGCGATTTCGACTGAGCGTAGCGGCGTCTCGTATGCGTAGCCCGCTATAGCGAAGCAGCAAAACAAGCGCGCGCAAACGGACGGCGTTCGTTTTATCTGGATAGATATCGCAGGCATCCAAGATGCTCCTAACCTCTTCCCTCGTGAATGGAGCAGTGGGCGGCTCGGTGATCTTTGGTGGTTTTAGAGGAGTTGTCGGATTTGTTGGGATCCAGCCACTCTCATGTACAAACCGGAACAATGCGCGGAAGGCTTCGAGCTTCTTTCGCGCTGCAATATTCTTATTGGGCCAGGACGCGCGAAATCGGCGAACCGAGTCAACATCGAAATCCGTGATATATGAATGGCCGTACAGTGTGGCGAATTCTTGAAACTGACGAAACAAAAGGCGGTATTTGTATAGTGTAGGCTCGCGCAGGTTTCGAGCCTCTGCGTCCACCAGAAATTTGTCACAGGCTTCCTTGACTGTGAGGGGCTTCGCCTTTTCGATCTGTTGCCCTTCGGCTTCCCATCGACGCACTAGCTCTTGGGCCCGTTGCCAATCGCGGAGTCGGAGCGACTTGCGCATCTCAATTCCGTTCAAGGAGCCATCGACCCAAATAGGGCAAAGACAACGCCGGTAGTCGCGGCCTGCCATTCTCTGTTTGCAGTTCTTTCGGTGACGACGATAGATGGTCAGCATCCTGGGACTCTCCTACCGGACCCCTAACTGCGACGACAGACGATAATGCACACGTTCGAGCACGGAGCGGGGAATTCGCAGCGTAACATACCGTCTCTTGTGGCGCGGACTTCGCTCTCCGAGCACAAGCACACCAGGCTCATTCTCGAATAGTTCGCGAACTTTGTCAGGACTCAGGTTCCACATTTCGGCGATTTCCGTAACGGCGTAGTGCCGCTCGATGTGCACCGAGGTCTCGATTTGTGAGGATACAGCCATTGCGTCGTAGTGACTCCTGCAGGTTTAGAAGATCGACGATTACCTCGTCGATTTGGCTCTCCAGCTTCCGAGAGTGCTCTCAAGAAAATCCCTCTTGCATCCAGTTGCCGAATGAGCTACGATTACGTAAACACTGTACAACAGTGTAGGAGAATATGTCAACATGATGTCGCTCCTCAAAAAGAAGCCCCGCTATGAGGTCATTTCGATTCGCCTCAACGAAGACCGCCTGAAACTCCTAGAGCGCTATCAGAAAGTCCTCGGTGATCAACTAGGACGCGAGGTGTCTCTGGGAGAGGCCGCCTTCCTTGTCATCGAAGAGCGCGGCGCTGGCCTAGACCGCGAGACAGTGCGGCACGAGATGCTTAGCACACCGACCTCTTCCCTCTATCGCATTCGCAAGAAGTGGGAATCGCAGCACACACTATCTGCCGCCGAGTGGGACGTGCTCACGCATTACGTTCAAATCGCGACAGAGGAGGAGAGGCAAGAGCCACCGTTGCTCTGGCCTGCCATTCCATCCAGGGAGTCGTATGTCGCACTGGTCGACGCCTTCGAAGCTGTCTATCTTAACCGGAAGAATCCCGCATCGAAGCACGCGTGGTATTACTTCCGAAATCTCGGAGGCCAGTCTGTTGATTCCAAGGCTTCTCTTGATAAAGACGGCGAGAAGGTACACCAAGCAGTTCTGAAACAAATTTCGACTCGTAGGGAACTCTTGAAACCCGCTGAGAAATGGCAGAGTCCTGGCGCTGTCGGAGCGTGCTTACTCATTGCAGTTCGGGACGAAGGAGTGGACAGTACCAGGCTCGATCAGGTGCTTGCCCCTTATTGGCCGACCATTTGGGGTCTCGCTGCGAGGGGACATTGGGTGAGGCATGACCGTCAGCCTGTCCGCCAGTCTGGCTCTAACGAAGATGACTTTCGCCGCCGAATTATCCTACCTGACCCGATCAAGTTGGAGGACTTCGAGCTCTCGTTTACGTCGACAGGTTGCCCAGAGCTGGGCATATATATCGACTTTGGCCCCGCGCGCCGGTTCAACTATGTGATTACCCGCTACCCTGACTTGGCTGAATTGCGGGCGATGCTCGAAGGATGGTCGGCAAAGTATTCGTGGAGTGGTAGGCACTTCCTCATGACAGTCTCCAAGGAAAAGGGCAGTACAAAGTTTTCGCTTGATCTCCGGCAACACGATGTGTCCATCAAATTCACTGGGACTGAGTGGGATGCCCTGCGCGAACTATTTCTTAGGGGGTTGGCGGTCCCGGGAATTCAGCGTTGGCTGGAGGAGCTTCGGCTGGAGTATGGCGAACAGGGTTGATTGCGTGAATCGGTGTCCGAGCCGTGTTTTGCGAAGAGCGGTGCCTTCGGCACCGGGTGTGGCGACGGACACGCCACCCCAAAATGGGTGCTGCAGAGCGCCGCTGGTTAACGTGTTTGTGCGGCGCGAGTTAGCGAAGCATCAGTGCTCGCGGAAAATTCGTGGCGCTCTTCGTTAACTTACTGATTTGGCTGGCGTGTCCTTGAGCCGCCTATTTTCGAGGAAGTCCGTTCTGGGGGTTCTTGTCGTGCCCAACGATCAACTCCGTAATCGCACGGTTGGCTCAAAAGTGACCGCAAGCGAATATGCGCAGCTTGCAGCTATCGCGGAGCGCGAGGGTGTAACGCTTGGCGAGTGGTGCCGCGAGGTGCTCTTAGCGCGGGCCAATGCGGCTCAAGGAGTCGTGGCCACTGCGGCAGAACAAACCCTCCTTGCGGAGGTCGTGGCCTTGCGGGCAATCCTGCTCAACGCCCTCTACAAATTGGCACCACAAGAAGACCTCACGGACCAGGACTTGGATCGGCTCATCGAGCGGGCCGACATCGAGCGATTCCATCGAGCAAAACAACGCCTTGCAGTTGCCGCGAAAGAGGGGAAGTTGTGAGCCACAAGTGGAGGCAGCGTGGGAGTGCAAGCGAGTGGTCGAATCGCCATCCAGCATGGACCTGGATGTGGGTGTTCGTGGTGCTTGCGAGTATGCTCGCGATCTGCGCGTATCGTTACATCGCAGTATGGACTCCCTTGCAGCAATTCTACTTCACAGCCTACATCCGCAGCGGCTTACGCCGTGCGACTACTTCAGCAAGGACGGGGCAGTATGAATTGCTTGCGGTGACCACGAAGAACAGCAGCCATTGGGCCTCCGATGGCGAAGTGACCGGGGCCAAGACCGAGTCCGGGGAAGCGACGGTTAGGCTCACGCAGGAGGCATTGAAAACTGGCGCACTCCACTTAGTGTTACTTCCGGTTCAATCGGACGACGCGAAGATGCATGAGTTCTTGCGGCAGTGGATTTACCAGATGGGATGAGAAGGCCGGTCTCCGCGGGATGCATTAAGCTCCCAAGGATCGACGTGCTCAAGGCACAATTAAAAGGAGACCGGCTATGAAAAAGACTAGCACTGTTCGGGTAGATGGAAACATGATTTTCAAGGGACACAAGCTCACGATTGGTTTGGACCTCGGCGATCGTTGGTCGAACTACTGCGTTTTGGATGAAGCGGGGGAAGTCCTTCTGGAACAGAAACTAGCGACGACGCCGGAAGCGGTGAAGCAGACATTTGAGAAGATATCGCGAAGTCTCATCGCCCTGGAGACCGGAACACATTCCCCGTGGCTAAGCCGGCTGTTAAAAGAGCTGGGACACGAAGTGCTCGTGGCGCACGCGCAAAAGGTGGAATTGATCAGCAAGAGCAATCGAAAAGACGATCGCCACGATGCGCGGACCCTGGCACGGCTGGCGCGCATCGATCCCGAGCTGTTGGGGCCAGTGCGGCATCGCAGCGCGAAAGCACAAATTCATCTGACGGTGATCCGGGCACGGGCGGAATTGGTGAGGGCCCGAACCGGCCTAGTGAACGCGACACGCGGGTTGGCGAAGTCTTATGGGCAACGGCTGCGCAAGTGTGGCACGCAGCAAGTGAGCCGGGAGCTAGGCGCGGGATTGCCCGCGGAGTTGCGCGAGGTTCTGGAGCCGCTGCTCAAAGAAATCGAATCGCTGAACGAGCGCATCAAGGAATACGACGCGCGGATGGAGAAAATCGCCAAGGAGAGCTACCCGCATGTCGCATTGCTCAAACAGGTGAAGGGGGTAGGAACACAGATCGCGCTGACGTATGTCCTGACGCTAGACGATCCGCAGCGGTTCGCCAAGAGTCGCGAGGTCGGCTGTTTTCTGGGGTTAAAACCTGGGCGCAGGGACTCCGGGCAGAGCCAGCCGCAGATGCACATCAGCAAAGAGGGAGACCGCTATTTGAGAACCATGCTGGTGCAGGGGGCGCACTACATCCTGGGACCGTTTGGGGAAGATAGTGATCTGCGGCGATGGGGACTGCGACTTGCCGAGCGCGGAGGGAAAAACGCCAAGAAACGAGCGGTTGTCGCGGTGGCCAGAAAGTTGGCAGTACTACTGCATCGGTTGTGGGTGAGTGGAGAGGTGTACGAACCCCTGCGCAATAGCCACAAAGCGATGCGCGCTGCGGCTTAGAGTGAAGAGCTCCCCACAAAACAGGGGATGCTAGGGTCGACGGAGTTGGCGATCGTCGTTGCTAGGCGATCCTGGCTCGAAATTTCTCTGTGGAAAACTGGGAAAGACAGGAAGAAAGAAAAAGAGCATACAAGAAAAAAAGAAAAAGAACGTACAAGAAAGAAGAGAGATGGCCTCCGAACAGCCGAGCTCAACCGCCGAGATCAGGTGACTGCGACAGGTCCTGGACCAGTTTCCTTCGAAAGAGGGAACGAGGTCGATTACCAGGTAGCAGCACCTACTGAATCGAGTACACCCAACTTGCACCGAGCGACAATCGCTCAACAAAGAGTGCGGATGGAAGGGTGGCGACAGGAGCGGCTTGGCTCAAGGGCAGGAATTCACAGGGGAGAAGAGAAGAACGAAAACATCCTTACAAGAAAGAAAGAAAGAAAGAAAGAAAGAAAGAAAGAAAGAAAAACATACTTGACACTCACCGGCCTTCTCATGGAAGGACCAGACGCTCACCAATCTTCTGCACGCCGCCCTGTGGGGCCCTTTTTCGGCTTTGCTCCTCTGGCTTGCTTTCACGCTCGCAAGGGATGCAGCGCGTGCTCGCAAACACCGGGAGGGCGGCCGACTGAAGCGACCGGAGCTGCTTTCGCCTCAGGTCTTCCATCGGCCTAAGCATGCCGATGGTACCGCCTTTGGCCTGAGCGGAGACAGGCTCCCTGTCGCCGGCTTGGCGAAGAAGCACCCGACGCATATTGGAAGACCCGTTGACGTGAAACCGGAAGAGCCGCCCATGGCAGTGACAACTGCTCTGACCGCAGACGATGGCGTGGATCGAAAAATTACCCGGCCCGAAGCGAAGCAGGATCCCGAGCACAGATTGAGCCGAAAACCAGCGAGGAAGGAACGGTATTTCCAGTAGGCCGACACTATCATGCTGACCATCTCCAATCCCCTAAGTACAAGCCAAGCGCAGGCATACCACGCGGAAGAGTTTGGCAATGCCCGCGAGAACTACTACACCGAAGCGGACCAGATTCATGGCGAATGGCATGGAAGGCTTGCCGAGGAATGGGGATTACATGGTGAGGTTAGCGAAGAACATTTCCGGCGTCTCACTGAGGGTCAGCATCCGATGACCGGCGCGCAGCTCGTCCGGCACAAGTCGGCGCGAGAATACGTGGACGAGAACGGCCATAAGACACGCACGATGGAACATCGTGCGGGATGGGACGCCACGTTCTCAGCGCCGAAGAGTGTTTCCTTAACGGCGCTGGTAGGCGGGGATGAACGGTTGCGCGAAGCGCACCAACAAAGTGTCGCTGTCGCTCTGGGTGAATTAGAGCGTTTCGTCCAGGCCCGAATTGGAGGGAACCTGCCGGCAGAGACAACGGGCAAGTGGGTAGCCGCAAAGTTTGAGCATGACAGTGCCAGGCCCGTGGCCGGTTATGCTGCCCCGCAACTGCATTCGCATGTGGTGTTCTTCAACCTGACGGAAACGGAAGACGGCCGCACCTACGCGCTGCAACCCCGAGAACTGTACAAAACACAACAGTACGCAACGGCGGTGTATCGCTCTGAACTGGCGGCTCGGATTAAAGCGTTAGGTTATGAAATCGAGCGCGGCAAGAGTGGTCAGCCGGAAATCAAGGGCTACAGTGAGGAGTATCTCGCGGCATCGAGTCCCCGCCGTCAGCAGATCGAGGAGCATCTCACCAAGAAAAATCAGCGAGGAGCAGACGCAGCGCAAATTGCTGCGCACAAGACACGCCAAGCGAAGCTGGACCTTTCCCACGATGAGGCGCAACAACGCCATCAACAAATGGCCGAAGCGTTCGGGAATCAGCCCAACCGGGTAATCCAAGCCGCCGCAGGACGCGCACAGCACACGGAGCCAGAAGCGCACCGCGTATCTAGGCAAGCCGCCGTCACCTTTTCCAAGGAACGGAATCTGGAGCTGCAAGCCGTGGTTGATGAACGTGAGTTGTTGCGGGATGCTCTCCGGCGGTCAATGGGAGATGCCACACTCGGAGAGGTACGCAGCGAGTTCGAGAACCGCGTCAACGCCGGCGAGTTCATCGGCGTTGCGACAAGAACAAGTGCGCCGGATCGGGCATTCACCACGCAAGAAATGATCGACTACGAGCGCGACACCATCCAAGCGATGCGTGTCGGACAGAATCGGCATGAACCGCTTGCCAGTGACGATGCCCGCAGGCAAGTTGGGCGTAATCATCCCTACCTCAGCGAGAGCCAGCGGAAAGCAGTGGAACAAATCCTATCGACCCGCGATCAGGTGACAGCTCTTGAAGGAGTTGCCGGAGGGGGTAAGTCGACCTCATTGACAGCGGTCCGCGAAGTCGCCCAACAAGAGGGCTATAGGGTCATGGGGTTTGCGCCCACGTCCCGCGCGGCACAGAAACTTGCTGAATCGGGCATTGAGTCGAGCACGCTACAACGGTATCTAGCGAGCAACGAACCACGCGATCGACAGAAGCGTCTCTACGTTCTGGACGAATCGAGTCTGACCAGCACCAGACAAATGAATCAATTTCTGCACGGGCTGAAAGAATATGACCGCGTATTACTGGTGGGCGATGTGCGCCAGCATCAAGCCGTGGAAGCAGGAGCGCCCTATCAACAGCTCCAGGAAGCCGGAATTCAGGTGGCCCGCCTTGATGAAATCGTGCGACAGAAGGACCCTGCCCTGAAAGAAGTAGTCGAACATCTCTCGCAGGGCCACGTACGGGAAGCGATGGAAAAACTTGACAACCAGGGTCGCGTACACGAAATCGCGGACCGAAACGAGCGGTTCAAACAAATAGCCAACGAATATGCAAAACAGCCTGAAGGAACGTTGATTGTTTCTCCTGACAATCGATCGCGCACGGAAATCAATCAGGTGATCCACGCAGAAATGCAGGCAAGAGGGCAGGTGGACCACAGGGAGGAGAGACTGAAAGTCCTGGTGGCGCGCCAGGAAATTACCGGGGCGGACCGGCAATGGGCCGAGCAGTACCAGCCGGGGGACATCGTGCGCTACACGAAGGGCAGCAAAACGCACGGCATCAAAGGCGGAGAGTATGCGCGAGTGGAGAAAATCGACGCGAAGGAGAATCTGGTTTCTGTTAAAAAGCAGACTGGCAAGCAAGTGACGTACGACCCGCGCCGGTTGCAGGGGGTGACGCTCTATCGCGACGCCGATCGTGCGCTCTCGCGAGGCGACCGTGTCCAATTCACCGCGCCATATCGAGAGCAACACATTGCGAATCGCGAGCTCGGAACCGTCGAGAGGATCGACGCGAAGGGCAACATTCGACTTCGCCTGGACGCGCGGCGCTCGGTAGCGTTCAACATCAAGGAGAACCCGCATCTCGATTACGGCTATGCAGTGACAAGTCATAGCAGTCAAGGCCAGACCGCGGACCGCGTGCTGATCAACGTGGACACCGACCATGCAGGCGAAAAACTGGTTAACCGCCGTCTGGCGTATGTGGCGGTGTCACGTGGACGATGCGACGCGCAAATCTACACCAACGACAAAGCTCAGCTTGCCGGCGGGTTGGGACGCGATGTATCGAGTCGAACGGCGACGCAGCCGCACCGCGAATCGCCCGGACCTGCCAAGCGGGAGTCACCGGAGCTGGAGCTAGAGCGGGAACGTGAGCGAACGCGGACACAGAGTTACGACATCGGCCGATAAATTGCGGAAGCTCCGGAATTTCGGGAATGTGGGCGAGATTTTGGTGGAATCGGATTTCGAGCAATTAAAACCGAATCGGAAAGAAATCGAATCCAACATGCCCAAAATCTCTGTGAGCTACCGAATCCGGGAAGAGATTTGCGCAACGTTGGCGAGATACCCAGCAAACGAAAGCCGTTTTGTCCATTGTCTCCATTCCCGCCCTCTCCATTGGGCTTCGGGATAATTCCTGCGCCCGAAGCAGTGCCCAGGAAAATGCACGGCGGAAAAAGGTCAGCTACTGGACTCAGTAAGAGTTGGCACAAGTAGACGGCATGTCAGCAGTTGGGGAGAGAAACGTCGCAGGTCGCGCGATTTTTGGGAGTGTGGCCAGAAGCCCTCGCGTCAGGAATTGGCCCGGAGCGGTGCCGAAGAAGGTGAGCGCCACAAAATGCGGCAAATTCCAGTTCTCGTCCAAATCCACACTTTGGACGAATGCACGAAAAACACTTGGAACGCTGCGGAATTCCCCAAGGGCTAAACGTTATTTTGACTCGCGCCAGGATCCATTGCGGTCGTACAATGCCATTATTCACAGTTTTTTCACACGATTATAAGTCAAGAACTATTGACTCTCGCAGATAACTACTGTAAGACGCATCTACTGCGTGGTATCTGATCGTTCTCTTCGGTCAAGTATCGGCCGTTGCCATGAGCTAGCACCTGAAAAGGCGAGCGATCGCTCGATAGCATCGTCTCGCAGACGGAGTCACGAGTGGACTGCCTGCGAGCCGGCGGCAAAAAGAAATTGAATCGACCAGTCGCGAAGCTTCGGCTGGTTCCTTCCCTCGGGTTCTCCATCGTGCTTTGTGAGTGGCCTTGGGACCGAACCATTCTGATTCCCTATATCCCTGGCCTTCGAGTTATGGAGGTGTGCCGATGAGTTTGAAAAACCGGATTCCAGCCTTTATTTTTGCCTCGATTCTGTTTCTTCTCCTCAGCCCCGGTCGGACGTTGGCGCAAGATCCCTCGATAGCGGGGATTAGTCCGGGGAGCGGCGGCGTAGGGTCGAGCATCTACATTGCAGGATCGAACTTTGGAGCCACACAAGGTTCAAGCACAGTGACCTTCAACGGAGTGCCAGCGACAGCGACCAGTTGGAGCAACACGGCGCTGAATGCGACAGTTCCGGCAGGAGCAACGACGGGCAACATCGTAGTGACGGTGGGAGGAGTAGCCAGCAACGGGTTTGCGTTCACGGTGACGACGACGCCGGGGATTGCGGGGATCAGTCCGGGGAGTGGAGGAGTAGGGTCGAGCATCTACATTGCGGGATCGAACTTCGGGGCCACACAGGGGTCAAGCACGGTGACGTTCAACGGAGTGCCAGCGACAGCGACGAGTTGGAGCAACACGGCGCTGAATGCGACGGTTCCGGCAGGAGCGACGACGGGGAACATCGTGGTGACGGTGGGAGGAGTAGCCAGCAACGGGTTTGCGTTCACGGTGACGACGACGCCGGGCATTGCGGGGATTAGTCCGGGGAGTGGAGGAGCAGGGTCGAGCATTTACATTGCGGGATCGAACTTCGGGGCCACGCAAGGGTCAAGCACAGTGACCTTCAACGGAGTGCCAGCGACAGCGACGAGTTGGAGCAACACGGCGCTGAATGCGACAGTCCCGGCAGGAGCAACGACGGGCAACATCGTAGTGACGGTGGGAGGAGTAGCCAGCAACGGGTTTGCGTTCACGGTGACGACGACGCCGGGGATTGCGGGGATTAGTCCGGGGAGTGGAGGAGTAGGGTCGAGCATTTACATTGCGGGATCGAACTTTGGAGCGACACAAGGGTCAAGCACGGTGACCTTCAACGGAGTGCCGGCGACAGCGACGAGTTGGAGCAACGCGGCGCTGAGCGCGACGGTTCCGGCAGGAGCAACGACCGGCAACATCGTGGTGACGGTAGGCGGAGTGGCCAGCAACGGCTTTGCGTTCACGGTGACGACGACGCCGGGGATTGCGGGGATCAGCCCAGGGAGTGGAGGAGTAGGGTCGAGCATTTACATTGCGGGATCGAACTTTGGAGCGACACAAGGGTCAAGCACGGTGACCTTCAACGGAGTGCCGGCGACAGCGACGAGTTGGAGCAACGCGGCGCTGAACGCGACGGTTCCGGCAGGAGCGACGACAGGGAACATCGTGGTGACGGTAGGCGGAGTGGCCAGCAACGGCTTTGCGTTCACGGTGACGACGACGCCGGGGATTGCGGGGATTAGTCCGGGGAGTGGAGGAGTAGGGTCGAGCATTTACATTGCGGGATCGAACTTTGGAGCGACACAAGGGTCAAGCACGGTGACCTTCAACGGAGTGCCGGCGACAGCGACGAGTTGGAGCAACGCGGCGCTGAGCGCGACGGTTCCGGCAGGAGCAACGACCGGCAACATCGTGGTGACGGTAGGCGGAGTGGCCAGCAACGGCTTTGCGTTCACGGTGACGACGACGCCGGGGATTGCGGGGATCAGCCCAGGGAGTGGAGGAGTAGGGTCGAGCATTTACATTGCGGGATCGAACTTTGGAGCGACACAAGGGTCAAGCACGGTGACCTTCAACGGAGTGCCGGCGACAGCGACGAGTTGGAGCAACGCGGCGCTGAGCGCGACGGTTCCGGCAGGAGCAACGACCGGCAACATCGTGGTGACGGTGGGAGGAGTAGCCAGCAACGGATTTAACTTCGTCGTTGGCAATCCTCCATCGATAACTCTCTCCGCGTATCCAGCTCCCAACGCCAGCGGTTGGAACAACAGCAACGTCACGGTCACGGCGACATGTCAGGCTGGAAGCTCCCCCGTCACCAGTTGCCCCGTCTCGCAAACCATCTCCACCGAGGGAGCCAACCAAGTTGTTAGCCTGACGGCAACGGATACCAACGGACTAACCGCGACGGCCAGCGTAACGCTCAATATTGAAAAGACCCCTGCTTCCCTAACCGGTACGTCTCCAGCCGACCAATCCGTACTTTCAACGGGAACAGGTAGCATCACCGGGGAAGTTATACCTTCACTCACCGCCGTCACCGGGGTTACCTGCAATGGTGTTGCGGCCTCTTTCAGTTCAGGAGGGTTTTCCTGCAACTTTTCACTCAATCCTGGTGTCAATCTAGAAATGGTTATTGCGACCGACGTCGCCGGTAACACCGCAGGTGCCCGACTACACCTTATATACGCGGCGGTATTGCCCGCGCCCAGCTCACTCCAGATCACGCCCGCCACCGCCAACGTTCTCGTAGGCGCCACACAGCAATTCACGGCAGTCGATCAGCTCGGCAACCCGCGAACGGATGCGAGTTGGACGGTGGATAATACGAATATTGCGACAATCTCGACGGACGCCTCCCCCACGTTGACTGGAGTCGCGGCCGGGACAGTGACTCTGACCGCATCCGTGGGAAACGCGTCGGCTCAGATTCAGGTCAACGTCCTTGGCGGTACTTCGCTCACCTTCGGAACCCCCCTTTGGTCCGCACCGCCTAGCCCCGGACTTACTCTCCGGCAAATCCTTCAGGCCGCCCCGACAAGCGCTGACACGCCGAACCTGCTTGCCATATATCAGGACAACAACTCTAACTTCTTGATGAGTGGATTTACCGGCGATGGCCAGATGTTATGGCAGTCTTCGGCTTTTCCTTCGCAAGGTGATTCGACATATCAGTTTCTCGCTGACGGTTCCGGCGGCCTTCTTGTGTTCAGCGACACCGCCGATTCTGTGGCGGTTGCAGATTTCGATGGACAAACCGGCGCACAAGCCTGGCAAGCCAACGTCATCTTCATCGGTAACACTAACCCAGCAGTGGACCAAGACGGCGGAATCTACATGTGGACGCTAGACGGGGTGACAAACCAAACCACCAACCTAGTCAAGCTGGACCCGCAATCGGGCCAGTCGGCCGTGCTCGCCTCCGTACCGGACCTGAACGTGATTTCCTCATGCAATGGCTTCACCTTTGTCATAGAAACTGGCTTCGCGGTCGCCCTATCGCCCGTCGTGGATGCCCAGGGCAATACCTTCGCCACATACTTCACTCTCGACGGAAGCAGCGTCCTCAACTGTCAGGGCGTGCAGGTCGGGAGCGGATCCATGATCGGTGTCTTGCTGAAGATCGCTCCAGACGGCACGACCTCCACGTATAATGTTTTCTCCAATCCGGTGACTTCCGCTACATCCGACAACTTCGCAGGCATCATCCCCGATGGGCAAGGCGGCGCCTTCGTAGTTTGGAATCAGTCCCCCGCCGGATCTAACTTTATCACCGATAGTACCACTGGCAGCACCTACCCAAGTCCGCTCAGCGGCGGCTTCTTCCCGCTTGTAGTGCTGGGGGAAAACAGCACATTCGTAGAATCGGATGGGATCACCGTAGCCGCCCTCAACTCCATTTCCGGACAAGTTCAGTGGACCTATCAACCCGCCGCTGGCGTGGCCACACTGGTTGCGACCCACGGCGGCGGAGTCACTGTATTTGATGGTGCACAAAATCAGATCTCCATCGACGCGCTAGGCAACGCTTCAACTCCAATTTCTCTCGGCTCGCCTCAGTCCCTTCAAATCTCCTTGCTTGGCCAAGTTGACGACATCTCCTCCTCGGGCATCCTCCAGATGGTCGCTGCTCCTCTTTTTGATTTTGCCGATGGGTCATGGGACCTCCAAGGCGGGGGAGGCCAATTTCAAAGCGGAGGCCCCGTTCAAGGCGGAGGCCCCGTTCAAAACGGGCACGCGCAGCCCTTGCCTTATTTGGCGCCTCTTCCAAGCTGTCCAGCTGCACAAACGCCTTGCGCCGGAGACGCACTGGAGAATGCGTTGGGCGCCTTGGAAACACTCCTGTCAGGAGCTTGTAACGCATGTCAGACATATGTCTTCAGTATTTCGCAGCTGGGCCTTTCTCAAACCTCGTTTTATAAATATCTCAAACAAGGCCACAAGTACCATGACGCGACCCGCTCGAGTGCCAAGGCAGGGGAGGTCGTTTGTACTCCCCCCACCCTCTTTCATCCATTTCCGCCGACATGTGGGCTAAGTGCTATCCAATTTAATACGCCGTTGAATGTCTTATGGCAGCAGGACGGCTTTGCCGCAATCTCAAAGACTCCAAGTCCTGATGGGGCGGTGATCGCTTTCGACCCGGCACAGGTCTGTGGTTCGGCAAGCGCAACTGCTTCGGTTTGCAAACCATTCAAGACATCCCAAGCTCTGAACTACGAGGAAGGCGTACTTTTCCACGAGAATTTGCACGGGAGCACTAGCCTGTATGACCCTTCGCTAGAGGACGCGTTCGGGATCTGCAGCGGACCAAGCGTGGCGATCACGGAGTATCTGAACTTCCAGATTTTTGGCTTGGGCACAGCACCTACGATCCCACCAAATCAAACTTGCACACAGTGGCCTTAACACCAGGAGGAGATTTGTCGACTATCAGAATGTCTCGCATCTTGCCAGTAGTTCAGCTGACTATAGCTGTAGTTTTGCTAAAGTGGGCAGAATATCATCCTCATCCGACATGGTGGCGCCCCGGAATGTATGAATTCTGGCGTCCGACTTCGGATCTCGTTTGCTACGGAATAAATGCCCCAGCCTTTCGGCTCGTACCGGCTTTCTATTCCTTGGCCCTTGGCAAATTCATTCCCAGGATCGCAGGATTCTACGCGCAGGACCTGTTTCTTCTTGCGGGCGTAATTGTACTGTGGTATTTGGTAGGGAAGAAGATCGACACGACGAGGCGCCCTGAGCTTCCCCGACGCGAGAAGCCCGCGACGCTCGAAATAATCTGGAACATACTCGTCGCACTCTATGGAATCATTCTCTTGCTCACGATGGATATCCACGATGTCGATAGCAATTCGATGGGCAATCTGATTGAGCGAATTCTGTGGTTCGTTTGGGCGCTCGCCCTAATTTTTCTGCCAACGCAAAAGCTTTTAGCCATGCTCCGCCGCAAGCCATCACACCAAGCCCCTTGAGCGACAACAACAAGCGGCGGACGGTCGGGTGCAGTCGTGCGATTTCAAATGCATCAGTAACGGTCAACTTGTCCTCGTAGAGGGCTCGCTTCGCTTCGTCGAACAAGCGTCGAGGGTTGGTCTTGGACTACCGGATTTTCACGAACGGTATGTCCTGAATGGATGAAACCACAGGGGATACTGCTTTCGCTCCACTTGCTACCATCGTTGCGTTCATTTCTTCTAATCTCCTTTTTCTAAGAAATTTGTTGGGCCTAATATTCTTCAGGTAGCAAAAGCGTGGTCACAGAACGGTCCGATTCAGTGATAATCCACAACTTGTCGCCAGCGTGTGTGCGGTAGGCGCTCAAGAGCCGGAACCCGTGCTCTAGGCTGTAGTCGTTTTCCTTACGGTCCTCGTCGGACAAATCGCCCCACTCGCGGTTGACATGGCGCGTGAGGAACTCGCGCGGCTGTTGTCCTGCCTTCTTAAGCGCGGCCAAAGCGCCCGGTGTTGCGACGATCTGGCCGAGTTCGAAAGCAGGTTGTTTTCTGAGTTGCTGCATTGGAAAAACTCCTTTCGTTGGTTTCGTTTTTTGCTTCTTAGCAGGGGGCCCGCGATGTGCGGGTCAAATCGGGTGAGGAACTGAGCTACGGGCCTCGTTGCAGTAAGATGAGCAGGCCCATGCGCGCCGGCAAGTAGGCCGAAGCTTCAATGGTGCATCCTTCGAGAGCCCGTTTCTTAGCATGGTCCCAGACTCTGTGGTCAAAACAGTGGTGACGACGGCTCCTCACCGGAGTACGTCGATCCCGTTCAAGAGAGTGCTCCGTTCTGCACAGTCTGGGCCGTCTCGCATGGCAGAATCATTTTGGGGAGAGCCATGGCAAGAAAGCGAAAAGACAACAAGAAGAAGGTCAGTGCGCTAGAGCAATTCCATAAATGCTGTAGCGTATTTGGCGCTAAAAAAGAAGCCCCGGCAATCGGCGGACGAAATCGATTGAAAGGCGGCTTTGGCGGCCAGGAACAGTTGCTCGTCACTGCGTGGGGCGTGGCTGCGAAGCACCTGTTTGATTTTGCTCCACATCGGTTCGATGGGATTGAAATCCGGAGAGTAGGGCGGCAAGTACAGCAGCCCGGCACCTCGCGCTTCAATCGCTTCGCGCACGCCCCGGATTTTGTGGGTGGCGAGATTGTCCAGGATCACCAGCTCACCCGCCCGTAGGACGGGTGCCAGGCCTTGCTCCACCCAGGCCAAAAACATTTCGCCGTTCATGGGTCCCTCGAACAGCCAAGGAGCGCAAGGGCCGTCCCAGCGGATGCCGGAGATCAACGTGCTGGTCTGATAGTTTCCGCAGGGAATGCGGCCCACCAATCTTCGTCCTCCCAGGGCCCGGCCGCGCAACCGCGTCATCTTCGTGTTGGCCCCGCTTTCATCGACAAAAACCAAGCGCTGCACGGGGTGCGAGACCAACTGTTCATGCCACTGCGCTCTTCTTTCGGCCACGTCGGGCCGTTCTTGTTCGGCGGCGGCCAGAGTTTTTTTTATACCTCCAGCCCAGTTTCCGCAGCCACAGATCGATCGTGGAAGTCCGGAACCGCCGGTCCAGACCCGCCCCCAACTCGGCCAGCGTGGCGTCGGGCTGCTCCGCCAGCAACTCTCCGAGCCGCTGCCGGCGCTCTGCGGTGAGTAGCGTACGGCGTCCGCTGCGGTGGGTTCGCGGCTCCAGCGTGCCGCGCTGGTGAAACTGCTGGCGCACGCGGCGCACCGCAGCCACGCAAAAACCGTAAAATTGCGCGATCTCGCGAGTGCTCTTGCCTCGATCGTACAGCTGCACAATGCGTTGCCGGACCGGCACAGGGATGGGCGTCATAGCCCCTACTGTGCCACAGGAATGGTCCGTTGTTAAGCTACATCATTTATGGAATTGCTCTAGAGTTGCGTTACTTGAATCCGAATGCTGCCGGTGTGGACGTAATGCTGCCGGTGTGGACGTAGGAGCGACGGAGATTTACATCGCCGTGCCTGTGGATCGCGATCCGAAGCCGGTCCGGCATTTCTCGACGTTTACCAGATGGGATGAGAAGGCCGGTCTCCGCGGGATGCATTAAGCTCCCAAGGATCGACGTGCTCAAGGCACAATTAAAAGGAGACCGGCTATGAAAAAGACTAGCACTGTTCGGGTAGATGGAAACATGATTTTCAAGGGACACAAGCTCACGATTGGTTTGGACCTCGGCGATCGTTGGTCGAACTACTGCGTTTTGGATGAAGCGGGGGAAGTCCTTCTGGAACAGAAACTAGCGACGACGCCGGAAGCGGTGAAGCAGACATTTGAGAAGATATCGCGAAGTCTCATCGCCCTGGAGACCGGAACACATTCCCCGTGGCTAAGCCGGCTGTTAAAAGAGCTGGGACACGAAGTGCTCGTGGCGCACGCGCAAAAGGTGGAATTGATCAGCAAGAGCAATCGAAAAGACGATCGCCACGATGCGCGGACCCTGGCACGGCTGGCGCGCATCGATCCCGAGCTGTTGGGGCCAGTGCGGCATCGCAGCGCGAAAGCACAAATTCATCTGACGGTGATCCGGGCACGGGCGGAATTGGTGAGGGCCCGAACCGGCCTAGTGAACGCGACACGCGGGTTGGCGAAGTCTTATGGGCAACGGCTGCGCAAGTGTGGCACGCAGCAAGTGAGCCGGGAGCTAGGCGCGGGATTGCCCGCGGAGTTGCGCGAGGTTCTGGAGCCGCTGCTCAAAGAAATCGAATCGCTGAACGAGCGCATCAAGGAATACGACGCGCGGATGGAGAAAATCGCCAAGGAGAGCTACCCGCATGTCGCATTGCTCAAACAGGTGAAGGGGGTAGGAACACAGATCGCGCTGACGTATGTCCTGACGCTAGACGATCCGCAGCGGTTCGCCAAGAGTCGCGAGGTCGGCTGTTTTCTGGGGTTAAAACCTGGGCGCAGGGACTCCGGGCAGAGCCAGCCGCAGATGCACATCAGCAAAGAGGGAGACCGCTATTTGAGAACCATGCTGGTGCAGGGGGCGCACTACATCCTGGGACCGTTTGGGGAAGATAGTGATCTGCGGCGATGGGGACTGCGACTTGCCGAGCGCGGAGGGAAAAACGCCAAGAAACGAGCGGTTGTCGCGGTGGCCAGAAAGTTGGCAGTACTACTGCATCGGTTGTGGGTGAGTGGAGAGGTGTACGAACCCCTGCGCAATAGCCACAAAGCGATGCGCGCTGCGGCTTAGAGTGAAGAGCTCCCCACAAAACAGGGGATGCTAGGGTCGACGGAGTTGGCGATCGTCGTTGCTAGGCGATCCTGGCTCGAAATTTCTCTGTGGAAAACTGGGAAAGACAGGAAGAAAGAAAAAGAGCATACAAGAAAAAAAGAAAAAGAACGTACAAGAAAGAAGAGAGATGGCCTCCGAACAGCCGAGCTCAACCGCCGAGATCAGGTGACTGCGACAGGTCCTGGACCAGTTTCCTTCGAAAGAGGGAACGAGGTCGATTACCAGGTAGCAGCACCTACTGAATCGAGTACACCCAACTTGCACCGAGCGACAATCGCTCAACAAAGAGTGCGGATGGAAGGGTGGCGACAGGAGCGGCTTGGCTCAAGGGCAGGAATTCACAGGGGAGAAGAGAAGAACGAAAACATCCTTACAAGAAAGAAAGAAAGAAAGAAAGAAAGAAAGAAAGAAAGAAAGAAAAACATACTTGACACTCACCGGCCTTCTCATGGAAAGGACCTGCACGCCGCTGCGGATTGGTTGAAGGCCCGCAACATAGATACAGTGGCGATGGAATCGACAGACGTCTACTGGATCCCGTTTTTTCAGATCCTGGAGGCCCGAGGATTCACCGTGTTCCTGGTCAACGCGCGTCACGTGAAGAATGTGCCCGGGCGCAAATCGGATGTTTGCGACTGTCAATGGCTGCAATATCTGCATTCGGTGGGTTTGCTGCGCGGATCGTTCCGGCCGGAACAGGCGGTCTGCACGGTGCGTTCGATCCTTCGTCATCGGGACAGCCTGGTGCAGATGGCTTCGAGCCACGTCCAACACATGCAAAAGGCTTTGGATCAGATGAACCTGCAATTACACCACGTGATTAGCGATATCACCGGTGTGACCGGCCTAACTATCATCGAAGCCATCTTGGCGGGTGAACGCAACCCGCATACGCTGGCGGCACTACGCGATGGGCGGGTCAAGGCCACCGCGGATACCATCGCCAAGTCGCTGGTGGGAGACTATCGGCGCGAGCATCTGTTTACGCTCGGCCAGTCGCGGGCAGCATTCCGTCATTACCAAGAGTTGATCGCGGCCTGTGATCGCGAAATTGCGCAGTACCTAGAAGCCTTCGAGTCGAAAGAGGATCCCCCCGAAGGTTCCCTCCCGGAGTCACAACGCGGCCAAAAACCGCGTGATGGAGAACCCCAATTCCACTTGCAGAGTCACCTGTATCGAATCTTCGGGGTGGACCTGACATGCATTCCAGGGATCAACGTCCTCACCACGCAAACTCTATTGGCGGAGATCGGCCCGGACCTCTCGCAGTTCCCCAGCGCGCCCGCGTTTACCTCTTGGCTCGGACTTTGTCCGGACAACCGGGTCAGCGGGGGGAAAGTGCTGTCGGTCAAAACACGCAGAGTCAAGAATCGAGCGGCCACAGCACTGCGTATGGCCGCTCAATCGCTTCATCGCAGTCAATCCTATCTAGGACACTTCTATCGCCGGATGCGCGCTAAACTCGGAGCTCCGAAAGCCATCACCGCAACGGCCCACAAACTAGCCCGAATCATCTATCACATGGTCACAACCAGGAAGGCCTACGATGAGACCATCTGCGTGCAAAACGAACTGCAGAATCGCCAGCGCCTTGAAGCCAGAATCCGGAAACAGGCCCGCGAGCTTGGATTCCAACTTGTTCTCGCACCATAACAAGACGGAGTTCCTCAAGAGAGGCACCGCAGAGAGCGGTGCATTAAAAGCAAATGCCCTTCCTGGCGGGGCGAGGCGCTTGGCCGTCCGCGCTGTCAAGGCCGCGTGGGTTTCGCGTTCATCGGAGCGAAGCGAGAGAGCCTTGACAGGACAAGCGGGCGGTCCAGGCGCAGGTTTTCAGCAGGAAGGGCATTCGGTTTGAATTGAAGGATTCCGGCCTTGGTCGGAAAATGGATTGGGTCATTCGAAGGGTCGGGACTTGAGACGGTTCAAGCCCGTGCCAACCCAGCCGTCAGCACCCCTTGACAATCTACAATTCTTATTGTAGATAACCATAGTATGGCTAAGCCAAACGATTTGGTCCAAGGAACACTCGACCTTTTGATTCTCAAGACTGTCTCCCTCGAACCGAAGCACGGGTGGGCGATTGCCAAGCGGATTCAGCAGATTTCTGGAGAGGTGCTTCAAGTTCAGCAAGGCTCACTCTACCCGGCTTTACATCGCTTGGAACAGCAAGCGTGGATTAAGGCCAAATGGAAGGAAACGGAAACCGGAAGGCAAGCCAAGTTTTATTCGTTGACGGCTGCCGGAAGAGCGCAGCTCGAAAAGGAAGCGGCGAATTGGAGCCGGCTGTCTGCAGCAATCAACCTGGTGGTAGAGACGACGTAGGAGTGAACTGTCATGGTGTCGGCTCGGCGATTGTGGCTAAGGTTGCAGACGTTGTTCCGTCGCAATCGGATTGCTCAGCGATTAGACGATGAGATTCAATTTCATCTTGACCAGCAAATCGCCGAGAACATCTCCGCAGGCATGAACCGAGAAGAAGCGTGCTACGCTGCCCAGCGGACTTTTGGCAATCCTACCTTCCTCAAGGAAAAGACACGGGAAACGTGGGGTTGGACGTGGCTTGAGCAATTAGTCGGGGACATCCGCTTTTCGTATTCTCAGCAGCAGAGCTATCGGAGAAAACCGCGTCGACGTCGAACTCAGCTTCACAACCGACTTTGACTTTGAAGGTGTTGTGACCGCGATTCTGGAGAATAACCGCTGGGTCATCGATGATTACGTAGCGATGTACGAGAACGATGACCTGCGACGGCTATCTGCTGGATATTCGGATTGCAAAGGCGGCCAGTGGGTGGGAGAAACACCTTACTGAAAGGCCGCTTGCGATTCTGGCGGGCGGCCTGGGTGTATCACGGGCAAACCAGAAATTATGCGGACGAGCGCCCAGACCGAATGCCAGCCATTTATGAGACAACTTTAGATAGCTTCCAGTTGCCAATCACGGGCCACCACTTACTTGTAGCGGAGTGATGCGACGCCGCGCCTGCTTGATGTTCGCGACACCGCCGTCTGCGGACGTGGGATATTTTTCGAATTGCGCGGCGTCGTGTCCGGGGATCACGCCATCGGGATTTCCCCTGGCCAGCTTGATCAATCGATTACGGCCAAGAACTCAAAATCCTGGGTACGGTTTCCCTCTGGATCGCCAAAGTGTTCCGTATAGAGTAAACGAATCGGGGGAGGAGAGTTATTCGCGGCGCAGGACGATCGCGGTCGCATCATCGCTGAGCGTGCCGCCACTCGCGAACTCTTGCACGTCGGCCAACACCGACTGAGCTGATACATTTGGCTTCTGCAAGGATTTCACAAGCCGTGAGGTTCCATATTCCTGGCCTTCGCCGTTCGTCGCCTCTACCGCACCATCGGTATACATCAGCACGCGGTCGCCAGTCTGTAAGGTCAACCTGATCTCCGAGTATTCTGAATTCATGAGCCCTAAAGGAAAGCCTTTTTCCGTTTTCAGCTCTGTAATGTTGATCTGCTCCCGGACAAATAATAAAGGATAGGGATGGCCTCCGTTGGCGACCCTCACGGTCGCGCTTTTAGTATCGAGGATCGCATAGACTAGGGTGACGAATCGGCCCTCAGGAAGGTCCTTCAGTAGTGCGTGGTTTAAGCGTGTAAGGACCTTCGCGGGAGACTCCAATCCCTCCGCCGCCGTGCGAAACAAACTGCGTGTCGCCGACATGAGCAATGCCGCCGCCATCCCTTTGCCGCAAACGTCGCCTTGTGCGATTCCCCAGAAGCTGTCGCCGAGATCCACGTAGTCATACCAGTCGCCTCCCACGGCGCTCAATTGCAGACAGAAACCATCAACGGCATAGCCGGAAATTATAGGTTCCTGTTCTGGCAAGAGTGCTCGCTGGATCTGCCTGGCCTCGGCCTGCTCGCGGAGAGCCTTTTCTTTCTCTAATCGCTCTTGCCGGAAGAGGCGAGCATTTTCAATGGCGATGGCGATGTTATCTGCCAATGCGCACAACAAGTCGATTTGCTCGGGAGAAAATGCGTCAACCGCGGAGCTCTGTGCGTTGAATATGCCGATCAGTTTCCCGCGGCTGATGAGCGGAATGTCCACTTCGGAAAGTGTCGTGGACTCGCTCACCACATAATAGGGATCCTTCCGCACGTCAGGCGCATAGCGCATCTTCGCGGTCGCCGACACGTGACCCACCATGCCCTGACCGCCGACCTTAAATCGATAACCTTTGAGATGAAGGTTACTAAAACCGCGAAGAGCGATCATCTCCAACTCGTTGCTACCATCGTCCTTCAGCAGCACTGCCGTCCGGTTACACCCAAAAGCCTCAGCAACGCGCCCTACGATCTCATCCAGCAATGTCTCCAAATCGAGTATGGAATTGACCTTCTTCGCCGTTTCCTGCAACAGCAGGAGCTGACGCACTCGGCGTTCCAGAACCTGATTTGTCGCCCCGGTGCTCATGACGTAGGATGGTAACGCAATTCCCCAATAGCAGTGCGTGAGAGACTCCGGTTTCCCATCTAACCCCATTTAACGTAATTGGATTACGCTCAGATACTTATCCCGTCCTTTCGCTTTGAGAGTCGTGAGCGGATAACGGGCAACCCTTCCGTAATCCGGTAAGGTAAGGGTTGCCGACGATTCGCCCAGAACCTCAGTTGGATGGCGGAAAGAAGGGGAGAGTCGAAACGTTTCCCCGATGAGGGGGGCCTCTTCTGCGGTTCGTGCCGAAATTTTCGTGTCATGCAAACCTAACCGCCCCGTATCCGTTCAGTCTAATCTGTAAACGCGTTAGTGTGCCTGAATCAGGGAGGCCCCGTGGAAACCGTCTGGCAAGATGTCAGCTACGCTTTGCGCACCCTGCGCAAGAATCCCGGCTTCGCCATTGTCGCCATTCTCACGCTCGCGCTCGGGATTGGCGCCAACACCGCCATGTTCAGCGTCGTCAACGCCGTCTTGCTTAAGCCGCTTCCTTATCCCGACTCCCGCCGCCTGGTCCGCGTCGAAGAACATCACTCCGAAGAGCGCGCCTCCGACCTCACCTACGCCACATATCTCGACCTTAAGCGCACCTCGCGCTCGCTCACCGACATCGCAGCCTATCGCTGGTGGACTTACTCCCTCACCGGCGACGCCCAACCCGAAAGCGTCAAAGGCGCCATGGTAAGCGCCGAATATTTCACCGCTCTGCGCCTGCGGCCTGCGCTCGGCCGTTTCTTTACTGCTGAAGAAGACAAGCCCGGCAACTCCGCCGTCGTCGTCCTCGGCTACGCCCTCTGGCAGCGCCGCTACTCTTCCGACCCGTATGTCATCGGCCGCCAGGTCAAAGTCAATGACACGCCCTCCACCATCGTCGGCGTAATGCCTGCGGGCTTTCATGAGCCGTACGCCGCCGAAGTCTGGACCCCGCTCGTTGCCGCCGGCGGCTTCGCTGAGAACCGCCGTTCGCACCTGCTCAAGGTCATCGCGCGCTTGCAAAATGGCGAAGATCTAGCACCCGCTGCCGCCGAAGCTGCCGTACTCGCCCAGCGCATTGACCGGCCAATTCCGGCGTAGACCCCGGCCTGCGCATCAGTGTTTCCAGCATGCAGCAACGCGCCGCCTCGCCGGTCCGCTCGCTTCTCGTCGTCCTTATCGCCGCCGTAACCTGTGTGCTCCTCATCGCCTGCGCTAATCTCGCCAATCTGCTTCTCGGCCGCGGCGCGCGCCGCAGCCGCGAACTGGCCATCCGAAGTGCCCTCGGCGCCGGACGCGCGCGTCTCGCGCGCCAGATGGTCACCGAGAGCCTCCTGCTTTCCGCTTGCGGCGCCGTCGCTGGCATACTGCTCGCGCGCTGGTGCCTCCCCGCACTTCAGCGTGTCTTGCTTTCCTCGGTCTCCGGTTTTTCCGCGGTCACCCTAGACTGGCGCGTCCTGGCCTTCGCCGCTGCGGTCACGCTCTTCACCGGAGTTCTCTGCGGACTCGCGCCCGCCCTCCAGGCCACTCGCCGCGACGTGCAGAAATCGCTCAACGAATCCTCGCGCAGTTCGGGTGGCGTTCGCCTTCGCCGCCTCCGCGACATCTTCGTCGTCTCTCAACTCGCCCTCGCGCTTGTCCTCCTCGTTGCCGCTGGTTTGCTCATCGAAAGTTTCACCGCGCTGCTTCGCGTTCCCCTCGGCTTCGAGCCGCACGGCATCCTCACCATGAAGCTTTTTCTTTCCCCCACGCGCTACCCCGAAGGCAGCCCTCGCGCCGGTCTGTACTTCCAGGAAGTCTTGCAGCGCGTTCGCGCCATTCCAGGTGCTAAGTCGGCCGCGGTTGTGGATTCGCTCCCGCTGGAAAGCGGCGCTTCCACTGACTTCGTCATCGCTGGGCGCCCGCCGCTCAAACCCGGCGACGAGCCAGAAGCCAACATCCACATGACCAGTTGCGACTATTTCGAGTTGATGAGGATTCCGCTTCTGGCCGGCCGGTTTTTCACTCCGCACGATTCTGCCAACGCCCCTCGCGTCATGCTCATCAGCCAGGCTATGGCGCGCCAGTATTGGCCGGGCGGCGATCCCATCGGCAGCCAAGTCACCATGAAGGATTGGGGCCCCGACCTCGCTGGCACCGTCGTCGGCGTCGTAGGCGACGTCAAGCTCGACGGCTTGGAAGTCGCTACGCGCCCTGCGATTTACTGGCCCATCCAGCAATTCGTCGGCCCCTTCAACGCGCTGGCCGTTCGCACCGATACTCCCTCGTCATCGGTTGTTCCCGCCATCCGCGCCGCGGTCTGGGCCGTGGATCCTGAACAGACCATCGCCCAAGTCTCCTCAATGGACGAAATCACCTCCGATCAGTTCACTGAGCGCCGCTTGAGTCTCGGCCTCATCGGAGCCTTCGCCGCGCTCTCTCTGCTTCTCGCCTCCATTGGCATTTACGGCGTGCTGTCCCAATCCGTCCAGCAGCGCACGCGCGAAATCGGCATCCTCATGGCGCTCGGCGCGCAACGCGCCGACGTAGCCCGGCTCGTTCTCTCTCAGGGCCTCGGAATGAGCCTGCTTGGCATCGCCATCGGCATCGCCGGTGCCATAGCCGCCACGCGCCTCATGTCCACTCTGCTCTTCGGCGTCAAGCCGCTTGACCCCGCTGCTTTCGCCGCCTCCGCCGCCGTTCTTTTTGCTGTCGCGCTCGCAGCCTGCTGGTTCCCCGCGCGCCGCGCTTCCCTCGTCGATCCCCTCATCGCCCTCCGATACGAATGATTGGATTTTGCCGTAGTGGCACGAGTGCGTCCGAGCTTCAATCTACGTCCCGTTTATCGCAACTTGCTGAATTCCTTCGATTAGCACCAACTCCGGCAAGTTCTGATTAAATTGTTTGTTCGGCTGTTAACCGAAGGGTTGCTGGTTCGAATCTAGCCCGCCCGGGCAACCGCAGATTTACTGCATCATGTCAACTTGGCGATTGTGTATGGGTCACGGGCTTAACTGGCCAATCGTGATGCCCGCGCGAGCTTAAACCTCGCAGAATCTAAATTTTGAAGCGCGTGCACAGATTGGACCAGTTAAGCCGAAAATAACCGGCCAAACTGTTTGATTCAATGACAGTTACGGTGTCAAACAGTGTGGACCGGTTATTTTTAGCTAACCAGAAGTTATTCCGGGCCTCGTCCAATTCGCGGAAATCACATCCCCATCGATGATCACCAATGGCCGCCTCGCTAAAATCTCTGTGTACCCGCCGTGTACCTCACTTGAGTGAATTCGATGTTTTTATAGTTTCTGCCGTCTTGTAGAATGAGCAAGTTACATGGAATCAGTGGGGGTCTGAATTCCGATTCCCCCCGCCGGCACCATTCAACGTGATTTTCCGTCGGGATCCCGCCTGCCGAATCATTCCATCGCATGCTCGGCCGTTTCATGGCCAGCCGCTTCCCTAAACAAACAGCTCGGATCGCGCCAGAGGTTGCTCGCGGCCAACCTTCGTCACCGTTCTGCTAACAACATTCCGTGGATTCTTGTTTCGCAAATTCTTTCGCACGTTCCCATCTATGAGAAGAAGGCTTCAGTATTCACGGCACTCATTCATCGACAATTTGGAAGCTGGATGGGTTTCGTATCTGGGGCAAACCGTGCTGAGGATAATGTATACTTTGCGCGTCCGATGTTCTCCAGTCCGAACTGGAACATCGAAACTCCTAAATCTTTAATGCTGGAGGTTCTTGTGACGCTCATCCGAAGCGGAAAGCTTTTCCTCGCTCTTCTGGCTGCCCTGTGTTGCGTTTTCGCAGCACGCGCGCAGCAACCGGACTCCGAGGAGGGTGGACAATTTCGATTCCGTTTCGTCGGGCCGCGAGTCGGAAACCGCATCGCATCGGTCGCAGGCGTCCCCGGCGATCCCAGCACGTACTACGCAGGAGCGGCTTCCGGAGGCGTTTGGAAATCGACAGACGGCGGTAACCGTTGGAGACCTATCTTCGACAAAGAGCCGGTCACCGCCATTGGCGCGCTCGCCGTCTCGCCCTCTGACCCGAGCATTGTTTGGGCTGGTACCGGCGAAGCCTGGGCCATCCGCGACAGCGATGTGACGGGCAATGGAATTTACAAGTCCACCGATGCCGGCAAAACCTGGACCAACATGGGCCTGCAAGAGACCGGCCGTATAGGTCGGATTATCGTACACCCCACGAATCCCGACATTGTTTTTGCTTGCGCACTAGGACGCACGACCGGCCCGCAGCAGGATCGCGGCGTGTACCGCACAACGGACGGTGGGCAACACTGGGAGCGGGTCCTCTTCGCCGGAGAAAATGTTGGCTGCTCCGGCCTTTCCATGGATCCCCACAATACCCGCGTTCTTTTTGCGGGAATGTGGCAAGTCGAAATGCACGCCTGGGCCGAATTTGGCGGTGGCCCCGGCAGCGGTCTCTACGTTTCTCGCGATGGCGGCACGAAGTGGACCCACATCGAAGAGCATGGCCTTCCGCATTCCCCTCTGGGCAAGATTGATGTTGCCGTAGCCCCAACAAATTCCAATCGTGTCTATGCGTTGATCCAGACCAGAGACCAGGGCTCCGTTTGGCGCTCCGACGACGCGGGCGGTCATTGGAAAGCCGTGAATTATCAAAGGGCCTTAATTGGCCGCGCTGGCTATTACATCCGGCTTGCCGTTTCGCCCGCAAACGACAACGAAATTTTGATAGCCAACAGTTCGTTCTTCCAATCCCTGGATGGCGGTCTAAATTTTCAAGAAGTCCGCTGGGGCGGTGACACTCACGACATCTGGTTCGATCCGCTGAACGCCGATCGCTTCGTAATCACGGACGATGCGGGAATGAATATCACCACCGTCCACGGCCAAGGTTTTCACCGTGTCACTCTGCCCATCGGCCAGATGTATCACGTCGATGTCGACAACCAAATCCCCTACGACTTCTACAGCAACATGCAGGACGACGGCAACATGCGCGGCCCCAGCGTTCCCACCGAAGCTCAGGAATCGGCGTGGGATCGCCACATGGGCGGTTGCGAATCCGGTTTCACGGTCCCTGATCCCGTCGATCCGAATATTGTTTGGGCCACTTGCTACGGCGATGAAGTCACCCGCTGGGATGCCCGAACCAAAGAGGCGCGTTCCGTAAGTCCCTATCTTCATACGCTCGATGCGCCGCCCAACGACATTAAATATCGGTGCCACTGGACTCCGCCGCTCGCCATCGATCCCTTCGACCACGACACCGTCTACTACGGCTGCCAGGTCATTTTCAAAACCACAAATGGCGGCCAAAGTTGGAAAGTAACGAGTCCGGACCTCTCGACTCAGGATCCCACCCGCATCGTTTCCTCGGGAGGCATCGTCGGCGACAATCTTGGCCAGTTCTACGGAGAAGTTGTTTTCGCCATCGCTCCCTCCAAAATCCAGAAAGGACTCATCTGGGCCGGCACGAACGACGGTCAACTCTGGTATACGAAAGACGGCGCTTCCACCTGGACGAACGTCACCAAGAACATCTCCGGGCTGCCTCCCTGGGGCACAATCACCAGCATTGCTCCGTCGAATTTCGACCCCGGAACCGCCTACGTGGCCGTCGATTTTCATCTCGTGGACAACCGCGATCCCTACATCTATAAAACGACCGATTTTGGCAAGACCTGGAAGCCCATCAACAGCGATCTTCCGAAGCATCCGCTAGCTTACGTCCGCACCATCGCCGAAGATCCCAATTGCGCAGGCTTGCTCTTTGCCGGAACAGGCAACGGCCTTTATTACTCGCTTGATGATGGCGGCCATTGGACACCATTCCAGAACGGCCTGCCGCACGCCCCTGTCACCTGGGCAGTCGTACAAAAAGAATTTCACGACTTGGTGATCTCCACTTACGGGCGCGGCCTCTACATCTTCGACGACATCACTCCGCTCGAGCAGCTCGCAAAAAATCATTCAGACGCTCCCACCGTATTCTTCGAGCCGCGTCCCGCTCGCCGGTTTGTTCATGGCGGCCAAGCCATGTTGAATTTTGATCTGAAGTCAGCGCCCAAAGACCCCGTCGAGCTTGAAATCCTGAGTCCCGACGGCAAGACGATTCGCAAACTGGAAGCGAGAGGCCACGCCGGAATCAATCGCGTCAAGTGGGACATGCATTACGACTCACCGCGATTGATTGCGCTTCGCACCGCGCCTGAAGACGACCAGCATATTTGGACCGAGCCTCGTTTCCGGGACGCCGACTCTCGCCCCATCACCCATTGGGGAATTAAACCCGCCGAAGTCGGCCCCATGGTTGCTCCCGGCAAGTACTCTGTTCGCTTGACCGTCGCCGGCCAGTCCTTCACCCAGCCTTTGACCGTGTTGCCGGATCCGCGAATTTCCACGTCAGAATCAGCCCTCGATGAGTCCGTAAAAACGCAGCTCCGCATCCGCGACGACATCACCAAAGTCTCCGACACCGTCAACCAAATTGAATGGATGCGCAAACAAATCGAAGTGATCGAAGCCATGCTTCGCCCCCCTAAGAAAAAGGAAAGCGAGAGACCGCCTTCGGAAGAGCCGGGTTATTACGACGAACCAGAACCCCCGGCTGCGCCGCAGGAACCACTGACAAAGCGCAAGGCCGAGCTCCTCAAGACCGTCGAAGCCATGGACAAAAAGCTGGAGGCCATCGAGTTCAAGCTGGTGTCGCCGGAGCAGGTCAACAGCGACGACAAGTATTTCGTCGAAGCCGACAAAGTCTATCTCAACCTGATCTGGCTCAACGCCGAAGTCGGCACCGGCGGCGGCGATGTTGCCGGCGGCGCGGACTTCCCCCCCACCGATACCGAGCTCGAACTGCTGAAGTCGATCGAGTCCGAACTCAATGGAGCGGTCTCCGACTACAAGAAGCTCATGGAAGAAGACCTGCCGGCTTTCAACCACGCTCTTTCTGAGGGCAATGTCGCCGCCGTGGTCGCTGCCGCTCCGGCGGCAGCATCGACGGAGAGCGGCAAGTAGCGGCGGCTGGGCAATACGGCCTCACGCGCCGTCGGCTACCCTAACAATTTCAATTGCCTTACCACCGCCGAGTCCGCAGGCGCATGTCGTACGCCCCTGTTTCGCTCGGCTCCGGATTTTTTGCTTGACAATTCATTACTTCTGTCATATAGTAGCTTCTGTGTATCACTAGGTCTTCCTTCTCTTACGCCAGCTCCATTGCTGGCGTTTCTGCTTTCTGGAGGGGCGCCCAAGCGCGAACTACTGCATTTTCAATGGTTACGATACACTCCGGATCTTGCACAATTTTGGTGTAATTTCGTGCACGCAACTCGTTTAGATTCAGCACTTTTAGAACTGTATGAAAACAAAGGACTTTAACTATCTTTAGAATGAGCGTTTACGTAAAAACCCCAGGGGCGTCGAGCCGCGTCCCAGTTTGACCGCCACCGCTTCGGCGGGCCAAATTATTCTGCCGTCACGCGCAAAGCCGCCCAGTTACCGCCGCTCCCTAAGTTCGCACACTCTCGGTTCTCCCTTCTACTTCTTTTAATTGACAGGGGCACACGTCGCCGGGCAGCATGGCAAACCCAGTGCCCGACTCCAGCCGATTTTCTTCGCTCACGCCCGCAGTTGTGTTCGCCAACCTCGCCGCCGGCGGGGGACGCGCCCGCTCCCTCATCCCGCGAATCCGAAGGGTGTTCGAGGCGGCCTCTGTTCCCGTGGAGTTCATGCCCTCCGCGAGCGCGGCAGAACTTGAAACAGTTGCGGTCTCCGCGATTCAGAGTGGAAAGCGCCTGCTCATCGCTCTCGGCGGCGACGGCACGTTTCAGGCGTTAGTGAACGCTGCGTTTGGCGCCGATGTGCTCCTGGGCGTTCTTCCTGCTGGCGGCGGAAACGATTTTGCCAGCGGCCTTCAGTTGCCCAAGAATCCGGTCGTTGCTGCCGGGGCGATCCTGCGAGGGCAACCCAGACCAGTCGATCTTGTGCGGGTGCGTACGGCGGACGGCCGAGTTCGTTACTATTTGAGCGGCGGCGGAGTCGGGATTGATGCGGAAGCTTCCCGGCACGCAAGCGGAGCTTTTCGCCGGCTGCCCGGCAGATCTCGCTATATCGTGTCGGCGTTGCGTGCTTTGTGCACCCATCAACCAGTGTGCGTAAGAGCGGAATTTCCTGGGAGTGACTTGCCCACCATAGAGGCCAAGGCCCTTCTGGCTGCCGTCCTAAATACTCCGACTTACGGCGCCGGCATGCAGCTCGCGCCCGAAGCGCGCTTGGACGATGGCTGGCTGGATGCCGTGATTATGGATGATCTGAATAAATTTCAAGTATTGGCGCTATTGCCGCGCTTGCTGAAAAGTGGAGAGATTCACACCCTGCATCTAAAGCGGTTCCGGGTTCAATCGCTACGGCTCACCACCGACCCTCCCCGCCTGTTTCACGGAGATGCCGAGCTGCTAGGTTTCACGCCAGTAGACATCGAGATAGTGCCGCATGCTGTGCAAGTCCTGGCACCGGCGAGAAATCTCTGATCAAGTGCGCCACCCTGCCAATCGCCGGGCGAAAGTTGCCTGCAAAAAAAGCTATTCGCCGCTCGGCAGAAAAACATGCGGCCAATCCGCACGCGCTCAACTCTTCTTCTTTTCCATTTTCAGATTCAGCGTGATGTCCTTCCGGCTGTCGAAACTAGACACCGTATGTGTCGCTGATGTGGTGCCCGCTTTCTCCGCGTGGATCTCATAGTCCACATTAGGATCCAGACCGCTAAAGCGGTACTTGCCGGTATTATCCGTATACGAACTGCGGACCACGTTGGTCCTCGTATTTTTCAGGAATACCACGCTCTCCGAAACCAGGTTTTCCGATTTGTCCAAAACCACTCCGTGCACTGTCCGCAACTCTGCTTCACGCTTGGCGTCCTGCGCTGCAGCCGTTACGCTTGACAGTGCGAGAATCACCGCCACAAAGAGAAATCGTTTGGATGCAGTCATTTCTTCTCCCCTCCTTCGGGTTCCAGACGAAACACCAGCCGTGCTTCGCTCACGCCTGTCTTGGCATCCAGATCGCGTGTTTGCTCGGCGAAATGCTTGGCGCGGATCACCAACTCATACTTCGAGCCCTGCGGCACGCGCACGGCAAACTCGCCGCGGGAATTCGTATAGTCATCCCAACGGAATCTTTTCTCCGTGCTGCGGCGAATCTTCAGCTGCACGCCCGGAAATGCATATCCCTTCGGACCGAACACCGTCCCAGTGACCAGAAAATCGTTGGCGTGGCTATACTTCTGATTCTTCAGTTTTCCAGAGCTCGAGGATTCAACGGGAGGCGCAGTCTGGGGGGCTACAGGAGGAGGCGGTGGCGCTTCCTGAGCCGTGGAGAAGATGGGCGCAATCCCCATTAGGATTGTTGCTGCTCCCGCGAGGGCCATCCACCGGGGACACTTCATCAATGCACTCCCATAAAATTAGATGCCGGTTCTGGAGTAAGGAGATGCTGAACAGGCAGGGCGAAGTCCGTTACTCCTCGTCGTCCTCTTCTTCTTCATCTTCCTCGTCTTCCTCAGCCAGATCGCCGTTTTCGCCGGCTTCCTCTTCTTCATCGTCTTCTTCTTCGTCGAGGTCGTCGGAAATTAGGTTCAGATGCACGGGATGAGTCTGCGAAACCTCTAGCTCGGATTCGCACTCCGGGCAGCTCAGGATTTCGCCTTCTTCGACTTCGTCTTCATCCACGTCGATTTCGGTGGAACACTCAGGGCAGCGGATCACGGCTCCATCCTCCGTAGAAACGTTCGCAGGGCGGGGCCCCACAGATTGTGCCGCCGCCACCATGGCGTATTATATACCGCGTGGTCCGAAGTCAACCCTTATGCGCGGCGCGGCTGCTTCGATTGTAAACTGCTCAGGACCGATTTCCTAAAGTGACTTCCTCCCGCGAATATCCCGAGCGTCCCGTCGTCGGTGTCGGCGGCGTCATCATCGAAAACGGCCGCGCGCTGCTGATTCGCCGCGGCAGCGAACCTCTTCGTGGCCAATGGTCCATCCCAGGCGGGACGCTTGAGCTCGGGGAATCACTACAACAGGGCGTGGCGCGCGAGTTGCTTGAAGAAACCGGCCTCGAAGTGCGTGTGCTCGAACTGATCGAAGTATTCGACCGGATATTTCCGGGAGACGTCTCGGAACCTGCCGAGAAGGGTCGCCGCCCTCGCTTTCATTTCGTCATAGTGGATTATCTCTGCGAGCGCATCGGCGGCGAACCTCGCGCCGGTAGCGATGTGACCGACGTGGCCTTCGCAAGCGAGGACGAGCTTGGCCCATGCCACCTGACCGAAACCGCGACCCGCGTCTTGCAGAGAGCGTTCGCGATGGATCGCTCCCGGCATTCCGCAACTTAACTTGCCAGCCTATATTCGCGCCGCTTCGCGCTCGCCGGCCCATTGTCACGGTGCCTTCGTGATCTCGATGCTCCCATTGGAATCAGTCAACTGAAGTTGGCAACCGCCCCCATGGATGGTCCCGTTCAATGAATCTCCACCAAGATTTCCGGTCGCGGTGACCGGCAAGTCCGAAGAAACTCTGCCGAAGGAAGTCCGCGCCGCTACGTTATAACCGACACCCTCCGGGATGCTAACGCGAATCGAAGAGAACGAGGTCTTGAGGGAAATGTCGCGGCAACCGTTCGAAGGGCGCAAAGCAGTCACGGAGATTGCGCCGTTCTGATTATCGACTCGAATGCGCCCGCCAATGGATTCCAGCGTAACGCCGGAAAAAGAAGTCGTCACGCTGGCGTCGCCTTTGATGTTTCGCGCGGTGACGGAACCGTTGCTGTCGTCCGCTGTCAGATTGCCGTTGATGCGTTCGGCAAGGATGCTGCCAAAACTGGTTTTCGCATACGCTTCTGCTCCGATGTCGGCCAGCGTGATAGCGCCATTGCCGGTAACGGCGCGAATTCCCTTGGGCACGTTCGTCGCTTCGATAGCTCCGAAGGAGGATTTGAGCGTAACGATGCCGCGCACGTCGCGCACGGTTATTTTTCCGTTGGATGTTTCCGCATCCAGGCTGCCGCTGAGATTCTCAAGATCCAGGTTACCGAAGGAATCGCGAATGGTCACCGAGCTGCCACTCAAAGAACTGGCCGTGATGCGCCCATTATTGCTGGTGCAGTTTACGCGGCCCTTCACGCCGGAAAACGTGACGTTCCCGAAGCTGTCGACGATATCCGCGGAACCGCCGACCGTCGAAAAATCCACGTTGCCATTGTTGTCGTGGATGGAAAGATCGCCGCGGATGTTTTGCGCATTCACGCTCCCGAAGGAGGTGGTAATGTTCGCCGAACCAGCGTTCGTGAGTGAGACCGCTCCGTTGCCACCCGTAATGGTGGCGCCGCCTTGAACGTTCTGCCCGGTGATGCTGCCGAAGCGGTTCTGCACTTCGAGCGTGCCCTTCACATCGGAAATTTGCACCGAGCTGTTCTTGTCGTTGACCACCGCGTTTCCCGCCGCGCCATCGAGCTCGATGCTGCCGAACGAATTATTCAAATTCGCGGCGCCGGCATCGCGCACCACCAGAGAACCAAACCCATTCTCCACTTGTACGGCTCCGTGAACACCCGCGACGTCAACACCGCCGTAACTGTTGCGAATGTTGAGAGGAGCGTCCGAAGGCATCGCGATGTCGTAACTGACGGACCAGGAAGAATGCCTGCTCATATGAAACCATTTGTTTTCTTCGGGCGGATAGATCGTGCGGATGCTCACACCGGACCCCGTTTGTTCCACATCAATCTGGATTTTTTGGGCGAAGGATTCTGCCTCTTCCCGCGAGCTGGCCTGTGCGCGGATGGTCGCGGAAATTTTCACCTCGCGCCCCGATTCGGCGTGTACCTTGATCTGCCCATATTTATGCTCGACGCTCACGGATTGTCCGGCCCCGAGCGTCACAGTCTTCGCAAAATCCCGTGTCACTTCTTCCTGCGCGGGATTTCCAGCCGCGAATAGCGGCGCTGCCGTGAGCAGCGCGACGCACACCACGCGGCCGACCGCACGCGCACCTCTCATTCGCAAACGCTCTTTATTCCTCGTCAACAGAACCAACTTCATTGCTTTTCCTCCAGAATATCTTCCAGCGTTTGCTGTTTCTCTTGATACATCGCCAGCAGTTGCTCGCGCAGATGCGCATTCGATGGATTCAATCCCGCCTGCGCGCGAAGGTCGCTGATGGCGCTATCCAGCACGAGCAACTTTTCCTTGTAGTTCGCTTGCAAAGGCGTCGTGGGATTCTCAAGTTGCGGCTTCGCTTGCGCGGCGAGTTTGTCAATCGCCTGTTCATAGGCGGCCTGTGCGCGTTCCACGTCATCGAGCGCCGAGCTCTTCAAAAGCGAGTGGTCATCCGGCGCAACTTGTCTCGAGCGATGCACATAAACCCACCCGGCAGAAACTGTCAAGACCAACACCAAAGCCGCCGCCGCGGCCGTTTGCAGTCCGAGAGTGAAACCGCTTCCCAAGGCGAGCCAGCTCCACCATTTTGCGTGTGGTTTCGCGGCAGCTTGTTCGGAAAGTGCTCGCTCGATACGCGGCCACAGCGTCGGTGAAACGGAGTAGTCGCGCAGTTCCATCGCCGCGGCGCTAAGCGCCTTCCAGTTGCGCAGCTCTTCGGCACAGGCGGCGCAATTCGCGCTGTGTGCTTCGAGGGCGGCCCATTCGGCGGTCGTGCCATCTTCAAAGATCCTGTCCCGGTCCTCACAGTTAATGTTCATCGTCGTTCACCGTGCTCCCGCGGCACTGTTGCCGCGCGGAGGCTCAAGCATCTGTCGAAGATTCTTCTTCGCTTGAAAAAGCGTGTTCTTCGAAGCAGTTTCCGTTATCTCCAGCATTTCCGCGATCTCCGCGTGATGAAAGCCTTCCACTTCGTACAACAAGAAAACGTCCCGTTGATGCTTCGTCAAGGTCGCCAGCGCCCGTTCGAGCGCCATCCGCAGGGAAGGATGAGCGCCAGGCGCGCGCGGCTCCGGCCGCGAAGAATTTTCGCTGTCATCGTTCGCCACTTCTTTCTTGCGCATACGACTGCGGCGCGCGTCATAACAGGTGTTGATGAGAATGCGGTACGTCCAGGTGACAAAGCTGGATTGCCCGCGAAAGCCAGCAATGCTCCGCTGCACTTTCAGAAACGTTTCCTGTACCGCATCTTCCGCATCGATCGCGTTGTTCAACAAATTCCGCGCCACGTTTTTCATGCGCGCGCCGTGCAGCACATAAAGACGTTCGTAGCCCCCCAGGTCGCCGGTACGGCAGCGCGCGGCCAGTTCGGCGTCCTCGGAAGATGGCGCGTTTGTAACAGCAGGCGCCGCGATCTGGCTGGGGCGGCCTCTCAGGTCTTCGGAAGGTTCCACTCGCATCTCCCGTTCGCGCGGCACGGAAGCGATTCTAGTCTCCCAGGGCAGCGCAAGTCCCATCGTTCCCATTCCTCGCTCCTGGGATATAGACGCCGCAAAAGGGCAAAACGTCAGGGTTGAGGGACTTACCGCTTTCGGGAGACGTTCCGCGAGATCACGGCAACAAATTGATTCGACAAGCATTAGCCGGCCAAAATGGCGCCCGCTAACGGATATGAGCTAAGGATTCGCTTCTGATTTATTTCCGCCAGAAAAGGCGGCTATCCGGCAATAGCGTCAGGCAGCGCGCCGCGCGTTCTTTCACGCCTGCCGAATTCCTGCACAGCAGCTTCGAGGTCTGCGGCCGAGAAATCCGGCCAGCGTTTCGGCAAAAAGACAAATTCCGCGAAGGCACACTCCCAGAGTAAAAAGTCGGAAAGCCGCTGCTCGCCGCCGGTCCGGATCAGCAGATCGACTTCCGTAGAACCGCCGCGAAGAACTTCCGCGAGGACTTTCGAGAACGACTCGGGCGACAGTTCGGTGACTTTATAAAAGCGGCAGGCAGCGTGGTAGATGGCTTCCCGCGCGGAGTAATCGATGGCCAGGCGCAGGTGGAGTCCTGTGCCGTTGGCCGTGGCCGCTTCCGAATCCGCGATGGCTTGGCGCAGCGTGGCGGGAATGCGATCGCGGCGCCCAATAATGCTCAGCCGCACACCTTCCTCGATGCAATGAGATGTTTCCATCAGCAGGTATTCGTGCAGAAGGCGAAGGATTGCATGGACCTCAGCGGCAGGCCGGCGCCAATTTGCCGAGGACAGCGCGAAGAGCGTAAGCGTGTGAATGCCTAGCCGCGGCGCTGCTTTAATGATGCGGCGGGCGGATTCGGCGCCGGCGCGGTGTCCGTCGGAGCGAGGCAGACCGCGAGAGGTGGCCCAGCGGCCGTTGCCATCGGAAATGATGGCCACGTGCAAGCCGGCGCCGGGAAGTATTTCGGGACGCGAAGTGGCCAGGTGTTGCAGGGTGAGAGGTTGCATGTGTTTGCTGCTTTCTCCGCCGGCGGAAAAGCTCCATAAACTACTCTGTCGTACAAAGTACAAACTCAAAAAATTTGCGTTCCTAGCCCTCGCGCGTCGCGCGAATCAGGGCCTCCATGTGATTCAGGTAGCGCTCGAGAGCCCGCCGCCCCGATGCCGTCAAGCGATACTCCGTTTTGGGCAGGCGGCCATCAAAGGACTTCGTGCACACGATGTAGTCCGCCTCTTCGAGTCTCCGCGCGTGTACGCTCAGGTTGCCGTCCGTAGTCTTCAGCAAGGCTTTCAGTTCGTTGAACGTCAGCGAGCGGTTCACAGCCAGGGCGCTCACAATGCCAAGTCGAATGCGCTCATGAATCAGCCGGTCCAGGTCCGGGGAAACCACTTCACTGGCTGCTCCGCGCACGGCCGCGAGCGACGCGTCGCGCTCACGCGTGCGCTCGGTACGTTCCTTGCGTGCTGTGGAAGACTTGGCCATGCCGTACCTTCTTACCCCCCGTGGTGCCGGGCAATCCAAATTCCGAAGCCAATCTGCACTGCGCCAAATCCCGTGGCCATGAATGCATCGCCCCAGGCCGCAGGCGCAAGAAGCGAGGCAGCACCTAGGCTCATCAGGCAAAAACCCATGACCGGGACGATGCGCACGGAAAACGCTCCGCCGGTGACGATGGCCGTTCCATACAGCAGCAGCCAAACGCCAGGAAGCACGGACGCAGCGCCCGCTGCGAAAAGAGCAAACGTCAACAAACCGCCGACGGCGATGGGCGGGGCAAAACTTAACAGAAATTTGCGGCCTGGGCCGGAGAAAAGTGCCGAATTCGCGCGGTGCGCCTTGGTGGCGGCGGCAGGCGCGGCAATGGCTACTGCAATAAAAGCCTCAACCAGCCAAACCGCAAGCCAGGCGCGAGGCGAAGACTGTTGCGCGGCGACGAACGCGGCCGCAAGCGCCGTAATGCCCATGGCCACGCCGCCCCATCCGGGCACCGCGGTGAATTCAGCCGCGCGTTCCATGGTCTCGCGAATGTAACGGAGATGATCGGCGGCGCGAGCGTCGATAGGGATGGGTTCGCGCTTGTTGGAACGAAGCGGGCCAGCGGCAAGCATGGAGAGAGGCTAGCAGCAAAAAGTGATTCTGTCAAGTACTTTATGTCACAAAGTTAGTCACCTGGCGGCGAGCCCTGAGAGGGCCTGGGATACCGCCCGCGGAGCGCGTTCCAGCGAATGGCGAACACATCCGCGAACATTTGAATGCTATCGCGCAGCATGTTCACCTTTGTAGCATGCGAATGTCCCCACCGAACGGGGATTTCCACGGTGTGCAGGCCGTGATGCCGCGCCAGATAGAGCAGTTCGGGGTCGAAGCCGAACCGCTCGATGCGTTGCTGCTGGAAAAGAATCTGGCAGGGTTCGCGACGGAAGGCTTTGAAGCCGCATTGCGTGTCGACAAACGGAAGCCGCAAGATTACCCGCACGATGGTGTTGAAGATGATGCCGGCGAATTCCCGGAAGCGCGATTCATGGACGGTGATCAGGCTGCGGTCCAGGGCGCGCGAGCCGATGGCTAGGTCGTAATTCTTCAGCGCTTCGAGAAGTTTTGGCGCTTCTTCGATCGGGGCAGAAAGGTCGGCGTCCGTGAAGAGCACGTTGCGGCCGCGCGCTTCGAGCATTCCATGCCGAACGGTGTAGCCTTTGCCGCGATTCTCGCCGTTGGAAATGACTCGGAGGCTCGGCAGCTTGCCTCGAAAGGATTCCGCGACTTCCGCAGTGCGGTCTTTCGAGCCGTCATCGACGACGAGAATTTCCGTCTCGCCTTCCAAGCTTGGCAGATACGCCGCGATGCGTTCGAGCGTCGCCGGCAGGCGCAATTCTTCATTGTAAGAAGGAATTACGATCGACAGGCCGGGAACCTCCGCACTCATCGCGCCGGCGGTTCCTTCCATCCGTAATAACCAATGAGGGGAACGAAGCGGCACCCTTCGAGAGATCGTGTGAGGAAGGAGGTGCCTTGCCGCTCGATATAGAGCAATTCCTGATTGTCGGCGTCGCCCACCGGCATAATCAGCCGCCCGCCCTCTGCGAGCTGTGCGCGCAGTGGCTCGGGTACCGTCGGCGCCGCGGCGGCGACGAGTATGGCGTCAAAGGGAGCAAACTCCGGCAGGCCGTGCGTGCCATCGCCGCAGTGGACATGCGCATCGCTATAGCCTAACAACTCCAGGCGCGAGGCAGCTGCGGAAGCGAGCTCTGAACGCGATTCGACGGTGAAAACAATTTTCGCCATTCTCGAGAGGACAGCGGCTTGATATCCGCTGCCAGTCCCGATTTCTAGAACGCGCTCCTTGCCCGTAAGTCGCAACGCAGCGGTCATCGCCGCAACGATATATGGCTGGGAGATTGTCTGTCCTTCGCCAATCGGCAATGGCGCGTCTTCATACGCACGTTGACGAAGCTCGTCCGGTACGAACTCTTCACGCCGCACGGACTCCATCGCCGCCAGCACGCCTAGATCAGATACGCCGCGGCGCCGTAATTGCTTTTCGAGCATCCGAGCTCGCTCGGAGGCAAATTCTCCTTTGTTGGAAGCGGTTCGCGGAGCCCTCGCACTTTCGTTATCGCGGAATAATTTCATTTTGGCTTAGCCGTCTCCTCATGTTCCCTCAGCGCTCGATTCCGGTTCCCAGTGTTCCAGCGCGCGAAAGTGTTCCCCGCCGTTATGCGTTGGCGACAGCAGCCGCGTGTTTTTCCCACGCCCGCGTTTCGAGGATTTCCGCGATTTGCGCAATGGCCAGATCGCACTCCTCTTCGCGGTTGTAGAAATGAGGCGAAAGTCGAACACCGGCCTTCGGGCGGTAATCCACGAGAATCTCTCGTGCGAGCAATTCGCGGCACACTTCGGCGGCATGCGGGCAATCGACAGAAACGGTGCCTGCGCGTTCCGCTGGATCTTGCGGCGTGTTCACGCGCCAGCCGTGTGACTTCGCAGCGTCGAAGAGACGCGCCGTCATGCGCATGGATTTCTCGCGAATTGCGCCAATTCCAGCTTTGTTTAGAATGTCGAGCCCCGGCTGGCATGCGTAGAGCGCCGGAATGGGCGGTGTTCCATTTAAGTAGCGGAAGGAATCCTCGCGCGGGTCGACGGCGCCCGTCTCGAACGCAAAAGGCCGCTGGTGCGCGATCCAACCTGTGATTGCCGGGCGCAATTTCGCGCGATGATCCTCCGCGCACGTAGAGATACGCCACGCCTGGGCCGCCGCAAAGCCATTTGAGAACTCCACCGACGGCAAAATCCGCTTGTAGACTACGGACGTCGACCGGGATCGTCCCGGTGGCCTGGTAAAGATCGAGAATGACGTGCGCGCCGACGCGATGCGCCTTTTCAATAATCGCGCGAGCGTCCACGATGTAGGCGCTGCGGAAAAGCACTTGCGAAATCGGAACGAGCAGTGTGGTTTCGTCGATGGCCGCAAGAAATTTGTCGAGATCGAACCGAACGGGGTCATTGCTGGGAACAAGCTCAATGCGCGCGCCATTGCGGCGCTGCTCGTGATAGAAATACTGAATCGACGGAAATTCCAGCTCTGTCATCACCACTTTATTTCGCGGACCATGAAAATCGAAACAGGAGCTGATCACTGCCTGCATCAGCGTGACGTTCTGGTGCAGCGATATTTCGCCCGGCCCTGCGCCAATCAGCGGAGCGATTTTGTCGCCCACGCCGACGGCCATATCCCACCAGCCCTCTTCCCAAGCGCGCACGCCACGGTCGGCCCAGGAATCCGCGTAAGCCCGCACTTGGTCATAAACGCCGCGCGGCATGGCTCCCAGCGAATTGCTGATCATATATGTCGTGCGTTCGAGGATCGGAAATTCGCCGCGCCACTTCAGCAATTCATCCATTTGGCAAAGCTCCATCCAAAATCTTGGGAGATCGGGCCCTTCTCCACACAAGGTAGCACAGCGAAATGAGCGCAAGCCAGGGCACACCGGTCTTTAGCGTGATGCGAAGACCAGGAACCCACCAGGTGGAGATGAGCACTGCCGTTAGCGCTGCAAGCCCGAAAAGCGAGCTCCACGGCCCCGGAGGCGCGAACCGCAACGGCGGCTTTTCCCATTTCGCAGTGCGCCGGCGAAACGCGAGATGCGTGACGAAAATCATTTGCCAAACAAAAATTCCTCCCAGGAAGGCGGCCCCCAGCATGTACACGTATGCTTTCGCGGGAAACCAATGATCGACAAAGCCCGCCGCGAGCATTCCCGTGCTGGAAATTAATAGCGCGACAACTGGCGTCCCCCGCTTGCTCAAGCGTCCCACTGCCGCGGGTGCGTAGCCGCCGCGCGAAAGGGAAAACAACATGCGCGACATTAGATATAGATTGCAATTGACGCTGGAAAGCGCTGCGGTAAGCACAACAAAATTCATGACCCCCGCCGCAGCGGGGATGCCCACCGTTTCAAAAACGCGCACGAACGGACTTTCGCCCAGCCCAACTTGATTCCACGGCACAATGCCCACGACGATCGCCAGCCCTCCGAGATAGAACAGTCCCAGGCGTCCAAGCGTCCAACGCAAGGCCCTGGGCAGAGCGGTCGTAGGATCTTTCGCTTCGCCTGAAGTTACAGCTACGATCTCGATCCCAAGAAAACTAAAAATCGCCATCGCCACGCCAAGGCCCACTCCCAGCCAACCGTGTGGAAGAAACCCTCCATGCCCGGTGTAGTTCGCAGCTCCAATGCGGGGAAAGCCGAGTCCCAATAGAAGTGCAGCGCCGAGAATCAGGAACGCTGTGATAGTCAGGACCTTGATCATCGAGAACCAATACTCGAACTCGCCGAAATTCGCGACGCTCCGCGCGTTTACGTAGACGAGGGCCGCGGAAAACCCTGCAATCCACATCCAAGACGGCACATTGGGAAACCAGTGCCTGCAATAAATCGAGGCGGCCACCACTTCGCTGCCCGTTGCGATCACCTGCGCCAGCCAGTACGAGTAGCGCATCGTAAACCCGGCCCACGGATGTACATACATTTCCGCATACACGCCAAACGAACCGGCTACGGGATGTGCGACGGTCATTTCGCCCAGCGCCCACATCAAACACAGTGCAATCGCCGCCGCCGCCAAATAGCTGAGCAGGACGCCAGGTCCCGCCAATTGCACGGATATAGCGCTGCCGAGGAACAGTCCCGTTCCAATGGCTCCGCCGATGGCAATCATCGAGAGTTGTCTTGACGATAGATTGCGATGCAGGCCTGCTTCGCGGTCGAGGATTTCAGCGTGTGACGCTTCGCCGAGAGGCGCCGGGGCCGTAGAGATTGTCTCTGGCATTGCGCGGCATGGTAGCAGAAACGCACCGCCGCCACGACAGCATCACCTGAACGAAAGGACAGTTAAACGGGAAGCACGCCTGTACCGCGCGAATGCCTTCACTTGCCGCGGCTTTTCCTACAATTTGAGAAGTGGCGGGAACGCTTGGAAATCACCGCTGCGGAGGAAGTCATGAAGGCGGTTTTAGCACTCGTCGTTATTTACGTCGGAACATTTTTCTTGGCCATCCAGGGCTCCTCGCAAAATCCGGTCAGTGCGGCGCCACAAACCTCAGTAGCGCAGGATCAGGCCAATACCGCGCAAGCGGCGTCCTTCGATCCCGCCAAGGAAGCGGATATTCGGTCGCTGATGGAGCTGGTTGGAGCGCGCGATCAGGTGCAAGAGGCCATCAACAATTCGAGCGAGCAGTACCGCGAAAGACTTCTCGCCACCGTCCCCAATAATGAGAAGGGCCAAGCCTTCGTGAATTCCTTCATGGAAAGCTATCAAAAGAAATTCGATGTCGACCAATTGACCGGGCAGCTTGTGGGCATATACGACAAGCACTACTCCGATGACGAAATCAAGACCTTGCTGCAGTTCTATGGATCGCCGATCGGGCAGAAAGTAGCCGCGGAGACGCCGAAGATTAATCACGAAATCCAGGCTGCCAGCCGGGCAGCCGGCCTCAAGGCCGCGAAGGAAGCACTACAGGAAGTGAGAGAGCAGAATCCGCAAGTCGGCCAGAATGCCCGACTCGGCAACGGCCAGCGCCGATGGCAGCAGGGTGCGCGCGGACAGCAATACCAATCCCAACAAGCGGCGCAGCAGCCCGATCCCCCGCAGCTCTGAGCTTTCTTCCCGGGCTGCTACCTGTCTTAGTCAAAATGCTTCTTGATTTTGACGTCGATGCCGAAGGTTCCGTTGTAATCTCGCAAGGCGACAATGGATACGTTCTTGCTGATGTTGTATTCCACTTGAATGATCTGCTGCTGCGTCGATCCCACGTTGGAAACGTAGGTGATTGTCAGATTCCGCGTAACCTGCTGCTGCACGGTGACGCGCGCCGCCGCGTTTTGCGATGAAGTCGTCGAGCCGACTTCTGCAAGACCCGGGCCGACCCCAAAGCGTGTAATCCCAAACAATCGTTCCAGGCGCCCGCCCAGTTGGCTCGAGACGGCTTCGGAGAGAATCGCCGAAGCTCCCGAGGAGGCGTTTTGTTGCGAACCTGTACCGCCGCCCCGGATGCTCGCCTCCGAGCTCGTTTGACCCAGAGCCAGGAGCGTGATGATGTCGTTCGCGGGCAACGGGGGATCGGACCTGTACGACAGCGTCAGCTTACTCGCGGGTCCGTTAAAATTCAGCGTGATCTCATACTGCTGAATGGTCGTGGTGGCTTCCACATTCACTACCGGGTCCAGCTGGAACGGATTGGAAAAATTCATATCGCCGCGGGTCACCTGGTACCGGTCGCCGTGAAACGTCAAGTCGCCGGACAGGATGTGGATGTGCCCCAGCAGAATCGGACGCTCCCAGGTTCCCCGCACGCGAAGGCTTGCTTCGGCTTCCAGCTCTGCTCCCGGCCATTCCATACGAGCGTCGGGAGCAGAAATTGCTGCAATATCAAATTGTAAGTTTCGCAGGAAGGGCGAACTGGTGGATGGTCCGGAAATGCTTCCCTTCGAGGATACAAGCACACTGGCGGCCCCCAGGTTCTGCGTCAGGGTCACCCGTTCAATGGTGACTTTTCCCGAAAGCAGACCGGAAGTCGGAGTCCCAGCAAGCCGCAGCGAGCCGCCTGCCAGCCAGCTCATGCCCTCGGGATAACGAATACGCACCTGATCGGTGCGCATCGTTATGTCATAGCGCAGCGGACTCTCGACGTAGTTAACGCTGCCTGCCAAATGCAATGTACCGCCGCCCGATTCGGCGGTCACATTTTCAAAAAACAGCCGTGTGGCGTCAAACGTCAGATCGCCTTTGATATTGCTCATCCCGGTCGGGAAATCGCTGACCCGTGCCGAAGCATCTTCGATATGGACTTTTCCAGTAATACGCGGGCGGTCCAAGCTCCCTTCAAAGGAAGCGCTGATCTGCGCGGGGCCGCTGGCTTGTAAAGATGGAACGAATCCTGTCAGCAGGCGCAAATCCAGGGTGCCATTCAGCTTCAAGCCCAGCGTGCCCCGTCCTGCGAATCGCACTGCCCCTGCGATCGTAATGTTCGTATCGGTCCCTTTGAAGGCTGCTTGATCGATTTCCAGGCTCTCCTTCGAAGAGCGCAGATGAATCGGCTCTGAATTTTCCAGCTGTACGTTGGCGTAGGTCAGGGCCAGCTTCGAAAATTTCGCGTCGACGACGATCTTCTCCGGATGCTTTAAGTCGCCTGCGACGGTGATGTCGCCATCAGCAACGCCGTGCCCGTTGAACTGCTTGAGATGCAGCGCCGTGATCAAATAGGGATCCAGATCCATGTTCACGATCGAGACTGTTCCGTTTAGAGCATAGGGATCAGCAAGCCCTAACGTGATCTCACCCGATATGCCTCCGCTGGCCATAGCGGACCCAAGCTTCAACTTCGCGACGCTCCCATCTGAGTTCAGACTGCCCTCGAAGCTTCCGATCACGTCCTTGCCGACGCGAAAATCCACGACGCGGAATGTGCCGTCGGCTTGCAGGGCGCTGATTGGACCGCTGGCCTTCAACCGAAATGTGACTCCACCTCCCACCGGCAGGCGCACCGATTGAAGTTTCTCTACATTTTCGAGCGGCAAAGATGCTCCGACGAGATCCGCCGTCACGCTCTGGTCTGCGAAACGGTAGCTTACCTTCCCGGTGACAATGCCGGCGCCGCGCCCATTCTCTTTTCCGGGAGCGAAAACGCGCAATTCGGCATCGGCGATGCTCACTTCTCCAGGAGCGACGTCGAGCCTGCCGCGTAGCCGGTTGAAAGACACGCCGAGAACTTTTCCCCCGGAGAGATCAAAGAGGCCGGTGATGTCGGGCTCTTGGCGCGTTCCGTGGCCATGTAATTGGCTGCTCAGGACACCCTGCACCGGGTAATCCCATCTAAAGAGCTTTTGAATTGCGTCCACCGGTGCATTATCGAAATTCACATCGGCGGTCCACTGATCGGCCGGCAGGAAGCTCCAATCCGTCAGTTCGAGTTGTCCATCAATCTGCGTATCCATGGCTCCAAATCGCACATGGCCGCGCGAAAGCGCCAGCTGCGCCGGGGAGTAGACCAAATCGCATTCGAGGGAATCCAACGCAAGGCCGTCGTAGCGCACCCGTTCTCCGCGCACGTGGCCGGAAAAAGTGGGGTGGCCGTCAGGTCCCGTGATTTTGCCGTCCCATAGTGCGTTTCCGGAGATTTCCTTGATTGCATCTGGTGTGCCGGTTTTGGAGCCGCGAATCGCGTTGATGAAGTCTTTGTACGATTCCAGCGAGCCCGTTTCGAAGTGCACGTCGAGTGTTGAATTGCGCGGTGCCAGGATGCCGGTGATCGTGCCCCGTGAAGACGGCGTTTCGAACTCTCCCGAGCTGATCGCGAATACGCGGGAATCGTGACGATAGCTGATCTGCCAGCGCGCAGTTATCGGCAAGTGGCCCGCCGCCGGCAACTCTTTGGGGGTCCACACCATCTTGCCGCCCAGCTCGAAGTGCTGAAAAGCATTGTTCCACGTCTCAACGGTGTCCCCACCCAGTAGCGCGTCCCAATCCAGTTCATCGATGGGGAAATCCCGGTGCTCGATCGCCGGAAACACTTCAGCGAGGTGCATATCCTGAATGTGCGTGTCCGCGCGGAACTGCACGCCAGCGAAAAGCAGTGTGACTTTTCCTTTCACGCTCCCGCCCAATCCTTCCGCGAGAAAGTCGGGCACCACTAGCCCTTCATTGTTAATGTTGTAGCTGCCGCGGCTGGTGAGTCCCTCGGCGTGAAAAACCGTGTAATTCAGATGGATGGCGCGTCCGGCATAACCGCCGGTGCCTTTGTATTGGCCGTCGGCAAAAGTTCCTTCGCCGCGCACATCGACGTGGCCAGTCGGTGTCTCCGGAGAACGAAAGGTCTCGCGTATATCCTGCAGTTCCAGCCAGCCGCGATAACGGAAACTCCACTTGGGCTTTATGAAGCCGGACATTTCCGCCTGCGCATCGAGGTGCGAATGTCCCGCGGACAGCACTCCTTGGTCCAGCGTGAATCCACCGCGCCAGACCGTGAACTTTGCTGTGAGATCCGCAGGAGGCGGCACTATTTTCCTGGCGCTGAATCGTACGCCCTGCCATTCCAGATTTCCCAAATAAAGAGGATTTTCGAGAGTCCCGCCTGCGTCGAGAGCGAGGCGCAAATCGGCTCCTTCCAGCGATAGGGGGGCTTTCAGTTCGTTGTAAAGGAACCACCCATTCTCAATCTTCAATCGGCGGACGCGAAATTCGAAAAGTGACTCGCGCAGGGGCTTTCCCGGGGCGCCGCCCCGCCGGGGGGTCGGCAGGTTTGTTGTGCCGTCTCTCCCTACAAGCATGTGTACCTCCGGTTCCTTCACCACAAGTTCCCGTAGCGAGACCTTACGGCCCCAAAAGGAGTCGATTTGCAATCCCGCCTGCACCTCCGTCGCCGAAAAAAACGGCCTCGCGTCCGCGGGTTCAGTTCCGTGAATCACCAAGCCTCTCAATGTGCCTCGGAGAGACAACCAATGGATAGAAATAGCCTGCAATTCAACGCGCCCGCCGGTCGCCCTTTCGAGGCCATGGATAATCCACCGCCGCAGGATTGGATTTCCAGAGCCACTGCCGAAAAATCCGATCAGAGACAAGCAAGCGATCACCGTCAGCACCCACGGCGTGTGGATCACCCAATTCCAGATCGGATGCCGCTTCCGGACTTTCATTTCGCCCCTTCGTCAAGAAACTTTTGAATGTGCAAACGGTCCCGGCTCTCTTTGAGCCAGCGGTCCGCCTGGTCCGTAATGTTGCTTTGAATGAGGGCTTCCTGGATGACTTCGCGCGAGGCATCCAGCGTTGGAGGAGTCTGTCCCCGCTCTTTCGCGGTTGGTATTACCTTGTTTTGATAGAAATCCTCGATCGCTTTTTCGTCGACCTGTGCCGATGGCCGGAACCTCGAATCGAGGTAATTGCTTAGGTACAACTGCGAAGCCACTATCTTTCGCACTTCCGCATCGGTCAGGCCACTCTGCTTCTTTCGATCTTCATATTCCGCGGGAGAGGCGAAGGACTTCTCTACCCGCGAAACTCCGCGATCGATTTCCGATTCGTTGGGTTGCGGAAACTGTGAGAGATTCGCCTCGGAGCGCACAATCCATTGATCGATCAGCCGGTCGAGAATCGCGCTCCCGCTTTCCGATTTGCCGTCGACCAGCTCCTGGTAGCGCTGCAGTTCTTGCACGTCGCTCAGCAGAATGATGTCGTTTTCCACCCGCGCCACGATGCGATCCACAACTTCCTGCGCCTTGACAAACGTGGGTGTTGCCAGCCAGAAGAAAATCGCGCAACCCGCCAGTATCAGACCGCGTCGCATTAGAAAGTCGACCCCAAATTAAAGAAAACTTGCAGCCTCGGCAGTTGTGCGCCTTTAAAACATGCGGGTGTCGTCGGCACTGCCGTCGTGAGAGGCACACACGGGAGAACGAAAAATGGGCGGTTAATCTGGTAGCCCAAATCGATCCGAATCGGCCCCACTGGTGTGGCATACCGGATGCCAAACCCAACTGTGTGCGCGAAATAGTTCAGCTCGTTCGTGCAGTTGTACACACAAAGCGTGGGATTCGTTGCGCTCGGCGGCATGGACGGGTCCTGCAGCACAAAGACCGGTTTAGGTGAGTACGCGCGAAAGGTAATGCGATCCAGCCGGCTATAGACGTTTCCGCCATCATAGAAGAATGCGCCGCCCAGTTGCGCGCCTACAAACGGCAATCGTAGCGGAAAGCGAAATTCCTGATTCAGCACGAGCATGGCCTGGCCCCCCACCGGGAAGCCCGTGCACGGATCGCGCGGTCCGGCTTGGTTCAGCGCAAAGCCGCGGAGGGATGTCCCCCCTCCAGAAAAGAACCGTTCTGGCAGCGGAATGATTTCTGGAGTCGGACCCGGCGTCGCCGTTCCCGTACATTGTGTCGCCGTCGGCGGGGGAAAGGTGAGAGACTGCGTATTCGCAAACGGTTCGAGAATTCCGATCCGAATCGAACGGGCAAAACTGAAGCGTCTTCTGATGGGGTGATAGGTCGAATTCTGGAAAAAAAACCGCAGGAAGCTTGAGCTAGAACCAATGTCCGTGCTGGCGATGTCGAAGTCCGCGCTATTGAAACTGCCTTTGGTGGCGTCGGCAGGATTGTCTCTCCTGTCGCGCAGCCACGAGACGCCGAACTCAGACACCAGTGTTGGCTGCTCGTACAGCGGAACCTCCTCCTGAGTAATGTGCAGGTTGGAGGCCAGCACTTTCCGGAACGCATAGCGGTAGACCACAGTGGTGAATGGCGTCACTTGGTCTGTCAGTTGCATCGATCCCTCATAGCGCGTTGCCGTGAACGTGTTGATATCCTGCGATTTTTCGGTGTAAGCCGTCGCCTGCGTGCTGTAATGCGAGCTGCCAAAGGTGTTCGGGATTGAATATCCGAGGAGTGCGCGGTCTTCAATCGTGCTCCCACGCAGCTTCAGAGAAAGCGAATCGGCCCTGCCCGTCAAATTGATTTTCGTCAGCTCAAAAATTCCGCGCGGCGCGGCCTGGACTTCGCCTCCCGTTGGGTTGGTCGTGCTCGCCAATCGCTGTACTTCAAATCCTCCGCCATAGGCCATGGTGTAGCGCTTCGCTTCCTCCACCAAAACCACGATGTCCTTTTCCGGGTCTGACCCGCCCGGATTTTGCGGTTCGATCGTTACCCGGTTGAATATGCCGAGATTGTACAAACGCCTCTGCGATTCCACTACGTCGCCTTCGCGCAGCGGTTCGCCAGCCTTGAGGCGAATTTGGCGTCGAAGGACTCCTGTCCGAGTATGCTCATACCCAGTCAAGAGAATTCGCCGCACCCGCGTCTGCGGCCCCTCTATGATGTGGTACACGAGCCGCACAGGAGCAGCTTGGGCGGCTTCCGGCTGCGAATTTTTTCCTTTTGCTGCTTCTTTTTTTTGGCTATCTTCGCTTCCAGCCGTCCCTTTCTTCGTCTCTTCTTTCGCAGTGGCGGGCTTTTCAGGAGTTACTGGTTCCGCGGTCGACGTGAAACTCGCTTCCGGAAATCCTTCGTTGAAATACAGGGCCAGGATATTGTCCCGGTCCGTTGCGACGTTGAAATCGGAGTAGGGCTGCCCAGGCGTTGATCCAATCACGCCCTGCAATTCGTCTTCCGGGAGTGCATGATTCCCCTCGATCTTGAGTGAGGCAACTCTCGTCTGCGCGCCTTCCTGGATGGAAAACTTTACGAAAATGTCTCCTTCTTTCCCCTTGTAGTTGTCCAGAATTTGCCCCTGCGCCTTGGCATCCAGAAAACCGTTTGCCTGATACAAGCCCTGCATCGAATCCGCATCGGATTGGATCAGCCTGCGGCTAAATCTTCCTCGCGACCCGAACGCCGCTCCGTAAATTTGCAGGCGGCTCCGCAGCAAATCCGTGCTGAAGTAGTGGTTGCCGGAGATCTCAATTCCCACAAGCCTGTGCTTATCGCCCCGTTCGATGTGATAGGTGATGACCTCTTCCGTGCCTTTCGTTCGCTGCTCCTTGCTTTCCACTTCCCGCGTTTCGGTCGTGTAATCCACTTGCGCGTCGAAGTAGCCGTTCCGCTCGAGACGCTCCAGCAGATTCCGTTTCCCTTCTTCCAAAAGGTCCGCATCCACCGCGCCCTCCTGGTAAATGGGAATCAGAGCTTTTAATTCACCTTTTGAAAATTTTGCCCCCGTTACCGCTACATCCACGCGCGGCCCCTCCGTCACCTCGAGCACCAGGGGCACGGTATTTTTCGCGGCGTCGTATTCCCCTCTACGGACGGATGCACGGGCACTCAGGCGGCCTTTTTTCACCAGGAACTTTCGGATCCGGCTTGTCCCGCGCTGGATACGTGCCGTTGTCACCGTATCTCCAACTTTCATCTTCAGCCGCGAGAGAAGTTCCGCGTCGCGGTACTCCGTCCCGTTCTTTAGCTCGACAGATCCCACTCGTGCCCGCGGCCCGGGTTTTATGTTCACGAGGACATCCATTTCATGTGTCTCGGGGTGCGCTACATCCTCGGCCGATACTTGTGCTAGATATAGCCCGTCTGCCTTCAGCACATCTCGCAAGCGCTCCAAACCCTCTTGCACATTATCCTGGCGGAATGGATGTCCCAGGGTTAGTTGCATGGCAGCCGCGGCGGAGTCATTCGTTGGCGGCGCCGTCAGTCCTTCAATAAGCACCCTGTTGAAGAAAAGATTTTCACGAACGACGAAATCAAGCCGCACGCCGCTGCCTACGGGTGTCCTAACCGCTCTCAAATCCGCGTAATCGCCGGTTCCGTAAAGCGCGCGGATGCTTTTCGCGACTTGATCCCGATCGAGCGGCTTGCCGATCTCTACCACAATTCCCGTGGGCGATTCCGATAGCACGTGCCCGTCTTCCGTTACAATGCGCACCGCAACTACAGGCGCGTCTGCTCCAACCGGCGTGTTTTTAGCCTGCGGCTGCGCTTGTGCCTGTCCATAGCTCCTCGCCGCCGCCAATAGCAGCGTGAAGCCAACGATTGTCCCTAAGCCTTTGCCCCATCTCGAAACCATGCTCACTATCGCTCAGACGAAGGGTAGCACAAGGCCGTTGCCCGCCTCTCTATCTCTAGCGTTATGATGAGTTAAGAGGGACGATGACCGATACCGCAGCACCGCGCCCGCTCTCGCTAGATTCGCTCCTGGAAAAGTACTCTCGTCAGATGCTTTTCGCCGGAATTGGCGAAGAAGGCCAACGGCGCCTTTTCGCTTCCAGTGCCGTGATGGTAGGCTGCGGCGCGATTGGCGCGGCCGCCGCGGGGCTGCTCGCGCGCGCCGGCGTCGGCCGCATCAGAATTCTTGACCGCGATTTCGTCGAGCCCTCCAACTTGCAGCGGCAAACTCTCTTCGACGAGGACGACGCCCGCGCCGCTACTCCCAAAGCCGTCGCCGCCGAGCGCAAGCTCCGCGCCATCAACTCGAGCGTCTCCGTCGAAGGGCTGGTTGCGGACTTAAACCCGCGTAACACCGCAGAGTTGCTCGCTGGTTTCGATCTCATCCTCGACGGCACCGACAATTTCGAGGCTCGCTTCCTGATCAACGATTACGCCGTCCAATCGAATCGCCCCTGGATCTATGCCGCCGCCGTCGCAAGTTACGGCGTCACGATGACCGTCCGCCCAGGCCTTACACCTTGTCTCGCCTGCCTCCTCGAATCCTCACCCAACGGTCACGGCCTCGAAGAGACCTGCGACACCGTCGGCGTCCTCGGCCCCATCGTTAATCTCATTGCCTCGCTCGAAGTGGCGGAAGCGCTTAAGCTCCTTGCCGGCCGCGAAGACGCTCTCCACGGCCGCCTAATTTCTTGCGACGTTTGGACCGGGCACTTCCAATCCGTTGGCATTACGCGAAATCCCGCCTGTCGCGCTTGCGCCCTCCGAGAATTTTCTTATCTCCAGGGACAAGCTCAGCCGCACATCACGTTATGCGGTCGAGACTCCGTGCAGATTCACGAACGGGGCCGCTCTCTCGATCTCGGAGCGTTGCGAGGCAGGCTCGCAACCACCGTTTCCGACCTCCGTCACAACGAGTTCTTGCTCTGTTTCAGGGTGGAAGCTTATCAAATGACGGTCTTCGCCGATGGACGCGCCATTCTCAAAGGCACAAAGGATCCGGCGGTCGCGCGCTCCCTCTATGCGCGCTATATCGGCGCCTAAGCTCTCTCTTTTGGGGTGGAAGTGGTGCTTTTCTGGCCTTAGCGAGTGTGCCCGGTTCGCCCAAACGAGCTGCGCATATTTGCTCGATCCAGGTTTTCCCTGAGGTTCATCAGCGTCAGGAACGTGCTGAGGATTCTGGCTTTCAAATCATCCGTCAGGTGCAAGCCGCTCGTGGCCACACGCGCGAGCCGTTCGCCACTTTCCGTGATGAAACGCATGATTTCCCGTTGCCGCTCGTGCGGAGCGTTGCCCAGCGCTGTCTCGCGCCGCATCTCCGCGCAGCTTCCCTCGATCGACAGTGTAAAGTGAAGAACGCAGACTTGCTGCTGCTCCGCCAGGGCTGGCGGCGAGTCGTTCTTGCATCCCGTAACTTTGCAAGGTGTGGCCATGGGGCCCGCAATGGGTAGCTGACAAGCTAGGTAACCACTCCTGGCCTCGAAAATCCAGCCTCCTTCCGTCAAGCGTTGCCAATCCTGCATGACCTCTTTCCGCACCCCCATCTCCCAGCCAATCGCCTTCGGCTACGGCCCCCCCCGAAAATTTCGCTGTTCTCATTCAAAAGTGATTGTATAAAAATGCAGGAGCCTGTATATTTGTGGGCGTCATGAGCACCGGTAAGACATTTCGCCACGGTCAGATCCTGCGGCTCGTCAGCGGGCAGCCCATCGCTAATCAGGAGGATCTCCGCCGCCGCCTCGCGCAGCAGAAGATGCGCGTCACGCAAGCTACACTCTCTCGCGATCTTCAGGAACTCCGCCTTGTGAAGACTCAGGAAGGCTACAAGCCGGAAACCGTGCTTCCCGAAGACAACGGCGCGCTGCCTCTTCCTCCGCTCGCTCGTGCCCTGCGCGAATTTCTTCTGGATATTCGCCCCGCGGAGAATCTTCTCGTTCTTAAAACGCCCCCAAGCGGCGCTCAGCCTCTTGCCGCCGCTGTGGACGCTTCAAAATTTCCGGAAATCGCGGGCACCATCGCGGGAGATGATACGGTCCTGATCATCACTCCCAACAAAAAAACACGCGAGTCCCTTCAAAAAAAGATCGAAGCTCTGGTGAAATGAGAGATCCTCGCCAAGTCGCCGTCGTTGGTGTCACCGGGTACACGGGCCTCGAGCTCGCCGGCCTCCTTCTGCGCCATCCCGCTATCGCTGCTGCCACCTTTTATGTGCGCGAAACGCGACGCGCCAATTGCATCGCCGAGCTCTTTCCCCAATTCCGTGGCTGGGGCCAGGCGCCGCTGCGGCCGCTTTCTCTCGATTCGATCACCTCGTCCGCGGCCGGAACCGCTTTCTTGGCCACGCCACACGAGGTCTCCGCGGACCTTGCTCCCGCGCTTCTCGAAGCCGGCTTGCGCGTCATCGACCTAAGCGGCGCCTTTCGCTTTCGCTCACCGGAAACCTTCGCCTCCTGGTACAAGCTGCCGACGCCCCCTGCCGATTACCTTGGCGAAGCCGTTTACGGGCTTCCCGAACTCTATTCCGAGGAAATCGCCAAAGCGCGCCTCATCGCCAATCCTGGCTGCTACGCCACCAGCGTCATCCTCGCCCTCCGACCGCTCGCCGAAGCCGGGTTTATCGCTCCGGACCAGAACGTTGTCTGCGATTGCAAATCCGGCGCCAGCGGCGCAGGTAAAGATCCCCGCCGCGATCTGCACTTCGTCGAAGTTGACGAAAATTTCAAAGCCTACAATCTTTTTTCGCATCGGCACACGCCAGAGATCCTTGAACACACCGGTCTTGGCGATTCGCAGCTCATTTTTTCCACGCACCTGTTGCCTCTCGCCCGCGGCATTCTTTCCACCATTTACGTCTCGCTTGCGGAGCAGCAATCGCCCGAGGCCATCGAAGCCCTCTATCGCAAATTTTACGCGGGCCGCTCCATGATTCGCATCTGGCCCGCCGGTTCTTTGCCGGAGCTGCAGCACGTCGCCCACACCAATTTCTGCGACATCGGCTTCGCTTTGGATAAATCCGGCCAGCGTTTGATCGTCGTCTCTTGCCTCGACAATCTCGGCAAGGGCGCTGCCGGCCAGGCCGTTCAGAATTTCAACCATATTCTGGGTATCGAGGAGAAAACCGCACTTCAATGAAAACCGTAATCAAGTTCGCTGGTGCTTTGCTCGAAGACGAAGCCACGATCCGCTCGCTGGCGCGGCAGGTCGCGGCCCTCGCCCTCGAGGGCCACGAAATTCTCGTTGTTCATGGCGGGGGCCACGCCTTCACCGAAGCCCTCAAGCGCATGGGCATCGAAAGCAAATTTGTCTCCGGCTTGCGCGTCACGGATCGCGAGACGCGCGACGCAGCCGTCATGGTTTTCGCCGGGCTGCTCAACAAGCGCCTGGCCGCTGCCATCTCCGCCGAAGGTTATCCCGCGATTGGCATCTCTGCCGCTGATGCCCAGTGTTTTCTCGCGGAGCCCATGTCGCATGGCGACGTGCAAGGAAGTCTTGGTTTCGTCGGCTACCTCACCGGCTTGAACAACGCCTTCATCGAATCGCTCTGGCGCGAGCGCCTCGTTCCCGTCGCTCCCTGTCTCGGCCTCGGCCCCGACAACGAGCTATATAACATCAACGCCGACCACATGGCCGCCGCCTGCGCCGAATTTCTCGGCGCCGACCAGTTGATCTATCTCACCGACGTCGCCGGCGTTCTCGATGGCGACAAAGTCCTTTCCGCCATCACTTGTGAAGAAAGTGAGCGCCTCGTGCAGTGCCGCGTTGTCTCCGGCGGCATGATTCTCAAGCTCGAAGCCGCCAAGCGCGCTCTCGAAGGCGGAGTCCGTCAGGTTCGCATCGTCGGCGGTATGGCGCCCGATGCGCTCCTCCTCGCGTTTCACTCGGCCGATCACGCCGCCGAAGAAAACTCTTCCGCGATTCCTGGGACTCGCGTTCTTCGCGAGTCTTTCCCTAACGCCCAGGCGGCTCTTTCGGCGGCATAATGCGCAAGACCAACGCAAAAAAGAAAGTGGGTTCTCCTGCGCGCGCGGCGAAGCAGGCGCCTCCTCGCCCCTCAAACGCAGCCTCTGTCTTGCGGGATGCCAATCAATTCCTCTTGCCCACCTACAAGCGGCAGCCCATCGTTTTCACCCATGGCCGCGGCTGCTATGTTTACGATTCGCGCGGCAAGAAATATCTCGATTTCCTCGGCGGCATCGCCGTCAACGCTCTCGGCCACGCGCATCCGCGCATCGTCAAAGTCATCCGCCGCGAGTCCGCGCGCGCAATTCATCTCTCAAATCTTTTTCACAACTCCTTTCAAGGCCCATTGGCCCGCAAGCTCGCCCAATGGTCCGGCCTTGACCGTGTGTTTTTCTCAAACAGCGGCGCCGAAGCCGTTGAAGGCGCACTCAAACTCGCCCGGCTTTACGGCCGCACTGACGCCGACTCTCCCGTATTGCCGGCCCGCAAGCACCGCATCCTGGCGCTCGAGAATTCTTTTCACGGCCGCACTTTCGGCGCCGTCAGCGTCACCGCGACGGAAAAGTATCGTCTGCCGTTCGCCCCTCTCGTCCCCGGCGTCGAATTTGTCCGCTTCAATGACGTCGCCGACCTCGAATCCAAGTTTGACGACACCGTGTGCGCCATCCTTCTCGAAACCGTCCAAGGTGAAGGCGGAATTTATCCGGTCAGCGAAGATTTCTGGAACCGCGCGCGTTCTCTCGCCACAAAAAACGGCGCGCTCCTTATCGCCGACGAAATTCAGTGCGGCCTCGGTCGCACGGGCCGCTATTTCGCGTACCAGAAATTCACCTCGAAGCCCGACGTCGTGCTCGTGGCCAAGCCACTCGCCGCAGGTCTTCCTCTCGGCGCTGTCCTCACCTCGGAAGCCGTCGCTCAGCGCATCTCTCCGGGCCTGCACGGCACCACCTTCGGCGGCGGCCCGCTTGCCTGCGCCACCGCGCTCGAGTTCTTGAATATCGTCGACGACGAAAATCTCCTCGAAAACATTCAGGCGCGCGCCGCAGAATTGCGTGAAGGCCTTTCCGCGCTCGCCGCCAAATTCAGCTTCATCCGCGAAATTCGCGGCGAAGGCTTGATGATCGGCGTCGAGCTTTCCATCGATGGCGCTCCCTTTGTCCAGCAAGCTATGCAACGCGGCCTGCTCATCAACTGCACTCACGATTTCACGCTGCGCTTTCTTCCGCCCTTCATCGTCACGCGCGCGCAAGTGCGCCAATTCCTGCGCCTCCTGGAAAAAATCTTTGTAACTACCCCGCAAAAGGCCGCCGCCTCGGAGCCCGCGAATCCCGCGCCTCCGTCGCCTGCTGTGCTCGCCGCGGCAAGGTAAAAAGGCAAAACTATGACCACAATTACGCTCGTTGCTCCCATTTCTTTATCGAACGATCTTCTCACCGGAGCCGAATGGAGCCCCGCGCACACGCGCGATCTTCTCCTCCTCTCCGCGGATATGAAGGCCCGTCCCGGCCGCTACGCCTCCACCCTGGCCGGCAAATTCATCGCCTTGATTTTCGAAAAGCCCTCGCTCCGCACTCGTGTCACCTTTGACGTCGGCATCCAGAGCATGGGCGGCGGCGTGGTCTTTCTCGACCACACCCAGGCCTCCGCCTCCCTAGGCGCGCGCGAATCCATCGCCGATGTCGCGCGCAACCTCGACCGTTGGGTTCACGGCATCGTGGCCCGCGTGTATCAGCAAAAAGTTCTCGAGGAAATGGCCGCCAACGCCACCATTCCGGTCATCAACGCGCTCTCCGACAAATTTCATCCCTGCCAGGCTCTCGCCGATTTCTTCACTCTCGAGGAAAAATTCGGCGCGCTCCGCGGCCTCAAGCTCGCGTACGTCGGCGACGGCAACAACGTCTGTCACTCTTTGCTGTATCTTGCCGCGCGTCTCGGTGTGCACATGCGTGTCGCCACACCGGCTAACTATCAGCCGCTTCCCGAAGTCGTGTCTGACTCCAAGCGCGTTGCCCGCGAAACCAAAGCCAAAATCGAGCTGCTCACTGACCCGCGCGAGGCCGTTTCCGGCGCGCAGGCCGTCTACACGGATGCCTGGACCAGCATGGGCTTCGAAGCCGAGTCGGAAACTCGCAACGCCGTGTTTTCGCCGTATCAGGTCAACTCCGAACTCATGGCTCTCGCCGCTCCGGACGCCGTTTTCATGCACTGCCTTCCGGCGCACCGCGGCCTCGAAGTCACGCACGAAGTTCTCGACGGCCCGCAGTCGGTCGTCCTCGACCAGTCGGAAAACCGCATGTACGTGCAGAAAGCAATCCTGCACACGCTGTTCTAATGTGGCGCGCCGTTCTCTCCCTGGCGCCGCGCCATTTGAACTGTAGGGGAGGGGCTTGCCCCTCCCTCGATCCGTCATCGCGATTGTGGCAGATAAGGGTTTTTCGGGTTTTTAGCTGTCAACTGTGAGCCTTTTAAACTTTTGGACCTTGAACTTTTGAACTTTATTTCTAAGGAGCTGCAAGCAATCGTGAAAAACGCAATCACCACGATTCAGGTCAGATATACGTTCTCGAATCTCTTACTTCGACTTTCAACATTTGACTTTCAACTCTTTCCAGATAAGGAGCTGTAGAACTAATCGTGAACAAACCCAAAAAAGTCGTCCTAGCTTATTCCGGAGGTCTAGACACCTCCATCATCATTCCCTGGCTGAAGGAAAACTATCAGTGCGAAGTCATCGCCATGATCGGCGATGTCGGCCAGCAGGAAGATCTCGAAGCGGCTCGCAAAAAAGCCCTAGCTACTGGCGCATCGACTGCCTTCGTCGAAGACTTGCGCGAAGAATTCGTCCGTGACTACATCTGGCCCACTCTCCGCGCGGGCGCGGTGTATGAGCACACCTATCTGCTCGGCACCTCGATGGCGCGCCCCATTCTCGGCAAACGCCAGGCCGAACTCGCCCTGCAACTCGGCGCTGACGGCCTCTCCCACGGCTGCACTGGCAAAGGTAACGACCAGGTCCGCTTCGAGCTGGCCTACAAAGCCATCGCGCCGAACGTCCAAATCATCGCGCCCTGGCGCGAGTGGGACATCGACTCTCGCGAAGACGCCATCGCCTACGCCGCGAAACACAATGTCCAGGTCGAGCAGAGCAAGAAAAACATCTACAGCCGCGACCGCAACATCTGGCACCTCAGCCACGAAGGCGGCGAACTCGAAGATCCCGCCAATTCGCCGAACGACGCCATGTGGCAATGGACCGTCTCTCCGGAAAAAGCTCCGGACAAAGCCGAAGAAGTCGAGATCGGCTTTGAAGCCGGAACACCCGTCAGCGTCAATGGCGCGAAGCTCGGCCCCGTCGAACTTCTCAACACGCTGAATGAAATCGCGGCGCGACACGGCGTCGGCCGCACCGACATCGTAGAAAACCGCCTCGTCGGCATGAAGTCGCGCGGCGCCTACGAAACCCCCGGCGGCACGCTTCTCGTCACCGCACATCGCGAACTCGAGGCCCTCACCATCGACCGCGAAACCACCCACTTCCAGCAAGCGCTTTCCTTGCGCTACGCCGAACTCGTTTACTACGGCTTGTGGTTCTCCCCGCTGCGCGCCGCGCTCGACGGTTTCTTCAACGTCTCTCAGCAGCGCGTCACTGGCGCCGTCGGCTTGAAACTCTGGAAAGGCACGCTCACCGTTACGAAGCGCGGCTCTCCCTTCTCGCTCTATCGCACCGACCTCGCCAGCTTCACCATGGGCCGCTACAACCCCAAGGACGCCGAAGGCTTCATCAACCTTTTCGCTCTTCCAGTCACAGTCCGTCCCAAAGCCAAAGCCGAAGGAGCCCACGACTAATCTCTGTAGGGGAGGGGCTCGCCCCTCCCTAGTAGGGGCACGGCACGCCGTGCCCTCTGCTCTGCAACCGATAAAGAATGCCAATGACCGAACGCAAAGATGACCGCCTCTGGGGAGGACGCTTCGAGCGCGAGCCCAACGCTCACTTCGACGCGTTCCAGCGCTCCTTCGCTTTCGATCGCCGCCTGCTGCCATACGAAATCGCAGTCGATCGCGCCTGGGCCAAAGCCCTAGAACCCATCGGCATTTTCACGGCCGGCGAATTAAAGCAAACTCTCGCTGCGCTTGAAAAGATTTCGAACCGCGCAAAAAACGATCCCGCCTGGGTCGACACCTTCGGCGCCAACGCCGAAGACGTTCACCATTTCGTTGAGAAGGCCCTTGTCGAAGAACTCGGCCCCCTCGGCTGGAAACTCCACACCGGCCGCAGCCGCAACGAGCTAGTCGCCACCGACTTTCGTCTCTTCGTCATCGCCGCCGCCGCCGAAATCCAGCGCGCTTTATCTGCACTGCTGAACGCGCTTCTCCTGCAGGCCAAGGCAAACATCACCGTTCCCATGGCTGGCATGACGCACATGCAGCATGCGCAACCCATCCTGCTTTCCCATTTCCTGCTAGCTCATGCCGAAGCTTTCGCTCGCGATAGCACTCGCCTGCAGCATGCCGCAGCCAGTGCTGACGCCTGCCCCATGGGCTCCGGCGCTCTCGCCGGAAACTCCTTCGGCATCGACCGCGACGCCATTGCTCGCGCACTCGGCTTCTCCAAAATCACCGCGAATAGCCTCGACGCCGTCAGCGACCGCGATTTCGCCCTCGACTATCTTTTCGCTCTCGCCGGCATCGCCACGCATCTCTCTCGCCTCGCCGAAGATTTCGTGATTTTCGCGTCGCAGGAATTCGCATACGTGATTCTTCCTGACGAATTTTCCACCGGCAGCAGCTTGATGCCGCAAAAGAAAAATCCAGACTCTTGGGAACTGATACGGGGAAAGTCGGGCCGCATCACCGGCGCGCTCGTCAGCCTTCTGACCACGCTCAAAGGCCTGCCCACGAGCTACCAGCGCGATTTACAGGAAGACAAGGAAGCTCTCTTCGCCGCGCATGATCAGGCCGGTGACATGCTTTCCGTGGCCGCAGGCGCGCTCGCCGGCATGCAGTTCCGCGAAGACCGCCTCCGCGCCGCCGCCTCCAATCCGCTCCTCTTCGCCACTGATGCCGCCGACTACATCGTCCACAAAGGCGTTCCCTTTCGCCAGGCGCACGATCTCATCGGCAAGATTCTCCGCGAAGCCGAGCGCCAAGGGAAACCCTGGACGCAACTCTCGCTCCCCGACGTCCAGAAAATTTCTCCGCTCTTCGAAAAAGACTTTCTCGCGCAACCGTCCGTCGAAGCCGCTCTCGCCACGAAGACCGTCCCAGGCGGCACTGCGCCCGAAGCCGTCCGGAAAGCCATCGCCGATTTGGAAGAACGTCTCAACAAAAAAACCAGCAAAATAGGAGCCACGCCATGAGCCTGCAATCCGCAATGCAGCTGCAAACTCAAACCTCCGTCGCGGAGGAGAGGAGGTCCCTTCCGGGAGCCCCGCGCTAATCACACGGATATTCCGTTGATGAAACACGCACTCTCCGAAGCTTCTCTCCCGCGCGGCTTTCGATTCGCCGCGACCGCTTGCGGCCTGAAGAAAACCGGCGCGCTCGATCTCGCCGTTATCTCCAGCGACGTCCCGGCTTCCGCCGCTGCGGTCTTCACGCAAAATCTCGTCGTCGCCGCTCCCGTCACGATCTCCAAGGAACATCTTCGCGCGTCCAAAGGCCGCATGCGCGCCGTGATCGTGAATTCCGGCAACGCGAATTGCGCAACGGGCTCCGCGGGTCATGCCGCGGCTCTCAAAACCGTTGCGGAAACAGCTAAGCGGCTCGGTTGTACGGCCAGCGAAATCATTGTTTGCTCCACGGGCGTGATTGGCGTGCCATTGGCTGTCGATAAAGTTCTGCGCTCGCTACCAAAGCTAAGCCGCAATCGCCGCCCTTCCGCGCGTTCCTTTGCGGAGCTGTCGCTCGCCATTTGCACCACCGACACCCGTCCGAAAACCGCAGGCGCTTCCTTCAAAATGGCCGGCAAGAAAATTCACTTGGTCGGTTGCGCCAAAGGCGCCGGCATGATCCATCCCAATTTGGCGACCATGCTCGCCTTCGTAGTCACGGACGCCGCGATCGCTCCGCCGCTCCTTCAAAAAACGTTGCGCGATGCTTGTTCGCGCACGTTTAACTGCATCAGCATCGACGGCGACTCTTCAACAAATGACACCTTGCTCGTTTTCGCCAACGGCGCAGCGGGCGCGCCCGCGATTCGCCCCGGAAACGCCGCACATCGTGCCTTCGCGGCCGCCCTCGAAGAAGTCTGCCAATCCCTCGCGCTCCAAATCGTCGCCGATGGCGAAGGCGCGCAGCGCGTCATCGAAATCGAAGTCCGCGGCGCAAAAACCGAAGCCGCAGCGAAGAAAATCGCTGAAACCATCGCCACCTCACCGCTCGTCAAAACCGCATTCGCCGGAGGTGACCCCAATTGGGGCCGCGTTTTCGCCGCCGCCGGTCGCTCCGGCGTGGCTTTCGATCCCGCCCGCGTCGATATCAAAATGGCTGGCATTCCCGTTCTGCGCCACGGCGCTCCGCTCGACTTCAATGAGCGCGCCGCCAGCAACAAACTTCTCGCGGAGCACGTCCCCATCGTCCTGCATCTGCACGCCGGCACCGCCGCCGCGCGCTACTGGACGTGCGACCTGACTGCCGAGTATGTCCGCATCAATGCGTCTTATCGCACCTGACCGCTTGCGGTTCGCTACTGCATCGATGGAAGGCGGCTGTGGACTATACTGGCGAGCCTTGGGAGTGCAATATTCACGGTAGCTGCGGGCAAAGCGCGAACTCTTGAAAGCCGTCATCATCAAAAAACCGGGGCAAGCCGCGGTGGATTCCGTCGCCGATCCCGCTCCAAGCGAAAACTCGCTCTTGCTGAAAGTTCGTATGGTCGGCTTTTGCGGCAGCGATCTAAATTCCTTTCGCGGGAAAAATCCGCTGGTCTCTTTTCCTCGCATCCCCGGCCACGAGGTCTCCGCGACAATCGTCGAAGGCAGCCGAACAAACCCCGCATTGTCCGCTGGCGTCGACGTCACGCTTTCTCCCTACACAAACTGTGGCAAGTGCGCTTCTTGCCGCCGCGGTCGGCCAAACGCCTGCAGGTTCAACGAAACTCTCGGCGTCCAGCGTGACGGTGCTCTCACTGAATTCATTCGCGTGCCGCCGGAAAAAATCTACACCGCGAATCTCTCGCTGACCGAGTTGTGCCTCGTCGAGCCGCTAACTGTGGGTTTTCATGCCGTCGCGCGCGGCCGCGTGACGGCCAATGATACTCTGGCCGTTTTCGGCTGCGGCGGCGTAGGGCTCGGTGCCATCGCGGCCTCCAGCTTCCGGAGAGCAACAACGGTCGCGGTCGATGTGGCCGATGATAAGCTCGAGACCGCGCGTGCAGCCGGCGCCGCCCATACGATCAACACACTCAGAGACGACCTGCATAAGCAGCTCGCCGAACTCACCGATGGTCATGGCCCCGATGTGGTCATCGAGGCCATCGGCTTGCCGCAGACCTTCCGCGCCGCGGTGGAAGAAGTAGCGTTTACAGGTAGAGTTGTGTATATCGGTTATGCCAAAGAGCCAGTTTCCTACGAGACGCGTCTCTTCGTGCAAAAGGAACTGGACATTCTGGGATCGCGGAATGCCCTGCCCGAGGATTTCCGTGCGGTGATTCAAATGTTGGAAGAGCGCCGTTTTCCGGTCCAAGAAGCGATTACGTCCATTGTCAGTATGGAGGAAGCACCAAGTGCTCTCCGGGCTTGGAGCGACGATCCCTCGCGAATTAAAAAGATCTTGGTGCGTGTGGACTGACGGCAATCTGCGCCGCACTATGAGACTTGGTGAGCTCTCATTCTTAATTTTCCGGTTTTGGAAAGGACGGCGCCGGATGTTCTCGATAAATCAAGGCCGCGCATCGCGTTTACTTTTTATTTCGAGTTTGTTGTCCGGAGTCCTCGCCGTCGTTCCGTTCTCAGCGCGTTCGCAAGCCGCGATGTCTCCGACTGCCCCGACAGCTTCGCAAAGCCCAGAGCAAATCGATCAAACCTGGCTGCACGCCAGCGCAAAATACGACGTTCCCCGCGCCGCGTTGCTCAAAGATGTGGAGCGCGGCGATCAGGAAGGCCCTTTCCGCCCCGATTGGCAATCGCTTCAAGACTATCAGCCGCCCGAATGGTATAAGGACGCCAAATTCGGCATCTTCATCCACTGGGGCGTCTATTCCGTCCCCGCCTTTGGCAACGAATGGTATCCCCGCAACATGTATCGCGAAGGTTCCGACGAGTACAAACACCACATCGCCACGTATGGTCCGCAGGATAATTTCGGTTACAAGGATTTCATCCCCATGTTTAAAGCCGAACATTTCGATCCCGCAGCCTGGGCGCGCCTCTTCAAGGAAGCCGGCGCTAAATATGTCGTCCCCGTCGCCGAACATCACGACGGCTTCGCGATGTACGACAGCGGCCTCAGCGATTGGACCGCCGCGAAAATGGGCCCGCACCGCGACGTCATCGGCGAACTCGCCAAAGCCGTCCGCGCCGAGGGCCTCCACTTCGGCGCATCCTCCCATCGCGTCGAGCACAATTTCTTTCTCGGCGTCGGGCGCACCATCCCCTCCGACATCAACGATCCAAAGTACGCGGCCTTCTACGGCCCCGCGCACAGCTGGCTCGAAGCCAAGGACGGCACTCCCTTATCCAACGATTTCACCTACGTCTCGCCCGCGTGGACCGCCGACTGGCTCGCTCGCGCCACCGAGATCGTCGAAAAATATCATCCCGACGTCATGTACTTCGATTGGTGGATTGGTCAGCCTTCCGTCCGCGCCGAGCTGACCCGTTTCGCCGCCTTCTACTACAACAACGAATTCAAATACAGCGGCCACGCAGGCGTCATCAATTTCAAGGACTATGCCATGCAGGATCACAGCGGCGTCCTCGACATCGAACGCGGCCAGCTCAGCGATATCCGTCCCCTCTACTGGCAGACCGACACCTCGGTCAGCAACAAATCCTGGGGCTACATTAATAACGACACCTTCAAATCCCCGCAGTTCATCGTCCACCAGCTCATCGACATCGTCAGCAAAAACGGCAATCTGCTCTTAAATATCGGCCCGCGCTCCGATGGCACCATCCCCGAGGAAGTTCAGTCGGTGCTCCGCGATGTCGGCGCATGGCTCAGCGTAAATGGCGAAGCCATTTACGGCACGCGCCCCTGGAAAATTTACGGCGAAGGCCCAACAAAAGTCACCGCCGGCTCCTTCCACGATACGGACACCGCAGCCTACACCGCCGAAGATTTCCGTTTCACCACAAAAGGCGCCACCCTCTACGCCATCGAACTCGCCTGGCCCTCCTCCGGCGAAGCCGTCATCCATTCGCTTGGCGCTACCCAACTGAAAGCTCAAAAAATTACTTCGGTCGAGCTGCTTGGTTCCGGCGCCAAGCTCGCCTTTGAACAAGCCGACGACGCGCTGCACATAAAACTCCCCGCGCAGCACCCCGGCAAATACGCCTACGCCTTCCGCATCCAATTCGCCGCCTCACAACCCTAAACGTAAAATCGCCCGCCAACCCCAACTCTCTGTGTTATCATTCTTGGTCAGCAATGATCAGTAAATACGGAAGCCGCTGTGAAACAACAGCCCGACAAGGAATTCATCCTCGAGTGCCTGCAAGCCATTGCCAGGGGCGCCGGTCGCTCGCCCTCCCGTTCGGAATTCATCTCCCTCTCGGGAATCTCCGAGCACCAGATCTCGCTCTTCTTCCCCACCTGGAATGACGCGGTCAGGGGTGCGGGCCTCGTCCCCAACACGCTTAACATCCGCCTCGAGGACCGCGAACTGCTCGAAGATTGGGGCTACGCCGTTCGCAGAAGCCGCGCCATCCCCGCCCGTCGCGCCTACCATCACCTGGGCAAATTCGACCATCGCACCTTCGAACGCCGCTTCGGCCCCTGGTCCAAGCTTCCCGAGACTTTTCGCAACTTCGCCCAAGGCAAGCCCGAATGGGCGGACGTCCTGGCGCTTCTGCCGCCGCCCGCTCCCAAAGCTCCGCCCAAGCCACAACCTCTGCCGCACGTCATACCAAACTCCGCTCCCGTCCCCGTTTCGCTCCCCGCAGCATCACCTACCTCCACCGACCCTCGATGCGCACTCTCGCCCGCGCCATTTTCGCCATCCAACGCCGCCGCCGCTGCGTCGCACCCGCCGCCAAACTCCGCAGTAGCACAGGCACTCCTGCCAGTGCGATTTTCGCCGTCCAACCACGATCCTGCGTCGAACCGGCAATCCTCCTCTACGCCTCTGCCCCGCCCACTTCGTCATCCCCCTCTGCAAAACCGCCCAACCTACGGCAAGCCCATGGACTTCCGCGGCATGCGCTACGAACCCGTCGACGAACAAGGTGTCGTGCTCCTTTTCGGAATGGTTGCCCGAGAGCTAGGCTACCGCGTCGAAGCCGTGCAATCCGGATTCCCGGATTGCGAAGCCCAGCGCCAGATCGCTCCGCAACGCTGGCAGCGCGTCCACGTCGAATTCGAGTTCGAAAACCGCAATTTCCGCGACCACGGCCACCCCCTCACCGGCTGCGACGTGATCGTCTGCTGGCGCCATAACTGGGACGACTGCCCCGCGCACCTCGAAATCCTCGAACTCTCCTCGCTAATAAAATCCTTGCCCACCTCCGACACCTAGCCACGGTCCTTCTTAATTGTCATTCCGAGCGAAGCGAGGAATCTGCTTTTTCTGCGCAGCCCTGTAGCCGCCCTCTTCAGAGGGCGAGCCGTTGTAGTGGCGGGTCTTCAGACCCGTCCGTGGAGTGCGGGAGCCCTGCTCCCGCTTTTCCCTTCTAGCAGCGTTCTACTCCAGGATCATCCTTCTGCGTGCCCGAGTTAGCAGCAGGATGCCCGCTCGCCTGCGATTTCGCGCTCCCTGGCCAAGCGTCTCCGCTGTTCGTAGCGAAGCCCTTCAGGGCGTCCTCTTCCGCCTTGCCAGTAGCCATAAAGCAAGGCACAATAAAAATGTAAGGAACATTGCAACAGGTAAGGATTCTGCGATGGAGCATTCCACAGTAACCACTAAAGGGCAGACGACCATCCCCGGAAAGGTTCGCAAGGCGTTGCGCATCAAGCCCGGCGATAGGCTGGAATACGCGGTGGAAGGCGATCTTGCTACCATCCGCGTGCACCCAGGCACCCGTTCGCTGAAGGGCTCGCTTTCCAGCGACAAGGGCAAAGGGATGACCTTCGCTCAAATCCGCGAGGCAGCGGCCAAAGCCGCTCGCAAGCGGGACGGCGGTCGGTGAGTAAGCGCAGGCTCATCGACACCAACCTGATCGTCCGCTATCTGGTCCAGGACCATGAAAAACACGCCAAAGCCGCGGAAAAATTGTTCGAGGCCTGCGACCGCGGCGAACTCGTCATTGTGGTGTTGCCGGCGGTTCTGGCGGAGTGCGTGTTCGTCTTGGATTCCTTCTATCGGCGCCCGCGCGCGGATATCTCCTCGGCGCTGGCCACGCTCATTTCCAGCCCCGGCGTCGAGATCAGCCACGCCGCAGTTCATCAGGACGCCTTGAATCGCTATCGACAGACCAAAGTCCATTTCGTCGACTGCCTCATCGCCGCAACCGCCGCGGCCCAAAACACTCCCGTGGCCACCTTTGATCACGACTTCCGAAAGTTCGCTGACATACGCGTCGAAAACCAGTAGCCGGTCTGGAGGTCGTGCTGCAGGCGTTTGATGGGCGCCGCATCCCTGCGGTTTTCAGGGTGGGGTTTTGACTTCCACTCCGAGTTCATGAACACTCCAACGCTAAACTCTTGAACGGCTTCCCATCCCCGGGTGCCCCGGGTGCCGGCGTTGCACCTGGGTCTTCGCCAGCTTCTCCTACTCCCATTTCCAGTTCGCAAACTGTTTGCGCAGCGCGACCTTCTTGAATTTGCCTACCGAAGTCCGAGGCAGCGCTTCCACAAAAACAAAGGCGTCTGGAAGCTGGCGGGTGGCGAATCCTTAACACGCTCAAACATTTTCGGTCGGGCGGGTGCCGCAGGGATTTGACGGGGTGCCGCATCCCTGTGGTTTCCAGAGTGCGGTCTTTCGATTTCCCTCCGGCTCTGGCGGATTTCTGTGGTATAACTGTTATACCTCATGCGATTCCACTTCGATGAGCGAAAAAGCCGCAGCCTTCGCCGCAATCCAAGACGTGGAATCGGGTTCGAGGAGGTGCAGGAGATATTTTTTCATCCCTACTACGCCGATCAGCGGTCCGATTTCCCCGCTCAACACCGCGCCATCGGTTGGGTAGGCAGTCGCCTGTATTCGGTCATCTTTGAAATCCGTGAAGACGGCGAAGGGGAGTTCTATCATCTCGTGACTCTCTGGAAAGCCACTCCGGCAGAACGGAAACTCTATGAAGAAAACGCATCCTAGGCAAAAACCTCTCACCGCCGAAACCATCGCCCGCATGGCTGATCGCGGCAAGGACATTTCGCGCTTCTTCTCGAACTCCGGCAAAATGATGAAGCCCATCCAGCGCGTCAACGTCGATTTCACCGCCGCCATGCTCGAAGAACTGGAGAACGCCGCCAAAGAACTCAACGTCAGCCGCCAGGCCGTTATCAAAACCCTGATTCGCCAAGCCCTCGACCAGCGCCACCTCGCCCGCTCTTCTCGCCGTCGCTAGACTCTCGCCACCGCCCACACCTGCTCGCCACTGCCTCTCCTCAGTCCCACTTCCAGTCAGCAAACTGCTCTCGCAGCGCAATCTTCTTGAACTTTCCCACCGATGTCCGCGGCAGCGCTTCCACAAAAACAAACGCATCCGGTAGTTGCCATTTGGCGAACGTCTCCGCCAAGAATGCCCTCAGCTCCTCGGCAGTCGCTTGTGCCCCGTCCTTCAACACCACCACAGCCACCGGCCGCTCCTGCCACTTCGGGTGTGGCACACCAACAACCGCCGCTTCCTTCACCGCCGGATGCCCCATCAATTTATTCTCCAAGTCCACCGAACTAATCCATTCCCCGCCCGACTTCACCAAATCCTTCGCCCGGTCCACAATCTTGATGAACCCTTCCTCATCCATCGTCGCGATATCGCCCGTCTTGAACCAGCCATCCTCGGTCCAGCGATGCGCCTGGTCCGGCGATTTGTAGTAACTCCCCGCCACCCACGGCCCGCGCACCTCAAGCTCGCCCGGCGTATTTCCGTCGCGCGGCGCTTCAACGGACTTGCCTTCTAATCCCTCCGGCCTCATCACTCGCAATTCGATAAACGGCGTGGGCCAGCCCTGCTTCGTACGCACCTCATACTGTTGATCAAGCGTCCAATCTTTCATGTGCCGCTTGAGTTTTCCAACGGTAGCCAGCGGCGTTGTCTCCGTCATGCCCCATAGGTGCAAAATGTGCAGCCCATGTTTATCGAGCGCGCGCATTAGCCGCTCCGGCGGAGCCGAGCCGCCAATCACAATCCGAACTGGCCCGGAAAATTTCCAGCGCCCTGGATTTTTCTCAAGAGCGGCCAGCACCCCGAGCCACACGGTAGGTACGCCGCATGCGATAGTGACATGCTCCTGGGCCATCAGGTCGAGCACGCTCTCCGGATCGACGTTCGGCCCCGGCAATATCAATCGCGCACCAGCCATTGCGCACGAATAAGGCAATCCCCACGCGTTGGCATGGAACATCGGCGCCACCGGCAGAACCGTGTCGTGGTGTCCAATCGCGAACGAATCAACGCCCAACTCCGCAAACGTGTGCAGCACCAAAGCGCGGTGCGAATAAACGACGCCTTTCGAGTTGCCCGTCGTCCCCGACGTAAAACACATCGCGGCCCCGTCATTTTCCTCAATCACCGGATAGCAAAAATCGTCGCTCGCACCCGCAAGAAGCTCCTCGTAGTTCGAGAACTCCTCCGGAATGCTCCCTCCGCCATACGGCACGACGATGACACGTTCGAACGACACGTTCTCTCGGAATTTCTCATACGTCGGCAACAGCACGTCGTCAATCAGCAGAAACCGGTCTTCCGCGTGATTTACAATCGCCGCAAGCTCATGCGGATGCAGCCGCAGATTCAGTGTATGCAGGATTCCGCCCGCGCACGGCACGCCAAAGAACGCTTCCAAATGTCCCGTGTGGTTCCACATCATCGACGCGACCCTGTCTCCCGGCCGCAAACCCATCTTGGTCAACGCGTCCGCAAGCCGCCGCGCTCGGCGATAAAAGTCCCCATACGTCGTTCGAACGGCCGATCGATCCGGCCTCCTAGACACAATTTCCACCCGATGAAATAGCTTTCCCGCCCGCTCCAATAGCACAGGCAGCGTCAACGGAAAATCCATCATCGTTCCGCGCATTCAGTTGTTCCTCTCGAACCTCTCGCCAGCCAATTCGGCGGCATCCTATCACCTTTCGAGAACCCCGGGCTCAAGCCCAGCCCACCGCGCCTCCTGTCGCTCGAAAGACCCCGCCCACAGCCACTCATTCGCCCACAACCCTCCCAGCGACGCTAGACTCTTTCCCATTGCAAAAGGGGTTAATTTTCGAGAGTATGCCTCTGACCGCTGAAGTGCCGGTCTCGCGCCCGCGGTGCCCCGATTCTCCCGGCTCCCCGTGTACGGTCGCTGTCCTTCAGCGCGCTCCGCGACTCTTACTTGGGTTCCGGGCAGAAGGAGTGGGCAGGTGAAGAAGCTCTACATCGGCAATCTTCCGTTTTCCGCGACGGAAGAGCAGCTTCAGGAATGGTTCGCACAAGTTGGCGTTACTCCCTCGGGCGTCAATCTCATTCGTGACCGTTTCACGGGTCAATCGCGCGGCTTTGCCTTCGTCGAAGTGCAAGGTGACGAAGACGCCGACCGCGCCATCAACTCGCTCAACGGTCAAAATTTCGGCGGGCGGAACCTGGTCGTCAATGAAGCTCGGCCGCAAGCTGAGCGCGGCGGCGGTGGTGGTCGCGGCGGCGGCGGAGGTTACTCAGGCGGTCGCGGCGGCCATGGTGGCGGGGGCGGTGGCCGGGGCGGTCACGGTGGTGGGGGTGGACGCGGTGGCGGTGGAGATCGTGGCGACCGCGGAAACCGCTGGTAACGAGCCGCTTCGAGGTAAATCCTCCGTTCAGCAGGCGGTGCGCGTTTTTAAGGTTGCCGCTTGAAATCTCCCTAAAATTCTGCGGAGTTAGTGGTGTGCCCGTTTCCTACTTTTTCTTCTGCAACATTCCGCCTGTAAATCCGTCTAGTAGAGTAGGGAGCGCCGCGTCATGCTCGCCGCCGGGAATCGCAAGCCTCCGTTTCGTCCGGTCGAGCTCGGCTCCGCACCAGCCTCAGTAAAGGCGCTGCCAGTCGAGCGCGACTTCCCGCTGGCGAAAGTTTGCCATTGCGTATAGTATCGCGCGCCTAACGGCCGCTCCCGGCGCGAGTTTGCGGGCTTCGCGAAAGGCAATATCCATTGCGAAACATTTCACCCGGTAACGTGTTTGAAACAATAGGCAAGGAAAATGGCGCACCCTGCCGAATGTGCAGTATGTTGAGCGCCTGACGGCCCACCTCCCAAGGGAGAGAAGTATGGCAACGAGGGGCCGCGAACGAGTCGCACCATGGCCGACAATTTAGAGACGAACCTTCTGACCGTTCCGTGCATCCAAGCGGATGAAGAGGACGTATCCAAGATTACGATGACCACGTGGCACAAACGCGATTGGCAGCAATTCTACGAACTGGCGCGCCGTCCCTGGCAGCGTCACCGCCCGCCGCGCCCCGTGTATTCGACGGGCCTGAATCGCGTTCTGCCCGCGCAAGGTTTCAGCTTGTCCGAACTCGATGATGCCGGCGTCGATCTCGATCTCGCCGAGCGCCTCGGCCTTCCCGTTGACGCTGGCCGCATCGGCGCCTACGGCCCCAACGTCACGGTCCTGCGCGATTTCGTTCGCTCCTCGCGCCAGCCGCTCTAGTCTTTTCGTAATCTGCGTTCCTAATCGCCTCGCAAATTTTTTTGCTGCGTTCATATTTTTTTCCACAATCATTCACACTTTTGCACAGACTTTTTCCCCGATTTCCGTTGACGCCAAAATCAATCAAGTTTATCTTCCGCACAGATTGAACCGGAAGCATAAAGACTTTACGGTTCGGTTCAGACCTCGCGATTCCTTAACCGTTGTCGCGATTCTGATCGGAACCGAGAAGTTCAAAGGCTTCCCGGTTCAGCCGAAACGCAGCGAAAGCTTAACCGCGATTGCGGCGTGAGGTTGGACTAGGGAGTTCTGGGACAGAAGGGTTCGGCACATAGGTTGCAGCAGCTTAACCGCGGTTGCAGCGCTGCGCAGGATTCGAAATCTCAGAGGCTTGGCGGTTCGGTTTAGAGGTTGCAATCGCTTAACCGCGGTTGCAGCGTTAGACCGAATCGAAAAGCTCGTGGGCGTCGTGGTTTGGCGAAAGGGTAGCAGCGGCTTAACCGCCGAGGCAGTCTTCAACCGAGTCCGATAGCTCGTAGGCAGTACGCATCAGTTTGGAAGACGCGATTAGCCGCAAGGCAGTCGAGTCCCCGATTGACTCGGAAGCCTGTACTTTACGGCTCGATTTAGAGGGCGCAACACGCTTCACGGTGTGTTGCGCCCTCAGCTTTTCACCCTTCGACTTGTAACTTTGCAATCACGTCTGCACTTCGCTCCCCACGCAGCGTCGTCCCGCGATCACTTTGCCTTTACCTCAGGCCGTACGCGATGCAGAGCGGCGGACCGGGGAACCCGGTGTCGCGTTGCTCGCGAGAGTACGTGGCGAGAACTCCCCTCACTATACTAAGAGGCCTCGAAAACGAAAAAGCTCAACAAAGAAATGCGTGAAATAGGGCGGATTGTAGCGCGTTCTAGTTGGCTATTAAACATACTAGTGGCCTGTAACGGCTGAATTGAGAGTAATGCGGCGCGTAGGATCGAAGTAGCGCCACTTTACGGTCTTGGGCACCTTGTTGTAGTGCCGGATGTATTTCATGAGCTTTCTCCGCAAGTCGGACAACGAGGTGAACACGCCACGCGCGATGACATCGCGGTCAATCTTGGCGAACCAGAGTTCGATCTGGTTGAGCCAGGAGGAGTAGGTCGGGGTGAAGTGCAAGTGAACCTTCGGATGTCGATCAAGGAAGTCGTCGACCTGCCCCGTCTTATGGCTCGAGAGATTGTCGGCAATCACGTGGATCTCTTTTCCGCGTGGCTGGTTGACAACGATGTCCGCCAGGAAGGCCACAAACTCGGCAGACGTGTGTCGCGCTGCCGTCTTGCCGAGTACCTCGCCGGTCTTGGTGTTGAACGCCGCGTACAGGGACAACGTGCCGTGCCGGAAGTATTCAAATCCGTGCCGCTCGGCGCGTCCCGGCGAGAGTGGCAACACTGGATCCTTGCGGTCCAGCGCCTGGATCGTGGTCTTTTCATCCACGGAGAACACGGCCGCATGTGCCGGAGGGTTCAGATACAATCCAATGACGTCGGCCGCTTTTTGCTCAAAGTCCGGGTCGTTGCTCGCCATGTAGCGATCGAGTCGCTGCGGCTTGAGACCATGCTTGGCCCACACTCGCGCCACCATCATATGACTCACCTGGAGATGTGTTCCCAGCCTGCGAGTGCTCCACTGCGTGGCCCCGTCGGGCGGCGTATGCTTGAGCGTCCATTCCAGAATGCGCGCCTCCAGCACCGGGGTCAGCGTGCTGGCCTCTTGCCCAGCGTGCCTGCTGAACAGCCCTGCCAGCCGCTCTTCCCGAAATCGTTTGCTCCACCGATCGATAAACGCATCATTGCAGTCCAGCTTGTCGCGAATCGCGGCCCAGGTATAGCCAGCCTCCAGAAGCAACAGCATCCGCGACCGTCGCGCGTCATCGGCCCGCCCACTGCGGCTCGCCGCTCGCTGGTTGAGTTCGATACGTTCCGCATCCGTAAGTACGATCGTGTTCTCCATGAACACAATTATACTACCGTTTCATCTGTTACAGGCCACTAGCTCCCACTGTGCTCAATTCTTGATTCGGCATTGACCAGGCAATTTCTTCGAACGCTGTTTTCAGATAGCACTGTATGACCGACGCTCCGGGGGTCAGTCCGTCAATGACCACAAGCGCGTTATCGGGTGCAACCTGAAACGAAGCACAACTCAACCTTTTCCCTTTTTTTTTTTTTTTTTTTTTTTTTTTTTTTTTTTTTTTTTTTTTTTTTTTTTTTTTTTTTTTTTTTTTTTTTTTTTTTTTTTTTTTTTTTTTTTTTTTTTTTTTTTTTTTTTTTTTTTTTTTTTTTTTTTTTTTTTTTTTTTTTTTTTTTTTTTTTTTTTTTTTTTTTTTTTTTTTTTTTTTTTTTTTTTTTTTTTTTTTTTTTTTTTTTTTTTTTTTTTTTTTTTTTTTTTTTTTTTTTTTTTTTTTTTTTTTTTTTTTTTTTTTTTTTTTTTTTTTTTTTTTTTTTTTTTTTTTTTTTTTTTTTTTTTTTTCCGATTCGTGTTTAACAATTCACGACGCGTATCTCTCTCCTCTGAGGCTAAATCGACGTTCAAGTGGCGGTACTGGACCTTCGAGGATCTTGAATTTATTTGCGGCTTGCGGGAGGTACGATCCCGTTCATGCGCAGATACTCCACCATCTGCCCGTACTCATCGGAAGCATGCACCGCGATGTATGCGGCCTGTGTGCAGCGCGTAGACGGGATGATAGCTCCCGACGGAGTTCGATCACCCACACTTTCAAAGGCGTTTGCGTTCGTGAGCGTCCCAATCGCCTTGTGATCGAAAGCAAACGAGGCCTCAAGGGCAGCAACAATCTCATCTTTGCTCGACAACTTAGCAAGCGTGGTTGGATCAATATCGGGCTTTAGTCCGCTCAGGCGCGAACCCAAAGTGTAATTCGCCTGCGCGACGTCAATGACCAATGCCCCAAAAGTGCGGACGCCCGCGTACTCAGTTTGTTGCCCAGGTGCAAAAATCGCCGCGCTTGGTGCAAATCCATACTTGTCTTCAGGCATTGCCTTCACCAGACTTATCATCTAGCTCTCAGTCATATTCAGCAGCGAATTTAGCGCCTCGGCCGGAGCGACCAACGTCCCTGCAGCAGCCTTCTCGACGCCCTGCTGCGCTTCCACTATCGGTGCCATCGCGGAGATGACGACTAAACTTACCGCTACCACAATCTGCTTCATCGTTTTCATTGTTTCCTCCGTGGGTTGCGCTACACCGAACCGCCTGGACTACTTGCCCTGTTCCTCAAAAACGGACCATTTGACGCTCGCACGCCTGCTGTAATCGACAGCCAGAATCCAGCTTCGCCGCTCACTAATTGGTATGCGAAGTCATCGAAGACCGTCCTCGATGCCAGCTACCCTCCTGGACGGTCCACCACCTTAGAGTTGCGACCAACCGCCATCGACCGGAAGCTCGGCGCCGGTCGTGAAGGTCGCATCGAACGCGAGGAAGAGGACGGCCTTGGCGATTTCCTCCGACGTCCCCCAGCGCTTCATCGGAACCATACCGATCATCTTCTCCCTCATCTGGGCGGCCTCGTCTTTATCGGGAAACGCTTTGCCGAGGATCGGCGTGTCGATGGGACCGGGCGTCACCGCGTTGACGCGAATCTCGCGAGGAAGCAACTCGGCGGCGAGCGTCCGAGCGAATGATCGCAGCGCAGCCTTGGCGGCTCCGTATGCGGCGTTGCCGGGCATTCCCTTGACGTTGGCGATCGAGGTCGTGAGGACGATAGAGCCTCCCCGGTTGATCAGCGGCGCGAGCTTCTGCACCGCGAAAAGCGGCCCCTTGGCGTTCAGGTTGAACATCTCGTCGTAGACAGCCTCGGTGATGCTCTCAAGAGGCGCTCGGATGCTGAACCCGGCGTTGACGAAGAGCAGGTCGAAGGTGTCGAACTCGGCCTTCACCCGAGAGGCGAGGGCGTCGATGTCCGTCAACGACCGCGCGTCGCTCGAAACCACGAGGGCGTCCTTTCCAAGCTCTTTCTGCGCCGATTCCAGGCCGGCCTTCGAGCGACCCGTCACCAGAACACGCGCACCCCCATCGAGGAGCATCTTCGCCGTCGCGAGCCCCATGCCGCTCGTGCCGCCGATGATCACCACCTTTTTACCTTGGTACCGTTCCATATGTATTCTCCTTGCGAGGTTAGGGTTGCTTTGCTGATTTTGAACTGTTTGGTATGATAATCAGGCGCGGAGGCTGCGGTCAAGAGATTTTTGAACTATTTATTTCAAAATACCGTAAGACCCCGTGGACGAGCACGTAGCGCCGCAATCGCCTGCTGATTCCGGTTACCGGAATCAGTTCAGCCGCGACCGGGCTCTCCTTCAGGACACCGCTCTCAAGTTGCTGCGGAAGAGAAATCGCCGCCAGAGACCTTGACGACGGCCTGCCACGCGGCTTCTTGGCTGGCGCGATCGTGAAAATGTGGGTGGCGCATCGCCTCGATTGGGCCGGTGAACTTCTTGGGCGGCGAGGCGAAGAACTGGCCCGAGACGTCGGTTCCGAACGCCGATGCTTGCTGGTTAATGAGAATTATCACAGCAGATTCAGCCTGTATAGCAATCCTAAAGATTCTGTTTGTCAAATTCTTGTCCAGACTCATATATGAAGAACTACTACTTTTCAGGCCTAATTTATGAAATGGTGAATTGCCTCGTTGGCGTTATCTTGAAATGAAGTATTTTTCAAATCAGTAAAAAAAGTGCTCTGGTCCACCATGTCCCCTGATAACTTACCCTCTTTACTGGCATAAAAAACGCCGCTTTTATACCGCTCATCCGAAATGGCATCTACAAAGCGTTTTGCACCTACTTCCAGCTTATGCACCATTCCGCCCATCAATGGGAATACAATAGGCATCATCACATACTTCAACATAAACCGCATTGGCGGGGGAAGACTATCTGGCGCCTGAGTTCCTTTTGTATTCCCTGGGCTCACAACAATAAACTTGAGCTTAGGATATTTTCTTGCCATTGATAACGTCCACATGGTTTCTGCATACTTGACATATGCGTATGCTTGCAATGCATTGAACTTCTTACCAAAATATGATCCATCAAGAACAGCAGCAAACTCATCTACAGAAGAAGTCCTCATTGAAACTGGTTTTACTCCGAGCATCTTTACTCCTGGAACAGCTTCCGCACTGACTGATAGAACTGTTTTCCTTAACTTGTCCCGTTTAATTAATTCCTCCACTAGAATTACATTACCTAAAATATTCGTAGCAGCTAATTGATTCATACCGGAAGGCGTAGATTTCGCAGCCGTTTTCCCAACTACTCCACCTGCATTTAAAACTATTGCATCAATAGGTTCCTTTATTTCTTCTACTGCTTTTCTTACAGAATTTGCATCCGTAACATCCCCAATAATAATTTCAAAAATCTTTTTCCCCGTTTTCTCCTCAAGGTCTTTTTTTGCTGCCTCTGCTCTCGCTTGATTTCTGCAAAAAAGAATTACCTTTTTTGTTTCTTTTTTCAATGCTAACTGTCGGGCAGTCTCTTTCCCAAGCCCAGCATTTGCTCCGGTTATTAATATACTTTCGTTCATATTTTCTATCCTTTTTAGGTTATGAATGAGGGTCGAGTCGTGAGGCCCCGCGAGGCCAGAGCCAGCTTGCTAATTTCGAACTATTCGGTTATATATTGGTGCGATGGCAATTGTCAAGGAGTTTTGAACTAAATGTTTCAAAATGCCGCTAGGCCGCGGGGACGACCGCGCAGCTTCGACGAGACGGGGGCGCTGGAAAAGGCGACCCAGGTGTTCTGGTCGAAAGGCTACGACGGAGTGACGATCGACGATCTCGTCGCCGGGATGGGTGTGGGACGGCCGAGCCTGTATGCCGTCTTTGGGGACAAGCGGGCGATATTCTTGCGCGTCCTTAAGGCGTATGCAGAACGGAAGGGCGCATCAGCCGCGAAGGCACTCCTCTCGCCACAGAGTCTTCGCGACTCGATCGCGGGCTTTCTGAGGTACGCCGTCGAAAGTGCGACCGAGAAAGGGTCCGCCCGGGGCTGCCTTCTGGTGTGCGTCGCGCCGCTTGTGGACGACGCTGAGGTCCGGCAGTTCCTGCAAAACGCGGCCGCCGGTGGCGCGGCGCTGGTGGAAGGTCGTTTCCGGGACGGGATCACCGCCGGAGAAATCCCGTCCGACTTTCCTGTGGCCGTGCGCGCGATCCAAGTCACGGATTTTGCTCGTGGCCTGACCATGCGTGCGCTGATAGGCACGCCGCGCAAGACGCTCCTCAAAGATGCCGAGGAAGCGGCCGACTTGGTGCTCCTGCCGCGGCGCTGGGACAGTCGGAGCGAGTAACGGAGATCCGTTCGTAGGTCGCGAAGGGCCTCACCACATCCGCTGATATTTTCGCGAAACGTTTCGAGCAGGAGATGAAGGCGGGACGCCTAACTCGCACACCCTCTGCCAAGGTGCGAGGCCGTGCGCTCGTTGACTTGATGCAGGGTTCGCAGCTTCGCGCCAAGGCCGGTATTGCGCGCGAGCAATTGCTGCAAGACGCCCGAGGCTATGTGCCCCTGATTCTTGGCAAGCAAATCTAACGCACTTCTCGGCGGGGATGCGTCTGGACGAGTGCCAAATCGCCTAGGCACTCACCGAGATCCGATAGGTATCGCGAAGTCGGCTAGCGTTTACCGATTCCTGTCAGACGGGCCAACCGAAGGTTATTCGGGTTACTGGTTGCTTTCTAAAGCGTATTGACCACCTCTAAGGCCGCCTGTAGCTGGTTATCTACGCCTGCCGCTAGTGATTCTGGAGAGTTTTCAATCGGCACATCGGCTTCGACTCCCTTGCCTTCTATGCATTCCCCATTCCAGGTGTACCAGCCTGCGACGGGCATGCGGAGCACATATCCACCGGGCAGCTTGAAATTCGCACCACCGAGTACCTCACCTGCTGTTCTTGTGCCGACTAGCGTGGCGAGATGATTCTCCTTTGCGAAACTGGCGACCATTTCCGCCGGGCTGTGGCTATGCTCGTTGTTGAGAACGACGGTGCGGCCAAGGTATCGCCCAGCAAGTTCTTTGTCGTCGAGACTAAGGGCCTCCAAGATCTTGATGTTCCCCCGAAGATGCGGCGCCTCAAGCAATGGTGCGAAGACGTCAACGCCGGCCAGAACCGCGTCCACTACGATTTTGTGTTTGTCGAAGAAGAGGATTTCAGGAATTACAGACCCAAGCCATTCGCAGCTCTGGTGACCACCTTTAAAAAATACAAATAATAGTCTCGGGCGTTTTGTTTTGACGCGGAGGAGAAAAGAGTCGCGGGATGGACACGGAAGCGTGCAGTTTACGGCTCGATTTATAGGGCGCAACACGCTTAACGGCCTGTTGCGCCCTCAGCTTTTTTGCGCCGCTCCCGCCGGTCTTCTTCCTCGTCCACAGTCGCCTGGTTACCTACTCCATCCTAGCGAATCATTATTGTCCACTAGCCATTAACCCCTCCCTTGTTGTAATCTCTCCTTATGCAAATCGGACCACGTCTCAAAACGCTTCGCGAAGAAAAAAACTTCAGCCAGGGTGACATCGAGAAAGCCACCGGCCTTCTCCGCTGTTACGTCTCCCGCGTCGAAAACGGTCACACCGTCCCCACCGTCGAGACTCTCGAAAAGTGGGCCCGCGCTCTCGACATGCCTCTCTACAAAGTGATGTACGAAGGCAACGAACCCCCGAAGCCCCGCAAGCTCGTCTCCGACGACGACAAGGGCCTCTGGGGCTATACCAAAAAAGAAGCGTCGGAACTCAGTCAGCTCCAACGGCACCTGGCCAAAATGGATCCCAAACAGCGCACGCTGCTGCTGGGCTTCGCCGCGCGCCTGGCCCGCCACGCCGCCAAATAATCGCGCGCATTTTGTACCACTGCTCTCATTTCAAGCGTCGCGAGAAATCTCTCCCGACCAGATCGGGAATCTGTACCTCCTTGAAGCAATCGGATTTGAGGATCCAAGACTCCAGGACCGCGCGAGAACCGAGAGACGTCGCGGCCTCACCCTTCGCCCGTCACAAAACACCAGTCACCATTTCGACCAGCCACTTGGCGCGCGCTGCTCAATGTGCTCTTCTATTAGAGACACCATGCAGCTAACCCGCCTATCGCGACCAGAGCTTCCTCATAAGCGGCCCACGCTTCGCTGGCTCGTGACCTCGCTGCTCCTTTTTCTCGCGCCTGTCTTTGCGTCCGCCCGGCAGGACAACCAGCCGGTGATCCAATTCGTTCGCAATCCCGATCCGGCGCCAGAATTCAAACTCACCTCGCTTGATGGGAAACCCATCGCGCTCGAAAACCTCCGCGGCAAAGTGGTCTTCCTGAATTTCTGGGCCACTTGGTGCGGACCTTGCCGCGCCGAAGTCCCCGATCTCGTCGAGCTGCAAAACGAATTCAAAGACCGCCTCCAAATCATCGGCCTCGATGTCGATGATGATGACATCGCGGAAGTCGAAAAGTATGCCAAAGAAACCGGCATCAACTATCCCGTTGCCATGGCCACCGACGCGATCCGCGAGGCGTATGGCGGCATTCCCGCGCTGCCCACGTCTTTTGTTTTGGACACCGAAGGCCGCGTCGTCCAAAAACATACTGGCCTCCTGGATCCATCGCTCTATGACACGGAAATTCGCGCGTTGCTCGGTCTGCCCATAGCGGCACGAGTGGAAACGTTCGAGGACACCGGCGAAGTTTTCCTGAAACACGCCGATCGCGCTACTGAGCTTCCCGGCGTCAACCTCTCGAAACTCACCCCCGAGCAAAGGAAAATCGCGCTGCACCGCTTCAACGCCGAAATTTGCACGTGCGGGTGCAAATTTACCCTTGCGCAATGCCGCATCTGGGATTCCGCGTGCGCCATCAGTAAAGCCGCGACCGAAAAAATCGTCGCCAAGCTTATTGCCGCACCGCAGCAGCCATCAGCGGCACCGAGAGCGCCCGACGCTCCATCGCCTTCCACCCCAACTCCCTCCGCGAAGCCAACTCCATCCGCGCAACCGTCCTCCTCCGCGCCCATCAAGACGCCAGCAGCTTCATCGCCTTCGCAACCCAGAGAATGACAATAATTCTGCGGCCGTAAAACCCTATAAAAATGAGGGTTAATTTCCCGACATCCGCTCATTTCACCGTTGCCCGCGTTTGCCTCGCCCCTCATACTCTTTCTTCTCGCGATGACCACTCTCTCGAAAATTATTTTCTTTCTAGCTCTCCTTCTTTCTTTTACGGGGATTCTTTCTCCTCCGGTCGCGCTCACCATCGGAATTATTTTTGGTTTGAGCTTCGCTCATCCCTACGCGGCGGCCGCGCGAACGTCCGCGAGAATCCTTCTCCAGGTCTGCGTCGTCGCCCTCGGCTTCGGAATGAATTTGCACGAGGTGCTGAAAGCCGGCCGCAGCGGCTTCGTTTACACGGCGATGGGAATTTCCTTCGCACTTCTGATGGGCCTCGCGCTCGGCAGGATTCTGCGCGTGCGCGGCAATTCGTCATTTCTGATCACCGCGGGCACGGCCATCTGCGGCGGCAGCGCGATTGCCGCCGTCGGTCCGATTCTTCATGCCGATGACGAAGAAATGGCCGTATCGCTCGGCACGGTTTTCATTTTAAATTCCGTCGCGCTTCTTCTTTTTCCGCCGATCGGCGGCATGCTGCATCTTTCGCAATCGCAATTCGGCCTGTGGGCCGCGCTCGCGATTCACGACACAAGTTCCGTCGTTGGCGCCGCCGCCAAATACGGCCAGCAAGCGCTGATCGTCGGCACCACGGTGAAATTGGCGCGCGCTCTGTGGATCGCACCTCTGGCGCTGGCGACCGCTGCGATCAAGCACAACTTTTCCGCGGTCCGCGGCGAATTGGAACCGCGCAGCTCGACGAAAATCCGGCTTCCGTGGTTCATTTTGTTTTTCTGTCTCGCCGCGATTCTCAACACCTACATTCCGGCACTAACTCACATTTCGCATTTTGTATTCGCGTTTGGCCGGCTAGGCCTCACGGCCACTTTGTTTCTCATCGGCACGGGCATTTCGCGCGCCACGCTTAAGGAGGTCGGCTGGCGCCCGCTTTTGCAAGGAATAATTCTCTGGCTCGTCGTCGGAATCACGTCGCTTTATTTCATTCGCGCCGGAATAATTGCGTTGTAGAAATATTGCGAAACCTCGCGCGGATGGTTGTCAAAGAGCCCCGTGCGCAGCCCTTATTTTCGAAAAAGTTCCGACGACAATTTATGCTTTATTTTTGAAGGAGATCCATCACTGCGGAAGTCATGGCTTTCACGCCGGTTCGAATGGCAGGTCCAGGGACCGGAGCGAATTCGCTCGAGTGCGGGCCTGGCAGCCGCGTGCCTTTTTCCATCGCGTCTCTCAATTTGTCGGGATCGGCAGCGCCCAGCCAGAACATGCAGATCGGCGGCTTCGGATCCGCAAGTGCGAACAAACTGAAATCCTCGCTGGCCATGATGGGCTCGCCTGGCAGAACATTTTCTTTCCCGAGCGCTCGCTCGAGCGAAGCGCCGACGCGGCGCGAAAGCTCCGGATCATTAATCGTAGCCGGTACGTGGTCCTCCGCAACCTGGACAATGGGCGCGCGCTCGGCGGGAACGCCGGCGGCCGCGGCAACACCATTCGTAATTCGGGCGATGGCAGCGAGCACTTTTTCGCGTTGCTCGGGATTCATGGTTCGAACGGTAAGCTGCAAGTGCGCATCATCGGGAATGATGTTGTGCTTCGTGCCGGAATGAAATGAGCCAACCGTGACGACGGTAGGCTGCTGCGGATCCATTTCGCGGCTCACGATGGTTTGCAGCATGACGACGATTTCCGAGGCGATGACGATCGGATCTTTGGTCACTTGCGGCGCGGCGCCATGGCCGCCATAGCCGCGCACAGTGATATCCACGGAATCGGCGCCCGCAAGAAGCGGCCCGGCATGCCAAGAAACTTTTCCCGCCGGCACCGCCGCGGTGTCATGCAGTGCAAGAACGTAATCCGGTTTTGGAAACTTCTGGAAAAGCCCCGCGCGAATCATGGCTTGCGCGCCGCCGACCGTTTCCTCGGCGGGCTGGCCGATCATCACCACAGTTCCGCTCCAATGCTCTTTCATCTCCATGAGCGTCCGTGCTGTGCCGAGAAAAACGGCCATGTGCAGGTCGTGCCCGCAAGCATGCATCACGCCGACTTCCCCGCCTCCCGGCCGCTCGACTTTCACGTGGCTCGCGTAAGGCAGGCCCGTCTTTTCAACGATGGGTAGCGCGTCCAACTCCGTTCGAACGTAGACCACCGGCCCTGGCCCGTTTTTCAGCACACCGACGATGCCGTACGAAGTGAGGCTCGGATCGTCATACTGCCCAAAATGATCGGTGACCTGGTAACCCGTTTTCCGCAGTTCCGCGGCGAGCAGCGCCGACGTTTCTTTTTCTTGCGTGGAAAGTTCCGGGTGCTCGTGGATCTGTTTGTAGGTTGCCAGGAGGGAATCCTCCTGCTTACCGATGTCCTGGTCCAATTCGCTTTGCGCCAGGAGCGGCGCGGAAAATGATAGAGCGGCAGCCAGAGAAATGAATAGGGTTCGAATCGCAAGACGCATCGGCTCACCTCGGGAAAGAAGCGGCATTCTAGCACCGCTTGCTCTCGGAGATGCGTTCTGATTTCGCGGTCCTTGGAACAAAAAAGCTGCACAGACTGTAGTCTGTGCCACGAGCTGGTTGCCACAAGAAGGATTGCAGGCTACACTCGCGCCGCAAATCCGGAGAGTTCATTCCAGAGCGGATTCGAATGGAGGGGGAGCCGTGAATCGTCGCGTCACTTTTCTGCTGATCATCCTTGTCGCCGGTGGAGTGCTCACCATGCGCGGGGCATTTTCCGCGCTTGCCTCGCAGACCACGCGCAAGGCGATAAATGCGCCTGAGAAAGTGGTGCAGGCGCCCTTCAGCGATGCCATTCTTGCCGGAAATACCTTGTACTTGTCTGGAAGAATCGGGCTGGATCCGAAAACGGGGAAGCCTCCCGCGCAAGTCGAGGACGAAATCAAGCTTCTGCTCGACGGCATGAAGGGAACCCTGGAGCAAGCCGGGATGACCATGGACGATTTGGTGTACGTGCAGATTGCCTGCACGGACTTGTCTCTCTACGACAAGTTCAACGCCGCCTACAAAACTTACTTCACGACCAAAGACTATCCCGCTCGCGAATTCATCGGCGCAGCCGCTCTCCTTCGCGGCGGGCACTTCGAATTGCAAGCCATCGCCGTCCGCCGCTAAGTCGCGCGCACACGCGCGGCGCGGCAATATCGCTTGGCTATCGCGCGGTTCACTCCGCATGAACCCTGGCACATGCGTCCCGGTCATTCACGCCGTCAGCGGCCCTCCCATAGGCAATCTGGCAGGCATTCTTGCTGTCCCGCTGAGGCTGGTCAATGCCTGGAAGCTAGCCCTCGCGCGATAAACGGCCGAGAGCATTTGACAGCCTCTAGCACTAGTTGCCAACATATAGGCAGAGCATCCTCTGATTCAATGTAGACATTTGCCCATATATGAGCATTTTTGTCGCCGGAACTATGCGGGCTTTCTCCCTAAGATTATTAAAGCAAAAGACTTAAATATTTACGAGATTTAATGCCGGATGGAGGACCTGGTGCATCTGATTGCCAGTGGTAGGGTCGAGAAAATGTTAAGAATCACAACGGAAAAGAAGCGAGCCAAGACGGTTCTGAGCGTCGAGGGCCGGCTGGCGGGGGCATGGGTCGCCACACTAGAGCAATGCTGGCGGGAGCGCGCCCCGGGGGAAAAGTTCAGTGTGGATTTGTGCGGCGTGAGCTTCATAGATGCGGCAGGCAAGGCGCTCTTGAAAGAGATTCACGAGCAGGGCGGGAAACTGATCGCTGCCGGATGCCTGAATCAGGCGATTGTGGAAGAGATTGCGGGGCGCGAGCGGCCGGAAAAGAGCGCATGCGGGAGCCGGAAAAAAGGCTCGCACATCATTTTTTACGTCGCGTTTTTCAGCCTGCTGATTTCCCCGGCGGTTGCCCGTGCGCAAGAAAGTGCGAAACGTAGCTTGCTGCCTCGGACCGCGCCGACTGGCGTGCTGCGGTTGACGCTAAATCAAGCCGTAAGCCTAGCGCTGAAACAGAATCCGACGGAGCAAATCGCGATCATAACCGCTGCGGAGAGCGTGCAGGACAAAAACGTGGCACGAGCGGCATTGCTCCCTCAGGCGAACTTGAATGTAACCGACACCGTCGAGCGACTGAACTTGACAGCATTTATTGGGAGGAGTTTCCCGGGGTTTTCTCAACACGCCGGTCCTTTCCAGATTTTCTCCGCCGGCCCGGGATTCAGCGCGCCGGTGTTCGATCTGACTCTGTTCCGGCGCTATCAGGCGGCGCGAGAAACGATGAACGCGAGCAAGTTTGACAGCCTTTCGACGCGCGAACAGGTGATTTTGCTTGTGGTCTCGCAATACATCGGGACGCTTCGCAATGTGGCGAACGTGCAAGCTTCGGAATCGCGGGTCGAATTGGCGCAGGCGCTGTACGACCAGGCGGCTGACTTGCAAAAAGAAGGAGTGGGAACGGGGATCGACACCTTGCGCGCAAACGTCGAACTGCAAAACGAAAAGCAAACGCTGCTCCAGGCGGAGGACGACCGGGACACTTCTCTTTTCGGGCTGAGCCGGTTGCTGAATCTCGATCCGCGTCAAGCGATTGAGTTGGCGGATTCGCTGAGCTTTTTCGACACGCCGCAACCCGAAGTACAGGCCAGTCTCGACGAGGCACTTGCCCAGCGGCAGGAGTGGAAGTCGCTGCAAGAACAATTGAAGGCGGCGGGATTGCAGAAGAAGGCTTCGCAAGAATCCCGGCTGCCCACGGTGAACTTCAACGGAGATTGGGCCTATGAAGGGGCTTCCTCAACAACAGGAATTCCGACTTACACCTATCAGGCGGGCGTGACCGTGCCCCTCTTTACCGGCGGGCGGATTCACGCGGAGGTGGTGAAAGACGATCTGGAGATCAAGAAGCTCGAGCAGCAGGAAGACGACCTGCGCAATTCGATCGCGCTGGACGTGAAGACGGCGCTGATCAATTTGGATTCGGCGCGCAGCCAGGTGCAGGTGGCTAATCTGGGAGTGCAACTCTCGAAAGAGGAAGTGGATCAGGCGCGGGACCGGTTCAAGGCGGGTGTGGCGAACAACATCGAAGTGATTCAAGCGCAGGATTCGCTGGCGCGAGCCAATGACAACCAGATTGCAGCGCTGTACCGATTCAACCAGGCGCGCGCGGATTATGCGCGTTCGACGGGGCAGATGGAGAAAGTTTACTCGAAGTGAGGGAAACGATGAGCGTGGAGATCGAAGTGGGTCCGGAAAACGCAACGAAAGTTCGTCCGCTCTCGGAGGAAGTGCCGCTCGAGAAAGAAGAGCCGAGAGGGCTGGCAAATCCGAAGATGCAGCGGCTGGCGATGCTTGGCGGCGCGCTCTTGATTGTCGTGCTGGTTGGATTGTTTCTCTACTACCACAACCGGGAGAGCACGGACGACGCGGAGATCGACGGGCACATCACGCCAATCGCGGCGAAAATTTATGGACGCGTTGCCGAAGTTCTGGTGAAGGACAACCAGCCGGTGAAGGCCGGGCAACTGCTGGTGAAGATCGATCCGCGCGATTATCAGGCGGCCGTGGATCAGGCGCAGGCGGCGCTGGAATTGGCGGAAAGCGAAGCGCGGTCGGCGGGCGTGGACGTGCCGCGGACGGCGGAAAACGTGGCGAGCGGAGCTTCGAGCGCCGATGCAGGGCTCTTGGGAGCGCAGGCGGACTTGGCGAGCGCGCAAGCGACGTACGAGCAGGCGCAAACGGCGGACCTGGCGTTTGCGCAAGCGAACGTGAGCAAGAGCATGGCCAACGCGGCGCTGGCGCAAGCGGATTTGGCGCGCTACAAGCCGCTGATGGAAAAAGGCGAGATTTCGCAGCAACAGTATGACGCGGCGAAAGCGAATGCCGACGCGACGGCGAGCGCGCTCAAAGCGGACCAGGAAAAACTGGTGCAAGCGCAGCGCAACGTGGAAGTGATGAAAGCGCAGCTGGATGCGGCGAAAGCGCGAGTGATGCAAGCGCAAGCCGGTGTGGAGAGCGCGCTGGCGGATAAAAAACAGGTGGGAATGCGGACGGCCGATGCGCAGGCAAAGGTGGCGAAGGTGGCACAGGCGCGCGCGGCCCTCGATGCGGCGCAGCTGAATTTGAGTTACACGGACGTGGTTGCCCCGGTGGACGGAGAAGCGACGCACAAGCAGGTCGAGCCGGGACAGATTGTACAGGCCGGGCAGGGATTGCTGGTGGTCGTGCCGCTGCAGGATGTTTGGGTGACGGCAAATTTTAAAGAGACGCAACTGAAAAACATGAGGGCAGGGCAAAAGGCGGAGATCTCCGTCGATACCTACGGAAAAACATTCAGCGGGCACGTGGATTCGATCGCCGGAGCGACGGGCGGAATGCTGAGCCTGCTGCCGCCGGAAAACGCGACGGGAAATTACGTGAAAGTCGTGCAGCGGATACCCGTGAAGATCTTGCTGGACAAAGATTCCGTCGGCAACTACGTGCTGCGGCCGGGAATGAACGTGGACGCGACGGTGATCACCAAGTAGGGCGCGGAATAAAGAAATACGGCGGAGTCTCGTACGTAGGAATAGGTAGAGCATTTGGGAGCCGGATAGAGCGTCAGCAAGCGAAATTGAATGAGCGATGCGAAGCAAAATACTAGCCAAGCTGAGGATGCCGGACGGGTCGATCAACCCGTGGGTGATCGCCGTGACGGTGACGCTAGCGACGTTTATGGAAGTGCTGGACACGTCGATTGCCAACGTGGCGCTGCCGCACATTTCTGGAAATTTGTCGGCGGGCGCGGACGAATCCACTTGGGTGCTGACGTCGTACCTGGTTTCCAACGCCATCGTACTGCCGCTTTCCGGATGGTTTTCCGGGCTGATTGGACGAAAGCGCTTTTACATGGCGTGCGTGGCGCTATTCACCGTGAGCTCGTTTTTGTGCGGGCTCGCGCCGAGCCTCGGCGTGCTTGTGCTTTGCCGGATTTTGCAGGGCGCGGGCGGAGGAGGGTTGCAGCCGAGCGAGCAGGCCATTTTGAACGACACGTTTCCGTTGGCGAAACGCGGGATGGCTTTCGCCGTTTATGGAATAGCGGTGGTCGTGGCACCGACGATTGGGCCGTGGCTGGGCGGCTGGATTACGGACAATTTTTCGTGGCGATGGATTTTCTATATCAACGTGCCCGTGGGAATTATTTCGCTGCTGCTGACTTCCGTGCTGATTTCCGACCCGCCGTACATGAAGCGGACGAGTTTGAAGAGTGGATTCCGGATCGACTACATCGGGATTGGCTTGATCAGCCTGGGCCTTGGCAGTATGCAAATCATTCTGGACAAAGGGCAGCGCGACGACTGGCTGTCTTCGGGATTCATACAGATTTTCTTCGTGCTGATGCTGATCGGGATTATCGCGGGGATCATTTGGGAACTGCGGCAAAAGGAGCCGGTCGTCGATTTGAAGATGCTGAAGGACAGGAACTTCGCGATCTCGACGCTGGCGATGTTTTTTCTCGGGTTCGTGCTGTATTCGAGCACGGTGCTGATTCCGCAGTTTTTGCAAGACATGATGGGGTACACAGCGGAGCTTGCGGGGATGGCGCTGTCTCCTGGCGGCCTGGTGATTATGTTGATGATGCCGGTGGTTGGATTTCTGGTGTCGAAAGTGGACACGCGGATTTTGATCACGTTTGGCTGCGCGGCGTGCGCGGTTGCGCTTTTCTGGATGGCCGGGTGGGATTTGAACCTCGATTACAGCCATGCGGTGCGGGCGCGAATGCTGCAGAGCTTCGGACTGGCGTTTTTGTTCATTCCGATCAACGTGGCGGCGTTCGCGTACGTGCCCAGAGAAAAGACGAACATGGGAACGGGAATCATCAATCTGGCGCGAAACATCGGAGCGAGCGTGGGCATCGCGACGGTCACAACGATGCTGGAGCGAAGGGCACAATTCCATCAGACGCGGCTGATCGAGAGCGTGAACAGCTTGAATCCGGCGCTCTTGACGAACACACAGGGCAATACGTTGCACCTGATTTCTTACGGGTCGAGCGCATGGCAAGCGGCGCTGCAGGCGAAGGAAATGGTTTACAACGTGGTGCAGAGGCAGTCGGCGATGCTGGCGTTTATCGACAATTTCAAAATGCTGGGAGTCGTATTTCTTTGCGTGATTCCAGCTTTGTTGATGATGCGGAAGCCGAAAGCGGCGACCGGAGGAGTTCCGGTGCATTGAGGGGCGAAGTTGTCCATGCATCCGGCTGACGAAATGTTTTGAGGGATTTTTTGCAGTGACTTCCGGGAGTGAGTTCATGCAGCAATGGGGGGAACGATGGCAACACAAACGGCAATAACGACGCAGACGGCAGTAGCAGCGCAGTTCAGCGAGGACAAACTGATCCGCGCGGGGCAGAAGGGCGATGCGCAGGCGGTGGAACAGTTGTTCCTCCGTTACCAGCGGCCGCTTTTTCAGACCGCGTTGCGCGTGCTCGGAAATACCGAGGATGCGGAAGACGCTCTGCAAGACGGGCTGCTTTCCGCGTACCGCAACATGAAACGGTTCGAGGGGCGGTCGCAATTTTCGACCTGGCTGACGCGCATCGTGATCAATGCCGCTTTGATGAGGCGGCGCAGCGCCAAGGCGCGGCCCGCAGTTTCGCTGGACGAGCCGCCGCGCGAAGACGAGCTGCCGATTGCGGAGCGATTCGCGGCCGAGGGGCCGAACCCGGAGCAGGTGTTTGCCGGGACGGAGCTTCGCGAAATGATCAGCGAAAACCTGGACGAACTTTCGCCGCTGCTGCGCACAGCGTTTGTGCTGCGCGAGGTCGAGGGTTACTCGACGGGCGAAGCGGCCAAGAAACTTGGAGTAACCGAAAATACGCTGAAAGCTCGTCTGTGGCGCGCGCGGCATCAACTGGCCGAGCGGCTGGGGCAACGACTGCGGCGGATTAAGGACGATATGACGGCCGGCGGCATAGGCGATGCGGAGTGCAGCTACTGCTGAACGAGCCGAAAATAGTAAAGAATCGTAAAGATGTAATGACGCAACGAATCGATGGGAAGAGGGCCGGCGAAGTTTGCTGGCCCTTTCTTTGTGCTGAGCATGTTTGATGTCTCTTGCTGGGCCATGCGCGACCGTGAAAAAGCGGAAGTCACTCGCGCTTCCGGTGTTACGGCAAGCATAACGAGCTGGAACGACGCACAGGGCGTCGTCACCGTTGCTACCGATGCGGCCACTGGTAATATGCTGCTCATGGTCGGAGGACCAAGGGGCCTAACTGCATCGGGCAAATCTGGATCAATGAATTTCACCATACAGTGAAAAGCTCTTGAAAATACAACGTTTGATTCTGCGGCAGGGCAGTGCATCTGGTTAGGGAGGAAAGACATGAAAAATCTTACGCACAGAAGCATTTTCCTGCTTGGTTCGTTGATGACCGTGTTGATGGCGAGCGGCGCCTCGGCACAAAGCGAGCCGGTCAACGACGCGGACATCAAGGTGGTTCATTATGAGAGTCTCAGGTACCCGCATCTCGCTTGGCAAACGCGGAGTGAGGGGCTCGTGGTGATCCGCGCGAAACTAGACAAGGAAGGGAATGTCGTCGATGCCGCAGCGATCTCGGGTAACCCAATTCTGATTCCCGACTCTCTGGAAAACATCAGGAAATGGCGTTTTCAGCCGAACAAGCAGGGCGCAGTCGTGCTCATATACAACTTTCGAGTCCTTCTCGCTGACTGCGCCGAGACCAACCAGCAGTTCTTTACTCTCCAGTATCCGAACTTCGTCACGGTATCCGCCTGCGGAATAAAGCTGCAGACCTATTCCCGGTAGCGAGCCTCGATCGCCGCAAGCCTTGGCAGTCACTTCTTCAGGAAATCCTTGGAGCTCGAGCCAATCGGAAAAGCGGTCGATCCAATGATCGGTGGGGAGGTTTTGCTTTCGCATTCCGAAACCGTGGCCGCCCTTCTCGTACATGTGGAGTTCGGCGGGTTTGTGAGCGCTGGTCCATCTTTCGTACAGAACGACGCTATCCGGTGCGAGACCGAGATTGTCATCGGTGGCGGCGGCGACAAACAGGGGCGGGGCATCGGCTGGAACGGGAGAATCCTTAAACGTGCTCCCGGCCGCATAGATCAGAGCGGCAAAGGCAGGGCGGCCCTCCGGCGGCGTAACGAAAGGCAACGCCGGCAGCGACGGTTCCACCGGCAGAGAATCCGATAATGCCGACACGGTCGGGGGAAACTCCCCATTCCGACGCGTGCTGTCGAACGTAACTGACGGCCGACAGTCCATCGGCGATGGAGAGGGGAACGACCTTGTCTACCATCTCTCGAAATTTCTGCCTGTCTCCGCAAACAACGCCGTAAATTCCTCGGTGGCATCCTCGCCGGTGTGCGCGATGCGGTACTTGAGCACAAAGGCGGTGACGCCTTTCGCGGCCAGGTACCTGGCGACGTCGGTGCCTTCGCTAGCGATGGAGAGGGCCATGAAGCCACCGCCCGGGCAGATCACAATGGCGGTGCCATTTTTCAACTCGGGAGAAGGCTCGAATACGGTCAGCGTCGGCTTGGTGACGTCGGCGACGACTTCGGTGTTCCAGCTTTTCGAGAAGTACTCTTTCTCAGGATAGTTCTCCTGGGTCGAGCCGGGAGGCGTGCCGGGGTAGAGAGGAATGACTTGCTGAGCAGCCGCGAGAGGTGCCAGGAAAACCATCAGACAAAGAATTCGGAGGATGAATGTTTTCATGGGCGCCTAGTCTAGCAGAGAAGAAACGGTCCAGGTATTTCCCGCCGCCCGATCCGTACTCCCAACTAGCTTGACCACCCCCCCTTAGGGTTTTGTGAAACTGTTCATTCTAAAGATAGATAAAGTTGTTTGTTTTAATAGAGTTTAAAAAGTGTTCATTCTAAAAGAGTTAGGGAAAGTGGATTTTCGGGCTAACTTGGAGGCTTCTTGGGATCCGACTCGGCCGGCGAGGCTTCGGCGGTCATCGGCAAACGTGAAAGTACACCAGGACGTGCGGTCCTTTTGCTGTGTGACCGCAAAGCGGTCAACGTCGCAATTGGTGGACATGGAAGTCTCCAGAAAGAAAGATATGGGATTTTTGGGGGAGTCTCGCGGAAGCGAGGCGCACTTCTGAACGGCAATAGAGTACCACAGCGATGATGGAAGTGTCAATAATATTCTATGGAAGGATGACGAGCGGTAAGACAGTCGGAGAGTGCGGATCAATCTTCGGACCAGCCGAGATCGGCGAGGGCTTGGGTGACGCGGGCCAGGGGGAGGCCGACTACGTTGAAGTAATCGCCTTCGATGCGGGGGATGTAGCGGCCGGCGCGTCCCTGGATGGCGTAGGCGCCGGCTTTGTCGTGAGGCTCGCCGGTGGCGAGGTAACGCGTGATTTCTTCGACGGATAGATGGGCGAAATGGACTTGGGTGGACTCGACGAAGGTGCGGCGCTCGGCGTCGGGGAGGCGGATCAGCGTGACGCCCGTAAGGACGGCGTGAGTGCGGCCGGAAAGATTGTTCCAGCATGTGGCGGGCATCGTCGGTGGAGAGGGGTTTGCCGAAGATGCGGCCTTCCAGACTGACCTCGGTATCGGCACCGATGACGATGGCGGGGCCCGCATCGCGGGCGGCGACGAGTTCGGCTTTGGCGATGGCCAGGCGCTGGACGAGGTCGTGGGCGGATTCGCCAGGGTAGGGCGTCTCGTCGATAGCGGAAGAGATGATAGTCGAAGTGGAAACCGGCGTCGTGGAGGATTTCGGCGCGGCGAGGTGGAGGTGGAGGCGAGGATGAGTTTCATGGAGATTCCGGAGGGGAAGAATACTATAGCGCAAGTGCCAAGACAGCTTGGGCATTTGTTGAGCCGACGCAATGGGTCAGTTTCCGGTGACCCATGCCAGGCAGTGATAAGCGCGTAAGGGCATACTGAAAAGGCCGTTGTCCTTGAGTAGATTCTCAGATACGGTCTTTTTCGATGAAGGAATGTCCCAAGTGCGAACTCGTGAGTCCTGACAGCGCTGAGCGCTGCGAATGCGGGTATCCGTTCCCTAGCGGCTCGATCCAGCCTCCCAAACTCGCCGTAAGGAGAGCGGCTCGCACAGCCATAAAAGGTGTGGCGGGGGTAGCGGTTGTATTTTGGCTACTCGCACCTGTCACCCGATATCCCGGTCTCGCCGTGTTCCTCGCCTCGGCCGCCGTGCTTCTTGCTTGTCTTGTCGGGATTCGTCTTTTAGACGAATGATAGAGACAACGGCTGTTGGACTGAAAAACGACTAACCCGGACTTACCGCTCAGGGTGCGAGTTTTTCCATTCTGTTGCCATTCGCTCGGCTTCTCTAACTTGAGCCGGAGTCATTTGTGCTTTCGCGTCGGCCAGGTTTGCTTCCACGTCCGCTAAGCGGAACCACATATATGCTCGAACAACGTCTTTCGTAACACCGCGACCGCCGTCCAAATAAAGGAGCCCTAGATTGTTTCTACCCTGATACGCACCGCCGTCGTCGAAAACGTGCTCTGCCGCTTTCCTGTACCATTTGGCGGCTAGTACGTCACTCTGTGGCACTCCTTCGCCTTCCTCATACATTACCCCCAAGGAATTCTGCGCGTTTTGGTCGCCGTGCTCCGCCGCCCTTCGCAGCCACTTCAGGGCCTCACGGTAGTCGGCCTTGCCAAACCAGCCTTGCTCATATCCAGTGCCGAGCCAGAACTGCGCACTTGTGTCTCCCTGCTGAGCTTTCGTCAAGAGTGTCTGTTTGTTGTGCGATGGTCGCCTCAGTTGCGACGTTTGCGCGAGGCCAGGAATGAAACACACGGGATAACGAGAAGCACAAAAGAAGATGCCGGTTCATGTTTTTGCTACCTTCTACATCCTATACTCCTGTGCGCGGAGAACCAATACCCCAGGGTCCTAGTAAACGGCGCTTACCGGAGACTGACCCTTTACCCCAGCCGAAGAGGCGGGGCGACTTCCGGAGGTGTCGGGCTTGAGTTTGGTGGCGAGCGTCAGATAACGACGGATTCCTGGTATTCGCCGAAGACGCGGCGGAGGGCGTCGGAGATTTCGCCGACGGTGGCGTAGGATTCGACGGCGGTGAGAATGGCGGGGAGGAGATTTTCTGTTGTGGCGGCGCGGCGCTGGAGTTCGGCTAGAGAGGATTGCGTTTTCGCGCTGTCGCGCTTGGCGCGGAGGGCGTTTAGGCGGGCGATTTGGGAGCGTTCGATTTCGGGCTCGATGCGGAGGGTGGGGATGGTGCGGTCTTCTTCTGCAATGAAGTCATTCACACCAACGATGATTTGTTCTTTGGATTCGACGGCGCGCTGAAAATCGTAGGCGGCTTTTTGGATTTCGCCCTGGACGAAACCAGATTCGATGGCCCGCAACATGCCGCCCATGGAATCAATCTTCGCGATGTATTCGGTCGCGCCCTTCTCAATTTCATCGGTTAAATGTTCGATGGCGTAGGAGCCGGCGACGGGATCGACGGTATTGGTGACGCCGGTTTCGTGGGCAATGACTTGCTGCGTTCGCAGAGCGATGAGCGCGGCGTCCTCGGTGGGAAGGGCGAGGGCTTCGTCCATGGAATTGGTATGGAGGGACTGGCAGCCGCCGAGGGCGGCGGCGAGAGCTTGGATGGCGACGCGAACGATGTTGTTTTCGGGTTGCTGGGCGGTGAGCGAAGAGCCGGCCGTTTGCGCGTGGAAGCGGAGGAGAAGCGAGCGAGGATCTTTTGCGTTGAAGCGATCGCGCATGAGTTTGGCCCAGAGGCGGCGGGCGGCGCGGTACTTGGCGATTTCTTCGAGGAGATCGCTGTGGGCGTTGAAGAAGAACGAGAGTTGGGGAGCGAATTCGTCGACCGCCAGGCCGGCGTCGAGGGCGGCTTGGACGTAGGCGATGCCGTCGGCGAGGGTAAAGGCGACTTCCTGGATAGCGGTCGAGCCGGCTTCGCGAATGTGGTAGCCGGAGATGGAGATGGTGTTCCACTTGGGGAGATGGTCGCGGCACCAGGCGAAGATGTCGGTGACGATGCGCATGGCCGGGCGCGAACGGATAGATGTAGGTGCCGCGGGCGATGTATTCCTTGAGGATGTCGTTTTGCACGGTGCCGGAAATTTTGGCGAGATTGGCGCCTTGTTTTTTGGCGACGGCGACATAGAGGCAGAGGAGGATCGCGGCGGTGGAGTTGATGGTCATGGAAGTGGAGACTTTTCGAGCGGGATGCCGTCGAAAAGAGTTTCCATGTCTTCGAGGGAGTCGATGGCGACGCCGACTTTGCCGACTTCGCCGAGAGCGAGAGGATGGTCGGAGTCCATGCCGATTTGCGTGGGGAGATCGAAGGCGACGGACAGGCCGGCCTGGCCTTTGCTGAGAAGATAGCGATAGCGCTGATTGGATTCGATGGCGGTACCGAAGCCGGCGTATTGGCGCATGGTCCAGAAGCGGCCGCGGTACATGGTGGGGTAGATGCCGCGGGTATAGGGGAATTCGCCGGGGTAGCCGATGGAGGATTCTGGATCCGTGGCCGAAAGGTCGTCTTGGGTGTAGAGGCGGTTGATCGGAAGGCCGGAGAGCGTGGTGAAGTGCTCTTTGCGTTCCGCGGGGGATTTGGTTTTTGTGTTCGGACATACTTGGGTCAATTCTACAAGCGAACTGAGAACAGCCAAATCAGGAGCGGGCACGGCATGCCGTGCCCCTACGGGAATAGATTACAGCTTGCGGGAGCGGCGGAAAGAACTTAGTGCGAAAAAAAAGAAGAGGAGTGCGACGGCGACGGCGGTGGCAATGAGCCAGTGGGCTACGTCGCGGTTCCAGGAACGGAGGGCGAGGTTGAGCCAGGCGAGGCCGAGTACCGCGAACATGGCACCGGCGAGCTCGAGGAAGAGCTGCTTCAGGGTGCGCCAGAAGCGATGGAAACTGCCTTGGCGAGGCGGGGCTGCGGGAGATGCGGCGGCCGAAGACATAAATGCATCTTAACGCAAAATAGGCGGAGGAATGCGGCGCGTAACGAAGGCGAGCCGCATCCGGAGGCCGTTTGACCTGCACTAATGGACTGTGAACGGATTGGAGACAACGCGAAAGTTGGCGGCTTGTGTCCAACGAAATCCAAGCCTAGAATGGCAAATGAAGTGAGGGAGAGCCGCCCTTGCAACTCGACGATCACCTGAAAAATTTGCTCCGTGAATTGGGACACGCGATCAACGATACGGTGTCCGACTCCGACAGGATCACCGGCGCGATCGCGGGAGTGCGCGCGCACGGGTACGACATCGTGCTGAAGCTGGACGCGACGATTGGATTGGCAAAGCGAGATGGCACGGGTGCGGAACCTTCAAAGCTGACGACGCAAGACCGGCGGTTTTTGGAATCTCTGAGGATTCAAGTGGATCAGGAATCTTTCGATCAAGTGCCGGATAAGAAGCCGGCGGCGCGGCTGACGATGACACCGCAGGATGTGCGATTTTTGAAGTCGCTACGAATTGCAACGGACGATATCGAATGAAGGCAATTGCGAAAATCGGAGGATGGGGTCTCGCTGCCGCAATGATGGCGGCGCTCGCAGGCGCGCCGGCGAGCGCGCAGGTTCCCGAGCTGGTTAAACCCGTGGTCATCGATACGGCAGTGCCTATCGTGGTGAACGCGGTGAAGCCGAAATCGAAGACGGCGGGGCTGGGCAGGTTTGACGGCTACGTGATGCATGCGAACATCGCGCAGATCACGGTGCGCGCGAAGGGGGATGACATGTCCCTGCAAACCTTCGCACTTTCGCAACAAGCATCGGCGAAAATGCAAGCGATCGTCGACAAGGGCGGCTACCAGTACGGCGACAAAGTGACCGTGTACTACGACCCAACCACTAAGCAAGCCCTGAAGATCAAAGGCAAACCCTCGAAGCCGATTTGATTGGCGGAGCTGAAGCATGCTTCGCTTGCCCGCTGTTTCTGGCCGATTTTATCCTTCCAATCCAACTGAATTAAGAGCGCTCGTAGCGCAATTTACGGGCGTCGGCGAAAAGGCCGCGGCCGTGCGCGCGAAGGCGTGCCTAGTTCCTCATGCGGGGTACGTTTATTCGGGGCATGTGGCCGGGTCGGTGTTTGCGCGGATCGCGCTGCCAAAGAAAATTCTGATACTGGGCGTGAGGCATTATCCGCGCGGGGAGAATGCCGCGATCTTATCGAGCGGGGCGTGGCGGACGCCGCTTGGAGATGCGCCGATCGATGAGGCGCTGGCGGAAGCTTTGCGGGCAGCCTGTCCATTGTTGCGGGAAGATAGCGTGGCGCACAGCACGGAGCATTCGCTGGAAGTGCAGATTCCCTTCTTGCAAGTGTTGCGGCCGGAGTTTACGTTCGTGCCGGTTGCGCTTGGAACGGTGCGCTTCGAGGATTTAGTTAGCGTGGGGGAAGCGATTGGGCGCGTGCTTGCGGCTTCGAGCGAGGAAGTGCTGCTGCTGACCACTTCGGACTTGAATCATTACGAGGACGACGCGACGACACGCGTAAAGGACGGAAAGGCGATTGAGCGAATTTTGGACCTTGATGCGCGCGGGCTCTACGACACTTGCCGAAACGACGGAATTTCCATGTGTGGATTGGGGCCGACGGTGGCGATGCTCAGCGCTTTGAAAAACATGGGCGGAACGCAAGCTGAGTTGGTGCGTTATGCGACGTCAGGAGATATTTCGGGGGATTTCAGCGCGGTTGTGGGATATGCGGGGATGATTTTTACCTGAAGGAATTGCGAACGAGATGGGCTAGGGGATCTTCCCGTACAAGTTTTTGCAGGCGATTTTTGCAAAAGAAAAACGGCTCCAAATCGCGGAGCCGTTTTTCTGTTTAGGAGCGAGAAGAATGAATACTTCAGTGTGGGCGACCACCACCGCCGCCGGAAGGAGCGGAGACGTGCGGCGCAGACACGGAAGGAGCGGAGGAACCACGCGAGAAACCGCCGCCGCTTGAAAATTCGCCGCCGCCATCGCGATACCCGCCGCCCCCAAAGGAGGAGCGAGGAGCTGGAGGCGGGGTCATGGAGCGAGAGGGCGGGGCCATGGCACGAGCCGAAGTGGAACCTTCGGGTACGCGTGCATTAGCTGCTCTTGGAGGATTATTTCTTCCCTCTTCCGCGAGCCGATCGTTCCTCAGGGCGCCGGACTCATTTTTCCAATTGCGAGGTTCCGTGCCTTCGCGCAGGGAGGACGGAGCGGCGTTTGCGCTCACGAAGCGGTGCTCGACCGAATTGTAGACGATGGAAGAATTGCGGCTGAGAGAAACGATGCGCGTTCCGTTCGGGCCTTCCAGGATGGAGCGCGAGGTGCGTTCTGGCGCGGTGGTGGCAAGGAGACTGCTGGGCATGGCCTCACGCGCAGGGGATTTTACCGTCTCCCATTTTTGTGGTCCGGCTGCGGCCGTAAGGGGCTGCGTCATGCTCTTTCCGGCCTCAAGCGAGAAGACGCCATGCTCAAGATTGAGAGGCGGCTTGCCGGCCTTGTCGAGCGGGTTCATGGGAACGATGCCGAGCTTGCCATTTTGGCGAACGAAGACAGCCGTCGAAGCTCTGTAAACGAGCGGGTGAGGCGGATGGACGGGGTGGACCGGCTTTCTGGGGTTGCCGCCGTAGCCGCCGTAACCATACCCTCCGTACCCATATCCGCCGTATCCGAAAAAGCCAGGTGAATAAAACCAGCCGCCACAGGACGCGTCAAAGAGCCAGCCGCCGTAGTGATAGGGAGCCCAGCCCCAAGGCTGGAAGCTGGCAAAAGTCCAACCGAACCCAGGATCCCACAACCATTGACCTTGCGAGAATGGATACCAGCCGAGGCCGACACCAAAAGGCTGCCAGCCATAGCCATATCCACCACACGAAAACCAAGAGCCGTAAGTGTAAAGATCGGCAAAACCCGGCGCATAGGAACCGGAGTTGGTGTACTGAAGGGAAGCGTTATTGGCAGCGGAAACGGTATCAATGCGGCCGGAGACCCAGTGATCGAACTCATCGCCGGAAGGAATGGTGCCGATGCTTACGGAATCGTTGCCCGCTTTCATGGATAGCGAGTGGCCTTTGGCGAGCTGGGTGGTTTCTTTTTTGTGGAGGACGGAAGCGTGGCCGGTAAGAACGGCGACATTGCTGCCGTCGTCAAAATTGTTGAGGCGGAAGGAACCTTTGCCGTTAGCGACGACCGTAAAATCGCCGCCGGTAACGCTGAAATAGTCCTCGCCCGCAGGATTGACATAAAAGGATGCGGAGCCTTGGCGGAGAACTAAGCGCGTGGTGCGGGCGCCGTCATCGAGAGAAAGATCGTAAAATTCGAGAACGGTGTGGGCGTTGAGAAAGGCCATCGCGCCATTTTCGAATTCGACTTCGGCGCGACCGTCGTCGGTGGCCAGAACGTAGCCCTGACGGACGGGCAGATTGGCTTCCGCTTTTTCCCAAACGGCTTTTTGATCGGCGAGCGGGTCACCTTTGGCTTCGCGCGTAAAGCGCACATCGCCCTGAACGAGGCTGAGGCGGATGATGCGTGCGTGGCTGGAATCGGCGGACGCTGAGCGAGCGCAGAGCGAAAGAGCCACGAAAAAAGCGCAAGAAGCGAAGGTACGAAACGCGGTGCGGTACGACATGTGTCACCCCCATCGGGGACGCTGACCGAACTGCTATCTAGTAAGACGGAAGGCAGGGAGGACAGGTTGCGCCCGAGTGACCCTGCGGCCATGTTCTCGCCGGAAGAGGTTTGCGTCAAGGGATGAGTGTGGATATAGGGCGAAACCGGAGAACATCTGGGGGAGCGACGTAACGCAGCGTGATTTGATTCATCCAAAACATTTATGCACTCGTTGGTTGACACAAAGAAGGTGAATCGCTAGTTTGAAATCGGGGTGACATCCGTTAGTTTTCGCGCCGCGTCCCGGGGGGATAATGGTGCGATCAAGAGAAGCAGTACTGACAACAGGCTGCTTACAAACGTCGGAGTCCTGAAGTCTGAACACCTGGGGGGTGTAATGATGCGCAGTATGTTGGGAACATTTGCAGGGGTGTTGTTGCTCGCGGGCATGTTGGCGGGGGGAAGAACTTACGGACAAGGGGGCGCGACCGGGGCCATCAGCGGAGTGGTTGTGGACACCAGCGGCGGGACGATTGCCGACGCGGAGGTGCAAATCATCGATACGCGCACGGAATCGGTTGCGCGGAAGTTGCCCACCAACACGGATGGAATATTCGTCGCGACGTTGTTGCCACCGGGAAATTACAGCGTGGTGGTGAACAAAACCGGGTTTGCGGAGGCGAAGGCCGAAGACATCGAAGTGCGCGTGACGGAAACGACGCGCGTAACGATTACTTTGAAGCCGGGCACGGTGTCGGAAAAGGTGGAGATTTCGGCGCAGGTGACGACGGTCGAGACGAGCAACGCAACGACGGGGCAATCACTGGGGACGGCCACAGTGCGCGAGCTCCCGTTGGCTACGCAAAATTATCAGCAACTGCTTACGCTTTCCACGGGCGCGCAGAGCGATTTGAACGACGCTTCGCAGCTTGGGCGCGGCAGCGTGAAACTTTTCGTGAACGGCCAGAGAGAGGATAACAACAACTATTTGATCGAAGGAATCAGCGCGACGGACTACAACGTGGCGCAGGCGACATACGTTCCGCTGCCAAATCCGGACGTAATTCAAGAGTTCAAGGTCCAGACGTCACTGTATGACGCGAGCCAAGGGCGGGACGGGGGAGGGAACGTCAACGCAATCCTGAAGTCCGGGACCCGGGAATTCCACGGGGATGCGTATGAATTCTTCCGCAATACAGTTTTGAACGCGAACGATTTCTTTTTGAACGGCGAAGGCCTGGCACGTCCGGAGATCAATCAGAACATCTTCGGGGCCAGCGTGGGCGGGCCGGTGGTGAAGGATAGCCTCGGCTATTTTTTCGTTAATTACCAGGGAACGCGACAGCGCAGCGGCGATTCGCCGGGCACGATCATCAGCACAAGCATTCCGTACATCCCAGCCGCCGACCGGTCCTCGATGGCGGCGCTGGAAGCGGACTGCGGCATCCCGAGCATCGATCCGGTGGCGTTCGCCCTCTTAAACGCAAAGAGCAACCAGTTTGGAGGCAACGCCGGCGGCTATCTTTACCCCGCTCCGACGAATGTGCCCGCCGGGACGGCGCCATGCTCGACGGTGCCGTTTGTTGTCAGCGAACCTGGCAAGTACAACGACGATCAGTTCACGTCGAATTGGGACCACGAGTTTCGCAGCGGCCAGGACAAAATCTCGGCGCGCTTCTTTTTCTCGGATTCCGAGAGCCTGCTTCCTTTCGGAGGAGGCGACCTGCAGGAATCGCTAGGCAGCACGCTTTCGAGCAGCATCAGCTCGGCGTCCTTGAACTTCCCGTTCGACACGCCGGTGGGTGCGCGGTTTCTGAATGTGACGGAGACGCACTTATTTTCTCCGACCCTGGTGAATGAATTCCGGTTTGGCTTCGTGCATATCAACGATCAACTGAATAACGTGCCACCGGTGACGGCGACCGACGTCGGAATCGACAGACCGACGAACAACGTAACGGACTCGATCTACAAATTCGTGCTGGCCAGTTCCGGATTTGAGTTCGGCCCAGCACCGTTCGCCAACCAGCACCAGGACCAAAACAATTACGACCTGACGGATACCGTGAGCTGGGTCAAGGGACGGCACGTATTCCGGTTTGGGGGCGAATACACGCGAGTCAACCTGAACAAACTTTTTCCGCAAGTTTTTAACGGAGAGCTGTTCTTTACGAACACGTCGACGAATGGACCTGTCCCGGGCCTCGCGACAACCGATTTCCAGAATTTTCTTGTCGGTGCGCCGCAGTTCAGCTTCGGCGGAGGCGGCGTTTACAACCACCAATACCGGAGCAACAATTACGCCGTTTTTGCGCAGGACGACTGGAAAGTGCGGAACGATTTAACGCTCAACTTGGGGCTGCGCACGGAGATCTTCGGCGCATTTCATGATGACCTTTGCCACATCGGCAACCTCGACCCGAACCTTGCGAACGCCGGCGCGTTTCCGTTTATTTATCCTTCTTGCGTGAATAGCCTCGGCCTGTCGGGTCTGACGGGAAATGCCAACAGCACGACGCTGAACAATAATTACTCGACGGGACTCGGGCCGCGCATCGGGCTCGCGTACGATGTGCTCGGCCACCATACGACCACCGTTCGCGCGGGATTTGGAATTTACTACGTGCGCGAGGACGTCGGAGACGTGGACCAACTTTCGTTCCAGGCCCCATTTCTACCGGTGGCGTTCGGTGGCGGGCCTCCAGGATGCTTGAGTACGTTTTTCTCGGCAGACGCAACGGGACCGTGCGCACCGAACATCAATGCCTTGCCGCAAGCCGGCACGCTGGACCCGACATTTATTCCTTGCTTGGCCGTGTTCCAGGGCTTTCCGGGTAACGACACGACGCAAGCCGCCAATTATGGGCCGGCCACGGGCAAGGCGTGCCCCGGGCCGTTGCTATCGACCAACATTTTCGGATTGCAGGTTCCGCGTCACTTTGTGGTGCCGAGCACGCAGCAGTGGAACCTGACCGTCCAACATGCCCTAGGAAAGCAGTGGGTGCTCGAGGTGGGTTACGTGGGCACGCACTCGATTCACTTGCGCGAGACGCGGGACAACTTGGAGGCGCAGGACGCAAGCCCAACGAATCCAATCGACATCAATAGCCCGTTTTGCAATCCCAACCCCTGCGTCATAACGACGAATACGTTTGACAACGCCGTGGCGCGTTCGAGAGCGCAAGGAATCAACGGCTATTCCGGATTCCAATTGTTTGCGGATGACGCGTATTCGCACTACAACTCGTTGCAAACGACGGTGTCGCGCCGCTGGGGAGCCGGCTACTTCCAGGCGGCTTACACTTTCTCGCGGTCGCTGGATGCGACTTCGACGGGCAATACGGCATTCAATACCGCGTTCAACAATGAAACCACTCTCGCCGACTCGTACGGGCTGTCGGATTTCGACAGGACGCATCGTCTGGTGGTGAGTTACCGCTACGAGCTGCCGTTCTTCAAGGGCGATACGGGAGCGAAGGGGCGGTTGCTCGCTGGCTGGGCCGTGAGCGGAATCACCATCGTACAGTCCGGACTTCCATTCTCGGTGACCGATTCCGGCGCGGGGACGGCATACCTGGGAGCTGGCTTTACGCCATCCACGCTAACGGGAAGCCTCGCGAGCGGCGCTACTTTGTCGAGCGCACTCTCGACGGGGAGCATGGGAGAACGTGTTGCCAATGGCTACTTGAATCCGAGCGCATTTACGCCCGCTGCCGAGCTTTATCCCACACAATGCCTAACGGACAGCAATTTCTGCACGACGGGCTTCGGGAATCTGGGACGAAACACCTTCCGGGGACCCGGGCAGCAAAACTGGGACTTCTCGTTGATCAAGAACATCAAGCTGACGGAGAGACAGAGCCTGCGGTTTACGACGGACTTCTTCAACCTATGGAACCACGCTAATTTCGCGAATCCCACGGTGACAGACGTCGAGTCCATCGGGCCGTCGGGCAGCCCATTCGGCAAAATCACAAGCTTGGTGGGCACGCCGCGACTGATCCAGTTCTCGCTGCGGTACGCGTTCTAGATCCTCGTTCGCAAACGAATCATCCCGGGGGCACGGATTCTCGTGCCCCTGTTTTTTGGCAGACGCTTGGCCTAGGAAGCGGCGTGCGAAGCCTCGGGACGCACTCCTCGCATCAAAATGGTAGGATTCAGCGGGACACTATGCGACGAATTGCAACACGCGTTTCACAGCTGACCGGCGAAGGGGCGCTGGCCGTTTATTCCCGCGCGAAGGAACTCGAGCGCGAGGGGCGGTCCATTATTCATTTGGAGCTGGGCGAGCCGGATTTTCATCCAGCGGCACCGGTGGTGGGTGCGGTACGCGATGCGGTTGCGGCAGGCCGGGACCGTTACGTTTCGACGCGCGGCATTCCGGCGCTGCGCGAGGCGATTGCGGAATACCTGAAGCGTACGCGGCGGCTTGCGGTGTCGGCGGAAGAAGTGCTGATCGCGCCGGGGTGCAAAATGGCGCTCTCGCTGGCGATGATGGCGCTGATCGAGCCGGGGGATGAGGTGCTCTACCCTGACCCCGGATTCCCCATTTATCCGTCGTTCACGCGTGGGCTGGGCGCGAAGGCGGTGGGGTTCGGGCTGGAAGAAAAAAACAGATTTCAGCCCGACCTCGACGAGATTGCCGCGAAGATTACGCCGCGAACGACTGCACTGATTTTCAATTCACCGAACAATCCAACAGGGACTGTTTTTAACGCGGCGGCTCTGCGGAGCATTGCGAAGCTGGCCGAGAAGCATGACCTCTGGATTATCTCGGACGAAATTTATGCGCGGATTTTGTTCGGAGGGGCATACGAATCGATCTGGTCGTTACCAGGCATGGCTGAGCGAACGGTGATCATCGACGGATTTTCGAAAAGCTTTGCGATGACGGGGTGGCGGCTGGGCTACGCGGTGGCGCCGAAGAACGTCGTGGATGCAATGGATTTGCTGGTGCTGAATACGTTTACGTGCGCGGCGGAATTCACGCAAGTGGCGGCGATCGAGGCGCTACGGGATTCTACACAGGCTGTGGATGCGATGGTCGAGGAGTATCGAAAGCGTCGGGATCTGTTTGTGGCTGGATTAAATCGCATTCCCGGATTTCGGTGCCACGCACCAGACGGGGCCTTCTACGCATGGGTGAATATCGAGGAGACGGGCTTGGCTGCGGAAGAAGTCGCGAAGATTCTGTTGGAGGAAGCGGGCGTCGCGGGGATTGCAGGAGCCGCGTTCGGGGTTGGCGGGAAGAATTACTTGCGGTTCTCGCTGGTGAGCGCGCGCAACTTGCTGGAAGAGGCGCTGGAACGCATGCAGCGAGTGTCTTCGCGGTGGAGAGTGGCGGTGACGCGGTAGGGCGCACGATCCGGTCTGAATGTTTTTTCAGAGCGTGAATCGATAAGGAAGAAGACAGACAGGAGTGCCTGTCCTACCTCCTTTCAGGTGGCGTGTTTACAGGAGTGCACGATGAGAAGGTTGAATCGGCTAGGCCAGGTCGCGGCTCTTGGAGGAATGGCGGCGCTTCTTTGCGCGGCAAGTGCGGCGGGGCAGGCAAGGCCGCTCGATGGGCCGGACGTGCCGCAGATCTACGAGAGGCTTCTGAAACAGATCGACAAGATTCCCCTTTATGACAATCACTCTCACGCGACCTTTCCCGATGATTCCGACATGGACGCACAGGCGGCGCCGCCGGATGAGAGTTCCGTTCTGCGGCTGCGCGACGATAATCCGGAATTCGTGGCCGGCGCAAAATTTCTTTTTAACTATCCTTACGACGACTTCAAGCCCGAACACGCGAAATGGCTTATTGACAAGAAAAAGGCGGCGGAAGCCGGGGGCGGCACGGCGTATTGGGACAACATTCTCGACAAACTGAATGTCGAAACTTGCCTTGCGAACCGCGTTGCTTTTGCTCCTTATCTCGATCCCAAGCGATTTCACTGGGTTTTCTTTGTGGATTCGTTCCTCTTTCCGCTGGACAACCGCGACGAGACGGGGAAGAACCCGGACATGGGCGTTTACATCCCTTTGCAGGAGAAGGTCCTGCATCGCTACATGAAGCAGGAAAATCTGGATGCTTTGCCTCCAGACCTCGCGGGTTACGAGGCCTTCGTTCGAAAAACTGTGGAGGACAACAAGAAAAAGGGCGGAGTGGCCATGAAGTTCGAGGCCGCATATTTTCGTTCCCTCTATTTCAGCGATCCGCCGCGGGAAAAGGTAGCGGCGATTTATTCGCGATTTCACGCTGGCGGTGTTCCATCGGACGATGAGTATCGGACGTTTCAGGATTACATCTTTCGAGTTTTGATCGATGAAGCCGGGAAATTGAATCTTTCCGTGCATTTTCACAGCGCCGTGGGCATCGGCGATTATTTCAGCATGCGCAACGGGAATCCGCTGAACCTCGAAAACGTGGTGCGCGATCCGCGGTACAGCAAAGTAAACTTCGTGCTGATCCATGGAGGATATCCGTATACGTTGGATATGATTTGGATGACGGCGGCGAAGAACGTATGGACGGATTCTTCACTGATGGGGTACTACGTTTATCCCTCGGAACTGAAGCGCATCCTGAAACAGTGGATTTCGCTTTATCCGGAGCGGATCATGTACGGTTCCGACGCGTTTCCGTTCAACGAAGCGGTGGGGGCCGAGGAGACCATGTGGCTGGCGTCGCGCTCGGCGAGGGCGGCCGTGGCCGCTGCGCTGGCGGAACTTGTCTCGGAAGGCGCGTTCAACGAACAGAGGGCACTGGAATTGGCGCGGATGTATTTGCACGACAACGCGGCGAGATTGTACGGGGAGAAACCATGAGCGCGGCAGCGGAGATGAAATATATAGCTTGGAAGAGCGTCGAGCGCGAGCACCTGAATCCGCAGATTGACCGGGAAATGGTGGTTGGGGATAAAATTATGCTGGCGCGCGTGCTTATGAAGAAGGGCGCCCACGTTCCGCTGCATCACCATCACAACGAGCAGGTGACGTACATTTTGGAAGGCGCTCTGAAATTCGCCATCGATGGCAAAGAGATCGTGGTGCGAACGGGTGAGGTGCTCTGCATTCCTCCGCACATGCCGCACGAAGCCTGGGCCGTGGAGGACACGGTCGATTTGGACGTCTTCAATCCGCCCCGGGAAGATTGGCTGAACAAAACGGACGACTATCTGAGGCACGGCCGGTAGCCGGCGGAGTATACTCGGATTTACCACTTGTTGTTTATGGGCAACCCTCCCTGCCCTTTTCACTTTGTACCCGGACAGCGAAAGTACGTAGACAAAGACCCTCGGTCTTGTTTACCGTAGCAGAGTGGGCTGATTCCAGGCGTGGGGTCAAACCTCTGAGGGGAAAAACATGAAGAGGCAACTTGTTGCTGTACTAGTCGTGCTTGGAGCGGGGTGCGCGGCTCGCGCGCAAGAAGTAGCGGTTACAAATGCCACGCCAGACGACCGCAACGTGGCGGCTGCATTTTCTGCGGCGCCGGCCACAAACGAAGCGCAATTTCAGCCTTTGGATGCCGGGACGCTCTCACTCGCGCCCTCTATCGCCCCGGATCCGAGCTTCGCGTCGCCGGCGCCAGCTGCTGCGCCAAAAGCGTCTCCCTCGCCAGCTCCTGATCCAAAATTTCTATATGGCGAGAGGGATGACACCCGATGGCAACTTGCGATTGGCGCTGATTGGCTGAGATTTAGATCCTCGATTTTCAACGCCAGCGCTGTGGGCATCGACAGCTCGGTAACCTACTTTACGAACGACTGGTTCGGAATCGAAGGAGACGTGGCCACGGCATTCGCACCACAAATCTTTGACCGGGAGCATGTGAAGCTCCTCGTTTATGGCGCCGGTCCAAAGTTTTCTTGGCGAATTAATAGCAGGTGGGAGCCCTGGTTACACACGATCGTGGGTGGAGCGCACGAACAACCGCAGACCGCGGACGGTAGCAAGAACGCATTTGCCGTGCAAGCCGGAGGCGGAGCGGACTATCGGTTCAACCCGCGTTTTTCCGGACGGCTGGAAGCCGATTGGGTGCACACAGGCTTTTTCGGCCAGTCTCAAAACAATTTCAAACTGATGGGCGGCGTTGTTTTTCACTTCTGACGCGAGAACGCGCCTGCGTCTAATAGATCCCGTGATTTGATCCTTTTGTTTCCAATTTTCCATTCACGGAGGCGATTTGATATTCGTCTCCGGCGCTTCCTTTCCAGTCCTTCACGTTGAACATGCCGCCGGGCGGTACGCGACGCACTGTGATTCCGCTAAAGCTGAGCGGAGTTTTCCGCTGACAGACTTCCGGCGGTTTTTTCGCCTCGAGAAAATAGGCCGGCCCAGAGCCTATGATTTTCGCTTGACCGCCCAGCTCGAGAAGAATTGCGGCGTCTTGTTCGACCGCGATCGCGCGAACCTGTGTGGCCCAGCCGTCTCGCAGAATACGTGCCAGGAAAACGAGCAAGCGGCCCATACGGTCGCGTTTGACGAAGTGTGTGTCCGTAATGATGCCGGCGAGCGGCGGGATGCGCAGAAAGTCGCGCGAGAGCGTCACTTTGTTGCCGTAAGGATCGGCGAGTGCGTCGGGGGAATGGAGGGTGTCAATCATTGAGGAAAATGAAAATTCTCCGAGGATCGCCAGTCCGGCGCTGGAGCCGCCGAACGGTTTGCCGGCCGCGATGTGCCGGTTTAGAGCCTCTTCGACGGGGGTGTCCTGCCAGAAGCGGACGTAATTCGATTGATCGCCTCCCGCGATAAAAATTGCCTCTGCCTGGTTGATCCGTTCGAGCAGCTTCGGGTCGTGGGAATCTTCCCGCTCGGAAAAAACGATCGTCGCAGCCGAGTTTAGAGGACAGAGCGCACGGATTTCTTCATTCACTTTTTGCGCGTAGTCATCTTCGGTATTGGCGCGGAGGATGAGGAAGTCGCCGCCGTTCGCGCGCTCGCATAGGACTTTTAGCGCCGGATCTTGCTCGCCCCCGCCCATGAGCACGTAACCCGGCCTCGGGGTGACCGTGCTATCGGCGGCATTTCCAGAACGAAAGTATTTCCACTTCGCAGAGGCAACGGGGACAAGCACGGACAACGCGACGAGAAGAAGTGCGCCGCGCAGAAGCTGAAGAACCGCTTTGTCCGTAGAGGTCACTTTGCGCGCGCGAGCTTACCAGATTTTACAGACTTGCTGGCGGACCATTGGGTCGCCTTTTTTGCACCCGAAGGCCTTGGCAAACTCGGCCATATTTGAGAGCGGACCGTTCCCACGGAAACGCGGCAGTGGGTGAGGATTCGTGTTGGCCATCAGGCGTTCGTACTCCGGCCGATCATTTGCGCCCCAGACCTGCGCCCAACCGAGAAAGAAACGCTGCTCGGGAGTGAAACCATCTTTGACGGGCGGACGGGGCTTACCTTCGAGCGATTTCTCATACGCCGCGTAGGAGATCGCCAGGCCACCGAGATCCGCGATGCTCTCGCCGAGCACCAGCTTGCCGTTTTCGCGCAGGTCGCCGTCCACCACGTAATTGTCGAACTGCGTTTGAACGCAGGCGGCGCGTTCCTTGAAATTCTTCAAATCGTCGGCGGTCCACCAGTTCTTTAAATCACCATGGCCATCAAACTGGCTGCCATGATCGTCGAAACCATGAGTAATCTCATGGCCGATGACCGCGCCCATGCCGCCGTAATTCACGGCGTCATCGGCTTTAGGATCGTAGAAGGGTGGCTGCAGGATTCCCGCAGGGAAGACGATTTCGTTCATGCTGCTGTTGTTGTAGGCGTTGACCGTGGGTGGCGTCATGCCCCATTCGGTGCGGTCCACGGGTTGGCCGATTTTAGAGAGCCGCCGCCGGAAGTCGAACTCCGCGGCGCGCTGTTGATTCGCGAAGTAGGAAACGCGGTCGATTTTCAAAGCCGAATAGTCGCGCCACTTATCTGGGTAACCGATTTTGACGGCGAAGGCTTCGAGCTTTGCCGTGGCTTGCGCCCGCGTTTCTGGACTCATCCAAGGAAGCGTTTGCAGGTCGTCATGAAGCGCAGAGATCAGGTTATGCACCATCACGAGGGCGTGAGCTTTGGCCTCCGGAGGAAAATATTTCTGCACGTAGACTTGGCCGAGCGCTTCGCCTAAGGCCCGGTCAGTAGCTTGCGTGCAACGCTTCCAGCGGGGCTGGATCTCCTTGGCTCCCGTCAGCGTCTTTCCTCGAAATTCAAATTCCTCCTCCACGAATTTCTCTGGAAGCGCAGAGGCTGATGCATTTAGAAGATGCCAGCGATAGTAGGTCTTCCAATCCGCAAGCGGAGTCGCGGTGAGTTTCGAGTCGAGAGCCTTGAAGAAGTCTGGCTGGCCAACATTGATCTCTTTCAATTCCGGATGGCCTATCGCCCTGAAGTAACTCTCCCAATTGAAATCGGGCATCATCGCCTGCAAGTCCGCTAATTTCATTTTATGGTAAGTCTTTTCGGGATCGCGCAAATCCGTATTTTTCATCGAAGCTTCCGCGAGATGCGTTTCAATTTCGAGGACTGTGGCAGCTTCCGGCGCGGCCGCTTCCGGGGAATCTCCCAGCAATTCAAACATCTTGGCGACATGTTTCCGGTAGGCGTCACGCAGTTGTTTCGATTTATCGTCCTGCTTCAAATAGTATTCGCGTTCGGGCAAGCCCAGCCCTCCCTGCCAGGCGGCGCCAACGACCTGCGTGCTGTCTTTGGCGTCTTGATTGGCGCTGAACCGGAAGAGCAAGCCCACGCCTTCTTCCTGGAGTCGCGCCGCCTCGGCTTGCAGGTCAGCGGAATTTTTTATGGCCGCGATAGCCGCCAGATCTGCGTCAATTGGTTTGGTGCCCGCCGCATCGATCGCTTCTGTATCCATGCAGCTGGCATAAAAGTCGCCGATCTTCTGCTCGTTTGAGCCCCGTGCAGCCTGCTGTTTCTCCGCCGCTTCCAAAATTTGCCGAAGGTTCTGCTGGTTTTTGTCGAGCAGTTCGGAGAACGAGCCCCAAGTGGAATATGCGGGCGGAATCGGATTGGCTTTCATCCAGCCGCCCATGGCGAACTGATAGAAGTCGTCGCAAGGCTTGCACGATTTGTCGAGATTCGCGGTGTCGAATCCCCAATAGCCGGAATCAGCGCCGGGTTTCGCCGAAGCGCGTAGTCCTGGCCCTGCGATGGCAACGGCGGAAACTAAGAGCGCCGTCACAAGGATTCCCACCGGATACTTGCGATTCCGCATGCTTTTCTCCTGTCTAACTTAAAATGTTCATGTTTCGGAGCTTGCAGGGGTCCAGAGCCACCGGGCCGACACCTAACTGAAAATCAGACGAACGCCCAGCCGCCGCCGTTTCATCAATGTTTACCTTCCCTGCGTCTCCCGAGCACTCTGCAGCGAAGAATCTAGCAGTATTCGGCGGGTCCAAACGGTAGGAAAGAACGCCCTAGCCAACCAAACCCCGGGCGAACTCACTTCGCAAGCACGGCGACTGGCGATTCGTATTTCTTGACGTCAACCTTTTCCCAATCGCCGCGCTCGATGCCTGCGCGAATCTGGGCCGGGGTCTTGCCCTTGCGTGTTTGCTCGTAGGCATAGAGGCCTTCGCGCACACAGGTACCACATTCCGCGGCGTGGTGGCCAGCGTAGCAATCGAGCAAGCTGCCGTGGCCCTCGGTGCGGTCGCAGTGGCAGTAGCAAGGTTGCTGGTAAAGAACTTTCTTGATGCGGGCCGCAAGCCGATAAGCGTTCTGAACGACGGGATCGGTGAAAAGCGAAGGACTTAGAGTTGCTGGCAACGGACCCTCGGGCAATGAAGTGTGATAGGCGGGAACGGGCTCGGCATTGGCATCCTGTTTCCCAGTTTCTGTGGGCCTGGAAGAAGCCTGTTGAGGTATCAGCGCGAGTGCTACCCCCGCGACCACCAGAATGACTCCGCCAAAGATTTTTTGCATTCTCCGCATATCTGGTTTCCTCCCGGAACCCACGTTTATCGCAATTCGTTGCGCTCAATTGCGCGCCGCAAGTCCCTTAATACTCTACGGCGCAGTCCCGCAAATTTCCACTTCCGTGCCTCAGGCGCGTCACTTGCCGCAGGACTTCAGGGCAGGCGCAAGACGCCAACCCGGGCAGGTTCTAGCTGCGTCACATCCATGACCTTGCCGTCGTTCATGTCCTCTATATGACTGTTCGCAATAAAAAAGAAGAGGTCAGCTCCCACCATGGCGCCCGTCGTCGGTGAGGCGCAGAAATGGCTGCGATTTTCGAGCACTGTCGCGCGCGTCACGCGAAGGCCATCGCTCGAAAGGCGAAAGGCCGCCACACGGGGCGAGCCGATGCCGGTCTGAATCCCGATAAGGCTGCCTTTGTACCAATAGAGGCCGTCGATGCCGGCAAGCGTACTTTTCGGGCCGGGATCAACGTCGCGGCTCTCTCCGTTTGCAAGGTCGACTCTCACCACACCCAGGCTATCCGCGACGTACAAAGATTGATTGTCGCCGCCAAGCGCTATGCCATTCGGGTAAAAGAGCGGACGATGCAGGGGGAGGGCTCTGAAGGTTCGAGACGCCGGATCGAATCGAAAGACGGCGTTCGCCAGACTATCCGTCGTAATCACTTCGCCGTTTCTGCGAATGACCAAATTGTTGAAGCCATGTTTCGTTCCGTTCGCCGGCTTGAAGCGTCCCAAGAGTTTTCCCGTGCCGTCAAAATGCAACAGCTCGGTTCGCCCGTCCTCCGAAAAAGAATCGGTCCATACTGAATCGTCGCCTGGATCCACGCTGATCCCATGCACCGGCAGGAGGCCAAAACGGCCGTCGGGCACAAAATCGGAGACATTGCCGTCACGGCCGATTTCAACAATCTTGCGCCGATTGAGGCTGCCCAGATAAAAAACATTACGCTTCTTGTCGTAGGCCAGCCCATCAGGGATCAAATCTTTTTCCGTTGTCCGAAAAGCCTCACGCGCCTGAAGCACCGCAGGGAACTCGGTGTGGACCGATTCGATCAGCGCAGTAAAATCGGCCGAATCCTTTAGTTCGAGAAAAGCCGGGTCGCCGGAAGGATCGAACCCCTCGTGCAACGCGATACATTCCTTTAACAGCGCCAGCGCTCCAAGAGTGTCTCTCAAGCGCTCTTTGGCCACAGCGAGAAAATAAAGCGGTGCTCCGTGGTCCGGAAGGGTGGGCTGAAGTTTCTGGACGGCCGCGATCTGGTCGCGGATTTGCTGCGCGTCCGCTGGCTCGGCAGGCATGCCCTTAATCTCTTCCTGCTCCTGAGATCGGGCGCTCTGCGGCGAGAGTATAACGGCCAGCAGGACAACAAGCGGTAGATACTTTGAAGCTTGGAGGCAACGGAAACCCTTGGCATTGGCGCGCGCGCGAACTTGGCCTGCTGGTCTTAATGGCGGAGGATAAGAATTTTCCAGCATGAGAAGGCGAGCGGCGCGGTTCTAGACGGCTGCGAAGTCTAGACAAGCACAGCGCGTGGGGAAACATACGCCGGACGGGGCGACGGCGCGGGAGCGGACCGGGCGGCGACATGCCTCACGCGCAGATTGCGCTGAACGCAGCGACCCCAGGCGCGCACAAAAGCGAAGTTCAATCCGCCTGCTATAGCCGAGCTGGCGAGAGGAATCAGACGGCCGACCCATCTCTCCGCGGTTTCCTGTCCCAGCTTTACGGCCAGCCGTTCGGCGATACGCGGAGCCAATTTCTCGAGGATTTGTTTTTCGGCGAGGTCTTTGCCGTAATCGACCCCGGTCGCCGTGGCAGCGGCCATCCACAAGGCAATCCGATCGTTTTGAGCGCTCTGCTCGAATCCGTAGAGGAGGCAAAGCCGCTGGATAAGCCTTAAGGTCAGAAACGTGAGCAGGCCGGCGTCCGGAATGATGGTAATCATGCCGCCGAGGCCGAAGCCGGCCCCTTCGAGAAGAGCGAGTCGCTCGGTGTCCCGAATCAATATCTTGGCGATCGCATCCAGGCGAGCAAGCGGCACATGGTGCATGTAGCGGAAGTTTGCCACCTCAAGCCCGTGTTTTTTCTTGAGTTGCCGCCGGAACTCCTCCGGGTCGATCTCGATCGAGCGGAGACCACGCAGCAGCCCGAAGCGCGCGAAGCGCCCAAACGTTCGTCCGGCAACCGAGTTATGTAACCCTGCCATGCCTTTAAGCATCCTACGGCGGATAGAATCCGCTGGCAACCCCCCTGATGGACAGGTTGTCGTAGCTGGTCGTGCCTCCGGCTGGAAGGTTGCACAAGTAGCGCAGAAAACCCACCGTACTACTTGACGCGGAAAATCTTTTGGGTAAACTGCCTTTTTCTCTATGGCCACCTTGCCACAAATCGTTCCCTCCGAGGTCGTTCACGACTTCGACTTCCCGCAGCGCGAAGCGGCGTTTTTCTACGGCCTCTTCCTGCGTGGCCATTCCGCGGAGAAGTTGCGCAGAGACATCGAGGTGCCCGCGATGGTCCTTGCGAAGTGGCACCGCGAGGCGGAACGCGAACCGGAACTGCGCGATATCTTCACGCGGATGGTGGAATATCGCAGGCATGTCTTGGCGATTTTCGATACTCTGGTTGGTTCAGACGTGCATATCCAACGAGTGCAGTAAACATTCCGCTAGTTAGGCCGTCCCATCCTGTCCAAGCATAAATGCTCTGCGCTGTCAGTGGCTGATGTCATCCTTGTTGAATCACCCTGTACATAAGTTCAGGACAAAAGTTGTCAGGCAACTCTTTGGCGGTCCTTCGATTCTAACGGGAATCGGGGGCAAGTCTCTCAAAATGAAGGGGATTCCGCGATTGACGGACGGCTTGTCGAAGCGTAGAATCCAGAGTCCTGGAAGTTGAGGTGTGCCTATGCCACGGGTAATTCGTGCCCTGATTGCTGCTGCATTCTCGTTTGCCATTTTTGTTCCCGCACTATTGGCCCAAGACGCTCAGGATCCCAATAACCCTGCGCCTCCTCAGACGCTCAGCAAAGAGCAGAAGAAGCAACAGAAGCAAAAAGCGCGCAAAACTCTTAAAGAACTCGACGACCAGTACAAGCAATGGCTGAGTGAGGACGTCGTCTACATCATTTCGCCGGAAGAGCGGAACGCCTTTCTCCAGCTCGATACGAACGAAGAACGCGAGCAGTTTATCGAGCAGTTCTGGCTGAGGCGCAGCAGCAATCCCGACCTTCCCGACAACGATTTTAAGGAAGAGCATTACCGGCGTATCGCCTACGCAAACGAGCATTTCGCCTCTGGTATCCCCGGTTGGAAAACCGACCGCGGCCGGATGTACATCATGTGGGGTCCCCCGGACGAGATCGATTCACATCCGATGGGCGGCACGTGGGATCGGCCGATGGAAGATGGCGGCGGTTCGACGACAACCTATCCATGGGAGACCTGGCGCTGGCGCTATCTGCCGGGAATTGGCGAGAACATCGAACTGGAATTTGTGGATACAACGGGCTCGGGCGAATACCACCTCACTATGGATCCCTCGGAAAAGGATGCGCTGCTGCATGTACCCGGCGCCGGCTTAAGCTTGCTCGAGTCGATGGGGTTGGCCTCCAAGACGGACAGGTTTACCCGCTCCGATGGCACCAATCTTCCAACTGCAATGGGCGGCACTCCCGCCAGCATGGATGAATTCAATCGCCTGGATCTGTACGCCAAAGTACAAAGACCGCCAGACGTCAAGTTCAAGGACCTGGAAGCGATCGTGACCGCGCGCATCGTTCGAGATCAGCTCCATTTCATGTGGCGCACGGACTTCATGAAGGTAACCAACGACACCGTGTTGGTTCCGATCACGATCCAGGTGCCGAACGGCCAGCTAAGTTTCCAGGCGAAAGATGGCATCCATACGGCGACGATGAATGTGTTTGGGCGCGTCAGCACCTTGACCGGGCGCGTCGTTCAGACCTTTGAAACTCCCATCACGAAGGATTTTCCTGACTCGCTTTTCCAGCAATCGCTTAAGCTGCAATCGATTTATCAGCAAACCGTGCCGCTCCGTCCGGGGCTGTATCGTTTGGATCTCGTTATTAAGGATGTTCAGAGCGGGAACGTAGGCGTCGTGAACACCAGGCTTGCTGTGCCGCGCTATGCAGACGATAAGCTCGATGCCAGCACACTGATCCTCGCTGATGAGCTCCAACATGTTCCCGCCAATCAGATTGGCGCGGGACAATTCGTTTTGGGCTCGACCAAAGTACGGCCTCGACTCGAGAGCGATTTCAATTCGGACAGCCGCTTGGGCATCTATCTGCAGGTTTATAACCTCAAGCCCGACGAGAAGACGCACAAGTCCAACGCCACCTTTCTCTATACGGTAAAGAAGGGTTCAGAGCAGGTGATGCAGTTCAAGGAAACTTCAGCAGAGATGAAGCAGACTGGCGACCAGGTCACCATTGAGCGCTGGTTGCCACTGTCTACCCTTTCGCCGGGCAAATACACGCTGGAAATCAATGCGACAGATGGAATTTCCAATCAGTCCATTTCCAAATCGGCGGATTTTACGGTAAAAGGTACGCCAGAACCGACCAAGGCGGCAGCCAACACGGTTCCGGGGAGGTAGTAAGTAGTGATCAGAGGACAGGTCCGAGTTATGGGGGCACTCGTCCTGGCCGCGGCGTTCGCGTCCTTGGGAGCGAATCCGGCGTTGGCGCAGTCGAAGTCTGTTCAGGGAATTCTCTCGGGCGTGGTTCGCGACACTGCCGGCACTCCTCAAATGGGAGCCAGCGTCGAGTTGATCCCGGAATCCGCTGCTTACCCGCTGCCCATCGATTTTTTCACGAACACACAGGGAGTCTTCCGCGGCGAACGGCTCGCACCTGGACTGTATACCGTGCGCGTAACCCTTGCGGGGTTTCTCCCAACTCTCGAGAAGCATATCCGCGTCAGCGCCAACTTGACTACGCTTGTTCGCATTCAGCTGGAATCGTTGTTTGCCTCCTTGGACCAATTGCGGCGCGCTCCTTCCTCAGCAGCAAGCGAAGCCGATGATTGGAAGTGGGTCCTGCGCACGGCTAGCTCGGTCCGCCCAGTGCTTCAGTGGGCTGAGGAAGACCCGCTAAACGCTGTCAATGTGGACTCGGACTCGGTCCCTGCAGAGCCATCGCGGGGACGCTTGGAATTCACCGACGGCGCCCGCAGGCCGGGATCGGTTTCAAATCTCCCTGCAAGTCCAGCTACTGCATTTGCCTTCGATCAGCAACTTGGTGGAACCAGCCGGCTTCTCCTCGCGGGATTAATGAGCTACGACACGCAATCCCCCGCCGGCGGGATCGCCACCGTTTGGCTGCCAACTGGCTCGCTCGCGTCCGGTCCGCACACCGCATTGGTATTGCGCGAATCGAAACTAGGAGACGTGGGGCCGATGTTCCGAGGGGTTCGCATTGACCAGGGCGGCTCGCTGGCTTTTGGAAACCGCGCTGTCCTTGAATATGGCGGCGAGTACGTCTTGGTTGGTCTCGGTCGTCCAGCATATTCCTTGCGGCCACGGCTGAGGCTCGAAACGCGGATTTCAGAAGACTGGCAAGCATCTTTGATTTTTGCTTCCATGCCGACGGGGCCGGAACCGCTGGAAGCGGTCGACGGCGAGGCTGTAAGCCCATTGGCAGCTGCATTGAACGAGATGGATGCATTCCCCGTACTTATGTGGCGGAACGGACGCCCCGTGCTTGAAAGCGGTTTCCACGAAGAACTCGCGGCGGAACGCAAGTTGGGAACCCGCGGCAAGTTGCAAGTAGCGGCGTTTCACGACGACAACAGTCACGTTGCCGTTTTTGGCCGAGGCAACAATCTCCCCATCGCTGATTATTTCCAGGACGTGTATTCAAATGGGTTTTCTTACGATGGAGGCTCTTCAAGCAGTTGGGGCACGCGCGCGGTATACAAGGAAAAGTTGAGCGACGATATTGAACTCACTGCGCTCTATGCCTTTGCCGGCGCCCTGACGCCTTCGAGCGCGGCTGCTGGACCGCTGCGGGAGCTTCTTCATACTGCGGGACGTCAGACCGCAGGTGTCAAAGTTTCCGAAAGGGTTCCTCGCGTGGGCACGAGGGTAACCGTGGGCTACCAGTGGATCAGCGGTACGACGATTACTCGAGTGGACGGCTTCGGCGATACCCTCTTTGATATGGAGCCCTATTTCCATCTTGGAGTGCATCAACTCCTTCCCAAGTTTGGCCCAGGCCGCTGGGAAGCCAACGCGGAATGCGACAACCTCTTTGCACAAGGCTATCTCACCCTCAACACCCAGGACGGTCGTTTGACGCTAATGCCCGCTTTCCGCACGTTCCGGGGTGGCCTAAGCCTGCAGTTTTAGTCGCAAATTGGACTTTAGAAAGCTGTATGCGTCCTCCCAGAAAATGGATAGTCAGCGACTCGCCTTTCCTTGTCTTATGTAAGTCGTTGAAATATAATGGTGTTCTGGCCCGTTCCGGCTTCCAAAGAATGGACATTGGCTTGCACCTGAGATTTGGCGGCAGGGTGTGGCCGCGCTTGGGCCTGTCATGAAGCAAAATCTGAGAGTCAGCCTCGGGGCCGTCGTACTAGCGCTTGCAACGCTGGCGGCTTTGATTTTTGCCTGGCTGAACTTCGTCCAAAGGAGCGAATTCGAGTCTCCTGATGATGGCGTCGTTTGGCTGGATACGACGCAGGGAGTGCAAGCGCAGGAGGTAGCGCCAAGTTCGCCTGCCGCCCGCGCCGGCGTCCGCGCGGGGGATCATCTGCTGGCCATCAATAGCAGCTCCGTCACCCGGCAGGTGCAGGTCACCAAGCGGCTGTGGCATGCGGGCCTCTGGAGTCAGGTGCGTTACCGGCTTTCGCGCAACGGAGAGGAGTTTGAGACTCTTTTAGTAACTGCGCCCGCCGAGAAGCCCACTTCCATTGAGAATTACGAACGTGTCGTCGGCGTCATTTATCTCTTCATTGGGCTTTTCATTTTTGCGCGGCGCTGGAACGCGCCTCGCGCCGTGCACTTCTATATTTTTTGCCTCGTGTCCTTCATCTTCTATTCATTCCACTATAGCGGGAAGCTGGACACCTTTGACTACGAAGTTTATTGGGTCAAAATCGTGGCGCAGCTCCTCATGCCCGCTTTGTTGCTGCATTTTGCGCTCGTTTTTCCGGAACACACGGAAGGCGCCACCCGCTCGATTTCCAGGCTCAGTCTCGTTTATTTGCCGCCGCTGGCGATTCTTTTTGTCCACATCAGCACAGCTCTGGGCGCGCTCGGTTTCGTTCCCTGGCTTGGCTCTCGCGTCCTTCTCGACAAAATTGCTTATAGTTATCTCGGCGCATGTTTGCTCTTGGCAGGAATTGTTTTCTATCGGAATTACCGGGCGGCAGCCGCCGGTGTATTGCGGCAACAATTGAAATGGCTGACCGCCGGTACCTTCGTCGGCACCGTCCCCTTTGCCGTTCTGTACATTGTGCCCTACGCGTTCGATTCAGCCACCAAACCGTGGATGAAATTCACGACGGTAAGCCTGGTCTTCATCCCGCTGTGCTTCGGCTACGCCATCATTCGCTACCGCCTGATGGATGTAGACATCATTTTCAAGCGCGGCTTGGCATACACCGCGGCGACCGCTGCCGTCGCTGCAATTTACTTTTTCTTTGTGGCGCTTATTCCGCAGATCTTTCACGCGCCGGCGAACGGTCCCGTCGGTGGCATCATCGCCATTGTCATCGCCGCCTTTCTTTTTCAGCCATTCCGCGAATGGATCCAGGCCCGCCTGGATCGTTTTTTCTATCGCGACCGCCTGGATTATCGCCGCACATTAATCGAATTCGGCCGCACGCTCACGAACGAAGTCCGGCTCGAACCCATGCTGGGCTCGGTGATGGATCGCATTTCGCAGACGCTCCTCGTCGACCGATTGGCAATTTTCGTCGAAGATGTCTCGAATCCCGGTCATCTGCGGCTGGCCCGCTCGATGGGTGTTCGTCTCGCGGAACCTCTCGATCTCAGTTTTCTCGGTCCGGCCCGGCCCGAGTTCGCGCGCGGGGCGCTCTTTTTTGAGTCGCCCCGTGCAGCGCGGGACGTCAGCGAGCCTGTGCGCCGCACGCTGGAGCAGCTCGACCTGAATTATTTTGTTCCTTGCCGTATTCGCGAGCATACCGTGGCGGTTTTGGGGCTCGGAAAGACTGTGGACGGCGATTACTTGTCCAGCGATGACGTCGAGCTCGTGGAAACGATCGCCGGCTATGTCGCCGTGGCGCTCGATAACGCGCATCTCTATACTTCGCTCGAACAAAAAGCCCTGGAGATCGCGCGCCTCAAGGACTTCAGTGAAAACATCGTGGAGTCCCTGAACGTCGGCGTTCTTGCCGTGGATCTCGAAGGCATCGTCGAATCCTGGAACACGCGCATGGAACAGCTCTTCGGCGTTACACGCCAGGAGGCTGTTGGACGCCAGTTGCGCTCTTTGCTTCCCGAGGAGCTTGCCGCCGAAATTACGGCGCGCGGGGACGAGGAGCAAATCACCGGCATTTACAAACAGCGCTTGCACCATCAGGGCAAGGCACTGACGCTAAATGTCTCCATTACCCCGCTGGTCAGCAAGTCCGCCGAGCGCATTGGCCGTCTGCTCCTTTTCGACGACGTCACGCAGCGCGAACGCATGGCCGAGCAGATGTCGCAAACTGAGAAGCTGACGTCCCTTGGCCTGCTCGCGGCCGGAGTCGCACACGAAGTCAATACGCCTTTGGCCGTAATTTCCAACTACATCCAGATGCTCGCGAAACAGATGCCCGAAGGCGACCCGCGGCAGTCGATCATCGAAAAGATCGTCAAGCAGACGTTTCGCGCCAGCGAGATCGTCAACAATCTTTTGAATTTTTCCCGCACCGGTGCCGGTGAAGCCGCGGATATAGACGTGAATCGCGTCGTCGAAGAAACGCTTTCTCTCGTTTCCCATCCGCTGAGAACCTCGCAGATTCAAGTCGTGAAACATTTGGGCGAAACATTGCCAGCTGTCCGCGGCTCGGCGAATAAACTTCAGCAAGTTTTTCTCAATCTTTTCCTCAACGCTCGCGACGCCATGCCCGGAGGCGGCTTGCTGGAAGTCCGCACCGGGGCGCACAATGGAAGCGTCGAGATTGAAGTTGTGGATACTGGTGCTGGCATCCCCCGGGAACACATTCATCGCATCTTCGATCCCTTCTTCACCACGAAGGCCACCGGCCGCGGCACCGGGCTGGGTCTTTCCGTGAGCTACGGCATCATCAAGGAGCACGCGGGGAAAATTGATGTCCGCTCGACTCCCGGCAAGGGCACTTCGTTCCACGTGGAGTTCCCCGCGGTCAGGAAGTCGGTTCATGCCTAAAGGCTCCATTCTCGTCGTTGACGACGAGTCGGAAATTCGCGAAGGTCTCGAGCTTCTGCTTACGAGCGAGGGCTACGGCGTTACCAGCGCCGAGACCGGCCAATCCGGGCTAGCCAAACTTGAAGAGCACCCCTATGACTTGCTGTTACTCGACGTCAGTTTGCCGGATCGCAACGGCCTCGAGCTGCTTCGCGAAATCCGGCGCCGTGACCCGGAGCTTTCCGTCGTTCTGATCACCGCCTACGGCTCGATCGACATGGCCCGGGCCGCCTTCAAGGGCGGAGCGCTCGATTACATCACTAAGCCCTGGTCCAATGACGAGCTTCTGGCGCAAGTGGCGCAGGCCGTCGAATCGCGCCGGCTTCGGGAAGAAAACGTTCATCTCAAGCGCGCGCTGAAGCAGCGCTTCAATTTCCCCAACATCATTGGCAAAAGCGAAAAGATGCTGACGCTTTTTGACCTGATCACGCAAGTGGCGCCCTCGCGTTCCACCGTGCTCATCAGCGGCGAAAGCGGCACCGGCAAGGAACTCATCGCCAAAGCCATCCACTCGGCTTCCACGCGCGCGGACAAAGCCTTCGTCCCGGTCAACACCGGCTCCATTCCGGTGGACTTGCTCGAATCGCAGCTCTTTGGCCACGTGAAGGGCGCCTTCACCAGCGCCGTCGCTTCGAAAAAAGGTCTCTTCGAAGTCGCCGATCAAGGCACCATTTTCTTTGACGAAATTGCCACCATCAGCCCGGAAACGCAGGCCAAGCTGCTTCGCGTCATTCAGGAGCGCGAGTTCATGCGCCTCGGCGGCACAGACCAGATCAAGGTGGACGTGCGAATCGTCGCTGCCTCGAACGTCGAGCTCCTTACTCTCGTCCGCGGAGGCCGCTTTCGCGAGGACCTGTACCACCGCTTGAATGTCATTCACCTTCAGCTTCCACCGCTGCGCGATCGCCGCGAAGACGTGCCCGCGCTGCTGGCCCATTTCCTTGGCCGTTACTGCCTGGAGAACGCCAAACCCATGCGCCTGTTCACTCCTGGCGCCATGAAGCTCCTCATGGATTACGATTGGCCGGGAAACGTCCGCGAGCTGGAAAATGTAGTCGAACGCGCCGTTGTGCTCTCGACGCAAGAACGAGTCGATGTCGATCTGCTTCCCGAAAGCATCCGCAGCAAGGAAATCGTCCGCGGCGTCCGCTTGCAGCTTTCTGAGTTTCTTCCGCCTCTGCCCGGCGAACCTGGCTCGCGTTCCGGCGCCGATTCTCCGCAACCTTCGCTCTTTCAAATCATGGACGAGATCGAGCGCCGCATCATTATGGACATGCTCGAACGCACCAGTTGGAATCAGACCGAAGCCGCCGAACGTTTTATGATTCCTCTTTCGACGTTGAATCAAAAGATCAAGCGGTTGGGCATCGATGTCCGCCGTCGCGGCCGCGCTGACGAAACCCTCTCGGCAACTATGGGCAAGTAGCCCGCTCCCTTTGCAATCGCTCGCGGCGCTCCGACACCGCCACTCCTGACTTTCATCTTGCATCTAAGAGTCTGTCTATGCACAGTATCGCGGCATGATTCTTCGCCTTTCAAGTCCCGCAGCGCGAGGGCTGCTCGTTCTGCTTGCGGTGGTGTTTGCCGCTGGTCTTTCCTATTCGGGCATCCACAATGCCCTCGCGGTGCATGATGCGGGACTAAACACGCTCCAAGGCTATGAGCGCGCCACGCGGCTCGAACCGGATGACGCGAGTAGTTGGTATCTCCTTGGCCGCTTTTGGCAGTACAACCTCGAGAATCCCGATGTCGGCCGCGCCATTCACGCCTACCAAACAGCCTTGTCCTTAGATCCGCATTCCGCCGATATGTGGCTGGACTTGGCCACAGCATACGAATCGGAAGGCAAGATCGAAGACGCACGCAATGCGTTTCTCCAAGCCACGCGCGCTTACCCGCTTTCGCCGGACGTCGCCTGGCGCTATGGAAATTTTCTCTTGCGCCAGGGCCAACTGAATGTCGCTTTCGCAGAGATAGATCATTCTGTGGCCGTCGATCCGAAGCGCGGGGCAGCTGCCTTCGCTCTTGCTATGCGCGTCGAGCCGGACATCAATGCGGTCCTGGACCATGTGATTCCGCGCTCTCCAGAAGCGTACTTGAACGTGATTTCGTCGCTGACGGATCAGGGCCGCACGAATCAAGCCTTGACCGTATGGTCACGGTTAGCCGCTCTCCACGCGCAATTCCCAGTGAACGAGTCTTACCCTCTCCTCGAAGCTCTCATTCACAAGCTGCAGATGACAGAAGCCCAGCGCGTCTGGGACCAGGCCCTCGGGTTTGCCGGCGTGTCGCGTCCTGCGGATCCGCCTGGTTCTCTCGTTTGGGACGGCGGATTCGAATCCAACGTCGCAGGCGGCGGTTTCGCCTGGCGCTACTCTCCGTATGTCTCCGACGTCCAGATGACTTTCGATCAAAAGGAAAAACACTCCGGGAATCGTTCCCTCCGACTGACGTTCGACGGCCTGCGAAACATAGATTTCGCCGATGTCTGTCAGTACATCCACGTCCAGCCTTCCACGGCCTACCAATTCTCTGCGTGGGTCCGGACTCGTTCTTTGTCCACCGATCAAGGTGTGCGTTTCGGTCTTCACTCCTACGGCTCTTCGGAGAATTCCACCGCCTGGACGGACGATGTTCGGGGCACGCAGCCATGGACGCAGGTCAAACTTCCTTGGACCTCCGCGAAGGACGTACAGGAGCTTCAAGTTTGCGTCAGCCGCCGTCCGAGCGCCCAATTTGATAGCAAGATTTTTGGCTCGGCCTGGATTGACGATGTCACCCTGGTGCCGGATTCCTCGGAAAACGTTCCACAATGAAATTCATCCGCATCGGCATCTGCGCGCTCATTGTTTTCGGGGTGGCTTCGCACGGCGCCGTCGAGGATTGGGCGCGCGCCGTCCTTGAAGTGGGCGCGGGTCTGCTCTTCTTGGTTTGGTCCGTGCGCGCCTACTTCAAGCAAGAGCCTCAGCTCGTCGTCCCGCCTCTGCTTCCGCCTCTTGTCTGTTTCCTGCTGATCGCCCTCGTCCAACTAGCCTTTCACAGCACCGCATCGTCCTATGGCACGCGGATGGAGATGCAACTTCTCCTCGCCGATGTCCTGATTTTGTTCTTAACCGCTCAGGCTTTCCGCACCCTCGAGGACTGGCGCGCCTTCATCTGGTTTGTCATGAGTTTCGGATTCATCGTGGCTCTCTTCGGCATCCTGCAGCACCTTACTTTCAATGGAAAACTCTATTGGTTTCGAGTGATGCATTACGGCGGCATCCCTTTCGGCCCCTATGTAAATCGCAATCACTTTGCCGGATTTACGGAGCTCGTCATTCCCATCTCTTTAGTTCCCCTGGTCCTCGGCAGGGTGCGCAGGGAACGCTGGTTTCTCGTCAGCTTGTTCGCCGTGGTCCCCATCGGCGCTCTGTTTCTCTCCGCTTCTCGGGGTGGCATCGTAAGTCTCGCTGTGGAGCTCGGCGTTTTGGTCGTCTGGCTCATTCTGCGCCGTACCGCCGGAAAGCACTTGCTCTCCGGCGGCGCGGTCCTGCTCCTCGCTTTTCTTATGGTGTCCTGGCTAGGGGTTCAGCAGCTGGTTGAGAGGTTTTCTTCCCTGCAATCGCTCGAAGTGACCGCCGGAAAGCGCGCCTCCATGCGAACGGACACTTGGCACATTTTTCTGGATCATCCCCTGATCGGCACCGGCCTCGGTACTCTCCAGGACGTTTTTCCCCGTTATGAAACGCTCTACGACGGAAAAATCGTCAATCACTCCCACAACGATTACCTCGAGGCCCTTGCGGAAACTGGCGTCGCCGGCGGTTTGTGCTGCCTCTGGTTTCTCGGAGTTTTGCTCTTCGATTCGCTGCGCCGCCTGTCCCAATCCGTTGGTTCTTTCGTTTCCGTCCTTCAGCTCTCGGGCCTTGTCGCCTGCCTTGGTTTTCTCACGCATAGTCTCGTCGATTTCAATCTTCATATTCCAGCAAACGCTCTCCTCTTTTTCTTGATGGCCAACCTCGCCACAACTGAAATTCGCCAATCCGTGCCTCGAAATCCCGAAACGGGAAGAACCCAGAACGGCCCCCGAAATCCTTGATGGACTTTGTCTTTCTATCTGTATAATCAAACTTGGGGGTCATCTATTCGTATGCAGCCAGCGAGACTGGGTGCGGGGACGTTGTGTCTCGTCTCGTTCACTCTACTCGGGCTAGTGGTTCTGGCGCCGCCCATCCGCGCGCAGGCCGGTCTCGAGACGCCACAACAAGCGAACGATCGCATTCGCGAGCTGTCCGCCGAGGCGCGCCTGACGCCCCATGACTATGTCATCGGCGATGGCGACTTGATTTCTATCGAGGTGTTCGACGTCAAAGAGCTCAGCCGCGAAGTGCGCGTAAGCCAGACGGGCACGATCGGCCTCCCTCTCGTTCCCGTGCGCCTGCATGTCTCCGGACTCACCGAAGTTCAGGCGCAACAGAAAATTGCCGAGGTGCTCGAAGCAGACGGTTTGGTTTCGCACCCCGAGGTAAGCGTTACCGTCAAGGAACGAAAGAGCAAGCCCATTACCGTCGTTGGAGCGGTCTCCCATCCTTTGGTCTATCAGGCGGATCGCGAAGTCACGCTTCTCGAAGTTCTTGCCGAAGCGGGCGGGCTCGCCAACGATGCCGGCAACGAAGTCATCGTTACGCGCCCCATTCAAAAGATGTCCTTCGATGATTCGGAACCTCCTGCAACCGGCACTGCGAGTTCCACTCCTGCGAAGTCTCTCCCGATCGATGCAAAATCCGAGCCACCCTCCACGGCCGCTGCCTCTGCGTCCCCGAACGGCCTCAACGCGGAGCCGCCCGAATTGCCGTCCCCAAACAGTTCACAGGAAAAATCGGCCAGCGCGGCTGCTCCAGCCTCCTCTCGGGCAGTGGACACCATTACCGTCAATTTGTATCAGCTCATGGAAGCCGGGAACCTCAAGGACAATATCCTTCTGCAAGCGGGCGACGTCGTGACCGTTCCCCACGCGGGCATCGTGTACGTCTTGGGCGCCGTGGGCAGGCCGGGTGGATTTGTTCTCGCGAATGACCGCGAGCAGATGAATGCCTTGAAGATTCTCGCGTTGGCGGGAGGCTTCACCAGGACCGCGAAAACGAACCACGCCGTCGTCATCCGCAAGGATGCCCAGGGACATCAGCACGAAGTGCAGCTCGACCTGAAGAAAATCCTGAATCGCAAAGCCGAAGATGTGCAGCTTGAGCCCAGCGACATTCTGTATGTTCCGGAAAGCGGAACCAAGCAAGCCATTCTGAGGACCGCTGAGCTTGCTATCGCCCTTGGCACGGCGGTGGCCCTCTATCGAATTGCGTATTAATACGATATGCCTGAAGATAACAAACTCGTTCCACGGCAAAACGGCACAAACGGTGCCGTCGAGCTGCTTCCTCCGTCCTTGCCACTCCCGGCTTGGGATCTCTCGCCTCGCGAGCCTCATCTTTACGACTACCTGTTGATTTTGCGCAAACATCAATGGCTGATTTTGTCGTTCTTGCTCGCCGTCGTTACCATTGTCAGCATCGGCACGGTCCGCATGCAATCAGTTTATGTGGCTACCGCTCGCATTGAAATTGACCACGAAAATTCCAACTTTCTTCCTTTCCAGAGCGCGGACCCCTACGTATACGAACTGGATCAGGATAACTACATCGAGACGCAGTCAAAAATCCTGACCTCGGAAACTCTGGCCTTGCAAACCATCCGCAGCAGCGGACTCGGAGCCCCGGCCGAGTCCACGTCTCCCGACGGGAGTTCGGAAGCGATTGCCATTGGAAGTCTGGAAAACCAAATAAGCCCTCCCGAGCTCGGCGCTTTTCTTGGCAACCTCAGCATTAAGCGCGTGCCCAACAGCCAGCTCCTGGATGTAAGTTTTGAATCAACAGATCCGAAGCTCGCCGCACGCGTCGTCAATGAACACATCAAGAATTTCCGGGAGCAGAACATTCGCAGCCGCTACGAGGAAACCACCCAGGCCACCACCTGGCTTCGTAACGAGTTGGACGAGCTCAAGATCAAGGTTCAGCAGTCGGAAGACAAGCGCATCGCCTATGAAAGGCAAAATCAAATTTGGACGCTGGACGACAAGTCCAACATCACCACCGAGCGCCTCGCCGACATCAACAAAGCGTTGACCGACGCCCAGGAAGATCGGATAAAGAAAGAGTCTTTATATCAATTCGCCCAATCCGGTGGCGTTGCCGAGGTGCCTCAACTTCGAGATAATCCCATCTTGCAGGGCCTCATTCAAAAGCGTCAGACCGTTGCAGAGGAGTACAGCGAGGCTTTAAGCCAGTACGGCCCCAAATTTCCCAAAGCTCTGCGTCTTCAGGACCAATTGAATGATTTGGATCAGCTCATTCAGAAGGAGAAGGTCAACACCATTGAGCATATCGAAACCGACTATCGCGAAGCCCAGCAGCGGGAGAATCTGCTGACGCAAGCTCTAAATCAGCAAAAGGCGGATGCCAATTCGATGGCTGAGCGTCTCGTCGAGTACAACATCATCAAGCGCGAGGCGGAAGCCAACAAGTCTCTCTACGACGGCTTGATGACCAAACTCAAGGAAGTCGGCATTTCCGCCGCTCTGCAATCCTCCAATATCCGCGTTGTGGATCCGGCCATGATCCCCACCTCTCCCTCGCGTCCCGCCAAAGCCAGGAACATCGCTCTCGCCTTTCTTGTCGGACTCATCGGCGGCATCGGCCTCGCTCTCGTGCGCGAGTACCTCGACAACACGGTCAAGACTCCCGACGACATCGAGACCTTGGCGCGCCTGCCTTCCCTCGCCGTTGTGCCGCAGTTTGGCGAAGCCAACGGCAACGGCACGCGTAAGCGGCTATTGCCGGGCATCTCCACGAATGGCCACGACAAGCGCATCGAACTTGTCGCCCAGCACCTGCCCAAATCTCAAATGTCCGAAGCTTTTCGTGCTCTGCGCACTTCTCTACTCCTTTCGCAGCCCGGACGTCCCCCGCAGGTCATTCTCGTGACCAGCGCGCTTCCACGGGAAGGCAAGACCACCGCCGCCGCCAATTTAGCCGTCACCCTTGCCCAACTTGGTGACCGTACCGTGATCGTCGACGCCGACTTGCGCAAGCCCGGCATAGGCCGTCTGCTCAACATGGGCAACGGCAAGTACGCTGGCCTCAGTTCCTATCTCGCGGGTGTTTCCAGTCTTGATCTTGTAATTGTTCCGCATCCCGTGATTCCCAATCTCGCCGCTATCCCCACTGGCCCGCTGCCTCCCAATCCCGCGGACTTGCTGTCGTCGAATAAGCTTTCGGAGGCCATCGCGGAATTGCGGACCAAATTCAAATTCATCGTCATCGATTCGCCTCCCGTGATGGCCGCTACAGACGCCGTCATCCTCTCCGTCCAGACCGATGGCGTCCTCCTGGTCGTCCGCAGCGGCGAGACGCCCAAGGAAGCCTTCACGCGTACGCGCGACTTGCTCAACAGCGTCAAATGCCACATCCTCGGCGTGGTGCTAAATGCGGTGGATTCTGGCGCTCCGGACTACTACTATTCTTACCGCTACTATCCGTATTCCTATGGCTACGGCCCTCAGGAGGCCGCTGATTCCGCGCACGAACAGGAACCCGACGATCTTGCTGAATCTGTCTCCGAACGCTCCCCGCGCAGTCGAGATGACGATCAAGCATTGTAAGGAGGCACTTTGCGTTATTTGATCACCGGCGGCGCCGGTTTCATTGGTTCTCATTTGGCCGAACGGCTTCTCGCACGCGGCGACCGCGTCGTCCTGCTCGATAATCTCTCCACGGGAAGCATGGACAATATCCGCCATCTGAAAACTTGGGGCCAGATGGAATATCATTTGGACAATATTGAAAACCTTCAGTTGCTTGCGGAACTCGTCGACGACGCCGACGTCATCGTCCATCTTGCCGCCGCTGTCGGCGTCAAGCTCATCGTCGAAAGCCCAGTGCGCACCATCGAAACCAACGTAAACGGCACTCAGCGCATCCTCGAAGCCGCCTGCAAAAAACGCAAACTCGTTCTCACCGCCTCCACTTCCGAAGTCTACGGCAAGAATACCAACGTCCCTTTCCACGAAGACGCCGACCTTGTCCTCGGCCCCACCACCAAAGGCCGCTGGAGCTACGCCGCTTCCAAAGCTCTCGACGAATTTCTCGCCCTCTCTTACTGGAAAGAAAAAAAGCTCCCCGTGATCGTAGTCCGCTTGTTCAACACCGTAGGCCCCCGCCAAACCGGCCGCTACGGCATGGTCTTGCCGAATTTCGTCAAACAAGCCCTCGATAACGAGCCGATCTGCGTCTACGGTAACGGCAAACAATCCCGTTGCTTCTGCGATGTGCGCGACACCGTCGAAGGCCTCATCCGTTTGATGGACACTGAGCGTTCCATCGGCGAGGTCGTCAACGTCGGCAACACCCACGAGATCACCATCGAAGATCTCGCTAAGTTAGTCAAAGAACGCACGTGCAGCTCCTCGCCAATCGAATTTGTCCCCTATGATCGGGCCTACGAACCTGGTTTCGAGGATATGATGCGCCGCGTCCCCTCCGTCGATAAGCTGCAAGCGCTCACCGGCTTCCGGCCGCAAACTTCTCTCAACGAAATTATCGACCGCGTCACAAACTACTTCCGGCAGAAAGAAGAATCCGCCGCACCACGCGCGGCGACCACGACTGCCGTCTGAAACTGGGGTTATCCTGATTCGGTAGAATCTTCAGTGCACCCTTGTTTGTTTGCCGTTGAGCCGCGTCTGCCCTCGCCCGATAAGAGTAATAGAATCAACAGTTACAACATCGCCCGTAAACACTCATTTTAAAAGAGTTATCGAATGTCTAATTCTTTTAGAATCAGCGTTTACAAGAAACCGGGGGTGATGGCCGGTTTTGGTTAACCTGCCACCGTCAACCTCGACCCGCCAGCGTTGCTGCTCAGGCAAGACCTTCCCGCCTCGCCATCGTCTCAAACTCTAGCCAATTGGAAGCGTCTAGCCGAGAGGCCGCAGCGGCGACTCCCCGGGAACAATTCCCGCCGCCAAGCGTATTCAGGGTTGTAGACCAAATTCTCTTGGAAGGATAAAGCCCGCGAAATGAACATCCTCGCCTCTCTCGACACCGCATTTCGCGATTTCAAATACTCTCTTCGCACCCTTGCGCGCACTCCCGGCTTCACCGCCATTGCCATCCTGACACTCGCCCTCGGCATCGGCGCAAACACCGCCATCTTCACCCTTCTCGACCAGGTCCTCCTCCGCCTCCTCCCCGTCAAGAATCCCCAGGAACTCGTCCTCCTCACCATGCGCGGCCGTCACTATGGCAGCAACTGGGGTGGCAACGCCATCTCCCATCCCATGTTCCGCGATTTTGCGGCTCACAACGAAGTCTTCTCGGACATGTTCTGCCGTTTTCCTTTTGACGCAAGTCTCTCCTTCAATGGCCAAGCCGAGCACGTCCAGCTCGAATTGGTCTCCGGTACCTATTTTTCTACTCTCGGCCTGAATCCCATCCTCGGCCGCGTGTTCACGCCCGAGGACGACAAAATTCCGGACGCGTACCCCTACGCCGTCCTGAACTACGCCTACTGGAAATCTCGTTTTGCCGGCGATCCCGAAATTATTGGCAAGACTCTGACCGTCAACAACTATCCGTATACGATTGTAGGCGTCCTGCAGCCTGGCTTCGATGGCATGGAGCTCGGCCGCTCGCCCAAACTTTTCCTGCCCATCATGATGGAAAAGGAAGTCTTGGTCGGCAATCCGGAAGATATGCTGAAAGAACGCCGCAACCGTTGGGTCAACGCCTTTGGGAGGCTTAAGCTCGGCGTCACACGTGAACAGGCAAAAGCTTCGCTCCAGCCCTTCATGCATTCCATGCTTGAAATGGAAGTGAAAGAAAAGGCCTTCGCTCATGCTTCACCCTATGATCGCGAGCAATTCTTGAAATGCACGATTGACGTCCTTCCCGGCTCGCAAGGCCGCTCTTATACCCGCCAGGCGCTGTCCACACCGCTCTGGGTACTCATGGCCACCACCGGGCTCGTACTTCTCATTGCCTGCGCCAACCTCGCCAATCTTCTACTCGTCCGGGGCTCCGCCCGCAAAAAAGAAATCGCCATCCGGCTCGCCATGGGCGCCACTCGCCCTCGCATCATCGCACAACTGCTGATCGAGAGCCTTTCGCTCTCCGCGTTCGGCGCCCTCGCCGGCTTGGCTCTCGCTTATTGGGCGGACAAAGCCCTCATGGCCGCTTATCTTCCTTCTGATTCCGGCGGACTGAAAATTTCCACCACTCCGGATCTCCGCATCCTCTTCTTCACCCTCGCCGTCACCCTCATTACCGGAGTCCTGTTCGGCCTCGTTCCTGCTTTACAGACCACTAAGCCAAACGTCGCCACAACACTCAAAGACGAAGCTGCTGCCGTCGTTGGCGGTGGCCACGGAGCTCTCAGAAAATCTCTCGTCATCGCTCAGGTCACTCTTTCTCTCCTGCTCTTGATCGGCGCTGGCCTCTTCACCAAAAGCCTTGGCAATCTTCGCAATCTTGGTCCCGGTTTTAACCCGCAAAATCTTGTCGGATTTGAAATAGACCCGTCTTATAGCGGCTACAATGTCGCGCGTCTGAAAGCGTTCTACCCTCAGTTGTTGGATGCCCTCTCTTCCATCCCTGGCGTTCAGTCCACCGGCCTCGCTTCCTTGCGCATCTTGGAAGACGATGAATGGGACAGCAGTATGACCGTCGAAGGCTTCAATCCCCCCACCCCAGACGCCCACCCCGAGCCCTACATGAACGAAATCAGCCCCAACTATTTCGCCACTCTCGGCGTTCCCATCGTCAATGGCCGCGATTTTCGCCCCTCCGACACTGGAGAAGTCCATCATCATCCCGACGATCCTTACGGATGGAATCCTTCCGTCGTCATGATCAACGAAACCTTCGCCAAAAAATACTTCGCCGGGCGCAACCCCGTCGGCATGCACGTCGGTTTCGGCGAAGACCCCGGCACGCCCACCGACATGGAAATCATCGGCGTCGTGAAAGACATCAAGTACACCAATTTGCGCGATGAAATTCCTCCGCAGGCTTATCTCCCCTATATGGCCGACCGTTACATCGGAGGCATGACGATCTACGTCCGCACGGTAGCCGACCCCACTCTGCTCATGTCCTCCATCCGGGCCAAACTCCGCGATCTCGACCCCAACATCCCGATCTCCTCCATGCGTACCACCGAGGTGCAGATCAACAATTCGCTGTCCACCGAACGCATGATCGCCAGTCTTTCCGCTGTCTTTGGTTTTCTCGCCACGCTTCTCGCCGTGATCGGGCTTTATGGCGTCATGGCCTACACCGTCGCCCAGCGCACCCGCGAAGTCGGCATTCGCATGGCTCTCGGCGCCGCCCAGGGCAACGTCATCTGGATGATCATGCGCGAAGTGCTCATTCTCATCGCCATCGGGGTCGCCGCTGGCGTACCCGCTTCCCTGGCGCTCACCAAGCTCGTGCAAAGCCAGCTCTTCGGCCTCTCGCCGCATGACCCGGCCACCCTCGTTTTCGCAACGGTCGCTCTCGCTTTCGTTGCCTCCGCTGCGGGCTACGTTCCCGCTTTGCGCGCCAGCCGCCTAGACCCTATGAAAGCATTGCGTTACGAATAAATCATGCCGCCTTCGGCGTCACAACGAGCGATTATCTGAGGAATAGAGAGCTCTGCTTTCGCAAGTAAGCATGCACCGTTAAGCGGGACCAGCAAACTCGCCGGCGTGCAGCCTCGTTTATACTTAGGTATGCCGCGCCGAATGCGGCACAGACTTGCCTGGCACTGCTTCTAAAATGGATTCTCCTGGGCTTATGTCTTCTTCCAAGATAATCGGACGCATGGCGGTCGCTTGGCTTTTTTTCCTGATCGTCTACGCCAGCATGTCGCTGCTTCTCCCAAAAGGGAATTACGCGCTTACCACCTTTGGGGACGTGGCCCAGTGCATCGTCCCGCTCCTCGCCAACGCCGGGCTGCTTTTGAACGCCGGCACTCCTCACTGGCGCCGGAACCTTTTCTGGATGTTGATCGCCATGGGCTGCACGCTGTGGATGATTGGGCAATTTGAGTGGACGTACTACGAAATCTATCTGCGCCGCTCGATGCCATCCAATGATCCGGGCGACATTGTATTTTTCCTGCGGGGCATCCCCATAATGGCTGCTCTGACCCTGCGCCCGCATCTCAAGCGCGGCGAGCTGCGCCTGCGTTTTGGTTACTTGGATTTTACGTTGCTGCTCAGTTGGTGGTTATTTCTTTACGTCTTCATCGTGCTGCCTTGGTTGTACGCAACGCCTTCACCCGGGCTTTATAACGACAACTACATTCTTCTGCACAACACGGAAAATTTGATCATAGTCGTTGGCTTCGGCTACTTGTGCCTGAAATCCTCCGGCGCCTGGCGGCTCGTTTATGCCAATCTCTTCGGCGCCTCGACGATGTACATGCTCTCTTCCCTGACGATCAACGTCGCTCTCGAATTCGACCGTTATTACACGGGAAGCTTGTACGATCTCCCATTGATTTCCTCTTTTCTTTGGTTCGCGCTCGCAGGCTTTATCGCGTACCAGAAACGCGAGGCGCTGGACGCGCCTTCCGGCGATCGATTCGACGCAGAAACCGATGGCTCGCCCGGAGAGAGCGTGGTCCCGGCGCGTCTCGCGATGGCTGCGGTTGTATCTTTGCCGGTTTTCGCGATCTATACGCTTCGTTTCACTCATGAAAGCGCCGCAGTGCGCGATTTTCGCCTGATGACCGTTCTCATCGCCTCTATTCCTCTGGTTCTGCTCGTGTTCCTTCGGACCTATCTAGCCGATGCCGACCGCACCCGTTTGCTCGCGCAATCCGAGCGCTCCGTCGAAAATCTGCAGAGACTCCAGGCGCAAATCGTGCAATCCGAAAAGCTTGTGTCTCTGGGGCAGTTGGCCGCCGGAGCCGCGCATGAAATCAATAACCCATTGACCGCCATTCTCGGCTTCTCCGATCTCTTGGCCGATGATCCAGCGCTTCCCGAAAAATCCCGCTCTATCGCCTCGAAGATTCGCGACCAAGCCCGCCGCACAAAAACACTGGTAGGAAATCTTCTGAGCTTTGCCAGGCAGGTCCCCACGGAACGCACCCTCCTCGACCTCAATACCGTGGTCACCAACGCCGTGCAACTTCGCACTCTCGACATGCGCTCTGGCACCGTCCGTATCGAACTCCAGCTCGAGTCCGTTCTTCCAGGCGTGCGCGGCGACGGAAACCAATTGATGCAAGTTTTCTTCAATATGATCAACAACGCGGTTGACGCGATGGAATCCGCGCAAGGAGGCGTCCTCACCGTCAAAACCATGCGAGATCGCGCCTATGTCGTGGTCCTTTTCTCGGATACCGGCCCGGGCCTCAAGGAACCCTCGCGCGTCTTCGATCCTTTCTATACCACCAAGCCCGTCGGCAAAGGCACCGGCTTGGGGCTCAGCATTTGTTTTGGGATTGTGCAGGAGCATAGCGGCAGGATTCTCTGCTACAACCGCCAGGAAGGCGGAGCCGTCTTCCGCGTCGAGTTGCCTGCTGTCCTTGCCGCGCTGCCCACCAAGGAATTGCAGTCCGCGGCGCCGGCTTCCAATCCACAGAAGGTTTCCTGACCACTGCTTACGCTAAGTCGTCAAGGTGCTCTTGGCTCGTCTCAAGAAGCGCGAGACTCATGTTAGAGTCTTGTCTCGACCGACATCAAGAAAGTGGGTGACGCGATGACCGATTTTGCCATCGTGACCGAAAAACTCACACGCCGCTTCGGCAATCTGACCGCCGTTGACGGTGTCGATCTCAAAGTCGCCGCGGGGCAATTCTTCGGTTTTCTTGGTCCCAATGGCGCGGGAAAATCCACGACGATTAAGATGCTCACAGGTTTGTTGGCGCCGAGTTCCGGCCGCGCCGAGCTTCTCGGGTTGGACTTCGCCGCGCATCCCGTCGAAGTGAAGCGCCAAATCGGCGTCGTGCCTGAAGGCATGGGACTCTTCGAGCGATTAACAGGCGCCGAGTACCTGCAATTCGTCGGCCGCATGTATGGGCTCGATCGTCCTACAACGCAACGCCGCTCGGAAGAGCTGCTCGATTTCATGCAGCTCGCCGACCGGCCAAAAACATTGATCGCCGACTATTCCCACGGCATGCAAAAAAAGCTCGCGCTTGCAGCGGCGGTGATCCACGGACCGCGAATTCTTTTCCTCGACGAGCCGTTTGAAGGCGTGGACGCTCTCGCCGCTGGCGCACTCAAAGCGCTTCTCGGCCGCATGACCGAGCGCGGCGTCACCATTTTCCTCACTTCCCATGTTCTCGAAATTGTCGAGCGCCTTTGCAGTCACGTCGCCATCATTCACAAAGGCCGGCTGGTGGCCCAAGGTTCGCTTGACGAATTGCGCGCGGGAATCGCCGGCGAGGAAGGCAGCAAGACGACCCTCGAGCAGATTTTTCTTTCCATCGTCGGCCAGGACGGCTCGCAACAGCCGCAACTCGAGGAACTCTCGTGGCTGACGTAACTCGCATTCCCGGCGTTTGGGAGCAAGTCCGCCTGGTCGCCACCCTTCGCTGGCGTATTTTGCGCAACAGTCTCCGCAAGAAAAATAATCAGTGGGACTTGATCGGAACTATCATTGCCGGCATTTTCGCCGGGATGGCGGTCATGGGCGTAAGCGTTGGTTTCGGTTTCGGCGCTTACACGCTCATGTCTGGCGGACACGAATCGTGGATTGCTTTGCCTTTCTGGGGAATTTTCCTTTTCTGGCAGTTTTTTCCCGTTTTCACCGCCGGTTTCGGCGCGGGTTTTGATTTTCGCAATCTGCTGCGATTTCCTCTCAGCCTGCGCGCGTTTTACATCCTCGGCCTCGCTTATGGCTTCGCGGATTTTGCCGCCATCGCCTCGATCTGTTGGCTCATTGCCACGATCCTCGGCGCAACCATGGCCAACGCAGCTGTCCTGCCGGCCATGCTCGTGATTAGCCTCCTCTTCGTGCTGATGAATATCACGCTCGAGCGGCTGATTGGCTCCTGGCTCGAACGTATCCTCGCTCGCCGGCGCTCCCGGGAGATTTTTTTCGCACTATTCATACTCTTTGCCATATCCGTTCAATTCATCAATCCGATGTTGCAAAGATACGGGCACTCGGCGCAGCCTTGGGTCGGGCAAGTACTCCCTTACTTGGCTATTTTTCCTCCATCTTTTGCTGGCCGGGCCGTTCTTGGCGCGGCCCAAAATCACTTCGGGGGCACGCTCCTTGGATCCGCAGGCGTCACAGCCTATGCCCTGCTTTTCAGCGTGTTCTTGTGGTTGCGCTTTGCCAAGCAATATCGCGGCGAAGAACTCAGCGAAACGGCCGCTCCTTCGCGTTCCCGCGTTCGCCCCGTTGCCCGTGCCGCCGGTCAATCCGACGCGCTACGCTTGCTCACTCCGCAAGTTGCCGCGGTCCTTCGCAAAGAGTTCCGCTACCTTACGCGTAACAGTTTTGCGTTCTTTCTCCTGATCATGCCTCCCGTTTTTGTTCTGCTTTTCACCACGGAATTCGCTGGCCGGCATCCCACAGCCGCGAAGCATCCCGTTTCGACCGAATTCTTTTTTCCGGGCATGATGGCTTATCTCATCCTCATCCTCATGGCTCCCGCATACAATAGCTTTGCTTACGACGGCAAAGCCATCCAGACGTATTTCACTTCGCCCCTCAGCTTCCGCGAAGTATTTCTCGGGAAGAATCTTCTGCAAGTCGCGATGCTCGCTTTTGAGCTAACACTTTCGATTGTCGCTTTTTCCTACCTGGTAGGACTTCCTTCGTTGCCCGTTCTACTGGCGACGATTGCTGCGATTATCTTCTTCATCGCAGGACAACTGTCCATCGCCAATTGGTCCTCGTTATGTTTCCCGCGCAAACTTAATTTCGGCCAAATGCGCGGCCAGCGCCAGTCCGGCATGGCTGTGCTCGTCTCCTTTGGTACGCAGATTCTTTTGGGCGGCATCAGCGCGCCGATCCTTTTCATGAGCCGCTGGACCGGCGACAGATGGCTACCTGCGGAAGTATTCGCTTTTCTCGCCGCCGCGGCAATCGCCGGCTACGCTGCCTCGCTCGATCCCCTGGCGGCGCTCGCAGAGAAAAAGAAAGAGTCCTTGATTGAAGCGCTATCCCGCTGAAGCGTCCCAGCGCTGGAGACGTCACCGTTGGCGCCAGCTCATCTGACTGCGCGGATAATCATAATTACCGCATAGCTGAATGCCCAATACCAACCGAAGTTGAAACAAATGATTAGCACCCATTCGATAACAGGCTCTGCCCTCGGTCCAGCGTTGTAAACGAGGTCCGAAAGTAGTAATGCAGGAATTGAGCCGGGTAGAGAGAGATAAAACCAACGTACATGCCCTTCAGTACCCGCGGGATGCATCACAAAAACAACGAGCAAGGCAATTCCTAACAAGCAAACCGAACAGAAACATGGACACCCACTATTTAGCACTGACGCATGCTAGGCAAGAGCCAAATTGATGCGCAGGGTCGGCTGCGTGACTATCGGCCTGCCAACCCTCCATTTACAGCTCTTAGACCAAATATCTCATAGCATAGTTTAACGCGGAAAACTCAAGAGATCTTGAGGAGTTAACCGCCTAGGGACTCAGCCTTACACAAAAATGTCGCAGGGAGGGCAACTTAAAGACAAATCGTGATGGAGCTGATTCTGATCCCCAATGCTTGGTTGAGAGGTAGCTGAAAAGTCTGCGAAATTCATGTCACGAGGCGCACTCTTGGGAAAAACATTCAGGTTGGCGTACCAAGTGGCCATAAAAGACGGCTATTCTACGGCTGTCTCGGCGCTCGACTTCTCGCCGTGTTTTCGCGAGACAGCGATTGCGATGGCCTCGACGATGCCCGCGACGGATTCCCGAGGCGACCATGTGGTTAAGCGTTCACGAGCATTGCGCGAGAGGGAGGCCAGCTGCGCGGGACTGCTGAGGAGTATTTGAAGCTTGTCGGCCAGTGCATCGGTGTCACCGACGGGGAAAATATCGCCCGTGAAGCCGGGACGGACTAGATCGAAGCGGCCGCGGATTTGATCGCTCAAAATCACCGGACAGCCGCAAATCATGGCTTCGCAAACAACCACGGGACAAGGATCGTAATCCGACGGCAGAACAAAGAGATCAGCAGCGGTATAAACAGCGGGGAGGCCGCTCTGGTTAACGAACCCGAGGAAGCGAACGCGATCACTGACTCCCAACGCGATGGCTTCCGATTCGAGTTCCTTGCGTTGTGAGCCCTCTCCAGCAAATGCGAGGACACTACCCGGTACTCCAGCTTTGGCAAAAGCGCGAAGAAGATCAAGTGGGCGCTTCCACGGTTGGAGTTTTGCACAGAAGAGGACCACACGCTGATCGGAAGAGACGCCCCACGAGGCGCGCACGGCAGCGCGATCGATCCTTTCGGATTGCGCGAGCCACCAATCGTTGTCGGCTGGAAACGGGGTTAGCGTCACGTGATCCTCAGGAATGCCAAGAGAGATCATGAGATCTCTGCCGGCTGAGGAGGGTGCCATGACCTGATCGGCGAGAGAAAAGAGACGGGGCCAGAGAACCTTTTTGACGCGAACCTTCCATGCGCGGGCATCGCGTGGCGCCAGAGAGGTAGCATCGGTGCCAAAGAGAAATGTTGAGCCGGAGAGTTGCGCGGCAAAATAGGAGATCCAAAAGCTGAACCGGACATAGCCAACGTGTGAGATTACGGCGTCGAAGCCGCCAGTGCGGATCAAGCTCCAAAGACTTGGATTGCGGAGCCCGAAGAAAGATTCCTTGCCGGAGCCACGATTTGGGATATGAGACCACGAGTAACCGTCTAGAAGGGGTACGTCCCACTGCACGTCAGTGCCAAATTCAGCATCGTAGGCAGCTTCGGCACCGTGAAGATTGCAATACGCTACGTGAATATCAATTTCGGGACAAACGGCGAGCTTCCGGAAAACTGGCGCGGCGTATTGAACGGGATGAGAGGCCACAAAAAGGACCCGCAGTGGTCGCTCAAGAATCGAGGAACTTTTCATGTAGAAAGAAACGCACGCTTGAGGTACAAAAACTCACGAATACCGAAAAGCAGCTACGAATCAAATAGCCACTACCAGTATAACAATGAAGCCGCGGGTATCGCCAGGAAACCGCTTTTCGCGCCAAGTTCATTCTGGTCCGGATAGCGCTTTAGTGAACGAAATTACGTTGGCCTTTCCTAGCAGGCGTACGCTCCGTGTCGCACCTCTGTGGGCGATCTGAGTGTATGGATCCGATCAAGATTTGCTGTTGGTTGTTCGCGCAGCTCCCACCATCGCATTGCGAATCGGGTCTCTGCGTGGACCCATGAGAGGCAGAATATCGACAAACCCCGGGAATCGATCTTGACCGCAAAGTTAACTCTGGTACAGGATTGCGGGCGTGGAAAAGCAAGTTCGAATTCCGGAACTTGATGGTTTACGAGGACTAGCTATTCTTCTCGTAATTTTTTTTCACTACACCAACGGAGAACCGCTGACTCGACTCAACGGACTCGCATATTATGTGGAGCGAAGTGCCGCTTCAGGGTGGACAGGTGTAAATCTTTTCTTCGTATTGTCGGGATTTTTGATTGGAGGAATCCTGATCGATGCTCGCGGTTCGAATTCCTATTTTCGGACATTTTACGTTAGGCGGTTCTTTCGAATTATTCCCATCTATTATTTGTGGATTTGCTTATATATCGTGTTAGTTTCTGCCGCCGGCCCGACGCTTCGATCACATTCGTTTTCAGGCAGAGCACTGCCGCGCGGATTTGTGGTCTATGCACATTTCCTCTTTATCCAGAACCTCATACCGAACGGTTGGTCCGCTCATTCGGGTCTGTGGGGTTCGTGGTTTGGACATCTTTGGTCGCTGGCAGTCGAGGAGCAATTTTATTTGTTCGCGCCTTTGATGGTATGGTGGATTTCTCCTCGGAGGCTCCCAGCCGTTTTAATGGGAATCGTTTGCTGCATTCCCTTCATTCGGATCGCGCTTTTTCTTCACATCCATCTAATAGACCCCATACGCGTAATGCCCTCGCATGCTGACGCTCTTGCACTCGGCATGTTGGCGGCAATCGTGTGGAGGAACCTCGCATGTCGCCTGTGGCTCACCAAACACATCCATTGCGTCTATTGGGTGGCATGTTTGTTCTTCGTGGGCTTCGGGTTGCTGTGGTGCTACGCTCCGTCCTCAGAAAACCTTCCCATGGCCTCCTTTGGCTTTACATGGATCGCTATATTTTATGCTCTGTTAATACTTATCGTCTTGGTGGCATCGAAAGGATGGATTGCCCGAGCGACGCGTGCAAGCTGGTTGCGCGAAGTTGGTCGCGTATCGTATTGTATGTATATTATTCATCTTATGGTTAATTTAGCTATTCAGTATCTTGTCCTGCACGCCCGCCCGCAGATTGTCACCCTGCCAGGAGCCGCTATTTCAGTTCTGGCGGCACTTGTAACCTATACCCTGGCATGGGTGTCGTGGAAAATTGTCGAGGGCCCGCTAGTCCAAATTGGACATCGATATAGATATTCGACGCGGGCTGGTCCTTCACAGTTTTGCGATTCTTGATATGCTTTTTTGCGAAAATCCTTCGCGAATACCGAGAACGCGGCGCCATTCGGCAAGACATTTCGGAGGAAAACGGATCGTAGAGGTAATAGTTCTTCGTCTTATGTTTTCGTGGCGATAGCGCTCTGATAACTGTCACTGAGGATTCTTGGATTTCAATTCTTCTCCGCGAAATCCAATCGAACAGAAGAAACGTTATGACTGAATGTCATTATCCAACGCTAATGCTAACGAAAAGGTAGATTGACGCGGCCGCACAAGAATGTCGCCAAATCACAAAACAGCGTCAGGTCGACCTGAGTTTGAAGCACGTGGCCCGATATCGCTGAGCAATAAACGCCAAAACCTATTGGGCGTGACTCCTCCCCAATTCGTCACAAACCAGGTTCGCGGACTGCGAACGCGACGGGTTCCGCCACTCAACAACATCGTCAAGACAGGAACTGACTCATTTGTCCTCGCGAAATGGTGTCAGACGTGGGGGAGAAAATCTTGGCTCAAGGAGCCATATGCGATAGCCAGAGAAGTAGCTCAACAGGGGTTCGATGTTAACTCCAGGTATCTCGCGAGCCCAAACAACTTTCGCAGTATCAATATCCGCGTCGTTATATACCCACTCGCTCGTCTCCATACTTCCAGTCGAATACCGGACAATTACCAGATGTTTCCCAGGGATCGCTTCCAGTTGCTTCATTATTTTCGCCCTGGCCTGATTTCCTGGGTTCGCCCACACACCAGCGGGAGCGACGAATGACGACAGCGACGGATTCTTCACCGCTTCGACGCTGTATACCACCATTAGAGCCAAACTGAAGGAAACAATTGTCCGCGAAAGTCCTAGCCCTACCGGCCGCCCATGGTATCGCCATAGCCTGATGTGTCTGATATTTTGGGTAACCAGGAAGAACGTTGTAGCAGTCAATGGCGCCGCGTAGTGCGGCTGCGACCATACAACAGCTACCATTCCAGCGAAACAAATCAAAAAGTGAAGGAGGAAGAAACGAACCTTGATGTCGCGGAGGATAAAGGCCACGAGCCCGAAAGGGAAAAGGAATTGCGGCCAGAGAAAGAAATATGCAAATTTGATGAAAACCAGCGAAACATGCCGCGCGAGGTGGGCGACGCTGTTGATTCGGTTATCTTGCCAATATCGGCGCTCCCAAGCATAGACAGACTCTAGCTGAGGATTTCTATAGTGGCGGGGCGCCGATGCGTGTTGCCAGACAAAATGCGGCGAGTTCCCGTACGTTTGGTCGTTTACTGTGTACGGAAAGAGAAAGACGTCGTGAGTTCCTCGCCAGTTGTAGTAGCCCATGAACAATATGGTTGAGAGAAGTATTAGGATGACTGGCAACGAAACGAGACGAGAAGCAAAAAGCCGTAGGTTTACCGAAGGGCTCTTGTGGAACGCAACTGCGAGCGACAAACCGACCGAAGCACAAAGGATGACTCCCTCTAAGGGACGACTGTTTGCCAATATCGAAAGACCGAATGAAAGAAAAACCGCATCGCGGACACGATATGAACGTAGCAGACGCGGCACGGCTCCCATCACGAGCGCACCGCCAATCGCCGGCACCGCTCCACCCCAATAGCTATTGATCCAGTAGCTGAAAATTCCCAAACGCAAAACAACCAGCAGGGCGCCGAGAAACGCCCATCTTTGAGGCAGCCAACCCCGCAGCATCCAGAGAACTGCGACGCACATCACGGACACGCTGATGAGTACGCCGATCCACGGATGTCCCAAGAGTTGACCGATTGCTAGGACGGCGCCTTGAGCCGGAGGATACTTGGACATGTAGGTAGGCCACTGATTGACATGGACAGTCTCGAAGAAAATCCACATGGAATGCGGTGGATTCGTGAGCCGACCGTGCGCGAAAGTGTCAGAAGCGAGCAGATAGCTAAACTCATCATGTATTCCCGGCACTGGAACAGGAATCATCGGCAATAGGCAAAGTCTCAGCAGCAATGGCAACAACGCCACGGTCAGGACCGCAGCCGCTTTGTGTCGAGCTATCCGGGATCCAAACCGTTCCAAAGCAACGAACGAACCGCCAAAGGCTGAAGGGCGATTCCATGCGGCGATCAGACAGAGAATCAGAACGAAAGCAGATGCAAAATCTAGCACGGCGAAACGAGAATGAATAAGTTGAGAGATCATCCGCTTGAACAAGCTTAGAGTCTAATATCACATTCGAACTGTTTCGGTGAACAACCGATCTCGCCCTGCGGGGATGAGCGCTCTGGCCATTTTATTCGTATTCGCAGTGATCAGCAGTGTCATACGCGGCCGGGGAGTTGGCGATATTCGATCCTTTGGTCCTGATGATTCGATTCCGTCTGGATGTGCAGCCGGCTAGCTGTGATCGGGTCGTTAGTACACAGGATCGAATCACTGTCATCATGTCCGCCAGAAGCGTTTAATCTATAAAGGCTACCGCCAGCCGCGCCGCTTGTCGCAGAAACAGTTGTGGTACTTGTTTAGCGCATAGGGACAGTTAAGTCCAAAGGCTTGGGCTGAGAAGCACAGATCAGCTTTTGAAAAACAGAAGAAGCGGAGCGGAGTTGCTGACGGCAAGTTTGCAGAATGCTTACGAGAATGCTTTGCGTGTGCGCTCCGCGCGAGGTTCGATTCCCGCCCCAGACTTTGCGGGTCACCACCATCGGGCGGATGGCCTGTTCGGCTCGCCAGTTCGTCGCTTCCAGACCGGGACAGCTCAGGAACGTAAATAGAGCCTCCCGCTCCCGTAACAGATGGTTGGCCAAACGGCGATTCTGCGGTGAGCGATAGCGCCGTTCCAAGGTCCGATCCATCCGCACTTCCAACCTTCCCCGGGCCACCGCTAATCCGTGTTCGCTGATCTGTCGTTGCTGGCGACGATCGCGCAGCTGCAAAGATTCCTGCAAGATGGTTTCGACGGTGCGCGGGAATTCCGCTTCCCCACTTCTCGCCACCAGAATCATCTCCCGGCAGCGCCGCAGCAGGTGCGCTAAGCAGGTTTGGTGCAGAGCGTGGATAAACTGACGATAGATGCTCCACCCGTCGCGCACCAAGAATCCTGCAAAGTCCGCTCCCAACACCAGGGCCGCTTGTTCGAATCCGCGGCCTGGCTGAATGCTATAGACGGTGACCTGCGGAGTGCTGAAGGCCCACATCCACCATAGCTGTCCACCCACTCTCCAGCCGGTTTCGTCCGGGGTTACACTCGCACTGCGGCGAACCTCTTCTACCAACGCGTTATAGGTTGGTTCCGCTTTACCCGCCACCCGCGCCAGGGCCTGGCACAAGCCGCCGCGACTCACCTGTAATCCGAAGGCTTGCTGGAGCACCGTGGCCGTCTTGCCGTAGGGCAGTCCTAAACCTTTATTGAGTTGCGTAGCCAGCGCCAGCGCTCGCGGTCCGAGTTGCGACGAGGCACTGCCGAGGGCATCCGAGGTTTGCCGTGGATGTCGCCCCTGCACGCGCCGTCGGCAACGCCTACAGCGCCCGACAGAAATGCGAAATTCAATGCGCCGCACCCGCGGTTCCGGAATCTCGGTTTGGAACTGAGAAACGGTCTGGCACTCTTCCAGCCCGCCTCCGCATCGCGGACAGCGGGCCGGTAGTGGTACTTCTACAATTTCATCGACTTGATCGGGGAGGGGCCGGCGATAGCGGTGCCCATACTGCTTTCCTGCTTTGCGTCCGGGTCTTTGGGGCTGGGCTTTGGGTTTCTGCCGCGAGAAGGGGGCCGCTTGTCGCTTCGCGGCTCGTAGCGCCTCTTCCAACAGCCGCCGCAGACGTTCGTTCTCTTTCTTCAATACTTCAATTTCTTGCTCGAGCTGCGCGATCTTTTCTGCGGTATGCTCTTCCGCCACATCGACAAAATAACCGCATCGCGGATGCAGACAACTACATTCTTGAGAAGAAGTGTCTAGACGCTAAACAAATACCAGTTGTGAAATCTGCTCCCGTGAAGCTTCCAGGTTATTTCTTCACAAGAAGGTTGCCTACGACCAGTGCATCCATGCCTGAGCTGAAGAAAGTCCGAACCGCGTCCGTCGGCGTGTGCACGATGGCTTCGCCGCGAAGATTGAATGAAGTGTTCATGAGGACCGGAACGCCGGTGCGTTCGCCAAACTTGTCAATGAGACGCCAGTAGAGGGGGTTTGTCTCTTTCTCTACGGTTTGCGGCCGTGTACTGCCGTCGACGTGGGTGACGGAGGGGATCACGCTGCGCTTTTCCGGGCGCACCTGTGCTGTCAAGACCATGAACGGAGAATCCGTTGCGCTCTCGAGATAATCGCCCGCGGCTTCCTTCTTTAGCGACGGAGCAAAAGGTCTCCACCATTCGCGGAATTTCACCGCGTTATTTACCTTGGCGATCATTTCCGGATCGCGAGGATCCGCGAGGATCGAGCGGCTGCCTAGAGCGCGCGGACCAAATTCCATGCGTCCCTGAAACCAGCCCAGAATCTTCCCTTGGGAAAGCAGCTCTGCCGCTGTCTCGGCTGGATCTTGCAGGCGCGTATATCGCAGCTTGTAGGTACCCAACACAGGCTCTATCGCCTCATCATCGAACGAAGGGCCAAGATAGGCGTGACGCATCGGCTTGTTCGGCAACTTGCCGCCACCATCAAGATACGGAGCTAGCGCCGCGCCAAGCGCCACACCGTCATCTGAGGCAGCGGGCTGCACGAACATTTTTTCCACAACCCCGGCAGCTAGAATTTTCCCGTTGGCTTTCGAATTCAGGGCCACCCCACCTGCGAGGCACAGATTATGGCAACGCGTCTTGTCAATAGCCATTCGCACCACGTTTAACATTGCGGTTTCACAAGCGTCTTGCACCGCGTAGGCGATATCCTTGTGCCGGTTGTTGATGTCATTTTCCGAAACGCGTGGCGGACCGAGCAGTGAAGCCATATGAGCAAACGGAGCTGCCCCACCAGCAACGAGTTTATTAGTGTGGACGCGGTAAGGCGCAGCGCTGAGATCGATGAACGCACTGAGGTCCACCCCCGGTTGCCCGTACGGTGCAAGCCCCATCACTTTCCATTCATCGCTGTTTCGTTGAAACCCAAGAAACTCAGTGAACTCGCTGTAGAAATATCCCACCGAGTCGGGGAACGGGATCGTCAATACATGATCAAGTTGCCCATTGTGTCCTCGCCAGATGGATGTGGCTTCCCAAGCGCCTCGTCCGTCCATGACCACTACGGCGGCATCGCCATAGCCAGAGTGGGCGTAGGAGCTAAGCGCATGCGCGAGGTGGTGATCCACGAACCTCATGCGTGCTTTCACTGTGCCGAAGCGCTGCGTGAAGAGCTTGGCGCCGCCGCCTTGGTGCAACATACTTGCGAAATAACGTGTAGAATTGAGGAGATTCAGATAGCTGAATGACATGCGGCTTGTCGCAAGGCATTTAAGATCGTGTCGAAAGAGCGGTCCAGGGGCGGGCCAGCCGAAACATACTTCGTCCAGCTGGCCAGAATCGGACTTGGCAAAGGCAAGACATGCACGGATCGCAAGATTCGGAAAACTAGCATCGTGCTTTAGTCGGCTAAGACGCTCTTCGGCAACCGCGAAAAGCAACTCGCCATCTCGCACGATGCACGCTGAAGAATCGTGCATTTGAGAGTAATTGATCCCCAGGGTCAGCATCTCGGCTCAGGCACGGGCCACCTTGATTCCGCAGCACCAAGTCATCGGAGTATTCACGCCTGACATTTCAATGATTTCTCCAGCGCTCGATTGCACAATGTCTCCGACACGGCCTGCAGCTATCGCTGCGCCGCGCCAGGTCTTGCCAGCTGCAGCAGGGTCTAATCCAAATAGAGATGCTACGGCGTGGCTGAGCCAAGCCAGCTTGGCGGACCAAAGCGCATCCACAATACCCCATGCTATTCGCCCTCGGAGGTTCATCGTCGGACTGTCGCTGCCGTTAAATTGGAAGAGAAAGGCGCCACCGGGCCGGAGGGTGCGCAGAATCTCGCGGACATAGGCAAAAACGAGATCTTCATTCGGGAGGTGCTGCAGTACAAGATAGCTGAAGACGAAGTCGGCGGAATCGTTTGCAAGACACGCCAAATCTGCTCCGCTCGTTCGCAGCCACAGGATGTTTCTCTGCTCGGAGTGAACTCGGCGGGCACGCTGCAACATTTCCATTGAGAGGTCCAGTGCTAGGACTTGTTCATAATGGCGGGCGAAATTCGGCGTCATTCGTCCGGCGCCGCAACCAAGCTCAACCATGACCTTTCCGCACGGAGCGATCTCGCAGCGCTTGAGCATCGGCAAAACAAGTCTCTGATAGTCCTGCTCTCCGGAAGTTAGAAACGAGTTGAGGTCCCACTCCTTTCTCCAGGATGCGATGTAATGGAATGCGTTTTTCTTTGCACGCTCGTCCCAGTCTCGTCGCATTAACTCTGTCGTTTTCACGAGCATTCACCTGGGGCGCTACATCCCTCTAACTGAGATCGGAGGTCCCTCAAAGCGATATCCGACTGCAGCTCACGCGCGTGTCTCCATGAAAGGTCTGGCAGGCTTTTTGCCCCTCGAACAGACAATTCTTCTAGGGCTCGATTTCGACTGCCGCCGATGATTTAATTCCTGTGACGCCGATTCTGGGCTCTGTCCAAACAGTACGGTACGGCCGCTCATCCCCGGCCATTTGCTGCTCTATTCGGGGATGATTTGCTATCCGTTCACCCAGATATTCTACAACACCACTACGAAGTACGTCCCTCTTTGGAACCGTTGCCAGGTAGATTCTAGAGAGCTTCGAGGAGTCGAATTCCCGAGCGGATAGCCCGAAGTCAGGTCCACTTTCAATTGGTCGATGCGTTACTCGCAACCTCTCGCTGCAGTCATCCAAGCTCCATTTTGATGCGGCGACAAGGATCTTGTTCGTATTGTCGGAAAATGGGTGCATTGAAACATTTCACATCAGTGCTGTCCCAAGAAAGTCCGAGCAGTCCACCGTAACTGCGTGATTTAACGAGAGTAAAGGGTCTCTGTGACTTTTTTCGATTTCAATTAATTGCTTCTCTTTTGGCGCCATCCTACTGCTTTCCAGCTTGCTCCGGAGGCAGTCGATGAACCAAGGCCGAACCGTTTTCTCACAACTCGTGGAATTCCTCCCTACCTACCAGTTTCAAATTTGCGTCGATCGGTACCACGGCAATCGCTACGTCAAAGATTTCTCCTGCTGGGATCAGTTCCTCTGTTTGGCCTTTGCTCAGCTCACTTATCGCGAAAGCCTCCGCGATATCGAAGCTTGTCTTCGTGCTCAGCAACCCAAGCTCTATCATATGGGCTTCCGGGGCCAAGTTTCTCGCAACACGTTGGCACACGCCAACGAACACCGCGACTGGCGAATCTACGCCGATTTCGCCCAAGTCTTGATTGCCGCCGCTCGCGACCTGTACCGTGGAGAATCTTTTGGAGTGGAACTGTCCGAGACCGTGTATGCCCTCGACTCCACGACCATCGATTTGTGTCTGTCGCTTTTCCCGTGGGGAAAATTTCGCCGCCGCAAGAGCGCGGTGAAACTGCACACGCTGCTGGATCTGCGGGGCAGCATTCCGACCAATGTTTATGTGACCGGTGGCCAAGTTCACGACGTGAACATTTTGGACCAGTTGCTTCCCGAAGCCGGAGCGTTTTACTTGTTCGATCGCGGTTATGTGGACTTCGCTCGCCTGTATGTCTTGGCCCTAGCTTGTGCCTTCTTCGTCACTCGCGCCAAAAAGAATATGCAGTTCTACCGTCGCAGCTCACGTCCCGTCAAACGCTCGGCAGGATTGCGCAGCGACCAAACCATTCTGCTGACCGGCGTGCGAACTGCACCGCGCTATCCCGATCCCTTGCGGCGCATCCACTATTTCGATGCCGAGAGAGATTCCCGACTGACCTTCCTGACCAACAATTTTCTCCTTCCCGCTTTGACTATCACCCAGTTGTACCGGGCACGTTGGAAAGTGGAATTGTTTTTTCGCTGGATCAAACAGCACCTGCGCATCAAGGCTTTCTACGGCACCTCGGAGAACGCGGTGAAGACCCAAGCTTGGGTGGCCTTATCGGTTTACGTGCTCGTGGCCATTGTCAAAAAGCAACTGGGGCTGGACCTGAGCCTGTACAAAATTCTGCAGATTCTCAGCGTCACCGTTTTCGAAAAAAACCCAATTCTAGAGGGGTTTTCCAACTTCAGCGACGAGATCACAGATGCCGAACCCTGCATCCAGTTGAATCTATTCGACTTTTAATGGGACAGCACTGATTTCACATGATAGATCAGACGCATATCACGATCGAAAGTCCGCGGCAAAACCGAATGATTCACGACCGGATATGCCGTCCTATTGCACGAATAGACTGCTAAACCATCCAAATTAAAACGCGGTAGAGCTACCCAGTCGGTTTCAGATTCTTATGAATCGAACTTGTCCTCCTGTTAGCGAGCCGTAGAAACTTTTGTCATTTATCTCTTGGCCGTTGCTCAACAATTGGTGCAGCACTAGTTGGTCTGCCGATCCTATCCCGAAAACGGCGAAGTCCATTTGATCCATACCATTGCTGAATTTTGTAAAAACTGCGCGGAGGCAAGACCAGAGTTGCACCAAGGACAAGGGCTTTGAATAAACGGTAGCCGATCGGTGGTTCCATGTAGCTGTAGTGATAGGCTGCCTTCTCGATGCGATAGGTCTCCCAAGGCATCCCGCCATCGAGCCCGAGGCGCATGCGACCTGCATCGACGCAAATAGGCTCCATGACGATGGCAACGATCTCGTCACGAATGCCTAGGGCACGAAGCCGCGGGGGCAAGCATTGCAGTAATACTTCCAGAACTCTCTGTTTTCGTCTTGTCTTCTTATGATCCTTCTCGGAGTGTTGAAAGAGATTACCTTCGTGAAAGCGGTAATAAAAAAGAGGCTTGTCCAATACGAGGGCAGGAGCCAATGCGGGAGCAAGCGTAAACATGTACTCGTCGGCCTCAATGACTAATTCCTCCGGGAACGGGAGGATCTGATCGAGAAGTTTCTTACGAATGGTGATCTTCGTGGTCCCGAGGAAACAACGCAGGTGAGTGAAAAGAAGAGCGGTCGGCAAGTCCTGCAAATGGAGCACTGTGTCTTTTTCTGGAACTACGACGCCGAGAGGACGCCCGTCGGCGTACACCTCGTACTGACCGTGACCGACGGCCCCCAGCTCCGCGTTTTTCTCAAGTTCGCCAACAGCAAGTCGGACTTTGTTGGGAACCCACCAATCGTCACCGTCAAGAAATGAAACAATCTCGCCTTTGCATTCCGGGATCCCCACGTTAAATGCCGATGCTTGTCCTCCATTTGGCTTGCGAATCAGCCGCACCTGCGGCTCAAACTTTCGAACGACTTCCGGCGTGCCATCACCCGATCCGTCGTCTACAACAATAATTTCCCGTTCTGCAGCCGGAAAATCCTGCTCCAACGCGCTGACGATCGCCTGCTCGATGAACTTTTCGTGGTTATACGTATCAATGAGTATGCTAACTAAAGGTTTTGCCATCTGCTAGCAAACGTCGGCTGGCCACTTGATTCTCTTCAAAAAAGCTCGTGCCAGCGCGCGGATGTCCCCTAGTCAAGTCTACGACATCTTCGCCATGCTGGTCTTTTCTTTGGCACGGGTGTCCGGAAGAACTGTTATCGAGCAAACCGGTAAGAAGAGAGACTCGTCTGGTAGTCCTCTCAACCTTCACACTGCACTGGTGCGCGACTTGCTGTCAGCTTCTTCTTCATACCAGGCAATGGTTTTTCGTAGACCCTCCCGAAGCGGCGTCTTAGCTCGCCACCCAAACTCGGCGAGCGCTCGAGAAGTATCTAGACACCGCCGTGGTTGTCCGTCAGGCTTCGTCGCATCCCATCGCACGGCGCCCTCGAACCCCACCAGAAAGCCAATCAGTTCCAAGAGATCATGCACACTGATCTCTTCGCCCGATCCTAAATTTACAAGTCCTGGTTTCTCGTACTTCTCGGCTGCGACAACGATGGCTTCCGCGGCATCCTCTGCATATAAAAATTCCCGCGTCGCGTTGCCCGTCCCCCACGCCGTGATTTCCGCCGCCCGCGCTTGTCTCGCTTCCCAGCATTTCCGGATCAGCGCAGGGATCACGTGTGAGCTCTCCAGATCAAAATTATCCCGCGGCCCGTACAAATTCACCGGCGTCAGATAAATCCCGTTGAACCCATACTGCTGCCGGTAAGCCTGCAGCTGCACTAGCAGCATTTTCTTCGCCAGCCCGTACGGCGCATTCGTCTCTTCTGGGTAGCCATCCCAGAAATTCTCTTCGCGAAACGGCACTGGCGTAAATTTTGGATACGAACAAATCGTTCCAGCGCAAACAAATTTCTCGACGCCCGCCAGACGCCCCGCTTCGATGGCATTAATCCCCATCACGGCATTGTCGTAGAAAAATCTCCCAGGGTTAGCGCGGTTCGCACCGATTCCTCCCACCACAGCCGCCAGATGGATGAAAACGTCCGGCCGCGCCTCCTTGTATAACCGCAGTGCCTCCGCCTTCTCCCGCAGGTCGTACTCCCGGCTATGTGGAGTCGTTATATCCCGGCAACCCGCCGCCCGCAATTTCTCCACCACGAACGATCCGAGGAATCCATTCCCTCCGCTCAGCACGACGCGCCGATTTTCCCAAAAACCCATTCCGTGCCCCTCAATTCTGCGAAGCTTGCCCTTCCACCGCTTCCATCACCCGCGTTACCGAGTTGTGCCAGTGATTCCAGTGGCTGAATTTCTTTTCCAGGATCGCTTTTCCGCGCCCAACCGGCGTGAGCCCCGCCGCCTCCAAATCCGCATCAACCATAATCGCCACCAAATCGCTGAAGCCAATCCGCGCTTCCCACCCAAGTTTCTCCCGCGCCTTTCGCGTATCCGCAATCAGGCAGTCCACCTCTAGCGGTCTCATGTATCGTTCCGAGGTTTTTATGTGTTTGCGCCAGTCCAGTCCCGCATACGAAAATGCTTCCTCCACAAATTCGCGCACCGAATGCGCCTCTCCTGTTCCAATCACGATATCTTCGGCCGTATCCCTCTGCAGCATTTTCCAAATCGCTTCCACATACTCCGGCGCATAACCCCAATCGCGCCGTGCCTCGAGATTCCCCAGAAACAAAGTGTCCTGCTTGCCCGCCACGATCGCCGCGACCGCCCGCGTTATTTTCCTCGTCACAAACGTCTCGCCGCGCCGCGGGCTTTCGTGATTGAACAAAATCCCGTTGCTCGCGAACATCTGGTAACCCTCACGGTAAATCCGCGTCATCCAATAGGCATACAGTTTTGCCACGGCATACGGGCTGCGCGGCTCAAAGAGTGTCATTTCGCTCTGCGGCGGCTTTGCCGATCCAAACATCTCCGAACTCGACGCCTGGTAGAACCGCGTCTTGCACCCGGCCCGCCGAATCGCTTCCAGCAATCGCATCGTGCCGAGCCCCGTTACGTCGCCCGTATACTCTGGCATGTCAAAACTAACTCGTACGTGGCTCTGTGCTGCGAGGTGGTACAGTTCATCGGGCGCGAAGCTGTAAACCAAATTCAGCACCCATTCGGTGCTCGAGAGATCGCCGTGATGCAAGAAGAGCCGGGTGCTCGGCTGATTGGGATCCTGATAAATGTGGTCAATGCGCTTCGTATTGAACGTGCTCGCCCGGCGGATGATTCCGTGGACTTCGTAGCCTTTGGAAAGAAGTAGTTCCGCGAGATAGGAGCCGTCTTGCCCCGTGATTCCGGTAACCAGTGCACGTTTCATATGCGATCTTTATTGCCTCTTATTTTCTAACGGCCTCGAGTGCCAGGTTTATATTAATCTAGTGGGAATACTTCTTCATTGTATAAGCTGCGCTCGAGAATACGAATAAATGCTCTTTCCATGGTTCTTTGTGGCCGCTTCGTTAACAGCCAAGATTTTCACGCCCCCTCACGCCAACAAAAGCAAAATGGTTCTTGTCCATATTCCCTACAATAACTTCGCCACATAGTTTCCTTACGAAAATGGCGGCACGGTGCCCTTGCCAGATCGGGCGCGTACTCGGCGCGTCAGGTATTCGCGGCATTCATCGAGGCGGTGAAAGTGTTTGTATCCGACGACCAACGAACCCACCGCGTTAAAATAATTGATCAACCTCAGCCGCCCAGTCATCAAACTAAGATGATTCCGATTGGATTCCAGAAGATGCCGAAAGAAGCGGATACGCCCCGGGGGCGTGATGGCAAACTCTTCGCGTTCGAGGAGCGTCTTCCAGCGGCTCAGGGTCGCACGCACAGCAGGCTGAGCCAAGTCATAGTCATGCGCGCGAAACCATTCCCCTAGCCCTTCGACAATCGCGCGGAGCGTCACCGCTCGTCTCTTTCGCCTCTCCCTGTCCTTTTCTTTATCCTTCTCTGCCCGCGAGAGAAAGTATAGGTTCGAGCCGTGAAACCGGTATACGCCGAGGGGTTCATCGATAGCGGCAACCGGCGCAAGGAAAAGAGCAAGCGCCTGAATATAACCGTCAGCTTGAATCGTAATGGCTTCCGGAATCGGCAAAACTCCCTCCAGAACGGACTTGCGGAAGGCAACGCTCGACATCGCCGTGGGATTGAAGGTGAGGATTGATTCCTTAGTAGCCGCTAAGTTGCCGTTTAAAGGCGTGAAAGCGCCGTCGCGAAGCTCGCCAGTCCGGGTGTCCAGTTCTTTCTGCCGATGATGAACCATCCCGGCTGCCGGATGCGCATCGAACTCCGCTACAATTCGGCGCACCTTTCCGGGCAGCCAGTAGTCGTCCGCATCGAGCAAGGCGATGATCCGGCCCGTGGCTTTCGCCACACCAAAGTTCACCGCCGAGCCTTGTCCGCCATTCGGTTTATAGAAGTACTGAACCCGCGAGCCATACTTCTTGACGCGTTCGGCTGTGTCATCCGTCGAACCATCGTCCACCACCAAAACTTCGGTTTGTTCAGCGGGAAAATCCTGTGCTAGTACACTGTCAATGGCCTCTTCGATGAAATGTCCATAATTAAAGGTGTCGATGAGGATCGTCACGCGCGGCTGCCGCATCATTTCTCGATTATGCGGGCGCTTGGCAGTGAAATAAAACATCTTTTGGGAAAACCGTAAGGATCACCCCTTCTTGCTGGGCTCTTGGGAAGTTTTTGACCGGAGACCCAGGGCTGACCGTAAAGGACGTGTAATGTCGAGGAAAAAAAACCAAACGGGGTACCATGCAAAAGAGAGTGCATCGGAGTACCAGGGAAGAGTTGGATTCCGCCGGAAGGTGTTTCCGAATCGTCTCCAGTTGGTCTTTAAGCGATTTGAAGACAATATCAGCGGGGCATCCGCGATTGTGCGCATGTGTTTCCAACCCCCCGCCAGGCGGAAATTAAGTTTAGCTTCCTCGCCGTCGTAAACGCCTGCTTTGCCTTTCGGATGGTGGAGATAGTCGTGGTTTTGATGAACCGCAACCACGGACTTTGAGACATCAACGACCGGGCCTCCGGACGCAATCCCCTTCCAGACCATCCAGTTGTCCCAGCCGGCGCGGCCGATGAGAAGAGGCAGCAGGTCCGATCCAAAGAGACCCCGGGAAAATGCGAAATAATCGATGAACCATGCCGGGCGTTGCTTGTTTTCCGCAAGTGCCTGTTTGCGTGTCTTGTCCGTCCAATCCGGCGCTGAGAAATCGAGTGGCTGCGTAATATCCGTGTCCCAGCGGCGTCCCAGCGCGAGGAACCTCGAATGCTGCTCTTTCAGTTGCTCGAGTGCGCGCGGGAAATCCGGCAGAAAAATGATGTCGCAATTTGAGTAGCAAAGGAAGTCGTGCCGCGCAATCTCTTGTGCGCGGTTAAACATATAGTCGACGCGATTGGTTCCAAGGTTGTTCTTTTCAACGTCAGGCTCGTGGCGAATTCCCAGTTCCTCTGCTACTTCGGCGGCTCCTTGGTCGTTGCCAAAGAGGACAACCTCCACTTCCGCATGTAGCAGCGTCCAGCTCTTTAACGCGTTTCTCTGGATGACACCGCTGTGTCCTATAAACGGCTTGGCGGTCGTGAAAAACGTGAGCATCATCGCCGGCTGTGAGGAACCAAGCGGCACACGCCAGAGGTCTGACGTGGACGAGTGCGCTGCCTCCCGTTTGTGAGGCTCTATTTGAGCCCCCTGGGAATGATAGCAGCAGTCGTTCCGTTTTAGACCATGCAACAGCCCAGGTTGCAGAAGCGTCGAACGGTATCCGACGCTTGCGGGGCCGGCCTTCAGCACTGAGCATGGGGTTCCTCCAGCAGGCGCACAATTTCTTCGGTTCGCTCGGCGGGAAGTGCCACAAAATTCGAATCTTAGGAGTCTTCGTCCGGCGATGCTAGTTGTGTTGTCACATGAGGTCCCCGCCCAGCGTTCCGTTTTCCAGCCAAAAAAGCAAAAAAGCTGGGAACTTTTTTCACCAAGTGTGTTAATAATATGCGGGGTCTCAGTCCCTCCAAAATTCTCGCTCAGGGGAATCCTCACTTGGACAAAAATCAACTCTTGGGAATGCCTGCTCGCTCGATTTGTGTTCTTTCTTTGTTTTTCTTGGCTGCTGGCTGCGGTGGTGGCTATCAAGCTCCGCCCCCGCCGCCTGCCCAGCCTGCCGTGACGATTGCCCCGAGCCCCGTCACCTTCCCCGCCATCTCCCAGGGTGCCACTAGCACCGCTACCATCATCACTGTCACGAACACTGGGTCTGGCGCTCTCAACATCTCCTCCGTCACTTTCGGCGGCAGCAATGTCGCTGATTTCGCCAACACAAATAACTGCAGCGGCTCCGTCTCCTTCCAGGGTACGTGCACCATTTCCGTCACTTTCGTGCCTGTCGCTTCCGGCCAGCTCTCCGAAACCGTCACCATCGCGGACAACGCCCCCAACTCTCCCCAAGTCATCAACGTCAGCGGCACCGCCAATCCCATCGCCGTCACTCTCACTCCCCCCGCTTCCGCCATGGGAGTCAACCAGAGTCTCCAATTCAACGCTACGGGCGACCCCAACGGCGTCACCTTTTCGGTCGCTGGCGCACCATTCTTGGGGAGCCCTGCCGTCATCGCCTCGCCCGGGACGATCAGCACCGGCGGCGACTACAGCGGTCCCGGCGGCGCCTCAAGCTTTTTCGCCATCGTCACCGCCACCAGCAAGACCGACCCCACCAAGTCCGCCACCGCCACCATCAACGTCGTCGCTCCCGGCGCCTTCACCAACACCAACAACGTCCAGGTCGCTCAATACGCCGTCACCCCTCCTTCTCCCGCCTCTGTCAGCGTCCAGTTCGGCCTCACCACCAACTACGGTTTCAACACTTGGACTCAGCCGAACGCCACTCTCGGTTCCCCTGTTTCTCTCTACGTCGCCGGCATGAAGCAATCCACTCTCTACCACATGCAGGGCCTCATCGAATTCACCGACGGCACCTCGTTCACCGACTCCGACTTCACCTTCACCACCAGCGCTCTGCCCGCTAATACAGTGCCCATTATCACCACCACAACTACGACTGGCATGACTCCCCAGAGTGGTGTCGAACTTATCGATACGGTCACTGTGGTCGGTGGAAGCGGAAAGGTCACCGAATCTGCCGTTACGGATTTGTCCGGCAATGTTCTTTGGGCTTACGCTCCCTCGCTTCCCGGCGGGGCCGGTCCCAACCCAGTCAAGTTGCTCTCGAACGGCCATTTCCTCATAAATTTCAGCAGCCAGCCCGATGGCGCGAGTGGAGTGATGCAAGAGGTTGATCTCGGCGGCAATCTTATATGGCAAATGACGGCCGCCCAACTCAACACCGCACTCGCCGCGGCCACTTGCGCCGAGTGCAACGTCACCGTAATCGGAACGCACCACGACTTCGTTGTTCTTCCCAACGGCCATATCATCGTCATCGCCAGCACCACGGAGACCCTCGCTGATGGTACGACGCCGACCGGCGACGTCATCATCGACCTCGGCGACATGGAAAACGTCGGCGGCAATAATCCCAATCACACGCCGCAGCCCGTCTGGGCTTGGAACGAGTTCAACCATTTTGACACCAACCGCCGTCCCTACATGTATCCGGACTGGATGCACACCAATGCTATCCTTTACTCGCCAACCGACGGCAATCTCATCATCTCTATGCGTCATCAAAATTGGCTCGCCAAGATTCCCTACCAAAACGGAAATGGGACCGGAGACGCCATCTGGAAGCTAGGCGCCGTGCTCCCGAGCGATACAGGTGCGGACGTCGCGAACTTCACGCTCCTGAACGCCGATGGTTCGCCTGACACGACCGCCACCGACTGGTTCTTTGCCCAGCACGGCCCCTCCTTCACCACCACAAACACCAGCGGTCAGTTCGGCCTGACTCTCTTCGATAACGGTGATGATCGCGGCGTTGTCGACGTCGCTGACGGCACATGCGGCACGGGCCAACCTGTCGCTTGTTTTAGCACCGTTCCCAACTTCATGCTCGATGAAACTGCCTTCAGCGCAACACTCACATTCAATCCCACCACAGCGGACTATTCCTGGTTTGGCGGGAACGCCGAAGTCCTAAAGAATGGCAATACTGAGTACGATGAGTGCGATACTTTGATGGGCACTGACAACGCGGCCGTTTACGAAATCGCGCCGGGCACGACTCCCCAGACGGTTTGGAAAATGCAAATCGCTGCGCAAGATGCCTATCGCGCGATGCGCATGGGTAGCCTTTATCCTGGCGTTCAGTGGTAGGCGGCTTAACTAAATTCACCAAGGCCGACACCCCGAGCGCCCGAATCGTCTTGATTACCTGAAACCCTAAGCACGAAACAGGCTAGGGCATAAGTGCAGCATGCTGGCATCGTCGCATGGATTGTAGGAACGTAGGAAAGCGCAGACTCACGGTCCGCTGAGTGCCAGCGGTTATCGCACCCCTTCACCCAATAGCATTGTTCCTCGATTTCATATCCTTTGAGAAGTCCGGGGAGCCTTTTCTGTCCGTAGACCCGGTGCATGGGAACGACTACGGCATCCTGGCCGCAAGGAACTGTCATTATCATTTTGCCCGAAGGCTTGAGAAGACTGCGGAGCTTGCCCATGGCTTCGAAGTCACCATTGCTCTCCTTCACGGAGACACCATAACGACCGGTCAACCCCACATGCTCGACGGTTGAGCAATTCAGGACATAATCGAAGGACCCCTTTGGCAGATCAAGCTTGAGCAGGTCGCCTTGAACTCTATTCAAATTAGGATGCGACCAGTGGAAATGGTTATCCTCCAGATCCAGCGCGACAACCCGGTAACCCTTTTGCAAGGCGTGGATGCTCATGGTGCCGCAGCCAGCACCAAAATCGAGCACGGAACCGTTGCCAGGCGCCATCCGAGACGCGATATAAGACCACTCGATTTCGCGGTCGCCAGAAAGGTCGATCGTTAACTCTTGCTCAACCGGAGGCGAAAGCACCCTCTTCACACGCCGCAACCCCGCCCACATCCCACGAGGCAAATAGATCGGCACAAGGCGACGTTCAAACATTTTCGGTCACCTCTCCGTTCCGAACTTCAAGACTCGGACTCTCCTCAGGAATCGCAACGAGATTCGCGTCGTACGCCTGAAGATGCGGCGCAACCGATCGGATACAGCCGTCGCCCAACAGTTCAAACCACCGATACCGATTCTGATCAAGGAATTCCACAATGTCCCGCGCTTTATAACCCCAGGGTTGCGTGCGGATGTCATAGACCTCTACGAGGAGGACTGGACGCGGCACGGTCCGCAGTAGCCTAAGTGCGCCCTTCAGAACATCAAGCTCGGCCCCCTCAACGTCGAGCTTAATGAAATCCACTCTATCGATGTTCTGACTGAGCAGTACCTCATCTAGGCGAGCCACACGGACACTAGCGAGAGAGGTCTTAGCATCTACTACCGGGGGCCTGAGACTGTTGCATCCGGCTGCCCGGTCTTCAACAACATACAACTGGCATTCGCCGCTCTCGTTGCCAAGCGCCAAGTCTTGAACAATCACGTTCTGGCACCGATTCAAAACCAGGTGGAGACGCAATGCTTTTCTCTCCCTAAGCGAGGGTTCAAACGCAATTATCTTTCCAGTGGGGCCGACGCGTTTAGAAGCGAGAAGAGTATATAAACCGTGATTTGCACCAATGTCGAGGACCACCATACCAGGCCGGAGGAACTGGCAGACAAAATTGAGCTCACCAGTCTCAAATTGGCCCTCAATCATGGGTCGGCTTATGTGGTCATTGCGCGCAAGCCACCAAACGCCAAAGGGAAGCCGCATAGGCAAAGGAAACCATGGAAACGTTTCGAGCCATCGTAACCGTAGCCGCTTGAGCTTTTCTCGCCAGGGTCTGTACACAAACTGCTTTACACGCGCCCTCAGAGACCTCTCCATCGAGTTTGCACTGGATGTCATGGAGTATGAGACGCCCTCGTAGCCATTTTCTTCAAAAGGTCCTCGTACAGCTGCATATAGCGCCGCGCCTGGATTTCCAGACCGTACTCTTGCAGCGCGATCTTTCGACAATTTGCCGACATTTCGACGCGCTTACCGTCATTCTCGAGCACCTCCCATATCGCGCTCCTGAGTTCGGTGACATCACCCACGCGGGCTAGCAACCCAGTCGTCCCGGGGCGCACAGCGTCAGGAATTCCCCCAACACTAAAGCCGACAACAGGAATTCCGCATGACATCGACTCGAGAATGGTGTTCGGTAAGTTGTCCTCCTGCGACGGTACCGCGAAAACGTCGGCGGCGCTATAAACACAAGACAGTATCCCATCGTTTTCCAGCCCTTGAATATGGATATGCGGGAGCCCCTGAAAGTCAGGTGGGCGACCAGTTCCCACGGAAAGCAAGAACACATTGTGAGCCGTCCCAAGGCCCTGAATCGCTTGTGCAAGAAAGCGAAGCCCCTTCCGCGGATCATTCACTCCGTTGGCGACAAAGAGAACGACCCTCGCGTCGGAGGGGATCCTCAAGATCTCACGAGCGACCCGTTGCTCCCTGGGGGCGAACACTTCCGTGTCCAAGCCATACGGAATGACAGAGCACTGGAAGCGCGAGAGGAGCGAACTCCGGCGCACCTCTTTGTCGAGCCAGCGGCTCGGGCTGACGATGTGCAATTGATCTTGCCCTAAATTCTTATAACTATCGCTCTTTCGGCGCCACACCTTTCGCGTTAGATCGAGAGGCGATTGCGACCCAAACTGCGGGCAGGCCCCGCACTCCTGAGCGAACTTTCCGCAGCCGCAATCATAGTGGCATCCGCCCGTGATGGCTTCCATACCATGCATGGTCCAGACGAGAGGTTTGTCTTGCGGAAGCGCGGAGAAGAACGCCTGATAGTCAACGAATTGAGAGACGAAGTGCAGCTGAATCAAATCATTCTCGGGCAGATGCTGCCACGGGTCTCCGCCGTACATGGTCTGGTCGTGGGTAAAAAAGGAAGTCCCATCCGGGGCTGTCGGGGTGTATCTCCGAATGTCGCGGGAGATGATTTTCCGGCGCACCGCCCGCTTAAGGCGGCTAACTATATCGCGAGGTGGTTCATAACAGACGACGGATGGCTCATTGCCACTTTTTTGAGCCACGAACATCCGAGATTCCTGACCAATGCGAAGCAATCCATCGTGCAGTCGATGCGCAGCGCGAGAGGCCCCCCCCAAACAGTCGAAAGTATTGATATGGACGATTCTCACGCTCTGACTGCCCTCACATACACAGAATCTGGCCCAGTCGGCCTAGCTTTTTTGGAACCAGCAGGCAGCGTAGTCCACAAAAACCAATTTGTACGGCAACCGGCGCGTTTGAAAGAATTCATCCACAGCAGTTTTGCAGCCAGGCCAATGCCCATAGTCGTCAAAGCACACAAAACCGCCTGGAGACACCCGGTCATAGAAAGTTTCGAGACAAAGTTTAACGGACTCATACCAATCCGCGTCGATATTGAGCATCGCAATTTCCTTTGCATTGCAGGACGTTAAGGTCTCCTGAAACCATCCAGGCACGATGCGCACCCGCCCCATATTTGCACGGACCTTCCGCAGAACCTCATTCACGCGCGCAGGATCGCCGAGTTCCTTTCCGATGTGCGACTCCGCCGTCTCACCGTCGAAATTGATCCCATCCTCTTTGGTCACCAGCGGCATTCCTTGAAAGGAATCGAACAACCAGACGGTCCGGCTCATACGCGACCGCGAGGCGAAACGAGCAAGGACTGCCGCCGTGCCCCCGTTACAGACGCCGCATTCTACGACGTCGCCTGGCACGCGCTCTTTCTCGATCTGCTGAGCCAAAGCATAAAGATGATTAACCCGCCCAGAACCAACGAGGGTGTAGGGAAGAACCAGATTCCTGATGCGGCGCCGCTGATACCGATTCCACAGATCAAGGACCCATCTCATAGTGACGGCCCGCTCACTCTTACTTCCTCTTCAAACCTGCAAAGATACAAGCCCGGAAATATCCTGACGTGCTGGCTGGTCTCTTCGCCCTCCGCAATGTCGAGGGTGATAGCGTGTTCGAGGTGGTCTATGACCTCCATCATGTCTCTCCCCAAAAACAGTCCTACGAAATATTTCCCGGGTTTTAGCAGCACATCATGAAGCAAGAACCGCGCCCGCGCCCTTTGACCTGCTGCCATACTCACAAACTCGCCCTTCTGCGCCGTGTTCGTGTCGATCACTCGGTAGCCATTCATATCGTAAAAGATCATTGCAGCATTCGCTCCGGTAATTTCAGCGCGGCATTCAATCTCAAATTCTACCTCAAGGTCGCATCCCGGATACGCCACGTCCACGCGTCCCGATGGACCCAGCGCCTGAATTGAAACCGCCGAAAACCGCGCCTTTCCATTCCCCTCGCGCACGCGGTCCAGCAGGCTGGCTCCGCCCTCCGCCACTTCCAGCGATTCCGAATAATAACGCGTCGTAGCCTCGGACGTCGGTCCATTGAAGACGATGCCGCCATCCTTCATCATGACGACCCTGGTGGATAGCGCGTTGATCGCCGCCATATTGTGGCTGACAAGCACCACCGTCCGCCCCGCCCGTGCCACATCCCCCATTTTCCCCAGACACTTTTTCTGAAACGTGATGTCCCCCACCGCCAGCACTTCATCCACCAGCAAAATCTCCGGCTCCAGATGCGCCGCAACCGCAAACGCCAGCCGTACATACATCCCGCTCGAATAATGCTTCACTGGCGTATCGATGAACTTCTCCAGCTCCGCGAATGCCACAATTTCGTCGAACTTCCGCGCAATCTCGCTTTTGCCCATTCCCAGGATCGCCCCGCTCAGGAACGTGTTCTCCCGCCCCGTCAGCTCCGGATGGAATCCCGTGCCCACCTCGAGCAGCGAACCGACCCGCCCGCGGATCTCCGCCCATCCTGTCGTTGGCTTTGTAATCCGCGAAAGAATTTTCAGCAGTGTGGTCTTGCCCGCCCCGTTTCGCCCGATCAGCCCCAGCACCTCGCCCTCATGCACTTCGAGCGAAACATCCTTCAACGCCCAGAACGTCTCGTCCTTCTTCCGAAACGCCGATAGCGGCGACTTCACAAACCGCTCCATCGCATGCCGCAGCCCCGCGTCCACCGTCAACCCGCGCCGGTACCGCTTCCCCAGTCCTTCTCCGCAAATGACGGCTTGAGTCATGTATTACACTCGGTCTGCAATTGCGCCTTCCATACGCTGAAAGAAAAAAAGGCCGCCTATGAGAACGAACGCAACGGCGGCTGCCGAAGCCAGCAGCAACGGCCCCGGCGCCTGGCCGTGGCCCGTCAGCGTCCACCGGAACCCGTCAATCACCCCCACCATCGGGTTCAGTCCGTACAGCCACTGCCACCGCCGCGGCACCAGCGACGACGGGTACGCCACCGGCGAGGCAAACATCCAGAATTGCACCAAAAATGGCACCACATATTTCACGTCGCGGTACAGCGCGTTCAGCGCCGCCACCCATAGCCCGACCCCCAGCGCCGTTAGCACTGCGAGCAGCAGCAGCAGCGGCAGCCACAACACCGCCAGCCCAGGACGGATGTGATAAATGCTGAGAACAATGCCAAGCACTGCGCACCCTATCGAAAAATCCACCAGACCGGAAATCACCGCGGAAACAGGGAGCACCAACCGTGGGAAAAATACCTTGGTGATCACCCTCTGGTTGTCTACCACCACGGAAGTACAGGATTGCAGCGCCGTCGCGAAGTAGCTCCACGGCACCAGAGCCGTAAAGTAGAAAACGGGGTAGGACAGTCCGTCCGACGGCAATTTGGCCAGCCTCCCAAAGAATAATGTAAAGACTCCCATCGTCATCAGCGGCTGCAACACCACCCACGTCACCCCGATAGCCGTCTGCTTGTATCGAACCTTTACGTCTCGCCACACGAAGAAGTACAGCAGCTCGCGATAAGCCCACACCTCGCCGAGCCGCAGATCGAGCCAGCCGTGCGGCGGCTCAATCCGCACCGTGACAGGCGCAACAGGCTGCGCTGGGAGAGGTGAAGCGGATGCGGTCACCGAAGCCATCGAGTCTTCGTGAAACTCCAAGAGAGCTGGATTAATCCTCGATTAGATTAGCAGAGATGCAGGCGCCTCGCGACGCTGCCGTTGGGTCGTGTTTCAAGGCGCGCTGAACATCAGCTTTCAATCGCCTGCGTTACAAGAACGATGAAGGAACACTCAGGATGGCGGAGGATTTGTCTTGAGCTGTTCGAGGTCGCGCTGCTCGATTTGGTGCATCAGGGCTTTGCGACGGAAGAGATACGATTCGAATTGTGTTGTAATTCGGCGCGGGACGACAAGGAATTGATTTCGAATCATTTGCGAGAAGGAGATGGGGCCACGCGCGGGGATGAGGTGGGTGCCCCACTGGAAAATTAAGCCGGCGTTCCACAACGCGAAGCAGGTAAGAAAGACGGAGGCGGCCCAGAGGGCGGCGCGGCGCGTTCGAAGGACGCGCGTGAACCGCTCTAGAAAAACGGCTAGGCCGAGAATAAAAAGCGGGGTGAGTGAGACAAAAAAGCGGTTGCCGTAGGAAGAGATGCCGGCCCAATCGGGGTAGCAGGCGATGAAATAATAAAAAGCGAGCACTTCCACCAAGAACAGGGTCCCCACGCGGGGCACGCTGCGCCAGAATGCCACTAGGCCAATCAGAGCGAAAAGCAATATCGGAGTCCAGGAAAGCAGGCCATGGTCGGAAGAAAATAGGATGGAAAAAAGATATGGCGATTTCCAGTACCAGTCGCTGATGTGCACGTAGCCCGTTTCGAAGGCGCCGCCGTAGACGATGTAGTGCGCGATGAAGGTGGGAAGCATACAAATCAAAAGGGTGAAGGCAAAGGCGAAATGCCGCGCCAGAAGTTGTGAAAGTTTCGGCGTGTTCGGGGGGTCTAAAACCTCTGGGGGGGACGGCGGAGATACGCTGCCCGGCGCGTCCGGCGGGGCAGGCTGCGAAACGTGCGCTGGGATGGACGACGCGCCGCGGAACGCTGCTGCATATTCACGCAGGGCTTCGAAGGGCAGGATGATTAACAGCATGGCGTTGGCGTAGTAGACGTCGAGCATCAAGCCGCTGATGGCGCCGAGGACGATCCATTGGACGAGGGTGCGGGAGCCGCGGGTGCGGTCCCAATACCACAGGAAAAGCGCGACGACGAAAGCGGATTGGGCGTGGGACCAGGAGGGATTGAAATAGATGTAAACCGGAAGCGAACTGGCCCACCAGATCGCGAGAGTGGCGAGCAGGGCCCATCGTTCATCAACGTATTTGCGCGCGAGACGAAACGAAATCAGGAGGCCGAGAAAGCCATAGAGGGCGGTGGCCAGGGCCATGGCGATGCGATATGGCGTGGAAAAGCCGTCCGCGGGAACCGCGGAACCCAGCGACCGAGCAAGCAGCACGCTGGCGTGGGCGAGGAGAAGGAAGGGAGACCACAGAATGGCGGGGCCAACGGTGAAATGGTTATCGAGATGGCCGGTGCGCGTGCGGAATTCAGGGATGGGCTGGCCGTTTTTGTCGAGACGATTTTCGCGGAAGCTTTCGTTGGCATGCTGGTAATCGGGCGTGAAATCGAGATTGTGCTGGATCAGCGGAGCGCGTGCGTAAGCGTAATAGCCGACGCCATCTCCGCGCACCCAGGGATTGAGCATGGGGAGAGAAAGGAGAAAGAGCACCAGGAGAAGGCGTTCCGATTTACGCGAAGATGGCTGAGGCGAAGTGGCCAAACCTTACGACTCCACGAACGACGGCTTTGAAAGGCGAGCATCCTTAATGAATGCAAACCAATCTCGATCACTACATACACGGAAAATCGCAAGAGCGTTCTGACCGAGCAAAACACGCTTGCTCCTGAGAATAATTCGCCGTTCGAGATTGAAGCATTATCCCTTTTTGAATTTTGTTTGTCTTGTTAACACTCCGCTATGGTTGGATCGGGATTGGCGATCCGGATGTAGATCTCAGTCGCCAATGAACCAGCATGTGGCTCGATAACTGCGAATGCAGCTAGGGGAAGCTAGACGGCAAACGGAAACGCGCCCGTATTCATACACCAGTTGTAGCGGAGTTTCCGAGGGTCGGCCGAATTGGCATGCCCCTCTGTGGTCCAAATCTGTTGCGTGCTTTCCCGTAAATAGCCGACCGGTTGTGCGCCGTCTCCGCCGCTCGCCGCCAATTGAAAGGCACGCCGAATCCTTTGCGCATGTTCGGGCACGCGCGCCCCCTCGCCTGGGGAGATGAATAGCGCGGTCCGGCTGTGCGCGAGCAGGTCAAACCACTGGCGATTGACCTCCCACGGCACTGCTGCAGAAATGCCCACACGGTCGGCATCCGGCTCAAAAAACTTTTGGTGTTGTGGCAGGCGGAAAGCGAGAGTGTTGACCCCCATGCGGCGGGTTCTCTTCCAGACGTTACCGCTGGTATCGTATCCAGTGCGCTGGATATCGAAACATCCCTGACCTCAGATGCCCAATGGTGTTGCAGCGGAGGATTAGTGTGCCTTTGTCGTAGCTCTCGCGGATGCGTTGATGAAGATCGACAACGATCTCCGCGTTGGTGCGGCTCTGGTCGTGAAAGGACAAGCCCGGGTTAGTTGGCTCAGCGCCCATCTCAAATCCCCAGCTCCCCAACAGGTCGTATGTCGAGAAATCATGTTTCAGTAGTTCGAATCCCCAATCCACTCCCTGCTTCACCTTAGCTAGCACCTCTACCTGAGCCTCTGGAATCGTGGGGTCGTACGCTAATTCTCGCGCGCGGCCTTTCTGCTTGCCGAATCGAAGACCGGATAGGACGAGCTCTGCGTCCGAACGCGCTGAAGCCTCCAGCGGACGTATCCAGATCCCGGGGCCGAATTTTGCGCTGCCAAATTTGATTGGCCAGTTCGGGCATGTTGAGGAAGGCCGGAGCACCGGTTGCCCAGCCCATGTCAATGACGGAGACGGAGAACGGCCGCACCCTGTATGAGGCTGATAGCTCGGCGACGAAATTAGCGTCGTTCAGGATCTGCTTCGCGGTGTTGTTACCCTGGCGCGATACCAGTCGTTTGCACCTTAAATGGGCTACGATGCTGGGGTCGGCCGAGAACACACCTGTCGGCAGAATTCGCGGAGCGCGTGCATCGGTTCCTCCCCTGCAGTGCCCTTCCGCGTCACAATCAGCGCAGAAGTCAAAATGCGCTGACCGAGCTGTACGCCCGCCTCATTGCTCAAATTCAGCCATAGCGATCCACCTTCGGGATCGAGTTGCCAGAAGCAGAGGGAGCTAGGGGCCGTCTTCACACCATACGAGCATGCGCAACCATCGTCGGTTGCGAAATACCTCGGGATCACGCGCTCCGGAATGATGTTGCGCCAACCCAGGTCGTCATAGCTGCGCTCCAAGTGGTGTCCCAGGACATGCAGCCTGGTTGCCACCAATACTTCCCAGCGCAGATGGATGTATCTGACGGACATCCCAGGCGAGCGAACATGGATCGCCAATTCACGCGTCCTGATGACGCTCTTCGCATCGTTTTCGTTGCCGCGCCATTCGCTCTGCGAACGAGTGAGTGGCACCGGATCGGTCAGGCGCGAGTAAATTGTTACTTTGTCCGGAAATCGAATAAAGTCACGGAAATCTGCGCGGGCGGATGGCGGTGAATGCCTACAATCGACCCCTTGCTGTGCCGCAAGCGCTCCCGGAACGCCGCTTAGAATAGTAGTCACCGTGGCGTCAGTTGGAAACGAGCGCCGAGAAACTTTTGTAGTTGAAGTCGGTGTCTTGGAGACGCGAGGATAAGCCGTGCTGGTTTCGGACTGCATATCTCGGTACATTCTCCTTTCAGCGATCCTGAATGACTGCTACAACCTGCTCGGTGATCGTCTCTTGGCCTGATCTTTGACTCGATACAAGGGGATGGGAGTTTTGGAACAACGGTCGATTGTTCGCTTCATGACTTCACGCGCGAACTGCCTCGGAGCGTCTTGAGGGAGCAAACTTTTTGCGGGCAGATCAGTATGATACAAGAGAGTGTGGCTCTACTTGCAACCTTGTGCCGCAGCTTAACTTAAATGCACACGACAACCAACAAAGGTCTCCATGAATTCGTTGCGGAACGAGCACTCGCAGGATATGCACATCCTGGTGTTCGTGCTGCCGACTTGGGTTCTGGTCCCGGTGCCATGGCCGCACGCCTGCATTCTCTCGGATGCGATGTTCTGGCCGTGGATCGCAGTGCAGAAGGATTCGAAGCCGACCTCCCTCATGTCGTGCTCGATTTTGATCAAAATGACTTCGCCTCCGAACTCGGTCCCGCTTCCTTCGACTTAGTTACGGCTATCGAGGTCATCGAACACGTCGAAAGTCCCATCGGTTTCCTCCGCAACATCGGGCGTTTGCTTACTCCGAGGGGAATTGCAGTGATCACAACACCCAACGTCGATTCGCTTCCCGCTCGCGTAAAGTTTTTGCTCACTGGGAAGATTCGCACAATGGACGAATTTAGCGAGCCTACGCACATTTCTCCGATCTTCTGGGACTTGTTTCGTCGTCAATTTCTTACGCGGGCAGGAGTACGCTTGCGAGAGCACTTGGTGTTTCCGCCAAACGGGTACCAGCTCTCGCGTAAATCTATCGCTTGGACATTTCGAATCACAGCTTCGTTGTTCCCCGGTGATTCGATTCTTGGGGATAACCACGTCCTAGTGTTGGAGAGCAACCGTCAACCTAAGCTGTGATTTCTGATTTGGTTTTTTTCTGGTGTACCATAACGTTGTTCTGACCTCAAGATTACGGACTTGGCGTCGAACCATTTTGGTATTTGTTTAGCGTCTAGACACTTTTTCTCAAAAATGTAGTTGTCTGCATCCGTGAAGTGGTTATTTTGTCGGTGTGGCAGAAGAGCATACCGCAGAAGAGTTCGCGCGGCTCGAGCAAGAAATTGAAGTATTGAAGAAAGAAAACGAACGTCTGCGGCGGCTGTTGGAAGAGGCTCTTCGAGCCGCGAAGCGACAAGCGGCCCCCTTCTCGCGGCAGAAACCCAAAGGTCATCCTCAAAAACCCGGACGCAAAGCAGGAAAGCAGTATGGGCGCCGCTATCGTCGGCCCCTCCCCGATCAAGTCGATGAAATCGTGGAAGTACCGCTGCCGGCCCGCTGTCCGCGATGCGGAGGTGGGTTGGAAGAGTGCGAGACCGTTTCGCAGTTCCAAACCGAGATTCCGGAACCGCGGGTCCAGCTCATTGAGTTTCGCATTTCTATCGGGCGCTGTAGGTGTTGCCGACGGCGAGTGCAGGGGCGACATCCACGGCAAACCTCGGATGCCCTGGGCAGTGCTGCCTCGCAACTCGGACCGCGAGCGTTGGCGCTGGCCACGCAACTCAACAAAGGTTTAGGACTGCCCTACGGCAAGACGGCCACGGTGCTCCAGCAAGCCTTCGGATTACAGGTGAGTCGCGGCGGCTTGTGCCAGGCCCTAGCGCGGGTGGCGAGTCAAGCGGAACCAACCTATAACGCGTTGGTAGAAGAGGTTCGCCGCAGTGCGAGTGTAACCCCGGATGAAACTGGTTGGAGAGTGGGTGGAGAGCTATGGTGGATGTGGGCCTTCAGCACTTCGCAGGTCACCGTCTATAGCATTCAGCCAGGCCGCGGATTCGAACAAGCAGCTATGGTGTTGGGAGCGGATTTTGCAGGATTCTTGGTGCGCGACGGGTGGAGCATCTATCGTCAGTTTATCCACGCTCTGCACCAAACCTGCTTAGCGCACCTGCTGCGGCGCTGCCGGGAGATGATTCTGGTGGCGAGAAGTGGGGAAGCGGAATTCCCGCGCACCGTCGAAACCATCTTGCAGGAATCTTTGCAGCTGCGCGATCGTCGCCAGCAACGACAGATCAGCGAACACGGATTAGCGGTGGCCCGGGGAAGATTGGAAGTGCGGATGGATCGGACCTTGGAACGGCGCTATCGCTCACCGCAGAATCGCCGTTTGGCCAACCATCTGTTGCGGGAGCGGGAGGCTCTATTCACCTTCTTGAGATGTCCCGGTCTGGAGGCGACGAACTGGCGAGCCGAACAGGCCATCCGGCCGATGGTGGTGACCCGCAAAGTCTGGGGCGGGAATCGAACCTCGCGCGGAGCGCACACGCAAAGCATTCTCGTAAGCATTCTGCAAACTTGCCGTCAGCAACTCCGCTCCGCTTCTTCTGTTCTTCAAAAGCTAATCTGTGCTTCTCAGCCCAAGCCTTTGGACTTAACTGTCCCTACGCGCTAAACAAGTACTCATTTTGGGGCAGAGAAGCAATAGATTAAATGGTTGTATGGCCTGACAACGCAAGTATTCCGATGTAGTACGGCATTTCTGAACGTTGGGTGAGTTGTTTAGTATACTGATTTGCTGGACTCTCACACGGCTCCGGGGCACGCTCCGAAGCGCGACACTTGTGGCCATCCTGGCCGCCGAGTTTCAAGCCTTTACCAAATGATTGTGCGCCGCCATGCCGGAGGCCGCGGGCATGAGTCCCGTCGTCCCCCATTCTCATTCGAAAAGTTGGCTTCGCTCCCAAGGGACTGGCGCTCTACGCAAAAAATAAGAATTACCCAACACGCATCGACATCACCCGATCACCGTACATTCCATTCCCAGCAGATGCCCAAGCTTTACTAGTTTTCTAGAGATGTGGCCAATGCCGATGGCGCAATGATGCGCAGGGCCCTCGGCGTTCCAAGCGTTCATGAAATTTCTCGCTCCCATCGGAAAGCGATACCGGCTGTTGGTGTTGCCAATTTCCAGAATGGGGCCCGGTTCAGAAATGGCCTCGGCCGCCAGTAATTTGAGTATTCCGTCAGCCCTCTGAACAACCGCAAGCAACGTTACGGGACCATGCTTGACGGACATCTCGACGGACAGCCCGCGTCCGACTTTGCCGTGATACACGCTCAACGGGCGAACCTTGGCCCTGCCCTGAGCGATGGCGATGTGGCCTGGTCCATCGTGTCCCATGAGGATTACATCGTCGTTGAAATCGACGGCATAATACTCCGTGAAGGAACCGCCGACTCCGAAACCATCCATAATTTTCATGGCCTGAGCGTTTTTGATCTCGCACTCACCAGCCACGGGAATTCCTCTTGCCGTCAGCAGAGTGGCGCCGAGGATGATGGAGCTGATGGCATCCGCGTTTTCATTGTCTCCCACTCCCTTGTAGTAATAGGCGAGAGACCCTAATTTGTGAATCTCCACGACACGATCCAGCGCAACCGAAGTGCGAGCGGCGCGGTCCAACTCAAGCGCTGCGCAGTCCGCTTGTACGTCGAACCCCTCGCGGAAATGCCGGACCCGCGCACTGACCTCCTCTTTGGAAACTCTCGTGCGCAACTCCGCGAGTTCGTCTACTTCGACGATTTCAATGTGGCCTCCAAAAAATGCACATTGCTGCGTCAAATCGGAATAAATATCGAGCATTCCGTTGTAGTAGTGGCCCATAATGCCGAGGCGGTTGTGTTCCATTTGATGCACCACACGGCCCGCATCGATCCACTCTTCAATTTCTTTTCGGGCGGCGGCGTCATTTTCGAGCATCCCTGTCACCTGGAAAAACGGAATGCGGCAGCGATTTAAGACGTTGGCGATCTCCGGAACCGAGCAGGCCTGACAATACGCTAACCATTCGCCGGTCATCTTGGTGCGGTCGCCCATCTTATTAAAGGAGTCGTAGTCGATGGCGGCGCCGGGAGCTAAATTCAGGAGAATGACAGGAACTTTGGCTCGTCGCACAACGGGAAGCACGGTAGAGGAAAGGGCGTAAGTTGTTATATAAAGAAAAATCAGATCAACATCTGCCTGCCGCAGCTGATGTCCGGCAGCAAATGCCTTTTCGGCTGTATCAATTAAACCAAGATTTACAACGCTTACGCCGGACTGCCCGATGAGTTGGGCGGCGCGCGCGATGTAGCCCTTTAACCGTTCTTCGAGCCCGGCAAATTGAGGCCAGTAAGCATCCAGGCCGATGCCAAACAATCCGATAGTGAATCCATCGCCCTGTTGCCCGTCCATGATCAGCGCCTCCGGAGCAACTGCGCACTCATCAGCGACGCCGGAGAGTTATAGCACATAAAACTTCGACGCCATGGTTGTGATTATTGAAAGCACTGGGGAAGGGGAATATAGTCTGGCTGTCATGACCGCAGCGTGAATGAATCCGAATGAGGGAGGATGGCGTTTGATTTTCAGACTGTGCAGCAAGATGTCCGTGAGCCTGCTTCTCTGCCTACTCGTTTCGTCTTTTTCCCATTGCCAAGCGCCGGATGCGTCTAAGTTAGCCGTGCGCTGGGACAAGGTGCTTCGAGTCTCAAAAACCACGCCCACACTCCAGGTGGTGGTAAATCCACCTCTGCGTCGCGGAACTTCCGTCCACGACAATGCTTTTCGCGCACTGCATGATTTGCAGGCCGACTATGTCCGCTATGTTCCATGGCTTCCCTATCCTAAGTTAGGAGTCGCGGAGCTCGAGCCCCCCGTCGATGGCAAAACTTCTTGGGATTTTTCAATCATTGATCCGATGACGATTGATTTTCTTGATGCTACCAAGGGTCACGCCGTTATTCTGAACTTCAGTACGATTCCCCAGTGGATGTACAAGACCGACAAACCGGTCACTTACCCGAGGGACCCCAACCAGGTCACATGGAATTACGAGCAAGGAACCGAGCTGCGCGATCCAAGCGCACACGAGGTGGGAGATTACTACGCCCGCCTCCTAGCGTGGTATACGAAGGGAAGTTTCACAGACGAACTCGAGAAGAAGCACGAATCGGGCTACCACTACTCGATTCCCTACTGGGAGGTACTCAACGAGGTGGATTTCGAACACCAGATGTCCGTCGAAACGTATACGAAGATTTACGATTCCGTGGTCGCGGCCATGCGTGGAGTCGAACCAAGCACCAAGTTTGTGGGTGCGGCACTGGCTGCCCCATCGCAAAATCCGCATTTTTTCGAATATTTCCTAGAACACAAGAATCACAAGGAAGGCGTGCCTCTCGACTACATCTCTTACCATTTCTACGCCGTTCCGAATTCCGGCGAGACTCCGGACATTGAACAATATACATTTTTCGCCCAGGCAGATGGTTTTTTGAATGTGGTTCGTTACATCGAAGCGATACGGCAGCGGCTTTCTCCCGAAACCGGGACGATGATTAATGAGATCGGCGCAATTTCCGCCGAGGACCTGTCGCAGGGCGAACCGGGTCATGTCGAAAAGCCGATACCCAACTCATACTGGCATCTCGCAGGGGCGATGTACGCATACATTTTTGGCGAATTATCCCGGCTTGGAATCGACGTTGCCGGCGAATCGCAACTCGTTGGGTATCCTACGCAATTCCCGAGCGTGTCCATGGTGGATTGGGAGACGGGCAAGCCAAATGCAAGATTTTGGGTTCTGCGGCTGCTGAAAGACAACTTTGGGCCGGGCGATAAAATTGTGGAAACTTCCTTCAACAATCCTGACGTTTACGCACTACCGATCGTGACGCGCGCTGACAAACACCGCGTGTTGCTTGTAAATAAGCGCGAGCGACAAATCACGATTGACATGTCCGGCGCATCGGGCGCGAGGTTGGAATTCGTGGACATGAGCACCGGATCGCAACCGTCTAAGGCGACTAGACTGGGCGCGGACAGGGTGATTCTGGGCGGATACAGTGTTGCTGTCGTTACGTTTCCTTGAAACGCGGATTCATCACGGGCTTTCTCGAGGAGAATTGCCATGCCTAGGGTTGCCTTTCGCCTGGGTATCAAAGAAGACGATTTAATCCTTCTTTCTCTTGGCCGCTGCGAGATTTCTGTTTGAGTCGTAACTCCCTCATTTCGCAAGAACATGATTAAGCTTTTTCCTGTGTTGGCGCTCATGGCATCCAGCACAAAGCGTGATCAGGTTTTCGGCGCTATCATCCCCGAGGCGGCCACGTGCTTTTTGATGATGGACCTGTAGGTTGCTAGTCGCACCGCAATCCTGACAACGCCACCCATCTCGCCTTAGAACCTGCACGCAAAGTTGCTTATACGAGCCCGCTTTGAGCCGTATGCGACGTCGTTTTGGCCCTAATCCCGACATGGAGTTGCTTCAATCCCTTTTAGAAAGCCACATTGCAGCTCGCGCGGAAGCAAGTCGTAGAGCCCGCGCAAGGACAACATCAAGGCTTCGGGCTCTTCTTCCTGCAGATTTGAGCCTGCAAGAAAGTCGGCGCAGATCATCTCCAGGCAATAACCACGGGACTTATCACTGCCCAGCATCAACGCAGACGCTTCAAGGGCTTGCTCAACCACCGGGATCTGACTCTTATAGAGTTTGAAATAGATGATTTCCCAGACATCTGTATCTTTGCCCGTAAGATGTCGTTGGACTTCGTTCTTGAATCCTTCTTTTGGCATCTCTTTGGCTCTGTGCAACCAGGTTGCACTGTCAAAGCCCTCGCCGTCACGGCGCGCCACTTTGACCAACTCGATGGCTTTGCTCCAGCCAACCTCCCGAAGCTGTTGCTTTGGGATTCGCGTCAATCTCTCGTGGATCGCCATCAAGTAATAAGCCTTGCGGCGGGACCCGGGAAAGCGTCGTTCGAGAAATTCGTCGAACGAGTTCAATCGCTCTACCCTCCAATACTGTTTCGCACGGACCTCGCACAGACACTGGCCTAATTCGACAAAATGTACATCTTTCTCCCGCTCTTTGGTTTTCTCCCAGGACAAAATCTCGTCGATTTTGCTCAGCACAGTAAGGGCCCGGCGGTGGTTGATTTCTGGCAGCACGGCCCTTTGCCCGTTAGTCCACAAGCTCGTCAAGCCAATTAAGGTCGCTCGCTCCCGCTTTGCGGATAAGATTTGCATCGACAAGTTGCTGGTTATTGAGACAAAGCCCCAGATGGGAGCAGCTAAGGCAACCGTTCTGGGGAAAACGGATACCGCTGTGAGAAGCAAACCGACCGGATTCGATTTGGCCAGCCGTTGTTTCAACGAGGCAACCGAATTCCCGGCGTTGATCTTCTGAGATCGATGCCTTCAGATACTGGATTTCGGGCTGATGTTTTCGCACGAACACCACAAACGCAACATCGGAAATACCGGTGATCCATGAATAGCAGATTAACTGAGGATCGAGCGAAAGCAGTCCGTGTGGGTCATCTGGATAGCGACCAGTGGTTGTCTTCCAGTCGATTAGCCGACGGGCGCGTCAGCGTTTGTGCGGCTATGGAAGCACAAAGTGAGGATGTCAGAGTTTGACATTCGTGGATGGCGCGAATAGATTTGGAACAGCGAGGATGGGAGCGAAGAGGCCAGTCGTGGACCAAATGAACGTCTCGATCACGGATCAGCTCGCCGGCTACGTCCGGAAGAAGGTCAAGAGCGGGCGATATAACAATGCCAGCGAAGTGGTTCGTGACGCCTTGCGCCGCATGGAGGAAGAAGACCAGCGCGCGCTGCGGCTGGCGAAGCCCAGTGCGGAAGACATCCTGACCGACCTAACGAAGGAGCAGCTTGACGCGGTTCGCAGGCGTGTTCGCGAGGGCATCGCAAACCTCGAGGCGGGAGAATTGACCGAGTACGAGGGACGAGAAGGGCTGAGGAAGCTCGCGGATGGGGTGAGGCGCGCGGGCGCAAGCTGCTGCGAAGCAAACGCCGAGCAAGTAATGCGCTACCGTATTTCAGCGGGCGCAGAGCGGGACCTGGACGAGATTTTTCTGTATTGGGCCAACCGGGTGAGTGCGGAGATTGCGGACCGAGTCGTGGACAGGATCACGGAGCGGTTTTGGCTGCTTGGGGAATATCCCCCGCGGGCCGGGGCGCGGATGAGATGGCTAGAGGCGTTAAGTGTTTTCCAGCAGGGAGCTATCTTATCCAGGGTGGATTTATCCAGGCACTTAACGACCATAAAACATAAATAGTTATAGTTTGCTCTGAACTTTTCTGTTCCGCTTCAGTATGCTCACGGCGCAATGCATCCCGAGAAGGTTGACTCTGCATGGCGTCCGGAACTCCGCGAGACGGTGGTCCGGCTGGTTCGTTCGACGAACAGCCCCGCTACCAGGAACTCATGCGCGAGCACCACTACCTGGGCCATTTGCCCAAGATCGGAGAAACGCTGTGGTACGTGGCGAGCTGGCGGGAGCAATGGGTTGCGCTGTTGAGCTTTTCGGCCTCGGCACTGAAGTGCGCCCCGCGCGATGGCTGGATTGGTTGGACCCTGCGCCAGCACTATGGCCGCTTGAAACTGGTGGTCAACAATAGCCGCTTTCTGATTTTTCCCGACTGGCACCTGTTCAATTGGGGGTCGCGCCTTCTCGCTCTCTGTCGAAGGCGTTTGGGGAGGGATTGGGAAGAAGCGTTCGGGCACGGTGTGGTGTTGCTGGAAACCTTTGTCGACCCGCAGCGTCATCGCGGGACGGTGTACCGGGCGGCGAACTGGATTGTGTAGGGAACACCCGAGGGTTTCGCCGGACCCACGCGGGATACACGGCCAAGGCGCAATCTCCCAAGATGGTTTTTCTCCAACCGCTGCGGTGCGACGCCCGCACAGTCTTGTGCGGCGCGATTCTTTTCCCACCGTATCGCCTAGGAGGCACGAGCATGAGGCTCACCGCTGATCAGATGCGCTCTCTCCCTTCGTTCTTTTCGCAGATTCCCGATCCGCGCCGGACGCAAGGGCGGCGACATCGTTTGTCCACCGTCGTGGGGATAGCCGCGGGGGCCGTACTCTGCGGGATGCGCGGGTACAAGGCCATTTCCGATTGGGCCCAAAAGCCTGGGGCAGAAATGAGGGGCGCTTCGGTTGCCGTCGTGAACAGGGCCAGTATGTGGTGCCCAGCGAGTCCAGCATCCGCAACGTGCTCATCCGCGTCACGCCCGCCGATCTGGATGGCGCTTTGCAACGCTGGAACCAACGCTATGGCGCAGGGGATGAAAGTCTGGCGATCGATGGCAAGACCATGTGCAACGCTCTGGATGAGCAAGGCCGGCAAACGCACGTGATGAGTGTGGTCGGTCAGCAAAGCAAGATCTGCTACACCCAAAAAAAGTCGGTACCCTGCCCGTAGAGGGGAAGGCCAAGGAAGAGGTGGAACGGCGGAAGAACGAGATCAAGACGGCGATCCCGCTGCTGGATTCCATCGATATTGAGGGGAAAGATGTCAGTGCCGATGCCCTGCTGACCCAACGCGAACTGGCGACTTACCTGGTCGAGAAGCGCCAGGCCCACTACTCTTTCACGGTGAAAGGAAACCAACCCGGTCTTCTGGAAGCCTTGGAGTTCTATTTTCGGGATCGCGGCCAACCGCATTTTGTCGAGCCTACCCCGGCGGACCACGGACGCATCGAAACGCGCAAGATCTGGACGACCACGGAACTCAACGGGTATCTCGATTTTCCTCATGTGGGCCAAGCGTTCGTCATTGAGCGGCACAGCGCGAACAAGAAGACGGGCAAGCCTTCTCTGCAAATCTCCTACGGCCTCACCAGCCGCCCGGCGGAACAAGCCGGTCCGCAACGCGTGCTCGCGGGTCAACCGCGGGCACTGGGCGATCGAGAGTTGCCACTACATGATCGACTGGAACTATGATGAGGACCGCAGTCGCATCCGCACCGGCCATGGCCCGGAAAACGTCACCCACCAGCTTCACTGATTTTCGCCATCGGGGTGCTCAAATCCAAGGGCCGAGGGAACGTGGCGGAGAAGATGCGACGTCTGACGCGCAACGTGCGTTTGGTATTCGACTACCTGCGGATGAGCGAGAACTCTACGCCCCCTGTCACGTGGAATCGGCGTCATGGGAAAGGAACGACCCACTTCTTCCTGGACTCCTGGTGCGCCGCAGAGGGAACACCTATGGGCGCGCCAGCAAGGCTCTGCGCTGCCGAAGACCTGCTGGTCGGCTGAGGAATCAAAAACGATCGCGCAGCACAGTGGAATGATGACGGGAACCGCCAGTCATACAATTTCCGCGGCGGCCCTTAGAACAAATTTACCGTGCTATCTTATCTATTACCGCAAGACGCGCGGATGCGTGGATATCATCCACATATTTCACGGCGCTCGGGAGCAGAGAGACGCGTTCCAGACGGCGGGAAAGCGCGGATGAGGGCCCTGAGGTCCGGCTCTTCGTACTGTTTGGCACTCGTGGCCACGGCCGCTACAGTTCCCCTGAGTTCGCCGGGAAGGCATTCGTCAACGAGGATCTTCATTTGCCGAAGCGAGCCAAGAGAAGGGACTTAGCCTCTTCCAAGGCGGCGATGGCTTGCTCGCGGGCCACTCCAGGATATTGTTTCAGGAATTCATCCAACGTTTCTCCGCCTTCCAAATAATCAAGCAGCGTCTGAAAAGGGACGCGGGTGCCGCGAAAAACTAGTTCTCCGCTGTGGATGTCAGGATCCTGGACAATCACGCTTTCAGAGGCGGTAGCCATCGTGCTTCTCTTGATCGACGGCCAATCATCTCACTGGGCAGGGAGAAAGTGTTCCGAAAAGTGCAATCGCACGACAGCAGAACAAATGTAACCCGCACACGCAGAACCGGCGCGGGCGGCACCCACCGTTTTCAAGACGAAATCGTGCATGCGGGAAAAGGGGCGGCCCACCCTTTCAAGAACCAAGACTGAAAGAGTGGGCTAACCCGGACAAGAAAATTCAGATTCAAAATCATTCCAGGGAATTTAGGATGTGCCACCCGTCTTGGAAGTTTACGGCAAAAAGGGGGAATTGCGGAACGGGGGAGATGGAACTGCAAGAGGACTGAGCGATTGCGCATCACTTGTCAGGAGAAATCACGGAGAAAACAAAAGCGCGCGCGCCTGGTGTGCTGAAAGGCGCAAGCTTTTTCCTGGTCATCATGCTCAAAGGCGGGAGCAGGGCTCCCGCACTCCAAGATAGGACGGCGCCCCAGATTCCGGTCTTTTGTGCGCTTGACGTTATGACTTATAAGGCATATCGTATAAGTCATGGCATGGAGGGTGGACTTCTACGAGGACGCCCAGGGCAATGCGCCCTTAGAAGACTTCCTGGACGGCCTGCCAAAGAAGCAGCGAGCCAAGGTCCTTGGGCTGATTGAGAAGTTGAAAGAGTACGGGCCTACGCTGCCTTTCCCCTACTCCTCGTAAGTTGAAGGAAAGGTGCGAGAACTCAGAACGCGATTTGGGAAGACGCGGCTCAAGTATTCTGTACTTCGCGGATGCTGACCAGGAATTTAAGTTGTTGCATGGAGTTGTGAAGGACACAGAGAAATTGGAAAAGTACGACATCCAGAAGGCTGAAGCCAGAATGAGCGATCACGCCCAAAGGCTGGCGGCCAACAAAAGAGAAAAATCGAAGAAGCCGGACAAGGACTAGAGGGGAGAGAAACAATGGCTACACGTTTGGATCGCTATTTTAAGCGGCAGATGCAGGACCCGGAGATGCGGAAGCTGGTCGAAAAGGAACTCGCGCATCTGGAGGTGGGTATTCAGATCGCGCGGCTGCGAGAAGAGCAGAACCTAAACCAGACACAGCTTGCGGCACGGGCGGGCATGAACACGTCAAAAATCTCGCTGATTGAAACGTCGCCGAAGAATGTGACGCTCGGTACGCTTGCAAGACTGGCTCGCGCGCTTAACAGAGGAATCAAGATTGAGTTCGTCCCGCTGAGGGGAAAGGGCACAAGGACTGTGTAATTCGGGGACT